>NZ_JAQTWL010000002.1:0-345314 GCF_028689295.1 Rhodoferax sp.
CGATCTGTGCCGGTGACCCGGCACCGATCCGCGCTGCCTGGTGCGAGCTGGTGGCCACGACCGGCGCTACCTGGTGCGAGTGCTGCCGGGCTCGATCTGTGCCGGTGACCCGGCACCGATCCGCGCTACCTGGTGCGAGCTGGTGGCCACGACCGGCGCTGCCGGGTGCGAGCCGTAGCGCCGTAGTCGTGACACTGGCCACAATCTGCAATGAACTGGCCACTGTGAGACGCCGGGCTCGATCTGTGCTGCCCGGTGCGAGCGCTGCTGGGCTCGATCTGTGCCGGTGACCCGGCACCGATCCGCGCTCAAGCGCCAGTAGGGAAGTGTTGGGGTAATGCGTCTGTTCAGGTACCCACCCCCCGCCTGGCAAGCCAACGAGCCGCCCTGCCGACCCCCCACCCCTGGCGAGTGCTGCCGGGCTCGATCTGTGCCGGTGACCCGGCACCGATCCGCGCTGCCTGGTGCGAGCTGGTGGTCACGACCGGCGCTACCTGGTGCGAGTGCTGCCGGGCTCGATCTGTGCCGGTGACCCGGCACCGATCCGCGCTACCTGGTGCGAGCTGGTGGCCACGACCGGCGCTGCCCGGTGCGAGCCGTAGCGCCGTAGTCGTGACACTGGCCACAATCTGCAATGAACTGGCCACTGTGAGACGCCGGGATCGATCTGTGCTGCCCGGTGCAAGCGCTGCCGGTGACCACGACCGGCGCTGCCCGGTGCGAGCGAGCCGGGCTCGCGCTGCTGGGCGTGTATGTATAGGCTACACCCTAGCCGGACAGTTAAACACCCTTGGATTGATGTTCATCTAGGGTTACTTTTGCAATTGTTTGACATATTCCGGTTGAAGTCATAGAATCTAAACGTACACACTCACAACCAACGGGGGTTTTCATGGCCACAACATCCAAGCGCACCAGCACAGCCACACCCAAGCTAGCCCCTGCCGGGCAAGCGGTTGGATACGTCCGGGTTAGCAGCGCTGGCCAGAACGATGCCCGACAGTTGGATGGTGTCACTCTCGATAAGACATTCACCGACAAGGCCAGCGGCAAAGACACCCAGCGCCCCCAGTTGCAGTCCATGCTTGAGTTTGTCCGAGAGGGTGACTGCGTTTACGTTCACAGCATGGATAGGCTGGCGCGGTCTTTGAGCGATCTTGAGACCATCGTGAAGGGACTCACGGGGCGGGGTGTAGCGGTGACGTTCACCACCCAAGCCATGACGTTCACGGGTGATGATTCACCCATGAACACCCTGATGTTGCAACTATTGGGGGCCGTGGGGCAGTTTGAGCGAGCCCTGATCCGTGAGAGACAGCGAGAGGGTATTGCCATCGCCAAAGCCAAGGGGGGCGTTTACACGGGCCGCAAGCCATCGCTTGATGCAGCCGGGGTTATCGAGTTGCGGACGTTAGTGGCACAAGGGATACCAAAGGCGCGGATAGCTGAAAGGCTTGGTATCTCAAGAACGACGCTTTACGCCGCACTGGCAACGCCAGCGAACGGTTAACCCAAGTCCCAATCTGCAATGAACTGGCCACTGTGAGACGCCGGGCTCGCGCTGCTGGGTTCGATCTGTGCTGGTGACCCGGCAACCGAGCCGCGCTGCCTGGTGCGAGCCGTAGCGCCGTAGTCGTGACACTGGCCACAATCTGCAATGAACTGGCCACTGTGAGCCGCCGGGCTCGCGCTGCCGGTGGCATTGAATCAAATAGCTTAAAACGAGTTTGCCCGATATTGCTATGATTTGCATAGCGGGGTCTATTTGCACCCCTCCCCGCCGAAGGAAAGCAGGGAGTCTGGGTTCCACACCAAACATTGTGTAACAGTGTTGATGCCTGACCCGATGATCTGATCTGCCATGGCGACTACCGAACACCGACATGTTTTCACCAACACCGACACTCTGTTTTGTGTCGGTCTTGTCGGTATTGGCTTCCTTGGATATGTCAGTTGTTTCATGTCGGTCGATCGGCATAGGCCGAATCCCGCATGATTTGAGCGTTTGTGTAACTGTGCCACTCGATTTGCATCACGCTGCCTGGCGTGAGCCGCCGGGCTCGCGCTGCTGGGCTCTATCTGTGCCGGTGGCGCTGGCACTGAGCCGCGCTACCTGGTGGCCATGACCGGCGCTACCTGGTGCGAGTGAGCCGGGCTCGCGCTGCTGGGCTCGATCCGTTCTGGTGGCCACGACCGGCGCTGCCCGGTGCGAGCCGTAGCGCCGTAGTCGTGACACTGGCCACGCTCTGCAATGAACTGGCGACTGTGAGCCGCCGGGCTGCAAATTGGCATCATTAAGGCTGTGTCGGGTTATTATCAGGTCAAGTCACACGGTGTTACGGTGTAGCTTAATTGAGACAGATTGAAAAATGACGGTACTTTTGACGGTACTTATTTTTTGAGAAAAGTTTTTCGTCAATTAAATCAAGTGGTTACAAGCTCAACGCGGTTCCGGTCTCGCACCAACACCTGACAGTTCACCATAAATAAAGTGGCATCCGAGCATGACCGCAGCCAGCCAATCCCTTCCCCTTTCTGTTCCGCTCAAGCAGGACGCCACCATCATTGCCTTGGTGGGCTTGGCACATGCGGCTTCGCACTTCGGCCATCTGTTGTTGCCGCCGCTGTTTCCTGTGTTCATGGCTGAATTCAGCCTGAGTTTCTCACAACTGGGTGCGCTGGTGAGCGTGTTTTTTGTCGTGTCGGGGCTGGGCCAGGCATCTGCCGGATTTGTGGTGGATAAACTGGGCGCACGGCCTATGCTGTTTGCCGCTTTGACTTTGTTTGCGATGGCTTCGCTGCTGGCATCGATGGTGACAGGCTACAGCGGCCTGCTGCTGGTGGCAGCGCTGGCTGGCCTGGCCAATGCGACTTTTCACCCGGTGGACTTCACCATTCTGAACCAGCGTGTCTCGGCGCCGCGCCTGGGCCACGCCTTCAGCACCCATGGCCTGACCGGCAATCTGGGCTGGGCGGCGGCTCCGGTGTTTTTTGCCACTGTGACTGCCTTGAGCAATTGGCGCACGGCCTATGTTGCCGCAGCGCTGCTCTATGTGGGGGTGTTGGGGCTGCTGTGGATGCAACGCGACAAGCTCAAAACGCAGACGGTGGCGCACCCCGCCGACGCGCCCGCCGAGCACAGCATGGCGTTCATGAAGCTGCCGGTGGTGTGGTTGTGTTTTGCATTCTTTTTGCTCTCGACCATGACGCTGGCTGTGGTGCAGAGTTTTTCTGTTTCCATTCTCAAGGCCATGCACGGCATCTCTTTTGAAGCGGCCACGCTAACGCTCACCGCCTACATGCTGTGCGGCGCCTTCGGCATATTGGTCGGCGGTTTTGTGGCGGCCAAGTCGCGCCACAGCGACCGCGTGGTGGCACTGTCGATGTCGGTTGGGGCGGTGTTGCTGGCACTCTGCGGCACGGGCATTTTTGGCGCCAATCTGACCATGGTGGTGCTGGCAGCTACCGGTTTCGCCGTGGGCGTCGGTGGGCCGTCGCGCGACATGATGATCAAAAACGCCACACCCAAAGGCGCCACCGGCCGGGTCTATGGCCTGGTATATTCTGGGCTGGATAGCGGCTTTGCCATTTCACCGTTGATCTTTGGTGTCTTCATGGACCGCGGCTGGTACGGCGCCACCCTGTTGGGGGCGGCAGCCGTTTTGCTATTGAGCGTGGTGGCAGCGCTGGGGGTGGGGCAGCGCACGATTGTCAAGTCTTGAGTCAATGACCCTTGATGGTGTAAGTGCCGTCTTTCAGCCATTTGATCTCGGCATCCAGAAACACGGTTTTGAGTGCCGGTTTGTAGAGTTTGACCATGTCATGGGCTTCGCCACTGCGTCCTCCGGCACCACAAAAGAAGATGATGGGCTTGTCGGTTGGCAGTTTGTCGATGTTTTTCTCCAGCGCATTGACCGGCATGTTGATCGCCCCTTTGAAGGTGCCTGTGGCAAATTCTTGTGGATCACGCACGTCGATCAAATGCACGGTGTCAGGCGCTTCCTTGTAAATGCGTTCGAACGAGGTCACGGTGATGGTGCCTGACTCCTTGCCAGCCTCCATCACTGGCGCTTTGGTTTCAGGAGCCGCTGCTGCGCTTGCCGAGGGGCCTGGGCCATAGGCTTTGGCCCATGCCGGATAGCCTTCAGGCACGACCTTGACGTTGGTGTAACCCAATTTGATGGCCTTGGTAGCTGAGTCGTTGCTGAGCTTGCAGGCCAGACCGTCGCAATAAAAGAACAAGGGAGCCGCTTTGTCGGCAGGCAGCATTTCAGCAGCCAGCTTGTCGAATTGCAAATCCGGCAGATTGATAGCGCCCGGGATGTGCCCCACTTCGTACTTGCGCGCTTTGGGGCGTGCGTCGATCAGCGTCATCGGCGCTTTTTCGTCCATCAGTTTCTTCAGGTGCGCCACGCTCACGGCATGCAGGTTGCCGTTTTTGATCCAGTCGGGGAAACCTGCGGCGTACACCCGAATATTGGTGTAACCCAGTTTTTCTGCCTTGAAAGCCGAGTTGTGGCTCAGGATGCACTCGGGGCCATCGCAATAAAAAACCAGCAAGGTATTTTTATCGGGGGGCAGCAGCGTGGGCGCCAATTTGTCAAACATCGTGTCGGGGATGTTGACCGCAGTGGGAATATGGCCCAGATCGTATTTGCGCACGGCAGGGCGTGAGTCGATCACCATGACGCCATCGATCTTCGGCACCACGGCTTGCTGCTTGACGAAATCGACTTCGACCAGTTTGGTGTACCAATTCGCTTTGGGCTGCACGGCAGCTGCGTCTTGAGCCAGCGCGGCAGTGGAAACAAATGCCCCTGCGCTCATCATCAGGGATGCCAGAATGGCTGCATAAAGCGGGACTTTCTTGAACTTCATGGTGAACTCCTTTAGGGGGGAACGTTGAAAAAATAATTACATCAGGGTGAATTTTTCGGTTGATTCGTTGTAGCGCACCAGGGCGTACCACAACAGCAGCAGTCCCCCTGACATCAGCAGGGTGAGACCCCAGCCCGAGACCATGTCCGGCCAGTAGGCCTGAAAACCCACTGCGGTTTTCTCAAAGGTCTCGATGTTGGTTTCGTCGATCGACGTGAAATGGAATTTCTTGAGCAAAGCGCTGGCGGTAGAACCCATCCAGGCAAAGAAAAACATGCCGACCCATAGTTTCAGGTGGCCTTCACCCATGCGCCAGAGCGAGCCTGAGGCGCAGCCGCCGGCAAATACCATGCCGATGCCGAAGATCACCCCCCCCAGCAGGGAGCCGATCCAGAAGGTGGCGGGAATGGCGACATAGGGGTCGATGATTTTCTTTTGGAACAACAGCGCGGCCAACGGCAGGCCGATGGCCAGCGCCAGAATCACGGCCTTGGTCATCTCGCCCTCGCCAGTGACGAAGGGCTCGCGGAACGCCCGAGCAAAACACAGGCGCGAGCGGTGCAGAATGAAGCCGATGGCAAAACCGGCGATCACGATCAGCGCACGGACAACCAGCGTTTCAGTGCCCGAATACAGCCACATGGCGGCCCAGACGAGGATGGCCAGGGCGACCAGCAGTCCCATCCATGGATACGCATTCTTGACTCTCGGCGAGACCTGCAGCATGGGTGGTGCCTGGGTGCCCCATTCAATGTTTTCCATGGTCCACAGCAGCAGCTTGAAGCCGATCGCAGCACCGGCGAGCAGGCCCAGCCACATGGCCCAACCGGCGGGAGAGGAATGCAGCACCGGATTGAAAAAGCCCCCTGTGGTGCAACCCCCGGCGAGGGCGGCGCCGATGCCCATCAAACACCCGCCCAGCATGGCCCACAGGTATTCGAGTTTGGGTGGACGGCTCGGTGCAAACTGGCGCGACAACAAGGCGGCACAAAAGGAACCCAGCACCAGAGTGGTGTTCATCAGGGACATGCGGTGCATCCAGAAGCTGTCAAGCTCGGCCGGTACACCCAACAGCGGCCCCAGGCCGATCAGGTTGTTGACCCAGTCGCCCCAAAATTTGACGCCACCAAAGACGCCCCACACCATGCCGTTGACCATCAGGCCAAGAATGACCAGGACCAGCAGCACGGCCCCCATGTACGACGACCATTTTTTGACAAACAGCTTGTCGTAGTCCGACTTGAAGCCAGCCACCCATTTGGCGCTTGTTAAGTCACTCATCGTGTTTTCCTCTGGAGAGAAATTGGTTGAAACGATCAGCGCATGTCAGCTGCAACTGGCCGGTGCATCGCCGTCCTTTGCACCCTTGATCAGAAACGCCTTGATGTCTTCAAAGAGCTCTTTGTCAGGGGTATCGGCAAATTTTTCGGCCGCCTTGTTGCTTGACTTGATGCTGGCACGGTAGGCCTTGCTGATGTATTTGCTCACGGTATCCTTGCCCTTGGCGTGTTTGTCGGTGAGCAGATAAGCCGTCCATTCAGCCTTGGTCTTGGTGCTGGGGTTGATCGACCCAATCGGTGAGGCCACGTGGCACGAGGTGCAGACGCTGCGGTAGTAAACCCGGCCACGTTTCCAGTCAGCGTCATAGGCTTGCGCAGAGAAAGACGCACCCATCAAGGCGAGCAGGGCGACAACAGGTAAAGATTTGGATAATTTCATGATGGCTCCTAGAAAAATGAGAGTAATGATTAATGTTTCGAAATTTCGATTTCTTCCCAGCCCGTGATCATGGCTTTGACCTGCGAGGTGAGCTTGTGCCCGGTCGTAGCCAGATACAAGTGCGAGACCAGAAAGGCCAGCATCAGGAACGCGCCAATCGTGTGACCGGTGGCCACCCACTCCAGTTGCAGCGCGCTCAGTCCCCAGGCTGACCAGTCAGCGTAAAAAAGGTAGAGCCAGCCGGTGATCCACAGCAGCGGGCTGAGCAGCGTCAAGATGGCCAGATAGGTCAGGCGCTGGAGCGGGTTGTGCTTTTGCACTGGTGTGGGCCTGAACGGATGCGGCTCATCCTTGAAGATGCCCGACGAGTAGTAGCGCATGATCGCTACCACCTTGTCGGTGGTTGGGATGTACTGGCGCCATTCGCCGGTCGTGACGTGCCAGAAGATGGCAAAGATCCATAGCCCGACCAGGGTCCATGCGGCAATGGTGTGATAACCCACCGCTTGCTCGAACCCAAAAAGGGTGTAGGTGCCATGAATCTCGAAACCGGTCACCATCAGAGAAATGATCAAAGTTGCTTGTGACCAGTGCCAGAAGCGCACAAAGCCCTTGAATAAATAGACACGTTCAGTCATTTTGATTCTCCTTATGCCTTACGGCGTAACACGATCCGCATCGCACCATGACCCAGCACGCCGAGCAAGGTCAGCAGCACGAGACTCCAACCCAACTTGTCAAGCAGCGGGTTGGCACCACTGCCTGGCATATAAATGCCAGGCAAGCCAGCCAGGCGGCCGTCCTTGGCGTGGCATTCCACACAGCCCAGTGCCTTTTCCTTGGGCGCGACCATGTGGGTGATGGGCCAGTCCATTTGGGTCTTGATGAAGCCAAACTTGCCAGAATAGGGCACGCCCGACACTTTCACGCCGGCCTCAAGGGCCTTGTCCCACTCCAGGTTTTTCCAGTAACCGGTGTCATCATTGCCCGCAGTGTGCGGGGTCAGCAGGGTCAGGTTGACCGTGTCGTAGGGCTGTTTGCCGCCAAAACGCTTGACTGGCCAGATCATCGACTTGCCGTCAGTCGGGCTGCCCCCCAGCGTGTTGATACGGGTCACGTCCGCGTTCACATCAAGCTTGTCGGTCTTCAGTGTGTAGTTGACCTGGCCATTGAACCACACATAGACCGGTTTGACGTTCTCGGCCAGGATGAAGTCGCCCTTGCGCGATTCATAGGTGAGGCGGCCCTTGGCATCCTTCTTCTCAATATGCTTGCCGTTGGCATCACGCTGGCCAGCGGTGGACCAGTCCCAGTTCATCTTGGTGGCAATACCGCCGCGGGCAAACTCAGGGATATGGCAGGTCTGGCAGGCCAGTTTGGTGGCATGCTGGTTCAGGCGAGCCTCTTGCTTGTGCGGGCCGTTGCCGTGGCAGGAGACGCAGGTTTCAGGGGTGCCACTGTCTGCGGCACCGCGCAGGTGGGCACCCTTGGCTTCTTTGGCCGTGGGGGTGTAGCGGCTCCCGGCCACGTCGTGGCTGGAGGTCCTGTGGCAGGTGCCGCAGGTGAAGTCAAGACCAGAGGCATCCATGTGCACATCGAGTTCTTTCTCCGGGGCTGCCAAAGAACTGTCCATGTCGCCATGCTTGACACCGTCACCGCCCCCGCCATTGAAATGGCATGAGCCGCAGGTATCACGGCTGGACTTACCCACTTTCTGGGCAATTTTGGTGAGATCAATGGCTTTCAGGATCTTGCCTGATCCCGGCGGAAATTCCATGTCCTTGGTGACGACGTTGCCGGCCAGTCCAGACGGTTTCTTGTAGTTGCCGGTGGTGTCATGGCAAACCACGCAGTCCACGTTTTCTTCCGAGGTGAAGTCAAAGCTGGCATCTTTCCAGCCGTAACCCACGTGACAACTGTTGCACGCCGCTTCGTTGGAGGCAATGGAAATGCAGAAGTTGTTGACGACGTTTTTCTTGCCGAGCAACTGGTCGGTTTCGGGATTTTTGTATTCCCATTTCCAGTGCTTGGTACGGTGGATCTGGCCTGCTGCCTCGGTATGGCACGTCAGGCAGGCCTTGGTGACCTCTGGCCCGGAGGCAAACTCGCGCTGCAGCGCTTCAAACTTGGTGTGGTCGGCTGTGGTATTGAGCTTGACTGGCTTAGTCTCCTCAGCACTGGCTAAGCCCAATGCTGAGAATCCCATCCAACTGGCTAAACAGACCGCTAACGCGACACGGGTTGACTTGGACATCATCTGCGACCTTTCGTCATTTAGTTTTTAATATTCGAAACTAATGATAAGTATTCTCATGACCTTCATATCGTTACTCTTTGATAAAAGTCAATGAAACATAGGGAAAACCCTAGGCTTCGGACTCTAACCACAAAGCCTGAATCCGGACTGATGCGCTGCAAGCGTTGTCGTCCGGCTGCGATCTGGCGCAATTGGTTTGTCGGCACAATGGCGGCATGACTGAGACTTCTATTCCCCAAATCGGTGGCCACCTGCTGGTGCAGTGCCTGGTCGCACAAGGCGTTACGCACGCGTTTGGCGTGCCGGGCGAGAGCTATCTGGCGGTGCTCGACGGTTTCTACCGCTATCGCGACCAGATCAGCTTCATCATCAACCGGCAGGAAGGTGGTGCGGCCTTCATGGCGGAGGCGCAAGGCAAGCTCACCGGGCGCCCAGGCGTGTGTTTTGTCACACGCGGGCCAGGTGCCACCAACGCCTCGATCGGTGTGCATACCGCGTTTCAGGATTCCACGCCGATGGTGCTGTTCGTCGGCGACGTGGCCAGTGACACACGCGACCGAGAGGCATTTCAGGAAGTGGATTATCAGAGCTTTTTTGGGCCAAGTACCAAGGGTTTTGCCAAGCGCGTGGAGCGCGTTGACGATGTGGCCCGGATCCCGGAGTACGTGGCGCGCGCCTTCGCCACCGCCATGAACGGCCGGCCCGGCCCGGTGGTGCTGGTGCTACCCGAAGACATGCTGATCCAAGCCGTGTTGGTGAACCCGCTCACCGGCGCGTTGCCCGCGGCCCTGCCGTATGTGCCTGCCGTTGAGTGCCATCCGGGCAGTGAGCCTTTGTCAAAATTGCGTGAGGCGCTGTTGCAGGCGCAACGTCCGCTGGTGATCGCGGGCGGCCCGGCTTGGTCGCCTGAAGCGGCTCAAGCACTGCAGCGTTTTGTTGAAAAATGGCAACTTCCGGTGGCCAATGCCTTCAGGTTTCAGGACACCTTTGACAACCACCACCCGCTCTATGCGGGCGATGTGGGCATTGGCATCAACCCCAAGCTGGCGGCGCGCATTCAGGACAGTGACCTGATTTTGTCCCTTGGCCCCCGCCTCGGTGAGATGACCACGGGCGGCTACTCCCTGATAGAAGCCCCGCTGCCCAAACAAAAGCTGGTGCACATCCATGCCAGTGGTGAAGAGCTCAACCGGGTGTTTCAGGCGCATCTGGCGATCCAGGCCAGTCCGGCACAGGCCGCACTGGCACTGGCTGGCCTGCCTGCACCTGATGACGTGCCATGGGCAGGCTGGGCGCGAGACTGTCACGCCGACTATCTGGCCAATCTGGTGCCGCAGCCCCTGCCGGGCTTGATCGACATGCCCGCCGTGGTTGCGACGCTGCAAAAGCATTTGCCTGTCGATGCCGTGGTGACCAATGGGGCGGGTAATTTTGCCAGTTGGGTGCATCGCTTCTATCGTTACCACGGCTGGGCCAAAGGCTGCAAAACGCAGCTTGCACCCACCAACGGCGCCATGGGCTATGGCGTGCCGGCCGGCATTGCCGCGGCCATCATCACCGGCCGGCTGGCCTTCACCATTGCCGGTGATGGCGACTTTTTGATGAACGGGCAGGAGTTGGCCACCGCCGTGCAATATGGCGCCAAAACCGTCATCGTGCTGCTCAACAACGGCATGTTTGGCACCATTCGCATGCACCAGGAGCGAGAGTACCCGCAGCGCGTGGCGGGCACGTCATTGGCCAACCCAAACTTTTGCGCGCTGGCCCAGGCCTACGGCTACGCCGCAGAACGCATCACGCGTACCGATGAATTTGAGCCGGCTTTGCTGGCCGCGTTGCAGCGCGCGCAGGGCACGCTGATCGAGGTCATGCTGGACCCGCAGGTGATCAGCACGCGCGGCACGCTGGACGCCATCACGCGGGCTGCGCTGGAACGGTAAGAAGAAAGGCGCTGACCAGCTTATCAAACCTGGCATTTCTTTCACTCGAAAAACGGGAGCCAAAAAAAGCCAGCTTGCGCTGGCTTTTCAATGAAGCTGGAAAGACTTATTTGGCCATATCGACACCGTAGAACACGTGGGTGCCAAACGGGCTGATCTTGAAGTCGATCACTTCCTTTCGGACAGGTTTTAGCGCCACCGCGTGCGCAATGGTGAACCAGGGTGCCTGCTGTTTGAACACCACCTGGGCTTGTTCGTAAAGCTTGGTGCGTTCAGCCTGGTTGGAGGTCACCTTGGCCTTCTGGATCAGGTCTTCGAACGGCTGGTAGCAGAACTTGGCCACGTTGGAGCCATTGGTCTTGGCCGAGGCGCAACCCAGCAGCACGTTCAGGAAGTTGTCCGGGTCGCCGTTGTCGCCGGTCCAGCCCAGCATGCCCATCTGGTGCTCGCCAGCCTGCATGCGCTTGCGGTACTCGCCCCATTCAAAGCTCTTGATCTCAGCCTTGATGCCTACCTTGGCCAGGTCAGCCTGCATCAGCTCGGCAATGCGTTTGGCGTTGGGGTTATAGGGGCGCTGCACCGGCATGGCCCACAGGTCGGTGGTGAAACCGTTGGCCAGACCCGCTTCAGCCAGTAGTTTTTTGGCGGCTGCCACGTCATACATGTCGTCTTTGACCGACTTGTTGTATGACCACATGGTGGGCGGAATCGGGTTGGTGGCTGGCACGCCGGTACCCAGATAAACGGCATCGACAATGGCTTTTTTGTTGATCGCCATGTTCACCGCCTTGCGCACACGCAGGTCGTCAAACGGCTTTTTGGTGGTGTTGTAGGCGAGGTAACCCACGTTCAGGCCGGGTTTTTCCAGGACCGTGACTTTGGCATCCTTGCGCATGGCAGGCACGTCAGCCGGGTTGGGGTAGGGCATGACATGGCATTCGCCTTTTTGCAGCTTGGCCCAGCGCACCGACGCGTCGGGCGTGATGGCAAAAACCAGATCGTCGATCTTGGCCTTGCCAGCCCAGTATTGCGGGAATGCCTTGTAGCGGATCAGCGCATCCTTTTGGTATTGCACCAGGGTGAACGGGCCGGTGCCCAGGGGTTCCTGGTCGATTTTTTCGGGGGTGCCAGCCTTGAGCATGGCAATGGCGTATTCCTTGGATTGCACGCCATTGTGCGGCATGGCCATGTTGGCCAGGAACGGTGCTTCGGGTGCGTTCAGCGTGATCTTGACGGTGTAGTCATCAACCTTGTCCACCGACTTGAGCAACTTGGGCATGTCCATGTCATCAAAGTACGAGTGGTTGGAACTGGTGACCTTGAAGTAGGGGTCGTTCTTTATCCACTGGCGCTCGATCGAGAAAATGAAGTCGTCGGCATTGAAGTCGCGTGTGGGCTTGAAGTTTTTGTTGCTGTGGAACTTCACCCCTTTGCGCAGGTGAAAGGTATATTCCTTGCCATCCTTGGAGATGTCCCAGCTTTGCGCCAGGGCAGGCAACACCTTTGTGCCGCCACGCTCGAATTGCACCGGGGTGTCATAGATTTGCACGCCAGCATCAAACGAGGTACCCGTGGTGTTGATGCCGGGGTAAAAGTTTTCAGGGCTGCCTTCAGAGCAATACACCAGCGTCTTGGCGCCAGCCTGGCTCACGGCCAGCAGCGCAGGCAGTGCCAGGGCACATAGCGCCGCGCGCTTGAGCGCAAATGTGCGCCTTGATTTCAAAACAGTCATCTTGTGGACTCCTACAGGTTAATGCTGCGCTGCAGCGGGTTGGATAAATTGTTCAGCCAGATGACAAGCCACTTGCCTGCCAGCCAGCATGCGCAACACCGGGCGTTCATTGTGGCACTGTGCCGTCACGTGCGGGCAGCGCGTCGAAAACACACAACCGCTGGGTGGATTCAAAGGCGAGGGCAATTCACCCGTGAGCACGATGCGCTGCTTGGCGGCACCGGTGCCGACAATGCCGGGCGTGGAAGCCAGCAGCGCCTGCGTGTAGGGGTGCAGTGGCTGCGCAAAAACGGTTTTCTTCTCGCCCTGTTCGACCGCATGGCCGAGGTACATCACCAGCACATCGTGGGCAATGTGGCGCACCACGCCGAGGTCGTGCGAGATGAACAAATAGGCCAGGCCCAGCTCCTGTTGCAAGTCGGCGAGCAGGTTGAGCACTTGCGCCTGGATCGACACGTCGAGCGCCGACACCGGCTCGTCAGCCACGATCAGTGCGGGCTTGAGCATCAGCGCGCGGGCAATGGCGATGCGCTGGCGCTGGCCGCCGGAAAACATGTGCGGGTAGCGATCGTAATGCTCGGGGCGCAAGCCCACCAGCGCCAGCATGGCGCGGGCCTGCTCGGCGCGAGTCTTGGTGTCCAGCGTGGTATTGATTTCCAGCGGCGCCTCCAGGATGGCGCCGATTTTCTTGCGCGGATTGAGCGAGCCAAAAGGGTTCTGGAACACCAGTTGCACCGTGCGTCGCAAGGCATGACGCTCGGCTGCGCTGGCCTTGACCACGTCAACACCACCCAGCGACAACTCGCCGGAAGTGGGCACCTCGATCAATGACACCATGCGTGCCAGGGTGGATTTGCCACAGCCGGACTCACCCACCACGGCCAGTGTTTTGCCCGGCAGCACGGTGAACGACACGCCGCTGACCGCTTGCAGATGGTCGGCCGGGTGCATGAAACCCCGGCTGATTTTGTAAACCTGTTTCAGGTCGCGGGCCACCACCACGGGTGCTGCGGTTGGTTCAGTCGTGTTGTCGGGCAGGCTCATGGCTTGACCCCTGGCAAGGGGTAATGGCAGCGCACCATGCCGCTTTGCCATTCGCGCAATTCGGGGCGATCAGTGCGGCAGTGGTTGTTGGCGTAGATGCAGCGCGGCGCAAACAGGCAGCCAACTGGGCGGTCGTACAGGCCGGGCACCATGCCGGGAATGGTGGCCAGACGCGCGGCGCCGTCGCTGCGCTCGGGCATGGCGGCCAGCAGGGCCTCGGTATAGGGGTGTTGCGGCGCATCGAAAATATCGTGCGCGCTGCGTGTCTCCATGATCTGGCCGGCGTACATCACGGCCACGCGCTGCGCCATTTCCGACACCACGCCCATGTTGTGGGTGATCAGCACCAGCGCCATGTTGAGGTCTTTTTGCAGGGTGCGCAGCAGGTCCAGAATCTGCGCCTGGATGGTCACGTCGAGCGCGGTGGTGGGCTCGTCGGCAATCAGCAGCTTCGGGCTGCAGGAAATCGCCATGGCAATCATCACGCGCTGGTTCATGCCGCCCGACATCTGGTGCGGGAACACGTTCAGGCGGCTCTCGGGGGCCGGAATACCGACCTGCTCCAGCAGTTCGATCGAGCGCTTGCGCGCCGCCTTGGTGTCCATCCCCATGTGCAGCTTGAGCGTTTCTGCCAGTTGAAACCCGACGGTAAAGCAGGGGTTGAGGCTGGTCGTAGGGTCCTGAAAGATCATCGCCACGTCTTTGCCGGTGAGCTTGGCTCTGGCATTGGCTGACAGCTTGAGCAGATCATGGCCGTCAAAGCGCAGCTTGTCGGCCGTGACCTCGCCCGGAAACGACACCAGGCCCATCAACGCCATCATGGTGACGCTTTTGCCCGAGCCCGATTCGCCCACGATGCCCAGCACATCACCGGCCTCCAGCGACAGCGACACGCCATCGACCGCGTGCATCACCGCCGTCTTGGTCGGAAACTTGACGGAGAGGTTTTCTATTTCAAGCAGCGCCATAAATTGACTTTGTCAACGTTTGAGTTTGGGGTCAAACGCGTCGCGCAGGCCGTCACCCAGCAGGTTGAAGGCCAGCACGGTGATCAAAATGGCCAGGCCGGGGAAGGTGACGACCCACCAGGCGCGCAGCACAAACTCGCGCGCGTCGGCCAGCATGGTGCCCCACTCGGGCGACGGTGGTTGTGCCCCCAGTCCCAGAAAGCCTAAAGCGGCGGCGTCCAGAATGGCAGCCGAGATGCCAAGCGAGGCTTGCACGATGAGTGGTGCCGTGCAATTGGGCAGCACCTCGTTGAACATCAGGCGCAGGTGGCCAGCGCCGTTCATGCGTGCTGCGGTCACATAGTCGCGGCTCATTTCGGTGATGACGGCCGCCCGTGTGATGCGCACGTAATGCGGCAACACCACCACGGCCACCGCCAGCATGGCGTTCATGAGTCCAGGGCCCAAAATGGCCACGATCACAATTGCCAGCAGCAGGCTGGGCAGCGTCAGGATGATGTCCATCAGCCGCATCACCGCCACTTCGAAGATGCCGCGAAAGTAGCCCGCAGTCAGGCCCAGCACGGTGCCCAGCACCACCGACAGCGCCACCACGGCCAGGCCAATGGCCAATGACAGGCGGGCGCCATGAATCAGTCGCGACAAAATATCGCGGCCAATGGCATCGGTGCCGAGCCAGTGCGCGTTGGAGCCGCCAGTCTGCCAGGCCGGCGGCGTTAAAAAGACGCTGGGGTCGGTGTCGTTGGGCGCATAGGGTGCAATCCAGGGCGCAAACGCGGCCATCAGCAGCACCGCCAGCACAATGACCAGGCCCGCCACCGCGCCTTTGTTGGAACTGAAATAGTCCCAGAACTCGCGCAAGCGGTGCGGCGGCTCGATCAGGGCAGGAGTGTCGGCAAGGGTGGTCATGGTGGGGCTTTTAGTGCCGGATGCGCGGGTTGATGATGCCGTAGGTCACGTCCACCAGCAGGTTGACGACCATGACCATGCCGCCCAGCAGCAACATGCCGCCCTGCAGCACGGGGTAGTCGCGCCGGCCGATGGCTTCGATCATCCATTTGCCCACGCCGGGCCACGAAAAAATGGTCTCGGTCAGGATGGCGCCGGTGAATAACACGCCCACCTGCAGGCCGATCACCGTGATCACCGGGATCAGCGCGTTGCGCAGCGCGTGCAGCGCCACCACCCGAAAATTGGACAAGCCCTTGGCACGCGCCGTGCGGATGTAGTCTTCGCCCAGCACTTCGAGCATGCTTGATCGCGTCATGCGGGCAATGACGGCGAGCGGGTTGGTGCCCAGCACAATGGTCGGCAGAATCAGGTGCGTGGCAGCGGACCAGAAGGCATCCATGTCGCCAGCCAGCCAGGTGTCGATCAGCAGGAAACCCGTTACCGGCTCAATGAAATACTGCACGGCGATGCGCCCGGACACCGGGGTCAGGTCGAGCTGCACCGAAAACAGCAGGATCAGCAGCAGGCCCCACCAGAAAATCGGCATCGAGTAGCCGGTGAGCGACACGCCCATGACGCCATGGTCCAGAATCGTATTGCGCTTGACCGCCGCCAGGATGCCCGCCGGGATGCCAATGATCAGCGCGAACAAAATGGCACACACCGCCAGCTCGATGGTGGCCGGAAACAGCGCCATGAATTCATTGAGAACGGGTTCATGGGTGATGATGGATTTGCCCAGATCGCCTTGCAGCACACGGCCAATGTAGATGCCGTATTGCACCAGCACCGGGCGGTCCAGGCCGTAGGCCTTGAGCAGTTCGGCATGGCGGGCGGCATCGATGCCGCGCTCGCCGGCCAGGGTTTCGATGGGGTCGCCCGGCACCATGCGGATCAGGAAGAACGCGACCAGTGTCATGCCGATGAAGGTGGGAATGATCAGGCTGAAACGGGTCAGAAAGAAACGGAGCATCGGCGAACGATTGGTGTTGTTGGGCAGAATGATGCCACAAACAAAAGGCCGACTTGCGTCGGCCTTTCAAACACTGCGCGGGGCAGAATTATTTCAAATGTTTGCCGATCAGACCGGCCATTTCGAACATGGTGACTTGCGCCTTGCCAAAAACTTCCCTGAGCTTGGCATCGGCGTTGATCAGGCGTTTGTTGATGGCGTCTTGCAGTTTGTTGGCCTTGATATAGACCCACAGTTGCTTGACCACCTCGGTGCGCGGCAGCGGTTTGCCACCGACGATGGCAGCCAGCGCGGAGCTGGGCGTCATGGCTTTCATGAAAGCGGCGTTGACGGTGCGCTTGGCAGCAGGAGCTTTTTTGACTGCAGCCTTTTTGGCAGGAGCCGCTTTTTTGGCGGGCGCAGCCTTTTTGGCGGGCGCAGCAGCTTTTTTGGCGGCTACCTTTTTAGCGGGTGCCGCAGCTTTTGCCGGGGCAGCTTTTTTAGCCGGTGCGGCTTTGGTAACAGGTGCCGCTTTTTTAGCTGGCGCTTTTTTTGCAGTTGCCATGTGAATGTCCTTTTGGTAGTTGATCAAACACCAGCAAAAAAAGATTGGCTGGTTGGAGGCGAATCCTACTGGAGAAATTAGCGTATTCATAGGGGGAAGACGCTAATTTCTCAAGGAATAAGTCATTTGTGTTGCGTTTTTTACCGATTTACAATTTTCCGAACCCTTCAACCCATGCCTGTCGATTTTTATGACCCCCACTTTTGCCACCTGTGATTTGTGCGATGCCCACAAAAATGAGCCCCCTGAGCTGTTCCGGGTGCTGCCGCCAGTGTTCAGAGACTTCGGCGCACGCCAGACTTTTTGTGGTCCGGTGGCGACCGTCAAATGCTTCGAAGACAACTCGCTGGTCAAGGCGGCGGTGGACTCGGTCGGGTATGAAGACACACCCTTGGGTCGCATCGGCAAGGTGCTGGTGGTCGATGGCGCGGGCTCAACGCGCCGTGCTTTATTGGGCGGCAATCTGGGCGCGGCGGCCGTCAGAAACGGCTGGGCCGGCGTGGTGATCGACGGCTGTGTGCGCGACGTGGCCGAACTGGCCGTGCAGGAGGTGGGCATTCGCGCGCTGGCCAGTGTGCCCATGCCCACCGAAAAGAAGAACCAGGGCCTGCAGAATCTGGCGGTGCAAATCCAGGGTGTCTGGGTTCATCCCGGCGACTGGTTGTATGCCGATGCCGACGGCATGGTGGTCAGTGCAACGCGGCTGGTTTAGCGCGCCCCGGCAGGGTCGCCAGCAGCACGCCCGCCAGGCAAAGGGCAAAGGCAAACAGTTGCATGGCGTTGAGCTGTTCACCCAAAAAGAGCACACCCACCAGCGCCGCTGAAATGGGCAGCATGACGGTGAAAACACCGGCGCGAGATGCCGCAATGGTCTTGAGCCCGGTCATCCACAGCCACACCGTCCAGACGCTGGCGGCCAGCGCATAAAACAGCAGCAGCAGCCACATGGCCGCCGGCACGCTTGAGAAGTGAAAGCCCCAGGCGGCATACAGGCCAAACGGCGTCATCATGGCAAAGCCCCACAGGTTGATCAGCGCGGTGATGCGTTTGGGCGACAGGGCGCCGGTGAGCTTTTTGCCGATCACCGCGTAGCTGGCCTCGCACAGCACGGCGGCAAACACCAGCAGGTTGCCCCACAGCGCGTTGTCTCCCGCAGGTGCGGACGCGTCAGATTTGGCCATTGAAAACAAGCTGATGCCGATCACGGCCAGCGCAATCGCCGCCCACACGCGCAAGCCGATACGTTCACGCAAGAACAGCCAGCTCAGCAGCGCCACGGCGGTCGGAATGGTGGCCATGATGATGCCGGCCGAGACGGCGGTGGTCATGCTGACGCCGTACAGCATGCAAATGGTGAACATGAAATTGCCGAGGAACGACTCCAGAAACAGCAGGCCCTTGGTGCTGCGGCTTATGGGTGGCTCACTTGCCGGCTTGATCAGCCAGTGCGGCATGGCCAGCGCGCCAATGCCAAAGCGCAGCCAGGCCAGCAACATCACGGGCAACGCCAGCACCAGCGGCTTGCTTAGGGCCACATAGCTGCCGACCAGCGACATGCTGGCGGCCAGTAGCAGGTAGGCGAGCCAGGGCGGCGCGGCGCGGGCTGAATCTTGGCTGGGAGGTGTCACGTTTTGGCTGGCGCGAAGGTGGAGTGATCGATGGTATGTGAATTGGCACCTTGAAAGCGCCTCAACCCCGGATAATTTGCTGTGCCGCTGATGGTGCGTCAAATCGCTCAGCCATCGCTTCTTTCAAGGATGTATTCATGTCAATCGGTGAATTTGCTTACGCCAACCACAGCAACCGTTTTCTGGCTGCGCCCGAGTTGGCACAGCAGCCGTTTGCCGTGGTTGGTGTGCCCTTTGACGGCGCGGTGACCAACCGGCCTGGCGCGCGCTTTGGTCCGCAGGCCATTCGCAGCGCCAGCTTGATGTTGTGCGACGGCATCCACCCGCTTTTCGAAGTGACGCCGCTGGGGCATCTGGGCGACGGCCATGACATGCGTCTGCCCAACGCCTCGCCGCTGGCCGAGGTGCGCGCGCTCATCCAGGCCCGGGCCAGCGCGCTGATGGCGCGCCACCACTGCGTTTTTCTGGGGGGCGACCACTCCATTACCTTGCCCCTGCTGCGCGCCGCTCATCAAAAGTATGGCGCGCTGGCGCTGGTGCATTTCGATGCCCATTGCGACACCTGGACCGACCACTTTGGTGAACCCTCGGGCCACGGCACCTGGACCTATGAAGCCCTGCAAGAGGGCCTGGTGAGCCCGCAGCATTGTGTGCAAATCGGCTTGCGCTCCAGCGGTGACCGCGCCGCGCGCGAGTATGTGCTAGACCAGGGCGGCCTGATCTTTACCGGGCGCCAGTTGCGCGGGCTCGACGGCGCGGCACTGCGGCCGGTGGTTGCGCAAATCCTGGCGCGCCTGGGCGGCCGCCCGTGTTACCTCACGCTCGACATCGACTGCCTCGACCCCGCCTTTGCCCCCGGCACCGGCACGCCCGAGCCCGGTGGCCTGAGCAGCTCGCAGGTGCTGACGCTGCTGGAAGAGCTCAGCCCGCTTAACCAGATCGGCATGGACTGCGTCGAGGTCGCGCCCGCCTACGACCATGCTGAACTCACCAGCAACGCGGCCGCCACCTTCGTCTGGACCTATCTCTGCGGCCAGATTGCCAAACTTGCCTGAAAGCCCCATTGCATGCTGCTCGACTCCGACACCCAACTTAACCAGCACAGCTACTACGAAGCCAGCGTGCAGCGCGACGCTATTGAGCCACCATTGCAAGGCCACATCACTGCCGACGTGCTGGTGGTGGGCGCCGGTTTTGCCGGCTTGTCGGCGGCCATTGAGCTGGCACAGCGCGGCTACCAGGTGGTGGTGCTCGAAGCCGACCGGATTTGTGCCGGTGCCTCCGGGCGCAACGGTGGCCAGGCTATTGCGGGTTATGCCAGTGGGCAGGAACCCTTTGAGGCGCAACTCGGCAAGGCACAGGCGCGGCTGGCCTGGGACCTGTCGATGCAATCGCTGGACCTGATCGACCAGCGCATTGCCAACTTCCAGATCGACTGCGACCGCCAGCACGGCTACCTGCACGTGGCCGACTCGGCGCGCAAGGCGCGCGCGCTGGCCGCCGACATGCAGCGCTGTGCGCGCGACTACGATTTTGTGACCGACTTTGCCACCGGCCCCGAGGTGCAACGCCACATTGCCAGCCCGCTCTATCACGCCAGTGCCTATGAGCGCAAGTCGGGGCATCTGCATCCGCTCAAATATGGCCTGGGGTTGGCTCGCGCCGCCAAAAGCCTGGGCGTGCAGATTTACGAATACTCGGCAGTCACCGGTCTGCAGCGGGGCAAGCAGCTCACCGCCACGACAGCGCAGGGGTCGGTCACCGCGCCCTTCGGGGTGCTGGCCGGCAACTGCATGCTGGCCGATTACGGCCCGGCGGTGGCCCCCGACATCGCGCCGCGCATCATGCCGGTGGGCACCTACATGATCGGCACCGCACCGCTCGACCCCGAACTGTGCCAGCGCCTGATCCCGAGCAATGCGGCGGTGTGCGACAACAACTTCATCCTGGATTACTTTCGCTTCAGCGCCGACCACCGCATGCTGTTTGGCGGTCGCGTCAGCTACACCACCCGCACGCCCGCCAATTTGCAGGCGCTGATGGCAGCGCGCATGGCCAAGGTGTTTCCCGCGCTGCGCAATGCGCCGGTCGAATTTTTATGGGGCGGCTTTGTGGACATCAGCATGAACCGCGCGCCCGACTTCGGCCGCCTGGGCGACAACCTGTATTACCTGCAGGGTTTCAGCGGCCATGGCGTGGCGCTCACCGGCCTGGCCGGGCAACTGGTGGCGCAGGCGGTGGCGGGCCAGGCCGGGCAGTTCGACCTGTTTGCCAAATTGCAGCACCGCCGTTTTCCGGGTGGGCCGCTGTTGCGCATGCCCAGTCTGGTGCTGGGCACGCTCTACCACCGGCTGCGCGATGTGTTGTGATCAGGATCACACGATCCAGACGCTGGTAAGAGAGCCAGCGAGCGATTGAATCCAAGGCCCGAAGCGGAACTACGACTCGCGCGATTCATTTCCGAAAAGCGGCCGACCAACGGCGTGAAGTCGGGGTCACCGGCCGAGACAAGGGGCAATGGCGCAAACACTGCCAGCCGCAGCGTGAACTCCAGCGGCGCCATCACAAGGGTGCGTCGTGCATCGTGCGATCTATCGAATGGCGACCGCAATATCGTTCAACGCGAACTCATAGCGGATGCCGCGGCCGACGATCCGGTATCGTCCCCGGCCCTGTGTAGAGAGAGGGTTTGGCAGAACGGAGACCCAGCGGTTCTCGCTGTCGTTGACGCGCCCGACGAACAGGATCCTGTAGCGGTCATGTCCGGCGTTCGCCTGGGCAACCGCGATTTCTCTCTCAGAAAGGTCAAACGCCATGTCGTCGGTCGTCGTGGCCTTCACTTCGAACATCAGCGGCCCTCGGCGCTCGCGGAGCACCTCGATGTCGAACCCGAGATCATCATTTCCAATATCGCCGTCATTGATCACGTGGCGGCGATAGTGCGAGCGCCAGAGGCATGCCGATCCATAGCGTTTGCTCAGCCATTCGTACGCAACGAGTTCACCCATGAAGCCGATCAGTTCGGTCTGGTCACTCGTCAGTCGCTTCGGCACGCGAACCTTGGGCGGACGATCGGCGTCCCCGTCGTTGAGCCGCTTCCGCTTCCGGCGTTCCTCGATCTCGCGAAGCGAAACGGGACGATCCGACGTGCCGAGGAGGTCGGGTGAGATTCCGGTCCGGATCGCCTCGACAAGCTCGCCGATTCGGTCGGGCTCAAGGGAGACTGGCCGGCCATCCAATGACACCGATCGCCTCTCTTGCGCGCGCTCCCATCGAGCGCGCGCTAGCTCCTCGGCTTGTGCGGCGAGGTCATCAGGAGTAAGGCCGAGCATCGCGAGCTCGAGCGAATTCGGAAGCTCCTGGGACCATTGACCCAGGCGGCGCAACCAGGTCACGATGGCCTCTTCGTCGAGAGGACGGAAGTCGAGGATTCCTGCTGATGCGATCTGCCGTAAGAGCTCGTCGGTTTCATTGGTGGTCACCCACGCCGGGGGCAAGACCCCGCCACGCTTGATGGACCAAAGGGGAAGCCGAGCCACGGCGCATTCGATAAACGCATTCAGACGACGCGCGTTCGCGGTCCTGGTATCAAGGAGCGCCGGAAGGTCGCTCGTATCCACGGGGGTGTCCGTTGGAAGCGTGGCAATCCAGACGTCCACGCGCCTGGCCATGTCAGCCTCCGGCGGCTGGTCCCATTCATTCAACCACTCGAGATCAGGGTCCAGTTGGCTACGCCACTCGTCAGGCGGAGTAGTCCGCCTCAGGATCGCCGCGCCAAGCTCGCTCACCATGGCCGCGTAGTGGACGGGAAGGATTCCCGCGTCGAATAGCGGGGAGGCGCGTACCCGCAGCCGGTCGATGATCAGATCCCGCTGCCGAGCGAGGTGGGACGCCATGGCCGTGACCAAACCTTGGGGGTTCTGTATCGGTGCGTACTCGCCGCCGAGCGCGATCAAGACGCGGTTGAACTCCGCGAAGCCGATCTGCAACTCATCGCGCATCGCAGCGATGGGCGAGCCCTCGAGGGCACGGTTCACAAGATGCTCCGGGGACACACCTGACGGGAGCCGATCCGAGAAACCTGATAAATAGGCGACGATCGCATCCGGATCCGGCTCCTCAGCTGTCGCCCTCAGCAGATCAAGGAGAACATCCTCGCCGAGGAGCGCAGCCACGATGGGCCGAAGCGCGAAAGCAAGTCCCGTAACACCGGTGCGCTGGGCATGCCGGACCTCGGCGACGCGATCAGTCGACTCCTCGAACACCGCCGAGTAGTCGGCATCTGACGGGGTTGTCAAGGATGCTGAGCCAAGCCTTCGTGCAAGCGATGTGACAACAGTCTCTAGAGCGTTTGCTGTCTCCACGGCGCCGATGAGTTCACCGATCTTTGGGGCAAGGAGACTAAGGATGTCCCAGTTCAAGAGGCTGGCCTCTCCCTCGTAAGCTACCGCAGGATTGCCAGGTCCGGAAACCGCAAAGACACGGCGTAAATGTGCAGGGAGCGCGACGGGCTGACCTTGCAGTTCAATGCTTATGTCGTCCCCCGCGTGGAGCTTGATCGCCCGGAGCAGTCCAGTCGCGCTTCGGATCCTGGCATCCGTTTGTCGATTGAAGGCCGACGCCTTGAATTCGAGCGTCAGCGCTACGAGATCGACGAGCCACTCTCGTCCAGGGCAAACCAAGGTCTCCCCATCGTGATCCTCGACCGGCACACCGTCAACGAAGACGCGCACGTCCGTCCCACCCACTGTCCGCAGCTGCAACGCAGTCCATTTCTCTATCGTTGCTGCGACGACCCGGCCGTCACTAGGATCGACCGGCAGGACTGGCACCTCGATCGTGTCGAGGACGGCCGCGACCAAGCGATCCTCGTCCACGAGCACATATGGGACCAAGGCACTCGCCAGCGCGTGAGCGCCGAGGCGGCCACGCTGAGTTACGAGGACGTGATCCTCGCGCCGAAGAGAGCCGACGGGACCCGGTCCGACCCCGCGCGTCACGAGGGTCCAGGTGCGTTCGTATGCCTTGCGCAGGTTTGCGACAAGACTATCGGGGATGTCGTAGGTCTGTTGCGCCAAAGCCAAGGCACGAAGTCGTAACACTGCGTCGCTTCGTTCGTTCCACGTGTTTAGTCCGAGCGAACGAAGGCGCTCGGAAGCGACAGGCGACGACTCGATCTGACGGCGCACCGCTGTGACCACGAGTGGCATGAATGTCGGCCGTGCCTCGTTGTCAGTGTCGCGGTAGTGCCATGCGGTAGTGGGGCGGGCGAAGTCTTCCGCCGTCGGTGCGCCTGGGCGGGTCACTGGCAGCCATTCAACTTGTCGCAGGAACTCAGCAGCGGGCGACGGAAGTGATACAGGATCTGCCTGATTTTGCGCTCGGGGCCGGGCGATGCGAACCGAGACCACGTCCTGATCCCAGCTGCCGAGGCCCGACACCAGCAGACGGCCGTAGGTCTCACGGGCCGCGGGTGGTAGGAGTTCGTACTCGCCCGATCCCGGGAGCCGTTGAACGCGGCCAACGATTCGGTAGAGGGTATACGGGTAATAGGGTCGTGCGACCGACGCCCGCAGGGCTGGATCCCAGCGCGCGTGGTCGGCTGGCGGGAGCTTGACGGCAGTGGCGAACCCCGACGTCCACCAGTGGCCCTGTTGATCGCCAATTGAAGGTGTGACGTCGATCGGCGGGAGCCCATCCCGCACGCCGACGCGCCGTAGGAATGCGACCCACATGTGCAAGGACTCGATCCGGAACGTGAACTCGACTGGGGGAACGAGGAGTCGGCTGCTGAGGCCTTCGATGTCGGCCGAGGCCCCTGCTGCCTCACCGATGAGCTTCTCGACGACGCTGCCGAGAGTGTCTGTCCAGGAGGCTGAGAACAGCGTCTCTCCCGCTGGCAGCCAATCTCCAGAACATGTCGGTAAGAGTATGTGCAAAGCGCTAACGGGCGGCGCCTGGGTGTATTGGCGCTTGGCCGTCAGGTTGAAAACGAGACGCAGGGCGTCGGCGTGAACCTGCTTGTCGCGCGTGTGCGGCAGCACCGCGGCCAAGCGCGCGAGCAGCGCTTGCGTCCGAGGCATCTGGACTAGGTTGGTGCGCTCGAGGAACTCCCGACCCGGCCGGTTTTCCATCCGCTTCGTCTTGGGGTTCATCGATTTCCACGCAATCTCACTGTGCACGTAAGCGAGATGCCGGCTGAGAGTCTTGGGGATTGTTACATCCCGGCTTACGTCATCACCTTCGGCGATCTCACGCATTGGAAAGAAGACGGCGGGAGCCTGAGCCTGGTCGTCGGCCGGGCCACCCCACGTCCGGTGGATTCGAAGGTTGTCGTCGATGAGCAATTCGCGGCCGCGGAGGCTTGACACATCGTCGCGCTCGAAGAATGCATCGAGGTCGTCGTACAGCCCGATCCATGCCAATGGGTCGAAGCTGGCGGGTCGTCGATGGGCTGTAGCCGCCATCCGCCTGGCGACGGCCTCCGCCCAAATGGCGACGCGTGCGGCTTCCGGGATCATTGAGCGCCGCGTCACGGCCATGGACATGGCCTCTATCGCATCAAGCGTGGGCTTACCGAGCAGGGGCTCCAGAATCGACGCCTGGTCGTCCGCGGCGAGGCTGGTCTCGGCGATCGCCTCCGGGGTAAGTGTGTTCATCGACCGACTCCACACATTGGCCGCCGCGAGGGATGACCATCGCTTCGGACCCAGGACGGGAAGGAAATCTGCAGTAGCGAGGTCGCACCCCTGTCGCTGGAATGCGGCCCTTAGGCGCGCTATCTGTGCTTCGTTCCAGACGGCAAGCCCGGGCACAAGACGTCGGCCCTCGGCGTGCTCGCGCAAAGCGGTCCACGAAGCCGCAACGATGTCGGCCGCTACATCGAATAGGTACTCATTGAGGGGCGCGCCCGGCACCAACCCGTCCCGCGCCAGGGTCACTGCGAACGGAGCGTTGAGGTGCCCTGCGAACGGGCCACGTACTCGATGGTCCATCGGCAGGAAGCAATACAGGCGCGAGTCCGCCTTATCCACTTCATCGATCCGCAGGGCGATCGCCACCTCCGCGACTCCATCCCAGTCGCGCCAGGACTCGTCGACCAAGGTCGCAGTGATCGACGCCTCGATCGCTTCGATGAACGCCTCGTGGGGCACGGCCCTCGTCAGCAGCAGACATCGGCCCGCGTCCCCCAAGCGCACCTCGCAAGAACGAATGCCAGCGACTTCGATGCCTGATGGAACCTCCTCCCGAACCAGCTCATGGACGACAAGTTCCCCAAATGGCTCGATGACTTCAATCCGAAGCTCCGCAAGTCGGTCGAGGAAGAGAAGCAGCGGAGCGTGACGTGAGACGGCGTCAGAAATCTGCTTGCGGGTGATGTCGCCCGCCCGCGCTGTTCTCAGTGGAAGGCGGATGACCGAAACGTAACCCGCGTCTGCGAATCCGCTCAGGCGGGCTGGGTGATAGGCCGGAGCGATGTAGATCGGCAGGCCATACGACGAAATTCGATCACCAAGGTCGGAAGTCTCCTCGTCGCTTTTCGTCAGGGTCCGCATTGCTGCGGGATCGGCGAAGCGGAAGCAATACCCGTTGAACCCGACACCCTGACTGCCGCGCGAATAGATTTCCGGCCAAGCCGCTACCTGTAGGACGCTCTTGAAGCCCACCCCTTTGTTGCCGATCCCTTCTCCGGGTCGCTTGCTGCTTTGAGCGATCTCGCAAACAGCGCGGAAATTGGCGTCGGTGAACGGTCGGCCAGTGTTGGCGACGTAGACACACCCGAACTCCCCTTCTGTCGCGTCGAAGACCACGAGTACTCGCCCACGCGAAGCTGGCGGTTGGGCATCGTAGGCGTTCTGGATGAGCTCAAACAGGAATCGCTCGGCGTACTCCCGCGCGGCCTGCTCGATGAACTTCTTTGCGCCCTTGAGGGTGTCTACGAGCGCCCGGACCGTCAGTGCCTCGCGGATGATCGCGTCCGTGAACGCGTATATCCGCGCTGCCGCCTCTTCGGTCGTGTCGGGAGTCGACGGACGGCTGGTAGTGTTCATTTGCGTCGGTTGGATCAATTGGAGTTTCGCACGAAATTGGATGACCTATGTGCGCCAGCATATCGCAATACCCGGCGAGGACACGACCCCACAAACGATCATTTATTCCGGTCGACCGAAAGACTTGTCAGTTGTGGCCGCAGCAGCTGAACCAGAGCTCCACCTGACAGTGCAACGGTCCGAGCCGCAATGTGGATATCTTCCGCTCCAACTTCCTTCGCTGCATGTTGTGATACCGAGACTCGCTCGAAGAGCGAACACTTCACGGTCGCGCTACTCGTGCAATCTGAAGCACCATAAGCGGCCGCTCCCGAATGTCGGCTGATGGTCGTCACAAGCCAGCCATCTTCTCAAAGTGCTTGCCCCAAACTTGAGGTTGAAACGTTTACAAACTCGGGCCACCATACAAATTCCGGTCGTCGGCGCGAACGACCTGCCCTCATGTGGAGCTCGGCATAATGGCACGTTGCGGGTACAGCTGGCGCTTGCAGAATAGGCAGATAGCCCGTCTAATCTGATTCACGGAGGAACCTTTCATGCAAACAAACTTTCGGCAGCCGCAGATCGATCAGTCGAGACCGGCGAACGCGTCACTGCTGACGCGATGGATCACCTTAGCGATTGCGGCATGTGCCTTCAGCCCGGCCCTGGTGCTGGCGCAGTCGGGCAAGTTGGGCAGCTACACCGGCACCATCAAGGTGTCCGGAACAGAAATCGGCCCAGAGGTAACCTACCGCGCCACCGTCAAGGTCAGCCTGCCGGTCACGGAACGCGATAGCAGTTCCATCACCGCCGATTTCATCACCGAGGACGCGCCGAACGCAAGCGTGCAGATTGCGCAATGGGACTCATCCTTCACCGAAAAGTCTCGTGGAGCGGATGGCAAGTTCGCCCATTGGACCTGCTCGCTCGCAGCGCCTGTCGAGATCGCCATGAAGCCGACCGGCATCCTTAATGTGGACCTGGAAAAAAAGAGGCACGAACTTTCGCTGACCTTGCTTTCCGTTCAGGATGTTGCCTTCAACTGCGTCCATTCACAATCGGGCGCCCACAAGAAAAAGCAGGGCATCGCGCTGTACATGGGTACCGGCGCTCCAGGTGCGCAGGGCAAGGCACCGATGCCGTTTATCGACCCCGCACGCCTGACCGCAAAATACACGCTGATGCCCACAGCGGAAACCAAAGGCAAGTACGGTCCGATCGTTCAGGAATGGGACTTGCGACTGGTCCGCTGAAAGAGGTCGGCGAGCCCGCCGCTGCGCTGCACCTTGATGCCCACTGCACGCAACAACACCTCCGCCTGCGGCACCACCAGCGTCAGTTGCTCCCTGGCCCGCGTCATGCCGGTGTAGAGCAGCTCGCGCGTCAGCACCGCCACCAGCCGGTCCGGCAGCACCAGGGCCACATGGTCAAACTCCGAGCCTTGTGATTTATGCACCGTCATGGCAAACACCGTTTCCACCGCGTCCAGCCTGGCGGGCAGCACCCAGCGCATGCCGCCTTGACCGTCCGGGAACGCCACGCGCAACCCCCTGGCGTGATTCAGGCACAGGCCGACGTCGCCATTCATCAGTTTGAGGTGGTAGTCATTGCGCGTCACCATCACCGGGCGGCCGGCGTACCAACCCTCGCCGGGCAGCCCCAGACTGGCGGCGATGCGCTGGTTCAGGCTGTCCACACCCCAGGGGCCGTCGCGCACCGCGCATAGCACCTGAAAATTGGCAAATGCTTTCAGTGCGGCTAGCGCCTGCGCGTCGCTGCAAGCGCTGTTTTTGAGGGGTTCGAGTTGTTGCAGCCAGGCCTGCCAGCCCTGCCGCACCAGCGCCTTCAAGCGCGGGTCGTGGGCTTGGCCGGGTTGCAGTTGGGCTACGCTGGCTGGCGCGTCAAGTTGCCAAGTCGGCGCCTGTTGCCACAGCCTTTCCACCGTGGCGCTGTCGCCCGCATTCACCGCGCGCGCCCATTGGCCGATGCCACTGTCGTCGGCAAAGCGGTGGCTCAGGCGCAGCATGACGGTCTGCTGCGCCAGGGCCGAGCCGTTGCCGGCCCAGGCGCTCACGTCAGCGCCGGTGGTTTGCGCCAGCCAGGCCAGCGTGTCCGGGTTGTAATTGCCCTGGTCGGCATCGGCGCAGAGTTGGCCCATCACCGCGCCGGCTTCGACCGAGGCCAGCTGGTCTTTGTCGCCGAGCAGGATCAGGCTGGAGGTGAGCGGCACGGCGGCCAGCAGCCGAGCCATCATGTCGAGGTCGATCATCGACGCTTCATCGACCACGACCAGGTCCACAGCCAGCTCCAGCACCGTGTCTTGCGCCAGGTTGCTGCGCACTTGCAGCAGCTTGTGCAAGGTGACGGCCTGGGTCGGGATGTGCCGCCGCAGGTGTTCGGGCAGCTTTTGCACGGCCGAGGCGATGGACTCGCCCAGCCGCGCCGCCGCCTTGCCGGTGGGTGCCGCCAGCGCGATGCGCAAGGGCGTTTGCTGGCCTGCCGGGTCGGCTTGCAGCAGCGCCAGCAGGCGCACCACGGTGGTGGTTTTGCCGGTGCCCGGGCCGCCGGTGATGAGCGTGAAGCGTTTGCGTGCGGCCAGCGCGCAGGCCACCTTTTGCCAATCGGGGGCGGCGCTTGGTTGGCCTGGCTCGAACAGCTGCGCCAGTGTTTCTTTTAGGTTTTCGGGCACAGGGCAGGGCTGCGCCAGGCGGGCCGCAATCGAAGTGCGGATGTTTTGCTCGGCCTGCCAGTTGCGCCGCAGGTACAGGCGCGCACCGTCGAGCACCAGCGGGCTGTTGGGGCCTTCAATCCACGGCAGACTGGCCGCGCTTTGGCGCAATTCGGGTGCCAGCGTGTTCAGGTCCAGGCAGGCGTGGCCAAGACTGAACTGGTGGCTGACCCGGGCGGCCAGCTCGCTGTGCAGCGGGTCGGGGCTGGGCTGCTCCGCTTGCAGGAATGCCACCAGCGCCCGGTCCAGCCCGGTCAGTGCCAGGGCGTCGTCTTCAGTCAGCGAGGCGCTCATGAGGCCGCCTCCAAAGGTTTGACTTTCGCTTGGCTGGCAGAGAATGCCGCGTCGAGCGCTTCGATCAAGGCCTTGGGTGGCCGGTCCGCATACAGGCCAGCGCCAGGCTGGTCGATGCCGCGCAAAAACAGATACATCGCGCCGCCCACATGCCGGTCGTAGTCGTAGTCTGCCAGGCGAGATTTCAGCAGCCGGTGTAGCGCCAGCACATACAGCGTGTACTGCACGTCGTAGCGGTGCGCCAGTATGGCCTGTTGCAGTTGCGCCGGGTCGTAGCCCGGCAGCTTGTTGGACTTGTAATCGAGCACGTAATAGCGGCCCTCGAATTCAAAGACCAGGTCCATGAAGCCGGTGAGCATGCCCTCCAGTTGGCGGGGCTGCATGGCTTGGCGCGGTTGACCGACCAGTACATGTGCAGCGATCAGGCGGTCCAGTTGCGCGCTGCCCAGCGCGCTGACCTTCAGGCTGAATGCCATCTCGGGCCAATGCTGCTCGGCGCCCAGTTGGCCCAAAACCAGAGGTGATGCCGTGTTCAGCGGCAGTGCGGTGCCGACGATGGCTGGCACCCAGTCTGACAGTAGCGCGCATTCAGTCTCATCGAGCCCGAGCTTTTGGGCCTGGCGCCTGAGCGTGGCCTGCCACTGCGCGCTGACGGCTGCGCCAGGGTCATGCTGTGCTGCGGGCCAGCCTTGTTGCGCCTGCCATTCCAGCAAGTCGTGCAACAGCGTGCCGTAGTGGCTGCCGGCAGGGAAGGTATTGAATGGCGGTGGCGGCGGATCAGCTTGATCGTCCTGGCATGGATCGCCGCGCTTCGCTCGCGATGACGGCGGCAAATCGCTGTCGATGTGCGCGTCGCCCAGGCGTTCGTCCAGTTCCGACGCCATCACCGCGCCGCCGGCCGAAGCACCGACGTCGCGCGTCAGGGCGCTGAAGCTGGCACTCCACCAGCGGCTGATGAGTTGGCGCCGGGGTGTCAACGCCGGCTTCCAGTGCCTGGCGCTCGCCTGCGGGCTGTAAGCGGTGTCATCGGGCTCAGGGGCATCTTGCACCGCGATGTGCGCACATTCCCAGGCCTTGAGGCACTGCGCCAGGTCGCCGCTGGCCCGGCGGCCCAACAGCGCCGACACGGCACTTTTAACCTTGATGGTCTTGCCTTCCACGTCGCCGCGCGTGGCGGTGATGCCGAGCCACAGGGCCTGCTCGGCACGGGTCAGCGCCACGTACAGCAGGCGAATGTCCTCGGCCAATCGCGGGGCATCGTCCTGGCCGCTGTCGGCCTCCCGGTAGTTGGCCACGAAGGGCAGGAACACCAGCGGGTATTGCAGCCCCTTGGCCTTGTGCAGGGTGACCACCTGCACAAGGTCGGCGTCGCTTTCAAGCCGCAACTGGGCCGTGTCGCCACTGGCTTGCGGGTCGCGCAACTGGTCTTCCAGGTAGCGGATCAGTGCACCTTCGCCTTGCAGCCCGAGGCTGGCGTTTTGCAGCAAGTCGCCCAGATGCAGCAGGTTGGTCAACTGGCGCTCGCCGCTGCTGCTTTGGCGTTGGTGGTCGGCCTTGTCCTGGTTGAGCAGGCGCGCCGGGATCGATTGCTCATGCAACAACTGGTGCAGCATGGGCAAAAAGCCCTGGCGCTGCCAGATGGCTTGCCAGGCATGAAAGCGCTCGGTCAGCGCGTCCCAGGCCGCTTCATCCTGAAACAGGGTTTCAAGTTCGCGCCACGACAGGCCCCAGAGCCCGGTCGCCAGCGCGGCCCTGACCCAATGGCTGGCGCGCGGGTTGGCCACCGCCCGCAAGATGCGCCACAAGTCGTTCGCCTGCGGCGTGGCGTAAACGCTGTCGCGCTCGGACAAATACACGCTGCGCACGCCCCGGCTGGCCAGGGCGCTGCGAATGGCACGCGCCTCGCGCCAGTCGCGCACCAGCACCGCCATGGCGCCGGGTCGGGTCGCGCCCGCATTGAGCAGATGCGTCATCTGCGTGGCAAAGACCTCGGCCATTTGCCGCATCCACACCGCCTTGCGCTGGAGGTGCGGGCTTTGCAGGTGCCAGACCGTCATGGCCACTTGCGTCTGGCCGGCCACTTGCAGGGGCTGCACCTTGTCGTTGCAGGCGCTCACTTTCTCGTAAGGCACTTCACCAAATGGCTCGGCGGCGCGGCCAAAGACATGGTTGACCGCAGCCACCACGCCTTGCGTCGAGCGGTAATTGCCGCTCAGGGTGTGGATCGCCTGGGCCTGCTGGCGCGCGCTCAGGTAGGTGGCCAGGTCAGCGCCGCGAAAACTGTAAATGGCCTGCTTGGGGTCGCCGATCATGATCAGGCCGGTGCCACCAGAGGCTTGCGTCGCGTTGCCAGAGGCGCCATAGATTTTGGACAGCGCGCCGTATTGCCAGGGATCGGTGTCCTGAAACTCATCGACCAGCGCCACCGGAAATTGCGCGCGGATGGCGGCGGCCAGGCGCCCATCTGGGGCTTGCAGTGCGTGGTACAGGTGCTGCAGCAGGTCGGAAAAATCGAACTGCGCCAACCGGGACTTGGCCTGGCGGTAGGCGGCACCGACCTCTTGGGCAGCGTGAGCGAGCAGCAGCTCGGTCACCGGGGGTTCCTGATCGAGGGACTGGCACAAGGCTTCGACGTGGGCAAAGGCGATGTGTTGCGCGGCATCAGCCCAACCCTTTTCCAGCAGGCGCGACACAGTAAAACGCTGCAGGGTCTCGGGTTTGATGCTGTTGCCTTGCTGCCAAACCGACATTTGTTCAAGCCAGCCTGCCAGCCAGTCGGCGCGGTAGCCCTTGATGGCCTTGCGCGCGGCGGCCTCGGTGACCAGTGTGACCAGTTCCGGCGTCCAGGCAAGTCGGGCCTGTGATGTCAGCGCGTCGTGCTGCTGTTGCCAGACCTCCCAGGCCTGAATGGCCACATAAGGCGTCTGCTCGGGCGCACTGGCCAAATGCGGCGCCTTGTCTTCAAGGTTCCAGAGCGGGCCGAGTTGTTCAAGCAATTCTTGCGGGCTGGAAGCCACAGCTTGCAGGGCGCCCAGTTGATTGGCAGATAGCGGATAAAACCACTTGCGCCAATAGTCCTGCACGGCGCCGAGCTTGAGTGCCTCGCTGTCTTCGACCCGGCTTTGCTGGAACAGGCTGGCGCTGTCGAAGGCGTGCGTTTTGAGCATCCGGCTGCTCCAGCCGTGGATGGTGAAGATGGCGGCCTCGTCCATCCACTGCGCCGCCAGGTCCAGCCGCTCGGCGCAGGTTGGCCATTGCGCGGCGTCGATGTCGGCGCGCAGGCTGCGCAGAAAATCATCGGCCTCGAAGCCGGGTTGCTCGCCGTGTTTGAAGAAGCGCGCCGCCTGCGCCAGGCGCGCCCGAATGCGCCCGCGCAACTCGGCCGTGGCGGCCTCGGTGAAGGTCATGACCAGGATTTGCGGCGGGTACAAACCGCTGCCCGGCTGGGTGCCTTTGGGTGCGTGGCCCAGCACCAGGCGCACATACAGCGCGGCCAGCGTCCAGGTCTTGCCGGTACCGGCCGACGCCTCGATCACCTGCAGGCCGTTGAGCGGCAGGGTCAGTGGGTCGAGTGGCTTGATGTTGCTCATGCGTTGACGCCTTCGCTTGGGGTCAGTGCAATGTGCCGTGCCAGATCACCGTACAAAATGTCGGCCCACTCGGGCAACCTGGATTCGATTTCGTCATAACTCTCGAAAGCGCGCGCCAGATAGGCCGACTCGGCGCGCTCGCCAGGCCCGTGACCGCCCTCGAAAACGGCTTGGGCCGCGTCATGCGGGTCTTTGGGCACCTTGTCGGGCTGCGCCACGGCCAGACGTTCGGCCTGCAGCACGGCTTGCAGATAGGCCCAGCCGGTTTTGCAGGCGATGGGGAGCGGGCGCTGCCACGCTGCTTGGTAAGCCAGCACCAGCTTTTCCAGTATGGCCAGGGCGTCTGGTGCGGGCAGGGGGTTGAAGACCGCCTGGCCGTCGAGCCCCAGTTGCACGCTGGTCAGGGGCATGGCGCTGGCGCAGGCCGCCAGGTGCTGCAGCCACAGGCCAACCACGATGTGGCAGCGCGCGGTTTGCTCATCTTTTTTGCCCTCCAGCACGGCCCCGACGCGCTGGCCGATTTGCAGCCAGCCGGCTTCACCGCTGTAAAGCCCTGCCAAAGTTCCCGTGAGGCTGATGCCACCCAACTGCAGGTCGATCGACTGCGCGGGCAGGGGATTTGGGTAGTGCTGCACCCAGTCGGCGCGCCGATCCAGCACCACTTGCGTTTTGGCCTGCAGCTCAGATGCCAGGCGCTGGCCAAAGGCGGCCATTGGCAGTTGGCCCGAAAGCGTCAGTTTTTCCATCGCCTGGGGCAAATCGGCGGCGTCTAGCAGTGCCTGCCCCGCGTGGTAGTGTTCCAGACCATTGAGCGCGAAAGGTTCTTCGGTTTGCTCAAGCTCATCGACCGTGTCAAGCCGCACCTGCAGGCGCGACCTGAAGAACACCTCGACCGGCTGGCGCATCAGTTGGCGCAGATCGGCCAGCGTCAGGTGGGACGGGGCTGCCAGGGCTGTGGTGTCGGCGGCGGGAGATGCGGGGGTCGCGCTGTCATGCACTCGCGCCCAGTCGGCGGCGTAGGTCTGAAAGGGTGAATCCTGCAAAAAATACGCTTCAGAAAAAGCCTGCAGCGGCTGCTGTCGAACCTGCGGTGCGGCTTGCCAGCCGGCATGGAGGTAGTCGATCAGTTGCGCTACCAGCACCGAGGGCGGCTGCTCGCCGTTGTCGCTGGCGCTGTGCCCTTGCCAGCTGATGTAGAGCTTTTGCCGCGCCGACAAAATGGCTTCCAGAAACAGGTAGCGGTCGTCCTCGCGGCGCGAGCGGTCGCCCACGCGCCAGCTTTGCGCCATCAGGTCGAAGTCGCGCGGGGCTTGTTGGCGCGGGTAGTCGCCGTCGTTCATGCCCAGCAGACAAATCGTCTGGAACGGAATCGCGCGCATCGGCATCAGGGTGCCGAACTGCACGCCGCCGCCAAAAAAGCGCTGCTGCAAACTGCTTTCCTCGATCTGCGCCAACCAGTGCTCGCGCACCACGTCCAGCGGCAGGGGGGTGTCGAGCTGTGCCGCTTCGCAAGCTTGCAGCCAGGCTTCGAGCGGGGTCAGGCAGCGCTGGATGAGGCGTTCATCGGCGTCGTCACTGGCCTCAAAAAAGCGCGCCACAATGCCGGCCAGAATCGGCCCCCATTGCGCGGGTGTCTTGTCACCGGCGAGAGCTTGCAGGGCGGTGCTGGTGGCCTCCAGCCAGTCGAGCAGGGCACTGATGACCGGCGCATCGAGCCCGCCCAGCGCGGCCTGCGGCTGCGTGGCGCCCCAGGGCGCACCGGCGCCCACGGCATAACCCAGCAACAGGCGGCGCAAGCCAAAGGCCCAGGTGTTCTGGTCCAGGCCCGCCACGCCGTCGGGCACGCCCCAGGCCTTGCGGTGGCTGGCATCCAGCCCCCAGCGCACACCGGCCTGCGCCAGCCAGTCGTGCAGTTGCGCCACATCGGCCTCGCTGAGGCCAAAACGCTGGCGCACCGCTGCCACTTCGAACAGCCCCAGCCAATCGGCCGATGTCAGGCGCGATGTGGGCAGCGCCAGCAGTTGCGCCAGCGCCTGCACCAGCGGCGACTGTCGCGGCGTCGTGTCGGCCAGCGCATAGGGAATGTGCCGCGCCTGCCCCGGCATGAAGCGGCCAAAGACCGCCTGGATGTGCGGTGCAAACGCGGCCATGTCGGGCACCATCACCATCACGTCGCGCGGTTGCAGGGCGGGGTCGGCATCGAACCAGGCCAGCAATTGGTCGTGCAGCACTTCGACTTCGCGCTGCGCCGAGTGGCAGGTCACAAAGCGGATCGAGTCATCTGGCGGCAGCGCCCGGGGCGACGCTGGCAAAGGCACAAGATTGAGCATGTCCGATTGCATCCGGTGCAGCAGGCTGGGGTGTTGCTGACCGGCTGCGGGATCAACGAAGACATCGACCCGGTTCATGCGTTGCCGGTAGCGTTCAGGCGCGTCGAAGCCGTCCAGCAAATGCAGGTAGTCGCGCCCCTGTTTGCCCCATGATGCCAGCAGCGGGTGGCCGCTGGCGGGCAGCGGTGTGGGACTTTGCCGGTGGCGCACCTGCGCGCGCACTTGGTCATGGCCGGCCACGATGTCACCCCAGTAATACTGACACGGGTTCTGCACCAGCATCAGCACCTGGCAGACCTCGCCGAGCCGCGCCAGTGCCTCGACCGTTTGCATCGGCAACGAAGAAATGCCAAACACCACCAGGCGCGGCGGCAAGCCTTCCGGGCGCTGGCCGGTGGCTTGGCATTGCGCCGCCTGGGCTGTGAGTGCGGCCATGAAGCGGGCATGCACGCTGGCGCGCGAGGCATCGGCCAGCGCGGCCCCGACATCGGCGCGCAGGTCGCGCCACAGCTGGGCTTGCCAGGCGTGGGCGTCTGCCAGCTCACCGGGCTGGCCATTGTGGCTGCGCAGCACGTCGTGGCCGGTCAGGCCAGTGGCCCAGTCCGCCAGCCAGTCGGCGCGGTAGCTTTGGTAAGCATCGAAGACATCCGCCACCTGCAGCGCCAGCTGGTAGCGTTTGCGGCCGTCGGTGTCACCTGCCAGATAGCGCTGCAGCGGCTCGTAAACAGGGTTGCTGGCCGCCAGTTCGGGCAACAGGCGTACCAGGCGCCAGAGCAAGTGGCCCTTGTCAAAAGGCATGTGCGGCGGCACGGCAGCAGCGCCCAGCACGCTGCGATAGACCTGCCACAGGTAGCCACTGGGTAATTCCAGCCGGGTGGCAGCGCAAATGCCCAGGGCGGCGTCGTCGGCCAGCGCCATTTCCAGCCAGTGCTTCATGCCGTTGCTTTGCACCAGGATCACCTCGGGCGTCAAAGGCGGCAAGGGCTGGGCGCGCAGGAATTCGCAGAGCAGGTCGCGCAGGTCTTCCAGGCGGTTGCCGTGCAGGACCATGAAACCCGGCTTGAAAACGGGGGCGGTGACACCGGGCGTGGATAGGGTCATGTTGAAGGGCTGAAGCTTGCCAAGGCGCTGGCGATGGTGCGGGCCAGCAGCGGCCCGAAATGCTCAATCTCGGCCAGCGGCGCATAGCCGTAGCCAATGATCAGCCCACGCAGCCGGGTTTGCTTGAGGCAATAGCTCGACAGCGGGCGCACCGTCAGCCCCAACTTGGCGATGCGCTGCGCCAGCGCCTTGTCGTCCAGCGTATCGGGCAGACGCAGGCACAGGTGCAAACCTTGTTCTGCCCCGTTGATCCGGGCCAGCGACCCCAGGCAGGGCTGCAATGCTGCCAGCAGGCTGGTGCGACGCTGGGCGTAGCTTTGCCGCGCGCGGCGCAATGCGCTGGCGAAATGCCCCATCTCGATGAACTCGGCCAGCGCTGCCTGCAGCGGCATCTGGCCGGGGCGATTCAGGTCGTAGTGGGCGCGCTTGAATGCCGCGGCCAGCCCCTTCGGAACCACCATGTAGCCGAGCTTGAGCCCCGGGTAAAGCACCTTGGAAAACGAGCCCAGGTAGATCACGCGCTGGTCGGTGTCGAGCCCTGCCAGCGAGGCAATGGGCGGGCCGCTGAAGCGGAATTCGCTGTCGTAATCGTCCTCCAGGATCCAGGCCTGGTGCTGGCGCGCCAGCGTGAGAATCTGATGCCGTCGAGCCAAGGACATCACTGCGCCAGTCGGGTATTGGTGCGACGGCGTCACGTAGATCAGCCTCGGTGGCGTGGCGTCGTCAGCGGGCTGGGGCGCAATGCCCAGCTCGTCCACCGGCACGGCGTGCAGCGCCAGGCCGGTGGCCATGAACGCCTTGACAGCGCCCCAGTAGGCCGGGTCTTCGAGCCAGACGGTGTCGGCATGGTCGGCCAGCAGTTGGGAGCACAGCGCCAGAGACTCCTGCGTGCCGCTGGTGATGATGACCTGTTCAAGGTCCAGCGGCACACTGCGAAACACTCGCAGATAGTCGGTCACCGCGCGGCGCAGCGGGGCGTAGCCGCCCAAACTGCTGTAGTCGAGCATCTCGGGGTAGGTCATGCGCCAGTGCTTGTTTTGCAGGCGCTGCCACAGTGCCACCGGGAACGCGCTGAAATCGGCAATGCCGGGGGTGAACGGCTGGATCTCGAGGTCGGTGGCGCAGAACGTGCTGCTCAGGCGCATGCCGCGTGCCGACAGGCTGGCTTGTCGGCTGGGTGCGCCGCGGTGCTTGAGCGCAGGCAGCCTGGGGACGTTGTCGCTGACAAAGGTGCCGCTGCCGATATGGCTGACCAGATAGCCTTCAACCGTCAACTGGTTGAGGGCGGCGACCACGGTGTTGCGCGACAGTTGCAGGTCTTGCGTCAAGTCCCGGCTGGAGGGCAGGCGCTCACCAGCGGCAATTTTGCCGTCCAGGATGGCACGCCGCAGCGCTTCGTACAGCTGGCGGTGCAGCGGCAGCTTGGTGGGCTGGTTCAGGCGGCCGATTTCGGTCAGTAACAATTCCGAGAGCATGTCGTGGCGAAAGTGGCACCAAGGCCAAGGTTTAAATGGCTCTGATTGTGAACCAATTTCTGGCTCACAATGGTTTTTATAACTGCGCGCAAAATAGGTGAACAGTATCACCCTGGAGCAAACCATGAATGCCAAGAAGTCAATGAATTTCAACGATCTGGAGCAATGGCTCAACGAACGCCGCGTGACCGAGGTGGAGTGCCTGGTGCCCGACTTGACCGGTGTCGCTCGCGGCAAAATTTTGCCGCGCGTGAAGTTCACCGAGGACCGCGGCATGCGCCTGCCGCAGTCGGTGGTGGCCATGGGGGTGACCGGCGAGTTCCCCGAGAGTGGCCCCTATTACGACGTCATCGACCCCACTGACAAGGACATGCAGTTGCGGCCCGACCCCAGCACCGTGCGCATCGTGCCGTGGGCCACCGATCCCACCGCTCAGGTCATTCACGACTGTTTTGACCATAAGGGCAACCTGGTGCCGTTTGCGCCGCGCAGCGTGCTGCGCCGGGTGTGCGACCTGTTTGCCACCGAGGGACTCAAACCCATCGTGGCGCCAGAGCTGGAGTTTTACCTGACCGCCCGCAACACCGACCCCAACACGCTGCTCAAGGCACCCATTGGCCGCAGTGGCCGCAGCGAAACCTCGCGCCAGGCCTACAGCATCGATGCCGTCAACGAGTTCGACCCGCTGTTCGAAGAAATCTACGACTTCAGCGACAAGATGGAACTCAACGTCGATACGCTGATCCACGAAATCGGCGCCGGCCAGATGGAAATCAACTTCTTCCATTCCGAGCCGCTGGGCCTGGCCGACGAGGTCTTCCTGTTCAAGCGCACCGTGCGCGAATCGGCACTGCGCCATGACATGTACGCCACCTTCATGGCCAAGCCGATCGCCGGCGAGCCGGGCAGCGCCATGCACGTGCACCAGAGCATTCTGGACGTCACTACCGGCAAGAACATTTTCAGCAACGAAGACGGCACGCCCTCCGAAGCCTTCATGCATTACATCGGCGGCCTGCAGCGCTACATTCCGGCGGCCATGGTGCTGGTGGCGCCCTATGTGAACAGTTACCGGCGCCTGTCGCGCAACACCGCCGCGCCGATCAACATCGAATGGGGCTACGACAACCGGACGGTGGGCATTCGCTCGCCGATTTCATCACCCGAGGCGCGCCGGGTCGAGAACCGGGTGATCGGCGCCGACGCGAACCCCTATGTGGCGCTGGCCATGACGATGGCTTGCGGCTACCTCGGGCTCAAGAACAAGATCAAGCCCAAGGCCGAGATGAAGGGCGATGCTTACCTGTCGCCGTACTCGCTGCCACGCAGCCTGGGTGAGGCGCTCGACTGGCTGCGCCGCGAGTCCGACCTGCACGAGGTGCTGGGCAAGGAATTCATCACGGTGTATTCGGAAATCAAGGAACTCGAGTTCGACGAGTTCATGAAAGTGATCTCGCCGTGGGAGCGCGAGCACCTGCTGCTGCACGTGTAACTCGCCATTCTTTTATCTCTCCGTTGCTGACCCGAGGATCGCCACCATGAACGCTTTCACTTCTGCACAAGCCTTGTCCACCCAGGAAATCCAGGCACTCGACAGTGCCCATTTCATTCACCCGTTCACCGACCATGGAGACCTGGCTACCCGTGGCGCGCGTGTCATCGTCAAGTCCGAAGGCATCTACATCTGGGATTCCGAAGGCGAAAAAATGCTCGATGCCATGAGCGGCCTGTGGTGCGTCAACGTGGGCTATGGCCGCAAGGAACTGGCGCAAGCCGCCTACGACCAGATGATGACGCTGCCGTTTTACAACAGCTTCTTTCAGACCACCAACGTGCCGGCGGTCAAACTGGCCACGCGCCTGGCCGCGTTGGCGCCCAAGGTCGGTGACCGCACGTTCGAGCATGTGTTTTATTCCAGCAGTGGCTCCGAGAGCAACGACTCCAACGTGCGCATGGTGCGACGCTACTGGGACCTGCTGGGGCAACCACAGCGCAAGGTCATCATCAGCCGTATGAACGCCTACCACGGCAGCACCATGGCCGGTGCCTCGCTGGGCGGCATGAGCGGCATGCACGCGCAGGGCGATCTGCCCATTCCCAACATCACCCACATCGAGCAGCCGTACTTTTTCGAGAATGGACTGCCCGGCGAAAGCGCCGATGCGTTTGGCTTGCGCGCTGCGGGCTGGCTGGAAGAAAAAATTCTGGCGCTGGGTGCCGACAAGGTGGCCGCCTTCATTGCCGAGCCGATTCAGGGCGCCGGCGGCGTCATCATTCCGCCTGCCAGCTACTGGCCCGAAATTCAGCGCATTGTGGACAAATACGGCATTTTGTTGATCAGTGACGAGGTAATTTGCGCCTTTGGCCGCCTTGGCCACTGGTTTGCCTATGAAAAATTCGGCTACAAGCCCGACCTGGTGACCTTTGCCAAGGCTGTCACCAGCGGCTACATCCCGCTCGGCGGCGTCATGGTGGGCAACCGCGTTGCGCAGGTGCTGATTGACAAAGGCGGTGAGTTCAACCACGGTTATACCTACAGCGGGCATCCGGTAGCCTGTGCCGTGGCGCTGGCCAACCTGGACATCATGGAAAGCGAACAACTGCCGCAACGCGTCAGGGACGACATTGGCCCTTACCTTGCCAAATGCTTTGAATCCATTGCCGAGCATCCGCTGGTGGGCCTCGCCGAAACCTGTGGCTTTACCGCCGGCCTGGTGCTGGTCAAAAACAAGCCAAACAAGACGCGTTTTGCCGAAGAAATGGGTGTGGGCATGATCTGCCGGCGCCATTGTTTCCAGAATGGTTTGATCATGCGCGCCGTGGGTGAGCGCATGATCATTGCCCCGCCATTGACCATGACCCATGCCGAAATTGACGACATGATGCGTCTGATTCGCCTGGCGCTGGATCTGACGCAACAGGAATTGACCCAAAAAGGGTTGATTTAGGCGCCAGGCGCAAAGATTTTGCTGGTCTGGTTTTTGCTAGGCTTAAACTATCGTTCCCTTCACCGTTTTCTCTTATTCGGAGTATTTTTATGATGAAAAAAATCCTTTGGTCGTTTGCGCTCTCCGCCATCGTTCTGGCAGGTTGTGGTAAAAAAGAGGAACCGCCAGCGGTCGCTCCGGCCCCGGTGGCAAGTGCCCCGGCACCCGCGCCCGTCAATGCCGAAGAAAAGGTGCTCAACATCTACAACTGGGCCGACTACGTTCCCGAGGGCATGATCGCCGCGTTCGAGAAGGAATCAGGCATCAAGGTGAATTACGACACCTTTGAGACCAACGAGGCCCTGCACGCCAAGCTGGTGGCTGGTAATTCGGGTTACGACATCGTGGTGCCTGGCTCGGTGTTTGCCAAGCCACAAATTGAAGGCGGCCTGCTGCAGCCCCTGGACAAGTCGAAGATACCGAACCTGAGCAATCTTGACGCCCCCATCATGGCCACGCTGGCGGCGAAGACCGACCCCGATAACAAGCATCTGGTGCCCTGGGCCTGGGGTTTCACCACGGTCGGCATCAACAAGACCAAAGTGGCCAAGGCCCTCGGCAAAATGCCGATGCCGGAAAACGCCTGGGACCTCGTGTTCAAGCCTGAATACACCAGCAAGCTCAAATCCTGCGGCATCGCCTACCTGGATTCGCCCACCGAGATCATTCCCGTGGCCCTGCACTACATCGGCAAGGACGCTTACTCCAATGATCCGGCTGACTACAAACTGGCAACCGACATGCTGGCCAAGGTGCGCAAGGATGTGCGCATCTTCAGCTCGACCATGATCGACGACGTCGCTGGCGGCAAGGCCTGTGTGGCGATTGGCTGGTCGGGGGACATGAACATTGCCGCTGCGCGTGCCAAGGAGAACAAGTCCAAGGACGAGATCGAGTCCATGTTGCCCAGCACCGGCGCATTGATCTTCTTTGACACCATGGCCATCACCAAGGATGCCAAGCACCCCAACAATGCGCATGCCTTCATCGACTTCTATTTGCGTGCCGAGAACGCCGCGCGCATGAGCAATGAAATGAACTACCCCACGGCCAACAAGGCGGGTGTGCCGCTGGTCAAGCCGGAAATTGCCGCCAACAAGACGATCTTTGTCGAGGCCGACTATTTCGCCAAGATGATTCCGCCGAGCAGCTTCAGCAACGAGGCACGTGAAGCCATGGCCAACGCTTACAACAGCTTCAAAAAGGGCAAGTAAAGCCCGGTGTGATGACGCCAGGGGCTGTTTGTACGCTCGGTATGAACAGCCCTTTTTGTATCTGAAGTGATGTGCTGAAGCAAAGGGTTGACCATGGCTGATGTGGGTTCCAAAAGAGACTATCTCGTCACCGAGAAGCTGGTCAAGCGCTTCGATGAAGCGCTGGCGGTGGATGAGGTCAACCTGTCCATCAACAAGGGTGAGATCTTTGCCCTGCTGGGAAGCTCGGGCTGTGGCAAATCGACGCTGCTGCGCATGCTGGCCGGGTTCGAGACACCGACCTCAGGGCGCATTTTGCTGGGCGGCCAGGACGTAGCCAAATTGGCGCCGTACGAGCGGCCCTTCAACATGATGTTCCAGTCCTACGCGCTGTTTCCGCATCTGGACATCTGGGAAAACATTGCCTTCGGCCTGAAACGCGAAGGTCTGCCAAATAGTGACATCAAGCAGCGTGTCGGCGAGATGCTGGATCTGGTGCAACTGGGCGCTTATGCCAAGCGCAAGCCACACCAGCTGTCGGGTGGCCAGCAGCAGCGCGTGGCGCTGGCGCGCAGCCTTGCCAAAAAACCCAAGGTGCTGCTGCTGGATGAGCCGCTCGGTGCGCTGGACAAAAAGCTGCGCGAGCAAACCCAGTTCGAACTCGTCAACATCATTGAAAAAGTGGGTGTGACCTGTGTCATGGTGACACACGACCAGGAAGAAGCCATGACCATGGCGGGCCGCATTGCGGTCATGAGCAAGGGCAGGGTGCTGCAGGTGGGCTCGCCCGAAGAGGTCTATGAGCACCCGGCCAACCGTTTTGTGGCCGACTTCATCGGCAACGTCAACCTGTTCGACGGCAAGCTCAGCATCGATCAGCCCGACCGCTGCGCGGTGCAGACCGCCATTGGCGAAATTCACGTCGGGCATGGCGTCAGCGGTGCGCTGAACATGCCGGTGTCAATTGCGGTGCGCCCGGAGAAAATTGAAATCAGCAAGGAGCGGCCTGCCGTTGACCATAACCTGTTCAGTGGCAAGGTCAAGGAGATTGCCTACTTTGGTGCACACAACACCTACATCGTCACCGCCTCGGACGGAACCAAGGTCAAGATCACTGAAGCCAATACGTCGCGACACGAGCTGAGCAACATCACCTGGGAAGATGATGTGTATTTCTGGTGGCATAACGGCGCTGGCATTGTGCTGCGCGACTAAGGAGCCGCCATGGCCATCAGAAGTATGACGATGCCCGGCAAACGCTTTGTCATCAGCGTGCCCTTTGTCTGGCTGATCCTGTTCTTTCTGTTCCCGTTTTTGATTTTGCTGTACATCAGCTTTGTCGATATGGGCAACGACATTTCGCCGTTCAAGCCGATCTGGGACTCCAGCACCGGCCTGCTCAAGCTCAAATACGAAAACTACTGGTCGATTTTTCGCACGGGCGAAGGCGGCGCCCCGTTTCAGACCATCTACATCGAAGCCTATGTGCGCTCGCTTTGGTACGCCCTTTGCACGGCGCTGCTGTGCCTCGTGATCGGCTACCCGTTCTCGTATTTCATTGCCCGTTCCAAACCCAGCGTGCGCCCGGCCTTGCTGATGATGGTGATGCTGCCGTTCTGGACCTCCTTTTTGCTGCGGGTTTATGCCTGGAAAGGCATCCTGGCCGATCAGGGCGTGCTGAACCAGATTTTCATGGGCCTGGGCCTGATCAGCGAGCCGCTGCAAATGCTTTACACCGACGTCTCGATGCTGGTGGGCATGACCTACGTCTATCTCCCTTTCATGGTACTGCCGTTGTACGCCAATCTGGTCAAGATGGACTTTCGCCTGCTGGAAGCCGCCTACGATCTTGGCGCCTCGCCCCTCGGTGCGTTCTGGCTGGTCACCGTGCCGCTGTCCAAGGCCGGCATCGTGGCAGGCTTCATGCTGGTGTTTATCCCGTCGGTGGGTGAATTTGTCATTCCATCGTTGCTTGGTGGACCTGAGAACATCATGATCGGCCGCGTGGTCTGGGATGAAATGTTCAGCAGCAACAACTGGCCGCGCGCCACGGCGCTGGCGGTGGTGATGATCGGGCTGATCGTGGTGCCTCTGGCCATTTATTACCACTATACCGGCGATGCGGCCGAACCCAAAGCCTGAGGCCAGCCACATGAAACAATTTTTGAACCGGTACTTTGGCAAGCTCTGGCTCGGGCTCACTTTCCTGTTTTTGTACCTGCCGCTGTTTTTCATGATCGTGTTTTCGTTCAACAGCACGCGCCAGGACGCGGTCTTCACCGGCTTCTCGCTGCGCTGGTACGAGGCGCTCACGCTTGACACCAAGATCGTCGATGGTTTCTGGCTCTCGATCCAGGTGGCCACCTTTGCGGGCGTGGCCTCGGCGGTGCTGGCCACCTTTGCCGCTTTTGTGCTGGTGCGCTACCGCCGCTTTCCGGGACGCACGCTGTTTTCGGGCATGGTCAACGCCCCGCTGGTGATGCCCGAGGTGGTAATTGGCCTGTCCTTGCTGCTGCTGATGGTGGGCGTGCAAAACGCCTTCGGCTGGCCGCAGCGCGGCATGTTGACCATTGTGCTGGGGCATACCCTGCTGGGCATGGCGTATGGCATGGTGGTGATCCAGTCGCGCCTGCTGGAGATGGACCGGGCCTTCGAGGAGGCCGCCATGGATCTGGGCGCCAAGCCGTTTCAGGTGTTCTTTCTGATCACCATGCCCAATATTTTGCAGGCCATTTTTGCCGCCTACCTGCTGGCCTTTACGCTCTCGTTCGATGATGTGGTGATTGCCGAATTTTTGTCCGGCCCCGGTGTCAATACCCTGCCGCAGGTCATCTTCGGTTATGCCCGGCGCGGTATCAACCCGACCATTTACGCTGCGGCCACGCTGCTGATCGTGTCGGTCACCGTGGTGGTGGTGGGCTACAGCGTCTGGGTGGCGCGCCAGACCCGCCGCCGTGAGCGTGAAATTGCCGCTGCCACGCGCGCCGAACTGGCGGCGTTGCAGGCGCAGTAGGCATTTTGGTGCCTTGTCCCAAGTCGGCAAGCACCTTTTCTTTGAGGTTTTGACATGACAACACACATTTATGACGGCCGTGCCTTGATCAATGGCGCACGCGTGCCTGCGCAGGACGGGCAAACCTTCGACTGCATTTCACCGGTCGATGGCCGCCTGCTCACTACCGTGGCGCGTTGCGGCCACGCCGATGTGGATGCCGCGGTGGCGGCAGGGCGAGCGGCATTTGAAGATCGGCGCTGGTGCGGCCTGGCACCTGCGGTGCGCAAGCGCATCATGATCAAGTTTGCCGACCAACTGCTGGCCCATGCCGATGAACTGGCGCGCATGGAAACGCTCGATATGGGCAAACCCATCCAGTACGCCCGTGGCGTTGATGTCAATAGTGCGGCCAATTGCATCCGCTGGTACGGCGAGGCGGTGGACAAAATCTATGACGAAATTGCCCCCACGGCCAGCACCGCGTTGGCGCTGATTCAGCGCGAGCCGATGGGCGTGGTGGGCGTGATCGTGCCCTGGAACTACCCCATGATCATGGCCGCCTGGAAGATTGCCCCGGCGCTGGCCGCCGGCAATTCCGTGGTGCTCAAGCCCAGTGAAAAGTCTCCCTTGACGGCACTGCGCCTGGCCGAACTGGCGCTGGAAGCTGGTATTCCGCCAGGCGTGTTCAACGTGGTGCCGGGCTATGGCGTTGAGGCCGGCTCGCCGCTGGCGCTGCACATGGACGTCGATTGCATTGCCTTTACCGGCTCGACCCGCGTGGGCAAACAGATTCATGTGATGGCCGGCCAAAGCAACCTCAAGCGCGCCTGGACCGAACTCGGCGGAAAGTCGCCCAACATCGTCTTTGCCGATTGCCCTGACCTGGACCGTGCGGTGCAGGCCGCGGTCGGCAGCATTTTTTTCAACCAGGGCGAAAGCTGCAACGCACCCTCCAGGCTGTTTGTCGAAGCCAGCATCCGCGAGCAGTTTCTGGAAAAGGCCCTGGCGCTGGTGCCCGGCTACGCCCCGGCCAATCCGCTGGAACCGGGCACCGTGATGGGCGCCATCGTCGATCAGACGCAATTGAAATCGGTGTTGCATTACATCGAGCTTGGCAAAAAGGAGGGCGCGGCCCTGCTCGCGGGAGGCGAACAGGCCCTGGTGGATAGCGGTGGCTGTTACGTGCAACCCACCATCTTTGCCGGTGTCACGCCTGACATGACCATCGCCCGCGAGGAGATTTTTGGCCCGGTGCTCTCGGTGCTGTCGTTCACTGACACCGCTGAGGTGGTGCGCCAGGCCAACCAGAGCGTCTATGGTCTGCAGGCGGCGGTGTGGACGCGTGACATCAACAAGGCGCACGGCGTGGCGCGCGCGCTGCGTGCCGGCACGGTTCATGTGAACCAGTACGATGAGGACGACATCACCGTGCCGTTTGGCGGCTACAAGCAAAGCGGGGTAGGGCGCGACAAGTCGCTGCACGCCTTTGACAAGTACACAGAGACCAAGACCACCTGGATCCGTATCGACAGTCCGGTCTGAAACCATTGAATTTTTGAGCCAGTCACACCATGCCCCAAACCGACCCCATTCAATCCGCGATTGACGACCTGTCGTCGCAAGGTATCCACAGCATCCTGACCCAGTTTTGCGATCTGCACGGCGTTGCCAAAGGCAAGCTGGTGCCGCTTGACGATTTGAAGGAATGGGTGGAAACCGGTGCCGGTTTTGCCGGTCCAAGCATCTGGGGTACCGGCCTGGGGCGCTTTGGTGCGCGCAGCGAATACTATGGCCGGGTACAAATCGAGTCGTTGCGGGCCTTGCCGTGGCTGCCCGGCGTGGCCCATGCCGTGTGCGATGGTTATGCGGGTGGCGATGCCTTGGCCAGTTGCTCGCGCCAGTTGCTCAAGCGGCAACTCGTCCGTCTCAAGGCGCGCGGCTGGACCTTGTGGATTGGCATCGAGCCCGAGTTCTTCTTGTTGCGGCAGGATGAGCAAGGCAACTGGCAGGGCGCCGACACTCAGGACAACCTGAGCAAACCTTCTTATGATCTCAAGGCCATCCACCGCAACCATGCGTTTCTAGATGACATGCGCCAGACCTTGACGCAACTGGGCTTCAGGCTGCAACAAATGGACCATGAGGATGCCTGCGGCCAGTATGAAATCAACTACCGTTTTGACGATGCGCTGGCCGCTGCCGATCGCTTCATGCTGTTCAAAATGGCGGCGCATGCGGTGGCGCAAAAGCATGCTTGTGTTTTCAGCTGCATGCCCAAACCCTTTGCCACCATGCCCGGCAGCGGCCTGCACTTTCACATGAGCCTGACCGATGCGCAGGGTCGAGCCGTGTTCCAGGATGACAGCGACGCCCTGCAACTCAGCCCCACGGCCTACAGTTTTGTTGCCGGCCTGCTGCAGCACGCCGATGCCTTGAGTGCCCTGTGCGCGCCCACCGTCAACAGTTACAAAAGACTGGCGTGCAGCGACAGTGCCTCTGGCACCACTTGGTCGCCAGTGTGGAAAGCCTATGGCGACAACAACCGCACCTGCCTGGTGCGCAGTGTCGCCGGGCGCATTGAATGGCGCCTGCCCGACCCGTCCTGCAACGTCTATGCCGCCATCGCCGCCACCCTGGCTGCCGGGCTCGACGGGATTGAAAACGGCATGACTGCGCCAGCGCCCTGTGACGAAGACCTTTATGAGCGGTTCGCCCGTAACCAGGCTATGCCCGCGCGCCTGCCGCGCGACCTCGGGGCAGCGCTTGACGCCCTGGCATCGGATGCAGTGCTGATGGACGCGGTGGGCGAGGACTTTTGCCAGCAATTTTTGGCGCTAAAACGGCACGAATGGAGCAGCTTCAGCCAGTCGGTGAGTGACTGGGAACTCCGACACTACGCGGCCCTCTATTAGTTCCATAATATAAAAATTTGATTTTGCATCGTGCAATGAAATGCGCAGGTTTACGCTGATTGATGCGGCGATTTTCAAAATAAAGTTTCGTATCCTAAAATAATAAAGCCAAGTGTTTGAATTTATTCAATTAAATAAAAGTCTTCTATAAGACATAAGATAATTTTTTGGTCTTCTATAAGACATAGAATAAACCCAAGACATCAACCGCTTCACGCGGCAGATGGCCCCTCGTTTTCATCAACTTAGGAGTGTTTCCATGCCACAAGCTCTCACCGAACAATTAAGCCGCGAACAGCAGATTGCCGCCCTGGAAAAAGACTGGGCCACCAACCCGCGCTGGAAGGGCATCAAGCGCGGTTATAGCGCTGCGGACGTGGTGCGTCTGCGCGGTTCTTTCCCCATCGAGTACACGCTGGCGCGTCGCACCTCTGAAAAACTGTGGGAAATGCTGCAAACCGAAGACTATGTGAATTGCCTGGGCGCCCTGACCGGCGGTCAAGCCATGCAGCAAGTCAAGGCCGGTGTCAAGGCGATCTACCTGTCGGGTTGGCAAGTGGCAGCTGACAACAATTCGTCAGCTTCCATGTACCCGGATCAGTCGTTGTACGCGGTGAATTCCGTTCCCAAAATGGTCGAAACCATCAACAACACGTTCCGTCGCGCCGACGAGATTCAGCACTCCAAGGGCATCGACGCAGGCGACAAGGGCTACATCGACATGTTTGCCCCCATCGTGGCCGACGCTGAAGCCGGTTTTGGCGGCGTGCTCAACGCCTTCGAACTGATGAAGAACATGATCAAGGCTGGCGCGGCTGGCGTGCACTGGGAAGACCAGTTGGCATCGGTCAAGAAATGTGGCCACATGGGGGGCAAAGTGTTGGTGCCTACCGCTGAAGGCGTGCAAAAACTGGTCGCGGCGCGCATGGCTGCAGATATCTGCGGCGTGCCCACCCTGGTGATTGCCCGCACCGATGCCGAAGCGGCCGACCTGTTGACCAGCGACTACGATGAAAATGACAAGCCGTTCCTGACCGGTGAACGCACGGCCGAAGGCTTCTACAGAACCCGCAATGGCTTGGATCAGGCGGTCAGTCGTGCCATTGCTTACGCCGACTATGCTGACCTGGTGTGGTGTGAAACCGGCAAGCCCGACCTCGAATTTGCCCGCGAGTTTGCCGAAGCCGTGCGCGCCAAGCACCCCGGGAAAATGCTGGCCTACAACTGCTCGCCATCGTTCAACTGGAAGAAAAACCTCGACGACGCCACCATTGCCAAGTTCCAGAAAGAGCTCGGCGCCATGGGTTACAAGTACCAGTTCATCACCTTGGCCGGCATCCACTCCATGTGGTACGGCATGTTTGATCTGGCGCAAGACTACGTCAAGCGCGGCATGACGGCTTACATCGAGAAAGTCCAGGAGCCCGAATTCGCAGCCCGCGACCGCGGCTACACTTTTGTTTCGCACCAGCAAGAAGTGGGAACGGGTTACTTTGACGACGTGACCACCGCGATTCAGGGCGGCAAGTCCAATGTGACGGCGCTGACCGGTTCCACCGAAGAAGAGCAGTTCCACTAAAAAACCCGACCCGAGGAGGTCAAGGGCTGGCGCTCCCTTATTTGGGGCGGCCAGCCTTTTTTGATTTCGACGACTGCGGTTAAAATGAACAGGACAAACGCGGCGCTTGCCGCGTTTTTTTACTTACCTATACGCTCATTCCCATGGTTCACATCACGCTCCCCGATGGTTCGCAACGCGACTACGATTCCTCTGTCACGGTGGCGGACGTTGCGGCATCCATTGGCGCCGGCCTGGCCAAAGCCGCACTGGCGGGCAAGGTCGATGGCAAGGTGGTCGATACCAGCTTTGTGATCGACAAGGACAGCAGCTTGGCCATCATCACCGCCAAGGACGCCGAGGGGCTGGAGGTCATTCGCCACTCCACCGCGCACTTGCTGGCCTATGCCGTCAAGGAGCTTTTCCCAACAGCGCAAGTCACGATTGGACCGGTCATTGAAAACGGTTTTTTCTACGACTTCGCCTTTGAGCGCCCGTTCACGCTGGAAGACCTGGCGGTCATCGAAAAGCGCATGGCGGCATTGGCTGCCAAGGACGAGCCGGTGCTGCGCCGGGTGCTGCCGCGCGACGAGGCGGTGGCCTATTTCAAAGGCCTGGGTGAGCACTACAAGGCAGAAATCATTGCCAGCATACCCGCCAACGAAGATGTCAGCCTGTACCGTGAAGGCGCTTTCGAAGACCTGTGCCGCGGCCCGCACGTGCCCAGCACCGGCAAGCTCAGGCACTTCAAGCTGATGAAGGTGGCCGGTGCCTACTGGCGCGGCGACCACAAGAATGAAATGCTGCAGCGCATTTACGGCACCGCCTGGGCCACCAAGGACGAGTTGCAGCAGCATTTGACGATGCTCGAAGAAGCCGAAAAACGCGACCACCGCAAGCTCGGGCGCGAACTCGACCTGTTTCATGTGGACGACCACGCCCCCGGCATGGTGTTCTGGCACCCCAAGGGCTGGGCGATCTGGCAGGCGGTGGAGCAGTACATGCGCCAGGTCTATCGGGACAACGGCTACCAGGAGGTCAAGGGGCCACAACTGCTCGACAAGGGCCTGTGGGAAAAAACCGGCCACTGGGACAAGTACCGCGACAACATGTTCACCACCGAGTCCGAAAAGCGTGACTACGCGTTGAAGCCCATGAACTGCCCGGGTCACATCCTGATTTTCAAGCAGGGCTTGAAAAGCTACCGCGACCTGCCGCTGCGTTACGGTGAGTTCGGCCAATGCCATCGCAATGAAGCCACTGGCGGCCTGCACGGCATCATGCGGGTGCGCGGCTTTACCCAGGACGACGGCCACATTTTTTGCACCGAAGACCAAATCCTGTCGGAATGCGTGGCCTACACCACGTTGCTGCAAAAGGTGTACCTGGACTTTGGCTTCAAGAACATCATCTACAAAATCGCCACCCGCCCCGAGCAGCGTATTGGCTCGGATGAAATCTGGGACAAGGCCGAGCATGCGCTCATCGAGAGCCTGCGCGCCTCCGGGTGCGAGTTTGAACTCTCGCCCGGCGAGGGCGCTTTTTATGGTCCCAAGGTCGAGTACACCCTGAAAGACGCCATCGGCCGACACTGGCAGTGCGGCACCATCCAGGTCGATTTCTCCATGCCCGAGCGGCTAGATGCCGATTACGTGGGCGAAGACAGCGCGCGTCATCGCCCGGTCATGCTGCACCGTGCCATCGTCGGCAGCCTGGAGCGTTTTATCGGGATTTTGATCGAAGAAACCGCCGGTGCCCTGCCAACCTGGCTCGCGCCGGTGCAGGTCAAGGTGCTCAATATCACCGACGCGCAGGCCGAATATGCCCGTGATGTCGTCAAAACGCTGCAAAATCAAGGCTTTAGGGTAGAGGCGGATCTTCGCAATGAAAAAATCACGTATAAAATACGGGAGCATTCAATGCAGAAGGTGCCTTATCTGATCGTGATTGGCGACAAAGAGATGGCCTCCGGTGCTGTTGCAGTGCGAGCCCGAGGCGGACAAGACCTTGGCGTGATGTCGGTGGCCGAGTTTGTTCAAAAAATGACGGCTGACGTTGCGCATAAATCAATCATTTGATTTCTAGAAATTGTTCATGGGGTTTTGCTGCCCAGTTTTGGCCACGATGCATGTGGCAGTTTTTGTGAAGGATTAAGTCATCGCTACCGAATTTCGTGATCGCCGTCACCGCGAAGAACGCAAACACCGATTGAATCGGGAAATCATGGTGCCAGAGGTTCGCCTTTCTGGTGTGGAAAACGAACCCCTGGGTGTTGTCAACATCAATGACGCACTGCGTATGGCGGGCGAGTTGGACGTTGATTTGGTAGAGATTGCCGCAACCGCCAATCCGCCAGTTTGTCGTTTGATGGATTACGGTAAGTTCAAATACCAGGAACAGAAAAAAGCTGCCGAAGCCAAAGCCAAGCAGACCGTGATCGAAATCAAGGAGATCAAGTTCCGACCCGGTACCGATGAAGGCGACTACAACATCAAGATGCGCAACGTCCGGCGCTTTTTGGCCGAGGGTGACAAGTGCAAGATTACCTTGCGCTTCCGTGGTCGCGAGATCACGCACCAGGATTTGGGTATGGCCTTGCTCAATCGCATTCGTGATGAGCTGGGCGATTTGATTTTGGTCGAGCAGTTTCCCAAGCTCGAAGGACGCCAGATGATCATGATGATCGCGCCCGGTCGCAAGAAGGTTGCGACGGCCAAACCGGTTGTGACCGAGGTCACTGCCAGCGCGTAAAGAATTGGGGCAAGCACCCGCAAGGTGTTTGCCACTTTAAAAGTGGCTCGGGGCCATCAAGGCTGCAAAGTGTTTGCAGACGCCTCACGAGCACAATGTAAAAAGGAGCATGAAAATGCCCAAAATGAAGACCAAGAGCGGCGCTAAAAAGCGTTTCCGCGTTCGTCCAGGTGGTACCGTTAAACGCGGTCAAGCCTTCAAGCGTCACATCCTGACCAAGAAGTCCACCAAGGTCAAGCGCCATCATCGTGGTACGTTGACTGTTCGTGAGACCGAAATGGGTCGCATGGCACAGATGCTGCCATGCCGTGGCCTTTAATTAACGACGAACAAGGAGTACTCACATGCCTCGCGTCAAACGTGGTGTAACGGCTCGCGCCCGCCACAAAAAAGTTCTGGCCCTTGCAAAAGGTTTCCGTGGTCGTCGTGGTAATGTCTTCCGCATCGCTAAAGAAGCGGTGATGAAGGCTGGGCAATATGCCTACCGTGACCGCCGTACCAAAAAACGTGTCTTCCGTCAGTTGTGGATTGCCCGTATCAATGCCGCTGCCCGTCAGTGTGGCATGACCTACAGCCAATTTGCCAACGGTCTGAAGAAAGCCGGTATCGAGATCGACCGCAAGGTTCTGTCTGATATTGCGATCCATGACATGGCCGCATTTGCTGGTATCGTGGAACAAGTCAAGGCCAAACTGGCAGCTTGAGTTGCAGTAATTGCTATTTAAGTTATAGCATATTGCAAGAACAGATGAGGGCTAGAGCTTGAAAAGGCACTAGCCCTTTTTCCTTGGATTTGCGCTTTCTAGAGTATTTATGAACGACTTGACCGCTGTTGTTGAACAAGCCCGTGCCGCTTTTGAGCTGGCCCATACCCCTGCTGACCTTGAAAACAGCAAGGCGATTTTTCTGGGTAAATCAGGCCGCATCACCGAGCTGATGAAAGGCTTGGCCAGCTTGTCGATCGAAGAGAAAAAGTTGCAGGGTGCCGCCATCAACCACGCCAAACAAGCCATCGAAGCCGCGCTCAACGCGCGTCGCCAGGCGCTGGCGGAGCGCGAACTGCAGGCGCAGCTGCAAGCCGAAGCGCTGGACGTGACCCTGCCGGGCCGCCAGCGCGGCGCAGGTGGTCTGCACCCGGTGTCGCTCACACTGGAACGCATCGAAGCCATTTTTGGCTCCATGGGTTTTGAGGTGGCACAAGGCCCCGAGATCGAGTCCGACTGGTTCAACTTCACCGCGCTCAACACCCCCGAAGATCACCCGGCGCGATCCATGCACGACACCTTCTATGTTGAAGGCGGCAGCGACCAGGCGCCCAATTTATTGCGCACCCATACCAGCCCGATGCAGATCCGGCACGCGGTGCAGCACGTCAAGAAACACCGCCTGGCCCATGGCAGCCCCAATGACGGCAAGCTCTACAGCGGCGACATGCCCGAGATCCGTGTCATTGCGCCCGGGCGCACTTACCGGGTTGACAGCGACGCCACCCATTCGCCCATGTTCCACCAGTGCGAAGGTCTGTGGGTGGGCGAGGCCATCAGCTTCAAGGACCTCAAGTACGTCTTCACCGATTTCTGCCGCACCTTTTTTGAAAACCCTGAACTGGTGCTGCGCTTCCGGCCCAGCTTTTTCCCGTTCACTGAGCCCAGCGCCGAAATCGACATCCAGTTCCCCAGCGGTCCGCTGGCCGGCCGCTGGCTCGAGGTCGCGGGCTCGGGCCAGGTGCATCCCAACGTGATCCGCAACATGGGACTCGACCCCGAGCGCTACATCGGCTTTGCTTTCGGCATGGGGCCGGACCGGCTCACCATGCTGCGCTATGGCGTCAACGACCTGCGGCTGTTTTTCGATGGCGATATCCGTTTTCTGTCGCAGTTCCGCTAAGCAGCCTCCAAGTCCTATTGGTATATTTGATTGATTGACTATGCAATTTCCCGAATCCTGGTTGCGTGAATTTTGTAATCCCCCGTTAAGCACGGACGAGCTGGCCGAAGCCCTGACCATGGCTGGTCTGGAGGTCGAAGAGCTCAGGCCCGTGGCGCCGCCGTTCACCCGCATCGTGGTCGGTGAAATCAAGGATGCGGTGCAGCACCCCAATGCCGACCGCCTGCGCGTTTGCCAGGTGGATGTGGGCCAGGCCGAGCGGCTCACCATCGTCTGCGGCGCGCCAAATGCCCGTGCTGGCATCAAGGTGCCCTGTGCGCTGGTGGGCGCTGAATTGCCGCCCGGTGACGACGGCCAGCCGTTCCTGATCAAGGTCGGCAAATTGCGCGGCGTGGAGAGTTTTGGCATGCTGTGCTCGGCCCGCGAACTCAAGCTTTCCCAAGACCACGGGGGCCTGCTGGAACTGGCCGCCGAGGCAGAAGTGGGGCAAGACATCCGAACGCATTTACTGCTCGACGACACCCTGTTCACGCTCAAGCTCACGCCCAATCTGGCGCATTGCCTGAGCGTCTATGGCGTGGCGCGTGAAGTGTCCGCGCTCACGGGTACGCCCCTGAAAACGCCGGGTTTTCCCAAGGCCAGCTGTGCTATCCATGACGTGCTGCCGGTCAAGGTCAGCGCACCCGATTTGTGCGGGCGGTTTTCCGGTCGCATCATTCGCGGCGTCAACCCCAAAGCCGCCACGCCCGCCTGGATGGTGGACCGCCTGGCGCGCTGCGGCCAGCGCAGCGTGACTGCTCTGGTGGACATCTCCAACTATGTGATGTTCGAACTGGGTCGGCCCTCGCACATTTTTGACCTCGACAAAATCCATGGCGGTCTGGACGTGCGCTGGGGCCAGCCGGGCGAACAGCTCAAGCTGCTCAACGGCAACACCGTCACGGTCGATGCGCAAGTGGGCGTGATTGCCGATGCGGTCCAGGTCGAATCCCTGGCCGGCATCATGGGCGGTGATGCCACCGCCGTGTCGGATGACACCCGCAACATCTTTGTCGAAGCCGCTTTCTGGTGGCCCAAGGCCATTGCCGGACGTTCCCGCCGCTTCAATTTTTCCACCGACGCAGGTCACCGCTTCGAGCGCGGTGTCGATCCTGAATTGACGGTGGAACACATCGAGCGCATCACCCGGTTGGTCATTGACATTTGCGGTACGCCCGACACCGTATGTGGCCCAATGGATGACCAACAGGTTGCCATGCCACAACCCGTCAAAGTGTCCTTGCGTGTGGCCCGTGCAACCAAGGTGCTGGGCATGCCGCTGACGCAGGTGCAATGCGTGAAAGCGCTCACCGGCCTGGGCCTGCCGCTGACCGAGAGCGACGGCATGATCGAAGTCACCGCGCCTTCCTACCGCTTCGACCTGCAAATCGAGGAAGACCTGATCGAGGAGGTCGCCCGCATGATCGGCTTCCATAACTTGCCGCAAACGCCGCCGCAGGCACCGATCACAGCCAAGATTCGACCCGAGAATCAACGCAGTCCATTTGCCGTGCGCCGCGCGTTGGCCGGCCTGGGCTACCAGGAGACCATCAATTTCAGTTTTGTCGAAGAGCGCTGGGAGCATGAACTGGCGGGCAACCCCAACCCGATCAAATTACTCAACCCGATTGCCAGCCAGATGAGCGTGATGCGCTCCAGCCTGCTGGCCTCGCTGCTACAGGTGCTCAAGTTCAACCAGGACCGAAAAGCACAGCGCGTGCGTGTTTTTGAGCTGGGTCGCGTGTTTCTGCGCGACGCCTCGGTGACGAGCACCGACACCACCGTTGAAGGCTTTGACCAGCCCATGCGCGTGGCTGGAATGGCCATGGGCGCGGTGGATGAGCCCGAGTGGGGTTGTAAAGAACGCGCTGTTGATTTCTTTGACGTCAAGGGTGACCTGGAAGCCCTGTTTGCGCCGACCCAGCTGACCTTCGAGCCGGCTCAGCACCCGGCCATGCACCCCGGGCGCTGCGCTCGCGTGCTGTGCGACGGCCAGGCGGTGGGCTTTGTCGGCGAATTGCACCCCAAGTGGCGCCAGTCGTATGACCTGGTGCAAGCGCCGGTCATGTTCGAAGTTGACCTTGACGAGGTGTTGGCGCGCCAGGTGCCGCATTTCGCATCGGTGCCCCGCTTCCAGGCCGTGGAGCGCGACATTGCGGTGCTGGTCGCCGAATCGGTCACGCACGACGCCCTGATGCAAGCCATCTGGTCCGCTCAATGTGGTGGTGTGCTGCAAGATGCGGTGCTGTTTGACATTTACCGGCCCAAACCAGCAGCCTCTGCGGCTGAGCAAAGCGTGCAGCCCGAGAAAAGCATGGCGATCCGTTTGACGCTGAATGCGCAAGATGCTACGCTGTCCGAGCAGCAAATCGAAGTTGCGGTGTCCGCAGTGCTTGCCACCCTCAGTGAAAAATTAGGTGCGCGACAGCGCGCTTGAATCAGTTGCCAACCCCCTAGCCACAGAGCGAGTCATCGATGGACATTACGGTTGAATCCCTGGAAACACCGGCCCTCACCAAGGCGCAACTCTCAGAGCTGCTGTTTGAGCAGATCGGCCTGAACAAGCGCGAGTCCAAAGACATGGTGGACGCTTTTTTTGACCTGATTTCACGCAGTCTGGTCGAGGGCGATGATGTCAAGATCACCGGCTTTGGCAACTTCCAGATACGCACCAAGTCACCGCGCCCCGGGCGCAATCCGCGCACCGGTGAGGCCATTCCCATTGCCGCGCGTCGAGTGGTCACTTTTCACGCCAGCCAGAAACTCAAGGAGCAAATTCAGGCTGGTGCCTCGGTAAACTCCCCTGCGGTTTGACCGCCGGCAAGTCTTATGCGGGTAAGCTGTCTTTACAGTGTGGGCTCAGTTAGAGTACGCTCGCATGTTTCCAGCTTAGATTGTTGATTCAAATGGAGAATTCGCTCCCCCTGATTCCAGCCAAACGCTACTTCACCATTGGTGAGGTTGGCGAACTGTGTGGCGTCAAACCGCATGTGCTGCGTTATTGGGAGCAGGAATTTACCCAACTCAGGCCCATGAAACGGCGCGGCAATCGCCGTTATTACCAGCACCACGAAGTGCTGATGATCCGGCGCATTCGTGACTTGCTCTACGACCAGGGCTTTACCATCAGTGGCGCGCGCAACAAAATGCAGGAATTGCTGCAGACCGGCACCGGCAACCATGACCACGATAACGGCTTGTTGGACTCGGCCGCAGGCTTGCCAGAAGGCGATGGACTGGTGAAGGCATGCCCTGAGGCAGAGGCATTGCAGGACAAGTTAGCACAGCTTGATTCCTGGCGCCTGGTGCGTCACGAGCTCAACGAAATCAGGGGCCTTCTGGCACTGGATTTCTAATGCGACGAGCCCGAAATCAACGCTGTCCGTGGTTATAATTCAACGCTTCGGTGTGTGGCGCAGCCTGGTAGCGCACTTGCATGGGGTGCAAGGGGTCGAAGGTTCGAATCCTTTCACACCGACCACAATTTAAGAGCTTGAAAAGCAGATCGCTTTTCAAGCTTTTTTACTTTCCGGGGTGGCTCATGCTGTCATGTTCAATTTGCTTTTGCAGGTGCCTTGATTGAGCGAGCCTGATCTGGCCGCAGCAGCCATGGCGGCGTTCGACCAGGTGGTGGCTGCCACACCGGGTTTTCGCGCGCGCGCCGGGCAGCGCGAAATGGCGCAACGCATTGCCAGCAGCCTGCACGACGTGAGCCTGGGCGACCAGCCCGAGCCGCACAGCTTTGTGGCCGTGATCCAGGCGGGTACTGGCGTTGGCAAGTCTGCCGCTTATTTGTCCACCACCGTGGCGCTGGCCCTGGCGCGCAAAACGCGGGTGGTGGTGTCCACCGCCACCGTGGCGCTGCAAGAGCAGCTGATGACCAAAGACCTGCCGGCATTGGCGGCCGTGCTCGACACCCCTTTTGTCTATGCCCTGGCCAAAGGCCGTGGGCGCTATGTCTGCAAGCTCAAGCTGGAGCGCCTGGTGGGTCATGTCGGGGAAGACGCGGCCGAACTGTTTGAAGGTGACGACGAAGCCAATCCTCCGCAGTCCCCCGGCACTTTCCAGTCCAACCGGGGAGCGGTCTGGCAAGACCCCATGGAGCGACGCATCGTCCTGTATGAAACGCTGGCGTCAGCGCTGGCCTCGGGTAAGTGGAACGGCGACCGAGACAGTCTGGCCGAGCAACCCGAGCCGCGTGACTGGTCCACGGTGGCCGCCGAGCGCCACACCTGCACGGCGCGCCATTGCCCGCGTTTCTCAAGCTGCAGTTATTACCAGGCCCGCATGCAATTGGCGCAGGCGCAGGTGATTGTGGCCAACCACGATCTGGTGCTGGCCTCGCTGGGCATGAAGGCGCTGCCCGATCTGGACAACTGCCTGGTGGTGTTCGACGAAGGCCATCATTTGCCAGCCGTGGCGCTCGACCAGTTTTCCAGCGCCATGGACCTGAGCGGCTTGCGCTGGCTCGACAAGCTGCCAAAAATCCTCGCCGAGGTGGCCGACAAAATGGGTTTGACGCTGGCTCAGGATGTCACCACGCTGGCGCAGCAGCTCAAGACTGCGCTGCTGGAGGCAGGCCGGCTGGCGATGGAACTGGTGCGCGGCGCATCAAGCGGCTACGACACGGTGTATCGCTTCAAGGACGGCGTTGTGCCCGATGCCATGCTGGAGCCGTTCAAGCAGATTCACGACCAGGCCGCAGCGCTGTCCGACGCGCTGGAAGCCTTGGGCGCCGAACTTAAATTACGCGCCAAGGAAGACCCTTCGCAAGCGGCGCACTGCTCGGTGCAATACGCCAGGCTGGGCCAGATGGCGCCCAAGCTCAACAGCGTGGTGGCCACCAGCGTGCAGTGGCTCAACAGCGATGAAACGCCGCTCGCCAAATGGCTCAAGTCCGACACTGGCTCTGGGCTCGTTTCCTTGAGCGCGCACGCCTGTCCGATCGTGCCCGGTGATTTGCTGCGGCGCCACTTGTGGAGCCAAGTGCGCGGCGCCGTGGTGACGTCGGCGTCGCTCACCACCTGCGGCAGTTTCGATTTTTTTCTGGGGGAAACCGGGCTGGCCGATTCGCCGCAGGTGAGTACACTGGCGGTAGAGAGTCCGTTTGACTACCGCACGCAGGGCCAGTTGATCGTGGCCGACACCGCCGCCGACCCGAAGCAGGTGGATCTTTACACCACGCAGATGGTGGCCGCCCTGCTACTTGACCTGCGCGAGGTGCCGCACGGTGCCCTGGTGCTGTTTACCTCGCGTGTGCAGATGCAGGCGGCCGTGAGTGCGCTCGACCCATCCTTGCAGGAACGTGTGCTGGTGCAGGGGCAGATGGCGCGCGCTCGCTTGTTGGGCATCCATCAGGCGCGGGTGGAGTCGGGCTTTGCCTCGGTGATTTTTGGCCTGCAGTCGTTCGGCGAGGGGCTGGATTTGCCGGGCCAGCTGTGTGAAACGGTGTTCATCGCCAAGCTGCCGTTCGGGTCGCCATCAGACCCGGTGGACGAAGCGCGCGCCGAATGGCTCAAGCGGGCCGGGCGTGACCCGTTCTCGGAACTGGTGGTGCCGGCCACCGGCATCAAGCTGTTGCAGTGGACCGGGCGTGCGATTCGCTCCGAGACCGATCAGGCGCGGGTGGTTTGTTATGACAAGCGGCTACTGAGCATGGCTTACGGCAGGCGCATGTTGCAAGGCCTGCCGCCTTATGCGGTTTCAAGGCGTGTTGCCGGGGCTGTTTCGGCGTTTTGATGCGAAGATGACAGCCTGTGTGTTGCGTTCAAGGATGTAAAGGGTGAATAATTTCTTTAGACAGGTCACAAGCTGGGGCGCGCGAGTCGGCTTGCTGCTGGCCGCGTTGGTTTTCATGGCCAGCTTGGTGTTTGCCGCCGGGCTGCTGTTGGCGCTCTGGCTGTTGCGCGCTTTGTGGGCAAAACTCACTGGCCGACCGGTGCAACCCTGGGTCTTCAAGATGCATCGGACCGACCTCTGGCAAAGGGCTTATCAGGCGCGCGCGCCTGACGGCCGTGGCAAGGCTCCCGTGGATGTGATCGATGCCGAGGTGAAAGACATTACCGATGTGACCGACGTCGAGGAAAAACGCCCTTGAAACCCCTGCGGCAAGCGCCTGGGATCAGCGCAATTCTGGTTCGGTGGGGGCTGCGCTCACGTTGCCGGCTTGTGTGAGGGTGACCCGCCGGGCGCCATCGAAGCGACGGCTCCAGTACGAACCGCCCATGTTTTCCACCCGAACCTGCGCGCCGGGTTTGGGGGAATGGATAAATTTACCCTCGCCAATGTAAATACCCACATGGCTGAAGGCGCGACGCAGGGTGTTGAAGAACACCAGGTCGCCGGGTTGCAGTTCGGAGCGGTCGATCTGCTGGGTGGCGGCGGCTTGCTGCTCGGCCTTGCGCGGCAGAATCAGGCCCACGGTTTGCTCATACATGGCTTTGACAAAGCCGCTGCAGTCAAAACCTGTTTCTGCTGAATTGCCGCCGCGCAGGTAAGGTACCCCCAAGAACCCCAATGCATTCAACACCAGATCGGAGGCCTTGTGGGTCACCTTCTGGCGCACTTGGTCCATTTGCGCCAACAAGCCTTTATCATTCAGAAAACGGCTCAGGTCATCAGGCGCTTCTGCCGGTGTGGCGTGCACGTTGGTGGCAAGCAGCAGGGATGACAGGAGGGTGGCGATGCGCATCGGCGTAGTTTACACACTTTTATCAACCTGCAACTGTTTCGAGAAACCTCTCTTAACCCATTGATTCATAATTATTTTTAAGGATTTTATATGTTCAAGGCATTGTTGTTGGAAAACACAGACGGCTTCAAGGCCAGTGTGACGCAGGTGGATGAGTCGCGCCTGCCGCAGGGCGACGTGACGGTGGCGGTGTCTTGGTCCACCCTCAATTTCAAGGACGGCCTGGCCATCACCAACAAGAGCCCGGTGGTGCGCCAATGGCCGATGGTGGCCGGCATCGACGGTGCCGGCACGGTGCTGGCATCGAGCCATCCCGACTGGCGGGCGGGCGACGCCTTTGTGCACAACGGTTGGGGTGTGGGCGAGACGCACTGGGGTTGCCTGGCCGAAAAGGCCCGGCTCAAGGGTGACTGGCTGGTCAAACTGCCCAGCGCCTTCACGCCCCGCCAGGCCATGGCGATCGGCACGGCAGGCTACACCGCCATGCTGTGCGTGTTGGCGCTGGAAGACCATGGCGTGAAGCCCGATGCGGGTGAGGTGCTGGTGACGGGCGCCACTGGCGGCGTTGGTAGTGTGGCGATTGCACTGCTGGCCAGGCTGGGCTTCAACGTAGTCGCTGCCACGGGCAAGTCCAGCGAAGAGGCTTACCTGAAGTCCTTGGGCGCCGGCAGCATCATTGACCGGGCCACCCTGTCGGCACCCGGCAAGCCGTTTCAAAAAGAGCGTTGGGCGGGCGTGGTCGATGCAGTGGGCTCGCACACGCTGGCGAATGCGCTGGCGCAAACACGCTACGGCGGCGTGGTGGCGGCCTGCGGCCTGGCGCAAGGCATGGACTTGTCGACCACGGTGATGCCGTTCATCTTGCGCGGCGTCACGCTGGCGGGCGTTGATTCGGTGATGGCACCGCTGGCCAAACGCCGGCGTGCCTGGGAGCGCCTGGCACGCGACCTCGATACCGCCTTGCTGGAAACCATGGTGCAAGAGGTACCGCTGGAAGCCGCCATTGCCAGTGCGCAAAAATTGATGGATGGCAAGGTGCGGGGCAGGGTGGTGGTGAAGGTTGCGGTCTAATGAAGGCTTACCTTGTGATTCATTTTTGAAAGCCCGTTATGCTGCTCGACGCTGAACTCTCCCAACTGGTGCTGGTTGATTACCAGACCCGCCTGATGCCCGCCATTTTCGAGGCGCCGCTGGTGCTGGCCAACGCCGTGCTGCTGGCGCAAGTGGCCAAATTGATGCAGGTGCCGGTGTGGGGCACCGAAGAAAATCCGTCCAGGCTCGGCGAAAACCCGCCCGAACTGCGCGCCCTGTGCCAGCGCACCCTGGCCAAGATGCAATTCAGCGCAGTCGAAGAAGGTCTGGGCGAATGGCTGCGGCCCCCGGTCAAAGCGCCTGCGGGCAATGCGCGCAGCCTGCCAAAGCACCTGCAAAAGCCGTCCAGCACACCCGTTGCGCGCAACAGCATTGTGATTGCGGGTTGCGAAGCGCATGTGTGCCTGCTGCAGACTTCTTTGCATCTGCTCGAAGACGGTTTCGATGTCTGGGTGGTCACTGATGCCTGCAGTTCGTCCACCGAACGGCTGCGCGATGCGGCCTTCGACCGCCTGGCCGGTGCGGGCGCCGACCTGGTGACCACCGAGATGGTGGCCTTCGAGTGGTTGCGCAGTGCCGAGCATCCCCAGTTCAAGCCGGTGCTGGCCTTGCTCAAGCAAGGCCATCGTCGCGCCTGAATGTCGGCTGGCCGGCGGCCATAATCGCCGGTCATTCAAGGAGTTGTTGTGGACATTGTGTTGCTGATCAAAGCCGCCATCATGGGCGTGGTGGAGGGCTTGACCGAGTTTTTGCCGATTTCGAGTACCGGCCATCTGATACTGGCGGGTGCTTTGCTGGGTTTTGATGACGAAAAAGCCAAGGTGTTCGACATTGCCATCCAGACCGGCGCCATTTTTGCCGTGATCCTGGTCTATTGGCAAAAAATACGCGACACCATGCTGGCCCTGCCATCCGAGAAGCAGGCACAGCGATTTGCCCTCAATGTGCTGATCGCCTTCGTTCCGGCGGTGGTTCTGGGCCTGCTCTACGGCAAGGCCATCAAGGCGCATCTGTTCACGCCGGTGGTGGTCGCCAGCATGTTCATCATTGGCGGTTTCATCATCCTCTGGGCCGAACGGCGGCAGCAAGGCAAGCCGGCGGCCACGCGCATTCATGACGTGGAATCCATGACCGCGCTGGACGCGCTCAAGGTGGGCATGGCACAGTGCACCGCCATGATTCCGGGCATGAGCCGCAGCGGCGCCACCATCATTGGCGGCATGTTGTTCGGCCTGAGCCGAAAGGCTGCCACCGATTTTTCGTTTTACCTGGCCATTCCCACGCTCATTGGCGCCGGCGCCTACAGCCTGGTCAAGGAGCGCGCCTTGTTGTCCATGGCTGACGCGCCAATGTTCAGTGTCGGGCTGGTGATGTCCTTCCTGAGTGCCTGGTTGTGCATCCGCTGGCTGCTGCGCTTCATTTCGACGCACAGTTTTGTTGGCTTTGCCTATTACCGCATCGTTTTCGGCCTGGTGGTGCTGGCCACCGCCTGGAGCGGCACGGTGAACTGGTCGGCATAACGATTTGTCAGCTCAAGCCCTGCAGATTGAGCAGAGCCGCCTCGATGGCCGCCGCCGTCACCAGCGGCTTTTCCATCGGAAACAGGTGGCTGCCGTCGATCATCATAAGGCGGCCCTGCGTGACGCGCCGCGTCAGGTCCAGTCCTACCTGGCTGATTTCGCTTGAGCGCGTGCCGCCAATGAAGGCCACAGGGCACTTGATCGGGTGCTGCCTGATCAGCGCTTCCAGGTTGCTGGGCAAGGTGTTGTAAATGGCGGTTTCAATCTCGCGATCAAAGCTCAACACGCGCTGGATTTGCCCGTTGACGACCTCATCATGGGTGCCGTGGGCAATGTAATCTTCCAGCACTTGCGGATGCCATTTGGCAAAGGCTTTCTTGCTCTTGAAATGCGCCAGGGCGGCGTCAAAGCTGGGCCAATGCTGGCGGCGCTTGCGGCTGAACTTGCCCGGCGACACCGACCCCACCAATTGGGTGCGCTTGGCCAGGCCCAGCGCTTGCGCCCGCCAGCCACCCACCAGGGGCGAGTCGAGCAGCAGCACGCCACGCACCAGCCGGGGCGCCTGGCTGCCTGCCATCAGGCTCAGGAATCCACCCAGGGAGTGACCGGCCAAAAAAACCGGGGCACCGGCCTGATCTGCCTGCAACCGTACAAAGTCGATCAGTTGTTGCACCAGATTTGGCCAGTTGTTGCTGACCGGATAACGCGGGTCGTGGCCATATTTGTCAATGGCCGAAACCTGGATGCCACGCGCCTTCAAGGCCTGGAACAGCACGCCGTAAGTGGCTGCACCGAAGCTGTTGGCGTGGGAAAAAATGAGGGGCGTTGAGGGGCGCATCCTGATCAGTGGAGCACAGAGCAAAATTGCTCCGCAAAAGTTGGTCTGTGCCGCAAAGGTATCAGATTAATTTTTCTTGCGGCGAGCTGATCTTCTTCAGTGCCTGGTTGCGACTGGTGGCTTGCATCAGCGGCACGGCGGTTTGCTCGCCGTTCCACATGGGGTCTTCGATGCTGTCAAAAACCTCGCGCAGCTTGGCACCCCAACTGTTATGCATCATCTTGAAGTAGGGGTTGTGCTCGTCGATGCAGACCACCTTGTCGGTTTGGAACCGGTTGACTTCATAGACCACCATGTCCAGCGGCAGACCCACCGACAGGTTGGATTTGAGGGTGGAGTCCATCGACACCAGCGCGCACTTGGCCGCCTCATCCAACGGAGTGGAGGGGGTGATGACACGGTCCAGCACCGGTTTGCCGTATTTGGACTCGCCCACCTGAAAGTAGGGCGTTTCGGGCGTGGCTTCAATGAAGTTGCCGGCTGAATAGACCTGGAACAAGCGCATGCCCTCGCCCTTGATCTGACCGCCAAAAATGAGCGACACATTGAAGTCAACCCCCGCCTGCTTGAGCGCGGCGGCGTCGCGCTCGTACACATGGCGAATGGTCGCCCCCAGCACGCGCGCGGCGTCGAACATGCTCTTGGCGTTCCAGATGGTGATGGGCTCGCCGTCTTCGGTGTCCTTGAGTTTTTCGACCTGCAAGATCTCGCGCACCGACTGCGAAATGCTCAAGTTGCCGGCCGACAGCAGCACCATGAAGCGGTCGTCAGGCTTTTCGTAAACGATCATTTTGCGAAAGGTGCTGATTTGGTCCAGACCAGCGTTGGTGCGGGAATCGGACAAAAAAACCAGTCCGGCGTTGAGTTTGATGGCGACGCAATAAGTCATGTAGAAACGAGTTGAAATATACCTTCCGAGTTTAATCCGTTCATGACATCATCCGGCACCGGTCGTTCCCGTCGGCGCGTCCGGTCATCGACTTCGGATAAACCCTAGGTTCGATGGATATTTTGGCAAACTTGACCGCAATCAAGAGAATTTATACCAAATCGTCAGACTATCCACTTCAGCCAAATTCAGCACATGAATTCAAGGCTTTTATGGCAAATAAATCACAGGAGACAGCATCATGAAATTTCGTTTATCAGGATTCAAATCCAGCAAATCCGCAGCGACGGTTGCCAGTGCAGTTGCGCTGGCCACAATGACAGCAATGTCCCCGGCATTCGCCGCTTGGGAGCCGAGCAAGCCGGTGGAATTCGTGGTGCCTGCGGGTACTGGCGGTGGCGCTGACCAAATGGCACGCCTGCTGCAAGGCATCGTCATCAAGCACAAGCTGATGAAAGAACCCTTGATCGTGGTGAACAAGTCCGGTGGCGCCGGTGCCGAGGGTTTCCTGGCCGTCAAGGAAGCCAAAGGCGATGCGCACAAGATCATCATCACCTTGTCCAACCTGTTCACCACCCCGATGGCAACCGGTGTTCCCTTCAACTGGAAAGACATGACGCCTGTGGCCATGCTGGCGCTGGACCAGTTTGTCCTGTGGACCAACGCTGATGCGCCTTACAAATCTGCCAAGGAATATCTTGACGCGGTGAAAGCGGCCGGCCCCAGCAAAATGAAGATGGCGGGCACGGGCTCCAAGCAGGAAGACCAGATCATCACCGTCGCGCTTGAGAAAGCCACAGGCACCAAATTCATCTACGTGCCCTACAAAGGCGGTGGCGATGTGGCGGTGCAACTGGTGGGTGGTCACGTCGATTCGACGGTCAACAATCCGATTGAAGCCGTCGCCCAGTGGCGTGCCGGCAAGCTGCGCGCCCAGTGCGTGTTCGACACCGATCGCATGCCCTACAAAACCAAGGTCACAGAGACCCAGTCCTGGAATGACATTCCAACCTGCAAGGAAGCCGGTGTTCCGACCGACTACACCATGCTGCGCGGTATTTTCATGCCAGCAGGCGTGACCCCCGACCAGCTCGCGTTTTATGTGGATTTGCTGAAGAAAATTCGCGAGACACCAGACTGGAAAGAGTACATGGAGAAGGGCGCTTTCAACCAGTCATTCATGACCGGTGCCGAGTTCACCAAGTGGCTGGACGCGACCGAAAAGACGCACCGCACGCTCATGACAGAAGCCGGTTTCCTGGCGAAATAAGCCAACTTTTTCCGGGAATGACTCAATGGACCGGTTTGAACCGCAGCTGCGGTTCAAACCGGCCCGTCCGGGCATCCGATCAACTTTGAAAACCGAGTGAGAATTCCTGATGGAACATAACGAAGCATCTGGTGAAGCTGTGCTAAGGGGCGTCGCTACCTACCTGGTGGAGGCCGTGGTTGCCTTCTGCCTTTTGGTCCTTGGGATCGTGGTGACCTACGAGAGTAGCAAACTGGGGGCTGGCTGGACCACCGATGGTCCCGGTGCCGGTTACTTCCCGTTTTACATTGGCATCATCATGTCCATTGCCAGTGCCGGCTTGTTGTACCAGTCCTTGCTGGGGAAAAATAAGAACACCAAGGTGTTTGTGGATCAGGAGCAGTTAAAGCAGGTCATGATGGTCCTGCTTCCTGCTGGTCTCTATGTTTTGGTGGTCCAGTTTCTGGGGCTTTACCTGTCATCGGCCATCTACATCGCCTTGTTCATGATCATTCTTGGCAAGTACTCCTGGATCAAAAGCGTGATCGCAGCTTGTGCGGTCAATACACTGTTTTTCTTTATGTTTGAAGTGTGGTTCAAGGTGCCCTTGTTCAAAGGCTCTCTGGAACCGCTGAGCTTCCTGGGTTACTGAGTCGAAACCCTCCCGGTCGCAGTTTCGCCACCGGTCTGCAAAACGTACAAAATCACTTGGAACATTGAAAATGGAAGAAATTAACTCATTAATGCAGGGGTTCGCGGTCGTGCTGACCCCGATGAACATCGGCTTGATGTTCGTCGGCATCATCCTGGGTGTGCTGATCGGCGTTTTGCCAGGGCTTGGCGGTGCCAATGGTGTGGCCATTTTGCTGCCCCTGACGTTCACCATGTCGCCCACCTCGGCCATCGTGATGCTGTCGTGCATCTACTGGGGTGCCTTGTTTGGCGGGGCGATTACCTCCATCCTGTTCAACATTCCGGGTGAACCGTGGTCGGTAGCGACGACCTTCGACGGTTATCCGATGGCGCAAAACGGGAAAGCCGGGGAGGCGCTAACGGCTGCTTTCACCTCTTCATTTGTCGGTGCTTTCCTCGCTGTGGTCATGATCACTTTCATGGCGCCGCTGGTCGCCAAGTTTGCGCTCAAATTCGGTTCCCCCGAGTTTTTTGCCGTGTACCTGCTCACATTCTGCAGCTTTGTCGGCATGGGCAAGGGCTCGCCCTTTAAAATCCTGCTGTCGATGGCACTCGGCTTTGCCCTGGCGACGGTCGGCATGGACACGGTCACCGGCCAATTGCGTCTGACGTTCGGTCAACCCGAGTTGATGCGCGGCTTTGACTTTTTGATCGCCGTGATTGGCTTGTTCGGTATCGGTGAAATCCTGATCTCGATGGAAGAGGGATTGAACTTTTCCGGCAAGAGCGCGAAGATCAACGCCAAGGTGGTTTTTGAAACATGGAAGCAACTGCCCAAGTACTGGATGACCTCGATCCGCAGCGCCTTGGTGGGCATCTGGATGGGCATCACCCCCGGCGGCGCGACACCAGCCTCGTTCATGAGCTATGGCCTGGCCAAAAAGATGTCCAAAAACGGTGCCAAATTCGGTACCGGTCACATCGAAGGCGTGGTGGCTCCCGAAACCGCCGCTCACGCTGCGGGCACCAGTGCCTTGCTGCCGATGCTGGCCCTGGGTATTCCAGGCTCACCCACGGCAGCCGTGCTGTTGGGCGGCTTGCTGATCTGGGGTCTGCAGCCAGGCCCGCTGCTTTTTGTCGAGCAACATGACTTCGTCTGGGGTCTGATTGCCAGCATGTACCTTGGTAACATCGCCGGCCTGATCGTGGTGCTGACCACGGTGCCCTTGTTTGCGTCGATTCTGCGCATTCCGTTTTCCATCATCGCGCCGGTCATCATCGTGATCTGTGCCATTGGTGCCTACACGGTGCACAACGCCATGCTGGACATCTGGTTCATGATGGGCTTTGGCATCATCGGCTATGTGTTCAAGAAACTCGATTACCCTCTGGCGCCGCTGGTGCTGGCGTTGGTGTTGGGCGACAAAGCCGAAGACTCGTTCCGTCAGGCCATGCTGGTGTCGCAAGGCGACGTCATGATCATGTGGTCCAATCCGCTGGTCGGCGGTATCACGACCCTGGCCTTGACCATGCTGTTCTGGCCACTGATTTCCAAGGCACTGGCGATCATCCGCCCTGGCAAGGTGGAAGAGTTCCCCGCTGAACGCCCCGTTGATTGATCCAGGAGAAACCAAAATGACAGTGATTGCAATGACCCAGGAAATGGGCTCGCTGGCCAAGGATGTGGCCCTGGAGCTTGCCGGAGCCTTGAATCTTTCCGTGATGCGCAAGGAAGTGGTGCAAAACGTGGCCGGCAAAATGCACGTTCCCACCAGTCTGATTTCCCGTCTGCGCGAGGGCAAGGCGGGGTTCATTGAGCGAGCCACCACCGACAAGGAGCGTGTTGCCATCTACACCGCTGAAGAGGTATTTGAACTGGCCAACGAGGGCAATGTGATTTTGCGTGGCTGGGGCTCGACCTGCCTGCTGCGCCCTGTCCCGCACGTTTTGAGTGTTCGGATCATGCGCTCCCTGCCCAAACGTGTCGAATGGCTGATGCACTACCTGGATACGGACGATCGTGAACTATGTGAAGCCGAGATTTTGCGCAGTGATGCTGCGCATGCCAGCAGCATCCAGCAGCAATTTGGCGTGACCTGGGGTGACCCTCAGCTCTATGACATCGTTTTGAATACGGACCGACTTTCTGTAGCAGCCTGTGTCGATCAGATCAAACTGCTGTGCAGTCGCCCTGAGTTCAAGCTGAACGAGGAGTCGCATGAGATTTTGGCGGGTTTGACGCTGTCGGCACGGGTGCGCGCCGCCTTGAAGTTCGAAGAACCCACCAAAGATGTCAACATTACGATTGAAGCCAAAAAGGGCATCGTGACCTTGACTGGCATTGTTCTGAATGAAGGCGAGCGCTCAGAGGTTGAAAGAGTCACGTCGCGGGTGCTCGGCGTGACGGGTGTCGAGGACAAGCTGCGCGTGATGACCACCTTCAGGCGCTTTACCTACGCCAAGACCTGAGTCTGTGGAACTGACCGGATGGTGCCCTGCAGGGCAGTCCGGTCAGATTTTCCCACGCTGTTTGAGGCGGCTCAGCGTTTCTGCTGACAAATTCAGGTACGAGGCCAGTTCCTTTTTGGGAATGCGGTCAAACAAATCGGGATGTTTACGCAAAAAGCGGTGCACCCGGCCCGGTGCATCCAGCAAATGCAAGGTGATGGTGTGGGCCATGATTTCACTCATTTCCCGCATCACCTCGTACTCGAATAATTTTTTAACCCCGGCGTGGCGTTCCATGAATGCTACCCACTGCAACATGGACAGCTTGGCAACGCGCGCCTTGGTCACGCAGACGATGCTGTAGGGCGTCGGCGTCTTCAGACACCAGGCGGCATAGCTGGTTTCCATATCCCGCTCGGCCGTAAAGCGCAGGATCATTTCCTTGGCGGCATTGTTCGTCACCACACGTTTCAGAATGCCGTCAAGAATGAAGTACTGCTCCATTTCATGCACGCCCTGGTGCAGGAGCATGTCGCCTTTTTGGCAATCAAGCACCGTCAGTTGCGGCTCGAGTTCCGCGCTCATTTCGTCACTCAGTCCAGTGAGCAAAACATTTTGCTTGAGCTGGACGCGAATGATGTTTTTATCGGGATGATTTTGAACGCGCGACATTGGGGTAAGGAGCGGGGTGTTAACCCCGAATTCAAGCTTATTGTTTCGAAAATTGACCGTGGTCAATGGCGATTTTCAGCCTGTGATTTTATCATGCCCGCCATGTGCAAACGATCCGTCAGAGCACATGCGTCAGCCAGCTCCTTTACCTGTGCAAGGCTTGATGCAATTGCAGGATTTCCCGGGGTGGCCAGTCCAGTGACAGCCAATTTGATCAACCTTCATCGAAGTTAAACGAAGAGACATTCCAACATGACCAACAACGCGCAATCCCCCGAACTGACCGACGGGTTTCATCTTGTCATCGACGCCATGAAGCTCAATGGCATCGATACCATTTTTACGGTACCCGGCATTCCCATCACCGACTTTACGCGCATGGCCCAAGCCGCAGGTATTCGCGTCATTTCGTTCCGTCACGAACAGCACGCTGGAAACGCGGCGGCCGCTGCCGGTTTTCTGACCCAGAAACCAGGCATTTGCATGACGGTTTCTGCGCCCGGCTTTCTCAATGGTTTGACTGCGCTGGCCAACGCCACTACCAACTGCTTCCCGATGATCCTCATCAGCGGTTCGAGCGAGCGCGAGATCGTTGATTTGCAGCAGGGCGATTATGAGGAAATGGACCAACTCGCCATCGCCAAGCCACTGTGCAAGGCCGCCTTCCGCGTGCTGCATGCCCAAGACATCGGCGTTGGCATTGCGCGCGCCATTCGGTCGGCTGTGTCAGGTCGCCCGGGCGGTGTCTATCTGGACTTGCCGGCCAAGTTGTTCGGTCAGACCATGGACGCTGAAGCAGGCAAGAAATCCTTGATCGAAGTCGTTGATCCGGCACCGCGCCAGATCCCTGCGCCGGATGCTGTGCAGCGTGCGCTGGACATGCTCAAAGGTGCCAAGCGCCCGCTCATTCTGCTCGGCAAGGGTGCCGCCTACGCCCAGGTGGATGCCGACATTCGCGCATTGGTCGAGACCACCGGTATTCCTTATCTGCCCATGTCCATGGCCAAGGGCCTGATTCCCGACAATCACGATCTGTCCGCCTCGGCAGCCCGGTCGTATGTGCTGGCTGAAGCCGACGTGGTGCTGCTGGTGGGGGCGCGCCTGAATTGGCTGCTGTCGCACGGCAAGGGCAAAACCTGGGGCGGCCCGAACGCCGCTACCCGTCAATTCATCCAGATCGACATCGCGCCGACCGAAATCGACAGCAACGTCGCCATTGCTGCTCCGCTGATTGGCGATATCGGCTCCTGCGTCTCGGCACTGCTGGCGGGCATGGGGGCCAACTGGTCCAAGCCGCCTGCCGACTGGACCGGTGCCATTACCGAGCGCAAGGACAAGAACCTGGCCAAGATGGCAGCCACCCTGACGCTGAATCCGTCACCGATGAACTTCCACGGCGCCCTGGGCGCCATCCGCGACGTGATCAAGGCGCGTCCGGATGCCATCGTCGTCAACGAAGGCGCCAACACGCTGGACTTTGCCCGCAGCATTGTTGACATGTACCAGCCGCGCAAGCGCCTTGACGTCGGCACCTGGGGCATCATGGGGATCGGCATGGGTTATGCCGTCGCCGCTGCCGTGGTGACCGGCAAGCCGGTGATCGCGATCGAGGGCGACAGCGCCTTCGGTTTCAGCGGTATGGAAGTCGAGACCATTTGCCGCTACAACCTGCCGGTCTGCGTGGTCGTGTTCAACAACAACGGTATCTACCGCGGCACCGATGTCAATGCCTCGGGCGGTGCCGATGTCGCCCCCACGGTGTTCGTCAAGGGCGCGCGCTACGACAAGATGATGGAGGCGTTCGGCGGTGTCGGTGTGCACGCGACCACGCCACAGGAACTGACGCTGGCCCTGAATGCGGCTATTGCCAGCGGCAAGCCGACCCTGATCAATGCCGTCATCGACGAAACAGCGGGCACCGAGAGCGGCCGCATCACCAACCTGAATCCCAAGAGCGCTGCGCTCAAGAAGTGATTGAGACCGATAGCAGTTTTCTTCAAACTATCAGCCAACAGACCCACCCCAATCGTTAACCCCTAGACAAGGAAAGACAAACATGAACAAACCCCTCAACGGCATCAAGATCATCGACTTCACGCACGTGCAAGCGGGCCCGGCCTGCACGCAGATGCTGGCCTGGTTCGGTGCCGACGTGATCAAGGTGGAGCGCCCGGGCTCGGGCGACGTGACGCGCTCGCAACTGCGCGACATCCCCAACGTGGACGCGCTGTACTTCACCATGCTCAACAGCAACAAGCGCTCGCTAACGCTCGACACCAAGACCGCAGAAGGCAAGGCGGTGCTCGAGAAAATGATCAAGGAATCCGACGTCATGGTGGAAAACTTCGGCCCGGGCGCACTCGACCGCATGGGCTTCTCCTGGGAACGCATCCAGGAAATCAACCCCAAGATGATCCTGGCCTCGGTCAAGGGCTTCAGCGATGGCCACGAATACGAAGACCTCAAAGTCTATGAAAACGTGGCCCAGTGTGCCGGCGGCGCGGCCTCCACCACCGGCTGGTGGAAAGGCGAGCAATCGGGCCCGATGATCTCGGCAGCGGCGCTGGGTGACACCAACACCGGCATGCACCTGGCCATCGGCATCCTGACCGCCTACATCGGCCGCCAGCAAACCGGCAAGGGCCAAAAAGTGGCCGTGGCCATGCAGGACGCCGTGCTCAATCTGTGCCGCGTCAAAATGCGCGACCAACTGCGCCTGGACACCGTGGGCTACCTGGAAGAATACCCCCAGTACCCGCACGAAACCTTCTCCGACGTGGTGCCGCGCGGCGGCAACGCCGGCGGCGGCGGCCAGCCTGGCTGGATCCTCAAGTGCAAAGGCTGGGAAACCGACCCCAACGCCTACATCTACTTCACCATCCAGGGTCAGGCCTGGTCACCGATTTGCGACGCCCTGGGCAAACCCGAATGGAAGACCGACCCGCTCTACATGACGCCCAAGGCGCGCCAGCCCCACATCATGGACATCTTCGCCACCATCGAAGACTGGCTCAAGGACAAGACCAAATACGAAGCCGTTGACATCCTGCGCAAGTTCGACATCCCGTGCGCGCCGGTGTTCTCCATGAAAGAGCTGCTGCACGACAAGTCATTGCGCGCCAGCGGCTCCATCGTCGAAGTGCCGCACAAGGAGCGCGGCAGCTACTGGACCGTGGGCAGCCCGATCAAGTTCTCCGACCTCAAGCCCGAGATCACCGCCTCGCCCCTGCTGGGCGAGCACACCGATGGCGTGCTGGCCGAGCTCGGCTACAGCGCCGAACAAATTGCGGCTCTGCACGCCGCCAAGGCCGTGTAAAGATGGTCACCTGAAAACTTTGGTTTTCCGGTCACCTGACAACGGCGCTCACCTTGGGCGCCGTTGTTGTTTGCAGGATTGCGCAAACGGCTGATGCCGTCCGATCGTCACCTGGCTCAAAAATAGCGATTGAGGGTGCCATGGGTGATTAAAATTACCGGCTGACACCATTCACCAATCGATCAAAAATTTATGAGCAAAGCATTAGACGGCGTTCGCATTCTTGACTTCACGCACGTCCAGTCAGGACCCACTTGCACCCAACTGTTGGCCTGGTTTGGCGCCGACGTCATCAAGGTGGAGCGCGCCGGAGAAGGCGATGCCACACGCGGGCAGTTGCGCGACATTCCGAACGTGGACAGTCTGTACTTCACCATGCTCAACCACAACAAGCGCTCGATCACGCTGAACACCAAAAAGCCCAAAGGAATGGAGGTGCTCAACCGGCTCATCAAGGAGTGCGATGTGCTGGTGGAAAATTTTGCCCCGGGCGCGCTCGATCGCATGGGCATCACCTGGGAGCACATCCAGAGCATCAACCCGCGCATGATCGTGGCTTCGGTGAAGGGTTTTGGCCCGGGGCCTTATGAGGATTGCAAGGTCTATGAGAACGTGGCGCAATGCGCGGGGGGGTCTGCCTCCACCAGCGGTTTCGACGACGGCCCGCCGATGGTCACTGGTGCCCAGATTGGCGACAGTGGCACCGGCCTGCACTTGGCGCTCGGTATCGTGGCGGCGCTGTACCAACGCAACAGCACCGGACGCGGGCAAAAGGTGCTGGCGCCGATGCAGGACGCCGTGCTCAACCTGTGTCGCGTCAAGCTGCGCGACCAGCAGCGCCTGGAGCGCACCCACACCTTGCACGAGTACCCGCAGTATCCCGATGGCAAGTTCGGCGACGCGGTGCCGCGCGCCGGCAACTCGTCGGGTGGCGGCCAGCCCGGCTCGATCCTGAAGTGCAAAGGCTGGGAGACCGACCCCAACGCCTACATTTACTTCATCACGCAGGGAGCCGTCTGGCCCGAAGTGTGCAAGGTGATCGGGCAGGAAGACTGGCTCACCGACGAGGCTTTTGCCACCCCGTCTGCGCGTCTGCTGCACCTCAAACCGATTTTTGCCCGCATCGAACAATGGACCATGACCAAAACCAAGTTCGAGGCCATGGAGATTCTCAACCAGCACGACATTCCGTGCGGGCCGATTTTGTCGATGAAGGAAATTGCCGAAGATGCTTCGCTGCGCGCCACCGGCACCATCGTCGAGGTCGACCACCCCACGCGTGGCAAATATCTGTCGGTGGGTAACCCGATCAAGATGTCGGACAGTCCGACCGAAGTCACCCGAGCGCCCCTGTTGGGCGAGCACACCGAAGAGGTGCTGGGCCAGCTTGGCTTCAGCGCCGAACAGGTGGCCCAATTGCGTGCCGAGTCGGTGATCTGACCAGGTTGTTCGTTCGCCCCAAGGGCGCGGCGCCAACACCGCGGGTTGCACCCCCAGCAAGCACCCCGAATGGCATCCGGGTGGTGTATCCATACCATGGCGCTCGCGGTTTGATTTTGACGCGTCCGGCTCAGGGTAATAGTGTCAATTGTTCCAAAAATTGACCATGGTCAATGGTGAATTTCGAATCCATTTTTATCATCCACGACAGCGCTAAAGAGCATCCTCTTTTGGCCCGCTTCAATGACGTTTTTGTCGGATAGATAAAAGGAAAGACAAACATGAACAAACCCCTCAACGGCATCAAGATCATCGACTTCACGCACGTGCAAGCGGGCCCGGCCTGCACGCAGATGCTGGCCTGGTTCGGTGCCGACGTGATCAAGGTGGAGCGCCCGGGCTCGGGCGACGTGACGCGCTCGCAACTGCGCGACATCCCCAACGTGGACGCGCTGTACTTCACCATGCTCAACAGCAACAAGCGCTCGCTAACGCTCGACACCAAGACCGCAGAAGGCAAGGCGGTGCTCGAGAAAATGATCAAGGAATCCGACGTCATGGTGGAAAACTTCGGCCCGGGCGCACTCGACCGCATGGGCTTCTCCTGGGAACGCATCCAGGAAATCAACCCCAAGATGATCCTGGCCTCGGTCAAGGGCTTCAGCGATGGCCACGAATACGAAGACCTCAAAGTCTATGAAAACGTGGCCCAGTGTGCCGGCGGCGCGGCCTCCACCACCGGCTGGTGGAAAGGCGAGCAATCGGGCCCGATGATCTCGGCAGCGGCGCTGGGTGACACCAACACCGGCATGCACCTGGCCATCGGCATCCTGACCGCCTACATCGGCCGCCAGCAAACCGGCAAGGGCCAAAAAGTGGCCGTGGCCATGCAGGACGCCGTGCTCAATCTGTGCCGCGTCAAAATGCGCGACCAACTGCGCCTGGACACCGTGGGCTACCTGGAAGAATACCCCCAGTACCCGCACGAAACCTTCTCCGACGTGGTGCCGCGCGGCGGCAACGCCGGCGGCGGCGGCCAGCCTGGCTGGATCCTCAAGTGCAAAGGCTGGGAAACCGACCCCAACGCCTACATCTACTTCACCATCCAGGGTCAGGCCTGGTCACCGATTTGCGACGCCCTGGGCAAACCCGAATGGAAGACCGACCCGCTCTACATGACGCCCAAGGCGCGCCAGCCCCACATCATGGACATCTTCGCCACCATCGAAGACTGGCTCAAGGACAAGACCAAATACGAAGCCGTTGACATCCTGCGCAAGTTCGACATCCCGTGCGCGCCGGTGTTCTCCATGAAAGAGCTGCTGCACGACAAGTCATTGCGCGCCAGCGGCTCCATCGTCGAAGTGCCGCACAAGGAGCGCGGCAGCTACTGGACCGTGGGCAGCCCGATCAAGTTCTCCGACCTCAAGCCCGAGATCACCGCCTCGCCCCTGCTGGGCGAGCACACCGATGGCGTGCTGGCCGAGCTCGGCTACAGCGCCGAACAAATTGCGGCCCTGCACGCCGCCAAGGCCGTGTAAAGAACACCTTTTGGCTGCGCAGGTTTTTATCAGGCTGGCAACAGGTAACACGAATGACGCCGCTGCATCGCTGCGGCAAGAAAACAATGAACCCGAAAATTATCCCCATCGCTGTACAGCAGGTTTCAAAAGAACGCAAACGGCAAGCCCCCAAAGGGCGTCGCGTCGATCCTGTTGCTTTGGCCGAGGTGCAATCCTTGCTGGGTGATGCGTCGCGACAAGCCGATTTGCTGATAGAGCATTTGCACAAGCTGCAGGATCGCTTCGGCCATTTGTCGGCGCCGCACCTGGCCGCCTTGGCGCAAGAGATGCGCATGGCGCAAACAGAGGTCTATGAGGTGGCCACTTTCTACCACCATTTCGATGTGGTCAAGGAGGGCGAGGCCGCGCCTGCCGCGCTCACGGTGCGCGTCTGTGACGGCTTGTCCTGCGAAATGGCGGGCGCGCGCGAATTGCTGGTCAGGCTGCCGGCGCTGCTGGGCCGGGAAGTGCGTGTCATTGCCGCCCCCTGCATCGGGCGCTGCGAGCAGGCACCGGCGGCGGTGGTCGGGCAGAACCCGGTGCCGCAGGCCACCTGCGAGTCGGTGGCGACCGCGGTGGCCGAGGCTGCCGTCACGGACGTTCCCGAGGGCTTTATCGATGCCGCCAGCTACCAGGCCGGTGGCGGCTATGCACTGCTCAGGGAATGCGTCAGCGGTGCACGCGATGTCGAATCAGTCATCAAAACCATGGAAGATTCCGGTCTGCGGGGATTGGGTGGCGCCGGTTTTCCGTCGGGACGCAAATGGCGTATCGTCCGCGCTGAAGCCAGCCCGCGGCTGATGGCGGTGAACATCGACGAGGGCGAGCCGGGCACGTTCAAGGACCGTTTTTACCTGGAACGCGATCCACACCGCTTTCTGGAAGGCATGCTGATTGCCGCCTGGGCCGTGGGCATTGCCAAAATCTACATTTACCTGCGCGACGAATATCATGGCTGCCGCGCCCTGCTGGAGTCCGAGCTGGACAAGCTGCGTTCGGCCCCGCCCATGGCGGACATGCCGCAGATCGAGCTGCGCCGCGGCGCGGGCGCTTACATCTGCGGCGAAGAGTCGGCCATGATCGAATCGATCGAAGGCAAACGCGGCATGCCGCGCCTGCGCCCGCCCTACGTGGCGCAAGTGGGTCTGTTCGGGCGGCCCACCCTGGAGCACAACTTTGAAACCCTTTACTGGGTGCGCGACATCCTGGAAAAGGGCAGCGCCTGGTTCAGCGCGCATGGGCGCAACGGCCGCAAGGGTTTGCGTTCATTCTCGGTTTCAGGGCGCGTCAAGAATCCGGGGGTCAAGCTGGCCCCAGCCGGTATCACGATCCAGCAACTGATCGACGAATACTGCAGTGGCATGCAGGAGGGGCACACCTTTTACGGTTACCTGCCTGGCGGCGCCTCGGGCGGCATCCTGCCCGCGTCGATGAACCAGATTCCGCTCGATTTCGACACCCTTCAACCTTACGGCTGCTTTATCGGCTCGGCCGCCGTGGTGGTGCTGTCAGACCAAGACAGCGCCGTTGGCGCGGCACGCAACCTGATGCGGTTTTTCAAGCATGAGTCGTGCGGCCAATGCACGCCTTGCCGTGTCGGCACAGCCAAGGCGGCCGATTTGATCGACCAACCCAAATGGGACCTGGCCCTGATTGCAGAACTGTCGAACGTGATGCGCGATGCTTCCATTTGCGGTTTGGGGCAGGCTGCGCCCAACCCCATGGACAGTGTTGTCAAGTATTTTCCACACGAGCTGAGCTGATCTTGACAGCAGCCCCAGAAGTCTAAAGAGAATCACCATGAATGCGATTACCAGGCGTGAATTGGCGCAACTCGATGCGCCGCTTGTCACCTTCAGTCTCAACGGGCGCGAGGTGACGGGGCAGGCCAGCGAGTCCCTGCTGCAGGTCGCCGAGCGCGAGGGCATTGAAATCCCCCACCTTTGCTACAAGGAAGGTCTGGAGGCGGTCGGCAACTGCCGCTCCTGCATGGTCGAAATCAATGGTGAACGGGTGCTGGCGCCTTCGTGCTGCCGCAACCCGGCGCCGGGCATGAAGGTGGTGACGGACAGCGCGCGCGCGCTGGCTTCACAAAAACTGGTGCTTGAACTGCTGCTTTCGGACATGCCCGAGAAGGCCTACACGCGCCACAACGAGGTTGATCACTGGGCTGGCAAGATAGGGGTTGGCAAGCCGCGTTTCAAGGCGCGCCAGCAGGTCAGGCAAGACCTGTCGCATCCGGCTATTGCCATCAACCTGGATGCCTGCATCCAGTGCACCCGTTGCCTGCGTGCCTGCCGCGACGAGCAGGTCAACGACGTCATCGGACTGGCGTTTCGCGGCAACCAGGCCAAAATCGTGTTCGACATGGACGACCCCATGGGGTCTTCCACCTGTGTCGCCTGCGGCGAGTGCGTGCAGGCGTGTCCCACGGGTGCGCTGATGCCGGCGCGCGAGGCTGCGCTGGCAGTGCCTGACAAACAGGTGGCCTCGGTCTGCCCGTATTGCGGCGTGGGTTGCCAATTGACCTACAACGTCAAGGACAACAAGATTCTTTTTGTCGAAGGGCGCGACGGACCGGCCAACCACGGCCGGCTGTGCGTCAAGGGGCGTTATGGTTTTGACTATGCGCACCACCCGCAGCGCTTGACCCAGCCCCTGATCCGGCGCGCCGATGCGCCCAAGCGCGGCGACTTCACCATGGACCCGGCGCGGGTCATGGACGTGTTTCGCGAGGCCACATGGGAAGAAGCGCTGGCGCTGGCGGGTGGCAAACTAAAGCAGATCCGTGACCAGTACGGCAAAAAATCACTGGCAGGCTTTGGCTCGGCCAAGGGCAGCAACGAAGAAGCCTACCTGTTTCAGAAGCTGGTGCGCACCGGCTTCGGCAGCAACAATGTGGACCATTGCACCCGTCTGTGCCATGCCTCGTCGGTGGCTGCCTTGCTCGAAGGCATCGGTTCGGGCGGCGTTTCGAACCCGGTGATGGACGTGACCCAGGCCGAGGTGGTCATCGTCATTGGTGCCAACCCCACCGTGAACCACCCGGTGGGCGCGACCTGGATCAAAAATGCGGTCAAGAACGGCACCAAACTGGTGGTCTGCGACCCGCGCCGCTCCGACATGGCGCGCCTGGCGCACCGTTTCCTGCAGTTCAAGCCCGACACCGACGTGGCCCTGCTCAATGCGATGATGCACGTCATCGTGCACGAGGGCCTGGTCAATCAGGACTTCATCGCCAGCCGCACCATCGGTTTTGAGGAGCTGCGCAAAAATGTCGAGGGTTACAGCCCCGAGGTCATGGCGCCGATTTGCGGCATCGATGCCGACACCATCAAATACGTGGCGCGACTCTATGCCACCTCCAAAGCCTCCATGATCCTGTGGGGTATGGGCGTTTCGCAGCACATCCATGGCACGGACAATGCCCGCTGCCTGATTGCGTTGGCCCTGATGACTGGCCAGATCGGCCGCTCCGGCACCGGCCTGCACCCCCTGCGCGGCCAAAACAATGTGCAGGGCGCGTCTGATGCCGGCCTGATTCCCATGATGTACCCCGACTACCAGTCGGTGTCCGATCCGCAGGTGCAGGCCCGCTTCGAATCCAGCTGGAAGCTGCCCGCAGGCAGCCTGGACAACAAGCCCGGCCTGACCGTGATCGAGGTCATGCACGCCATCAAGCGGGGCGAGGTGCGCGGCATGTACATCATGGGCGAAAACCCGGCCATGTCGGACCCGGACGTGCACCATGCGCACGAGGCGCTGGCAGCGCTGGACCATCTGGTGGTGCAGGACATCTTCCTGACCGAGACGGCCTACCTGGCCGATGTCATTTTGCCGGCCAGCGCCTTTCCGGAAAAAACCGGCAGCTTTACCAACACCGACCGCCTGGTGCAAATGGGGCGTCAGGCGATCACGCCACCCGGCAACGCCAGGCAGGACTTGTGGATCATCGAGCAAATGGCGGCCCGTCTCGGTCTGGACTGGCAGTACGCCGATGTTTCCCAAGTGTTCGACGAAATGCGCCACACCATGCCCAGCATTGGCGGCATCACCTGGGACCGGCTGGAGCGTGAGCATGCGGTCACCTACCCGTGTGTGGCCGAAGGCGACCCGGGCGAGCCGGTGGTGTTCGTTGACAGCTTCCCGAGGGAATCCGGCCGCGCCCGCTTTGTCCCGGCCGACATCATTCCGGCCAACGAGCGTCCCGACGCCGAATACCCCATGGTGCTGATCACCGGACGCCAACTGGAACACTGGCACACCGGCAGCATGACGCGGCGCGCCACGGTGCTCGATGCCATCGAGCCAGATCCGGTGGTTTTGATGCACCCGCTCGACCTGGCCGCGCTGGGTGGCAAACCCGGCGATGTAGTCACCTTGGCATCCCGCCGCGGCACGGTATCGCTGTACGCCCGGGCCGACGAGAGCTCGCCGCGCGGCGCGGTGTTTGTGCCGTTTTGCTACTACGAGGCGGCGATCAACAAGTTGACCAACGCCGCGCTGGACCCGTTCGGCAAGATACCCGAATTCAAATACTGCGCCATTCGTGCCACCCTGGGCGGTGAAGCCCCGGTGCAGAGCAGCTATGGCGGTGGCCAGGCACTGTTGTTGGCGACCCACTGACATGCTTAAACCAGCGGCAAGCAACGAGCCCATCCGGCTGTGATGGGCGTCGTTTGATCATCATTATTTAGGAGAATTTGAATGGAATTGCAAAACATCGACTTCTGGATTGGTCTGCTCAAGATCATCTGGATCAATATCATTTTGTCGGGCGACAACGCCGTGGTGATCGCACTGGCAGCCCGTTCGCTGCCGCCCAGCCAGCAACAAAAGGCGGTTTTGCTGGGCTCTGGCGCAGCGGTGGTGATGCGCATTGCGCTGACCGTGGTGGCGGCCATGCTGCTGGAGCTGTCATTCCTGCAAATCATCGGGGGCCTGATGCTGCTGTGGATCGGCGTTCAATTGCTCAGCGGCGATGAAGAAGGCGATGGCGGGGTGAAGCAGACCGGCACCTTGATGGCGGCGGTGCGCACCATTTTGATTGCCGACCTGATCATGAGCCTGGACAACGTGATTGCGGTGGCAGCGGCGGCCAAGGGCAGCATGACCCTGTTGATCCTGGGCCTGGCCATCAGCATCCCGCTGGTGATTTTCGGCAGCACGCTGATGATCAAGCTGATGGAACGCTACCCCGTCATCGTGACGCTGGGTGCCGCCCTGATTGGCTGGGTGGGGGGCGAAACGGTGGTCAGTGATGTGGCGTTGAAGGGGGTGATGGTCGCCAACCCCTGGCTGCATTACGCTGCTGCGGCGATCGGTGCCACATTGGTGCTGGGTATTGGGCGGTTAATGCAAAAACGCCATACCGAGCACGTCACATTTTGACGCAAGCCCCGCATTGGCAGCGTTCACCAAAATAGCCTGGATCCCCTGCGTGAGCAGGCTGGCGTTGGTTTCGCTTAGCCGGGCTGCGTCAAAAGCCACATTCAAAATCAAGCTGTCCCGGTAGCTGCTGGCTGCCGTGAACAGCGTCTGGTAGGGCATGGGACACAGCGCAAACGAGATGGCTTCGACCGCAGGGTCTTCCGTCACCGTGGCAATGGCGCCCACATTGCTGACCATGGTGTTGGGAAGCGAGGCCAGTGTTTTTTGCCGGAACGATGTCAGCCGTTCAGGCAACACCGGCGTCCCGTCCAGCCCAAACAGATGAAACAAAAGATGGCCTTCGCCGCGGGCGATCTGCAACCGGGTCTGCCCGATGATGTCGCGCGCCAGTTGCCAGAAATCGGTGTCGGTTCGAACTGAAAAAGTGGCGGAAATCAGCGACACGAACAGGCCGGTGGGCGATGCCGGTGGCACCGGCTCCAGATGCGGGCGCATATCCACCGGGCAGGACAGGAAGAAAACGCTGGCGTCAACGCCTGCCTGCAACTGGCGTTGCGCCAGCAGTTGCGCTGCGCACAGGGCGCCGTGCACGCTGGTGCCGTGGGCACGCGCTGCCGTTAGCAGCCGCCGGGTGAGCTCGGGGGCAAAGTTCAGCCGAACGAATTTGGGAACTCTGCCGGTGGCCTCAGCGGCAAGCCAGGGGATAGCCGGCAGTGGGCCGTGGCGGCGGTAGTCGGCGATCAGCGTGCTTCTGAGCTGTTTGGCTGCTTCCGGCTGCTCGGCCCAGCGAAAACGCGCGGGGTGAACGTCAGCCATGGCGGGCAGCGCGCTTGGACCAGGCTGCGGGCCCGGATCGTCCTGGCTTGCCATCACGGACAGCATTCGCCGCAGCAGCGCAGTACCAGCGCGGCCGTCGGCAATCGCGTGGTGAAAACTCAGCGCCAGCACCGAGCGCTCGGGCATTTCCAGATACAGGCAACGCATCAGCGGGGCGGCCTCTGCCACAAAGGGTTCGGACAGCTGCTGCTCGATGCAGCCTTGCCAATCGGCGGCGGTCACGCTGTGGCAGCGCAATTCGATTTGCGCGCCAGGCGCGTGGGTGAAACACAGGCCGTTTTCCTCGCTCCAGTGGACGCTGGCCCGCAGCAACAAGTTTTCCAGTTGCAGCAGATCGAGCGCAGCGCGGATGCGCTCGGGCTCGAGATGGCCACGGCGTTCGGCAAACACGACAAAGTTCATGCAGGACACGAGGTCCGACATGTAGAAAAAGGCTTCTCCCGGGTCCAGCGGACGAATGATCGGCGGTGCCGGCAAGGTCTCGGTCACGCTACTGGCACGCAGCTGCAAAACAAATTGCGGTCGCCATAAACGTTGTCGATGCGTCCCACCGGTACCCAGTATTTGGAAGACTTAAGGCCCGGCACCGGGAACGCCGCGAGTTCGCGCGAATAAGGCCGGTCCCAGCCTTCACCCAAGAGCGACGCCGCCGTGTGCGGTGCATGGCTCAGCGGGTTGTTGCCCTGCGGCCAGATGCCTTGCTCGACCTTGGCAATCTCTGCGCGGATGGCGATCATGGCGTCGATGAAGCGGTCGAGTTCGTCCAGCGTTTCGCTCTCGGTGGGCTCGACCATGAGTGTGCCCGGCACCGGAAAGCTCAGCGTGGGCGCATGGAAACCATAGTCCATCAGGCGCTTGGTCACGTCCTCGGCGGTCACGCCGTGAACGCCGCCACTGCTTTCCTTCAGGGGGCGCAGGTCCAGAATGCACTCGTGCGCGACACGACCGGGTTTGCCCTCGGAAGAGACGCTGGTATAGAGCGTGGGGTAGTGGTCTTTCAGGCGCACGCTGATGTAGTTGGCGCTCAAAATGGCAACTTCGGTGGCGGACTTGAGGCCCGATGCGCCCATCATGCGGCAATACATCCAGCTGATCGGCAGCACGGCCGCATTGCCCAAGGGTGCGGCTGACACGGCACCGACGCCAGCGCCTGGCAAATAGGGCACCAGGTCGGCCACCACACACACCGGGCCCACACCCGGACCGCCGCCGCCGTGCGGGATGCAGAAGGTCTTGTGCAGGTTCAAGTGGCTCACGTCGCCGCCAAATTCACCGGGTGCGGCCAGACCGACCAGCGCGTTCATGTTGGCGCCGTCCACATAGACGCGCCCGCCGTGGCTGTGCACCAGGGCGCACAGTTCCTTGACGCTGGTCTCGAACACGCCGTGGGTGCTGGGGTAGGTGATCATGATTGCCGCCAGATTGGCGCTGTGCTGTTCGCACTTGGCCTTGAGGTCGGCCATGTCAACATTGCCATTGGCATCGCAGGCGGTGACCACCACCTTCATGCCCGCCATGGTGGCGCTGGCAGGGTTGGTGCCGTGCGCGCTGGATGGGATCAGGCAGATGTTGCGGTGGCCCTCGCCGCGCGCCGCATGGTAACCCCGGATGGCCATCATGCCGGCGTATTCGCCCTGGCTGCCGGCGTTGGGTTGCAGGCTGATGCCGGCGTAACCGGTGGCCTCGCAGAGCCAGGCGCGCAGCTGCTCGTCGAGCTCGGCGTAGCCCGCGCGCTGGTCTTCGGGGCAGTAGGGGTGGATGTTGGCAAACTCGGGCCAGGTGATCGGGATCATCTCGCTGGTGGCGTTGAGCTTCATGGTGCAACTGCCCAGCGGGATCATGGTGCGGTCCAGCGCCAGGTCGAAGTCAGACAGGCGGCGGATGTAGCGCATCATGCCGGTCTCACTGTGGTGGGTGTTGAACACCGGGTGCGTCAGGTAGCTGCTGGTGCGCATCAGGGCGGCGGGGAGCAGGCTGGCCGTGTTCTGTTCGAAGTCAGTCACCTGGGGCAGCGTCTGGCCGGGCTTGGCAAAGAAGCCCCAGAGTTGTTCCACGTCGGCGCGGGTGGTGGTCTCGTCGAGCGACAGACCGAGTGAACTGCTTGATGCCAGGCGCAGGTTGGCCCCGGCGGCGAGCGCCTTGGCAACGATCGACGCGGTGGCATCGCCCGTGTTCACAGTGATCGTGTCAAAGGCACTGGCATTGGTTACCGTGAAACCCAGCGTCTTCAGGCCGGCGGCCAGCACGGCGGTAAATGTGGCCACGCGTTGCGCGATGCGTTTGAGGCCGGCCGGGCCGTGGTAAACAGCGTACATGCTGGCAATCACCGCCGGCAGCACCTGCGCGGTGCAGATGTTGGAGGTGGCTTTTTCGCGGCGAATGTGCTGTTCGCGCGTTTGCAGCGCCAACCGGTAAGCCGGGTTGCCGTGTGTATCCACACTGACACCCACCAGACGGCCGGGCATGGTGCGCTTGTGCTCGTCGCGGCAGGCCACGTAGGCGGCGTGCGGGCCGCCGTTGCCCATCGGCATACCGAATCGCTGCGTGCTGCCCACGGCAATGTCGGCGCCGAGTTCGCCGGGCGAGGTCAGCAGCGTGAGCGCCAGCAGGTCGGTGGCCATGATCACGAGGCCACCGCGGGCCTTGACAGCAGCAATCAGGGCGCGGTCATCGCGCACCACGCCGCTGGTGCCGGGGTATTGCAGCAGCGCGGCAAAGCTGTCTTGGGTCAATTCCTCGCTGTTTTGGCACACCTTGACGCTGATGCCCAGCGGCGCGGCGCGGGTCTGGATCACAGCCAGGGTTTGTGGCAGCACCTCAGCGTCCACCAGGAAGGTGGTCGATTTGGACTTGCTGGCGCGCATCGCCATGGTCATGGCCTCGGCCGCCGCGGTGGCTTCGTCGAGCATCGAGGCATTGGCCATGGGCATGCCGGTCAGGTCCATCACCATGGTCTGGAAGTTGACCAGCGCCTCCATGCGGCCCTGGCTGATCTCGGCTTGGTAGGGCGTGTAGGCGGTGTACCAGGCGGGGTTTTCCAGGATGTTGCGCAGGATCACGCCGGGCGTGTGGGTGCCGTAATAGCCCTGGCCGATGTAGTTTTTGAAAACCTTGTTTTTGCCCGCCATGGCTTTGAGCTCGGCCAACGCCGCAGCCTCGGTGACGGGCGCGGGAATGGCCATGGGTTGGCTGCGGGCAATGCTGGCCGGGACGATTTCATCGATGAGCGCCGCGCGCGACGCCGCCGCCACGGTTTTCAGCATCACCGCTTCGTCAGCCGCATCAATGCCGATGTGGCGCGCAATAAATTCAGACGCGTTTTCAAGTTCGCCCAAAGGCGAAAGTGCAATGGGGGTCATGATGGGCGGCCTGCTCAGTGCGCGTCAGCGGCGAAAGCGGTGTAGCTGGTTTCGTCCATGAAGGCGTCCAGGTCGGCCGGGTTGGCCAGCTTGAACTTGAAGAACCAGCCCGCGTTCAGCGGGTCGGAGTTGGCCAGCGACGGGTCGTCGCGCAGGGCCTCGTTGACCTGGGTGACTTCTCCATTGGCGGGCATGTACACGTCGGCGGCGGCCTTGACCGATTCAACGACGGCGGCAGGATCTTTGGCTGCGTAAGTTTTGCCCACTTCGGGCAGATCGACAAACACCACATCGCCCAAGGCGTCTTGCGCGTGGTGGGTGATGCCAACGGTGCCGATGTCGCCGTCAATCTTGATCCATTCGTGGTCTGGTGTGTATTTGATCGTCATGGTGATTCTCTGAAAAATTGAAAAGAAAAAGTGAGGAAAAGTAAAAAGAACGTTAACCGCGGAAATAGTTGGTCGGCACAAAGGGCATCGCCACCACTTCCATTTTGACCGGCTTGCCACGCACGATGGCGTTGACCCGGTTGCCCAGGGTGGCCAGGGCCGGCGGCACATAACCCATGGCGATGGGCTGGTCGATGGTTGGGCCGAGCAGGCCGCTGGTGACCTCGCCGATAGGTTCACCGTTCAGGTCTTGCAGCTCAATATGCTCACGCACGGGAATGCGTTCCAGCGCTTTCAGGCCGACACGCTTGCGCGTGACCGAACCCGGTTCTCCAGCAAGTTGGGCCAGAATTTTGTCCGCACCCGGGAAACCGCCCGCGCGCGCGCCGCCTGCGCGGCGTACCTTTTGCATCGCCCATTGCAGACCCGCCTCCACCGGCGTGGTGCTGCTGTCGATGTCGTTGCCGTAGAGGGGTAGTCCGGCCTCCAGCCGCAAGGAGTTGCGCGCACCCAGGCCAATCGGCTTGACTTCGGGTTGCGCCAGCAGCGCCCTGGCCAGCGCCATCGCCTCCGAGGCGTGGACCGAGATCTCAAAACCGTCTTCACCGGTGTAACCGCTGCGGGTCAGGAACACGTCGATTTTTTGCTCTCCGGTGTCCACCGTGAAGCTGCCGCCGGTCATGAATACCAGCTTTTCCACGCCCGGCGCCAGACGCGACAGGGCGGTCACGGCTTGCGGGCCTTGCAGCGCCAGCAGAGCGCGCTCCGGCATGGGAATGACATGGCAACGGCTGCCAATTTTGGCCTGAATATGCGCGATGTCGCCCACCTTGCAGGCGCCGTTGACGATGACAAAGATGTCGCCACCGTTGGCATGGTCGCGGTTGACGAACATCAGGTCGTCGATGATGCCGCCGGCATCATTGAGCAGCAGGCCATAGCGCTGTTTGCCCACGGCCAGGTCGATCACATCGACCGGAATCAGGCTCTCGAATGCTGCTGCAGCATCCGACCCGACCAGGCGCAACTGGCCCATGTGCGACACATCGAACAAACCGGCGGCAGTACGCGTGTGTTTGTGCTCGGCCATCAGGCCTTCGGGGTATTGCACCGGCATGCTGTAGCCGGCAAAAGGCACCATGCGGGCACCCAGGGCAATGTGTAAATCGTTGAGGGGAACTTTGAGCAGGTCGTCAGGGGTGGCGGACATCAGGACTCCAAAAGAGCAGGGGGCAAATCAAAATCCATGGCCTGACCGTGCGTCAATGCCATGGGCTGCCCCCGCTGTCCGCTTTACCTGAGAGATTCGCCGCCGCCAGTCGCGCAGGGCGCACGGGCTTTGGGTTGCTCCTTCGGTGGATCATGATTGGCACAGGTGCCAGCGATGACCTCTCTCCAGTGGGGAATCGTCAACAAGTTTCAGGGCTCGATGACGGTTGTCAGTCCTTTTGCCTGAGCGTTCAAGCGGCTGCAATCAGCCACTCTGCGCCTTCGGCGGCCTGCCTCTGAGGACAAGCTCTCTCCTGACGGGGCAAATTCTACATGGGGTTCATGACGGACTTCGCGGCGCGGCCTTGCTCCAACAGTGCGGCATTGGTAGGAGCGGCGCCCCCGCCGCGAATGCCCGCCAAATGCAGACGCCCCATATTGGTCAACAATCGACACCTTTGAAAACTACATTCGCTTTGCATGGCGAAAGTTCAACCATGAAAATGATCAATGACATTGGCATCCAGATTCCAACGGTGTATCTGCCGAAAAAAAGTATCGACCTGAAAAAGTGGGCGGTGATTGCCTGTGACCAATTCACGGCCGAGCCGCAATACTGGCAACAGGTTGAGGAACAGGTGGGCGCGGCGCCCTCGACGCTCAAGCTGATCTTTCCCGAGGTGTATCTGGACAAACCAGGCGCGCCCGAGCGCATGACGGCCATTGGTCAGACCATGACAGATTACCTGCGCGATGGCGTGCTGCTGCCCCACGACGGCATGGTTTACGTCGAACGCAGCGTGGCCGGCAAAACCCGGCACGGCCTGATGCTGTGCCTGGACCTGGAGTGCTACGACTACCGCTCGGGTTCGGCCAGCCTGATTCGCGCCACCGAGGGCACCATTGTTGACCGCCTGCCGCCGCGCATCAAAATCCGGGAACAGGCGGCGCTGGAGCTGCCGCATATCCTGGTGCTGATCGACGACCAGGATCACACCGTGATCCAACCACTCACCGCAGCCAAGGCCGGATTCGCGCCGCTCTATGACTTTGAGCTGATGCAGGGCGGCGGCCATCTGGCCGGGTATGCTGTCACAGATGCGGCGCAGCAGCGCGTGGTGGATGCGCTGCGGGCGCTGGCACAGCCAGAGCGCTTTGCCGCCCGTTATGGCGTTGGCCCCGAGCAGCCAGTGCTGCTGTTTGCCATGGGCGACGGCAACCATTCGCTGGCCACGGCCAAGGCGATCTGGGAGAAAAACAAGGCGCGCTTCGGCCTGGATCATCCGAGCCGTTTTGCGCTGGCTGAAATCGACAACGTGCATGACCAGGCGCTGGAGTTTGAGGCCATCCACCGGCTGCTGCTTGGCTGCAGGAACGATATGCTGACTGAGCTCAAAACAGCCTTTGGTTCGAACCTCAGTTACACCGAAGTGGCTTCAGCCGAACTTATGCGCCAGCGCGTCGATGCCTCACAGGGGCCCAGACAGGCCGTTGGTTTTATCGGTGGCGGGCAGGCATTCGGGGTCATCGAGATTGATCCGCCCACGTCCAACCTGCCGGTGGGCACACTGCAAACTTTTCTGGACCAGTTTCTTAAAGGGGGTGGTGCCCAGGCGATTGATTATGTGCATGGTGCCGACGTGTTGGAGCGCCTGGCTTGGCAAAGCGGCAATGCCGGTTTTTATTTTGCCGGCATGCACAAGTCAGAGCTATTCAAGACCGTCATTCTGGAGGGCGCCTTGCCGCACAAGACCTTCTCTTTGGGCCAGGCACGCGAGAAACGCTATTACATGGAAGCCAGAAAGATCAGCTGAGCCCGTGAACGGCAAGACGCAATACAGTTGCCAAGCCGATGTCGGCTTGGCAGGCAACTTGGTCGATCTCGTGCTGCGTCAAAGCACCATTTCGTGCCGTCGCAAACACTTATCCCACAATCACCCGGTTTCGACCCGATTCCTTGGCTGAATAAAGCGCCTCGTCGGCGCGCTTGACAAGTTCCTGATCACTGGCGGCGGCAAGTTCCGGGAAAGAGGTGATCCCGATGCTGATCGTGACGCAGATCATCTGATCTCCCTCCGCCACGGACGAGTCTTCCACCATGCGCCGTATCCGTTCGCCGAGGTCGTGGGAATTGGCTTTCGAAGCGGCGGGCAGGATAACCAAGAATTCCTCGCCGCCGTAACGCATGAGAACGTCTCCCTCGCGAAGGGCGGCGCGCGTTGTTTTGGCAACATGGACGAGGACCCGGTCTCCCGCGAGGTGGCCGTAGGTATCGTTCACCTTCTTGAAATGATCGATATCGAGCATCATGACACCGAGGGTCCCAGTCATGCGGATCGCGCGGCCGAACTCCTCGTGAAGCCTCGCCATGCCGAAGCGCCGGTTGTAGATGCCGGTCAGCGGATCGAGGGCGGCCAGCGTTTGAAGGCGGTCATGGGTCAGGGCGTTATTGAAGGCGAGCGCCAGCCCATGGCGGAACAGATCGAGGCGAGACTTCGCATCATCCTTGAATCCAGCGCCACTGGCCAGGACGATGGCGCCGAGCGGGACTTCCTTGTAGAACACGGGGTCGACAAGCACCTCACGAGGCCGGAAGTTCGTCAGAATACCCTCAACAGTCACGTCTTGCGGCAGGTTCACGGTGACCCGGCTTGCGGTCTGGATCGCGCGTCGGACATGGTCGCTTTTACACAGCGAATCCGGCGTGCGGATGCCCTGTGATGACGCAATCTTCAGTTCGCCTTCCTCGGTGATCAGAATGGCGCCTGCAGCCGCCTCGGAATGCTCCAGCAACTGCTCAAGAGCCTTACTCGATAAAACATCGAGTTCAAGATGGCTGGAAAGCACCTCGGTAAAGGAGCGCACTGCCGCATCAGTGCGGTGTGAGTAGGCAAGGGACTCCACGAGATAGTTGAAGGCCTTTGCACTCTCGCCTATTTCATCTTCCGAGTCCACGTCGACGTGACAGGCATCGACCGTGCATTTTTCCGCATTCCCGGTCTGCGCAAACGTCCTCAGGTTGGTTTCAACGAACCTCATTCGGTCAGCCAGTGTGCGCAACCTGATGCCGACGACCGATTTGGTCAGCCATATATTGGCCCCGCCAACCATACATCCGGCGGTCATGGTCGCGGCGAAAAACCACGGCGTCAGGGCCAGTTCAGCCGGCACTCCCATCATCCCGACAAAGAATGGGAAGACCAGACCCATGACAAGGCCCAGTCCGATCATCCATATGGCGAGATCGGTAAATACCTTCCGTGTCAGACGAATCATGGCGATCTCCTGCTTTATATGGAACGGCTAAAAGTATCTCATACGGGGGGTCCCGTCAGACCATCATTGAGCACCGGGAGCAAGAAGGGGCCAAACACACGCATCCGCTTGTAGGTCGGTTGCTACTTGAACAGCCCTTTGATGCCTGCACCCACCTGATTCAAAGCGTCACCACCGGATTTCATCAGCCGGTCAAAGCTGGCCACCCCACTCAGCTTGGTCTTGAGGGCCGAGACCACTTCCTGCCCCAACTCGCCCGGCGAGATGCCGCCCTTGGCACGGCCCAGATTTTTCAAGGTGATGTCGGGCAGGGCCACGCTGCCGGTCTTGCCGTTCATGAAGGCGGCGCTGGCCTGCGCCTGCGCGTGGCGGATGGTCAGTAACTCGACAATCAGCTTTTTACTGGGCCGCGATGGATCAGCGTTGGTGTTGACGGCTTTGACAATGTGGTTCGACAGGGCGTCAAAGTTGGTCAGCGTGTCGCCTTTTTCGTAGATCACATCGGGCGCCTCGATGGCAATGCGCCGCACCAGAACCACGTCTTGGGTGACGCTGGCGACGTCGATTTCGACCTCGACGCTGGCCACTTTCAAGGCGTAGGCGGTCTTGAAGCCCGGCGGGTTGCCAACGCTGAAAGCTTTGACGCTGCCCCGGCCATCGGTGGGTGAGAGTTTCACGCTGCCGACGCTGACCCTGGCCTGCGTCATGCTGCTGCCATAGCTCTCGATGGCATTTTTGACCAGGCCATCAAGGTTGCCAGACAGCCAGAACAGGGCGCCCGCCACCAAGGCAGCAGCAACAGGATCAGACCGAGTTTTTTCAAGTGGCCTCCAAGAGCAGTCTAATCAGGCGCTTACATCTCGGTGTAATTGGGTCCGCCACCGCCCTCCGGCGTGACCCAGACGATGTTTTGCATCGGGTCCTTGATGTCGCAGGTCTTGCAATGCACGCAGTTGGCGGCGTTGATCTGCAGGCGGTCGGCTCCGCTGTCGTCCTTGACAAACTCATACACCCCGGCCGGGCAGTAGCGCGCCTCGGGGCCGGCAAACTTGGCCAGGTTCACGGTCACCGGCACGCTGGCATCCTTGAGCGTCAGGTGCGCCGGTTGGTTTTCTTCATGGGCGGCATTGCTGATGAAGACGCTGCTCAGGCGGTCGAAGGTGAGCTTGCCATCCGGCTTGGGGTAGTCGATGGGCTTGCATTCTGACGCGGGCTTGAGGTAGGCGTAGTCGGGTTTGTCGCGTCGGATGGTCCAGGGCATCCTGCCATTCAAGCCAAACTGCTCCAAGCCGTTCATCAGCGTGCCGACTGTGAGGCCGTGCTTGAACCAGGCCTTGAAGTTGCGCGATTTGTTGAGCTCGGCATACAGCCAGCTGGCCTCGAAAGCTTCGGGGTAAGCCGTAAGTTCGTCGTGCGCGCGGCCTGCGCTCACAGCATCAAAAGCCGCCTCGGCGGCCAGCATGCCAGACTTGATGGCGGAATGGCTGCCCTTGATGCGACTCACGTTCAAGAATCCGGCATCACAACCCACCAGCGCGCCACCCGGGAACACGGTCTTGGGCAATGCCAGCAAGCCCCCGGCGGTGATGGCGCGGGCACCATAGGCCAGGCGTTTTCCGGTCACTTCGCCCTGGTCGTTTTCCAGGTACCAGCGGATGTTGGGATGAGTTTTCCAGCGCTGGAATTCCTCGAACGGACTTAAGAATGGGTTGGCGTAGTTCAGGCCGGTGATGAAACCCAGGGCGATCTTGTTGTCTTCCATGTGGTACAGAAACGAGCCGCCGTAGGTGTCGTTTTCCATCGGCCAGCCGGCGGTGTGCACCACCAGACCGGGTTCGTGGCGGCTGGGTTCGGCTTCCCAGAGTTCCTTGATGCCGATGGCGTAGCTTTGCGGGTCGCAGCCTTCGTCCAGATTGAATTTGTCGATGACCTGCTTGCCCAAGTGGCCGCGCGAGCCTTCGGCAAAGACGGTGTATTTGCCCAGCAGCTCCATGCCGATCTGAAAGTTGGGGCCGGGCGCGCCGCTTTTCTCCACGCCCATGTTGCCGGTGGCCACGCCGGTGACCTGGCCGGCCTCGTTGTACAGCACTTCGGCAGCGGCAAAGCCGGGGAAAATTTCAACGCCCAGGCTTTCGGCCTGGGTTGCCAGCCAGCGCGTCAGCGCGCCCAGGCTGATGATGTAGTTGCCGTGGTTCTGGCTGCATTCGGGCAGCATCATGTTGGGCGTGCGGTAGCCGGTGGACTCGCTCAGGAACATCATGGCTTCGTCGGTAACCGGCTGATTGAGCGGTGCGCCCATGGCTTTCCAGTCGGGGAACAGCTCGGTGAGCGATTGTGGGTCGAGCACCGCACCGGACAGGATGTGGGCACCGGGCTCGGAACCCTTTTCCAGCACCACCACCGACAACTCAGCGCCTGTTCCTGCGGCCAGTTGTTTCAGCCGGATGGCGGTGGCCAGGCCGGCGGGGCCGCCACCGACCACGACCACGTCGTACTCCATGGATTCGCGGGGGCCGTATTGGGTCAGGATTTCCTGGTTTGTCATGGTGGGACTCGCTTCATCAACTGATTAAACTCAAGCCAATGTGATGTTGGCTAAAACTGGCGTGAATTGTCTTCCAAAAATTCAAATTTCAGGCAACGCACCAAGCACAATAGAACAGTCGTTCTATTACTGATGGAATAAATGGAGAAATCACCATGACATACAGCATTGACCTTTCGGGCCGGGTGGCCTTGATCACGGGTGCCTCGGGTGGATTGGGGGCGCAGTTTGCCCGCACCCTGGCGGAGGCTGGTGCAGCCGTGGTGCTGGCCAGCCGCCGGGTGGAGAAACTCAAGGAATTGCGCGCGCAAATTGAGGGCGCGGGCGGCGACGCCCATGTGATCAAGCTCGATGTGACGGATCAGGACTCGATCAAGTCTGCCGTGGCGCACGCCGAAACCGAGGTTGGCTCGATCGACATTTTGGTCAACAACTCGGGTGTCAGCACCACCCAGCGCATCCAGGATGTGAGCGAAGACAACTTTGATTTCATGTTTGACACCAACGTCAAGGGTGCCTTTTTTGTGGCGCAAGAGGTCGGCAAGCGCATGCTGGCGCGCGCCCAGGGGGCAGCGCCGGGCAGCTTTACCGGAGGGCGAATCATCAATATCGCCAGCACAGCGGGGCTGCGCGTGCTGCCAAAAATTGGCGTCTATTGCATGAGCAAGGCGGCGCTGATCCAGATGACCAAAGCCATGGCGCTGGAGTGGGGCCGCTTTGGCATCAATGTCAACGCCATTTGCCCCGGCTACATCGACACCGAGCTCAACCATGCCCACTGGCAAACGGAAGCGGGCCAGAAGCTGATCCAGATGTTGCCGCGCAAGCGCGTGGGTCGACCGCAGGACCTGGACGCGCTGCTGGTGATGCTGTGCTCCGACCAAAGCCATTTCATCAACGGCGCCGTGATCTCTGCCGACGATGGCTTTGCGGTTTAGCACTGCATGCTGACCGGACTGGTTGCGGGCCTCGCCGCGGGCGCCTTGTGGGGCATGGTGTTCGTGGTGCCGCGTATGACACCGGGTTTGAGTTCGGTGGATCTGACGGCCGGGCGCTTCATCAGTTACGGCGGCATGGCGGCGCTGGCCATGCTGCTGACTTGGCGCAGCCATACTTGGCCCACGGCGCGCCAGGCGGTCACCGCCCTGGGCATGAGCCTGCTGGGCGCGACCGGCTACTACCTGCTGCTGGCGCAAAGCATCGTTTATGCGGGCACCGAGGTGCCCACCCTCATCATCGGCACCATTCCGATCTGGGTCATGCTGCTGGGCAAGCCGGTCGGCCTCAAATGGGCTGGCCTGTTGCCGGGGCTGCTTCTTACCCTGGGCGGACTGGCGCTGATGATGCAGTCAACCTTGAGCCAGGCAGCAAGACTGCCCGCCGGGGGTGGCCAGTTCTGGTGGGGCGTGCTGCTGGCGCTCGGCGCCATGCTGTGCTGGACGGCCTTTGCCCTGGTCAACGCGGCTTGGCTCAAGCGCCACCCGGAAGTCAGCGCCACCGAATGGGCCAACTGGCTTGGCGTGGCCACCGGTCTGGGCGCTTTTGTGCTCTGGTTGCTGCTGGGTTCTGACATCCGGACGCTTTCCCTGCTGGACAATCAGGCCGTCATCGTGATGGCCTGCATCGCCACCGGCATCGGGTCGGGCTGGGCTGCCAGCATTTTGTGGAACGTGGCCAGCCAGCGCCTGAGCGTCAGCCTGTGCGGTCAATTGATTGTGAGTGAAACCTTGTTCGCCCTGTTTTATTCTTTTGTCTGGGACGGTGTCTGGCCTGCGGCAACGCAAGCCTGGGCCGCCGTGTTGTTCACGCTGGGCATTCTGGCCTCGATCAGGGCGCATCGCTGATGGGCTGGCAGGCTACTTCCTCGGCGCGTGGCGGATTGCGGCATTGGTTGCAGGCTTCTGGCTCGCTCAGTGCACGGCTGGCGGCCACGGGTGAGTGCTTCAGTGTGCAGGTGCTGGTGCAAGGTCGCCAGCCGCTCACCCTGGATGAAGCGCGCGCATTGGGACTGGGTGGGCGACGCACCGGCTATGCGCGCGAGGTCTTGCTGCGGGTGGATGGCCAACCGATGGTGTTTGCCCGCAGTGTTACGGCGCACGCTGACTCGGTGGGCGCCTGGCGCTCGGTGCGTGGTTTGGGCAGCCGTCCGTTGGCTGATGTGCTGTTCAAGCGCTCGGGCATTTCGCGTGCGCCGCTGGCCTACAGTCAACTCCAGCGTCAAAGCCGGTTGCAGCGCCATGTGGCCAGTTCCTGGCTGGCGGCCACGGGCATGCCTCTGGCCACACAGGCCTTGTCAGCGCGCCGTTCGGTATTTACCCGCCATGGTGCGGCGCTGTTGGTGATGGAGGTGTTTGCCGCCCCTGAGAACTGTTGGCCTTGGCCCGCGGGTGAAGTATTAAAAAATATCAAGCGAAGGAGATAGCGATGAAGTATGACATTCCAGAACAGAAAAAGCTGGTATTCGAGGTGGTGATCCCGATCCGCTGGGGCGACATGGACGCCATGGGCCATGTCAACAACACCACCTATTTTCGCTATCTGGAAACCTGCCGTATCGACTGGATGCGCGCTGCCGGCTGCATGCCCAACCCGATGGGCGAGGGGCCGGTGATCGTCAATGCCTTCTGCAACTTTTACAAGCAGCTGGAATACCCTGGCGACGTGCTGGTCAAGATGTACGCCAGCGACCCGGCCCGCACGACCTTCGAGACCTGGGCCACCATGGAAATGACCGACCAGCCCGGCGTGATCTACGCCGCGGGCGGGGCCACCACGATCTGGGTCGATTTTCCCAAGCAAAAAGCGATTGACCTGCCCGACTGGATGCGCGCCATTGTCACGTGAAGTGACCCATCGAACCGCTTGAGCCGCTTATCTGGAAAAATGACCTGACACGATGAGTTGATCCACTTCAACTTCTGCCGTGGCCCAGTCGTCCAGCGGATTGCCGGGGGCAAAGCCGCGCCGCTGCGCCACATAAAAGGCGGCGACTTCAATGTAGTTGTGGCGCTGTTCCGAACTCACCTCGGGCCGCGCGGCAGAGGGCGTGGCCTTTACTTTGCTGATGGCTGCTTTTTTGGCAGGCGCTTTTTTCACAGCAGCAGTCGGTGCCGCTTTGGGTGACGCTGCGGTGGCTGGCGCGGCAACGGCCTTTTTGGCGGGTGATTTTTTTGCAGTGACCATGAATTTCTCCTTGGATGAAGGGTGTGTGACCATGACCAATACGGTGCCTGCTCTGCTTGCGGTGGTTGATGCAGTTTTGCGCGGCATCGTGATTAACCCGCCATTAATTTGTGCACCAGATCACCGGTATTGGACGCCTTGTATTTTCGCATCAAACGGGCGCGGTAGATTTCGACGGTGCGGTGGCTGATGGCGAGCGCCTTGCCGATCTCCTTGCTGGTCAGGCCGCCCATCAAAAAGGCCGCCACTTCGCGTTCTCGGGCGGTCAATTCTGCCTTGACCGGTCGGCTGGCACTCAAATCTTCAAAGGTCCAGATGCCCGCCTCGTGCGGTGCTGCCTGGTTGAGGGCGCGGCCGGTCACATGGCACCAGAAGGTTTCACCCTTGAAGCGGCCATCGAGCCGTTTCATGATGCGGTCATCGGCGTAGGTGCCGTTGCGGTTGAGCAGCGGGGCGATGCGCTGGCCGGTGCGCTCGAATTCGAGCGCGCTGGGGTAGAGCACCTGGAACGACTGGCCGATCAGTTGATCGGGCGCGGCGCCGAACATCTCGCACAGGTGTCGGTTGCAGTTCACCATGGTGCGGTTGCGTGACAGGGCCAGCCCCACGGGAGCCATTTCGAAAGCCAGGCGGTAATCAATGTCCATGATTCAAAAAATTTGCGGGTCAGACCATTCGCGCAGCGACGTGCTCTGACCCCAACTGATTAGGGTTTGCACCTTACGAAAAACTACGTATGGAATTAGGTAGTATCGTAACGCTACTGTTTCTATCTACGGAGTTTTCGCAGTGAATAAAATTTACCCATCGGCAGCCGCAGCGCTGCAAGGCATTGTCAGGAACGGCCAATTGCTGGCTGTTGGCGGCTTTGGCCTGTGCGGCATTCCAGAGGCTCTCATCGACGCCTTGCGCGACAGCGGCGCGAGTGACCTCACGGTCATTTCCAATAACGCGGGTGTCGATGGCTTTGGCCTGGGCAAGCTGCTGGAAACACGCCAGATCAGCAAGATGATCTCCAGCTATGTGGGCGAGAACAAGGAATTTGAGCGCCAGTACCTGGCCGGCGAGCTGCAGCTGGAGTTCACACCGCAGGGCACGCTGGCCGAGAAGCTGCGGGCAGGTGGCGCCGGCATTCCGGCGTTCTACGTGCGCACTGGGGTGGGCACATTGGTGGCCGAAGGCAAGGAAAACCGCGTCTTTGACGGCCATGTGTACATTCTGGAACACGCCCTGGTGCCAGATGTGTCGCTGGTCAAGGCCTGGAAAGCCGACAAGAGCGGCAACCTGCTGTTCCGGCGCACCGCGCGCAACTTCAACCCTGCCGTGGCCATGGCTGGCAAGATTACCGTGGTGGAAGTGGAAGAAATTGTCGAAACCGGGACGTTCGATCCCGACAGCGTGCATTTGCCCGGCATCTACGTGAACCGCATCGTGCTCAATGCCAAACCCGAAAAGCGCATTGAAAAGCGCACGATTCGCTGAATTTTTGCGGGACAGACCGCAGCGACGCAGTCGCCAGCTCTGTCCTCAACATATTAAACAAATAGGAGTTTGATCATGGCTTGGACACACGACGAAATGGCCGCTTTGGCGGCGCAGGAACTGCAGGACGGCTACTACGTGAACCTGGGCATTGGCTTGCCGACGCTGGTGGCCAATTTTGTGTCGCCCGACATCGAGGTCTGGCTGCAAAGCGAAAACGGCATGCTAGGCATTGGTCCGTTCCCGACCGACGACGAGGTCGATGCCGACCTGATCAACGCCGGCAAGCAAACCGTGACCACCATTCCCGGCTCCAGCATTTTTGGCAGCCACGACAGCTTTGCCATGATTCGCGGCGGCAAGATCAGCCTGAGCATTCTGGGTGCCATGCAGGTCAGCGAAACCGGCGACCTGGCCAACTGGATGATTCCCGGCAAGATGGTCAAGGGCATGGGTGGTGCCATGGACCTGGTGGGCGGCGTGAAAAACGTGGTGGTGCTGATGGAGCACGTGGCCAAAAAGAAAGACGGCACCATCGACATGAAGATCCTGCCCAGCTGCACCTTGCCGCTCACCGGCGTGGGCGTGGTGGACCGCATCATCACCGACCTGGCGGTGATGGACATCACCCCGCACGGCGTCAAGGTGGTGCAGCGCGCGCCCGGCGTGACGATGGAAGAACTGCAGTCGAAAACCGGCGTCCAGCTGCACTGATCTGATCAGCGTAGCCGGCTGCGTGCCACCCGCCTGAGCAGCGCCGTGAGCCCCAGCGCGGCAATGGTCAACCCCACCACCAGCGCAATCCAGAAGCCCTGTGCGGCCATGGGGTGTGCCGGTGCCCACGGCATCCAGGCAGGGGCCAGACCCAGCGTGTAGCCCAGCGGCAGGCCAATCAGCCAAAACGCCGTCATGTGGATCAGCATGGGCGCGCGTGTCACTTTGTAGCCCCGAATGGCGCAACTGGTAATGACCTGGGTGGCATCCGAGAGCTGGAAAAATGCCGCCAGCAACAGCAGTTGGGCGGTGAGCGCCACCACGGCTGCGTCATTGGTGTAGGCGCTGGCAACCTGCTGGTTGAAGACGGCGATCAGCGTGGCCGAGACAGCGGCAAAGCCCAAGCCCAGCGCGACGCCCACCCATGCCTGGTAGCGTGCCCTTGTCGGATCCCCTGCACCCAGGGATTGGCCCACACGCGTCAGCAGCGCCAGCCCAAGGCTGAGCGGCACCATGAACACCAGTGAGGTGAAATTGAGCGCAATCTGGTGCGCGGCCATTTGCGTGCTGCCAAATTTGGCAATCAAGAGCGAAATCAGGCTGAAAGCACTGGTCTCGGCAAAATAGGTGACGCCTATCGGCAGGCCCAGTTTGAGCAGGCTTTTGATCTCGGGCCAGTGCGGCGCCTCAAAGTGTGCAAATGGCCAACTGGGGCGGTAAACGGCTGAGCGTCGCATCCACCAGATGAGCGCGACCAGGTTGAAAATAACGGTCAGCAGCGTGGCCCAGGCGCAGCCGACCCCGCCGAGCCGCGGAAAGCCCAGCTTGCCGAACACCAGCAGCCAGTTGATGATGATGTTGAGCGCCAGCGACAGCAAGGCAATTACCATCAGCGGCTTGGTCTGATTCAGGCTGGTGCTGTAGCCATAAAGCACGCGGTAGCAGGCAAACAGCGGCAGCGCCAGGCTGGTGATCAGCACGAAGTCCTTGGCGAGATCGTGCACGCGCGGTTCCAGGCTCAAGTGGTCAAACAACAGCCCTGCCAGGTTGGCGAGCATCAAGCCGAGCAGACCGATGCCCAGCGCCTTCCAGAGCGCCTGGCGCACCTTGTGCGGTATTTCTTCAAGCTTACCGGCGCCCACGTGATGCGCCACGACCGGGTTGATGGCCATCGTGATGCCCATGACGGTGAGCATCAGCATGTTCCAGATCGACACCCCGAGCGACACGCCCGCCAGGTCCTGCGCTGAGGCATGGCCGGCCATGGCCACATCGACCACCGCCATACCGACGTAGGCCAGTTGCCCTACCAGAATCGGCCAGGCCAGATGCCACAGGCTGCGCAGTTCGGTGCTGAGCCGGTTGCGCTGCGCCGGGTGGCGCATCAGTTGTTTGAAAGGGCTTAACAAAACGTCAACGCCCGCGCATGAACAGCGCGTCGAGTTCGCGCAGGCTGATGGGTCGCCAAGTGGGCCGGCCGTGATTGCACTGGTCGCTGCGTTCGGTGGCTTCCATCTGGCGCAGCAGCGCGTTCATTTCTTCGAGCGTCAGATGCCGGTTGGCGCGCACCGCGCCGTGGCAGGCCATGGTGCCGAGCAGCTCGTTGTGGGCGCGCTGCACCACGCTGCTGGCCTCATGCTGGCTCAGCTCGGCCAGCACGCTGCGCGCCAGTTCCACCGCATCACCTTGCGCCAGCGTGGTCGGCACGGCGCGCACCGCCAGCGTCCTGCCGGAAAAGGGCGTGATGTCGAGGCCCAGCAGGTGCAGCGTGGCGGCGTTGGCTTCTGCCGTGGCGACTTCGAGCGGTGTCGCGGCAAAGGTGGCAGGAATCAGCAATGGCTGGCTGGGCAGGCTGGAGGTGCCCTCGGTGTCAGACCACTGCGCCTTGAGCCGTTCATAAACGATGCGCTCGTGCGCCGCGTGCATATCGACAATCACCAGGCCCTGCGTGTTTTCGGCCAGGATGTAAATTCCCTTGAGTTGCGCCAGTGCACGGCCCAGCGGCCAGTCGTTCGCCTGCAGGGGAGCCGCCGTTGGCTGGGGCTGCCACAGCGCTGCCATGTCACTGACGCGATGGCCCGCCGGTGCCTCAAAATGCATCCCCGACTGCGTGTAGGAATAGGAGGCCGGTGACAACGCCTGACCCCAATCGGTGACCTGGGCCGCTGACTCAGTGCGGGTCATCGATGCAGCGACTTGCGGTGACGTCTGCCCGGCACGCGGCGCGGCCAGCGCACTTTCCACGGCATGACGCACCGCCTGGTGCACCTCGCGGCTGTCGCGAAAGCGCACCTCGATTTTGGTCGGGTGCACGTTGACATCGACCCGCGTCGGGTCCAGTTCGATGTACAGCGCATAAACCGGCTGGCGCTGGCCGTGCAGCACGTCCTCGTAGGCGCCGCGAGCCCCATGGGTGATGACCTTGTCGCGCACGAAACGACCGTTGACATAACAAAATTGCTGGTCGCCACGCGCTCGTGCGGCGTCGGGTATGCCGGCCCGGCCCCAGACTTTGATGACGGGTGCGTAGTCCGGGCGGCCCGGTGTGACAGCGCTTGAGAAATCGACCCATACCGAGCGCTCGACAAAGTCGCTGCCCAGCGCATCGGCCAGGCGCTGCTCCAGCGCGGGCAGGCTGCCCGCCTCGCCGCAGCGCCGCCATTGTTCGACCAGCTTGCCCTCATGCCAGACGGCAAAGCCGACATCGGGCCGGGCCAGCGCGTGACGCCGCACCGCCTCGACACAATGTGCGAGTTCGGTGGCATCGGTTTTGAGAAACTTGCGCCGCGCGGGTGTGCTGAAAAACAGCTCCTTGACCTCGACCGTGGTGCCGGTGCTGCGCGCCACCGGTGTGATTTCGCCGGTCTGGCCTTCCAGCAGGTAGGCATGGGCCTGGCCGCTCACGCGGGACAGCAGGGCGCAATCGGCAATGGCATTGATGGCAGCCAGCGCCTCGCCCCGAAAGCCCATGGTGCCGACCGACTCCAGGTCTGCCAGGCTGCCGATCTTGCTGGTGGCGTGGCGCTTGAGCGCGATCGGCAGTTCTTCAGGCAGGATGCCCGAGCCGTCGTCTTCCACGCTGATCAGGCGCACGCCGCCTGCGAGCAGTCGCACGGTAATCTGGCTGGCGCCGGCATCGAGCGCGTTGTCCACCAGCTCACGCACCACCGAGGCAGGTCGCTCCACCACTTCGCCGGCGGCGATCTGGCTGATCAGTGCGTCAGGCAGTTCACGGATGGGGCGACGGGGGACTGTTTGGGTCAGCGCGTCACTCATGGGCTGTGAGCAAGGCGGATCGGTGGGTGTTGGTTGATTCGAGTCGCTCAGCAAGCCAGACTTTGATCACTGATTGGCGTGTGACGCCCAGTTTGCTGGCTTCACGGTCCAACGACTCAACCATCCAGGCTGGAAAGTCAACGTTGACGCGTTTTTGAACTTGCGCCACACGACGCGCTTTGGCAACATCGAGCTCGGCGCTAATGTCGATGCCCTCATCGAATTTCTGGTCGAAATCTTTAGCTTTCATAAAGTGCTATCTCCTCGGTTCTGGATCTGCGCACGGAGATGAGTCGAATATGGCTGCCGCGATAGGTCATCACGGCTGACCAGTGTTTGTCAAGGATCATCCCAATGACCAAAAACCGAGGCTCGTCCTCGGTCTTTGCTGGAATCTCCAACAAGTGCGGATCACTCCAGAGGCTTTGGGCATCTTCAAAGCGGATGCCATGCTTGAAGAAATTGGACTCGCTCTTGTTTGGATCAAACTCAAATACGTGCATGGTATAAAAATTATACCAATCCAGAACGTCAAATCAAGCCACTCGCCGATGCCAGCAGGTAGCCCGTCAGGCACGAGGTGGCGACGCCAATCAGCCCTGGGATGATGAAGCTGTGGTTGATCACATACTTGCCGATGCGGGTGGTTCCCGAGCGATCAAACTGAATGGCGGCCAGGTCGCTGGGATAGGTGGGCAGGATGTAATACCCATAAGAGGCGGCGGCAAACGCCACGATGTAGCCGGGCGGCACGCCAATGGCCAGACCCACCGGCACCATGGCGCTGATGGCGGCGGCCTGCGAATTCACCAGCTTGGACACCAGCAGCAGGGCGATGGCGTAAGTCCAGGGTTGGGTCTGGACCAGTTCAGAGAGAGCGGCTTTTAATTCGGGCAGATGGGCTTCAAACACCGTGTCGGCCATCCAGGCAATGCCGAACACGGCCACCACGGCAATCATGCCGGCGCGGAACACTTCGGTCTTGCCAATCAGAGTCGGATCGGTTTTGGTGAGCATGATCATCAGTGCACCCGCCAGCAGCATGAACATCTGGATGGTGAGCACCATCGACAGCGGCTTGCCATCGAAGGCTGGCCGCAGGCTGGGGTAAGCACCCAAAAAGGCCACCACGGCAATCGCACCGAGGAAAATCCACATCGCGGTCCATTGGTCGCTGGAGAGGGTTTTGTTCATCAGCGTGGCGCTGTCGCCGTAGATCATTTTGCGTTGTTCAGGGTCGGCAATGCGCGCCTGAAACTCGGGGTCTTTATCAAGGTCTTTGCCGCGGAACCAGCTGAAAATACCAATGACCAGCACCCCGGCCAGGGTCGAGGGGATGGTGATGGACAGCACCTGGATAAAGTCGATCACGTGGCCATCGACGGGAACCTTGGCCAAAAAGGCCACCAAAGACACCACGGCCACCGACACCGGGCTGGCCAGGATACCCATCTGGCTGGCGATGGACGATGCCGCCATGGGCCGCTCGGGCCGAATGCCGTTCTTGATGGCAATGTCATAAATGATGGGCAGCATGGTGTACACCACGTGGCCGGTGCCACACAAGATGGTCAGGAAACAGGTGACAAAAGGCGCCAGGATCGAGATGTACTTCGGATTGCGGCGCAGCAGTTTTTCCGCGCCCTTGAGCATCACTTCCAGGCCACCCGATGCCTGCAAGGTGGCGGAAGCTGCCACCACGGCGATGATGGTGAGCATCACATCGACCGGTGGCTTGCCGGGCTTGAGACCAAACACAAAGGTCATGATGACAATGCCGATGCCGCCCAGCAGCCCCAGCGCCACACCGCCTTTTCTGGCACCGTAAAACAGGCAGACCAGAATGACAATCAGTTGCAGAAAAATGTCCACATTCAGCTCCTTCAAAGAAGGCTCTACTGTAAACATAATTAGGGTAAACCCTAGGTATTGACCTGTAGCTTGTTTGATTTGAATCAATCAAGCTGGATAAACTGTAATTATTCTTTAATTATTTACGCTTGACATGTCTTTTGCCAGCCACTGGAGGCCTCCACTTGCCGGGGATAATCCAGTCGCATGGACATCATCAGCTTTCTTCTTGACTTCATCCTCCACGTGGACAAACACCTGGAGGCCTTCGTGCAAAGCTACGGCGTGTGGGTCTATGCGCTGCTGTTTTTGATCATTTTTGTCGAAACCGGTCTGGTCGTGATGCCGTTTTTGCCGGGCGACTCGCTACTGTTCGTGGTGGGCGCGCTCTGTGGCGCGGGGCTGATGAGCTACCCGGTGGCGGTCTCGGTGCTGTTGCTGGCTGCAGTTTTGGGCGACCAATGCAACTTCACCATTGGACGCTATTTCGGGCCCAAGGTGTTCAAGTGGGAAAACTCGCGCCTGTTCAACAAGGCGGCGTTCGACCGCACGCACAATTTTTACGAGCGTTACGGCGGTATCACCATCATTCTGGCGCGCTTCATGCCGTTCCTGCGCACTTTTGCGCCCTTCGTGGCCGGGGTGGCAGCCATGAGTCGCGTCAAGTTCACCCTGTTCAACGTGGCGGGCGCCGTGATCTGGGTGCTGGGCATTTGCACGGCGGGCTTCTTTTTGGGCAGCATTCCGTGGGTCAAAGTGAATCTGGACAAGATCATCTGGGCAATGATTCTGGTGCCGGGTCTGATTGTATTGTTCGGCGCCTGGAAAGCACGCAACCAGCCGGTCACGTAGTCCGGCTGCGCGCCAGCGGCGGATTTTTGGAAAAATAGGCCTCGATGCCGCGCATCAGGGCGTCGGCCAGTTGAATTTGGTAGGCATCGCTGTTGAGCTTGGCTTCCTCGTCCGGGTTGCTGATGAACGCGGCTTCCACCAGCACGCTGGGAATATCGGGCGCCTTGAGCACGGCAAAGCCGGCCTGCTCGACGCGCGGCTTGTGCAGTTTGCCGACGCGGCCGATTTCCCTCAGCATGGCGCCGCCCAATTGCAGGCTGTCCTTGATCTGGGCAGCGGTGCTCATGTCGAGCAGGGCGCGCTTGACCTGGGCATCCCGGGCGCGCACATTCAGCCCGCCGATCACGTCGGCCTTGTTTTCCTTGGCAGCCATCCAGCGCGCGGCGCTGCTGGAGGCGCCGTCCTGGCTCAGGGCGAACACGCTGGCACCCTGGGGTCGCGGCGTAAAAAAGGCATCGGCGTGCAGACTGATGAAGAGATCGGCCTGCACCCGGCGCGCCTTGTCCACCCGGATGTGCAGCGGCACAAAGAAGTCGGCATCGCGGGTTAAAAAAGCGCGCATCGGATTGCCGTTGCTCGATGCAGCGTTGATGCGGTCGCGCAGTCGATGAGCCAGGCGCAGCGCCACGTCTTTTTCGCGCGTGCCGCCGGGGCCGATAGCGCCGGGGTCCTCACCGCCGTGACCGGCATCGAGCGCAATGATGATCAGTCGGTCGGTAGCGCTCGGTGCCGGCACGCTCATGCTTTGCGACGACAGCCTTCTGATTTCTTTTTTACCCCCGGACCCGGCAGGCAGTGCTGATGCACGGACAGGCGGCGGCTGGGTTTTTTGCGCAATCAAATCACCCAGCGGATCACTGGCTGGCGCCGTGGCCGCAGCGGTACTGGCGCTCTCCTGGAGGCGCTCGGCGATCAGGGCTTCCAGCGGGTCTGCCACCTGGGTCGGGTACAAATCGAATACCAGCCGATGCTGGTAGGCCGCCACCGGCGTCAGGGTGAACACCTGCGGCGCAATGGGCTGCTTGAGGTCAAACACCAGCCGCACAACACTCGGGCCGAACTGGCCCACGCGAATGCCGGAAATGGTCGGGTCGTTGGCGCTCACCTTGGCCACCAGTTCCTTGAGCGCCGGATTCAGGTCGATTCCTTGCACGTCCACCGCCAGTCGAGGCGGGGTGGGAATAAAAGTCTGGTTGAAACTCAGGCGCGCGTCGGATTCGATGGTGACACGCGAATAGTCGGGCGCCGGCCAGACCCGCACTGCCACGATGCTGGCGCCGCGCGCCAGATGCTGCGCGCCCAGCAACAGCACCAGCGTGCCGGACTGCAGCAGCTGGCGGCGTTTCATGGTCTGTCCTCATCAGGCGCCGAATTTGCAAGCTGATGGAGCAGGCTTGCACCCAGCTTTGTTTGCGCGGTCAGGGTCACCTGACGCGTCTCGTCATCCTGCACATCGAGTTGAATGATCAGGTCGGCCGGCGGCACGCAGCCTGCGGCGTTTTCCGGCCATTCGGCAATTTTGAGGCCGGGGCTGGCAAAAATGTCGCGAAAGCCGGCATCAAACCACTCGCGCGGGTCACTGAAACGGTAAAAGTCGAAATGCCAGATGTTGAGGCCGGGCAGTTCATAGGGTTCCATCACGGCATAAGTGGGGCTTTTGATGCGCCCCTGCACCCCCAAGGCGCGCAGCATATGGCGCACCAGCGTGGTCTTGCCGGCACCCAGGTGGCCTTGCAGTTCAATGTAGGCTTGACGCACGCCAGGCAGCGCCGCCAGCGCGCGGGCAAAGCGCGCGGTGGCGGCTTCATCGCACCAATGCAGGCTTTTTACAATGGGCAGGTGAACAACACCTTGCAGCAAATCAACGGCAGTCAATGGGTCTCCAGAATTCAGCAATGGGGGCGGGCACTGGGATTTTCACAAATTGGCGTGGCCGGTGTCGATTTGAAGGACGCAGAACCCGGATTATCGGCGTGGCTGGCCGCTGGCTGCCACGGTGATATGCACTACATGGCGATGCATGGCCTCAAGCGCGCGCGTCCGGCCGAACTGGTGCCGGGCACCTTGCGCGTGATCACCGCGCGCATGGATTATTTGCCGGCCGACTGCCCCGAGGGCTGGCAGACACTGGAGCTGGACCGGCTCAGACGTCCCTCGGAAGCGATTGTGTCGGTTTATGCCCGCGGCCGGGACTACCACAAGGTGATGCGCAACCGTTTGCAACAGCTGAGTGGTCAGATTGTCAAGGCGCTGGGGCCACTGGCATACCGGGTGTTCACCGACTCGGCGCCGGTGCTCGAAGCCGAGCTGGGAAGCCGCAGCGGTCAGGGCTGGCGCGGCAAGCACACCCTGCTGCTGAGCCGTGATGCCGGCTCGATGTTTTTTTTGGGTGAAATCTTTGTCGATATGGCTCTGCCCGTGACCGACCCAGTGGCGGGGCATTGCGGCCGTTGCAGCGCCTGCATCGACATCTGCCCGACGCAGGCCATCATCGCCCCGTACCAGCTCGATGCCCGGCGCTGCATCTCGTACCTGACGATCGAACATGCCGGATCGATCCCGCTGGAACTGCGGCCCCTGATGGGCAACCGCATTTACGGCTGCGACGATTGCCAGTTGATTTGTCCCTGGAACAAGTATGCCCAGCGCAGCGCCTTGCCCGACTTCGACGCTCGTGCCGGTCTGGCGGGCAGCCAACTCGTCGAGCTGTCTGGCTGGAGTGAGGAGGCATTTTTGCGTTTCACCGAGGGCAGCCCGATCCGCCGCATCGGCCATGAGCGCTGGCTGCGCAACATTGCCGTGGCGCTCGGCAACGCGCTGCGCGAGCTTGATGTCGACGCTGCAGAGCCACTTTTGACTGCGCTAGCCTCGCGCGCCGGGCACCCGAGCGCCTTGGTGCGTGAGCATGTGGCGTGGGCGTTAAAACAATTGGGGTCAGATTCCAATTAATTCAGCTGGCAAGCCGGTTCACCTTACCCGCGCAGTGGCTGGCTTTGGCGGCTTCCTCATGCTGGGGTACCAGAAATCGTCAGCCCCCAAAGCCAGCCACTGCGCTGGACGCCGGTGCGTGAGAAACGGATGGCTTGGCGTGGTGAGGCACAAATCCGACAGGGCATCTGCCCTGGTATCTGAATTTGAGTTTGAGTTTGAGTTTGAATTTCAAAAATCGTTGCATATCACTGTCTCGCGTAGCAATCGGCAGGGGTGGTCACCGATTTCTGGTGCCCCAGCATGAGGTGGCCGCCCCTGCCGATTACCACGCGAAGCAAGTCACCGCTGGTTCGAACGCGGCAAGATTAGAGCGCTTTGGCCAAACGATGACAGCCCCTGGGTTGACTAAACCAACGACCTCAAAACCCCCAGCGCCAACGGCAAACTGAGCATGCCGAGCACGGTGGACACGGTCACCAGCGCAGCCACATAAGGCCCGTCATAACCCATGCGCGCGGCCAAGACATAACAGCTCGACGCTGTCGGCAGCGCGGAGAACATCAGCAAGATGGTGGCTTGCACCTGATTCAGGCCAAATAACAGGCACAAAGCAAGTGCCAGCAATGGCATCAGCAAGTGGCGAATCAGAAGCACCGCCACGCCCAACAACTTGGCGTGGTTCAGGGCACTCAGTTGCATGCCGGCACCGGCGGCCATCAGTCCGAGCGTCAGCGATGCGCCGCCTATGCGGGTGACGGTGGGTTCGGCCCAGCCCGGGATCGAAAAACCGGCCAGGTTGGCGACCAGTCCGCTGGCGGTGCCGATGATCAGCGGGTTGCGCACCAATTCGCCCAGAAAACCGCGTTCGGCGTGGCGCGCCATCGGCCACACTGCACCAATGTTCATTAGCGGCACACTGACACCGATCAACAGCGCAAGCACCAGCAGGCCCGGTGGTCCGGCCAGACGTTCGGCCAGCGCCAGGCCGATAAAGGAGTTAAACCGGAAAGCAACCTGGGCGCTGGCCGCGTGCTGGCGCGCCGCCATGTGCTGCCTGAAGCCCGGCCAGTAGGGCACCGAGTAGGCCATGGCGATGCCGCCCAGTCCCAGCGCCCAGCCGGCCAGCACCAGGTTGCCTGCCGCGCTGATGTCGAGCGGGCTTTTCAGGATCGAGTGAAACAGCAGCACCGGAAAGAACAAAAAATAGACCAGTTGCTCCACTTGCGTCCAGACGGCGCGGTTCAGTGGCGTGAAGCGGCAGATCAGGTAGCCGATCAGAATCAGCGAAAAGTCGGGAAAGAGGAGCTGGGCGTAGTTCACGCCTTGAGAATAGCAGGCCTGGACGCGCCAAATCCACCGATGGCGCCCGCAGGCGACAGCTCGGCATAAGATGCGCACTTCTTTTTGTCTTCATGCCCATGCCCCCGACTCCAGCCCTTGTGAATGCGACTGCGCGCCGCGCCAAAACCGCACCCGACCCGGTGGTCGACACCTTCATCGATGCCCTGTGGCTCGAAGAAGGCTTGTCCAAAAATACGCTGGCGGCCTACCGGCACGACCTCACCTTGTTTGGCGCCTGGCTGGCCGCGCAGGGCAGGCATTTGCTGGACGGCACCGAGATGCTGCTCAATGGCTATTTTGCCGACCAGCACGCCGCAACCAAAGCCACCACCGCCAACCGCCGCCTGACGGTGTTCAAGCGCTTTTACCGCTGGGCCTTGCGCGAACGGCTGCTGGGTGCCGATCCGACGTTGAAACTGCAGGCCGCCAAACAATCGCTGCGCATGCCTAAAACGCTGACCGAGCCGCAGGTGGAAGCCCTGTTGAACGCGCCCGACACCAACCAGGCGCTGGGCGTGCGCGACCGCACCATGCTGGAGCTGATGTACGCAAGCGGCCTGCGCGTGAGTGAGCTGGTGGGCTTGAAAGTGTTGAATGTGAGCCTGTCGGACAACGTGCTGCGCGTCTTTGGCAAGGGCAACAAGGAGCGCCTGGTGCCGTTCGGCGAGGTCGCCAGCCTATGGCTCAAGCGCTATCTGGCCCAGCCCCGGGTCGAGCTGTTGGCCGGCCACGCCAGCGAGGCGCTGTTTGTCACCCTGCGCGGCCGCACACCGGGCACGGCCATGAGCCGGGTCATGTTCTGGATGATCGTCAAAAAATACGCGCTGCTGGCAGGCATCACTGCGCCGTTGTCACCGCACACGCTGCGCCACGCCTTCGCCACCCATTTGCTCAACCATGGCGCCGACCTGCGCGCGGTGCAATTGCTGCTCGGCCATGTGGATATCTCCACCACCACCATCTATACCCATGTGGCACGGGAGCGCCTCAAAGTCCTGCACGCCCAGCACCATCCGCGCGGATGAGCGCTTGAGGCAAATTAAGCGGCGGTGACGCTGGCTTGAGCGCTCAAGGCGCTGAGTTCGGCTTCGGTGAAGCCCGCGGCGCGGCGCGCGTCCAGGTTGAATGGGCCCTTGAGGGTGGGCGCCTGATAGAGCAGCGCCAGTTCGGCATAGGCGCTGATGGGGTCGAGTTGGCGCGCTGCGCAAAGAAAACGGTACCAGCGGTTGCCAATGGCCACATGGCCGATTTCGTCGCGCAGGATGATGTCCAAAATTTTGGCGGCGCCATGGTCGCCCGCAGACACCAGCCGGTTGCGCACTGCTGGCGTGGCGTCCAAGCCGCGCGCCTCCAGCGTGCGCGGCACCAGCGCCAGGCGCGCCAGCACATCGTTTTTGGTGCGCTCTGCCATGTCCCACAGGCCGTCGTGGGCGGGAAAGTCGCCATAGGCGAATTCCATCTGGTTCAGGTGCGCGTTGAGCAATTCAAAATGCAGCGCTTCCTCCTGCGCCACGCGCCACCAATCGCGGTAAAAATCGTCGGGCATGCCGGCAAAGCGCCACACCATGTCGAGCGCCAGGTTGATGGCGTTGGCCTCGATGTGGGTCAGCGCGTGGATCAGCCCGGCGCGGCCTTCAAGCGTGCCGACGGCGCGGGTCTTGAGTTGAGCGGGCTGGACCAGCAGCGGTCGTTCGGGTCGCCCCGGCAGGCCGGGCGGCTCAGGGAAAGTTTCAGCAGCATCAGGCGCGCAGCGGTCTGTGGACATGGCGCGCACCCGCGCCGCCTTATCCTGCGGGGCGCTGATTTGCAGCAGGCGCAGGCATTCAGGGCGCAACGAATTCATTGAGGCTGCTTTGAACTCGCTTGGCGCAAGGCTTGAGGCAGTGGGGCGCATGAGGCTGTGGTGTTTCCCTACAATTCTAGACATATGATTTTGAAAGCTGATGATGGCAATTTATGAAGTGGATGGCATGACGCCGCAGATTCCGGACTCGGCCTGGGTGGCAGACAGTGCCGAGGTGATGGGCGATGTGGTGCTGGGCGACCAGGTCAGCATCTGGTTTGGCGTGGTGGTGCGGGGCGACTCCGAGCGGATCACGATTGGTGCTGGCACCAACATTCAGGATTTAAGCGTGCTGCATGCCGACCCGGGCAAGCCGCTCATCATTGGTTCTGGCGTGACAGTGGGCCACAAGGTCATGCTGCATGGCTGCACGGTCGGCGACGACAGCCTGATCGGCATCGGTGCGGTGGTGCTCAATGGTGCCAGAATTGGCAAAGGCTGCCTGGTGGGTGCCAGTGCACTGGTGACCGAGGGAAAAGTGTTTCCTGATGGCTCCATGATCATCGGCAACCCGGCCAAGGCGGTACGGGAACTCACTGCGGAGCAGTTGCAGGGCCTGCCCCTGATTGCCCAGCATTACGTGGCCAATGCGCTGCGCTTCAAAGCCAGTCTGCACAAGGTTGCCTGAGGTCGCTACGCGAGTGGTCTGACCCGCAAGGTGTTTCATCAATTAGTTGGGGTCAGAGCACGTCGCTACGCGAGTGGTCTGACCCGCAAGGTTTCAAATGTCTGAAATTCACAAATTTATCTTCGAGGGTCTGCCGGTGCGCGGCGCCTTGGTGCGCCTGACCGACGCCTGGGTCGAAATATTGCGGCGGCGCGCCAGCAACACCCTGCATGGCGCTTACCCGCCGCAGGTGCAAGAGTTGCTGGGTGAAATGACGGCGGCTGCCGTGCTAATGCAGTCCAACATCAAGTTCAACGGCTCGCTAATCGTTCAGGTGTTCGGCGACGGCCCGGTCAAGCTGGCCGTGGTGGAGGTGCAAAGCGACTTCGCCCTGCGCGCCACCGCGACCGTGTCCGGCGCGCTCAGCCCGGATGCCACGCTGAGCCAGCTGGTCAATGTGGGCAATGCGGGGCGTTGCGTCATCACGCTCGACCCCAAGGACCGCCAGCCCGGCCTGCAACCCTACCAAGGCGTGGTGCCACTGTTTGGCGAGGCCCACAAAAAGCTCGAAAAGTTCAGCGATGTACTGCAGCATTACATGCTGCAGAGCGAGCAACTCGACACCACGCTGGTGCTGGCCGCCGACGGCAAGGTGGCCGCAGGCCTGCTGATTCAGCGCCTGCCGATGGCGGGGTCGGGCAACCTGACCGGCAGTGCCCAGTCTGCCGATGAAGACCAGATCGGCCGCAACGAGCACTACAACCGGATCGCCATTTTGGCTTCGAGCTTGAAACGCGAAGAATTGTTGACGCTGGACGTGGACACCATCCTGCACCGACTGTTCTGGGAAGAAAAGCTGCTGCGCTTTGAACCTATGCAAGGCGCAACCGGCCCCCATTTTTCCTGTTCCTGCAGCCGCGAGCGGGTGGGCAGGATGATCGTGGGTTTGGGCCAGTCCGAGGCTGATGGCATTTTGCGGGAGCGTGAGGTGATTGAAGTCGGCTGTGATTTCTGTGGTCTCCAGTACCATTTTGACGCGGTCGATACGGCCCTGCTTTTCCGCAGTTCAGTCCAGACCACGCCCCCGGCGCCGCTTCAGTAGCACCGACCCGGCCCCTGCCAGGCGACAGGGCGCGGTGCTATACTCCAATGGCTTTGCGGTGGGTCTGGTTTTCAGGCCACTGCCGTAGAGTCATCCGCAAACCAGTTCATCAAGGTGTTGCCAGAACCCTGGCAAAACGAACTGGATTTCAGACCTAACCTTTGGAGTATTTTTATGGCAGTTACTATGCGCGACATGCTGGAAGCCGGCGTCCACTTTGGTCACCAGACCCGCTTCTGGAATCCCAAGATGGCCCCCTTCATTTTTGGCCATCGCAACAAAATTCACATTATCAATCTGGAAAAATCGCTGCCGATGTTCCAGGAGGCCGCCAAATTTGTCCGTCAAATTTCGGCCAAACGCGGCACCGTGCTGATGGTGGGCACCAAGCGCCAGGCGCGCGAAACCGTGGCCCTTGAGGCGCAACGCGCCGGTGTCCCCTACGTCGACACGCGTTGGCTTGGCGGTATGCTGACCAACTTCAAGACCGTCAAAACCTCGATCAAGCGTCTCAAGGACATGAAGATCCAGCAAGAAGCCGGTCTCGAAGCCATGAGCAAAAAAGAGCAATTGATGTTTGCCCGTGAGATGGCAAAGCTGGAAAAGGACATTGGCGGTATCCAGGACATGGTCACCTTGCCTGATGCCATTTTTGTGATCGATGTGGGCTACCACAAGATTGCCATCTCCGAAGCCCGCAAGCTGGGTATTCCGCTGATTGCCGTGGTGGACACCAACCATTCGCCAGAAGGCATCGACTACATCATTCCGGGCAATGACGACTCGTCCAAGGCCGTCACCCTGTATGTCCGCGGCATTGCCGACGCCATCCTCGAAGGCCGTGCCAATGCCATGGACGACGTGGTCAAGGCGGTTGCCGAAGACAGTGCCGATGAATTTGTCGAGGTGAATGAGGCTGCTGCCTGATTTGTTGGCGACCCCAATCCAAAGGGGGGCTCATGTGCCCCTTTTTTTAATTTCAATTGATTAACTGAACTGATTTCCGGAGAAAAAAATGGCTGTAATTACCGCAAGCATGGTGGCTGAACTGCGTGGCAAAACCGATGCCCCGATGATGGAGTGCAAGCGCGCCCTGACCGAGGCCGAAGGCGATATGGTCAAGGCCGAAGAACTGCTGCGGGTCAAACTGGGCAGCAAGGCCGGCAAAGCCGCTGGCCGCATCACGGCCGAAGGCGTGGTGGTGTACAGCTTTGACGCCGGTGTGGGCGCTCTGCTCGAAGTCAATTGCGAAACCGACTTTGTTACCAAGAACGATAGTTTCCTGGCTCTGGCCAACGCCGCTGCGGCCTTGATAGCCAAGCACGGTCCGGCGGACGTCGCCGCCCTGGGTGCCCTGGCTTACACGCAGGACGGCTTTGGACCCACCCTGGAAGATGTGCGCAAGGGCCTCATCGGCAAGATTGGCGAGAATATGAGCTTTCGCCGTTTCAAACGTTTTGCCAGCGGCAACAAGCTCGCGTCTTACCTGCACGGCACCCGTATCGGTGTGGTGGTCGAGTATGAAGGTACTGACGCTGCCGCCAAGGATGTCGCCATGCATGTGGCCGCCATGAAGCCCGTGGCCTTGTCCAGTGACGATGTGCCCGCTGAACTGGTGGCGCGCGAGCGCTCAGTGGCGGCCGCCAAGGCGGCCGAAGATGCCGCCGTGGCCACCGCAGCCGGCAAACCCGTGCAGTCCGCAGAAATCGTGACCAAGCGTGTCGAAGGTGGCGTGCAAAAGTTTCTGAAAGAAGTCTCTTTGCTGAATCAGGCGTTTGTCAAGAATGACAAACAAACGGTTGAACAAATGCTCAAGGACACGGCCACCACAGTCAAGGCATTCACGCTCTATGTGGTGGGAGAAGGCATTGAGAAAAAGGTCAATGACTTTGCTGCCGAAGTGGCGGCCCAGGTGGCTGCTGCGCAGCAGGTCGTCTGATCGGACCCGCGCCGTTTCATCATTGAATCCCACAAACCCAAGGAGCCCACCATGACCGATGCCAAACCCGCCTACAAGCGAATTTTGCTCAAATTGTCGGGTGAGGCACTGATGGGGGACGACCAGTTCGGCATCAACCGTGACACGATCGTGCGCATGGTCGATGAAATCGCTGGCGTGACGGCTCTGGGCGTGCAGGTGGCCGTGGTCATTGGCGGCGGCAACATATTCCGCGGCGTGGCCGGCGGCTCGGTCGGTATGGACCGGGCCACGGCCGATTACATGGGCATGCTGGCCACCGTCATGAATTCGCTGGCGCTGGGCGACACCATGAACAAGGCCGGCCTGACGGCGCGCGTGATGTCGGCCATCGCCATCGAACAGGTGGTGGAGCCCTATGTGCGCCCCAAGGCCCTGCAGTACCTTGAAGAGGGCAAGGTGGTGATTTTTGCCGCTGGCACCGGCAATCCGTTCTTTACCACCGACACCGCTGCCGCATTGCGCGGGGCCGAGATTGGTGCCGAGATCGTGCTCAAGGCCACCAAGGTAGATGGTGTTTACAGCGCCGATCCCAAAAAAGACCCCAACGCCACCCGATACAGCAAAATTTCGTTTGACAATGCCATGTCTCAAAATCTGGGCATCATGGATGCCACGGCTTTTGCCTTGTGCCGCGATCAGAAATTGCCGATCAAGGTGTTCTCCATTTTTAAACACGGTGCGCTGAAGCGCGTGGTGCTGGGCGAGGATGAGGGCACACTGGTTTACGCCTGATCCTGTCCGAATCCGCTGCTATTCAATCGTTTTTTATTTTGCACCCTGAGTGAGGAAAGACCCATGTCAGTCACCGAAATTAAAACCAATGCAGAAACCAAAATGGACCAGTCCATCGAGGCGTTCAAACACAATTTAACCAAGATCCGCACCGGTCGCGCCAACCCCGCCATTCTGGACACTGTGCACGTGGACTATTACGGCGCTCTGGTGCCGATCAGCCAAGTGGCCAATGTGTCGCTGCTCGATTCCCGCACCGTGAGCGTGCAACCCTGGGAAAAGGGCATGGGCGCCAAGATCGAGAAAGCCATTCGCGACAGCGACCTGGGTCTGAACCCTTCGTCCATGGGCGACCTGATCCGCGTGCCGATGCCGCCCATGTCGGAAGAGCGCCGCAAGGAGTTGACCAAGCTGGTGCGCAACGAGGGCGAGGGCGCCAAGATTGCCGTGCGCAACCTTCGCCGCGATGCCAATGAAGGCGTCAAGAAACTGGTCAAGGACAAGCTCGCCTCCGAAGATGAGCAGAAACGCTGCGAAACCGATATTCAAAAAGTGACCGACAAACACATCGGCGTAATCGATCAACTGGTGGCCGCAAAAGAACACGACATCATGGCGGTTTGACCGGCCATGACGAACAAGTCAACGCCCCACCACGTTGCCATCGTCATGGACGGCAACGGGCGCTGGGCCTCCAGGCGGTTTTTGCCCCGCATTGCGGGCCATAAGCAGGGGGTTGATTCGCTCAAGCGCTGTGCCCGGGCCTGCGATGCGCGCGGCATCAAGGTGCTCACCGTGTTTGCCTTTTCGTCTGAAAACTGGCAGCGCCCGCAAGAAGAAGTCTCGGGACTGATGGACCTGTTTGCCATGGCCTTGGGACGCGAGGTGCCCCAGCTCAAGAAGGATGGCGTGCAATTGCGTTTCATCGGCGAACGACAGGGCCTGTCGGCACGTGTGCAGAAGGGTATTGAGCAGGCTGAGGCCACCACCGCTGACAATCGCAGGCTGGTGTTGAATGTCTGTTTCAACTACGGCGGTCGCTGGGACATCGTTCAGGCCGCTGTGCGCGTGGCCGCCCAGGGATTGGCAATGACTGAGCAGAGCCTGAGCCAGATGATGGCGCTGGCGCATGTGCCCGACCCTGACCTGGTGATTCGCACCGGTGGCGAGCAGCGCATCAGCAACTTTTTGCTGTGGCAGTCGGCCTATTCAGAATTTTTCTTCTCCGACAAATTGTGGCCTGACTTTGACGAGGCCGAGCTCGACCTGGCCATTCAAACCTTTGGCCAACGCGATCGCCGCTTTGGCCGGGTCTCGGGCCAGAGTGAGGCCAATGCCTTGCCAACGACCCCCAACTGAGGTGCTGCCATGCTCAAGCAACGCGTGATCACGGCCCTTTTGTTGTTGTTGCTGCTGTTGCCAGCGCTTTTTTACCGTGATCCGGCGCCCTTCAATTTTCTGGCGCTGCTGTTCGTGGCCGCCGCCACTTGGGAGTGGGCGCGTTTGAATGCTTGGGCGATGCCAGCGAGCACACTGGCGGCGGCATTGATGGCTGTGATCTGCGCGCTGTTATGGTGGTCTGGCTGGCTGGCGCAGCCCTTGCCGCTGATCTGGCTTTTCGCCGGGGCCGCCTGGGTTCTGCTGGGCGGCTGGATTTTGCGCGCCGGCGTGCCCGCCTGGGGGCAACTCAATCGCAGTTTCCGCATGCTGGTCGGCCTGCTGGCGCTGGTCGTCACGTGGCTGGCGGTGGCGCAGGCGAGGCTGATCGGCACCAATTTCCTGCTCTCGATCTTTGCCCTGGTGTGGGCGGCCGACATTGGCGCTTATTTTGCAGGCCGCACTTGGGGCAGTCGCCTTATCAAGCGCAAACTGGCGGCGTCGATCAGCCCTGGCAAAAGCTGGGAAGGCGTCTTTGGCGGCATGGCGGTTGTGCTGTTGCTCGCCTGGGGTTGGACCCGTTTTGACCTCTGGGCGCAACCCGCGGTGCCCAGCTTTTACAACCACTTGGCTGGGCGCGGTACGGTGTTTGCCGTGATCGCCTGTTTGTTCCTGGCGGCCATGAGTGTGGTAGGCGACCTGATCGAGTCGTTGGTCAAACGAAGCGCCGGGGCCAAGGACAGCAGCAAGCTGCTGCCTGGTCACGGCGGCGTGCTGGACCGGGTGGATGCGATGCTGCCCACCTTGCCGCTGGCCATGATGCTTTACACCTTTTGAAAGTGACCATGTCTGCGCAAAGCGGTTCTAAAAAGCAACGGGTTGCGATTCTCGGTTCGACCGGCTCGATTGGTGTCAGCACGCTCGAAGTGCTGGCACTACACCCCAATCGGTTTGAAGTCTTTGCCCTGACAGCATCCACCCAGGTTGATAAATTGCTGCAGCAATGCGTGCAGTTCCGGCCCGCTTTTGCGGTGATGGCCACCTGCGAGCATGGCCAGGAACTGGCGCGCCGATGCAAGGCGCTGGGCTTGCCGACCCGGGTGTTGTGCGGCTCAGCCGAGATTACCGCCATGGCCCGTCACGAGCAGGTCGATGTGGTGATGGCGGCCATTGTGGGCGCTGCCGGGCTGGCCTCGTGCTTGGCTGCGGCACGTGCCGGCAAGCGTTTGTTGCTGGCCAACAAGGAAGCTCTGGTGGTCGGCGGCAACTACTTTTTGCAAGCCGTCGCATCGGGCGGCGCCAAGCTGTTGCCGATCGACAGTGAACATTCCGCGGTCTTCCAGTCCCTGCCTGACGATCAAGCCACATGGGCAGCGCAGATCGACAAAATCATCCTGACCGCCTCGGGCGGGCCGTTTCGGCAACGCGACCCAGCCAGCTTTGCCGACATCACGCCCGACCAAGCCTGCGCCCACCCCAACTGGGTCATGGGGCGCAAAATCTCGGTCGATTCGGCCACCATGATGAACAAGGCGCTGGAAGTGATTGAGGCGCACTACCTGTTTGGCGTGGCGCCGGGGCAAATCGAGGTGGTGATCCATCCGCAAAGCGTGATCCACTCGATGGTGCAATACCTCGACCATTCGGTCATTGCACAGCTTGGCACCCCCGATATGAAGGTGCCCATCGCCTATGGCCTGTCCTGGCCGCAGCGCATGGCCTCGGGCGCTGGTGCGCTTGATTTCCGGGCCATGGCGGGGTTGACGTTCGAGGCGCTTGATGCCAACGGCCACCGCGCGCGTTTTCCAGGCCTGGCGCTGGCTTGGTCGGTGCTGGCTGCGCCAGCGGGCACCACGGCGGTGCTCAATGCCGCCAACGAGGTGGCTGTGGCGGCTTTTCTGGGCAGCCAGATCCGCTTTGACCAGATGCACGCCGTCAATCTGGAAACCCTGAGCAGCGTGCAGCCTGCAGCGCCGGGGTCGCTGGAAGACCTGCTCGAACTCGATGCGCAGAGCCGTGACGCGGCTTGCCGCGTGGTGGCACGCTTGGCGCATTGACGGCCTGATCGCGCATGCTGACCTTCATCGCCTTCGTCGTCGCCATTGCGCTGCTGATTGCCGTCCATGAATTCGGCCACTACCGGGTGGCCGTTGCCTGTGGGGTCAAGGTGTTGCGTTTTTCCATTGGTTTTGGCAAGCCGCTGCTGCGCTGGCAGTCCAAAACGAGTGGCACCGAATATGTGCTGGCGCTGTTTCCGCTGGGCGGTTTTGTCAAGATGCTCGACGAGCGCGAAGCCCCGGTGGCGCCCGCCGAACGGCATCTGGCCTTCAACACCCAAAGCCTGGGGCGGCGCACGGCCATCGTGGCGGCCGGCCCGCTGGCCAACTTGTTGCTGGCGGTGCTGCTGTACAGCGTGGTCAACTGGACCGGTGTGCAACTTCCCGCAGCCGTGCTGGCACCGCCGGTGGCCGATTCCATCGCCAGCCAGGCCGGCTTGGTCGGCGGCGAGCGGGTGCTGCGCGCTGGTCTGGAAGGTGAAGCCGACTATGAGGTCAGGTCATTTGAAGACCTGCGCTGGCAATTGACCCGTGGCGCGCTGGAGGGGCAGGACGTCCGGCTCTGGGTGCAGGGCGACGCCTCCACCGAGCGCGAATTCCTGCTCAAGCTTTCGGGCATTGATACCAGGGATGCCGATGCCCGAATGTTCCAGAAAATTGGCCAGATCGGCCCGATGACGCGCCCCGTGCTCGGTGACATCCTGCCCGACTCGGCCGCCGCGCAAGCGGGCTTGTTGATGGGAGATGAAGTGACCCAGGTCGATGGCAAGCCGATCGTCGATGGCCAACAGTTGCGGCTGATGATTCGCCAGTCCGTGGTGGATCAGGTGGCACCGACCCAGCTCTGGGCCATTTTGCGTGCGGGCCGGCGCCTGCAGCTCAAGGTGACGCCACAGGTTGTGATCGAGCAAGACCGAGCCATTGGCCGCATCGGTGCCTATGTGGGGACACCGCCGGAGCAGGTTCTGGTGCGCTATGGCGCGTTCGATGGCAGTTGGCAGGCGCTCGTGAAAACCTGGGATGTCTCGACGTTGACGCTCAAGATGATGGGCAAGATGCTGATCGGCGAAGCCTCGGTAAAAAATATCAGCGGCCCCCTGACCATCGCCGACTACGCCGGCAAGTCTGCGGGTCTGGGGCTGACCCAGTACCTGATTTTTCTGGCGCTGATCAGCGTCAGCCTGGGCGTTTTGAATTTGCTGCCCTTGCCGGTTCTGGATGGTGGACACCTGATGTATTATCTTTGGGAGGGTGTCACAGGTCGGCCTGTTTCAGATGCCTGGATGGAACGCCTGCAGCAAGGCGGCGTTGCCATTCTGGTGCTCATGATGTCGATTGCTCTTTTCAACGACATTTCCCGCTTGTTCGGTTGATCTTTGGTTACATGGCTGGCGGCTATCATTTTTTGAATTTTTAATATGCATCTCAATCGTTTTCGCCTCAAAACCCTCTCTGCTTTTGCGGCGCTGGTGCTCGTTGCCCAATCGTCTTGGGCCGTCAGTCCTTTTACGGTGCGCGATATCCGGATCGAAGGTCTTCAGCGGGTCGAACCGGGCACTGTTTTTGTCTCCCTGCCGGTGCGGGTCGGCGACACCTACAGCGATGACAAGGGCACCGCCGCCATCCAGAGCCTGTTTGCGCTGGGCCTGTTCAAGGACGTGCGCATCGAAGTGATCGGCGATGTGTTGGTGGTGGTGGTGGAGGAGCGACCCACCGTGGCCAATGTGGAGTTCGTCGGCACCAAGGAGTTTGACAAGGATGTGCTGGTCAAGTCCTTGCGTGATGTCGGTCTGGCGGACGGCCGCCCTTTTGACAAGGCCCAACTTGATCGTGCCGAGCAGGAGCTCAAGCGCCAGTACATCAATCGCAGTCTGTATGCCGCCCAGGTGGTGACCACGGTAACGCCAATTGAGCGCAACCGGGTCAATCTGACCTTTACTGTGGTTGAAGGTGAGCCGGCCAATATCAGCGAGATCCGCATCGTTGGCAGCAAGGCGTTTTCCGAATCCACCCTGCGCGGCTTGTTCGATCTGGATACCGGCGGCTGGTTGAGCTGGTACACAAAGTCCAACCGCTATTCGCGCGCCAAGCTCAACGCCGACCTGGAGACGCTGCGCTCCTATTACCTGACGCGCGGTTACCTGGAATTCAAGGTGGACTCGACGCAGGTGGCAATCCTGCCCAACAAGACCGACATCGGCATCAATATCAACATCACCGAGGGCGAACGCTATGTGGTTAGCAGCGTCAAGCTGGCCGGTGAATACCTGGGCAAGGAAGAAGAGTTCAAGTCGCTGGTGGTGATTCGTCCGGGGCAAGCCTTCAACGCCGACGATGTCGCCAAGACCACCAAGGCGTTCACCGACTATTTCGGCAACTTTGGCTACGCCTTTGCGCGCGTCGAGGCAAGGCCCGAGATTGACCGCATCAACAACCGCGTGGCCCTTGTGCTGCAGGCCAACCCGTCGCGCCGCGCCTATGTGCGCAAGATCAACGTGGCGGGCAACACCCGCACCCGCGATGTGGTGGTACGCCGCGAATTTCGCCAGTTGGAGGCGTCATGGTACGACGCTGAAAAGATACGCCTGTCTCGCGACCGGGTGGACCGTCTGGGCTACTTTGGTGAAGTTGCCGTTGAAACTCAAGAGGTTCCCGGCACCCCGGATCAGGTTGACCTGACCATCAATGTGACTGAAAAGCCCACCGGTAGCCTGAGTTTGGGCGCTGGCTATTCAAGTGGTGATGGTCTGGGCTTGTCGTTCGGCCTGAAACAGGAGAATGCGTTCGGTTCTGGCAACTCGCTGGGCATTCAGGTCAACACCAGCAAGATCAATCGGGTGATGGTGCTCAATACCACCGACCCCTATTTCACCGAAGATGGCGTGTCCCGTACCCTTGACCTTTATTACCGGACCAGCCGTCCCTACCAGGATCAGGACTATTACGAGTTGGTGACCGCTGGCGCCGGAATCCGTTTTGGCGTGCCCTTCTCTGAAACTGACACCGTATTTTTTGGATTGGGGATTGAAAATACGGAAATTGTGGAGGGGCTATCGTTACCCCAATCATACAAGGCGTTTGTCGAAGAATATGGCACTCCCACTTTAGCGGTGCCGCTGACGGTGGGTTGGTCGCGTGACAGTCGCGACAGTGCGCTGGCCCCTAACAGTGGACGTTTTCAACGCGTCAATGCCGAGTGGTCTTTTGCTGGTGATGTCAGGTATCTGCGCGCCACCTACCAGTTTCAGCAGTATGTGCCTCTAAGCAAGCAGTTCACCGCGGCAATGAATGCCGAAATTGGACTTGGCGCCTCCGGCAGCGACAAAACCTTCCCGGTATTCAAGAATTTCTTTGGCGGTGGCTTGGGATCTGTTCGTGGTTTTGAGCAGGGCAGCCTGGGACCAGTGGATGTCAATGGCACTAATGTCGGCGGCACCAGCAAGATCAATCTCAACATGGAACTTCTGGCGCCGTTTCCCGGGGTTGGCAACGACCGTACTTTGCGCCTGTATGGATTTTGGGATATCGGCATGGTGAGGGGACCAGATCAGGACTTACCCATTATTAATGCCAATGCCAATGAATTGCGCTCGTCGGTGGGCTTCGGCATCAGCTGGATTTCACCGGTTGGACCGCTGCGTCTGGCGTTTTCCAAACCGTTACGGAAGTTTGATAACGATAGAATTCAGAATATGCAATTTCAGATTGGGACAAGTTTCTAATGAATCATTTTTTACGTCATATTTGTGCATTGACTTTTTGTGGCCTGGCCGTTGTGTCAGTGCAAGCGCAGGAATTGCGCATGGGCTTTGTCAGCACCGACCGGGTACTCAAAGAGGCTGGTACTGCCAAGGCCGCGCAGGCCAAGCTCGAGCAGGAGTTTTCCAAGCGCGAAAAAGAGCTGGTCGATCAAAAGGCCAACATTAAGTCTTTGGCCGACAAGTTTGAGCGCGAGGCACCCACCTTGCCCGAAACCCAGCGCCAGACACGTCAAAAACAACTGCTGGAGCAGGATCGCGATTTTCAGCGCAAGAGCCGCGAATTTCAGGAAGACCTGAACGCCCGCAAGAATGAAGAACTGCAATTGGTGATTCAGCGTGCCAACAAAGTCATCAAGGACATCGCGGTGGCCGAAAAATACGACTTCATCTTTCAGGATGCGGTGTATGTCAACCCCAAGCATGACATGACTGACAAGGTCATCAAGGCGCTCAATAGCGCGCCAGCCAAATAAACCGCCCTTAAAGGCTCGATGCCTGTGACCCTGCGTTTAGGATCTTTTGTTGATGCGCTGGGCGGCGAACTGCATGGCGATGCGAATCTGTTGATCAAGGGCCTGGCTCCTCTGGAAAACGCCGTCCCCGGGCAGTTGAGCTTTCTCAGCCAGACCAGGTTCCTGAAGCAGTTGGCTGCCTGCCAGGCTTCCTGTGTAATCGTCAGCCCGCAGTTCGCGCAGCAGGCGCGTGCGCGCGGCGCCTGCATCATCACGGATCAGCCCTATCTGTACTATGCCCGCGTTACCCAGCTCTGGAAAAGGAACCTGCCTGCGGTTGTCAGACCATTGATTCATCCCAGCGCCGTGATTGACCCCCAGGCCCTTCTTCACCCCAGCGCGCGCATCGGCGCGCTGTGCGTGATCGAGGCGGGTGCCCAAGTGGGCGCCGAAACAGAACTCAAGTCACGCGTCACGCTGGGCGAGCGCTGCGTGGTGGGGGAACGCTGCCTCATTCACCCGGGCGTGGTGATCGGGGCCGACGGCTTTGGCTTTGCCCCCAACGCCGGCGCATGGGAAAAAATAGAGCAACTCGGGGCCGTGCGCATCGGCAACGATGTTGAGATTGGTGCCAACACCTGCATTGACCGCGGTGCTCTGCAGGACACGGTGATTGAAGACGGCGTGAAGCTCGACAATCTGATCCAGATTGCCCACAACGTGCACATTGGCCGACACACCGCCATGGCTGGCTGTGCCGGCGTGGCAGGCAGTGCCACCATTGGCGCCCATTGCACGGTGGGCGGCAGTGCCAATGTGCTGGGCCATTTGACGCTGGCCGATGGCGTGAATATTTCTGCGGGTTCCATGGTGATGCGCTCCATCACCAAGCCGGGTCACTATACCGGCATTTTTCCGATCGACGACAACGCGTCCTGGGAAAAGAATGCGGCAGCGCTCAAACAACTGGCCAACCTGCGTGAGCGCCTGCGTGCGCTCGAGACGCAGCTCAAATCCGGACAAAATTCAAACTAAGGACATTCCCCGATGGATATTCACAAAATTCTCACCAAGCTGCCGCACCGCTACCCGTTTTTGCTGGTCGACCGGGTGCTCGAAATCGACAAGGGCAAGACCATCAAGGCGCTGAAGAATGTCACCATCAACGAGCCCTTTTTTCAGGGCCATTTCCCTTACCGGCCGGTGATGCCGGGCGTGCTGATGCTTGAAGCCTTGGCCCAGGCGTCCGCCTTGCTGGCTTTCGATGCCATGGACTCCGGCGCCACCGAGGACAAGGTCTATTACTTTGCCGGCATGGAAGGAGTGCGCTTCAAGCGGCCGGTCGAGCCCGGCGACCAGTTGATCCTGGAAGCAACGCTTTTGCGCATGAAATCCGGCATTTTCAAGTTCCAGACGCGCGCTTTGGTCGATGGCGTGATCGCCGTGGAGGCTGAACTCACCTGCGCTTTCCGCAAGATCGTCTGAGGGTGCTGCCTTGACTGCCATTCATCCCACCGCCATCATCGACCCGGCGGCCGAGCTGGACAGCACGGTGACGGTCGGGCCCTATACCGTCATCGGTCCGCACGTCAAAATTGGTGCTGGCACCACCGTGGGCCCGCACTGCGTGCTCGAAGGCCACACCACCATTGGACGCGACAACCGCATTTTCCAGTTTGCCTCGCTCGGGGCAATTCCCCAGGACAAAAAGTACGCCGGCGAGCCCTGCGAACTGGTTATCGGCGAGCGCAACACCATTCGCGAGTTTTGCACTTTCAACATCGGCTCGCCGGCCGATGTGGGCGTGACCCGGGTGGGTGATGACAACTGGCTGATGGCCTATGTGCATCTGGCGCATGACTGCCAGGTCGGCAGCAATACCATCTTTGCCAACAACTCGACCCTGGCCGGCCACGTGCATGTGGGTGATTGGGCCATTCTGGCCGGCTTTACCATGGTGCACCAGTTCGTCAGGATCGGCGCCCACAGCATGACGGCCATTTGCTCGGTGCTGCTGGCCGACCTGCCACCGTTTGTCATGTGCCAGGGGCAACCGGCGGTGGCGCGCTCGATGAACTTTGAGGGCTTGCGCCGGCGCGGTTTTTCGCCCGAGCGCATTAGTGTCGTCAAAGCCATGCACAAGGCCTTGTACCGGCGTGACCTGACACTGCAAGCCGCCCAGGAGAGCATCGCCGATTTGAGACAAGCGCACGCGGAATCAGAGCCGGATGTGCAGATGATGCTCTCGTTCCTGGCTCAGACATCGCCCCAGCGCGGCATCGTGCGCTGAGCCTTGTCCTGCGCCATGCAAGCCGCCCTGGTCGCTGGTGAAACGTCTGGCGACCTGCTCGCAGGCTTGCTGCTTGATGGCCTGAAGTTGCGCTGGCCCGGATTGCAATCGGTTGGCATTGGCGGCCCGCAGATGGCACAGCGTGGGTTTGAGGCCTGGTGGCCGCACGACAAGCTGGCGGTGCACGGGTTCAGCTGGGAGGTGCTGCGCCGTTACCGCGAGATTCTCGGGATACGCAATCAGCTCAAGGCACGTCTGCTGCAGCATCGCCCGGATGTTTTCATTGGTGTGGACGCGCCTGATTTCAATCTGGACCTTGAAGCCGCTTTGCGGGCCCAGGGCATCAAGACCGTGCATTTCGTCTGCCCGTCCATCTGGGCCTGGCGGCCCGAGCGGGTTGAGAAGATCAGGCGCAGTGCCGACCATGTGCTGTGTATTTTTCCGTTCGAGCCGGCCCTGCTCGCAGCCCATGGCGTTGCCGCCAGCTACGTCGGCCATCCACTGGCCAGCGTGATTCCGATGCAACCCGACCAAGCGGCGGCGCGCGCCACGTTGGGGCTGGCCGGGCAGGACGCGGTGGTGGCCCTGCTGCCGGGCAGCCGAGCATCTGAAATTGCCTATTTGGCCGGTCACTTTTTTCAGGCGGCCAAGCTGATCCGGCAAGCCCGGCCGGCAACCAAATTCATCGTGCCCGTGGTGGCTGACCGCCAGGCCCAGGTCACTGCGGTGCTCGCGGCCAGCGGCATGAACGACCAAGTGCAACTGGTCATGGGCCAGTCTCACTCAGTGCTCGCAGCCTGCGATGTCACCCTGATCGCCAGCGGCACCGCCACCTTGGAGGCAGCGCTGTTCAAGCGCCCGATGGTGATCGCCTACCGCATGGGCGCACTCTCCTGGTTGCTCATGCGGCGCAAACGGCTGCAGCCCTGGGTCGGATTGCCCAATATCCTGTGCCGTGATTTTGTCGTGCCTGAACTTCTGCAGGAGGCCGCCACGCCGGTCGCGCTGGCACAGGAAGTTTTATGCTGGCTCGACGCCAAGACCCATGCGCCTGAGAAAATACGCGCCCTTGAACAACGCTTTGGCGCGCTGCACGTCGAGTTGCAACGCGACACACCACAACTTGCTGCCCATGCCATCGCGCAACTCCTTTCCAACTAAATCTGGCGCTGGCAAATTGGCTGAGCTGCGTGCAGCGCCTCCCGCCGGGCGGCGCGCCCATCCGCCAGCCAGCATGCAACAGATCGCCCTGCAATGGGGCGTGAACTGCCTGATTGCCGGTGTGGACGAGGTGGGTCGTGGTCCGCTGGCCGGTCCGGTGGTGGCCGCTGCCGTGATTCTGGATGACCTGCAGCCGATCAAGGGTCTGGGCGACTCCAAAAAACTCACGGCCCGCAAGCGCGAGCTTTTGTTCGAAGAAATCCGTGCCAAGGCGCTGTGCTTTGCCGTGGCGCAAGCCAGCGTGCAGGAGATCGATGCACTCAACATTTTGCAGGCCACCCTACTGGCGATGCGCCGTGCGGTGGAAGGCTTGCGCCTGAGCCCGAAGCTGGTGCTGGTCGATGGCAACCGCCTGCCGGTGTTGCCCGTGCGCGCCGAAGCCATCGTCAAGGGCGACGCGCTGGTGGCAGCGATTTCGGCCGCATCGATTCTGGCCAAGGTCACGCGTGACCGCTGGTGCGTCGAATTCGACCTACAGTATCCCCAATATGGTTTTGCCCAGCACAAAGGCTACGGCACGGCATTGCATCTGGCGGCCCTGCAAGCGCACGGTGCCTGTCCATTGCACCGCACCAGCTTCAGGCCAGTGAACGAGACCTTGAGGGGAGCGAAGCCATGACGACGCCCGAGGTACTGCACATCAACTCCCGGGATAACGCCCTTGTCAAAGACCTCAAGCGGCTCGCGCATGGCTCCACCGACTACCGCAAGCAACAGCGCATCTGGGCCGAGGGCGACCACCTGGTGCGCGCCGCCCTGGGTCGAGGTGTGCAACCCGTCCTGGGCATCTTTGCGGCGTCCTATTGGCCTTTGGCCGCCGCCTCCTATACCCGTTCAGCCTTGAAAAATGTCGTCATTTCAGATGACCTGTTTGACGCCATCAGCTCGCTGGAGTCGCCAGCCCGCATGGGTTTCGTCTTCGACCTGGCGCCGGCACCAGCGCTCCAGCCGGGGGTTGCCAGCGTGATTCTGGACCGGGTGCAGGATGCCGGCAATGTTGGCTCGATCCTGCGAAGCGCTTCTGCCTTTGGCTTCAAGCAGATCATCGCCCTCAAAGGCACGGCAGCGCTATGGTCGCCAAAGGTTTTGCGCGCCGGCATGGGCGCGCACTGGGGGCTGCAACTGATCGAGGGCGCTGAACTCGGCCCGCTCACGGCGCTCACCGTGCCACTGCTGGTGACCAGTTCGCATCGTGGCAGCTATTTACACCATGCTCTCTTGAATCAGGAACTGCCGTGGCCCTGTGCATGGGCCTTGGGCCACGAAGGGCAGGGCGTTTGTGCGGAACTGGAGGCGCGCGCCACCGGCCATGTGCGCATTGCCCAACCCGGCGGCGAAGAGTCGCTCAACGTCGGCGCCGCCGCTGCCATTTGTCTGCATGCCAGTGCCACCGCAGGCCTGTCCAAGGGTTGTCCCTAGGCTATAATTCGGGTCAATTTCGCACCCGCGTACGCTCACCGCAGCGGCCCAGCCCCATCCCAGTCAGCAGTCGCTTCAGGAAGCCATTCCTGTGTGTTTGGGCGTACCCGTAACCATTTCGGAGAACCCAGTGCTTTTGTCTCTCAAGGGAAATACCCCACCGGCCATATTGGCGCTCGCAGACGGCACGGTCTATCTTGGCAATTCCATCGGGGCCACGGGTTCCACGGTCGGCGAGGTGGTGTTCAACACCTCGATGACCGGCTATCAGGAAATCCTGACCGACCCCAGCTATTGTCAGCAAATTGTCACTCTCACTTATCCGCACATTGGCAACTATGGTGTCAATGTGCAGGATGTGGAATCTGACCGCGTTCACGCCGCTGGGCTGATCATCAAGGACCTGCCACTGCTGGCCTCCAACTTTCGTTCCACACAGTCGCTCGATGCCTACCTGCGCGAAACAGGCACGGTCGCCATCGCCAATATCGACACACGCCAACTGACGCGCCAACTGCGCACCGAGGGCGCACAAAACGGCTGCATTCTGGCGCTGGCAGACGGCGAAGTTGCCACCCCGGCGGCCATCGACTGTGCCATTGCGCTGGCCAGGGCGGCACCCAGCATGGCTGGCCTGGATCTAGCCAAAGTGGTGAGCGCCAAGATCGGTTATTGCTGGACGCAAACCGAATGGGCGCTGTTCAACCCGGAGCTCGGTGATCAGCCCGGTTTTGGCGAGCAGACCGCACCTCGTTTCCATGTCGTGGCATACGACTTCGGGGTCAAGAAAAATATCCTGCGCATGTTGGCCGAGCGCGGCTGCCGGGTCACCGTGGTGCCGGCGCAAACCTCGGCGGCCGATGTCTTGGCGCAGCAGCCCGACGGCATATTTTTGAGCAATGGCCCGGGTGACCCAGAACCATGCGATTACGCCATTGCCGCAGTTGCCAAACTGATCGACAGCGGAATTCCGACCTTCGGCATTTGCCTGGGGCACCAGATCATGGCGCTGGCCTCTGGTGCCAAGACCTTCAAGATGAAATTTGGCCACCATGGCGCCAACCACCCAGTGAAAGACCTCAACACCGGACGCGTCAGCATCACCAGCCAGAACCACGGTTTTGCGGTCGATGAAAGAACCCTGCCTGCCAACCTGCGCGCCACCCACATCAGCCTGTTCGACGGCACGCTGCAAGGCTTGACGCGCACTGACCAACCTGCGTTCTGTTTTCAGGGGCATCCGGAAGCCTCGCCCGGTCCGCATGACATTGGCTACCTGTTCGATCGCTTCGTGTCGGCCATGGAGTCGCGCGGATGAGCTTTTATGGCGTAACCGATATCTGGACCTACGTGATTGGCGCCTTTGGCATCATTTTGCTGCCCGGTCCCAATTCGCTGTATGTCCTGTCGGTGGCGACTGCGCGGGGAGTGCGCGCCGGTTTTCAAGGCGCTTACGGCGTGTTTGTCGGGGACACCATTTTGCTGCTGTGTACCGCGCTGGGCGCGGCCGGTGTGCTACGCACCTACCCGGCCATGTTCATGGTGGTCAAGTATGTTGGCGCCGCCTATCTGGCTTGGGTGGGTTTCAATTTGCTGCGCGCGGCACTTGTCGGTTTGCGTTCGCAGTCCGATGCGCTGGCAAGCGTTTCTGGTGCAACGGTCCCTCTCGGGTCCAGCGCGGCAACCGACGCCGCCCATTTACAGCGGCCGTTTCGCCGCGCCCTGGTGATCAGCCTGCTCAATCCGAAAGCCATTCTGTTTTTGCTGTCGTTCTTTGTGCAGTTCATCGATACCAGCTATGCCCATCCCGAAGTGCCGTTCCTGATTTTGAGCGCCATCCTGATGACTTTTAGCGCACTGTATCTGTCGGTGCTGATCGTCACTGGGGCCAAATTGGCGCAAGGCTTTGCCCAGCGCAAAAAGCTGTCGGCCGGGCTGTCGAGCCTGGTCGGCGGCCTGTTTTTGTGGTTCGGGGCCAAACTTGCTACCGCCAACCTGAATTGATAAAACAAGAGAGCAGTCCTTCAACATGCCAAAACGTACCGACCTCAAAAGCATCCTCATCATTGGCGCCGGCCCGATCATCATTGGTCAGGCCTGCGAATTTGATTACTCCGGGGTACAAGCCTGCAAAGCGCTGCGCGAGGAGGGCTACAAGGTCATCCTGATCAATAGCAACCCGGCCACCATCATGACCGACCCGGCCACGGCGGATGTGACCTACATCGAGCCCATCACCTGGAAGACGGTCGAGAAAATTATCGCCAAAGAGCGACCGGACGCGATTTTGCCGACCATGGGCGGCCAGACCGCGCTGAACTGCGCGCTGGATTTGTGGCACAACGGCGTGCTGGACAAGTACACCGGCGCGGCCACGGGCATGCCGGTGGAACTGATCGGTGCCAAGCCCGAGGCCATCGACAAGGCCGAGGACCGCCTCAAGTTCAAAGATGCCATGACCAAGATCGGTCTGGGCTCTGCGCGTTCCGGCATCGCCCACAGCATGGCTGAAGCTTGGGACGTGCAACGCACCGTGGGTTTCCCGACCGTGATCCGCCCCAGTTTCACACTGGGCGGCACCGGCGGCGGTATAGCCTACAACCCCGAAGAGTTCGAGGTGATCTGCAAACGTGGCCTGGAGGCTTCGCCCACCAACGAGTTGCTGATTGAAGAGTCGTTGCTGGGTTGGAAAGAGTATGAGATGGAAGTGGTGCGCGACACCGCAGACAACTGCATCATCGTCTGCTCGATCGAAAATCTGGACCCGATGGGCGTGCACACGGGTGACTCGATTACCGTGGCCCCGGCGCAAACGCTGACCGACAAGGAATACCAGATTTTGCGCAACGCCAGCTTGGCGGTGCTGCGCGAAATTGGTGTGGACACCGGCGGCTCCAACGTGCAGTTTTCCATCAACCCCATTGACGGGCGCATGGTGGTGATCGAGATGAACCCGCGGGTAAGCCGCTCCAGCGCGCTGGCCTCCAAGGCGACGGGTTTCCCGATTGCCAAGGTGGCGGCCAAGCTGGCGGTGGGTTACACGCTCGACGAACTCAAGAATGAGATCACCGGCGGCGCCACCCCGGCCAGCTTTGAGCCCAGCATTGACTATGTGGTCACCAAGATCCCGCGTTTTGCCTTCGAAAAATTCCCCGCTGCCGACAGCCGCCTCACCACCCAGATGAAGAGTGTGGGCGAGGTCATGGCGATGGGGCGCACTTTTCAAGAGTCGTTCCAAAAGGCCCTGCGCGGCCTGGAAGTGGGTGTCGATGGCATGAACGAAAAAACCCAGGACCGCGAGATTTTGGAGCGCGAACTTGGCGAGCCCGGCCCCGACCGCATCTGGTACGTGGGTGACGCCTTTGCCGCCGGCTGGAGCGTCGATGAGGTGTTCGACCTGACCAAAATTGACAAGTGGTTTTTGGTGCAGATCGAGCAGATCGTCAAGATCGAGCTGGAAATCGAACACCTGCCGCAGCCGGCTGTCGGCACCGCGCTTGACAGCATTGATGCCGCCACGCTGCGCGCCTTGAAACAGAAAGGCTTTTCCGACCGGCGCCTGGCCAAACAGTTCAAGACCACTGACACGGCGGTGCGCGCGCGCCGCCATGCCCTGGGCGTGCGCCCGGTGTACAAGCGGGTAGACACCTGCGCGGCTGAATTTGCCACCAACACGGCCTACCTGTATTCCACCTATGAAGCTGAAGGGTCAGAGTGTGAAGCGGCGCCCACCAACAAGAAAAAAATCATGGTACTCGGCGGTGGTCCCAATCGCATCGGCCAGGGCATTGAATTTGATTATTGTTGCGTGCATGCGGCGCTGGCGATGCGCGAGGATGGTTACGAGACCATCATGGTCAACTGCAACCCCGAGACCGTCTCGACGGACTACGACACGTCGGATCGCCTCTACTTCGAGCCGCTGACGCTTGAAGACGTGCTGGAGATTGTCGACAAGGAAAAGCCTTTTGGCGTGATCGTGCAATACGGTGGTCAAACCCCCTTGAAGCTGGCACTCGACCTGGAAGCCAATGGGGTACCGATCATCGGCACCAGCCCTGACATGATCGACGCCGCCGAAGACCGTGAACGTTTTCAGAAGCTGCTGCACCAGCTCAAATTGCGCCAGCCGCCCAACGCGACGGCCCGTACCGAGCCCGAGGCGCTGGAAAAAGCCGCCGAGCTTGGCTACCCGCTGGTGGTGCGCCCGAGCTATGTGCTGGGCGGCCGCGCCATGGAGATAGTGCATGAGCAGCGCGACCTGGAGCGCTACATGCGCGAGGCGGTCAAGGTAAGCCACGACTCGCCGGTGCTGCTGGACCGCTTTTTGAACGATGCCATCGAGTGCGACGTGGACTGCGTGCGCGATGCCGACGGCCAAACCTATATTGGCGGTGTCATGGAGCACATCGAGCAAGCGGGTGTGCACAGCGGCGACTCGGCCTGTTCGCTCCCGCCGTACAGCCTGTCTGCCGCGACCGTCACCGAAATCAAGCGCCAGACCGCCGCCATGGCGCACGCCTTGAACGTGGTGGGGCTGATGAATGTGCAATTTGCCATTCAGCACCCGGATGGGCAGGACATGATCTTTGTGCTCGAAGTCAACCCGCGCGCTTCGCGCACAGTGCCCTTTGTCTCCAAAGCCACCGGCGTGCAGCTGGCCAAGGTGGCGGCGCGCTGCATGGTGGGGCAAACGCTGGCCTCTCAAGGCATCACGCGCGAGGTCGATCCGCCTTATTTCAGCGTCAAGGAAGCGGTGTTTCCGTTTGTCAAGTTTCCGGGTGTCGATACCATTCTGGGCCCCGAGATGAAGTCAACCGGCGAGGTGATGGGCGTTGGCAAGACCTTTGGCGAGGCCTTCGTCAAATCCCAAATGGGCGCTGGCTGCAAGTTGCCGCGGCCTTTCACCGCCACCGGCGAACCTACCGGCAAGGTGTTTTTATCCGTTAAAAACAGCGACAAGCCGCGTGCCATCGAGATTGCCAAGGCGCTGGCAGCCATGAATTTTGCCGTGGTGGCCACCAAGGGCTCTGCCGCCGCCATCAATGCAGCGGGCGTGACCTGCGGTGTGGTCAACAAGGTCACCGAAGGGCGCCCCCACATTGTGGACATGCTGAAGAACAACGAGATTGTGCTGGTCATCAACACGGTTGAAGAGCGCCGCAATGCGATTGCCGACTCGCGCCAGATCCGCACCTCGGCCTTGCTCGCCCAAGTGACTACATTCACCACCATCGCCGGCGCCGAGGCGGCGGTGGAAGGCATGCGCTACATGGATGCGTTGGATGTGATTTCGGTGCAGGAAATGCACGCACTTTTGCCACGGCCTTAACAAGCCGGGTCAATCCGTGGCTTGTCGCGATATTCGCGGCATAATTCGAACCATACCGCCGGACGGCAACGTTCGGCGGTTTCATTTTGTGATGTTACTTTTTTCCGGAGCTTGATGTGGCGACCCTTCCTATTACCAAACGTGGTGCAGACAAACTCAAGGCGGAACTGCATCAACTCAAAGCGTTTGAGCGCCCAGCGGTCATTAACGCTATTGCCGAGGCGCGCGCGCAGGGCGATTTGAGCGAAAACGCCGAATACGAGTCTGCCAAGGACAAGCAGGGTTTTGTCGAGGGGCGCATCAAGGAGATCGAGGGCAAGTTGTCGGCGGCGCAGATCATCGATCCGACTGAACTCCATGCCGATGGCCAAGTGGTGTTCGGCGCCACGGTGGAGCTTGAAGACGATGCCTCCGGACAAAAGGTGACGTATCAGATCGTCGGTGAAGACGAGGCCGACCTTAAGCTTGGCCTGATCAACATCAACAGCCCGATTGCGCGCGCCCTGATTGGCAAAGGAGAAGGTGACGCGGTTGAAGTGCAGGCACCCGGCGGCTTACGCCATTACGAAGTGGTGTCGGTCGGTTACCGCTGAATGTTGACTCGCAGTCAAGCCTTGTCGCCCTGGCTGGCGGCCTTGTGGTGGGGTAGCCTGACCACCCTGGGCGCGCTGGTGGTACCGATGTTGTTTGCGAATTTGCCAACGCTGGCCATGGCGGGCGCCATGGCGGCAAAGTTGTTCGCAGCGCAATCCTGGCTCAGCATCGGCTGCGGTGTTCTGCTGTTGCTGATTCACCGGCCAGGCCAGGCGCCAGGCCAAAACGGTCGATCCCAGGCCGTGCTCGTTTTTATACTGCTCGGGGTGCTTCTGGCGTTGCTATCTGAATTTGCGGTAGCGCCCAGAATTGTCAGCCGGGAGAATTTGCGCCTTTGGCACAGCGTGGGCAGCGCGATGTTTGCGCTGCAGTGGCTGTGTGCCGGGGTGACGTTCTGGAAGTTGACGCGAAAGTCCTAGTCGGTTGAGGACAGAGCAACTTCACTCTGTCAGTTTTGGTTGCGTTTCTTGATGCTGACCTGCTTGGGCTTGGAGCGTTTGACTTGGCCGCCTGAGGTCAGGCGCTGGTTGCCGAGCACGCGCAGGGTTTTGACCTCGGGGCGCTGGCCGCCGCGGGTGCTGTACTTGAGCACCTTGACGTCGCGCGGACCGGGCATGCGCTCTTCGCCAGCGGTTTTTTCGCGCTCAGGTTTAGGCCGCCACAGCACCAGCAGTTTGCCGATATGCTGGATAGGCGCAGCGTTCAGTTCATCGGCCAGGGTATGAAACATGGCTTCGCGGGCGGCGCGGTCATCGGAAAAGACGCGCACCTTGATGAGGCCGTGGGCATTGAGCGCCGCGTCGGTTTCTTTTTTGACGGCAGCGGTTAGGCCGTCGCCACCCACCATGACCACGGGGTCGAGGTGGTGGGCTTCGGCCCGGTGAACTTTGCGTTGGGCGGGGGTCAGTTGAATTTGGGACATGGCCGTATTATCGGCGAGAGCAGGGTACTTTATTTTTATGAAATCAGCAGTCAAAAGCAGCAAGGTCAACCGGGCCTGGTTAAATGATCACGTCAACGACACCTATGTCAAGCTGGCCAAAAAGGACGGCTACCGGGCGCGTGCGGCCTACAAACTGCAGGAAATCGACGACACCCTCCACCTGATCAAGCCGGGGCAATTGGTGGTCGATCTGGGCTCGGCCCCGGGCGCCTGGAGTCAGTACGTGCGGCGCAAGTTGTCACCCAAAACGGCCACCGGTGGCGGTGCTGCTGCGGGTGCGCTCAATGGCCGCATCATCGCGCTCGACCTGTTGCCGATGGAGCCGATCGAGGGCGTGCAGTTCATTCAGGGTGATCTTCGCGAAGACGAGGTACTGGCCCAACTGGCCGAGCAGATGCAGGGTCAGTTGGCCGATGTGGTGGTGTCCGACATGGCGCCCAACCTGTCGGGCATCAGCTCGGCCGACGCGGCTCGCATCGCGCATTTGATCGAATTGGCGCTGGAGTTTGCGCAAACCCATCTCAAATCCGACGGCGCGCTGGTGGCCAAGGTGTTTCATGGCGGCAGTTACGACGCGCTGGTCCAGCGCTTTCGCGACACCTTTGTCACGGTCAAGCGCATCAAGCCCAAAGCCTCGCGCGACAAGTCATCGGAGACTTTTTTGATCGGCATGATCCTGAAGAAACCTTGAATTCCTTGCACTCGCTGTGGCTGCTGCTCTTGGGGCTTGTCGCGGCGCACCCTGAACAGCCTAGAATCAGCGCCATTGTGTTGGTGTTTGATCAAAAGCATATCTACTGGAGTTTGGCTTGAACAATCCATGGTTTTCAAAAATTGCGGTCTGGATGGTCATTGCGATGGTGTTGTTCACCGTCTTCAAGCAATTCGACACGCGTCCTGCGGCCGGTGCCGGCTACTTGGGATATTCCGATTTTCTGGAAGAAGTCAGGGGCAACCGAATCAAGAGCGCCATCATCCAGGAAGGCCAGAGCGGCACAGAGATCATTGCGGTCACCAGTGACGACCGAAAGGTGCGCACCACTGCCACTTATCTGGATCGCGGCTTGGTGGGCGACCTGATCGCCAATGACGTCAAGTTCGACGTGAAGCCGCGCGAAGAAGGCTCGCTGCTGATGACGCTGCTGGTCAGCTGGGGCCCGATGCTGCTGTTGATTGGCGTCTGGGTCTATTTCATGCGCCAAATGCAGGGTGGCGGCAAGGGCGGTGCTTTCAGCTTCGGCAAAAGCAAGGCGCGCCTGCTCGATGAAAACACCAACCTGGTCACCTTTGCCGATGTGGCCGGCTGCGATGAAGCCAAGGAGGAAGTCAAGGAAGTGGTGGACTTCCTGAAAGATCCGGCCAAATTCCAGAAGTTGGGTGGCCGCATTCCGCGCGGTTTGCTGCTGGTTGGCCCTCCGGGCACCGGCAAAACCCTGCTGGCCAAGAGTATTGCCGGCGAAGCCAAGGTGCCGTTTTTCAGCATTTCAGGTTCTGACTTTGTTGAAATGTTCGTCGGTGTCGGTGCCTCGCGGGTCCGCGACATGTTCGACAACGCCAAGAAAAATGCGCCGTGCATTATCTTCATCGATGAAATTGACGCGGTGGGCCGTCAACGCGGCGCCGGTCTGGGTGGCGGCAATGACGAGCGCGAGCAAACCCTCAACCAGATGCTGGTCGAGATGGACGGCTTCGAGACCAATGTCGGCGTGATCGTGGTGGCTGCCACCAATCGCCCCGACATTCTGGATGCTGCTTTGCTGCGCCCGGGGCGCTTCGACCGTCAAGTCTATGTGACGCTGCCCGACATTCGCGGCCGTGAGCAGATTCTGAACGTGCACATGCGCAAGGTGCCCTTGAGCCCCGACGTGAACGCGGGTGTGATCGCCCGCGGCACCCCTGGTATGAGTGGTGCCGATCTGGCCAACTTGTGCAATGAAGCGGCGCTGATGGCGGCGCGGCGCAACGCCCGCACCGTCGAGATGCAGGACTTCGAGAAAGCCAAGGACAAGATTTTGATGGGCCCGGAGCGTAAGAGCATGGTCATGCCCGAGAGCGAGCGCCGCAACACCGCCTATCACGAGTCGGGCCACGCGCTGATCGGCAAGCTGCTGCCCAAATGCGACCCGGTGCACAAGGTCACCATCATTCCGCGCGGCCGTGCCTTGGGCGTCACCATGAGCCTGCCGGCGCAAGACCGCTACAGCTACGACAAGGAGTACATGCTCAATCAGATCAGCATGCTGTTTGGCGGCCGTATTGCCGAAGAAGTGTTCATGAACCAGATGACCACCGGCGCCAGCAACGACTTCGAGCGCGCCACTCAGATCGCCCGCGACATGGTGATGCGCTACGGCATGACCGCGGCGCTGGGGCCGATGGTTTACGCTGAAAACGAGGGCGAAGTGTTCCTGGGCCGTTCGGTCACCAAGACCACCAACATGAGTGAAGAAACCATGCAGAAGGTCGATGCCGAAGTGCGCCGCATCATCGACGAGCAGTACGCGCTGGCGCGCCGCCTGATCGAGGAGCACAGCGACCACATGCACGCCATGGCCAAGGCCCTGCTGGAGTGGGAGACCATCGACAGCGACCAGCTCGACGACATCATGGCCGGCAAACCGCCGCGCCCGCCCAAGGACTGGTCGCCACGTGTGCCGCCGGCTTCGTCGGATGCCGGCAGCGGTGGCACCCCCGCCGTCAATCCTGATGCAGCGCCCCACGCTGCCTAGGCTGTGATAACGATCGAACGGGGCTGCGGCCCCGTTTTTTATTCTTTGCATAACGCAGCTCCCGGATGTATTGGCAAACCAGTCGCTATCAGATTGACCTGACGAACCCCAAAGTCATGGGCATTGTCAATGTCACGCCTGATTCATTTTCAGACGGCGGCCAGCACGGTTCCACCCTGGCTGCGCTCAGACACTGCGAGCAACTGGTCCGCGACGGCGCCGACATCCTCGATATTGGCGGTGAGTCAAGCCGGCCCGGTGCGCCACCGCTCAGCCTGGACGATGAACTGGCGCGCGTTCTGCCAGTGCTGCGTGAGGCGGTCCGCATGGGTGTGCCGATATCGGTGGACAGCTACAAGCCGAAAGTGATGCAGGCCGCGCTGGCGCTGGGCGCTGACATCATTAACGACATCTGGGCGATGCGCTGGCGCGACGTTGAGGCGGGTGCACAAGCCCAGCGCGGCGCCGACGTGGTGGCGGCGCACCCAGGCTGTGGTGTCTGCCTGATGCACATGCACCGCGAACCACGAACCATGCAACTGGCGCCCATGCAGGGCGATGTGGTGCCGCAGGTGTTCAGCTTCCTCGACGACGCAGCACGTGGCTTGCAGGCGCTCGGCGTTGACCGGTCCAGAATCATGCTGGACCCGGGCATCGGTTTTGGCAAGACGGTGGCGCAAAATTTCTCCTTGCTGGCGCGCCAGGCGGAACTGTTGCAGGCAGGTTACCCGCTGCTGGCAGGCTGGTCGCGCAAGTCCTCACTGGCGGGCATGGTCTCTTCGAGTGCGCCCGACGCCACCCTTGCGGCGTCAGGGCGTCTTGCGCCGAGCCTGACGGCGGCAGTGCTGGCCGCCGAGCGCGGCGCCTCGGTGCTGCGGGTGCATGATGTCAAGGAAACCGTGCAAGCGTTGCGTGTGTTGCAGGCGATAAGATAGCCGCTGTTTGATTCAAGATTCAGGTGAAGGAATAACAATGACAAGGCAGTATTTTGGCACCGACGGCATTCGCGGTACCGTCGGGCAAGCGCCCATTACGGCAGACTTTGCGCTCAAGCTGGCGCATGCGGTCGGGCGTGTGCTCAAGCGCACCGAGGCCAAACCCACGGTGCTGATTGGCAAGGACACCCGGATTTCCGGCTATATGCTGGAGAGCGCGCTGGAGAGTGGCTTCAACTCGGCCGGTGTCGATGTGGTGTTGCTCGGGCCCTTGCCGACGCCGGGCGTGGCCTACCTGACGCGGGCCCAGCGCGCTGCCTTGGGCGTGGTCATCAGCGCCAGCCATAACCCGTTTGAAGACAACGGCATCAAGTTTTTCAGCGCTCAGGGCACCAAATTGCCCGATGCCTGGGAGCGTGATGTCGAGGCGACACTGCGCCAGGCTCCGGTGTGGGCAGATTCAGCCAATTTGGGCCGATCACGGCGCCTCGAAGACGCGGCCGGGCGCTACATCGAGTTTTGCAAAAGCACCTTTGCCAACAACCTCACGCTCAAGGGCTTGCGCATCGTGGTGGATGCGGCCAACGGCGCTGCCTATCAGATTGCGCCCAAGGTGTTTCACGAACTGGGTGCCGAGGTGATCGCCATCGGTTGCGCGCCGGACGGCCTGAACATCAACAAGGGCGTTGGCGCCACCCACCCCGAGGCGCTGATCGCGGCCGTCAAGGCGCACCGTGCCCATCTGGGCGTGGCGTTGGACGGCGATGCTGACCGCTTGCAGATGGTCGATGCCGATGGCCGCCTGTTCAATGGCGATGAAGTGCTGTACCTGATGGTCGATGACCGCCTGCGCCGCGGTGAACCAGTGCCCGGTGTCGTCGGCACGCTGATGACCAACATGGCGGTGGAACTGGCCCTGCAAGCCCGTGGTGTGCCGTTGGTGCGCGCCAGGGTGGGCGACCGCTACGTGCTCGAAGAACTGGAAAAAAACAATTGGCTGCTCGGTGGCGAAGGTTCGGGCCATTTGCTGGCGCTGGACAAACACACCACCGGTGATGGGCTGATTTCTGCCCTGCAGGTGCTGCAACTGTGCGTGCGCAGCGGCAAACCGCTGGCAGAATTGCTCGGAGACCTCATGCTGTTTCCGCAGACCCTGATCAACATCCGCCTGAAACCCGGGCAGGACTGGCGAGCCAGCGCCAGGCTCGAATCCGAAACGCTTTCGGTGGAGGCCGAACTGGGGCAAGACGGCCGGCTGCTGATTCGCGCCAGCGGCACCGAACCACTGGTGCGGGTCATGGTCGAGGCGCGCGATGCGGACCAGGCCAGAGCATGCGCCCAGCGCATTGCCGACACCATCAGCGCTTGAGGGTCCCATGACAGCCGATGCCACTTTGACGCTTTGCCAGGCCGACTACGCCAAACCGCTGCACATGCAGGCGCTGCTCGACTTGCTGGACGGCTATGCCCGCGACCCCATGGGCGGCGCCGAGCCATTGTCTGACTTTGCCAAGGCCAACCTGCCGCAAGCGCTGGCGGCGCGGCCATTTATGTTCAGCGTGCTGGCCTTTGACCTAACCGGTTTACCGGTGGGGCTAGTCAACTGTGTCGAAGGGTTTTCCACTTTTGCCTGTCAACCCCTGGTCAACGTGCACGATGTGGTGGTTCTGGCATCACACCGCGGCCAGCGCGTGGCCGAGCAGATGCTGGCGTTGGTGACGCAACTTGCGCGCGTGCGGGGCGCCTGCAAGCTCACGCTCGAAGTGCTCGAAGGCAATATGCCGGCGCAAAAGCTGTACCGACGGCTGGGTTTCGAGAATTACCAGTTGGACCCCGCCATGGGACAGGCTCAGTTCATGCAAAAGTGGCTTTAGTGCCTCGATCACACGACCTGCTGCACCATGAACTGGCTCAAAAAACTCCCCGGTTATCAGCGCACGCCTTACGGTTTCGAGTTGCGCTTGCTGCGCATGATGCCGCGTGTGCTGCTGCTGGGCACGCTCTTGCCATTGCTGCTGTCGGGACTGGCACGGCTGTTTTATACCGAAGGCAGCACCGCCGAGGTGGCACGCCATATCGAGGTTTTTGACTTTGCCATGATCGGCCTGGCCGTGCTGCTCTTGACGGCGGTGCTGACGATCTCGATCGGCTGTGTGATTGTTTGGCTCATGAAAGGCCCGGCCTACGTGGCCGATGGCTATGATGTCTCGCACAGCGACAAGCCCAAACGCGACTGACCCGGTCCACACGCTGATGCACACTTTTCTCTGGCACGACTACGAAACCTTCGGTAGCAACACTCGGCAAACACGGGCGGCGCAGTTTGCCGCCATCCGCACCGACGCCGAGCTCAACCCCATCCGCGCACCGATCATGCTGTATTGCCAGCCGGCCAATGACTTCTTGCCCGATCCTGAGGCTTGCCTGATCACCGGCATCACCCCGCAGGAGTGCCTGGAAAAAGGCCTGCCAGAATACCAGTTTGCCGCGCAGATCGAGCAGGCGTTCAGCGAGCCCGGCACCGTGGGCGTGGGCTACAACACCATCCGCTTTGACGACGAGATCACGCGCTTCATGTTCTGGCGCAACCTGATCGACCCCTATGCGCGCGAATGGCAGAACGACTGCGGCCGCTGGGACCTGCTCGACGTGGTACGCACCGCCTACGCACTGCGCCCGGATGGCCTCCAGTGGCCTGTCAAGCCAGACGGCAAGCCCAGCTTCAAATTGACCGACCTGAGTGCAGCTAATGACCTGCTGCATACCGCCGCCCACGACGCTTTGAGCGACGTGCAGGCCACCATTGCGTTGGCGCGGCTCATCAAGACGGCGCAACCCAAGCTGTTCGACTTCTGTTTTGGCCTGCACAAAAAAGACCGCGTCATGGCCGAGCTGGGCTTGCCCACATCCCCGGCCCATGCCAAGCCTTTTTGGCACATCTCGGGCATGTTTGCCCCCGAGCGCGGTTGTCTCGCCCTGATGTGGCCGCTGACCATGCACCCGGGCAACAAAAATGAATTGCTGGCCTGGGACCTGGCCTTCGACCCCGCCGAGCTGGCCAGTCTGAATGCCGAGCAGATCCGTTTGCGTCTGTTCAGCAAGAGCGCTGATCTGCCCGAGGGCATGCGCCGCCTGCCCGTCAAATCGGTGCACATCAACAAGTCGCCCATGGTGATGAGCAACCTGAAGGTGCTGAGTCCGGCCATGGCCGATCGCTGGGGTGTCGACATGGCGGCGCAACTGCAACATGCCGCCGCAGCGCGTGATCTGCCCGACATGAGCGCCATCTGGGCGAAGGTGTTTGCCCGCCCTCAAGCGGTGCCGGTCGATGTTGATCAAGACTTGTACGGCGGCTTCGTCGGCAATTCGGATCGCCGCCGCCTCACCGACTTGCGCCGATGCAGCCCGGACGAGCTTGCCACGGCCCGTCCCGCGTTTGAAGACGCGCGTTTGTCAGAATTGCTGTGGCGCTACCGGGCGCGGAATTTCCCGCAAAGCCTCAGCGCCGAAGAAGCCCAAGCCTGGGAAGCCCACCGCGCGGCGCGCCTGTTCGACGGTGAGGGCGGCGCCCTGACGTTGGACGCCTTGTTTGAAGCACTCGACAAGCTGGCCGAAAACGCCAACGAGCGCGACGAAGCCATCCTCGGCGCGCTTTACGACTACGCCTCCGAGATCGCACCGCAGCGCTGATCCCTTAGCCGCGCCGCAAATCCAGCGTGAACGGAAACTCGCGACTGGCTGGTACGTTAATGGTAGCGGGCGGCACCTGCATCAGGCCCGGCGTGTGGCCCATGGCAAGAAAGCGCGACAGACGGCGGCTTTCCGCCTCGTTGGCGTTGACCGGCAGCGTCTCATAGCTCAGGCCACCCGGGTGCGACACATGGTACTGGCAGCCGCCCAGTGAGCGCTTCATCCAGGTATCGACGATGTCAAAGGTCAGCGGCGCATGCACGCCGATGCTGGGGTGCAGGCTGCTCGGCGGGTTCCAGGCCTTGTAGCGCACACCGGCGACAAACTCGCCGACCACGCCGGTGGGTTGCAGTGACAGCGCGCGGCCGTTACAGGTAATCACGTAGCGGCTCTCGTTGAGGCCGGTGACGCGCACCTCGATGCGTTCCAGCGAAGAATCGACATAGCGCGCGGTGCCACCCGGCGCGCCTTCTTCGCCCATCACATGCCAGGGCTCCAGCGCGTTGCGTAGCGTGAGCTCGATGCCAGCCGAGCAGACCGAGCCAATCAGCGGGAAGCGGAACTCCACGTGCGGGGCAAACCAGCTGTCGTCAAAGGCGTAGCCGGCGCGACGCATTTCAGCCATGACATCGTCAAAATCAAGCTTGATGAATGCGGGCAGCATGAAACGGTCGTGCAGTTCGGTGCCCCATCGCGTGGCGGGCGCGCGGTACGGTTCTTTCCAGAAGCGGGCGATCAGCGCGCGCAGCAGCAACTGCTGCACACTGCTCATGTGGGGGTGCGGGGGCATCTCGAAGGCGCGTAATTCCAGCAAGCCCAGCCGGCCCGTGGCCGAGTCGGGAGAGTACATCTTGTCGATCGAGATTTCGCTGCGGTGCGTGTTGCCGGTGGCGTCGATCAGGATGTTGCGCAGCGTGCGGTCCACCAGCCAGGGTGGCATGGACTGTCCGTAAATCTCTCGGTTCTGGTAGATCTGCTCGATGGCGATTTCAAGCTCGTAGAGCTGGTCGTTGCGCGCCTCATCGACACGCGGCGCTTGGCTGGTGGGGCCGACAAACATGCCGCTGAACAAGTAGCTCAGGGACGGGTGGTTGTGCCAGTAGAGCAGCAGGCTGGCCAGCATTTCGGGCTTGCGCAGGAACGGGCTGTCTGCGGGCGTGGCGCCGCCCATGACAAAGTGGTTGCCACCGCCGGTGCCGGTGTGGCGGCCGTCGGTCATGAACTTTTCAGCCGAGAGTCGCGATTCGAAGGCGGCGTTGTACAGGAATTCGGTGTTGTCGACGAGTTCTTTCCAGTGGCTTGCCGGGTGGATGTTGACCTCGATGACACCGGGGTCGGGCGTGACACTCAGCAGTTTCAGGCGCGGGTCGCGTGGCGGCGGGTAGCCTTCCACCACCAGTTGCATGCCGAGTTCTTCGGCGCTGGCTTCGACGGCGGCCAGAAGATCAAGGTAATGCTCCAGCTTTTCCAGCGGCGGCATGAACACATACAGTACCCCCGACTTTTCACCGACGGCCTCGGCCTTGGGGCCGCTGGCGCGACGCGGGTCGCGCACCTCCACGCACAGCGCGGTGCGGGTGATCCAGTGGGCGGATTCCTGCGCGCCTGGCACACGGGTGAAGTCGGCGGGCTCGGCCTGCGCTGCGCTTTGGGCGCTGGCGGCATAGCCAGCACCAGCATGATTGACGTCATCACAAGGCTGTAGACCGTGGCGAACCATGTCCCCGGCTGACATGGATTGCCGCGCCTCGCTCGCAATCACAGCCCTGCGGACTGTAGCGCTCTGAAATTTTCGAGGTGCTTCTGATTGCGGACCAGCACCGGCCAGGTAATTGGTGCCAGCGGCAGCAGCGGCACGTGCCGCAGTACCCAGGGCCAGACCCGCCGTGCCCGGGGCATATTTGGCCGCAACCGTGCCATATCTGGGCAGGGCGCCATCCAAGACTGAAGGGTCCTGCTCGATCAGGTAGGGGAAATCGGCTTCGCTGACCCAGGGCAGCGAATCGAGCGGCAGGCGCAGGCCCATGGGCGAGTCGCCCGGCATCAGGTACATGCGCTCGTCGCGCAAAAACCAGGGTCCCGTGGACCAGGCCGCACCAAAAGAGTCGTCGTAGCCAGCCACCTTGATGGGCAAGACATAACCGACCGGGGTAACGAGTTTTTGCTCAAAAACCCGGCGCAATCTGGCGCGCTCCATTTCGTCGTCCAGCTTTGAATTGAACGGATCGACGTTGACCGGCAGGCGGCGTTCACGCCACAGGTAGTACCAACTGTCTTCGAACGCGGTCTGAATAAATTTCCCAGTGACGCCGAGTTTGGCCGCTAACAGGATGGTGAAGCGCCGGGCATCTTCGCTGGTGTAGTGGGTGGGCTTGCGCTCGTCGGTGAAGAGGGCTGGGTTGGCCCAAACCGGTTCATGGTCGGCACGCCAATAGATGTTGAGCGCCCAGCGCGGCAACTGCTCGCCGGGGTACCACTTGCCCTGGCCAAAGTGCAAAAAGCCGCCTTGCCCGTATTCGTGGCGCAATCTATGCACCAATTCGGTGGCAAAACCACGCTTGGTCGGGCCCAGGGCGTCGGTGTTCCATTCTGGTGCATCGCGGTCGTCAATGCCGACAAAAGTGGGCTCGCCGCCCATCGTCAGGCGCACATCACCAGACACCAGTTCGGCGTCCACAGCGTCGCCCAGCGCCATGATGGCTGTCCACTGGTCTTCGCTATACGGCTTGGTCACGCGCGGTGACTCGTATATGCGGGTCACCTGCATGTGGTGGGCAAATTCGACCTCGCACTTGTCGGAGTGGCCCTCAATGGGCGCTGCACCCGAAGGCTGGGGCGTGCAGGCCAGCGGAATGTGGCCTTCGCCAGCCAGCAGGCCAGAGGTGGCATCCAGCCCGACCCATCCGGCACCCGGCAAATAGACCTCGCACCAGGCGTGCAAATCAGTAAAGTCAACATCGGTGCCGCTGGGGCCGTCAAGTGCTTTCACATCAGGCTTCAACTGGATCAGATAGCCCGACACAAAACGCGCCGCCAGACCACTGTGGCGCAGCAGGTTGACCATCAGCCATGCCGAGTCTCGGCATGAGCCCGAACCCAGGGTAAGCGTTTCTTCAGGCGCTTGCACGCCAGGCTCCATGCGGATGGTGTAGGCCACCGCGTGGTGAACCAATTGGTTCAGGTCCACCAGAAACAACACACTGCGGCGCTTGGTCCGGTCGATCTTGTCCAGGAAAGCCTGCACCAGCGGGGTGACCGGCTCGGGTGTCAGGTAGGGCGCCAGCTCTTGCTTGAGGTTGTCCTCGTAGCTGAAGGGAAATTCTTCGGCCTCCGGCTCCAGAAAAAAATCAAAGGGGTTGAAGACCGACATATCCACCACCAGGTCCACCGTGACCTTGAACTCTTTGGTCTTTTCCGGGAAAACCAGGCGCGCCTGGTAGTTGGCGAACGGGTCCTGCTGCCAGTTGATGAAATGGTCTTCGGGCTCGACCTTGAGCGAATACGAGATGATCTTGCTGCGGCAGTGCGGGGCAGGGCGCAGGCGCACCACTTGCGGACCGAGCGCAACCAGGCGGTCGTAGCTGTAATGGGTGATATGGTTCAGAGCAGCGTGAATGGACATGGTATCTTTGAATTTAAGGGAGGGTGAGCCTTGGGAACGAGGACTAACAAGCAATGTTGGTGCCAGAGCACTGCCGTCAATTCGGCGGTCTTACATGGCTTGCATCAGCATGGCGTGGTAGTCCTGCGGGGTGGCGATGCGCGGGTTGGTTTTGTGGCAATGGTCGGCCATGGCACCGGCGATGACGGCGGCGAACATGTCAATTGTCACGCCCATGGCGGCCAGTCCGGTGGGCAAGCCCAAACGGGCATTCATGGCCTTGACCGACTCACCAATGTCGCTGCCTGAAGCCAGCCCCATGGCGTGGGCCATGCGCTGCAGGCGGTGTTCATTTTGAATCGATTCAGCCGTTGTATTGAAGGCGATCACCGCTGGCAAAAACATGGCATTCAAGGTGCCATGGTGCAAGCCTGGATCAACACCGCCCAAGCTATGACTCAGGGAGTGGACGCAGCCCAAGCCTTTCTGAAAGGCCAGGGCTCCCTGCATCGAGGCGCTCATCATGTTCAGGCGTGCAACACGGTCGCTGCCGTCGCGGGTGGCGCGCTCAATGTGCGTCCAGCCGCGCGCCAGACCGTCAAGTGCAATACCGTCAGCGGGTGGGTTGAAGGCCGGCGCCATGAAGGTTTCCATGCAATGGGCAATGGCATCCATGCCGGTGGCGGCGGTCAACAGCGGCGGCAAGCCCAGCGTGAGTTCGGGGTCGCAAATGGCGGTTTTTGGCACCAAGTGCCAGGAATGAAAACCCAGCTTGCGGTGGTCATCGACGATCAGGATGGCGCCGCGTGCCACCTCACTGCCAGCGCCGGCCGTGGTGGGCACGGCGATCAGCGGTGCGACCCGCTCAGTGATGCGCGGCGAGCCGCCTTCGATGGTGGCATAACGGCTTAACGGCCCGGTGTGGGTGGCGGCAATGGCCACACCTTTGGCGCAATCGATGGATGAGCCGCCACCGACTGCGATCAGACCGTCGCAATGTTGGCCGGTGTACACCGCTGTGGCAACACGCACGGCGGCTTCGGTGGGGTTGGAGGGGGTCTGGTCAAACACCGCCACCGTCATGCCCGGCAGCGCGTCCAGCGCCCTTTGCAGGATGCCCGCAGCCTTGACGCCCGGGTCGGTGACGATCAGCGGCCGCGTGATGCCGGAGCGTGCGCACTCCTGTTGCAGCAATTGAATGGCACCAAACTCAAACTGGATCTGGGTCACGTAGTAGATCAAAGCCATCACTGTCTCCGGGTTGTTAGCATCAGACCCTGCACTGTAACAAGATCAATCCGCTCAATGACTCACCGCAACCCGCGCGCCTTGCTCACGCCTGCCATGCACGGCGTGCTGGAGCGCATGGCGCGCGCCGGACAGGTGCCGCTGCACGCCTTGACGCCACAACAGGCGCGTGCCTCGTATGAGGTCAACGCCGGCGTGCTTGACCAGGCTCCGGTGAAACTGCACCGGATTGAGAACTTCACCCTGCCCACGCGCGACGGCTTCGAATTGCCGGTGCGTTTGTATGCTCCAAGTGATGAGTCACTGCCGGTGCTGGTGTATTTGCACGGCGGTGGCTTCACCATTGGCAGCATCGCCACGCACGATGTGCTGTGCCGCCATTTGAGCCACCTGGCGCACTCCGCCGTGATGTCGGTGGGCTACCGGCTGGCCCCCGAGCACCGTTTTCCGACCGCCTTCGAGGACGCCTGGGATGCCGTGAAATGGGTGGCGGCCCATGGCGCCGAGAAGGGACTGGACCCGAACCGCATCGCAGTGGGTGGCGACAGCGCCGGTGGTACGCTGGCCGCGGCCTGTGCTTTGCAGGCGCGCGATTCCGGCGTGACCCTGAAGCTGCAACTGCTGTTCTACCCCGGCTGTTGCGCCCACCACGACACGCCATCGCACAAAACATTTGGCCACGGCTTTGTGCTGGAAGCAGAGCACATCGATTATTTTTTTGACCTCTACATTCCCAATGTCAAAGACCGGGAAGACTGGCGCTTTGCCCCGTTGATGGCCGATGACGTCGAGGGTGTGGTGCCAGCCTGGTTTGGCCTGGCCGAGTGCGACCCGCTGGTCGATGAAGGCCTGCAATACGCCGACAAGTTGCGCACTGCCGGGGTGGCCGTTGACCTCGACATTTACCGCGGCGTGACGCATGAGTTCATCAAGATGGGCCGCGCCATCCCCGAGGCGCGCCGGGCGCAACTGGATGCAGCGCGCGCCTTGAAACACGCTTTTTCCGAATGATCAATATGCCTCACACCCAGCTTGAGTCCAGCCGTTTTCACCACCGCCTGCGCGTGCGCTGGGCCGAAGTGGACATGCAGAAAATTGTTTTCAACGCGCATTACCTGATGTACCTGGATACCGCCATGGCCGACTACTGGCGCGCGCTGGCGCTGCCCTATGAGGCCACGCTGGCGGCGCTGCAAGGTGACCTGTACGTCAAGAAAGCAATGCTGGAATACCACGCTTCAGCCCGGCTGGACGACCAGCTCGACGTGGCACTGCGCTGCCAGCACATCGGCAAATCTTCCATCGTGTTTGCCGGCGACATCCGCTGCAGCGGCCGCTCGTTGGTCACAGGCGAACTGGTCTATGTGTTTGCCGACCCTGCCGCGCAAAAATCAAGGCCGGTGCCTGCCGCGCTGCGCGACGTGCTGCTTGGTTTTGAAGCCGGTGAGCCGATGATGAACATTGAGGTGGGCAATTGGTCCAGCCTGGCTGAAGGCGCCCGCGCTGTGCGCCTGGATGTTTTTGTGCAGGAACAGCAAATTCCAATGGCGCTGGAACAGGACGCGGCCGACGCAGGCGCGCTTCATGTGCTGATTCGCAACCGTCTTGGCTTACCAGTGGCCACCGGGCGGCTCTTGCAAGCCGCGCCAGGGGTGGGGCAGATCGGCCGTCTGGCAGTGAACCGCGTGCTGCGCGGCGGCGGCTTGGGTCAGATGGCGCTCAAGGCCTTGATGGCCACCGCTGCCCAGCGCGGCGACCGCGAGGTGATGTTGCACGCCCAGGACAGCGCCAAAGACTTTTACCTGGCGCAGGGCTTTGTCCCGCGTGGCGTGCCATTTCAGGAGGCGGGCATTGAACACATCGAGATGGTGCGGACAGTGTGAATGTGAGTCGCATCGATTGGCCCTACAAACACGAGGGCTTGCGACTGAGATAAGGGTAAACCCTTATACTGACGCCACTTTTACTCCACAGGGACTCACCATGTCCAAACTGATAGGGCTCATCAAAGCTTTCATTCCCGGCTTGAAAAGCCAACACGACATTGAAGACGCATTTCTGGCCGAATCATCCGATGTGTGCGACCTCGAGCGGCGTATGCGTCTGATTGACAGCGACACGCGTGATAGCGCGCGCGGCCTGCTTTTTGGCACCACGATGCCGTGAAAGGTCCACACATGAAAAATTCACTCACGTTGAAAAACACCACCACCGATTTGGGCCGCACGCTGTCGATGGTTCAGGGTTTGCCTTTTGACATGGCCCGTGAACAGTACGCCAAAGCGGTCCAGATGGGCTTGATCCAGCGCTCCATGCTGGCCTGGGCCAAATTTGAGCGTCAAATTGATATGCTGGAAAAAATAACCCTGGGTCCCTGGGCACGCCGGGTTTAAATATCGGCCAGCAAAGGGTAGGGCGCTGCCGACAACGCCAGCAATGGGCCATCAGCTTGCAGCGCGCGCACGCCACCGGTCTCGAATGCACTGATCTGCATCGACACGATGGCATCGAAACCACCGCCGGGCGCAGCCGCAGCCTGCACCACCAGGCCGCAGGGTTGACTGGCATCATCGGGGGCAAACAATTCGTCCCCTGCTTTCAGTGAGGCTTCTGAATGGGCAAGGTAGGCGCGGCGCTTGAGGGTGCCGCGAAACTGGCTGCGCGCCACCACCTCCTGTCCGGGATAACAGCCTTTTTTGAAGTTGACACCACCCACCGACTCGTAATTGAGCATTTGCGGCACCAGCGCCTCAAAAATAGGCTGGGTCACGGTGGCAATGCCACTGCGCACCTCGCCCCAGGCCCATTGCTCGGTTGTCATGACTGCCCCCGCAGGCGCTGGTGTGCCGGCAGGTGCCACCCACAGCGCCCGGACAACGCCATCGGCAGGATACAGGTTGACCAAGGAAATACCAGCTACATCGGTCTTGGCCCATACCGTGCTTTTGTAATCCGCTATGTCCTTGGTCGCCTCAAAGACGGCTGATCCAGCCAGCCCATACACAACAAAGTCAGCGCTGGCATCAAGCAGTTTCACCTTGGCACGCAGCACAAACATGCTCAGGCGCTTCAAGGTGACGGCTAGCAGGTCGGGATTGCACAGCAGCAAAATATCGGCATGGCTGCGCTTGAAGCCGATGAAACTTGCCTGCAACCGGCCCTTGGCATTGCAGAAACCGGCCAAACGCGCCTCGGACAAGCCCAAAAGCGAAAAGTCGCTGGTCAATTGGCCGTGCAGGAATTTGGCGGCATCTTCGCCTTGAGCGCGGATCAGCCCTGAATGTGTCAGCGGGGCTACGCCTTCGAGTGGTGTGTGCATATTGTGAATTATCATGCCCACTCAATTTTGATGAAGGCAATAGGGTTGTGCGACGTTTGATCAAATTCCTGATGGTGTTGGCGCTGGCTTTAGGTGGCTGGGCGTTCTGGTGGGTCAACCACAGTTTGCCGCTGAAAGCCCCAACGCTGGACTTGGCAGTCGAGCCCGGCACCACGCCGCGCGGTGTCGCGCAGGATGTGATGGAAAGCGGCGTGCAAACCTCGGCTGATCTGTTGTACTGGTGGTTTCGCCTGTCCGGCCAGGCGCGCCAGATCAAGGCTGGCAACTATGAGCTTGAAACGGGTCTGACCCCGCGCAGCCTGTTGGCCAAGCTGACACGCGGCGAAGAAGCCCTGCGCTCAGTGACTTTGGTGGAGGGCTGGACTTTCAAACAAGTCCGTGCGGCGCTCTCGAAAGCGGAGTCTCTGAAGCCTGATACACAAGGGATGGATAACAATTTGATCATGCAGAAACTGGGGCAATCGGGGCGACATCCCGAAGGTCGGTTTTACCCGGACACCTACACCTATGCCAAAAACAGCAGCGACCTGAAAGTGTTTTTGCGCGCCATGCACGCGATGGACAAACAGCTTGCACAAGCATGGCAGGCGCGCAGCGCCGATTCGCCCTTGAGAACGCCCGAAGAACTGCTGATCCTGGCCAGCATTGTCGAAAAAGAAACCGGTCGCGCCAGTGACCGCGCCATGGTGGCCTCGGTCTTCACCAACCGTTTGCGCCTGGGCATGATGCTGCAAACCGACCCGACAGTGATTTATGGGCTGGGCGAAAAATTTGACGGCAACCTGCGTCGCCGTGACTTGCAGACTGATACTCCCTGGAACACCTACACCCGCGCTGGCTTGCCGCCGACCCCCATCGCCATGCCCGGCAAGGCCTCGCTCTTGGCCACAGCCCAGCCAGCCAGCAGCCGCGCCCTGTACTTTGTGGCGCGCGGCGACGGCAGCAGCCAGTTCAGTGACAGCCTCGACGCGCACAATCGCGCTGTCAATACATTCCAGCGCGGCCAGTGATCCCATACAGCCATGACAACTCCCGGACTTTTTATCAGTTTTGAAGGCATCGACGGTGCCGGCAAGTCAACCCACCTTGACGCCTTGGCGCAGGCTTTTCGGGCGCAGGGCAGGGTGGTGACCCTGACCCGCGAGCCTGGCGGCACGCCGCTGGCGGAGAAACTGCGCACCTTGGTGCTCAACGACCCGATGGATGCCATGACCGAAGCCCTGCTGGTGTTTGCCGCGCGGCGAGACCATTTGCAGCAGGTCATCGAACCTGCCTTGGAGCGCGGCGAAGTGGTGCTGTGCGACCGCTTTACCGATGCCACTTTTGCCTACCAGGGTGGCGGACGTGGTTTTGATCTGAAAATACTCGGGTATTTGGAGCGGTTCGTGCAGACCGTGACACTGGCGGAAGGTGTTTTTGTGCGCCAGCCTGAACTGACGATCTGGTTTGATCTGGCGCCTGATATTGCCGCTTTGCGCTTGGCGGGTGCGCGCATGCCCGACAAGTTCGAGGCCCAGCCGGTGACGTTTTTTACCCGCGTCCGAGCCGGTTACCAGGCGCGTTATCTGGCCGACCCGCAGCGTTTCGCCCGCATCGCCGCCGAGCAAACCCGTGACGTGGTGTGGCAAGACGTGCTGGTCAGTATCAAACATAGGGGCTGGCTGGCATGAGTGATTCACCTGTCACAACTGCTGCGGTCGCGCCCTGGATTGCCGACCAAACCCGGGCTTTGCTGGCTCAACGCGGCCACGCTTGGCTGCTGGCGGGGCCGTCTGGCCTGGGACAGTACGAACTTGCACTGGCGCTGGTGCGCGCCTGGCTGTGTGAGCACGCCACGGCGCAGGGCGCCTGTGGCAGGTGCGGTAGTTGTCACGCCATCGCGGTGCGCGCCCACGCCGACTTGTGTGTTCTCATGCCAGAAACGGTCATGCTGGCGCTCAATTGGCCGCTGAGCGAAAGGGCGCAGGACGAGCTTGACAGCAAGAAGCGTAAACCGAGTAAGGAGATTCGGGTCGATGCCATGCGCGATGCCGTGGAGTTTGCGCAACGCACCAGCGCCCGCGGCCAAGGCAAGGCGGTGCTGGTGTTTCCGGCCGAACGCATGAACGTCTACACCGCCAACGCCTTGCTGAAAACCCTGGAAGAACCGGCGGGTGATGTCAAATTTGTGCTGGCAACCGATGCCGCCCATCAGTTGCTGGCCACCATTCGCAGCCGCTGCCTGGTCCACACCATGACCTGGCCCGGTCAGGCCAGCGCCCTGCAATGGTTGCAAGGGCAGGGCGTGCCCGCAGGCCAGGCCAGCGTGATGCTGCGCGCCGCCGGTGGCCGTCCACAGGACGCGCTGCAGTTTGCCCCCATTGCCGGTTTGTGGCCATGCTTGCCGCGCGCCGTAAAGGCGGGTGATGTCAGCGTCTTCAAGGACTGGACGCCGCCTCAAACGGTGGATGCCCTGCACAAGCTATGCCACGACCTGATGGCAGTCCACAGCGGCACCCTACCACGTTTTTTTGAGCTTGCCGATTTACCTAGGGCAGGTAGCTGGCAAGCCTTGAGCGCTTGGGCCAAAAGCTTGTCAGACACCATGCGAACGGTCGAGCACCCCTTTAACGCAGGCTTGATGCAGGAGGCTTTGGTCAGCCAGGCGCAACTGGCACTCAACGCAAAATCATGAAGTTCACGGATTCCCATTGTCATTTGAATTTTCCCGAGCTGCTCTCGGACTTGCCAGCCATTCGCGAGGCCATGGCCCAGGCCGATGTCACCCGCGCCCTGTGCATCAGCACCACGCTTGAGGAATTTGGCACAGTGCACCAGATGGCCCTTGATTTTGACAATTTCTGGGCCACCGTGGGCGTGCACCCCGACAACGAAGGTGTCCGGGAGCCTGCGCTGGATGATCTGCTGACTTTGGGTAGGCTGCCGCGGGTGGTAGGCGTTGGCGAGACTGGCCTCGACTATTACCGGCTCAATGGCCGCAGTGTGGCCGACATGGCCTGGCAACGCAAGCGTTTTCGCACCCACATCCGGGCCGCACGTCAATTGCAAAAACCCCTGGTGATCCACACCCGGCAAGCTGCTGAGGACACCCTGGCGATTTTGCGCGAGGAGGGCGAGGATGGCTCTGCAGGCTGTGCAAGCGGCGTATTCCACTGCTTTACCGAAGACGAAAGTGTGGCGCGCCAGGCACTCGATCTGGGCTATTACGTTTCCTTCTCTGGCATTCTGACGTTCAAGAGTGCCCAGAATTTGCGCGACGTGGCTGCCATGGTGCCGCTGGACCGGCTCCTGATCGAGACCGACAGCCCCTATTTGGCGCCAGTGCCGTACCGAGGCAAAACCAACAACCCGTCCTATGTGCCATGGGTGGCCAGGCAACTGGCAGAAATCAAGCAACTGCCTTTGGAAATCATTGCTGAGCGCACGAATGCCAATTTCGACACCCTGTTCAAAGGAATTTTGGTATGAAACAGCCAAGCAGTTACTTAATAAATAACATTAAAAACATTATTTATCTATTTGTTTTAATTGGTTTTAATATTGTTAATGCCGGCTCTTATGAGGATTTTTTCAGGGCAATCAAGCAGGACGACGCGGCCCAGGTCAGCGCTTTGCTCAGTCGGGGATTTGATCCCAATACGCTGGATCCAACAGGTTCGGCGGGTCTCATCCTGGCGTTTCAGGAGTCTTCTTTCACGGTAGCCCAAACGTTGATCAATCATCCGAAAATCAAGGTCGAAGTGCGTAATGCCGCCGACGAAAGCCCCTTGATGTTCGCGGCGCTCAAAGGCGAGACCTTGTTGTGCCAATTGTTGATTCAAAAAGGTGCCGACGTCAACAAGCCAGGTTGGGCACCTTTGCATTACGCGGCCACCAACGGGCACTTGGAAGTGATGAACCTGTTACTTGATCAACACGCCTATATTGACGCCGCTTCGCCCAACAACACCACGCCCTTGATGATGGCTGCACACTACGGGACCCCAGCTGCTGTCAAATTGATGCTGGAGGCCGGCGCGGACCCTATGCTGAAGAATGATCTGGGCTTGACCGCTACCGATTTTGCCCATCGTGCCGATCGCGTTGATTCAGCCAACATCATCGCCACATTTGTCCGCAGCCGCCAACCCAAAGGGTCCTGGTGACGCTTCAATAATACTTTATACGATGTATACAAGGGGTTAGTTCGATATTCATGGAAATTCTTTCATTAGTATATAAATAAATACCTGCTTTTCAAGATGCGCAGGACAATTGAGTTAATGCGCAGATATTGCGCCCCGCGTCGTGGACAAACTCACGGTGTGAGATTTGTTGTTTCATGGTGATACTCCCTCAATACCGCTACGCTTCGCTTCATCAGGGGTTACACCCCCGATACCCCTAACAAGGCATTCCAGCGCCTCAGAAGCCTCCCGGATGGCTTCAATCTGGTTTCTGAAGACCCGCACCCATGCTGGAGCATCCTCACCACCAGCGAGATCGAGGGCTTCACCAATGGCATCAGCAGCGATCAGACGATCATTCAGAACGTCAACGGCAGCAAGAAGGGCGCTCATGACCTGTCCCCTTGACCGACCAAGGGCAGGGGGTTTTTAGTCGCCTGGAGGGCTTTGTAGCGCCTCTGTTGACGGGTCTCAATCACCACCACTGCAGCCGGTTTGGCCCCTTCTTTGGCCTCTTCTTTGGCAAATCGACCGTCCAAACTGCGAAGCTGCAACGCCGATTTATCTGCCATCCACATCGCTTTCAAGCGCCGGATGCGACGAAACGAACTCATTCCCTTAGACATGGTCATTCCCCTTTATTTCAGATGGTGAAATTGTTGCTACATAGTTGATAGCGTATGGAAAAGGGCGTTTTCCCAATGAAACAGAGTCCGCGCCGTACCGCAATTTCCTAAAGTGATCTATTAATAAATTAGGGCCGGTCGGCTGCGCCGCCCGCCCGACTGCGTCGGCGGGTGACGTGGCGCCGACGCCGCCCGCGCCCGCGATGCTGGGCCCAGCCGTCGCCGTCACCCCGTCGCCAGCCCTGATGGCCAATAGGCGGAGCTGGGCTTCCCGATCTGCCATGGTTTTAAAGCAGCGTGCCTGACGCACCAGGAGACCCCACCAGCTCGAATCATTGGGCTTGAAGCCGTGGCCCTCGGGTGACCACAACTGGCCGCTGTGCATGTGCCAGCCATCCCAGCCATTGGCCGGCAGCTCGGCACCGGTGAGGATGCGCAGCAGCCGGTAGGCTGAATACGGGATCAGGGTTTTTCCGGAAATCCAGTACCTGACGGTGCGCGGGTTGACGTGCAACATTTTCCCGGCGGACTCAGGGGTCAGGCCCAGATCAGCCAGCATGACTTTGAGCCGGGCGCTCAGCAAAAGACGGGTTTGGCGTGCCTTGCTAGGCTTGCCTTTGGCCGAATCGTACTTTATACGATGTATATTATGTTAAGTATAGGATCGGTCTCAGTGATTTGAGAATCCCCTTCGCCCTCCTTATCGAGAAACGCTGAAGGAAACCACTGGCGCCGTAGGATCAGAGAATGAAGTGCCCAGCGCAATTTGACCTTCGCCATGCAGCACGCATTCATCGCGTCTTAGCATTAGGTCGGCGCCGCCCCCGGAAAAACGGATCCAACTGCCATAAGAGCTTTCATCGACCATCAGAAAACTGCCATTGCGCCACTCGATGCGGGCGTGGGTCCGTGATACACGCGGATCATTCACAACAAAATCAATTTTCCGAATGCGTCCCAGGTGTATCGGCATTTCGAAAGCATGAAAGGTCTGTTGCTTGTCGTTGTAGGAAAAGACAATCTGCCCGCCCAAAACATCGCCACTCTGTGGAGATGCCAGATTGACGGGATTTTGAATCGTAAAGTATTCCGAGTTTTGTTCTTCCTTCCACTCAATCTGGTACACCGTGCAGGGTTCAGAGCGGCCACGAATGGCAATTGGGCCCAACAACCGGTAATGGACGTCGTTGCGCTCGCGACTGTTTTCAATAGCCTGGTCGTTTACCCATATCTGATGTGGCCCAGTGAGTTCACTCAAACGCGCAGCGATGTTGACAGCATCGCCATAACAGTCATCATCGACAAGCACCACATCTCCCCGAACCACGCCGATGCGCAGCGGCATATAAAGCCGGGGTGACAATTTTGCCAGACGCAATTGGTAGCTGCGTTGAATATCGACAACTGCAGCGATGGCATTTGGACTGTCATCAAAGGTGGCCAGTACCCCATCCCCCAAAAATTTAACAACCCTTCCGCCATTGGCGGCAAATTTCTCAGCCACCCAAGTAGTGGCCTGGGTCACTGCCTCGGTGGCTTTGGCATTACCAAGAGACTCAAACACCCCTGTGCTACCAAACAGATCGGCAAAAACAACGGTTGTTTGAACGTTCATGACTAATCAATTCTCCATTTCACGACAGTAGTTTAAGTCAATGCCCCAGAGGTACCGTCAACGATGCCCCCAAAACATCAGGACATCACGGCCGTCCATTGCCATGTCTATAGCACCACCCACCGGAAGCAAAACTTTGATGGCGACATGGCCGTAGGGCAAATTGGTCAGTAGCGGGACCTTGACCTGCTTTCCAAGCCAGTCCATGACACTCTGCAACTTGAATCCCCGATCATGCGCGACCAATTTGAACTCGGTAAATTGACCCATCACGATGGCTTTTTGACGCGCCAGTACCCCTGCGTGCAGAAGTTGAGTGAGCATCCGCTCGATGCGATACGGATGCTCTGCAACGTCTTCCAAAAATAGCACACCTCCTTTGATTTGAGGAAAATACGGTGTTCCCAAAAGGGACGTCAACACCGTCAGGTTGCCGCCCCATAGGATGGCATTTTTGAGGTTCAAAGCGGGTGCATCACTCGCCATGGCGTCAGGCTTGCGGTGCTGTCGCCAGCCCGTGCCCTCCCCTTGCCCCAGAAGCAAGTCGTTGAAACAGTCCGCCATGATGTCATCGGGTTCACCCTTGACACCAAAACCCTCGCACAGCGCCGGTCCGGCCCAGGTGACGGCACCCGTCTGCGCCAGCAGCGCATTCTGAAAGGCGGTGAAATCACTGATGCCGACGAACTGCATGCCCTGGGCAATGGCCTTGGCCACTTTTTTGTAGTGAATCCCAGGCAGGATCCGCGTAAGACCATAGCCACCGCGAGTAGTCAGCGCCACGTCGGCCTTGCTGGCTGCTGCGCGGTGAATGGCTGCCAGACGGGTTGCGTCATCGCCAGCAAAACGCTGGTAACTTGTCAAGGCGTCTTGGTCAACTTCCACCTCATGTCCCATGGCTTGCAGCCGCGCAATGCCGCGCTTGAAGGCCGCTTTGTCGCGTACCGCGCCAGATGGGGAGTAGATATAGATGTGCTTTTTCATGTAATCTGATTACAGCTGGATATTGGACGCAGTTTTCACACGCCGTTGCCGAAAAAAAGTCTGCAACATATCGGCACATTCCTGCGCCAGGAGTCCGCCCTGCACTTGCGTTTGATGGTTCAGGCGGGCTTGTGCAAACAGATCGATCACCGAGCCACCCGCGCCGGTTTTGGGGTCGGTAGCACCAAACACCACACGTTTCAGGCGGGCATGCAGCATGGCCCCGGCACACATGGCGCACGGCTCCAGCGTCACGAACAATTCGCACTCAGGTAGCCGGTAATTGCCCAGGACTTGCGCCGCAGCGCGCAAGGCCTGCATTTCTGCATGCGCGCTGGGGTCATGGGTGGCAATGGGGGCGTTGCGGCCAGTGGCTATGACGATGCCCTCCCTGAGCACGACGGCGCCTACCGGAACTTCACCTGCGGCAGCTGCCATAGCCGCCTGGGCCAGCGCCAGTGACATGGCTTGCGCGTCGGTCATTCGTTCGGCAGACGTGGACATGGCCTGGCTGGTCAAATCATTCCCACTCGATCGTAGCGGGCGGTTTGCTGCTCACGTCATAGGTGACGCGGTTGATGCCGCGCACTTCGTTGATGATGCGGCTCGACACTTTTTTGAGCAGTGCATAGGGCAGTTCGGCCCAGTCGGCGGTCATGAAATCGCTGGTTTGCACGGCGCGCAAGGCCACCACGTAGTCATAGGTGCGGCCGTCGCCCATCACGCCGACGCTCTTGACCGGCAAAAACACCGTGAAAGCCTGGCTGGTGAGGTCGTACCAGCTTTTGCCGCTGGCCTCGTCAATAAAATTGTTGAGCTCTTCAATGAAAATGGCGTCGGCCCGGCGCAGCAAGTCAGCGTATTCCTTTTTGACTTCACCCAAAATCCGCACACCCAGGCCAGGGCCGGGGAAAGGATGCCGATAGACCATGTGGAACGGCAAGCCCAGTGCCACACCGAGTTCACGCACCTCGTCCTTGAACAATTCGCGCAAGGGCTCAAGCAGCTTCAGGCCGAGCAGTTCGGGCAGACCGCCTACATTGTGGTGGCTTTTGATGACCACGGCTTTTTTGTTCTTGGCGCCGCCCGACTCGATCACATCCGGGTAAATGGTGCCTTGAGCCAGCCACCTGGCACCATTTTTTGTCGTATCCGACGCCGTCAAGGCAAGTGCTTGCGCCTTGAAAACCTCGACAAACTCACGGCCGATGATCTTGCGCTTGGCCTCGGGGTCGCTGACGCCCGCCAAGTGTCTCAAAAACTGGTCTGCAGCATCGACGCGAATGACCTTGGCGTGCAGCTTGCCGACGAACATGTCCATCACCATGTCGCCCTCGTTCAGGCGAAGCAAGCCATGATCGACAAAGACACAGGTCAACTGGTCGCCAATGGCGAGGTGAATCAGGGCCGCCGCCACCGATGAATCGACGCCGCCGGAAAGTCCCAAAATGACCTCTTCATCACCCACTTGGGCGCGAATGGATGCCACCGCCTCGCTGACGTAGTCGCCCATGAGCCAGTCGGCGCGGGTGCCGCAGATGTCGAGCACAAAACGCTCCAGAATCGCCGCACCGCGCTTGGTGTGCGTGACTTCGGGGTGAAACTGCACGGCGTAAAAGCGGCGCTCTTCGTCAGCCATGCCGGCAATTGGGCAACTGTCGGTGCTGGCCATCAGCTTGAAACCATGCGGCAACTCGGTGACCTTGTCGCCATGACTCATCCAGACTTCCAGCATGCTATGGCCTTCTGGCGTGGTGAAGTCCTGAATGCCTTCGAGCAAAGCGGTGTGGCCATGCGCGCGCACCTTGGCCGGGCCAAATTCGCGCTGGTGTCCACTGGTCACCATGCCTCCGAGTTGGTGCGCCATGGTCTGCATGCCGTAGCAAATACCCAGCACTGGCACGCCCAGTTCAAACACCGCTTGCGGCGCCTTGTCGGTAGTGTCTTCATAAACGCTGGCGTGGCTGCCAGAGAGAATGATGCCCTTGAGCGTGCCATCGCGGGCATAGGCGCGCACCCAATCGTCGGTCACGTCACAGGGATGCACTTCGCAAAACACATGGGCTTCGCGAACGCGCCGAGCGATGAGTTGAGTGACTTGGGAGCCAAAGTCAAGGATGAGGATTTTTTGATGCATGGTCGGTCACGCCAGTCGTTTACTCGGCGCGGTAATTCGGGGCTTCTTTGGTGATTTGCACGTCGTGCACATGGCTTTCCCGAATGCCCGCTGTGGTGATTTCCACAAACTCGGCCTTCTCCTGCATCTCGTGGATGGTGGCGCAGCCGCAATAGCCCATGCTGGCTCGCAAGCCGCCAGACATCTGGTAAATCAGGGCGATCATTGATCCTTTGTAAGGCACGCGGCCTTCGATGCCTTCGGGGACCAGCTTGTCTGCGTTGGGGTTGCCCGTGCTCGATTCCTGGAAATAACGGTCCGCACTGCCCTGCTGCATGGCGCCAATGCTGCCCATGCCGCGGTAGCTTTTGTAGCTGCGGCCTTGGAACAAAATCACTTCACCGGGGGCTTCTTCGGTGCCGGCAAACATGCCGCCCATCATCACCGTGCTGGCGCCAGCCGCAATGGCTTTGGAGATGTCGCCACTGAACCGGATGCCGCCGTCGGCAATGAGTGGCACACCGGTTCCCTTGAGCGCTGTGGCCACGCTGTCGATGGCCATGATCTGTGGCACACCAACGCCCGCCACGATGCGGGTGGTGCAAATGGAGCCCGGACCAATGCCGACCTTGACGGCGTCGGCACCGGCTTCAACCAATGCCAGCGCGGCAGCGCCCGTGGCGATATTACCGCCAATCACTTCAATATTGGGGAAATTTTGCTTGACCCAGCGCACCCGATCCAGCACACCCTTGCTGTGGCCATGCGCCGTATCAACCACGATGGCATCGACACCGGCACGAGCCAATAGCTCGACACGTTCCTCGGTGCCCTCGCCCACGCCCACCGCCGCGCCAACGCGCAACTTGCCTTGGGCATCTCGCGCGGCATTGGGAAAACTGGTTTGTTTGGTGATGTCCTTGACAGTGATCAGACCCTTGAGTTCAAAAGCGTCATTAACCACCAGCAATCGTTCGATCTTGTATTGGTTCAGCAACACCTTGGCCTGTGTAATGGTCGTGCCGTCGGGGACAGTGACCAGTTTTTCACGCGGCGTCATGATGTGGCTCACGGGTAGGTCAAAGCGTGTCTCGAAGCGCAAATCGCGCCCGGTCACCAAGCCCACCACCTTGCCGCCGTCGATCACTGGGAAACCCGAAACACCCAGTTGCTCGGACAAGGACATCACTTGGCGCACGGTGTGCTGCGGCGTAATGACCACCGGGTCGCGCAAAACGCCCGATTCATAGCGTTTTACTTTAGCGACTTTGGCCGCCTGCTGCTGCGCCGTCATGTTCTTGTGGACGATGCCAATACCGCCCTCCTGAGCAATGGCAATTGCCATTCGGGATTCCGTGACCGTGTCCATGGCCGCTGAAACCAGCGGCAGATTAAGCGCAATATTGCGGGTTAAACGGGTGGCAAGGGAAGTGTCCTTGGGCAGGACTTGGGAGTAGGCTGGCACCAATAACACGTCGTCAAAGGTGAGCGCTTTACCGATCAGGCGCATGTTCAAAGCTCCAAATTATCGATTGTATCTGCCACTTGGTTCGCAAGCTGGCATAAACTTGCGTGCTATGACTCAAACTCTGCATCTCTTTTTGATTCTGGCCAGTTTGCTCTCTTTTGATGCGACGGCTCAGTGGGCCTGGACAGACAAAGAAGGGCACCAAGTCTTCAGTGACCGGGCGCCACCCGTCAGTGTTCCTGAAAAAAGTATTTTCAGGCGTCCCGATCTAAACGCGACTGCCAACAGGCAGGATATCTCTGCAAATGTTGGCGTACCCGAACCAGCGGCCAAAACAGCTGCTCCCACACAGTCTAATGCCAGCAGTCCGCAAGCAGCAGGCGTCGATAAAGACCTCGCCGAACGTATGAAAAAAGCAGCGCAGGTCCAAGCCATGCAACGCAAGGCAGAGGAGGACCGCATCAGCCAGCTCAAGGCGGACAACTGTCAGCGTGCCAGGTTGGCCCAAAAAACACTGGATTCCGGTGTTCGCTTATCGCAAATCAACATTCGGGGAGAGCGAGAAGTGATGGATGACGCGGCTCGAGCAGCAGAGACAAAACGAATCCGGTCCATCGTAGAGAGCGACTGTAATTAGCCAACTGCAAAACCAGCAGGCAGCCCTGAGTCAGTAGCCGGCTTTGGCACCCGCACGTTTCTTGACGAACAGACCTGCACTGCGGCTACCCTGGCTGACAAACCGTTCGCGACGGGCTACTTTGGGGTCCACCCGCAAGGAGCGGTAAATTTCTACCCGGTCATGATCACGCAAGCACTGATCGGGTTTGGCCTTGTGGCCCCAGACGCCGATCAGCACGTCATGGTTGTCAATTTCAGGATGGCGCAGCAGTAGCCCGCTTTGCTGCAATGCCTGCAATGCCGTGCAAGGGGCATTCAGTTGCAAATTAACTTCGAAAACTTCTCGCGCCTTGAGGGCGTAAACAACGCTCAGACGCAAAAAGACTTTACTCACCGTAAGCTTGTTTGGCGCGTTTGACGAAGGCATCGACCATGCTGCCCGCGATTTTGTCAAAGACTGGGCTCACCAATCGGCCAATGGCACTCTCGAAACTGTAGGTAAGGACCAATTCAACCTTACAGGCGCGCTCCATGGCATCCCCCAAAGGCAAAAAATTCCACTCGCCCTCCAGTTTGGAAAAGGGGCCGTTGACCAAATTGATGATGACCTGGCGGTCCACCGTATGCATGTTGCGGGTGGTAAAAGTTTGATGGATACCCGAAAAAGCAATGCCGATTTCGGCCAGCATGCCGTTTTCTTCATGTGTCACCACGCGCGCCTTGTCACACCACGGTAAAAACTGCGGGTATTTGTCAACATCGGTCACCAGCCGGTACATTTCAGCCGGGCTGTACCAGATTAAAACGGACTTTTTGACAGTTTTCATAGAATGGAGGTATTCGTCAGATTGTAGTCAAGCTTGGCTGGCGGCTCTTATTCTCTAAACCCTTCTCCATGGCAAAAAAACCCGATACATCCTCGCGCATTGCAGACAACAAAAAGGCCACTTTCAATTATTTTTTTGAGGAACGGTTCGAGGCTGGCATCGTGCTGGAGGGCTGGGAGGTCAAGTCGCTGCGCGAAGGTAAAGTGCAGCTCACCGACGGCTATGTGGTGGTTCGTAACGGCGAGCTGTTCATCATCGGTCTGCAGATCAGCCCGCTGGGCACGGCATCGACGCACATCAGTCCGGACAAGCAGCGCACCAAAAAGCTGCTGATGCATAAGGAAGAAATCAAACGACTGATTGGCAAGGTGGAGCAAAAAGGCTACACCCTGGTGCCGCTCAACCTGCATTGGAAAAATGGCAAGGTGAAGTGTGAAATAGCCCTGGCCAAAGGCAAGGCTGAACACGACAAACGCGACACCATCAAGGACCGCGAAGGCAAACGCGAAGTGGAACGGGCCATGAAAGGGCGTCACCGGTAAACGCTGTAAACGCAGGTGACTCAAGTCAACCATTTGAACGGTCTAAAATCACTTCTCAACGGCCCAACCTGCGTTGGGCCGATTTGTTTGTTGTCGCCCTCGAAAGACCTTCGCCATGACCGTCGCCAGCCCAAAGATTGAAGCCAGCTCACCGCATGTGATGAACACCTACGGACGCTTGCCCATTGCGCTCGACTACGGTCAGGGTTGTCGGGTTTGGGACGTTAATGGCAACTGTTATCTGGATGCGCTGGGCGGCATTGCCGTCAATACCCTGGGCCACAACCATGCCAAGCTGGTGCCGGCGCTGCAGGACCAGATCAGCAAGATCATCCACAGTTGCAACTACTACCACATTCCCAACCAGGAAGCGCTGGCCAAAAAACTGGTTGAACTCTCTGGTATGTCCAATGTGTTTTTTTGCTCCACCGGCCTTGAGGCCAATGAGGCGGCCTTGAAGCTGGCCCGCAAGTTTGGCCACGACAAGGGCATTGAACGACCGGAAATTGTGGTTTATGAAAAGGCTTTTCATGGCCGTTCCATCGCCACCTTGAGCGCCACTGGCAACCCCAAAATCCAGGCAGGTTTTGGTCCGCTGGTGGAAGGCTTCATTCGCGTACCGATCAATGACATTGATAGCCTGAAAAGTGCCACCGAAGGCAACCCCAACGTGGTCGCGGTATTTTTCGAAGCGATCCAGGGCGAAGGCGGCGTCAACCTCATGCGCATGGACTACCTGCGCGAGCTGCGCACCCTGTGCAACAAGCGCGACTGGCTGATGATGATCGATGAAGTGCAATGCGGCATGGGTCGCACCGGCAAGTGGTTCGCCCACCAATGGGCTGATATCGTGCCAGACGTGATGCCGCTGGCCAAGGGCCTGGGCTCCGGCGTGCCTGTAGGCGCGGTGGTGGCCGGTCCCAGAGCCGCCCACATCTTTCAGCCAGGCAACCACGGCACCACTTTTGGCGGCAACCCGCTGGCCATGCGCGCTGGCGTAGAGACCATCCGTATCATGGAAGAAGATGGTCTGCTGGAAAATGCCGTCCGTGTGGGTGCTCACCTGAGTCAGGGACTGGCGCAGGCGCTCTCAGCTGAGTTGGCCAGTGGTGCGGTGCGCGAGATTCGTGGCCAGGGCTTGATGATTGGGGTGGACCTTGCCAAGCCTTGCGGCGCGCTGGTGCAGCAATGCGCCGACAACGGGCTGCTGATCAGTGTCACCGCCGACACCGTGATCCGGTTGGTACCGCCCTTGATCATGAGCGAGGCCGAGGCTGATGAAGTCATCCAAATTTTGTGCCCGCTGGTCCGGCAACTGCTTCAAGTGCCTTGAACCACCCTACCCTTTGATCCATCGGTTGAACCCATGACTGCCATCAAACACTACCTGCAATTCACTGATCTCAGCGCCAGCCAATACGCCTATCTCTTTGACCGCGCAACGCTCATCAAAAAAAAGTTCAAGGCCTACGAAAAACACCAACCCTTGGTGGACCGTACGCTGGCCATGATATTTGAGAAGGCGTCAACCCGCACGCGCGTGAGTTTTGAGGCGGGCATGTACCAATTGGGCGGCAGCGTGGTGCACTTGACCACCGGCGACAGCCAACTCGGACGCGCCGAGCCGATTGATGACAGCGCCAGGGTCATCAGCCGCATGGTGGACCTGGTGATGATTCGCACTTTTGAGCAAACCAAGATCGAGCGCTTTGCCGAGTTTTCACGGGTGCCTGTCATCAACGGCTTGACCAACGAATTTCATCCCTGTCAGATCCTGGCGGACATCTTCACCTTCATTGAGCACCGTGGCTCCATCCAGGGCAAAACCGTGGCTTGGGTCGGTGACGGCAACAACATGGCCAATACCTGGCTGCAAGCCGCCGAGCTGCTTGACTTCAGGGTCAACGTCAGCACACCCAATGGCTACGAAGTCGATGAGAAAATTGCGTCCATCACAGGTAAGATCAACGCCAACCACTATCAAACCTTTGGCAACCCCATGGATGCCTGCCGGGGTGCCGACCTGGTCACGACCGATGTCTGGACCAGCATGGGCTATGAGGCCGAAAACGAGGTGCGCAGAGAAGCCTTTGCCGCCTGGCGCGTCAGCGCCGACATGATGGCCGTGGCGCAACCCAGTGCCTTGTTCATGCATTGCCTGCCCGCCCACCGGGGCGAAGAAGTCGATGCGGACGTGATAGATGGCGCGCAAAGCGTGGTCTGGGATGAGGCTGAAAACCGCATGCACGTGCAAAAAGCGCTGATGGAATTTTTGTTGCTGGGCCGTTTGTCCTGACGGTTTGATTGATCGTTGGCTTCCTTCGTCACGGGGTTGTGCACCATGGCGCCGTATCATGCGCCAAGGCCATCCAAAGAGCCCAGCCGGAACTCAAAGCCAAAGCCAGTCCAGCCAGACGAACGCCCCAATCACCGTTGTGATTGCCGCGCAAGCGCAGCCATAGCCAGGGTCCGAGCATCATCGAGACACTGGTACCCATGGCAAACAACGCCATCACCAAGGCTCCCTCCATGGGACCACCAGCCAGGGCGGCTACCAACAGCGCTGAATACAACAGTCCGCAGGGCAGGAAGGTCCAGACTGCACCGATGAGCAAGGGGGCGCTGGCACCTTTATGGGAAACGAGCCCCCTGACCTTGCACCACAATTCTCTGCCTGCCTGTTCCATCCAGATGGGTTGCTGTGCTTTCCACATCAGCAGCAAGCCCAAGACGATCATCGCCACATGAAACATCGACCAGACGGGCCGCAAGGCACTTGACTGCACAGTCAGCCAACCCAGCCCTTGCATTGATGCGGCTGCCAGTGCGCCCAAACCCGAATAACCCAACACCCGGCCCAACTGGAATGTCCACATGGCCGAGGTACTGCGGGCGCCAGCCGCCTGGCCAATACCTGCGCAAGCCGCGCCACACATGGCGATGCAATGTGGACCACCAACCACTCCCATGAGAAGCGCCGTCGTGGCAAGGGTTGTTTGCATTCCCCGAACTTAGAGTATTTTGGAAAACTTGGCGCGGGTTCGGTCGGTTTGGAGATAACGATCGAAAACCATGGCAACGGCACGCACGAAGAACCACCCCTTTGGGGTCACCTTGATGCCGCTGTCATCAAGTTCGACCAGCCCTTCCTCGACCTGGCCTTTCAATACTTCCATTTCCTTGGCAAAATATTCCTTGAAATTGATCAGGTAAGCCAACTCGATGGACTCATAAGCCAATCTGCCCTGGCACATCAAGGCCATGATCACGCTGCGGCGCAGCAAATCATCTTTCGACAACGCCAGCCCTTTGACGATGGGAAAATGTCCTTGGTCAAGAAAATCGTAATACTCTTCCAGTGTTTTCGCGTTCTGGCTGTAGGTTGCGCCGACCCGTCCGATGGACGACACGCCCAGACCAATCATGTCGCAATCGGGTTGTGTGCTGTAGCCCTGGAAATTGCGATGCAAGCGCCCTTGTCGCTTCGCGATGGCCAGCGAATCGTCAGGCAAGGCAAAGTGATCCATGCCGATATAAACATAGCCTGCAGCCATCAGCGCCGCCATGGAACGGGACAACATGGTCACCTTTGAAGCCGCCGTTGGAATTTCGGTTGACGATATCCGGCGCTGTGGTTTGAAGCGTTCCGGCAAATGCGCGTAGGCATACAGCGCGATACGGTCGGGTTTGAGTTCGGAAATCTGCGCCATGGTGCGATCCACGGATTCAGGTGTCTGTTCGGGCAAACCGTAAATCAGATCGACGTTGATCGACTCAAAACCACGTGCGCGCGCAGCGTGGACCAAATCAAACACTTGTTCGGCGGGCTGAACGCGATGGACAGCTTTTTGCACTGCAGGGTCAAAATCCTGCACGCCAAAGCTCAGGCGATTGAAGCCCATCTCGGCCAGAGCATCCAGTCGGCCATTATCGATGGTGCGAGGATCGATCTCGATGGAATATTCACCATTCGGGATGAGGTTGAAATTGCGTCGTAACATGCCCATCACTTCGCGCAACTCGTCATCGCTCAGAAAAGTAGGTGAGCCGCCACCAAAATGCAATTGGGACACCGTTTGACCGCTTCCCATGTGCTGGATGTGGAGGTCAATCTCACGACTGAGGTAGGTAATGTAGGCAGCCGCACGGTCGTGATGCTTGGTGATGATCTTGTTACAGGCACAGTAATAGCACAGCGACTCGCAAAATGGAATATGCACATACAAAGATAGCGGCAAGGCCAGTGCCGAGGCACCAGAACGCCGCTGTTCCAGCGCCTGTATGTAATCCTGAGCAGTAAATGCTTCCACGAATCGGTCTGCAGTCGGATAGGATGTGTAACGTGGCCCGGACACGTCATATTGCCGGATCAGACTCTCTGAAATCGGCTCGGCGACACTTTCAATCATTCTCGTTCCTTTGAAATTTATTTGAATATGCCGTCAAAACAACGCGATATTCTTGATGTTGATCAACAAACATTGAAGATATGACCTCATCTTTGCTTTTGCATAAAATTGACGTAAGTCAGAGATCATCTTCAAAGAGTGTCAAAATCAGCCCAATGAACCATCAGTCCATCAAAATCGCTTGTGCAAACTGCAACATGCGTGAATTATGCATGCCCATCAGCTTAAGCGAAGGCGACCTAGAACGTATTGATGCAATCATTGGTGTACGCAAAAAAATCAAAAGGGGTGAGACGCTTTATCACAATGGTGACAGGTTCAACAATCTGTATGCCATCAGGACCGGTTTTTTCAAGACCTGTATCACTTCTGAAGATGGGCGAGATCAAGTCACCGGCTTTCAGATGGCAGGCGAAGTGATCGGTCTGGATGGCATTGTGAATGACCAGCACACCTGCGATGCCGTGGCTTTGGAGGACGCTGAAATTTGCACCATGCCATTTGCCCAGATCGAAGACCTGTCACGAGAAGTGAATGCCCTCCAGCATCATGTGCACAAAATCATGAGTCGAGAAATTGTTAGGGAACATGGTGTCATGTTGCTGCTGGGCAGCATGCGTGCGGAAGAACGTTTGGCGGCTTTTCTGTTGAATTTGGCGCAGCGATTGCACGCACGAGGGTTTTCCCAATCTGAACTGATCCTGCGCATGACACGGGAAGAAATCGGCAGCTTTTTGGGACTCAAGCTGGAGACCATCAGCCGTACTTTTTCGAGATTTGTAGAGGACGGCATCGTTGAAGTCAAGCAGCGCCATGTCCGTATCGTCAATACAACTGCACTTCAGGAAATCGTGAACCCGAAATAGCCGCAGGCTACTTCAAGCCATCACTTGGCTGGCGGCACGATCCCGGTCGTGGCATGGTTGCGGCCCAGCATTGCTGGCGCATCTCCGCTTTCTTTTCTGCGCGCCTCAGTCGACATATCCGACTGCCTGCCCTGCTGATAAGTTGTCTCATCCACGATCTCATTCGGGCGGCTCACCGCGAGGTAAAACGTCACAAAACCAGCTACGACCACAATGGCCGGACCCGCAATGATCATCCAGACGAAGCCGTGCTTCCACCAGGGATCATTCAAATGCTCCAGAGGTTTTTTCATTGAATCATCTTAATTTTTGGGGACAATAAATGTCGATTTCTCTGAGTCATGGTTTTCCCGATCTACGGGATAAATGCGAAATCTGATCACCTTTAAACCTTAATCGAATCCTCATAAAAGGAAAAGACCTGATTTCCCAAACCAGGAAACCAAGTCTTGAGCAGGTCAGCTTGAAGCTTACTTGTTCGACATGCCCCACACATAGGCCGTCAGGACATGAATTTGAGCCTCGGTCAATTTGCCACCTTTCTCGGCGGACTGCGCCGGCATCACATTGACTTTGCCATTGTTGACCATATCGGCGATCGCCTTTTCACCAAAGCCATGCAGCCAAATATTGTCTGTCAGATTGGCCGAACCCACCGCTTGCATGCCTTTGCCGTCAGGGCCGTGGCAAGCTGCACAAACGGCAAATTTTTCCTTGCCCAAAGCCGCACGAGTGGAGTCATGCGGGCTGCCCGACAGGCTCAACACGTACTGAGCAACGTTTTTTACATCATCAGAACTTCCCACAGCCGCAACCATGGGAGGCATGTTGCCAATGCGTCCACCCACAATGGTTTCCTTGATCTTTTCCGCAGTGCCCCCATGCAGCCAATCGCCATCTGTCAAATTCGGGAAGCCTTTATTGCCACGGGCATCAGACGCATGACACTGCGCACAATTGTTGCCGTACAGGCGCTCACCAATCGCCATGGCTTGTGCATCCTTGGCCACGTCCTCCGGCTTCATGGACATGAACTTGGCATAGATCGGGGCCGTCTCCGCATTACCCTTGGCCACCTCATCGGCATGTAATTTGGCTGAAGACCAACCCAAGGTCCCCGCATAGCTACCCAATCCGGGGTAAAGCACAAGATAAGCCAATGAGAAGACGATGGTGAAAACAAACATGTAACTCCACCATCTTGGTAGCGGGTTGTTCATTTCGCGCAGATCGCCGTCCCAGACATGTCCCGTGGTGTTGTCGCTGGCGGTAGATGCTTTCATCTTTCCGGTGACAACTAGCAAAACCAGGCAGGCGATGATGCCGACCAAAGTAATGCCAGAAATATATATTTCCCAAAAATTACTTGTGAAATCACTCATTTTTTTTCCAATCAGGTGAATGGGTCAATCCTGCTCAAAAGGCAGGTTGGCAGCTTTGTCAAAGTCAGCAGAATTCTTGCGGGAGTAAGCCCAGGCAATGATCCCGACGAACGCCAAGAAGCTCGCCAAAGTGACCAGTGAGCGAAATGTGTTGACATCAAACTCCATACAGGCCCCTTTTTACTTAGAAGTCGTGCCAAGAACCTGGAGGTAAGCCACCATGGCATCCATCTCGGTCTTGCCCTTGAGCTCTTCGACCGAAGCGGCAATCTCGGCGTCGGTGTATGGCACGCCCACTTTACGCAGCGCAGTCATGTGCGAAGGCATGCTGGCAGCGTCCACGGGGGTGTTCATCAACCAGGGATAAGCCGGCATGATGGACTCAGGGACCAGATCGCGCGGATTATTCAGGTGCGTAATCTGCCATTGGTCGCTGTACTTGCCGCCCACACGATGCAGATCCGGGCCAGTGCGCTTGCTACCCCATTGGAACGGATGGTCATAGACAAATTCGTTGGCCTTGGAGTATGGGCCGTAACGAAGTGTCTCGGCTCGGAATGGGCGAATCATCTGTGAATGGCAGTTGTAGCAACCTTCACGGGTGTAGATGTCGCGTCCGGCCAACTGAAGCGAAGTGTAGGGTTTGAGTCCCGGTGCCGGAGTGGTGGTTGATTTCTGGAAAAACAAGGGCACGATTTCAACCAGGCCACCAAACAACAAGACAATAAGCATCAAAACAATCATTAACCCGTTGTTGGTTTCGATGGTTGCATGCGACAGTCCGCCGCTTTGATTGGATGTAGACATATTTTTATTCCTCAGGCGTGTGCGACAACAGACGGAATGTTGACGGTGACAGATCGACCGGCAGTTGCCGTCTTGATGGTGTTCCAGAGCATGATGATCATGCCTGTGAGATACAACAAACCACCGGCCAGGCGCAACACATAGAACGGATAGCTGGCCTTGACAGATTCCACAAAGGTATATGTCAGGGTGCCATCAGCGTTAATCGACCTCCACATCAAACCCTGCATGACACCAGCTATCCAGAGCGCGGCAATGTAGAGCACGATACCGATGGTGGCCATGTAGAAGTGAACTTCAATGGCCTTCACGCTGAACATCTGCTTTTGTCCAAACAAGCGGGGGATCAGGTAGTACATCGAACCCATGGTGACAAGGCCCACCCAGCCTAAAGCACCAGAGTGCACGTGGCCTACGGTCCAGTCGGTGTAATGAGACAAGGCGTTCACCGTTTTGATGGCCATCATGGGGCCTTCAAAGGTGGACATGCCATAGAAGGAAAGCGACACAATGAGGAAACGCAGGATGGGGTCGTCGCGCAGTTTGTGCCAAGCACCAGACAGCGTCATGATGCCGTTGATCATGCCGCCCCAGCTTGGTGCCAAAAGGATCAGGGAAAACACCATACCCAAGGACTGCGTCCAGTCAGGCAAAGCGGTGTAGTGCAAGTGGTGCGGGCCCGCCCACATGTAAGTGAAAATCAGCGCCCAAAAGTGGACGATCGACAGACGGTAGGAATAAACAGGCCGACCCGCTTGCTTGGGAATGAAGTAATACATCATGCCCAGAAAGCCCGCCGTCAGGAAGAAACCCACAGCATTGTGGCCGTACCACCACTGCACCATGGCATCCTGCACACCCGCATAGGCCGAGTACGATTTCAGGCCCATGAGCGCCACTGGTATCTCCGCACTGTTGACCAGGTGCAATATGGCGACGGCCAGAATGAAGGCGCCAAAGAACCAGTTGGCCACGTAAATATGCTTAACCTTGCGGGTTCCGACCGTGCCAAAAAACACGATGGCATAAGACACCCACACAAGGGTAATCAGAATGTCAACGGGCCATTCCAGTTCAGCGTATTCCTTGCCAGAGGTGTAACCCAGAGGTAGTGAAATCGCCGCGATAAGAATGACCAGTTGCCAGCCCCAAAAGGTGAGCGCCGCCAGTTTGTCACTGAAGATGCGCACTTGGCAAGTACGTTGAACCACATAGTAAGACGTCGCAAAGAGGCCGCAACCACCAAAGGCAAAGATGACAGCGTTGGTGTGCAACGGACGTAATCGCCCAAAGGATAAAAACGAAATGCCCATATTGAGCTCTGGCCATGCCAACTGGGCAGCAATGATCACGCCGACCAGCATGCCAACCACGCCCCACACCACCGTCATGATGGCAAACTGCCTGACAACCTTGTCGTTGTAAGTTGTTGCCTGCGAATTTGGAAATGCCATGTTCACCTCTTTTCAGTTTCAGTCTGTCAAAGTGTGCAAGATGCAACCCTGACGCCATTTGATACAGATCAAATAAATTAAAAAATAGTTGATCAATCCTTAAGAATTCTTTCCCCCTCTTTCTCCATGTCGTCGAATTGTCCACTGTGGATGGCCCACCAGATACCGCCAATGATAAAAAATACCAGAACTACCGAGAGCGGAACCAAAAAATACAGAATGTCCATCAGGTTTTCCGTTCAAACTGCGCGTCCTTTGACAGACGCAATGCGTTGAGCACCACCAGCAAGGAACTGCTGGCCATTCCCAGCCCCGCGAGCCAAGCCGGCAACATGCCAAAAATGGCCAGCGGCACGCACACCGCGTTGTAGATCGCTGCCCACCACAGATTTTGCCTCACAATAAAAAGGGTTCGCCGTGATAACAAGAGCGCGTCCACCACGTTCATCAATCGGCCGCCAGAGACCAAAAAATCTGCCTGAGCCTGCGCCAGAGGCACTGCCTGGCCAAAAGCAAATGAAACGTGCGCCCCCGCCAGCACCGGCCCATCGTTCAAACCATCGCCGATAACGGCAACTTTACTGCCTTGGCGCTGCGCGTCACGTAAAAAATCAAGCTTGTCCTGTGGTGAACATTGCCCCTTGACGGCTGATATCCTTACCTTTTCAGCCACCCGCTGCACTGCCTCACGGGCATCCCCAGACAGCAAATGCACGCTGATCCCGGCGCGCCGCAAGGCGGAAACCGTCTCTGTAGCATCCGGGCGAATTTCTTCCAGGAACCCAAAGCTGGCAAGCCATCCCCGATCGTCACTCAAATGCACCTGCAAAGCGCTCCCATCCGTTGGTGGCGCGCCACAAAAATCGCCTGAGCCCAGGCGCAAGAGCCGGTCAGGTTCAGTATCGCCCGCCAAAGCAACTCTGGCACTTATTCCCTGCCCGGCTTGCTCGGTCACTTGATCAGCGCGCCAGTTACCTGGCACTTCCGCCAAATTTGCAGCGACAACAATGGCTCTGGAAACAGGATGAAGGGAATGTTGCGCCAGCGCTGCAGCCATGGCCAGCACTTGCTGCTCAGGCAAGCCTGGGCGAACTTGAATGCTAGTCAACACCATTGCATCGCGCGTCAAGGTACCAGTCTTGTCAAACATCACAGTGTCCACGGCGGCCAAAGACTCGAAGGCATCAAGACGCCGCACCAACACTCCACGTCTGGCCAATGCGCCCGCGGCCGACAGCATGGCGGCGGGTGTGGCCAGTGACAATGCGCAAGGGCAGGTCACCACCAGCACCGACACTGCGACCATCAGCGCACGTTCAGGATCAGTCTGCCACCAGTAGCCACACGCCAGGCCAGCGGCGAGCAACACCCCCATTAAAAATGGCTTGGCGATGGTGTCAGCCAAGCGAGCCAGGGGTGGCTTGGTGGTGGCGGCACTCTCCATCAGATTGACGATCTGGGCAAAACGCGTCTGCTCCCCCACCCGATCCACCCGCATTTGTACCACCGCCGACAGGTTGTGACTGCCGGAGATCACCTCATCTCCCACATTGCGTGTCAACGGCTGGGATTCACCCGTCAACAAAGCCTCATCAACCGCTGTGCGCCCTTGCAACAACACGCCATCGGCTGGAAAGGCTTCGCCTGGCAATACACGAATTACATCTCCGGGATGCAGACGCCGCACAGGGACACGTTCGAATTGCCCATCTGATTTAAGTCGCGACACGCTGTCCGGCAGGCGGTTCATCAAGGCTTCCAGTGAGCCTGCCGTCTTGTCACGCAGGCGCAACTCGAACCAGCGCCCTGCCAACAGGAAAAACACAAACATGGTCAGGGAATCGAAGTACACCTCGTGACCAAAAATGCCTGCCGGGTCGAACGTCCCGGCTGTGCTGACCAAAAAGGTGATCAACATGCCCAATGCCACCGGCAAGTCCATGCTGACGCGCCGGTGCAGCACATCCCGCCAGGCGTTGCCAAAGAAGGGGCCGCATGAGAACAGGATCACCGGCAGCGACAGCACCCAGGAGGCCCAGCGCAGCAATTGCTCCATTTCCTGGGTCAAATCTCCAGGCCGGGCCACATAGGCGGGGTAGGCATACATCATGACCTGCATCATGCACAGGCCCGCGACCATCATTCGCCACAAGGCCCTGCGCGACTCTGCAAGGCGGCGCTCGCGTGCAAAAGCATCGTTTGCCGGAAGCGCCCGGTAGCCAGCTTTTTGCACCGCCTGAATCCAGCCTGACGGTGCAACAGCTTGCGCCTCCCACACCACCTTGGCCCGGTGACTGCCGGCACTGACTTCAGCACTGAGCACACCCGGCACGCCCTTGAGCGCATCTTCTATGCTCAGCGCACAGGCCGCACAATGCATGCCTTCAATCACCACGTTGGATTCCCAACATCCGGGCTGTTGAGCACGCGGGCGGCTAAAAGCTGTCCATTCCTGTTCATCATCGAGGAGCGACAGCGTCGCCCTTGTGTCCTGCCCGTGCGGCTCGTCCTCGGCTGCTGCCGGGGTTGTGCTGAGTTGAAGCGGATCAAACTCCGGGCGACCAGGAATCATAAGAGACATATATATTGTTGAAGTTAACTGAGAAGAGCTACTCATTGACTGACTTTTATCAACTGCCAAGCGTCAGATCTGGGTGTATGCTGACATTTTTAACACGCTGGAGACTCCATCATGTATGACAAAATTCTTCTCGCAACCGACGGGTCAACATTGTCCAAGAAAGCCGTCAGCAGTGCCATCTCGCTCGCCGCCCTGACAGGGGCGAGTCTGGTCGCCCTGAAAGTGGTTCCCCGCTATCCGCAAAGCTACTTCGAAGGTGGGCTGGCTTTGCAGGCGGCCGAGGTGGGGCGGATTGAAAAGCAATGGGCTGAAGAGGGACAGGCGGTCGTTGACCAAGTTAAAAAAACAGCAGAGGAACAAGGGGTCAAGACACGCGCCCTGACCATCAAGTCGGACATTGTGTCAGATGCCATCATTGCCACGGCGCGCAAACACAAATGCGATTTGATCGTGATGGCTTCACACGGCCGCAAAGGCGTGAAACGCCTGCTCCTTGGCAGCGAAACCCAACAGGTCCTGACGCATTCGCACATCCCTGTGCTGGTTTTGAGATAAGCCGGAAAAACGCAAGCCACCCTGGATTCAGGGCGCTGTACGTGGCCATTTCAACTGTATTGCGCGCGCAGCAAATTCTTTTGCACCTTGCCCATGGCGTTGCGCGGCAGATCCGCCACCACGTGGCATTGTTTGGGCACCTTGTAATTGGCCACGCGCGCTTTCAATTCAGTCAGAATCTGATTTGAATCCAGCTTTGCCCCAGGTCTTGGCACCACCACGGCGACCCCGACCTCGCCGAAGTCTGCATGCGGCACGCCGACCACCGCGCTTTCGGCCACGCCAGGCAGGTCATTGATGAAGCTCTCCAGTTCGGCCGGGTAGACGTTGTAGCCGCCGCTGATGATCAGGTCTTTGCTGCGCCCCGCGATGGTGACGTAACCGTCTGCATCGATCCACCCCACATCGCCGGTCTTGAAAAATCCATCCACGGTAAATTCTTCGGCGGTTTTTTCGGGCATGCGCCAGTAGCCTGCAAACACATTCGGTCCTTTGACCTGAATGTCACCAATTTCGCCTATGGCCCGTTCTGCGCCCGGCCCGTCCACTACCCGCAGCATGACCCCTGGTAAAGGGAAACCCACGGTACCGCCGCGGCGCTCTCCCCGGTAGGGATTGGATGTGAGCATGATGGTCTCACTCATGCCGTAGCGCTCCAGAATGGTATGGCCGGTGCGCTGCTGCCAAGCGGTAAAGGTGTCGAGCAGTAGCGGTGCCGAGCCCGAAACAAACAGCCGTATGCGCTGTGCAATTTCTTTGGTCAGCCCCGGCTCGGCCAGCAGGCGCACATACAGCGTGGGCACCCCCATGAACACCGTGGCTTGCGGCATGTGCCTGAGCACGACCTTGGGATCGAATTTGCCCAGCCAGATCATCTTGCTGCCGTTGATGAGGGCGCCATGAATCGCCACAAAAAGTCCGTGCACATGAAAAATCGGCAGCGCATGGATCAGCACGTCACCACCTTGCTCCGGGCTGCGCCAGCCCCAATAGTCCCTTAATACCAGGGCGTTGCTCAACATGTTGCCATGGGTAAGCATGGCCCCTTTGGATCGACCCGTGGTGCCGCTGGTGTAAATGATCACCGCCACATCGTCCGGCTTTTTGAACGCCACGGCATGCTGGTCAGACGCATGGGCCGCGCGCTCCAGCAGGGAGCCGGTCCGGTCTTCGTTCAAGGTCAATACGTGACGCGTGCCGGCCTTGAACGCCAGCGTGCTGACCCAGCCAAAGTTGTGATCACTGCACACCACCACGGCCGGTTCGGCATTGCCAATGAAATACTCGATTTCAGCGCTTTGGTAGGCTGTGTTGAGCGGCAAAAAAATATAGCCGGCGCGCAGCGTGGCCAAGTACAGCATCAGCGCTTCAACCGACTTTTCAACCTGAACCGCGATGCGTGAGCCGGCTGGCAACTCCAGCGACTGCAAAAAGTTGGCCAGCATCGCTGTGCCTCGATCGAGATCGCGCCAGTTGTACAACTGGCCCGCATCGGTTTCAATGGCAGCGCTGTCCAGGTCGCCAGGAAAAGCCCGGCGCAGGTGTGCATAAAGGTTGACAGAGACTTCAGACACAGTAGTTTCCTCGTTTATCCAAGTGAATTGGGGTAAGTTGAATTGAATTAAATTGAACGGGTGGTTTGTCAAAACCTGGGCGGTCGTTTTTCCAGAAAAGCATGGATGCCCTCGCGCTGCTCGGCGCTGTCAGCGTAGCCGTAGGCCGTGACCAGCAAAGCTGACAAGGGATCGGCATGGGTCGGTAATTGCGAAGCGGGTGGCATGGCATTCGTCAAGACGGGCGACGAATTCAACACCCGCAGCGTTTGCTTGTTCAGGCGCGCCGCTTGCGGGGCCAACTGGCAAATGCGCTGCACCGTGGTTTGAGCGAGCGCGACTAAATCGACATCGGCCACGACCCGACTCAAAAACCCGCGCTGCAGCATCTCTGGCGCCCCCAGCACCGCTGCTTCCAGCAGCATCTGGCGGGCAGTCACCAGGCCGACTTCGCGCACCATCAGCGCTGCCTCGCGCGGTGCCATCGGAAAGCCGAGCCTCGCAATGGGTGCGCCAAACTGGGCCGACTCTGCAGCCACCCGGATGTCGCAGCAACTGGCCAGCTCAACCCCGGCGCCCATGCAATTGCCGGCAATTTGCGCCACCATTGGCACGTCGCAAGCCAGCATGGCGCGCAAGGCACCCCAGACCGCGACCTCATGAAACTCATGCAGAGAGGTTTCATTGAACCTGAAAGCGGTATATTCCGAAATATCGCCACCGGCACAAAAATGCGCGCCCTGCCCTGATATCAGTACACAGCGCACGTCGCCGTTGCCTTGAATACGCTCAAAGACAGCCCGCAAATCAAGCCACATGGCGCGCGACATGGCGTTGAAACGCCTGGGGTAAGCGAGCGTGACGTACGCCACTCCATGGCTCTGTTCAAACTTGACTTTTGCGGTCATTCTCTGCCTTCAACTGAAAATCACACGTGGCGCTGCAAGTCCAGCTCAACGTGTCTTCTTGCCCAAATTTACAGGCTGCCTGCCTGCCCACCACCATAGCCCCAGGCCACCCAAAATCATCGGCAGGCACAGCCATTGGCCCATGCTCATGCCCAGCGACAACAGGCCCAGGTGCGCGTCGGGCTCACGGAAAAACTCGGCAATGAATCTGAACACGCCATAACCCAGCAAGAACATCGCTGCCACCCGGCCCTGGGCGCGCTCATTGCGTGCATATAGCCATAGCAAGACAAACAGCAGCAGGCCTTCCAACAGGAACTGGTAAATCTGCGACGGATGACGCGGCAAGTCTCCGGCACCCCTGAACACCATTCCCCAAGGCAAATCCGGACTGGCCGTCCTGCCCCATAGTTCGCCGTTGATGAAGTTACCCACGCGCCCGGCAGCCAATCCCGTGGGCACACAAGGTGCCACAAAATCGGCCACCTGCAACCAATGCCGACCGCGTGAATGAGCAAACCAAAGCATGGCGAAGATCACGCCCAGCATGCCGCCATGAAAACTCATACCGCCCTGCCACACCGCGAACACCTCCAGCGGATGGGCCGCGTAATACAGCGGCTTGTAAAACAGGCAATAGCCCAGCCGCCCGCCCAGCACCACACCCATCACACCAAGAAACAAAATGTCTTCAACATCCTGCTTTTTCCAGGCTTGCGGGCCGAGCAGAGAAGCAAATGGCGCATGGTGCAGCCGCAGGCGCCCCAACCAGACAAACAGGCCAAAGGCCGCTAAATAGGTCAACCCGTACCAATGAATGGACAAGGGGCCGAGTTGCAGGGCGATCGGGTTTATTTCGGGATGAATCAGCATGGTTGACATTGTCTCGCAAGCCAATGGCAATTTTGGCGACCAAGGTTCTTTAAAATAGGCCAATGCGCTTCGCACTTGTGCCCGGCGCTTGGCCTGAACACTGCAACCAACCCTAGTGAGCTTTTATGGACATCAAACCCGTCGTCATGAACCCGCGCAGCAAAAACATCACCGAGGGCAAATCGCGCGCGCCCAACCGCTCCATGTATTACGCAATGGGTTACGAGGGCGACGACTTCAGCAAACCCATGATCGGTGTCGCCAACGGCCACAGCACCATCACGCCATGCAATTCGGGACTGCAAAAGCTCGCTGACGCTGCCATTGTGGCGATTGAAGAAGCCGGCGGCAACGCCCAGGTGTTTGGCACTCCCACCATCTCGGACGGCATGTCGATGGGCACCGAGGGCATGAAATACAGCTTGGTCAGCCGCGAGGTGATATCCGACTGCATCGAGACCTGCGTGCAGGGCCAGTGGATGGACGGCGTGCTGGTGATCGGCGGCTGCGACAAAAACATGCCAGGCGGCCTGATGGGCATGCTGCGCGCCAATGTGCCCGCCATCTATGTCTATGGCGGTACCATTTTGCCGGGTCATTACAAGGGGCAGGACCTTAACATTGTGAGCGTATTCGAAGCCGTAGGCGAAAACGCCGCCGGCCGCATGAGCGACGAAGACCTGCTGGAGATCGAGCGCCGCGCCATTCCCGGCCCGGGTTCGTGCGGCGGCATGTACACCGCCAACACCATGAGTTCGGCTTTCGAGGCACTGGGCATTTCGTTGCCCTATTCGAGCACCATGGCCAATCCGCACGATGAAAAGCTGAACTCTGCCAAGGAATCTGCCAGAGTGCTGATCGAGGCCATCAAGAAAGACCTCAAGCCGCGCGACATCGTGACTCGCAAGTCGATCGAGAACGCCATCGCCGTAGTCATGGCCATTGGCGGCTCGACCAACGCTGTGCTGCACTTTTTGGCCATCGCCCACGCCGCCGGGGTCGAATGGACCATCGATGATTTTGAGCGCGTGCGCGTCAAATCCCCGGTGCTGTGCGACCTCAAGCCCAGCGGCAAATACCTGGCAGTCGATTTGCACCGCGCCGGTGGTATTCCGCAAGTCATGAAGATGCTGCTCAGCGCCGGCCTGTTGTACGGCGACTGCATCACCATCACCGGCCAGACCGTGGCTGAAGTACTCAAAGACATTCCCGATGCACCGCGTGCCGATCAGGATGTGATCCGACCCATGAGCAGGCCGATGTATGCCCAGGGCCACCTTGCCATTCTCAAAGGCAACCTGGCACCCGAAGGCTGCGTGGCCAAGATCACCGGTTTGAAAAATCCGGTCATGACCGGCCCGGCGCGCGTGTTCGAGGACGAGCAGTCAGCCCTGAAAGCCATTCTGGCGAACCAGATCGTGGCCGGCGACGTGATGGTGTTGCGCTACCTTGGCCCCAAGGGCGGTCCGGGCATGCCGGAAATGCTGGCGCCCACCGGCGCGTTGGTCGGCCAGGGCTTGGGCGAATCCGTAGGACTGATCACCGACGGCCGTTTTTCCGGCGGCACCTGGGGCATGGTCGTCGGCCACGTGGCCCCTGAAGCCGCCACTGGCGGCCTGATTGCACTGATCGAAGAAGGCGACTCGATCACCATCGACGCGCACCAGTTGCTGCTGCAACTCAATGTCAGTGACGACGTCATCGCCAAACGGCGCGCTGTCTGGACGGCCCCCGAGCCGCGCTATACGCGTGGGGTACAAGCAAAGTTTGCCTTCAACGCATCGACCGCCAGCAAGGGCGCTGTGCTGGACAACTACTGAAACGATCCGTGCAAGACCAGCCGGTCCTGGCGGTTGGGCTACGCGCATTCAGCGCTTCCTTTGTTGGTAGTTGGCATCGAGCGCGTTTTTGGTGCGCGCTCGGCGCTTCTTGATCCTACTGTTTTCACGCTCCATTGCCTTGCGCTTGGTGTAGCCAAAGCTGTCAGCCCAGAACCACCACAGCACAGCCATGACAAATGGCGATAGCACCCACCACCACGACCAGTCGGCGACCGGCCCCACGGCAGCATATTTCATGAGCAACAACACCAAGCCCAAACCCAGTAAATACATGGCCTCTCCTTTTTAATGAAATAGTTGTTGGCAAAACACCCATGTCAACAGCCATCCCTAAAATAACGTTCAGACACTCTAACCCATCTTTTCAAAGGACAACCGCATGAAACGAACTCTTTTTGTTTTGCTGGCGGCCGCTTTTGTGGCTGCACCGGCTTTGGCAGATCAGGCGTTGGCGCAAAAGAAGAACTGCATGGCTTGCCACGCGGTCGAGAAAAAAATTGTCGGCCCGGCCTACAAAGACGTCGCCAAAAAGTACGCCGGCAAGGACATGGCTGCCAAACTGGCGGCAAAGGTCAAACAAGGGGGCTCCGGTGTGTGGGGCGCGATTCCGATGCCGGCCAATCCGCAAGTTAGTGATGCAGAAGCCACACAATTGGTCACCTGGGTCTTGTCACTCAAATAAACAAGTCGTCTCTCCAGATGTGAAAAAGCCCGCAACTGCGGGCTTTTTTTATGTAATTTTCAGGCCACGAACACTTGCAAAACAAGCGTTCGTGAACCAACTTTGCAGCGCCTCAGTAGGCTTGGCCCAACTGACCCAAGATTGCCGGGTTTTCCAGCGTCGAGGTATCCTGGGTGATGTTTTCACCCTTGGCCAGCGAACGCAGCAAACGACGCATGATCTTGCCCGAACGCGTCTTGGGCAGGTTTTCACCAAATCGGATGTCCTTGGGCTTGGCAATGGGGCCAATCTCCTTGGCAACCCAATCGCGCAGCTCTTTGGCGATTTGCTTAGCTTCGTCGCCTGTCGGCACGCCACGCTTCAACACCACAAAGGCGCAAATCGCTTCACCCGTCAGATCATCCGGCCGGCCCACCACAGCAGCCTCAGCCACCAGGTCGGTCTTGGCAACCAGGGCCGATTCGATTTCCATGGTGCCCATGCGGTGACCCGACACATTCAGCACGTCATCGATTCGGCCGGTGATTCGGAAGTAGCCACGGTCTTCACTGCGCACAGCGCCGTCACCGGCGAGATAGTAGGTGCCGCCCATTTCGGCCGGGAAGTAGCTGGACTTGAAGCGTTCCGGGTCGCCCCAGATGGTACGGATCATCGATGGCCATGGGCGCTTGACGACCAGCATGCCGCCCGAACCGTTGGGCACGTCATGACCGGCTTCGTCAACGATGGCAGCCATGATGCCAGGCAACGGCAAGGTGCAGCTACCTGGCACCAGCGGTGTCGCACCCGGCAACGGCGTGATCATGTGGCCACCGGTTTCGGTTTGCCAGAAAGTGTCCACGATCGGACACTTTTCATGGCCGATGTTCTTAAAGTACCACATCCAGGCTTCCGGATTGATGGGCTCGCCCACCGTGCCCAAAATGCGCAGGCTCGACAGGTCCGAACGGTCCGGATGCACTTTTTCGTCGCTTTCGGCGGACTTTATCAGCGAGCGGATGGCGGTGGGTGCCGTGTAGAAAATGCTGCACTTGTGGCGCTCGATCATTTGCCAGAAACGACCGGCGTTCGGGTAGGTCGGGATGCCCTCAAAAATGATCTGGGTGGCACCCGCCGCCAGCGGGCCATAAGCCACGTAGGCGTGACCGGTGATCCAGCCGATGTCGGCGGTACACCAGAAAATGTCATCGGCGCGCAAGTCAAAGGTCCAGTCCATGGTCAGCTTGGACCACAGCACAAAGCCGCCGGTGGAATGCTGCACGCCCTTCGGCTTGCCGGTGGAACCGGAGGTGAACAAGATGAACAGAGGGTGCTCGGCACCGACCATCACCGGCGCGCATTCGGTGCTTTGACCCGCCAGGGCTTGCGTGAACGTGATGTCACGGCCAGCGACCATGTTGCAGGGGCTGTTGGTGCGTTCGAACACAAACACCGTCTTGATGGATTCGCAGCCACCCAGACCCAGACCCTCATCCACAATGCCCTTGAGCGGCAACTGCTTGCCACCGCGCATCTGGAAGTTGGCGGTCACCACCGCCACGGCGCCGGCGTCGATGATGCGTTCTTGCAAGGCCTTGGCCGAGAAGCCGCCAAACACCACGCTGTGCGTGGCGCCAATGCGGGCGCAGGCCTGCATGGCAATCACGCCTTCCAGGGTCATGGGCATGTAAATCAGGACACGGTCACCCTTCTGGATGCCCTTGGCTTTGAGCGCATTGGCGAACTGGCTGACCTTGGCGAGCAGTTCCTTGTAAGTGGTTTTGGTGACCGCGCCGTCGTCGGCTTCGAAAATAACAGCGACTTTGTTCTCGTTGGGGGTACCCATGTGCTTGTCGAGGCAGTTGGCCGATGCATTGAGCTCGCCGTCTTCGAACCACTTGTAGAAAGGCACATTGGACTCGTCCAGCGTCTTGGTAAAAGGCTTGCTCCAGACCACGTTTTCACGCGCCAGGCGGGCCCAAAAACCTTCGAAATCTTTTTCAGCTTCTGCGCACAGCGCGTAATAGCTTTCCATCCCCGAGATGCGTGCTGCCTTGACGGTGGCCTCGCTTGGCGGGAAAACACGGTTTTCAACCAACATGGATTCAACAGCTGTTGTGGGTGTAGTCACGGATCAATCTCCTCTAGTTAAACAAAGTTCGCCCGATAATGTCACGGCTGGCACTTACAGGCCACTGACTGGCAAGTCCGGCACAAGCCGCCCCATAAAATCAAGCCGACACCACTTTAATTCAAACACCAATGACCCTATCCACAACGCCCACCAAATCACCCCTGCGCCCGATTCCGCGCCTGATTTTTGCGAGCCGCTGGCTGCAATTGCCGCTTTATCTGGGGCTGATCGCCGCGCAAGGTGTTTATGTATTTCACTTTTGGGTGGAGTTGGTGCACCTGCTCGAAGCTGCCTTTGGCAGCCCGACAGCCCTGCAGGCGCTCATTGACGGCATTGGCTACAAGACCGATGTGCCCATCACGCAACTGAACGAGACCATCATCATGCTGGTCGTGCTGGCGCTGATTGACGTGGTCATGATCTCCAATCTGCTGATCATGGTGATCGTGGGCGGCTATGAGACCTTCGTGTCACGTTTGAACCTGGAAGGCCATCAGGACCAGCCCGAATGGCTGGACCATGTGAATGCATCCGTGCTCAAGGTCAAGCTGGCCACCGCCATCATCGGCATCAGCTCGATCCATCTGCTCAAGACCTTCATCAATGCCGCCAATTACAGCGACAAAGTGCTGATCGCTCAAACGGTCATTCACATCACGTTTCTTCTTTCAGCCATTGCCATCGCCTACACCGACCGGCTGATGTCGCACCCGCCGGCAGCGCCGCACTGAGCGCCCTGCTCAGGCGGCCAGCCCATGCGCCAAAGCCATCACCTGCCCGGGTGGCAGCGCCCTGAGGTGATGGTCACTCCAGACCTGGCGCCAGCGCCTCGCCCCCGGCAGACCGTGGCGCAAACCCAGCATGTGGCGGGCGATGGTGGGCCAGGGGATGCCAAAGCGCTCGGCCTGCTCGGCCATGTAGGCCACCATCTGCTGCTCCACTGATTCGCGGGTCAGGCCAGCCTGACCGACATCGGCAAAAAACCGTCGGTCCCATTCGCTCAGCCACCAGGGGTTGTGGTAGGCCTCGCGGCCCAGCATGACGCCATCGACGTGTTGCAGGTGTTGCTCGATCTGGTCCGTCTGGGTGATGCCGCCATTGATGACAAATTCAAGCGCTGGAAAATCCTGTTTCAGCCGGTACACCGCTTCATAACGCAAGGGCGGCACCGATCGGTTGTCCTTGGGGTTCAAGCCCTTCAGCCAGGCATTGCGCGCATGCACGATGAACGTGCTGCAACCAGCCAGGCTGATCACGCCGACAAAGTCGCGCACAAAGTCATAACTCTCTTCTTTGTCGATGCCAATTCGGTGCTTGACCGTGACCGGGATCGACACCGCATCGCGCATGGCTTTGACGCCCTCGGCCACCAGAGCCGGTTCGCGCATCAAACAGGCGCCAAAAGCGCCGCGCTGCACCCGCTCGCTGGGGCAGCCGCAATTCAAGTTTACCTCGCCGTAGCCCCAATCCTGCGCCCAGCGCGCGCACTTTGCCAGATCGGCGGGTTCACTGCCACCCAATTGCAGTGCCAATGGCGACTCGGCCGCGTTGTAGTCCAGATGCCGGGTCCGATCGCCGTGTATCAGTGCCCCGGTGGTCACCATCTCGCTATATAGCAACGCGTGTCTGGACAACAGACGGTGAAAATAGCGGCAATGGCGATCAGTCCAGTCCAGCATGGGCGCAACGCAGATTTTGTGGCTGATCACGAAAGTTTGAGCAAGTTGAGTGAAAAAATGCCATTTTCCCCTGCTTCAGTCCTGCCACCATGACCCCGCCAGGAAACACCTATAAAAAACGGCTCTTGACCGCGATGGGATAATTTACAGCATGACGATTACTTACAAAGACCCCGACGGCATTGCCGGCATGCGCATCGCCGGCCGCCTGGCCGCTGAATTGCTGGACTATCTAGCCCAGTTTGTCAAACCTGGCATCACCACCAACGAGCTCGACCGGCTGGCCGAAGACTACACCACACAGGTGCTTGGGGCCATCTCGGCACCCTTGAACTATGCGCCGGGTGGCCACAACCCCTACCCCAAATCGATCTGCACGTCGATCAACCACCAGGTCTGCCACGGCATTCCCAACGACAAGCCGCTCAAGAAAGGTGACATCATCAATATTGATGTCACGGTCATCAAGAACGGCTGGCATGGCGATTCAAGCCGCATGTACCAGGTGGGCGAAGTGTCCATCGCGGCCAAACGCCTGTGCAATCTCACATACGAGGCCATGTGGAAGGGTATCAGACAAGTGCGTGACGGCGCTTACCTGGGTGACATTGGGCATGCCATCCAGACCTTTGCCGAAGGCCACGGCCTGAGCGTGGTGCGCGAATACTGCGGCCACGGCATCGGCCAGAAGTTTCATGAAGACCCGCAGGTGCTGCACTACGGAAAGCCGGGCACGCTGGAGCAGCTCAAGGCCGGCATGACCATCACCATTGAGCCCATGCTCAACATCGGGCGCAAGGAAATCAAGGAACTGGGCGACGGCTGGACCATCGTCACCAAAGACCATTCTCTATCAGCCCAATGGGAGCACACCGTGCTGGTGACGCCCACCGGCTATGAGGTGTTGACCCTGTCCGCCAACAGCCCGCCAATCCCCGAATTTGTCAAGCCTGCTGCGCCCGCGATCACCCTGGCGGTTGCCTGATTCGCAATTTTCAAAACAGCTTTCCATGATCGATCTTAAAGTCCTGCGCGAGCAATTCCGTGCCAATAAAACGGCTCTTTTCCAATCGTTGGCAGAAGGAAACAGCAGTGCGCGCGGCGTCGCGGCCACCTTGGGCAAGCTCTCCGCCCTGGCCGATGACACTCTGAAGACCTTGTGGCAGCGCGCCGATTTTCCCCAAGGCCTGACGCTGGCTGCCGTGGGTGGCTATGGCCGGGGAGAGCTGTTTCCATATTCGGATATCGATGTTCTGGTGCTGTTGCCCGATGACATCATGCTGGAGCACGACGCCGACCTGAAAGTCCGTATCGAGGGGTTTATTGGCAGTTGCTGGGACGCCGGGCTGGAGATCGGCTCCAGCGTGCGCTCAGTGGCCGACTGCCTGAACGAGGCGGCTAAAGATGTCACGGTGCAAACCTCTCTGCTGGAGTCGCGCCTGATCACTGGCAACTCAGCCACCTATGATGCGTTCAAACGCCAGTTTGTTGCCGCCATCGACCCGCAGGCATTTTTCATAGCCAAAACCCTGGAACTGCGCCAGCGCCACAATAAGTTCGACAACACGCCCTACTCGCTGGAGCCCAACTGCAAGGAGTCGCCCGGCGGTCTGCGTGATTTGCAGGTGATCTTGTGGGTGGCCAAAGCGGCGGGGCTGGGCAACAATTGGAGCGAGTTGGCCAAAAATGGCCTGGCAACTGCTTTTGAAATCAAACAGATCAAGCGCAACGAGGCCTTGCTGTGGCTGATTCGCACCAGACTGCACCTGATCGCCAAACGCCGTGAAGACCGGCTGATTTTCGACATGCAAAATGCGGTGGCGCAGGCCTTCGGTTTTGAAGCGCCGCCAGCGACCGCCGACCGGCGCTCTCTGGTGCGCCCAAGCGAGGCGCTCATGAAACGCTACTACTGGGCCGCCAAGGCGGTGACCCAGCTCAACCAGATCCTGCTGCTCAACATCGAAGAGCGCCTGAGCCCCAGCACCCATGAACCACGCCCCATCAACGCCCATTTTTCCGACAAGGCAGGCATGGTCGAAGTGGTCAGTGACGACCTCTACCAGCGCGAGCCGTACGCCATCCTGGAAACTTTCCTGGTGTTCCAGACGGCCGGCATGAGTGGCTTGTCGGCGCGCACGCTGCGCGCCCTCTACAACGCCCGTGACCTGATGAACGGCGCCTTTCGCAAGGACCCGATCAACCACACCACCTTCATGCAAATCCTGCAGCAGAACAGCGGCATCACCCATGCCATGCGGCTGATGAACCAGACTTCGGTGCTGGGACGCTACCTGTGGGCGTTTCGCCGCATCGTCGGGCAAATGCAGCACGACCTGTTTCATGTTTATACGGTGGACCAGCATGTGCTGATGGTGCTGCGCAACGTGCGGCGCTTCTTCATTGTCGAGCACGCCCACGAATACCCATTTTGCTCGCAACTTGCCAGCGGCTGGGACAAGCCCTGGCTTTTGTATGTGGCGGCCTTGTTTCACGACATTGCCAAGGGCCGTGGCGGCGACCACTCGCAGCTGGGCGAAGTCGAGGTGCTGCGCTTTTGCAGGCAACACAACCTGAGCCGGGAAAATACCGAACTCATTGCCTTTGTCGTGCGGGAACACCTGACCATGAGCCGCGTGGCCCAGAAAACCGACCTCAGCGACCCTGATGTCATCGCGACCTTTGCCAAACGCGTGGGCAACGAGCGCTACCTGACCGCGCTCTACCTGTTCACAGTGGCTGACATTCGGGGCACTTCGCCCAAGGTCTGGAACGCCTGGAAAGGCAAGCTGCTCGAAGACCTGTACCGGCTGACGCTGCGCGTGCTCGGCGGCCACGCCGCCGACCCGCATGTCGAAGTCGAGACCCGCAAGCGCGAGGCCCTGATCCAGCTGGCCCTGCACGCCCAGCCCTTTGAGGGGCACAAGGCCTTGTGGGACACGGTCGATGTCGGCTACTTCATGCGCCACGACGCCTCCGACATTGCCTGGCACACGCGTCAGCTCTCGCGTCATGTGAATTCAGGCAAGTCGATTGTGCGTGCCCGCTTGTCGCCGCTTGGCGAAGGCCTGCAAGTGCTGGTTTACACGCCCGACCAGCCCGATCTGTTTGCCCGCATTTGCGGCTACTTCGAGCAGCGCGGTTTCAGCATTCTGGACGCGCGCATCCATACCGCCTACAACCACTATGCGCTCGACACGTTTCAGGTCACGGCCGAGGCCATGCCCGAGCTCTACCATGAGTTGACCAGCATGGTGGAGACCGAACTGGCACGCGCCATTTTGCAGAAAGACCCGCTGCCCGCACCCGGCAGGGGCCGGGTATCGCGGCGCGTCAAGAGCTTCCCGATTGCACCCCGTGTCAGTTTGCAGCCCGATGAAAAAGGCCAGTGCTGGCTGCTCAACATCTCGGCCAGCGACCGGGTGGGCTTGCTCTACTCGGTGGCCCGCGTGCTGGCCCGGCACAAGGTCAATGTGCAACTGGCCAAGATCAACACGCTGGGTGAACGCGTCGATGACACCTTTTTGGTAAACGGCCCCGAACTGCAGGAAAACAAGGCGCAGATCGCCATCGAGACCGAACTGCTGGAAGCGCTGGCCTGAGGCTTCACGAGCCCTAATCGTCCGCAGCGTCAGCCAGTTCGGGAAACAGCACCGAGGTAAAGCCGAACTGCGAGAAGTCGCACATCCGCATCGGGTACAGCATACCGAGCAGGTGGTCACATTCGTGCTGCACCACGCGGGCGTGAAAACCTGCCACGGTGCGGTCGATCGGGTCGCCATACTGGTCAAACCCGGTATAGCGAATCTGCTCGAAACGCGGCACCTTGCCACGCAGGCCGGGCACCGACAGACAGCCTTCCCAGTCTTCAGTCTGGTCAGCCGAGAGCGGCGTGATGACCGGGTTGATCAGCACCGTACGGGGCACGACCGGCGCCTGCGGGTAGCGCGGGTTGATGCTGTCGGTGCCAAAAATCACCAGCTGCGAATCGACGCCAATTTGCGGCGCCGCCAAGCCAGCGCCATCTGCCGCGCGCATGGTGTCAAGCAGGTCGGTGATCAGCAGGTGTAGTGCATCGGTGTCAAACGCGGTCACGACCTGCGCCACGCGGAGCAGGCGCAGGTCACCCATTTTGAGAATTTCACGCACCGCCATCAAGCATCTCCTTCAACTGGTCTTCATCGAGCACCGCCACACCCAGCTCGCGCGCCTTGTCGAGCTTGCTGCCGGCCTCGGCACCCGCCACCACAAAGCTGGTTTTCTTGCTGACCGAGCCCGCCACCTTGCCGCCAGCGGCCTCGATCATGGCCTTGGCCTCTTCCCGCCCCAGCGTGGGCAGGGTGCCGGTGAGCACAAAGGTCTGGTCGCTCAAAGGCTGTGCCGCCACCGGCGCGGGCTCGCCCTCGGGCCAGGTGACACCGCAGGCGCGCAACTGCTCAACCACCTCGCGGTTGTGCACCTGGTCAAAAAAGGTGCGAATGCTTTTGGCCACGATGGGCCCCACGTCGGCCACCGCCAGCAATTGCTCTTCGCAGGCGTCCATGATGGCGTCGAGTTTGCCAAAGTGGCGCGCCAGCGCCTTGGCCGTGGCCTCGCCCACATGGCGAATGCCCAGGCCAAACAGAAAACGCGGCAACGTGGTCTGTTTGGATTTTTCCAGGGCGTCCAGAATGTTTTGCGCTGACTTGTCGGCCATGCGCGCCAGATTCGCCAGGGCCGTGAAGCCCAGCCGATACAGATCTGGCAGGATGCTGATGATGCCTGCATCGACCATTTGATCGACCAGTTTGTCGCCCAGGCCTTCAATTTCGACGGCGCGCCGCTGCGCATAGTGCAAGATGGCCTGCTTGCGCTGGGCGCTGCAAAACAGGCCGCCAGTGCAGCGGTAGTCGGCTTCGCCCTCCTCGCGCACCGCCGCACTGCCGCACACCGGGCACTGACGCGGCATGGTGAAGATGGCAGGATCGTCCACGCGCTTGTCGGGCAGCACACTCACCACCTCGGGAATCACGTCACCCGCACGGCGCACGATCACCGTGTCACCCACGCGCACGTCCTTGCGACGCGCCTCGTCCTCGTTGTGCAGGGTGGCATTGGTCACGGTCACGCCGCCAACAAACACCGGCGCCAGCTTGGCCACCGGCGTCAGTTTGCCAGTGCGCCCCACCTGCACGTCAATGGCCAGCACCGTGGTCAGCATCTCTTGCGCCGGAAACTTGTGCGCCACGGCCCAGCGCGGCTCGCGCGTGACAAAGCCCAACTGGCGCTGCAGCACCAGGCTGTTGACCTTGTACACCACACCATCGATGTCAAAGCCGAGGCCATCGCGCTGCGCGCCAATCGACTCGTAATACGCCACCAGCTCGGCAGCACCCTGTGCAATTTTGATCAGGCTTGATACCGGAAAACCCCAGGTTTTCAGGGTCTGCATCATCTCGAAATGCGTCTGCCATACCGGTCCGCCAGCTTCTGGCGCTGTGACTTCACCCAGGCCATAGGCAAAAAAACTCAAGGGGCGCTGTGCCGCAATGGCCGGATCCAGCTGGCGCACCGCCCCGGCGGCAGCGTTGCGCGGGTTGACAAAGGTTTTTTGCCCAATTGATCGTTGCTTGGCGTTAAGTGTCTCGAAATCGTCGCGGCGCATATAGACCTCGCCGCGCACCTCCAGCACAGCGGGTACATCAAAGGGCAAGCGCAGCGGAATCTGGCCAATGGTGCGGATATTTTGTGTCACATTCTCGCCAACCTCGCCGTCGCCGCGCGTGGCGGCCTGCACCAGCACGCTGTGTTCATAGCGCAGGTTCATCGCAAGGCCGTCAAATTTGGGCTCGGCCACATACTCAAGCGCTGGGTCGGCCTCCGTCATCTGCAGCTCACGGCGAATGCGGGCATCAAAATTCTTCGCGCCACTGACCTCGGTATCGGTTTCGGTGCGAATACTGAGCATCGGCAGCGCGTGGCGCACTTGGGCAAACTGCTCCAGCAGCTTGCCGCCAATGCGCTGGGTCGGCGAATCGGGCGTGATCAGCTCCGGGTGCCGCGCCTCCAGCGCCTGCAACTGGCTGAAAAGCCGGTCGTATTCGGCATCTGGAATGGTGGGCGCGTCCTGCACGTAATAGCGATGCGCGTGCTCATGCAGGGTCTGGCGCAATTGCGCCATCGCGCTAGCATCGTCAGGCTCGGGCGCAAACAAATCGGGCGTGGTCATACACCAAAGCCTTCAGGAAAAAAGCCGTCGCGCCAGGGGCGAGCCCGCCGCCAGTTCATGCTGCTCCAAGATGTCGTACAACTGCTCCAGTTCAGCAGCGATCACCGTCATGGCGTCAGGCGACAAGGTCGCGCCCTGGTCGTCGGTGACCACACCATCCATATCCTGGGCCAGCGCATCGGCCACGGCGCGCAGGCGCTCGAATGGCTTTTCGCTGCGGTCCACCTGCGCCACATCCAGGCCCAGGGTGATCTGGCGCAGGGCAGATTGCGTCGGGTCATCCGCCAGGGCTGCCAGCGCATCGAAGCTCAGGCTCACCACCGGCGGCAAGCCGGCGGTGCTGGCAGGCATCACCAGGCGCCCGGCCAGGGAACCCATGACAAAGCCGTGCCGCGCCGAGGTTTGCTGAATGTAGCTGGGGCTCCAGGCCACCCGGCGGGCCTGCACCATCAGCACCAGTTGCGCGTCGTGGCCGCTGGCAAACTGGTCGAGTTCGCGCGCCCGGTTGACTTCGCTGCGCATGACGGGCAAATCGGGGGTGCCGTTGATGGCATCGCAAAAGTTTTGCGTCTTCATGACAAATTCGGAAAACTCGATGTCATTGAGCGCACCTGAGCGGTTGGCCAGTTGCACACCGGCCTGCAACTGGCTGTAAGTTTGCCCCACCGTGGGCGGCTCCCAGCGCTGTGTGGCGGCATTGAGTCCCTCGATGGCAAACGGCTTGCTGCCGACCCTGCGCGTGGACGGCAGGGCCACCAGCACGGCTTCGCCCGACAAAGGCGCTTCAAGCGCAATCGGGGCAACGGCATCGATCAAGGCATCGAGACCCGGCTTTTTCTCGGGGGCCGGGCCGGGCAAGGCATCGCCCGCGAGCGGAAAGTCGTTTAAATGCGGTTCGATGCGCCCCGCCTCGTGCTCCGTGGTTCGTGGCTCGGTCGGCTCAGCCTGGCGCGGCCGGCTCTTGCGCGCCTGCCAGCCGTAATAGCCCGCCATGGCGAGCAGCAGCAACACGCCTAACAACAACAGACTCATTTGCAAGGACATCATGATTCTCCCCATTCAGACATCGACAGGGCAGCTTCCATATCGACCGCCACAATGCGCGACACGCCTTGTTCCTGCATCGTCACCCCGATCAGTTGTTTGGCCATTTCCATGGCAATCTTGTTGTGGCTGATGAACAAAAACTGGGTGCTCTGGCTCATGCTGGCCACCAGTTTGGCATAACGCTCGGTGTTGGCGTCGTCCAGCGGCGCATCGACCTCATCGAGCAGGCAAAACGGCGCCGGGTTGAGCTGAAAAATAGCAAACACCAGCGCAATGGCGGTGAGGGCTTTTTCCCCACCGGAGAGCAGGTGGATGGTCTGGTTTTTCTTGCCCGGCGGCTGCGCCACCACCTGCACGCCGGAGTCCAGAATTTCTTCGCCGGTGATCACCAGGCGGGCATTGCCACCACCGAACAGCTCCGGGAACATCTTGCCAAAGTGCTCATTGACCTTGTTGAATGTGTCTGACAGCAGCTCGCGGGTTTCACCATCGATCTTCTTGATGGCGTCTTCGAGCGTGGCCATGGCTTCCTGCAGGTCTGCCATTTGCGCGTCCAGAAATTGCTTGCGTTCGCGGGCGGCGGCCAACTCGTCCAGAGCCGCCAGGTTGACCGCGCCCAAAGCGGCAATGTCGCGGTTGACACGGTCGATTTCGCCCTGCAGGCCGGCCAGGCGCACATGGTCCCGGGTGATGGACAGCGCCACGGCTTCCAGATCGGCCTGGGCGTCGTTCAAGAGCTGGCTGTATTGCTCAAAACCGATGCGGGACGCTTGCTCCTTGAGCTGGAACTCGGTGATGCGGGCGCGCAAGGGATCGAGCTCGCGCTCGAGTTGCAGGCGGCGCTCGTCACTGGCGCGCAGCTTGGCGGTGAGGTCATCGTACTGGCTGCGCCGGGCGCTTAATTCTTGTTCGCGCTGCAACTTGACCGCCAGTGCCTGTTGCAGGCCGCCCTGGGCAGCGGCATCGTTCAAACGGGTCAATTCATCCTGGGCACGCTGGCTCTCGGCAGCCACCGCGGCAGCCTGGGCCGCCGCCGTTTCGATGGCGCGCGACAACTCGGCTTTGCGCGCGTCCAGGCTGCGCAGGGTAAACGTGGCTTCCTGAGCCTGGCGCTCCAGGCTGCGTTGCTGCTCACGACTCGCGCCCAGCTTGCGCTCGGCGTCCATCACCTGGTCATCGAGCTCTGCATGGCGCTGTTGGGCTGTGGCTAGCTGCATGTCAAGTTCCTCAAAGCGGGCCTCTGCGGTGATGCGGCGCTCCTGCAGATCGCCCAACTGGCCTTCGAGCTCGGCCAAGTCGCCAGCAATCTGGGCGCTGCGGCTGCGCGCCTGCTCAGCGTGCTGGCTCAATTGCAGGGTTTGCACTTGCAGGGCGTGCGCATCTTGTTGCGCCTCCAACGCCTCCTTGCGGGCGCTAATCATGCGCTGCGCCACATCGGCATAAGCCGCATCTAAGCGCACCAGCACGGTACGGGCTTCGTCGCTGATCAGCACTTGCGCACGCAGCTCTTTCTCCAGGTTTTCAATCTCCCGGGCGCGCGCCAGCAAGCCCGCCTGCTCGGAATCGGGCGCGTAAAAGCCTACGCTGTGACGACTGACGGCATGACCCGTTTTGACATAGATGGTGTCACCGGGCTGCAACGCTTCGCGGCTGACCAGGGCGTCTTCGAGACTGGCTGCGGCATAACAGCCCTGCAACCAGTCATCGAGCACGGCTTTTTGGCCCGCATCGTGCAGCCGCAGCAAATCGGACAAGCGCGGCAAAGCCGAAGCGGGCGCGTTATGAGCGGCGGTCGGCGGGCTGTAAAACGCCAGCTTGGCCGGCGGTGCGTCCTGCGCAAAGGCGCACACTAGTTCCAATCGGCTCACTTCCAGTGCGCCCAGACGCTCGCGCAAAGCGCCCTCCAGCGCGTTTTCCCAACCCTGTTCAATGTGCAGGCGACTCCACAAACCGTGCAGATGGTCGAGTCCATGCTTTTTCAGCCAGGGCTGCAGTTTGCCGTCGGTTTTTACCCTGTCCTGCAGCGCCTTGAGCGCTTCCAGCCGAGCCGAGAGCTCGGCCAACTGAGCCAATTCACGGTTCACCGTTTGCTGCTGGTTGCGCCTGCGCTCATCGAGCTCGGGTGCGCTGTCGGTCAGCGCCTCCAGGCGCGCCTGGACCACATCCAGATCACCCAGCGCTTGCGCCAGCCGGCCTTGCTGCTCGGCTAACTTGAGCTCATCGGGTGCCACCAGGTTGTTGCGGTCGGTCAGCAGGCGCTCGCGTCGTGTGCCCAATTGGTGCGACTGTTCTTCAATGCCGCGTTGTTCAGCAGCGAGCACGCCGATCTGTTGCTGCACATCGGCGACGCTGGCGCGCTGCGCGTTGGCGTTGTTCTGTGATTGGCGCAAGGTCTCATCCAGCGTTGGCAGGTACTGCGCCTGTTCTTCCAGTTGGGCGGTCAGCAATTCGTTCTTTTCCTCGCCCAGCAATTCAAGCTCGGCCAGGTCATCGAGCGCTGTTTCTGCGTCATGCCGGCGCATGGCCCACTCGGTGGTCTGCTCCAGCAGGGTGCGCAAACGCTGCTCCACGCGCTGCCGGCCTTCCACCACAAAACGGATCTCCGCCTCCAGTCGGCCGACCTCGGCGCTGGCTTCGTACAACTTTCCCTGCGCCTGGTTGACCTGGTCGCCAACGGCGTAATGGGCCTGGCGCACGGTCTCCAATTCGGCCTCGATGTGGCGCACATCGGCCAACCGACCTTCCAGCGCATTCACCGCAGTCAGTCCTTCGGCCTGGATGCGATCTTGCTCAGCTTGCGACTCAGCGCGCTTCAAAAACCAGAGCTGATGCTGCTTGCGTGTGCCGTCTATGGTCAAAGCGTTGAACTTTTGCGCCACTTCGGCCTGTTTTTCGAGCTTGTCGAGGTTGGCATTGAGTTCGCGCAGAATGTCTTCGACTCGGGTCAAGTTCTCGCGCGTGTCGCCCAGGCGGCTTTCAGTCTCGCGGCGGCGCTCCTTGTATTTGGACACGCCTGCCGCCTCTTCCAGGAACAGGCGCAATTCTTCAGGTTTGCTCTCGATGATGCGGCTGATGGTGCCTTGGCCGATGATGGCGTAAGCGCGCGGCCCCAGGCCGGTGCCCAGAAACACATCCTGCACATCGCGCCGGCGCACCACCTGGTTGTTGATCAGGTAGCTGCTGTTGCCGTCGCGTGTGAGCACGCGCTTGACGGCAATTTCGCCAAACTGGTTCCATTGACCGCCGGCGCGGTGGTCGTCGTTGTCGAACACCAGTTCGACGCTGGCGCGGCTTGCGGGTTTGCGCGTGGTGGTGCCGTTGAAGATCACATCCTGCATCGACTCGCCGCGCAGCTCCGAAGCCTTGCTCTCACCCAGCACCCAGCGCACCGCATCCATGATGTTGGATTTGCCGCAACCGTTGGGCCCGACCACACCGACCAGTTGCCCGGGCAGCAAGAAATTGGTGGGCTCGGCAAACGACTTGAAGCCTGATAACTTGATGGAATTGAGACGCACGGAAATCGGTGAAGACAGCTGGAAAAAGGCACAACGGCCTAAAACCAAGGCCGTCACCAAAACGAGCCATCATGATACCTTGATGAAGATACCTCCAACCCGCCGCAAGGCGTCCTCTATATTCCTATGAAGAATATGATAATCATTTAAATGTAGTTTGAAATATATGAATTGACCCGTAAAGTCCGCATCCATGGCTGATATCGCTTTTATTTTTGCTGGTTTTTTCGTTGGCTTCGTGGTCGGCTTGACCGGAGTGGGCGGCGGTTCGCTGATGACGCCGATTCTGATTTTTGTCTTTGGCGTCAAGCCTTACATGGCCGTAGGCACCGACCTGCTGTTTGCGGCCTTCACCAAAATGGGCGGCTCCGTCAAGATGGCGCGCTCCGGCCTGGTGCCCTGGCGCGTGGTGCTGCACCTCAGCGCCGGCAGCATTCCGGCGGCTTTGGTCACGCTGTGGGTGCTCAAGAACGTAGGACCGGCCGATGCCGCCATCCAACGGTTGATGACCTCCACCCTGGGGGTGGCGCTGCTGTTCACCGCCGCCACCACCCTGTACAAGGCCGTGCGCGGCAAGGCCGCACCAATCCGCATCGCCGCTGGCCAGGAGGCTCTTGCCTCCACACCGCGCCACTGGATTTTGCCGCTGTTGTTTGGCGCCCTGATCGGTACGCTGGTATCGCTGACCTCGGTGGGAGCCGGTGCCATTGGTGTCACCGCGCTGATGCTGCTTTATCCCATGTTGCCGCTGCCGCGTATTGTGGCCGCCGACATTGCCTATGCCGTGCCCTTGACCCTGGTGGCCGGTGTCGGCCATGCCTCGCTGGGGTCGGTGAACTGGTCGATGCTGGGCTTGTTGCTGGCCGGCTCACTGCCCGGCATCTGGCTCGGTGCGCACTTCATGATCCGCGTGCCAGACCGCGCCATCCGCGCGCTGTTGTCGTTGTTGTTGGCCTATGCCGGCACCAAGCTGATTGCCATCTAACGCTCTTTTTTAAATTTTGTTAACCCAGACTGAAACCATGTACCAATACACCGACTTCGACCGCCAGTTTGTCCGCCAGCGCGCCGCCCAGTACCGGGACCAGCTCGAACGCAACCTGCGCGGCGAGCTCAAGGACGACGAATTTCGACCTTTGCGCCTGCAAAACGGCTGGTATGTGCAACGCTACGCACCCATGTTGCGCGTGGCCGTGCCCTATGGCGAGCTGGCCAACCGCCAGCTGCGCGTGCTGGCCCAAATTGCCCGCGAGTATGACCAGCCCAGTGCCGCCGTCTACCATCACGCCAGCAAGGCCCAGGCCGAACTCGGCACGCCACACCTGCCGGTGGGTTACGGCCACTTCAGTACCCGTCAAAACGTGCAGTTCAACTGGATTCCTTTGGAAAAAAGCGCCGACGTGATGGACCTGCTGGCCACGGTTGACCTGCACGGCATCCAGACCAGCGGCAATTGCATACGCAACATTACCAGCGACGCGCTGGCCGGCATAGCGCCGGACGAAGCCATCGACCCCCGCCCTTATGCTGAAATCATGCGCCAGTGGAGCACGCTGCACCCGGAGTTTGCGCATCTGCCGCGCAAGTTCAAGATCGCCATCAGTGGCGCCGCTGAAGACCGCGCCGCCACCGCATGGCACGACGTGGGCCTGCACCTGCGCCACGATGCGAAGGGCCAGGTCGGCTTCAAGGTGCTGGTCGGCGGCGGCATGGGGCGTACCCCGATGATTGCCAGCACGTTGCGCGAGTTTTTGCCCTGGAACCAGATTCTGAATTACCTCGAAGCCGTGGTGCGCGTTTTCAACCGCTTTGGCCACCGTGACAACCTTTACAAGGCGCGCATCAAGATTCTGGTCAAGGCCGAGGGTCAGCGTTTTGTCGATGAGGTCGAAGCGGAGTTCGAGAGCATCCTCACGCACGACGGCGCCGCGCACGCGATTCCCCAGGCCGAGCTGGACCGGGTTTCGGTCCATTTCTTGCCGCCGGTCACCATGGATCGCCACGGCCTGCGGCCTTGCGATGACGGAGCTCCCGTCATTGCGAGCGAAGCGCGGCAATCCATGTCTTTGTGCGCAACCGATTTACCCGACTACCAGCGCTGGCTCGCGCAGAACGTGCGTGCCCACAAAAATCCGGCCTTGCGCGCGGTCACGCTGTCGTTCAAGCGCCTGGGCCACGCGCCCGGCGACGCCACCGCCGACCAGCTTGACGCCGCCGCCGACCTGGCCGACCGCTTTAGCGCCGGTGAAGTCCGCGTGACCCACGAGCAAAACCTGCTGCTGCCCTGGGTGGCCGAGCACGACCTGACCGCGCTGTGGCAGGCCGCCCGCAAACTGGGCGTGGCCAGGGCCAACATCGGTCTGCTCACCGACATGATCACCTGCCCCGGTGGCGACCTGTGCGCGCTGGCCAATGCCCGCTCGCTGCCGCTGGCCGCAACCATCACCGAGCGTTACCAGGACCTTGACGAACTGTTCGACATCGGCCCGATCGACCTGCACATCAGCGGCTGCATGAACTCCTGCGGCCACCACCACACCGGTCACATTGGCGTGCTCGGCGTGGACAAGGACGGCCGCGAGTGGTACCAGATCTCGCTCGGCGGCTCCGACGGCAGCCTGCTCAGCGGCGCCGCCGTGCCCGGCAAGGTAATTGGCCCGGCGTTTGCTGCCAGCGAAGTGACCGACGTGGTCGAAGCGCTGATCGACAGCTACCGCGTGTACCGCAAAGCGGGCGAAACCTTCATCGACTGCGTGCGTCGCGTTGGCATGGAGCCCTTCAAGCTGGCGGCCAACGGGGTGCGCCATGAAACCCGCAACGGCAACCAAGTGCCGGATGCGCACCTGGCCACCGCCGATGCTGCGTCGGTCTAAACCATTGAACATCATGACAAATACACTCAGATTAATCGTTGCTCACGACTCTTCTTCTGGCGCCAAAAACCAGAACGTCGTTGAACTTTCAAACCATGCCGATCCCGCCGGCCTGTCGCTGCAAGGCATTGAACAAATCAGGCTGAGCTTTCCCAAATTTACCGATGGCCGTGCCTTCAGTCAGGCTTATTTGCTGCGCCGCCGTCTGGGCTTCAAGGGTGATTTGTGTGCCACCGGCGATGTGCTGGTGGACCAGCTGCTGCAAATGAAGCGCTGCGGCTTCAGCTCGGCGGTGCTGCGCGCTGACCAGAGCATGGACCACGCGCAACGCCAATTGGGCCACTTCGCCAGCTATTTCCAAGGCGACGCCACGCACCCGCAACCCCTGTTTACATCTGAAGGAGCCTCCGCATGAATGCAATAGACCTGAACGCCCGCGCCTCTGCCGACTTTGCACACAAGTTGGCTGAAACCCGGAACCTGTTGAAACAAGCCGCGCTGGACTACGCGCCACGCGCGCCAGGTGAAGAGCCACGCATCACCCTGGCTTGCAGCCTGGGCGCCGAAGACATGGTGCTGGTCCACCTGGTCAACAGTCTGCAGCTCGACATTGGCATTTTTGTGCTGGAAACCGGCCAGTTGCACGCCGAAACGCTGGCGCTTTTGCATCACCTGCAAGCCACATCACGCGCTCCGGTGCAGGTTTATACGCCGGTCAATGAGGCCGTGATCCAGTTCGTGAAACGGGAAGGCACCGAGGCCATGTACCACAGCATCGCCCTGCGCAAAAGCTGCTGCAACGTCCGCAAGATGGAGCCGCTGGGCCGCGCGCTGGCCGGCAAAGCCGCCTGGATCACCGGGCTGCGCCGTGAGCAATCCGGCGCGCGCGCCGAAGTGCCGTTGATCGACACCTCGGATGCCAGCCGCGCCAAGCTCAACCCGTTGGCCAACTGGACTTGGGGTGACGTGTGGTTCTACATCTCGGAAAACAAGGTTGACTACAACCCGCTGCACGACCAGTCTTACCCCAGCATTGGCTGCGCGCCGTGCACCCGCGCCATCAGCGCCGGCGAAGACTTCCGCGCTGGCCGTTGGTGGTGGGAAGACGAAGCCGCCAAAGAGTGCGGTCTGCACGTCGTCCAAGGCGGCCATGGCGTCAAGGCCAAACCAGTCACCGAACAAGAATTAGCCCCCGCATGAACGTCCGACTAGATGCCAAGCTGTTCCAGCAGCAAGGCAGGCACCATGCTGACCACCTGAGCAACGCCCACCTGGACGCGCTGGAGGAGGAAACCATCTTCATCCTGCGTGAAGTGGCTGCCGCCTTCGAGCGCCCCACCCTGCTGTTTTCGGGCGGCAAAGACTCGCTGGTGATGCTCAAGTGCGCCGAAAAGGCCTTCGGCACCCCGGCCAACGGCGGCAAGATTCCCTACCCGCTGCTGATGATCGACACCGGCCACAACTTTGTTGAGGTCACCGACTTCCGCGACGCCCGCGCCGCCGAGCTGGGAGCCGAACTGATCGTGCGCAGCGTCGAAGACTCGATGGCGCGCGGCACCGTGCGGCTGGCACACCCGGGCGAGTCGCGCAACGTGCACCAGTCGGTCACGCTGCTCGAAGCCATCGAGGAATTCCGCTTTGACGCGCTGATTGGCGGTGCCAGGCGTGACGAGGAAAAAGCCCGCGCCAAGGAGCGCATCTTTTCCCACCGCGACAGCTTCGGCCAGTGGCAGCCCAAAGACCAGCGGCCCGAGCTGTGGACGCTGTTCAACACCCGGCTGCAACCCGGCGAGCATTTCCGCGTGTTCCCGATCAGCAACTGGACCGAGCTCGACGTCTGGCAATACATCGCCCGCGAAGCCATCGCCCTGCCCTCGCTCTATTACACCCACCAACGCGAAGTGGTCGAACGCAAGGGTCTGCTGGTGCCGGTGACCGAGTTGACGCCGTTGAAACCGGGCGAAGTGGCCGAGCTGCGCAACGTTCGTTTTCGCACCGTGGGCGACATCACCTGCACCTGCCCGGTGGAAAGTCTGGCCGCCACGCCCGACCACATCGTGCTGGAAACGCTGGCGGCTGACGTGAGTGAGCGCGGCGCCACCCGCATGGACGACAAGACCTCAGAGGCTTCGATGGAGAAGCGCAAGAAAGACGGATATTTTTAATGAACACCATGACGGGATTCACCATCTCCAAGGACGAGGTAACCACCATTCGCCCTGAGCTTGTCGAAGGGTCGGCTTCGACAGGCTCAGCCCGAACGGACTTTGGCTCAGCCCTCAAATTCATCACTTGCGGCTCCGTCGATGACGGCAAAAGCACGTTGATCGGCCGCCTGCTGATCGACAGTCGCTCGGTGCTGCAGGACCAGCTGGCCAACGTCTCCAGAAGCGGCGAGGCCGACCTTGCGCAGTTCACCGACGGCTTGAGCGCCGAGCGCGAGCAGGGCATCACCATCGACGTGGCCTACCGCTACTTCAACACGGCCAACCGCAAGTTCATCATCGGCGATGCGCCCGGCCACGAGCAGTACACCCGCAACATGGTCACTGCCGCCAGCAGCGCCGACGCCGCCGTGGTGCTGGTCGATGCCACCAAGCTGCAGTGGCAAGATCCGAACCTGAAGCTGCTACCGCAAACCCGGCGGCATGCTTTGCTGTGCCATTTGCTGCGCGTGCCCGGAATTGTGTTCGCGGTGAACAAGCTCGATGCGTTGGGTGATAACGCGACACCGGCGTTTGCCAACATCCGTGGCGCGCTAGCAGGTTTTGCGCAGGATGCCGACCTGGAAGTATCAGCCATCGTCCCTATTTCTGCACTCAAGGGCCACAACGTGGTCGAATCCGTGGATGGCTGGTGCGACTACACCGGCCCGAGCCTGCTCGATATCCTGGAGGAACTGCCGGTGACGCCTGCGGACACGGCACTGCCGCTGGCCTTTCCAGTGCAATGGGTGGAAAAATTCTCGGCCAGTGCCGACATCACGCAAGGCCGCCGGGTGTTCTGGGGCCGGGTGGCCGCTGGCATCGCGCAAGTTGGCCAGCGCATCCAGGTGCTGCCCAGCGGGCAAACCGCGACTGTGGCACAGGTGCTGGGCCATACCCGCAAGCCGCTGAGCGTGGCAGCAGGTCACAGCGCGGGCATTGTGCTCGACCGCGAGGTGGACGTGTCACGCGGCGACTGGCTGCTGGCGCTTGACTCACCAGCCCCCTGCCGCGAGTTGAAGGTCACCGTGGCCTGGATGGATGGCGAGCCGCTGGTGGCCGGGCGCACCTATTGGGCCCTGCACGGCCACCGCTGGGTCAAGGCACGCGTCAAGCGCGTGGTGCACCGCCTCGACATCAACACGCTGGCTGAAGAAGATGCGGATGCGCTGCCCGCCAACAGTATCGGCCACGTCGAACTGCAATTGCAAGAGGGCATTGCCGCGCGGCCATATCAAGAGTCTCGCGTGCTCGGTGCTTTGGTGCTGGTCGATACCGCCAGCCACAGGACTGCGGGTGCGGTCTTGCTCAATTGATGCAAATCAAGGCGCATCATGTCCAATGCCATTATGCTTCGCAGCCCTGAACGTGAGCCTTTAAAATCACGCTTTTGCATTCAACCGAAGAACCCTCAAAATGACCCATACCGTCACCGAAGCCTGCATCAAATGCAAGTACACCGATTGTGTCGATGTCTGCCCCGTGGACTGTTTCCGAGAGGGCCCCAACTTTTTGACCATCGATCCCGATGAATGCATCGACTGCGCGGTCTGCATTCCAGAATGCCCGGTCAACGCCATTTACGCCGAAGAAGACGTGCCCAAGGACCAGCGCCACATGACCAAGCTCAACGCCGAGCTGGCCAAGCTGCCAACCTGGAAAAGCATCACCAAACGCAAAGCCGCTTTGCCCGAAGCCGAAGAGTGGAAAGACAAGACCGGCAAGCTCTCCGAGCTGATACGCTGAACCTCAATCTGTCATTGCGTGCGTAGCGCGGCAATCCATGCCCGAATCCGCAGTCATCCACACCGACGCACTGGTCATCGGGGCCGGGCCGGTGGGCTTGTTCGAGGTGTTTCAGCTCGGCCTGCAAGGCATTCACACCCATGTGGTCGATGTGCTTGACCAGGCTGGCGGTCAGTGCATCGCGCTCTACCCCGACAAGCCCATTTACGACATTCCCGGCCTGCCTTACAGCACCGGCCGCGAGTTGACCCAGCGGCTACTTGAACAAATTGCACCCTTCAAGCCCGAGTTTCATTTCAACCAGCAGGTCGGTCAGGTCAACCGCCAAGCCGATGGTAGGTGGCTTGTCGCCACGCCAGTTCAGCAATTTCTGACGCGCGCGCTGTTTATTGCCGCCGGGGTGGGCGCCTTTGTTCCCAAAGAACTCAAAGTGGACGGCCTGGCAGCGTTTACCGGCATGCAACTGTGGTATCGCCTGAACCCCCCTGATCTATTAAAGGGCCAGCAAGTGGTGGTGGTGGGCGGTGAAGATGCCGCGGTTGAATACGCCATTGCATTGGCCGCCAACGAATCGCAGCGAGCGCAACGTGTTACTTTGCTGCACCGACGAGATGTGCTGCTGGCCAGCCCCGCTGCATTGGCCCAATTGGCCGAACTGCGCGCCAGTGGGCGCATCCGATTTGTCGCCGGACAAGTCACCGGCATCCAGACCCGTGCTGATCGGCTCAGCGGCGTGGTGATCAACACCCCCGATGATCAATCGCTGACGCTGGCGCTGGATGCCTTGCTGGTTTGTCAGGGCATCAGCCCCAAGCTGGGCCCCATCGCCCAATGGGGGCTGGCCATGGAACGCAAACAGCTCAGCGTCGATCCGGCCAGCTTTGCCACCAACGCGCCCGGCATCTATGCCGTGGGCGACATCAACACCTACCCCGGCAAAAAGAAACTCATCCTCTGCGGTTTCCATGAAGCGACGCTGGCCGCCTTCGCCGCCGCCAGCTATTTGAACCCGCAGGCTTCTGGCGTTTTGCAATACACCACCAGCAGCGCGCTATTGCAGCAGCGCCTCGGCGTTCAATAGCTACTTGCCCACCAGCTGGTTGAGCTTGTCGGCCTCGAAGTGCTCCTGCAACGCGGCATCGCCCGGCACGACCGTGGTGGCGTTGCGCTGGCAGGTGAGTTTTTCCAGGGATTGCCACAACATGGCGATCTGGTGTTCCTGGGTGGCCGCGTTGTCGATCAAACCGCGAAGGGCCTGGCTCAGTGGGTCGTCGTTTTGGGTGACCCCGTAAGCCGAAAAACCCATTTTGGAGGCCACTTCTTCGCGCCTGACATCGAGTTCGGCCTGGATGATGCGCGCCGGATTTCCCACTGCCGTGGCGCCGGCGGGCACCGGTTTGGTCACCACTGCGTTCGACCCCACCTTGGCGCCGTCGCCCACGGTAAAGCCGCCCAGCACCTGCGCCCCGGCGCCCACCACCACGCCACGGCCCAGGGTGGGGTGGCGCTTGGTGCCTTTGTAGAGCGAGGTGCCGCCCAGCGTGACACCCTGGTAAATGGTGCAGTCGTCGCCGATTTCTGCCGTCTCGCCCACCACCACGCCCATGGCATGGTCAAAAAACACCCGTTCGCCAATTTTGGCACCGGGGTGGATTTCGATACCGGTCAAAAACCGGGCCAGTTGCGAGATGAAGCGCCCGAGCCATTTGAAGCCATGAACCCAGCAGGCATGCGCCAGCCGGTGCAGCAACACCGCGTGCACACCGGGGTAGCAGGTCAGCACTTCCCAGGCGCTGCGCGCCGCCGGGTCGCGCTCCAGAATGCATTGAACGTCGGATTTGAGTCTTGAAAACATGCGCTTAGTTTATTCTCTGGGCGAAACCTCTGAGGCTGGCAGTGGCTGCGGTCTAAGCATCCTTTTGGCCATGCCGCGCAAGATGTGAATTTCTTCCTGCGTCACTGCCGCGCGGTTGAACAATTGGTTCAGGCGCGGCATGAGTTTTTTGGGCGATTGCGGGTCGAGAAAACCGATGCCGGTGAGCGCCTGCTCCAAGTGCGCCAGCATGCCTGCCACCTGCGCCGCATCGGCCAGCACCGCTTCGGTGGTAACCGCCTGCACCGGGTAGGCACCCAGCGCCACACGCCAGTCGTAGGCAATCACCTGCAGGGCGGCACCCAGGTTGAGCGAGCCGAATCTGGGGTTGCTGGGAATACTTAAGGCAGCATGGCAGCGGTAAACGTCTTCGTTACGCATGCCAAAACGCTCGGAACCGAACAAAAAGGCGACACCGCAGTGCGGGGTGTCTTGCACTTTCAGGAGCGCCGCGAAGTGCTCGCGCGGCGTCACCGTGGGTGGGCCGAAGTCGCGCGGGGTCATGGCGGTGGCGCACAGGTGCGTCATGCCATCGAGCGCTTCATCGAGCGTGGCCACGATGCGGGCGTTTTTGAGCACATCGGTGGCGCCGCTGGCGCGCTGGATGGTTTCTTCGCGATTGAGCACGTTGGTCCAGCGCGGCGCGACCAGCACCAGGTCGTCGAAACCCATGGTTTTCATGGCGCGTGCGGCCGCGCCGACGTTGCCGGCGTGGCTGGTATTGATCAGGATAAAGCGCGTCTGCATAGGAATACCCAAACACTGGCCGTTAAAATAACGCCATTGTCGCTGCCCGCATCGCCTTGCAGCGCGTCGCTCATCCATCTCACAGACTCAGGCTCCCGCAGTCCGTTCTACAAAAATCGATATGAATCCTTCTAACTTGCACCCCATGGTCAACGTGGCCGTGAAGGCCGCACGCGCTGCTGGCGCCATCATCAACCGCGCCGCGCTCGATGTGGAGTCGGTCCGCGTTTCGCAAAAACAGGTCAACGACTTTGTCACCGAAGTGGATCAGGCGTCCGAGCAAACCATCATCGAAACCCTGCTCACCGCTTACCCCGGCCACGCCATCTGGGCAGAGGAATCGGGTCGCGTTCACGGCGCGCAAGACTCCGAGTTTGTCTGGATCATCGATCCGCTGGACGGCACCACCAATTTCATCCACGGCCTGCCCATTTACTGTGTCAGCATTGCGCTGGCCGTTCGGGGCAAGGTCGAGCAGGCCGTCATTTACGATCCCAGCCGCAACGACCTCTTCACCGCCACCAAAGGGCGCGGCGCTTACCAGAACAATCGCCGCCTGCGCGTGGCCAAGCGCACCCGCTTGCAGGAATGCCTGATTTCCACCGGTTTTCCCTACCGCCATGATGACGACTTCAACACCTACCTGCGCATGATGGGCGACATGATGCAACGCACCGCCGGCCTGCGCCGCCCCGGCGCCGCCGCGCTTGACCTGGCCTATGTGGCCGCCGGTTTTACCGATGGCTTTTTTGAAACCGGTTTGCAGCCCTGGGATGTAGCTGCGGGCTCGCTATTGATCACCGAAGCCGGTGGCCTGGTCGGTAATTTCTCGGGCGACGCCAACTTTCTGGAACAAAAAGAATGCATGGCGGCCAACCCGCACATTTACGGCCAGATGGTGGCGCTGCTGGGCAAATACAGCAAATTTGCCAATGCCGGTAACAAAGCCGCCGTGCGCGAAGCCGTGGCGGAACTGGCCAAGACGCCCACCTAAAACAAACAGCAGGACAACCATCGGCCCGGAGCGGCCCAAGATACCGGTTTGTTACCTGCGCCGCGCCGAGCGCACACCCGGCAGTTCGGCCACCAGGCCCAGCACCTTGTGCAGGCGTCCCGAGTCGGAGACTTCCACCGTAAAGGTCATCCAGGCCGTGCCCTTGATGGACTGCGTCTGCACGCCGGTCACGTTCATCTTTTCCTTGGTGAAGACTTCAGAGATGTCGCGCAGCAGGCCTTGCCGGTCTTGCGCCTGCACTGCCACATCCACAGGAAACACCGAGCCGCCGGCGGTCTGGTTCAGGCCCCATTCGACGTCAATCAGGCGCTCGCCATTTTTCGCGACCATTTCCTTCAGGTTGGGGCAGTCGGTGCGGTGCACGCTGACGCCTTTGCCCCGGGTGACGAAACCGCAGATGGCATCGGGTGGTGCCGGTTTGCAGCACTTGGCCATTTGCGTCATGAGCGAGTCCACGCCCACCACCAGCAAGCCACCCTTGCTGGGGTTGCTGTCGCTACGGGGCTTGCGGATCAGCGGCGCCTCCAAGTCATGCTGGCTAGGCTCGTCGGGGCGCAACTGCTGCTCGATGGCGCGCAGCGAAAATTCTTCCTTGCCCACCACCTCGAACAGGGCGTCGGCCGAGGTGAAGCCAAGCTGGGAAGCCAGGTCGTCGAGCTTGAGGGCGGTCTTGCCCTCGCGTTGCAACAGTTTTTCCACGGCTTCACGGCCTTTGGCGATGGTCTCCGCCATGGCCTGGGCGTTGAACCAGGCGCGCACCTTGGTGCGGGCGCGGTGGCTGACCAAGTAGCCCTGATCAGGGTTGAGCCAGTCGCGCGACGGGCCGCCCTCTTTCACCGTGATGACTTCCACCGTCTGGCCGTTTTTGAGCGGCGTGTTAAGCGGCACCATGACACCATCGACGCGGGCGCCGCGGCAGCGGTGACCCAGGCTGGTGTGCACGCTGTAGGCGAAGTCCACCGCCGTGGCACCTTGCGGCAACTCGACAATGGCGGCTTCGGGGGTCAGGACATAAATCAGGTCGTCAAAAACGCCCGTTGTCTGGGTGCCCGAGAGGTCGCGCTCCCACGCCAGCAACTGGCGCAGCACCGCAATTTTGTTGTCGTAGGCACCGCTGGCCGAGACTCCGGCGTAGCCCTTGGCGCCGGCTTCCTTGTAGGCCCAATGAGCGGCGACACCGTTTTCGGCATGGTCGTGCATGGCTTGGGTGCGAATCTGGATTTCGCAGACCTGGCCTCCACGATCGCGCACCACTGTGTGCAGCGACTGGTAACCGTTGACCTTGGGCTTGGCGATGTAGTCGTCGAATTCCTCCGGCAAAGGGGTGTAGTGGCTGTGCACCCAACTCAGGGCGGCATAACACTCGGGCACACTGGCCACGATGATGCGTAGCGCGCGCACGTCATACACCTGCTCAAAACCAAGCTCCTTGCCGCGCATCTTCTTGACAATGCTGAAAATGTGCTTGGGCCGACCCGAGACGCTGGCGCCAATGCCATTGGCGTTCAGGTCGGTCTCCAGCTGGGCGCGCATGCGCTCAACGTAGGCTTCGCGCTCGGCGCGTTTTTCATCGAGCCAGTTGGCCACCTGGCGATAAGTGTCGGGCTCCTGGAAACGAAACGCCAGGTCCTCCATTTCCCACTTGATTTCCCAGATGCCCAGGCGATTTGCCAGCGGCGCAAAGACCTGCAGGGCCTCGGCGGCAATGCCGTCCGACACCGGCAGTTTGGATGCCGCAAAGAAGCGCAGGGTTTGCAGGCGCGAGGCCAGGCGCAGCATGACCACGCGCAGATCGCGCGAAAAAGCCAGCAGCATCTTGCGCACGTTCTCGGTCTGCAAGGCACCGGCCTGCAGGCTGGCACTGTTGTTGTGCGCCAGCGCCAGCCGGGCCAGGCGCGCTTGACGCTGCACCCGCACCAGTTTGGTGGTTTCTATGGCCAGGGCGGCAAAATTGTCGCCAAATGCCTTGGCGATCAACTCTTGCGGGCGGTTCAGGTGGTCGCAGGCATAGACAAGATAGCTGGCGGCCTGCATGGCTTCGGAGCCGCCAATACTGCGCAGGATGTCGGCCACCGCATCAGCATGAGCAAGGATGTTTTCCCCGGTGTCGAGCGTCTCGGTGGCCAACAGGGGTTCGGCAAAGGCGCGGGCACGCGCCAGCGCGTTGGCTTGTTCGGGCATACTGTGCGCGGTGGCCGCCACTACCGGCAACACCGGTTTGGAGGCAGAGGCGTTTTCGGTACTGGCAGTGAATTGACTTTTCATCAGAAGTGACGCCGCCTCAAGCCAGCAAAAATGACACCACAGCCTGCACCTGATCGTCCGCGATAAAAGTCGGCGCGTGGCCGACACCGGCAAATTCGAGCAGGCTGGCTTTGGGGCCGCGCCGGGTCATGGCGTGTGCCGTCTCGGGTGACAGCAGATCCGATTCGGCACCGCGAACCAGCAGGGTTTTGGCATTGATCTGGTCATAGGATTGCCACAGCATGGCCTCGCCCTGCGCGGCGGACTCAGGCGTGACTGCCTTGAAGGGCTCGGCAAGCGCCGGGTCGTAGTGCAGCGTCAGGCGGCCGCTGTCATCGTTCAAGGGTTTGAGCATGGGCCGCGTCAGCGCCAGCCACTGCTCGGGAGTGTGGGGGCCAAAGCTGCTGGCGACCGCCCACAAGGCATCCGCCGCCTGCTGCTCGGTCTCGAAGGCGCCGGTCTTCCCAAGATACAGGCCGATGCGCTGCAGGGCCTGCCACTCGATCACCGGCCCCACATCGTTGAGCACCAAGCGGCGTACCTTGGCAAACGCGGGCGCGTCAGGCAGGCCCGCCACCACCATGCCGATCAGCCCGCCCATGCTGGTGCCGAGCCAGTCGAGCGTGCTGGGCTGCAACTGCATCAGCAAGGCCAGCATGTCACCGGCGTAGCTTGGAATCTGGTAGCCCGCCGGGTCTTTCAACCAGTCGCTTTTGCCACGCCCAACCACGTCAGGGCAGACCACACGCAGGCTCTGGCCGCTGTCGGCAGCGCGCCGGCACAGGGCTTGCGCCAGCAGATCGAAGTCGCGGCCCTGGCGCGTCAGACCATGCACGCACAGCACCACGTGGCCGCTGTCAGGCTCGCCCCACTGCCAATAGGCCATGCGGTGGCCGCCCTGCGCATCGGGGCAAGTGACAAATTCAAGGCTGGGTTCAAACATGGCGAAGTCGGCAATCAGGTGGAAGGCTGGATAATGAGCGGGTGGCTTGCGCCGATGACTTGCGTCAGGCATATGGCAACATCCTAATTCAAACTCGGTCTGAACTCTTCCGGCTCTAGCCAATCAACCATCATTTTCGGAGAAATATCCCATGCTCAAAGGCAAGACAGCGCTCGTCACCGGTTCCACCAGCGGCATTGGTCTGGGCATTGCCAAGGCCCTGGCCGCCCAAGGCGCCAACATCGTGATGAACGGCTTTGGCGATGTCGAGACCCCCAAGGCGGTCATTGCGGCGCTGGCCGTCAAAGTGGGCTACCACGGCGCAGACATGAGCAAGCCCGACGAAATTGCGGCCATGATGGCCTATGCCGCCGAACAGTTCGGCCGGGTCGATATTTTGGTCAACAACGCCGGCATCCAGCACGTGGCGCGCATCGAGAACTTTCCGCCAGAGCGCTGGGACGCCATCATCGCCATCAACCTGAGCAGCGCGTTTCACGCCACGCGGCTGGCGCTGCCGGCTATGCAGGCGGCGGGCTGGGGCCGCATCATCAACGTGGCCTCTGTGCACGGGCTGGTGGCGTCGGCAGAAAAATCGGCCTATGTCGCGGCCAAGCACGGTGTGGTCGGCCTGACCAAAGTGACCGCGCTGGAAAACGCCACCACCGGCGTCACCTGCAACGCCATCTGCCCGGGCTGGGTATTGACGCCGTTGGTGCAAAAACAGGTCGATGCCAAGGCCGCCGCCTTGGGCTTGTCCAACGAGGGGGCCAAAAAACTGCTACTGGGCGAAAAAGAGCCCTCAATGCAGTTCACCACCCCCGAAGAATTGGGCGCGCTGGCGGTGTTCTTCTGCTCACCCGGCGGCAACAATGTGCGCGGAGTGGCGTGGAACATGGACGGCGGCTGGGCCGCGCAGTAGCTCAGGGGCGAATGTAAGGCCAGCCTTCTTGCTGGCGTTTCATGATCTCGATCACGCCGGCGGGCACGTAGCTGATGGCCGGGTTCATGTCAGCCAAGACCAGTTTATTGGCCTTCATGGTGTTTTCGCAGGCCACCACCTGAACCCCTGATTTGATGGCGTCATTGATCCGGTTGGCCGTAACGGCATCAAACTTGAGCATGCCGATGCCGGGGCCAAAAGCCACCATTTCAATTTGAACCTTGTCAGCGCCAAGATCATTCTGGATGTTTTTGGCGGCGTTCAGCGCCAGATTCCATTTGGCGGCATCGCCGTCACTGACCTGCATCACGACTTGTTTCCTGGGCGCCGCCGGTGCGTTGGCACACCCCGACGCCATCAAAGTGATGCCAACCAGCGCCAGCGCGAGACATAGGGTTCTGCGATTCATGGGGTTTGTCTCCAATTTAATTCAAAAGCTGAGGCAAGGATGGTAGTTAACCTGTCTTGCGTTAAATACAGGTGTTAACCCCAACACCACCACTCCAGAAAATTACACTCCCGCGGGTGTAAAGTGCGTGCCACCTATTTCACGAGGAATTCAAGATGAGCAATGAACTATCGGGTGCAGAACAAGCCCTTGGCGACGCATCGCGTGATTACCACCGCTTTCCCACCCACGGCAAGATTTCGGTCAACGCCACCAAACCGCTGATCAACCAGCGAGATCTGGCGCTAGCCTACTCACCCGGTGTGGCTTACCCCTGCCTGGATATTCAGGCCAACCCGGATCTGGCTTATGAATACACCAGCAGAGGCAACCTGGTGGGGGTGATCACCAACGGCACCGCCGTGCTGGGCCTGGGCGACATTGGACCGCTGGCGGGCAAACCCGTGATGGAGGGCAAGGCCTGCTTGTTCAAGAAATTTGCCGGTGTGAATGTGTTCGACATTGAACTCGACGAGCGGGATCCGGACAAGCTCGTCGAAATCATCGCTGCGTTGGAGCCGACACTGGGCGGCATCAACCTGGAGGACATCAAGGCGCCCGAATGTTTTTACATCGAAGAAAAGCTCAAGGCGCGTATGGGCATCCCTGTGTTTCATGACGACCAGCATGGCACCGCCATCATTTCCAGCGCGGCGCTGGTCAATGCGCTGGAACTGGTGGGCAAGAAGATCGGCGACGTGAAGGTGGCGGTGTCTGGCGCCGGCGCGGCGTCCATCGCCTGCCTGAACGTGATGGTGGGCTTGGGAGTGCAGGTCAAGAACGTGTTTATTTGCGACTCCAAGGGTTTGGTTTACAAAGGTCGCCCCGGCGGTTATGACGCCTCCAAAGCCCGCTTCGAGCAAGACACCAGCGCCCGCACGCTGGCCGATGTCGTCAACCAGGCCGATGTGTTCCTCGGCTGCTCGGCCGCGGGCGTGCTGACACAGGACATGGTCAAGACCATGGCAGACAAGCCCATCATCCTGGCGCTGGCCAACCCAGAGCCTGAAATTCGCCCGGAGTTGGCCAAGGCGGCGCGACCTGACTGCATCATTGCCACCGGCCGCTCGGACTACCCGAACCAGGTCAACAATGTGCTTTGTTTCCCGTATATCTTCAGGGGTGCGCTGGACTGCGGCGCGACCCAGATCACCGAAGCCATGAAGCTGGCCTGCGTGCATGAAATTGCCGCCCTGGCCAAGGCCGACATCAGCGAAGAAGTGGCCCATGCCTACGCCGGCCAGGAGTTGGCCTTTGGCGTGGACTTCATCATTCCCAAGCCCTTTGACTCGCGCCTGATTCTGCGCATTGCGCCCGCCGTGGCCGCTGCGGCCGAGGCCTCGGGCGTGGCCAAGCGCCCCATCAAGGACATGGACGCCTATCGCCGCACGCTGTCGCGCTTCATTTATTCCACCGGCCTGCTGATGGAGCCGGTCTTCAACGCGGCCCGCAACGCGCCAGCCGCCACCAAACGCGTGGCTTATGCCGAAGGCGAAGACGAACGCGTGCTGCGCGCTGCCCAGATCGTCGTCGAGGGCAACCTGGCGCGCCCGATTTTGATTGGCCGCCCGGCGGTAATGGAAGCGCGTATTGCCAAGGCTGGCTTGCGCCTGCAACTGGGCCGCGACGCGGATGTGGTCAACCCCGAGAACGACCCGCGCTTTCGCTTGTATTGGGAAAGCTACCACAAACTCATGGGGCGAAACGGTGTCAGCCCGGAAGCCGCCAAGGCCGCAGTGCGCCGTTCCACCACCATCATTGCGGCACTGAGTGTCAAGCTGGGCCATGCCGACGCCATGCTGTGCGGGCTGCATGGCCGCTTCGACGTGCACCTGGAGCATGTGCGCGACGTGATTGGCCGTGCGCCCGGGGTCAGCAACTATGCCACCCTGAACGCGCTGATGCTGGAGCGCCACTCACTGTTTGTAGCCGACACCTATGTCAACGAAGACCCCAGCGCCGAGCAATTGGCCAGCATCGCGCAGATGGCCGCCACCGAGGTCAGGCGCTTCGGCCTGGCCCCCAAGGTGGCGTTTTTGTCGCACTCCAACTACGGCTCATCCACACGGGCCTCCGCCCGCAAAATGCGCGCCGCCAGAGACTTGTTCAGAGTTGCCTGCCCTGACGTGGAATGCGACGGCGAACTGCAGGGCGATGCCGCCCTGTCGGAAGAGATTCGCCACACCAGCCTGATGGAAACCAGCCTCAACGGGCCGGCGAACATCCTGATCTGCCCCAATCTGGATGCCGCCAACATCCTGTTCAATGTGCTCAAGATGACCGGCAGCAATGGCGTCACGGTGGGTCCCATTTTGCTGGGTGCTGCCGCCACCGCGCATGTGCTCAACCCGTCCAGCACCGTGCGCCGTGTCGTCAACATGACGGCGCTGGCGGTGGCCGATGTAAGCGCGTTGCGCTAAACAGGGGGGCAACACTGGAAACAGCCCTCATTCAATGAGATGAGCTGGCACGCCCAACTTGACATCGATTACAGCGTTGATCAGCAGCGCAGCGTAGCGCGCCATAGCCACAAAGGGCCGCTGCGCATACTCCAAAGCCTGTACCCCGAAGGCGATGCCATTTGCCACAACGTGCTGGTGCACCCGCCCGGTGGGCTGGTGGGCGGCGACACTCTGGACATGACGATTGCGGCCAGCGGCACGGCCCATGGCCTGATCACCACGCCGGGCGCAACACGCTTTTATCGCTCAACAGGCGAGACGGCGATGCAGCGCACCCGCATTTCGCTGCAAGACCAGGCGCGCCTGGAATGGTTGCCGCTGGAAGCCATCGCCTACAACTCCTGCCTGGCGGAAAACCACATGACCGTAACCCTCGGACCCGAGGCAGAGTTCATGGGCTGGGATATCACTGCGCTTGGCCTGCCCAGTGCGAACTTGCCCTTTGATGAAGGCCAATTCTTGCAACACATTGAGGTGCCCGGCCTGTGGCTGGAGCGGGGCCTGATGAAGGCCCATGACCGCTGCTTGATGGATGGTCCGTTGGGCCTCGCCGGGCAACGCTGCATGGCTTCGCTGTTTTTTGTCAGCGGCAGCAAAATGACCCGGAACCGACGTGAGGCCGGGCTGGAACTGGCCCGCCAGGTGATCACCGGCCACGCCTTGACCACCACAGCGGGCGCGACTTGCCCGAACGAGCAGGTAATGGTGCTGCGGGTGCTGGCCCCGCTGGTGGAACCCGCGGCGGACCTGCTGCGCCAGGTGTGGCAGGTGTGGCGGCAACACTTTTGGCGATTGCCCGCGACTGTGCCGCGCATCTGGTCGACCTAATCAGTTGGGGACAGAGCACGTCGCTTTGCGAGTGGTCTGACCCGCAAAGTCTCAGGTCTTAAATCGCCACCAGTTGGCGCACGCCGTCAATCTCCATGTTGGCGCCCAGTCCCTGTGCACGCACGGCGCCGCGCTCCATCACCACGTAGTTGTCGGCGAGTTCCTGAGCAAAGTCGTAATACTGCTCCACCAGCACAATCGCCATGTCACCACGTTCGGCCAGCATACGAATGACGCGGCCGATGTCCTTGATGACGCTGGGCTGGATGCCCTCAGTGGGCTCGTCCAGGATCAGCAGCTTGGGTCCGGCCGCCAGCGCACGGGCGATAGCCAGCTGCTGCTGTTGCCCGCCCGACAGGTCACCGCCGCGGCGGTGCAGCATTTGCTTGAGCACCGGAAACAGCTCGAACAGTTCAGGCGGGATCGGTGTGCTGGCGGGCTTGTAGGCCAGACCCATGGCCAGGTTTTCCTGCACCGTGAGGCGGCCAAAAATCTCGCGCCCCTGAGGCACAAATCCAATACCGGCGCGGGCGCGCTCATATGGCGTGGCGTTGTGGATCGGTTGGCCATCAAATTCGATGCTGCCACTCTTGATCGGCACCAGGCCCATCAGGCTTTTCAACAATGTGGTCTTGCCGACCCCGTTGCGCCCCAGAATGACCGTAACCTTCCCCAAGGTGGCCTGCAGGCTGACGTCGCGCAGGATGTGCGATCCGCCGTAGTATTGGTTGATGTTTTTGACGTTCAGCATAAGGTTGCCATCTCATCGGCCCAGATAGACTTCAATGACGCGCTCGTCGGCCTGCACCTGCGCCAGCGTGCCTTGGGCCAGCACCGAGCCGTCGCACAACACGGTGACGATGTCAGAAATGGTGTTGATGAAACTCATGTCGTGCTCCACCACCATCAGTGAGTGTTTGCCTTTGAGGCTTAAAAACAGTTCGGCGGTACGCTCGGTTTCCTCGTCGGTCATGCCCGCCACCGGCTCGTCGAGCAGCAGCAGCTTTGGGTCCTGCATCAGCAGCATGCCGATCTCCAGCCACTGTTTTTGGCCGTGGCTAAGATTGCCGGCCTGGCCGCGCACGCTGTCCACCAGGTGAATGGTGTGCAGCACTTCCGCCAGGCGGTCGCTCTGGGCGGAGTCGAGCCGGAAGAACATCGAACGGGTGACCGTTTTGTTGGTTTTGAGCGCCAACTCCAGGTTCTCGAACACGCTCAACTGCTCGAACACCGTGGGTTTCTGGAACTTGCGGCCAATGCCCATCTGGGCGATTTCGGATTCCTTGTAGCGCAGCAGGTCGATGGTGCTGCCAAAGAACATATGACCTTCATCGGGGCGCGTCTTGCCGGTGATGATGTCCATCATGGTGGTCTTGCCGGCGCCGTTGGGTCCAATGATGCAGCGCAGCTCGCCCGGCGCAATGTCCAGGCTCAGCTTGTTGATGGCCTTGAAACCGTCGAAGCTCACGCTCACGTCTTCGAGGTAAAGAATGCGGCCGTGTGTGACGTCGACTTCGCCGGGTGTGGCAATGCGCGAAAAGCCCGCCTGACGCCCACCCGATTCGGTTTGCCCTAGCTTGGCGGTCTGAGCAGTCTGATAAACCTCCAGTCGCCGGGCGCACTGCTCCATCAATTCGGGGGTCATTTCGCACCGTCCTTCAATTTTTTGACCAAGCCCACCACACCGTTGGGCAGGAACAGCGTCACACCAATGAACAGCAGGCCCAAAAAGTACAACCAGAACTCGGGGTAGGCTACCGTCAGCCAGCTCTTGGCCCCGTTCACAATGAAGGCCCCCACAATCGGGCCGATCAGCGTGGCGCGCCCGCCCACGGCGGCCCAGATAGCGATTTCGATCGAGTTGGCCGGGCTCATTTCGCTCGGGTTGATGATGCCCACCTGCGGCACATACAGGGCGCCGGCCACGCCACACATCATGGCCGAAATAGTCCAGATGGTGAGCTTGTAGCCCAGTGGGTTGTAGCCGCTGAACATGACCCGGGTTTCAGCATCACGCACCGCCTGCAGGACCCGGCCAAACTTGCTGCCAATGAGCCAGCGCGCCATCAAGAAGAAACCCAGCAGCGTCAAGCCGGTCAGCACAAACAGGGTCATGCGCATCTCTTGTGTCGCCACCGGAATGCCCAAGATCCGCTTGAAATCGGTGAAGCCGTTGTTGCCGCCAAAACCGGTCTCGTTGCGAAAGAACAGCAGCATGGCGGCAAAGGTCAGGGCCTGGGTGATGATGGAAAAGTACACCCCCTTGATGCGCGAGCGAAAGGCAAAGTAACCAAAGACATAAGCCACCAGCCCGGGCACCGCCACGATCATGACCAGCGTGGCGATGAAACTGTCAGACAGGGTCCAGTGCCAGGGCAGCGCCTTCCAGTCCAGAAACACCATGAAGTCGGGCAGGTTGCTTTTGTAGTTGCCGTCGGTACCAATCTGGCGCATCAGGTACATGCCCATGACGTAGCCGCCGAGTGCAAAAAACAGGCCATGGCCCAGGCTCAGGATGCCACTGAAGCCCCAGATCAGGTCCATCGCCAGCGCGCAAATGGCGTAACACATGATCTTGCCAAGCAGGCCCACGGCGTAATCGCTCAGGTGGAAAACGCTGTTGGCGGGCACCCATAAATTGAGCACAGGTGCCACCGCGCACACCAGCAATATGGAAATGATGAAAGCACTCCAGCCAGTGCGCGTCAGAAGTGGACTTTTTGACGGAAGCGCTACCCCAACCGTTCGGGCTGAGCCTGTCGAAGCCCACCCTTCGACAGGCTCAGGGCGAACGGAAGGGGGCTCAGGGCGAACGGCAATGTTGTCTTCAGTTTTGTGCATGTTCATGCCTCGGCCGAACGGCCACGCATGGCAAAGATGCCTTGCGGTCGCTTTTGAATAAAGATGATGATGAACACCAGCACGGCAATCTTGGCCAGCACAGCACCCGCCCAGCCTTCCAGGAATTTGTTCAGGATGCCCAGCCCCAGGGCGGCATAGACGGTACCGGCCAGTTGACCAACGCCACCCAACACCACCACCATGAAGGCATCAACGATGTAGCCCTGGCCCAGGTCCGGCCCCACGTTGCCGACCTGGCTCAAAGCACAGCCGGCCAGCCCGGCAATGCCCGAACCCAGGGCAAAGGCATAGGTGTCGATGCGCGCGGTGTTGACACCCATGCACGACGCAATCGGCCGGTTTTGCGTAACGCCGCGCACAAATAGTCCCAATCTTGTTTTACCGATGAGCCAAGCCACCGAGCCCAACACAAAGAGGGCAAAGCAGATGATGACCAGCCGATTGAACGGCAACGACAAATTGCCCAGCACCTGCACACCGCCGCTCATCCACGAGGGGTTTTCCACGCCCACGTTTTGCGCGCCAAAGATCGTGCGAACCAATTGCATCAACATCAGGCTAATGCCCCAGGTGGCCAGCAGCGTCTCCAGCGGCCGGCCATACAAAAAACGGATCACGCTGCGCTCAAGCAGTGCGCCCATCAGCGCAGAAGCAATGAAAGCCACCGGCATCGCCGCGAGGAGATACCAGTCAAATGCGCCAGGCAGGTGGCGCTGAAACAGCCCCTGCACCACGTAGGTGGCATAGGCGCCAATCATCATCAGCTCACCATGCGCCATGTTGATGACACCCATGAGACCATAGGTAATGGCCAGGCCCAGCGCCACCAGCAGCAGGATGGACCCAAGGCTGATGCCGCTGAACACTGCGCCCAACCTGTCGCCCCAGGCCAGCCTGGACTCCACCTCGCGCAGCGCCTTGCCCAAGACCGCTTTGACCCCGGTGTCAGACTCGGACTCCAGGTGTGCCAGCAGGATGGTCTTGGTTCCAGACTGGTTGCTGGAGCCCAACAAGGCGGCCGCTTGCAGACGTTGTGATTTGTCGGTGCTGCCCAGCAGCGCAGCGGCACGCACCAGCGCCAGCTGGTCCTTGATATTGGGGTTTTGCTCGGCCGCAAAGGCTTGCTCGATCAGTGCCAGCTTGCTCGGGTCGGCATCGCTTTGCATCTGCTGCACGGCGGCCATTCGCACGCTGTCGTCTTTGGAAAAGAGCTTGAGCGCCGCCAGAGCCGAGTCAATTTCGCCGCGCATGCGGTTGTTATTAATCACGTCTTCGGCATCGTCTGGCAAGGCAAATTCAGTGCCAGAGGCCGGGTCAACGCCTTTGTCGCCCCTGACCATGATGGCCTTGCCGCGCACCAGCTTGACCGCATCCTCGGCCAGAGCCTGCAAAAACACCGCAGTACCGGCATCGGCATGGGCCACAGCCTGGCTCAGGGCTTCGATGCGGGCATCGGTCTCACCAGTGCTGATGGCATTGACCTCATCCACGCTGATCGCGTGGGCACTCGCGGCGAGCGACACAATAGCAGTGAAAAACAGTTTTGAAAACAACATAAAGACCCTGTAGGGTGGGCGCGTTGGCAGTGCCCACACTGCAATTTCCATGGCTTTCCCCGGCTCGCCTTGTCTTTTGTAGGAGCTGCGCCCTCGCAGCGATTGGCTATTGAATTCAAAACAGCCATCGTCGCGGGGGCGCGACTCCTACAGGGACATCAGCGCAGCTTCAAAAAAGCGATTTATTTCTTCACTGGCTCATCCGGCTTGGATGCATTGCCTTCGATGTACGGGCTCCATGGCTTGGCTTTCACCGGGCCGGGGGTCTTCCAGACCACGTTGAACTGGCCGTCGGCCTTGATCTCGCCTATGAACACCGACTTGTGCAGGTGGTGATTCTTTTCATCCATCTTGCTCACAATGCCGCTGGGTGCCTTGAAGGTCTGGCCGGCCATGGCGGCGATCACCTTGTCGACATCGGTGGACTTGGCTTTTTCAACGGCCTGCTTCCACATGTTGATGCCGATGTAAGTGGCTTCCATCGGGTCGTTGGTCAAAGGCTTGTCCTTGTGACCAGCGATGTTCTTGGCCTTGGCATAGGCTGACCATTTCTTGATGAACTCGGTGTTGGTCGGGTTCTTGATCGACTGGAAGTAGTTCCAGGCGGCCAGATGCCCCACCAGCGGCTTGGTGTCAACACCGCGCAGCTCTTCTTCACCCACGCTGAACGCAACCACCGGCACGTCTTTGGCCTTCAGGCCGGCGTTGCCGAGTTCCTTGTAGAACGGTACATTGGAGTCGCCATTGATGGTGGACACCACGGCGGTCTTGCCGCCGGCCGAGAATTTTTTGATGTCAGCCACGATGGTCTGGTAATCCGAGTGACCAAACGGGGTGTACTTCTCGTCGATGTCGGTGTCTTTCACGCCCTTGGATTTCAGGTAGGCGCGCAAGATCTTGTTGGTGGTGCGGGGGTAAACGTAGTCGGTGCCCAGCAGTACCCAGCGTTTGGCGCCGCCGCCGTCTTTGCTCATCAAATAGTCCACTGCGGGAATCGCTTGCTGATTCGGTGCGGCACCGGTGTAGAACACGTTTTTCGACAGCTCTTCACCCTCGTACTGCACCGGGTAGAACAGCAGGCCGTTCATTTCCTCGACCACTGGCAAGACCGACTTGCGCGACACACTTGTCCAGCAACCAAAGATCACATCCACCTTGTTCTGACCCAGCAACTGCTTGGTCTTTTCGGCAAACAGCGGCCAGTTGGAGGCCGGGTCAACCACCACGGGCTCCAACTTTTTGCCGAGCAAACCGCCCTTGGCATTGATCTCGTCAATCGCCATCAGCACGGTGTCTTTCAACACGGTTTCCGAAATGGCCATGGTGCCAGACAAGCTGTGCAGGATGCCGACCTTGATGGTGTCGGCGGCCAGCGCCGGCAGCGCCGTGAGGGTGGTGAGCGCGACGGCGGCGGTGAGCGCCTTGAGCGTAAAACGACGTGAGTTCAAAGATTGCATGTGCTACTCCAAAGTTGATGAAACCGTTGTCGCTGTTTCCGCAGCGATGGGGTAACTTTAGGGAGGGTCGGCAGTTCTGGAAATACGCCGAGTGGCGTAGGCCCGCACGGCGGCGGCACCTGATGGCGCATCGCTATTGGTCGTTCTCGCCTCGTTTTGGGTTCTAATTCACGTTTACAACAGGCAGCAGTCATATTTTCAGCAAAACTGCGCTTCTCCTGATAACGCCTTCACGCCGGAAAACCATGAAGCATTTGCGTTTCTTCTTTTTCAAACCATGGTCCCGCCTCGTGCTGCTCGCCATGACTGTCGGTGCTTGCGCCACCAAATCCGCTGCGCCTCCAAGTGCGCACGCTCTCTCGGTTCCTGCAGCCATCATGGCGCTGGAACAACACCATGTTGAATTTGGCGGCGGAGTCCATCTCGATTACCAGATCAAGCGGACAATCTCCTCCTTGAACGGCATCAGCTGCTACGCCTTCATTACCGGCACACTGAACAATGATTCAAACCATGTGTTGAGCCGCCGGACGATTCTCGACTTCAATTTCTTCAGCGGCGGCAAGCAGTCTTTTCGCGACCTGACCCATCCTGTGATGAACGTGCCTCCCGGCAGCGGTACGATGTTTGAAATGGTGGTTTCTCCAGTGCACCAGCATGGCTGTGTCAACTATGACCGCATTGATATTGCACTGAGAAAAGTCGTCCTGAAGTGAACGGACAGATTTGGTAAGACGCCGGCTAGCCCTCGAACTGCGGCTGCAGTTGCCGTATGCGGCGCATCGCCATGGCGGCAGCGGCGGTGCGGGTCTCGACACCCAGTTTGGCAAACACATGCTCGAGGTGTTTCTTCACGGTCATCGGGCTTGACCCCACGATATCGCCGATGTCGCGGTTGATCTTGCCCTTGACCACCCAGTACAGCACCTCGGCTTCCTTCGGGGTGAGCTTGAAGCACAGGCCCATCGCCTCGATCACACTCTCATCACTGACCTCCTGCATGATGATGAGCCAGTCGCCGCCACCCTCGCTGTCGCCAATCTGCTGGTGCAGGCGAAAGCCCAGGCGTTTGGGACCGGCCTCAATGCTGAGGCGTGGCGGTTCGACACCGCTCAACCCCTTCGCCACATGGCGGCGCAGCCAGGTCAGCACGGGGATCGGCGTGGTAGGCGCGTCGGTGCCGTAATAACGCATCAGCAACTCACGCGCCAGCGAGGTCTGCCACATCAAGCGCCCGTCGCTCACACGCACGGTGATGCTGGCATAACCAAAGGCATCGAGCGCGTTGCGGGTCTGGCGCTTCTCACGCGCGCCCTGCAGGTGCACCGCCATGCGCGCCAGCACCTCTTTGGGCTTGATCGGCTTGGTCACGTAGTCCACACCACCGGCTTCCAGCGCGGCCACCAGGTGCTCGGTCTCGGTCAGGCCGGTCATGAAAATGATCGGGATGTGCGCCGTTTGCGGGTCGGCCTTGAGTTGGCGCGCCACCTCAAAACCGTCCATGCCGGGCATCATGGCGTCGAGCAGCACCACGTCGGGCAGCGCTTGCGCCGCGCGCTGCAGGGCGGCCGTACCGCTGAGGGCCACCAGCACGGTGTAGCCCGATTCGTCCAGCGCGTCGTGCAGCACCGCCAGGTTGTCGGGCACGTCGTCGACAATCAGCACCACATCGCTGTTGGCGCGGTCCAGCGTGCGGTCAAGCGCCTTGTTTGTGTTATTGGTCATGGTCAATGCCGGCCAACTGCTGGCTCATGGTCTCAAACTGGAATTGACGGGCCAGGTCGCGCATGCTGGCGACAAACCCGGCGCACTCGGGCTGCGCCGCCTCCAGCGCGTCAAGCTGGTTCAGGATGCCACGGTAAAAGCCCAGCGTCACCACCTCCTGCAAGGCGTCGAGCTGGGCTCGATCCGGGTAAACGAGCGCGCCGGCCGGGCGCCTCTGCGGGCTTGCCAGCACCGGCTCAAGGGTCTCCAGCCAGGTCAGGCCCAGGCGCTGGGTCAGCCAGTCCAGCAGATCGGCGTGGCGCACCGGCTTGCAAAAAAAGTCATCGCCGGGAACACCAGCATCGTTGTCCAGCCCTTTGTCAAAGGCGTTGGCCGACACGATGGCAATGTTGGCGACTGGGCGCTGCGTGGCTTGCTCCAGCACCCGCACCCGGCGCACGGTTTCCCAGCCGTCAATGCCGGGCATGGCCAGGTCCATGAACACGGCATGGGGCTGGTAACCGCTGGCCAGCAAGTCCAGGGCGTCATGGCCGCTGGCTGCGGTGCGGAGCTCGAAACCCAGGGGTTGCAGCACTTGCACCAGAAGTTCCCGGTCAGCCTCGTCGTTGTCAACCACCAGCACCCGCTGGCGCGGCCCGACATAGCCCAGACGCGGTTTGACCGGCGCGACCAGGGGCGTGCCCCGCTGCGCGGCCCCCTCGCCGGTGGCTGCAAAACTGGTGTGCAGCTCGGGCAAGAAGAGTTTGACCTTGAACACCGAGCCTACGCCCGGCTGGCTGCTGACGCTGAGGTCGCCCCCCATCAGATCGGTCAGCATCCGGGCAATGGTCAAACCCATGCCGGCCCCGGGCGCACCCAGGCCAGTCGCGTTGGCGCGGGCAAAGGGCTCAAACACATGCGCCAGATCATCTTCACTCAAGCCAGGCCCGGTGTCTTCGACCTCGATGTGGGCCATTTCAACCGCATAGCGCAAGCGCAGGGTCACCTGGCCGTTTGCGGTGAACTTGATGGCGTTGCCCAGCAGGTTCAGCAAAATCTGGCGCACCCGCTTCTCGTCCGCCCTCACCACGGCAGGCAACTTGCCTTGCACCTCGAAGACAAAGCGCAAGGCCTTGCGCTCGGCTTCAAGCTCAAACATGTCGGCCAGGTCCTGCATGAAGTCGGCAAACGCCAGCGGCCTGGCCTTCAGCGTCAGCCGGCCCGCCTCGATGTGTGCCAGGTCGAGCGTGCCTTCGATGAGTGAGAGCAAATGCTCACCACCACGTTTGATCACCGCGACGGCCTGCTTGCGGTGCGCCGGAATGCTGGCGTCCTGCCCCATCAACTGGGCATAACCCAGAATGCTGTTGAGCGGCGTGCGCAGCTCGTGGCTGATGGCGCTGATATAGCGGCTCTTGGCTTGATTGGCGCGTTCTGCAGCCTGCTTGGCCAATTGCAGCGCGGCATCGGTCTGGCGGTGCAACTCAATTTCTCGCAGCAACAGGCTGGTCTGCCGGTTGGATTCGTCCTGCGCCACCCGACGACTCTGATGCGCGAGCACCACCCACCAGGCCACCAGGCCGGCAATCAGCAGCAAGGCCATGTAGGCCTTGACAAAGCCCGAACGCAGCGCCTCCTGGCCAATCTGCAGCATTGGCGTGTCGAAAATCGCCCGCGCCAACGCGCCGGTTTCCTGCTGGTAAAGCAGGCCAAAAACAACCCCAAGCAGCGGCGCAATCACCAGCATCAAGAGCAAAAAGTAGCCCAACCCCTTGTCCAACAGCGCCCAGCTGCGCCGTGGCAACAGCCAGTGCAGCGCCACTGACCATTGGGCGGCCAGACTGGCGTGCGGTTTGCACAGGTCGCCACAGCGGGCGTCAAGCGTGCAGCAAAGTGAACAAATTGGTCCCTGATAGGCGGGGCAATGCGCCATGTCGGGGACTTCGTAGTCGCGCTCGCAAATTACGCATCGCTGCAGGCGCTGGTAAGCGCCCGCATCCGAGGTCGGCAAAACCTTGGCAGCGCGCGCCAGGTAGTACTTGCCCCGGGTGGCCACGGCAATAAGGGGCGAGGTGACCAATGCCACGGCCAAAGCGATCAGCGCCGAAAACGCCTGCGCCATTGGACCGAAGAACCCCAGATAGGCTGTGACCGACAGCACCGAGGCCAGCGCCATGGCGCCCACACCCACCGGGTTGATGTCATACAAATAGGCACGCTTGAACTCAATGCCCCGGGGGCTCAGGCCCAGGGGCTTGTTGATGACCAGGTCGGCCACCACCGTCATCATCCAGGCAATGGCGATGTTGGAATACAGCCCGAGCACTGCCCCCAGGGCGGCAAAGACGTTCATCTCCATCAGCATGAAGGCGATCAGCGTGTTGAACACCACCCACACCACGCGCCCGGGGTGGCTGTGCGTCAGGCGCGAAAAAAAGTTGCTCCAGGCCAGCGAGCCGGCGTAGGCGTTGGTGACATTGATCTTGAGCTGCGACACCACCACAAACAGCGCCGTGGCCGCCACCGCCCAACCATAGTTCGGAAATACATACTCGTAGGCGGCCAGGTACATCTGATTGGGGTCCACCGCTCGCTCTGGCGGCACCGCGTGGCTGATGGCCAAGTAGCCCAACAAGGCGCCGCCCAGCATTTTCAGCACCCCCAGAATCACCCAGCCCGGACCGCCCAGCAGCACGCTGAGCCACCAGCTACGACTGTTGGCGGCGCTCAAAGTGGGCATGAAGCGCAGGTAGTCGGCCTGTTCGCCCATTTGCGTCATCAGCGCGACCCCCACCGTCAGCGCCGCACCAAACAAGGGCAGACTGAAGCCTTCCGACTGGCCCTTTTCACCAACATAGTGCACCACCCCCGCAAACGCAGTGGGCTCGCGCCACAGCACAAAGGCAAACGGCAGCAGCCACATCACGAGCCACAGCGGCTGCGTCCAGACCTGCAAGCGGCTGATGGTGGACACCCCGTGTGTCACCAGCGGGATCACCACCAGCGCGCAGATCAGATAACCCCAGCGCGGCGGTATGTCCAGCGCCAGCTCCAGCGCGTAGGCCATGACAGCGGCTTCGAGCGCGAAAAAGATGAAGGTGAAAGAGGCATAAATCAGCGACGTCAACGTTGATCCGATGTAACCAAAACCGGCACCACGCGTGAGTAAGTCCATGTCGACACCGTATTTGGCGGCGTAGATGCTGATCGGCAATCCTGCCAAAAAGATGATCAGCCCGGTGGCCAGAATCGCCCAAAGTGCGTTGACAAAACCGTATTGCACCAGCAGTGTGGCACCCACCGCCTCCAATATCAAAAAAGCGGCGGCACCGCCGAGTGCGGTTTGCGCCACCCGCCACGGCGACCATTGGCGAAAGCCCTGCGGCGTGAAGCGCAAAGCGTAGTCTTCCAGCGTTTCGCTGGCCACCCAGCCGTTGTAGTCCCGGCGCACCAACGTGATGCGCTGCGACGGCGCGTCCTGATGCACTGAACTGGATGGGGGCTGGAATGCTGAAGTCACACCACAACGGTGCAGTATTCATGCCATGCCAGGCACAACGACGGCGTCCAGCGCGGTGGGCAGTCTGGGTGGCTGACGATTTTTGGTACCCCAGTATGAGGAAGCTGCCCAGACTTTCCGCCGCGCGGGTTAATCCGCCAATTCTTAGGCACGGCTTTTGCATTATTGAAATTATGGAACTCACCCCCCGCGAAAAAGACAAGCTCCTGCTGTTCACCGCCGGCCTGCTGGCAGAACGCCGAAAAGCACGTGGCTTGAAACTCAACTACCCCGAAGCCGTGGCGCTGATCAGCTGCGCCGTGATGGAAGGCGCGCGCGACGGCCAAACCGTGGCCCAGCTCATGAGCTTTGGCCGCACCATACTGACACGCGCCGACGTGATGGACGGCATCGCCGACATGATTCCCGACATCCAGGTTGAGGCCACCTTCCCCGATGGCACCAAGTTGGTCACGGTCCACCAGCCGATTGTCTGAAAATCAATAAAGCGAGCCATCCATGATCCCTGGCGAAGTATTCACCGATGGCCCCGACCATGTGCTCAACCCCGGCAGGCGCACCCAGACACTGGTGGTGGTCAACGCGTCCGAGCGCCCGATCCAGGTCGGCTCGCATTACCACTTTGCCGAAACCAACGCCGCGCTCGGCTTTGACCGTGCCGCAGCGCAAGGCATGCGATTGAACATCCCGTCGGGGTCGGCGGTGCGTTTTGAGCCGGGCCAGCAGCGCACGGTGGAACTGGTGGACTATGCAGGACGTCGCATTGTTTACGGCTTTCGTGGCCTCACTCAAGGTGCACTTTAACTGCCAAGCACCGTTCGGGCTGAGCCTGTCGAAGCCCAAAAAAGCAACCTATCACCAGCCCTTCGACAGGCTCAGGGCGAACGGAAAGTGAATCACATGGCAACGATTGGACGACGCGCTTACGCAGAAATATTCGGCCCCACCGTGGGGGACAGGGTGCGCCTGGCCGACACCAACCTGGTCATCGAGGTCGAAGCCGACCTGACCCTGCGCGCCGGCGGCTACGGCGAGGAAGTCAAGTTCGGCGGCGGCAAGACCATCCGCGACGGCATGGCGCAAAGCCAGCGCGCCCGCGCTGAAGGGGCTATGGACACCGTCATGACCAACGCCCTGATCATCGACCACTGGGGCATCATCAAGGCCGACATCGGTCTCAAGGACAGCCGCATCGTCGCCATTGGCAAGGCCGGCAACCCCGACACCCAGCCGGGCGTGGACATCGTCATCGGTCCGGGCACTGAAGTGATCAGTTGTGAAGGCAGCATCGTCACCGCAGGCGGTTTTGACAGCCACATCCACTTCATCTGCCCGCAACTCATCGAAGAAGCCCTGAGCAGCGGCATCACCACCATGACCGGCGGCGGCACCGGCCCGGCTACCGGCACCTTTGCCACCACCTGCACCCCGGGGCCGTGGCACATCGAGCGCATGTTGCAGGCCGCCGACGCTTTTGCCATGAACCTGGGCTTTCTGGGCAAGGGCAATGCCAGCCTGCCGCATGCACTGCATGAGCAGATCAACGCCGGTGCCATCGGCCTCAAGCTGCATGAAGACTGGGGCACCACGCCGGCCGCCATCGACAACTGCCTGAACGTGGCCGAGGCCACCGACACCCAGGTCGCGATCCACACCGACACCCTCAACGAATCAGGCTTTGTGGAAGACACGCTGGCCGCCTTCAAGGGCCGCAGCATCCACACTTTTCACACCGAGGGCGCGGGCGGCGGCCATGCGCCCGACATCATGAAACTGGTGGGCGAACCCAATGTGTTGCCCTCCTCCACCAATCCCACGCGCCCCTACACCGTCAACACGCTCGACGAGCATGTCGACATGCTGATGGTCTGCCACCACCTCGACGCGGGCATTGCCGAAGACCTGGCTTTTGCCGAGAGCCGCATCCGCAAGGAAACCATCGCCGCCGAGGACATCCTGCACGACCTGGGCGCGATCAGCATCATGAGCAGCGACAGCCAGGCCATGGGCCGTGTTGGCGAGGTCATCATCCGCACCTGGCAGACCGCGCACAAGATGAAGGCGCAGCGCGGCTGGCTGGCACCACCGGTGGGGCGCAACGAGCCGGTGGAACAACAGCAACGCAACGACAATTACCGCGTCAAGCGCTACCTCGCGAAGTACACCATCAACCCGGCGCTGACCCACGGCATGGCGCATGAGGTGGGCAGTATCGAGATCGGTAAATGGGCCGACCTGGTGGTCTGGAAACCTGCGTTTTTTGGCATCAAGCCCGCGCTGATTCTCAAGGGCGGTTTTATCGCCATGGCCGCCATGGGCGATCCCAATGCGTCAATTCCCACACCGCAGCCGGTGCATTACCGGCCCATGTTTGGCAGCTATGGCGGCGCCTTGGCCAGGGGCTCGATTACTTTCATCTCGCAGGCGGGCGAGAACGCAGGCATCAAGGAGCGCTTTGGTCTGGCCAAAAATGTGAGCTCGGTGCGCAACATCCGTGGCATTCGCAAAGAGCACATGATCCATAACCACGCCCTGCCCAGGATGGAGATCGACGCCCAGACCTACAGCGTGCGCGCCGACGGCGAGCTGCTCACCTGCGAGCCGGCCGTGACCTTGCCGATGGCGCAGCGCTACTTCTTGTTTTGATGTTCCACATCTCCAAACTGATTCCTCAAGGGCAGTGCCTGGCCCCGGTGCTGCTCAAGCGCGCGACCCATGTCGAACTGGACTGGGACCTGCGGCAGAAGAGCCGGTTTGAAGCCATCGACTCTGCCGGGCGAGCGATCGGCATCTTTCTGCCACGAGGCACAGTGGTACGCGGAGGCGATGTGCTGGTGGCGGAAGACGGCTCACTGATCAGGGTGATTGCGGCACCGCAGACCGTGCTGCGCATCACGCCTTGCAGCAGCCATGGATCGACTTTCGATTTGGTTCGCGCCGCCTACCACCTGGGCAACCGCCATGTGCCGATCGAACTCAAGCCCAACCACCTCAAGATCGAGCCCGACCATGTGCTGGCCGACATGCTGCGCGCCATGCATTTGATCGTAACTGAGGTGACCGAGGCTTTCGAGCCGGAGAGCGGCGCCTATGCCAGCGACGGCCATGCGCATGGACACGATCACCACCATGCATGACACCAGCCTGCTGCAACTCATGTGGCTGGCCTCGCCGGCACTGCCGATTGGCGGTTTTTCGTATTCGGAAGGTCTGGAGGCAGCGGTCGACACGGCTCGGGTAACGACAGAAGCTGAAGCCGAAGATTGGCTGTTGGACCAGCTTGAACTGAGCCTGGCGCGCGGTGACCTGGCGGTACTGGCCCAAGCCATTCCCGCATGGCGGGCCGCAGACGCCAGCCGCATCGCCACCCTCAACACCTGGGTGCTGCAGACACGCGAAAGCAGCGAACTGCGCGCGCAGACCGAGCAAATGGGCCGCTCCCTGCTCGAATGGCTGCGCAACCACACCACTTCCAGCGCATCGCAAATCGAACTGCTGGCCGAACTGCAACCCACGTATCCGCTGGTCTTTGCGCTGGCCGCCAGCGCCACTGGCGCGCCCGTGCGCGAGTGCTTGCTGGCCTGCGCCTTCGGCTGGGCCGAGAACATGGTTCAGGCCGCGATCAAATCAGTGCCCCTGGGCCAAAGTGCCGGGCAGCGCATTCTGTCGGCCTTGACGTCCGCCATTCCTGCGGCCATCAATCACGCGATGTCGGTGCCAGACCACGCGCGCCAGGCTTATTCTCCGATGCTGGCCATTTTGAGCGCCCAGCATGAAGTTCAGTATTCACGTCTTTTCCGCTCGTAACCCTTTATATCGTTCAGGCTGAGCCTGTCGAAGCCCCATCACCATGACCTCACTACATCACATCAAGAACCGCACCAAACACCTGCCCCCTTTGCGCGTGGGCATCGGTGGCCCGGTGGGCTCGGGTAAAACCACGCTGCTGGAAATGCTGTGCAAGGCCATGCGCGACGAATACGACCTGGTGGCCATCACCAACGACATCTACACCAAGGAAGACCAGCGCCTGCTCACCGTAAGCGGCGCCCTGCCGCCCGAGCGCATCATGGGTGTGGAGACCGGCGGTTGCCCGCACACTGCGATCCGTGAAGACGCGTCGATCAACCTGGAGGCCATCGACCGCATGCTGGTGGATTTTCCGAATGCCGACATTGTGTTCATCGAGAGCGGCGGCGACAACCTGGCCGCCACTTTCAGCCCCGAACTGTCCGACCTGACGATCTATGTGATCGACGTGGCGGCGGGCGAAAAAATCCCGCGCAAGGGCGGCCCCGGCATCACCAAGAGCGATTTGTTTGTGATCAACAAAACCGACCTGGCCCCTTATGTGGGCGCCAATCTGGACGTGATGGCGCTAGATACCACGCGCATGCGCAGCACGCCCAAGGGCCTCAGGCCCTTTGTCATGACCAACCTGAAAACACTCGATGGCCTGGCGCACGTTGTGGACTTCATTGAGCAGAAAGGCATGCTTAAGAGCGCTACTTCAACTGCACCGAGCCCGACACATTGACGCTCACGTTGCTCAAACCGGCTTCCAGCGGCACCGGGGCGTCTTCCGCCATCGACTTGGCGCTGGCCGCCATCATGTAGGGCCGCACCGGGCCGATCTGGTTGGCGTTGACATTGATCTCGCTCAGGGTGTAGCCGCCAAAGCCGAAACTTTTGGCGATCTCCGTGGCGTTTTTCTGAAACTGTTCGATGGCTTGGCTTTGCGCCTGCGCCTGCGCCTCCTGGCGCAGTTGCGAACTCAAGCCAAAGCTGACACTGGCCACGCTCAGGGTTTGCAACTGCCCCGCCGTCTGGCCGATGCGCACAAAATCACGCCCTTGCAACACCAGTTCAGCCAAACCCTGCCAGCCAACCAGCTTGCCATTGCGATCGTGCCGTGGCGACAGTCCGAAACGCCCGGTGCTGACGCTCATCAAGGGACTTTGTTCCTGCCGTTTGGCCAGCGTCAGCGCAGCATCCAGTGCTGTCTTGAGTTGGCTTTGCACCTCTTGCGCAATCACGCCTTCGCGCTGGGTGCTCAGGGTCAGGGTCAGTTCGTCTTGCGGCACCTGCACCGTGGCGCTGGCCGCCAGGCTCACCCGCTGACTCGGCAGCGGTGGCGCCATGTGTTGAGCAAAAGCGGCGCTTGCGCTCATCATGGAAGCGCTGACCGCGATCAGTTTCATGCAGTTTTTCATCTCGGATTCCTTAAGGATACAGTCCAGTCAATGAGAAAATAATTTGTAACAGCATGTCAATACGTCCAAAAAAATCATAAACCACAAATTCAAACACGCAAAATCGCGCTTGTTACAAATTGTCCTGGAGCGAAGTATGTCCGCAAAACCCGATCGTGTTGACAAAATATTGGTGGTCGATGACGACGCCCGCATTCGCGACCTGTTGCGCCGCTACCTGACGCAAGAAGGTTTCGAGGTACTGCAGGCTGAAGACGGCAAGGGGCTGACCCGCGTGCTGCAGCGAGAACCCGTTGATCTGATCGTGCTCGACCTGATGATGCCAGGCGAAGACGGCTTGTCGGTGTGCCGACGCCTGCGCGGTGCCAACGACCGCACCCCCATCATCATGCTCACGGCCAAGGGCGAGGACATCGACCGCATTGTGGGACTTGAAGTGGGTGCCGATGACTACCTGGGTAAGCCCTTCAACCCGCGCGAACTGCTGGCCCGCATTCATGCCGTGCTGCGCCGCAGACCAACGGTAGAAGCACCGGGTTCGCCGTCGCCCGAGAATGAAACCGTGATTTTTGGTCCTTTCAGCTTTGACCTGGGCGCGCGCATCCTGCGCAAGGGCCAGGAAGAACTGAGCCTGACAACCGGTGAATTTGCCATGCTCAAGGCGCTTGTGCGGCATCCTCGCCAGCCGCTGTCGCGCGAAAAACTGGCGCAACTGGCCCGCGGGCGCGACTTTGAGCCCTTCGACCGCAGCCTCGATGTGCAGGTGTCGCGGCTGCGCAAACTCATCGAGGAAGATGCCACCGCGCCGCGCTACATCCAGACCGTGTGGGGCGTCGGTTACGTGTTTGTTCCTGATGGCGAGCAATAACCCCCGCCTGAGCCTGTTCTGGCGCACTTTTGTGCTGCTGGCGCTGCTGCTGTTGGGCAGTGTCCTGGCCTGGACCGAGACCATGCACGAACTCGAAGCCGAACCACGCGCCACCCAGACCGGACGGCAGATTGCGTCGATGGTCAATCTGAGCCGTGCCGCGGTCATGCACACCGACAGCATCACCCAGGTCTCGCTGTTCAAGACCATGAAAGACCAGGAGCACGTGGTGATCGTGCCGCGCGAACCCAATGATGTGATTCAGCCCCTGAACAATGACGAACTCAACCACTACATGGCGAAGGAGTTGAAAAATCGTCTGGGGCCAGACACGCTGGTGGCGGAAAAGGTCAATGGCGTGGAAGGCCTGTGGATTGGCTTCGACATTAACAAGGACCATTTCTGGCTACAAACGGATCGTTCCCGCTTTGACCAGCCCGAAGCCAAGACTTGGCTGGTCTGGCTGAGCACCGCGGCGGCTTTGTCGCTGCTTGGCGCGGCCTGGATGGCGCGGCTCATCAACAAGCCCCTGAAAGATCTGTCGTTTGCCGCCAAACGCGTGCGCGAGGGCGACTTCGAGGCCAGCCGACTCGATGAAACGGTGAGCACCAACGAGATCAGGGCGGTCAATATCGGTTTTAACCGCATGACACAAAAGCTCACCAGAATCGAAGAAGAGCGTGCGGTGATGCTGGCCGGTATTTCGCACGATTTGCGCACGCCGCTGGCACGATTGCGGCTGGAGGCCGAACTCAGTGTCAGTGATCCTGCGGCGCGTGAGCACATGGCCAACGACATTGCGCAACTTGACGCCATCATCAACAAGTTTCTGGATTACGCACGGCCTGGCCATATCAAACTGAGCCCGGTCGCACTCAGCCAGACCATCGAGCAGAGCCTGACAGCGCTGCGCCACCGCCCCGAGCTTGACATCAAGGTAAGTCTTGAACCCAATCTGATGGTTCAGGCCGATGCCGTGGAGTTACAGCGCGTGGTCACCAACCTGATTGAAAACGCTGCGCGCTATGGCACGTCGGCCGATAGCGGTCTGGCGCGGGTGGAAGTGGTGGCGCGTCAAATGGACAACACCGTGCTGCTGAGCGTGCGCGACCATGGCCCGGGCGTGCCTGCTGATCAACTCAAACAGTTGACGACACCATTTTTTCGCGGTGAAGCCGCCCGTACGGCTGCCAACGGCACCGGCCTGGGTCTGGCGATTGTGCAAAAAATCGTCTCGCGCATGAGGGGTACGCTGGAGCTCAGCAATGCCAGCGGCGGCGGCTTGTGCGCAAATATCCGATTGCAGCTTGCCCAAGTGAGTTGAATCACTTCTTCACACGCGGTGGCAGGCCGGTGTGCTGGGTCAATAAACGACCGGGTTTGGGCGTCTTGACTGCTGCAGTGCTTGAGTTCTTGCGCCGGGCGCTGGTGTAGCTTCCATCCGTCAAGGGCTGAAACGTCGGGATCAAATGGTGCTTGCCGTTGCCGATCAAATCGGCCCGGCCCATCGCCTTGAGCGCGTCGCGCAGCAGCGGCCAGTTGTTGGGGTCGTGATAGCGCAAAAAAGCCTTATGCAAGCGGCGGCGACGTTCACCGCGCACCACGTCCACTTTTTCTGCCCGGTCGTCCCGATGAATGCCCTTGAGCGGATTCAGGTCAGTGTGGTACATGGCCGTGGCGGTGGCCATGGGGCTGGGGTAAAAGGTTTGCACCTGGTCGGCGCGGAAGCCGTTTTTCTTGAGCCAGATCGCCAGGTTCATCATGTCTTCGTCGCTGGTGCCGGGGTGGGCGGCAATGAAGTACGGGATCAGGAACTGTTTTTTTCCGGCTTCCAGTGTGAACTTGTCAAACAGGGTCTTGAACTTGTCGTAGGTTCCCATGCCGGGCTTCATCATTTTGCTCAAGGGTCCCTGCTCGGTGTGCTCGGGCGCAATCTTGAGGTAACCGCCGACATGGTGCTGCACCAGTTCCTTGACGTATTCAGGGCTTTGCACGGCCAGGTCGTAGCGCACGCCCGAGCCGATCAAAATCTTCTTGATACCCTTCAAGGCGCGGCCACGGCGGTAGATGTTGATCAGCGGCTGGTGGTCGGTGCCCAGGTTCTGGCAGATGCCGGGAAAAACGCAGCTCGGCTTGCGGCAGGCGGCTTCGATCTCGGGGCTTTTGCAGCCCAGCCGGTACATGTTGGCCGTCGGGCCACCCAGGTCGGAGATTGTGCCGGTGAAGCCTTTCACCTTGTCGCGGATGTCCTCGATTTCCTTGATGACCGACTCTTCCGAGCGGCTCTGGATGATGCGGCCCTCGTGCTCGGTGATCGAGCAAAAGGTGCAGCCGCCAAAGCAGCCACGCATGATGTTGACACTAAAACGGATCATCTCCCAGGCTGGGATCTTGGTGGCGTGGTCATGGCTGCCCTTTTCATCCGCGTAGCTGGGGTGCGGGCTGCGCGCATAGGGCAGGCCAAAGACCTGGTCCATCTCGGCGGTGGTGAGCGGAATGGGCGGCGGCATGATCCAGACATCACGGGCGGTCGCGCCCTCCCCGTGCGCCTGCACCAGCGCGCGGGCGTTGCCGGGGTTGGTTTCCAGGTGCAACACTCGGTTGGCGTGGGCGTAAAGCACCGGGTCGGACCTGACCTGCTCGTAGCTGGGCAGGCGGATCACGGTGCGGTCACGCGCGGGCAGAGTCTGCCTGCCCGCGCGCTGGGACAGCGCGGGGTTGGGCATGAAGCACAAAGGCTGGGAACCACTGCCACGGTCCGTTCTGGCTGAGCTTGTCGAAGCCCCTACAGGCCCTTCGACAGGCTCAGGCCGAACGGCCTGGTCCTCCTTGCTGCAGGTCGTGCCCTGCCCGGCTGCTTGCTCGCTGGTGGTCTGGTAGGGGTTGATGTGCGACTCGACCGTGCCAGGTGAGTCGACGTCGGTCGAGTCGATCTCGAACCAGCCCAGGCGGGTATCGTCGTCAGTGCGGCGCACAAAGGCGGTACCGCGCACGTCGGTGATATGCTCTACCGGCTCGCGCCGGCTCAGGCGATGGGCAATTTCAACGATGGCGCGCTCGGCGTTACCGTACAGCAGCAGGTCACATTTGGCGTCAACCACAATGCTGCGGCGCACCTTGTCGCTCCAGTAGTCGTAGTGGGCGATGCGGCGCAGGCTGCCTTCAATGCCACCCAAAATGATCGGCACGTCCTTGTACGCCTCGCGGCAACGCTGGCTGTAAACAATGGCGGCGCGGTCGGGCCGTTTGCCGCCAATGTCGCCGGGGGTGTAGGCGTCATCGGTACGTATCTTGCGGTCGGCGGTGTAGCGGTTGATCATGCTGTCCATGTTGCCCGCCGTGACGCCCCAGAACAAATTGGGTTTGCCAAGCGCCTTGAAGGGCTCGGCGCTTTGCCAGTCGGGCTGGGCGATGATGCCCACCCGAAAACCCTGGTCTTCAAGCATGCGGCCAATCACCGCCATGCCAAAGCTGGGATGGTCCACATAGGCGTCGCCGGTGACCAGCACCACGTCGCAGCTGTCCCAGCCCAGTTGCTCCATCTCGGCGCGGCTCATCGGCAAGAACGGCGCCGTGCCAAAACGGGCTGCCCAGAACTTGCGGTAGCTCGACAGCGGCTTGGCGGCACGCGAGAAAAAAGAGACGTCAACCAAGGCGTTCATGGGCACATAGGGGTGGGAGGGGATGCCAAGTGTAAGGTTTTGAGGTTTGAAACATTGCCATCAAGGTCATTGCCGGCTTGGCTGGCAGAGCCTAAAACAGTCCCTTTGAACGATTGCGGGGTTCGGCGGGGTCGGCTAGTTGCGTCTGATGGACTGCGTTAACATGGTCTCGATCTATCGTGCCTCCTGGCGCTGTGGCATTCAGACTCAATTTTCCACAACAGTCATGACTGATAACCCATCGTTCGATGTGTTACCGCTTTTTCCCCTGGAACTGGTGCTGTTCCCGGGCGGCTGCCTGCCCTTGCGGATTTTTGAGGTGCGTTACCTTGACATGGTCGGCAAGTGCTTCAAGGCGGGTGAGCCGTTTGGCGTTGTCACGCTCAAGTGTGGCTCGGAGGTGCACACTGCCCCAAGCGACCTGGCGGGTGAGGCCGGCACAGCCCAGGAAATTTTCTATCCCGAGGGCACCTTGGCGCGCATCACCCACTTGAGTCGGCCGCAACCGGGCTTGATGCTGATCAGTTGCACTGGGGCGCAGCGCTTCAGTGTGGTCCAGCCTGAGTTGCTCAAGCACGGCCTGTGGGTAGGCCACGCCGAGTTGTTGTCGGACGATCAAAGCGTGCCGATTCCAGAAGACTTGTTGCCGGTGGCAGGTGCGCTGGCACGCGTGATAGACACCCTGAAAGCGCAGGGCATCACGCCGGAGCAGATGCCGATCCAGCCGCCCTACGCGCTGCATGACTGCGCCTGGGTGGCCAACCGCTGGTGCGATCTGCTGCCGATGTCGCTAGCGCAAAAGCACCGTCTTCTGACGCTGGACAATCCCTTGGTGCGCTTGGAACTGGTGAGCGATTTGCTGGAGCGCAACGGTATTCCTACCTGAGCGCTACTGGCGTTGGCAGCGCCACAAACTGCCCCAGCGCCGCGCTTTGCTCCCCCAGGCCCAGCAGTTGCATCACGGCGTGCACCTGGGCACGTGTAACGCCGGGCTGCGGCGCCAGTCCCCAGAGATAGTCACGCAATTGGGCGTAATAGGCCAGATAGTTGCCACCAGCCTGGGGCGCTACCGTGCGCACCGACACCGGCACTGCCACGCCGGGTATGTTTTCCATGTGCAGCAGCTGGCCCGGCTGCGGATCCTGTCCCCAGTCGTGCAGGGCATCCAGATGCGGGCGCTGGCCAGCTTTCAGGGCGTCTTCTTGCACGTCGAGGCCAAATTTTTTGAAGCTGCCCTGGGTGCCGTGCACAACCCAGCGTGGCCCTGGCTCGGCCACCAGCGTGCTAGCGTGCAGGATCACGCGCAGGCTGCCCTGCGGCCTGCCATAGCGCAGCACGGCATGAAACCAGTCGTTCACATGAGCGCTGTCGCGCAGCTCGGCTTGTTCCAGCAGTAGCGCATCAGGTTGGCCAAACAGCACCAGCGCCTGGTCCAGCAAATGCGGCCCCAGGTCCAGCCAGAGGCCGGAGCCGGGCAGATTTTGTTCGCGCCAGCGCGTCGGCACCATGGGGCGATAGCGGTCAAAGTGCGAATCCACCTGCACCACTCGGCCCAACTGGCCACTTTGGATAACCTGCTGCACGGACAGAAAATCGCTATCAAGGCGCCGGTTTTGGAAAACCGTGAGCACCTTGCCCCGTTGGCGCGCCAGGTCCAGCAGGGTTTCGGTCTGAGTCAGCGTCACGGTGCAGGGTTTGTCCACCACCACATGTTTGCCCGCCTGCAGCGCGGCCCGGGCCAATTCAAAATGACTGTCGTTCGGGGTGGCGATCACCACCAAGTCGATGGCCGGGTCGGCCAGCGCGGCACCGGCCGCAGCCACGCAGGGCACGGCAGGCCAGTCGCGCTGCACCGCCTCGAACTGACGCGTCACGATGCAGGCCAGGAGCAGGCCGGGCACGCCGGCAATGAGCGGCGCATGAAAGATGCGGCCGGCGCTGCCGTAGCCGATCAGTGCGACTTGCAGGGGCGCATGCCGATGGGGGTGTTGAGTTGATGGCATGAGGTTCATGCCCGAATCATCACAGAAAATCGCGCACAATTTAGCCATGCTTCACTTTTTGCCAGCACCGATCAACGGTGTCATTGCCAGCGCACTGATGCTGCTCAACATTTTGCTCTGGGTGCCTCTGTTGTTGATCACTGCCATGATCAAGCTGGTGCTGCCCTTCAGGCGGGTGCGCTTGGCGGTTGACCCCTTGCTGCTGCGCATTGCGGAGGCCTGGATTGCCGGCAACAGTGGCTGGATGCGCCTGACGCAACCGCTGCAATGGGACGTAAGCGGCCTGCAGGACCTGAACCCGCGTCAGTGGTATCTGGTGATTTGCAACCACCAGTCATGGGTTGACATTCTGGTATTGCAGCATGTGCTGAACCGGCGCATTCCCCTGCTCAAGTTTTTCCTGAAGAAGCAATTGATCTGGGTGCCCATCATGGGCCTGGCCTGGTGGGCGCTGGAGTTCCCGTTCATGCGCCGGCACAGCGAGGCATTTCTGCAAATGCATCCGGAAGAGCGCGGCAAGGACGCCGCCACCACTCGCGCCGCCTGCGAAAAATACGCGCTGGTGCCCACCAGCGTGATGAATTTTGTCGAGGGCACGCGCTTTACCCGGGCCAAACAACAACGCCAGCAGTCACCCTACCGGCATCTCCTCAAGCCCAAGGCCGGCGGCATCAGCCTGGCGCTGGACGCCATGGGCGAAAAATTTGGTGCGGTGCTCGACATCACCATTGCCTACCCGGATGGCACGCCCAATTTCTGGCAGTTTTTGCAGGGTCGCGCGCCGCGGGTCATCGTGCAGGCTCGCACTCTGGCTGTTCCGCGGGTGGCTGCCAAGGCTGCAGGCGACCCCTCGCAGGCTTTGCGCGAGTTGTGCCAGGTCTGGATCAATCAGTTATGGACCGACAAGGACGCCCTGCTGGACAAGCTTCTGACCAAAATAATTGAATAATTTACTTCAATAATCCTATATAAAATATTGATTTAATTATATTTATGACAGATGAACAGTCGAATTAGCGCAGGTGCTTGAATAACTTGGCGCTGAACATTTCCGGGATGCCAAGCCGGCGCGGACCCGCCACCAGCTCAAAGACTTCACCGGCCTGCAGCATGCCGGGCACCTCAACAGCCAGGTAAAAACCGCAACAGCCCTGCTGCGCCATCACCTTGCTCGCATGAGAAAAACCCATCGCGGCGTTGAACTTGTAACAGGGTTCGCGCGGTTGCGTCACACGCAAGGCACAGTGGGCAAATTGAAGCACGTCGCCAACCCACACTTCGCACTCGAGCAAACCCGCAAGGCTCAGGTTTTCACCCATGCTGCCCCAAGGCAGGCCATCGTCGAGGCCAGCCAGCCCGGCATCGGCACGGGCTTGTCGCCAGAATGGGTAGTGCTCGCTCGGGTAGGCATATACCGCTTTATCCAGGCCGCCATGCACCGACAGGTCGGCTTGCTCGTCGCCTGCCAGCCCCAGCGGCATCACCGCGACCTGCCCGATAGCAGCTTGTTTGTGAATGGCCGTGAGCACATTGCGTCCATGAATGCCGACACGCCGGGCGCTGCCGATTTGCAGACTTAAAAGTTGGGGCATGGTAAAAACTTGCGGGTTGATTCGATCGGCCCGATGCCGCTACTGGCATACTCGACGGACCGACACCCCATTATCAGGACACCGCCCATGCTCGCCCGCTTACTGCGCCGCATTTACTTCTTTCAATTGCTGGTGGGCGGCATGCTGGGAATCTATGTTGCGGATCGACTCGACCAAAGTGGGGCATCTGCACTGGCGCTCGTGTTTCTGTGCGCCCTGCTGCTGCCTCTGCTGCTGCAGTTGGCTGTGATCAGCACGAGCATGATTCTGTCGCGGCCGAAACAGGCCGGAACCTTGTGGTGGCGGGCGTTTGGGGGTGAATTTTTGGCTGCCCTGCGAATTTTCTGGCTGCAAATGCCCTTCGCTTCCGCGAAAACCGAAGTCTGGTTGCCAGACACCGCCCAGCGAACGCAGCCCTGGCGGGTGCCCGTGCTGCTGGTGCATGGCTACATTTCCAACTACCGGGTATGGGACAAAGTGGCACGGGCGCTGCACCATGCTGGCCATCCGGTGCTGGCCATCACCCTGGAACCACTCTTTGCCTCGATTGAGGATTACACCCCGCAAATCCAGCAGGCCGTGCAGCAATTGAAGCAGGCAACCGGTGCCGCGCGGGTGACGCTGGTGGGTCACAGCATGGGAGGATTGGTCATACGCGCCTGGCTGCGTCGGCATGGCAGCGCTGTGGTGGCCAAAATCATCACGCTGGGAACACCGCACCAAGGCACAAATAGTGCAGCCTGGCCGCTCACCACCAATGTGGCACAAATGAATTGGCACAGCCCCTGGTTGCAAGCCCTGCAGGCCGCCGAAAGCCAAGCCACCCGGCAATTGATACACATTGCCTTGACCAGGCATGACAACATTGTTTATCCGCAGCGCGAGCAGGTGCTCGAAGGTGCTGCGGTTACCGAGTTCGAAGGCGTGGGACATCTGGAACTGTGTCTGGACGACCGTGTGATCCAGTGGCTGTTGCAAAAATTAGACTAAAGCTGCCTATTTCATGCCAGGATGGTTCTGATATGCCATGGCTCATCGCTATAATCCATGGCTTTGCTGGCAAAACTCCGCTGCCTGATCAACTTTTAAGCGGGGAACTTCGTAAATTGTTGAGTTTCAGGCCCGATCTTCCCGAAACTGAACGTTTGCATATTTAGGATCTCTTGACGTAATGACAACCATCCGTGTTAAAGACAACGAACCTTTTGACGTCGCGCTGCGTCGCTTCAAACGCACCATTGAAAAACTGGGTCTTCTGACCGACTTGCGCGCCCGCGAGTTCTACGAAAAACCCACTTCCGAGCGCAAGCGCAAGAAGGCTGCCGCCGTTAAACGCAATTACAAGCGCATTCGTGCCATGCAATTGCCCAAGAAGCTGTACTGATCCTGTTGCTCTGACAGGGCTGTAACAGCCTCTTGCACAAGCTCGCCGGGGACGCTCAGGCGGGCTTTTTTTATGCCCGAATCCATTCAAGGAGTATCGAAGATGTCACTCAAAGACCAGGTGATCGAAGACATGAAAACCGCCATGCGCGCCAAGGACAGCGAGCGCCTGGGCACCATCCGCCTGCTGCTGGCAGCGGCCAAGCAGAAGGAAGTGGACGAGCGCGTGGTCCTGAGCAATGCCGACATGATCGCCATTGTGGACAAGCTCATCAAACAGCGCAAGGACTCTGTGGAGGCCTTCACCAAGGCCCAGCGCATGGACCTGGCAGACAAGGAAAGTGCCGAAATCGTGGTGTTGCAAGCCTATTTGCCGCAGCGGCTGAATGCGCAAGAAGTCAGTGCGGCGGTGCAAGCCATCGTGACCAGTCTGGGCGCCAAAGGTCCCGGCGACATGGGCAAGGTGATGGCAGCCGTGAAGGCGCAACTGGCCGGCAAAGCCGACATGGCCATGGTGTCGAAAGCGGTCAAGATCGCGCTGGCAAGCTGAGTCAGGCCCGCTCGGAGCGGCGCCGCATCCGGCGGGTCATCACAGCCGGAGATCGAGGCTGTTGAGCATGGCGGTGTGAACCACCGCATCAAGTGCGCCATCCACCATGGATTGCTCGGAGACCACCTGCAAAGCCTGGGTTGCCAGCAGCTTTTCGATCGACTCGCGCGCCATGGATCGCGTGCGACCATTTTGGTTGGTAAACAGGTACATGGTGTGTTGCGGGCTGATCCAGCTGAGCTGGGCGCGTTGCCAGACATCCTTGACACGTATTTCCACCCAAGTACCAACGGCCAGCTGCTCCAGATCAATACTGACGGGCACCGGTTGGGTCTGGCTTGCCATGGGTATCACGGACTCCAGCAAGGGCGCACCTGGCTGATCATACTGATAGGCAGCAGCTTCGTCAGCCAGGTCCATGAAGCCGGAGGCCTGAACCTCGGCTGGTGCAACCCAGTGCTGACGTTTGCCGGGCGAATTGTTCCCCGGGTCTTGGCTTGGCAGTTCCGGCGCTCTGACGGCCGGGCTAAAGGCCTGTTGATGCAATTTCATCAACGAATCAAAAAACGCACTGGTTTTCAGGGTTGGGTAATCGATTAGCGCCAGACCCTCGCGCAGTTTTGACAGAAGACTGGCGACCTGTCGGGTCAGCCTGCCGACATCGCCACGGGTCAGCTCGGGCTGTGCGCTCCAAAGCAGAAAATTGACCAGGCTTTTGTATTCGCCAGGGTCCTCAACACCCTCGGAATTATCGAGTTCGACATAAGCCATGACCTGAGCCCACGGCCCGAGAATAAATTCTGCCACGGTGGCATGCACCCGCTTCATGTCGGGAATCCGCTCCAGGATGGCGACCATTTTTTCGGCCAGCAGGTTGCGCTCTTCGGCCCGGCTCAAGGCTTGCTTTGCCTGTTCAACGGTCTTGTTGGTGCCTTGCGATTGCTCTGACCACATGGCATTGAGATTTTTCAAGGCCAGCTCAAAAGGCTCGGCATTCTCAACGGGCATGCGCGACAAGGGGTTGACGTAGCGATGTAGCGACCTGATGAAAAGTGCGCATCCGGGCGCGTCAACCGCTTCAAAGGCCAGCCCGCGCTGAGTCAGTTCCTGGAGCAGGCGGCGTGCCGGATGGAGCTTGTTATTGAAAAAACGCACATCCACCTTCACCAATTGGAACAGGGCAGGCTCCAAATCTTCGATGACACGGCGGATGGGTTCGAGCAACCGGGGGTCTTGCACCAGGTTGTCAACCATCTGGCACATCACTTCAAAGCTCAGGACTTGCGCGGAAGTCTGGCACTTGCGGCGAAATTTTTGCCGGATGGATTCCGGCTGGCCATCGGCATCAGAGACTGTTTGGTGGCGTTTTGGCAGGCGCGCCAAGACGTTGTCCACCTGGATCATGTTTTGCAAAGCCTCAAAGGCAACCGGAATCGTCGCGGCAAAGTCGGTGGTCGGCTCGTCGTCATCTTCGAGGGGACTCAGGTCAACGGTGCCCGAAAATTGCGTATCCACCTCGTCCGGAGCCAGCAGCTGCGGGGCAGGTGTCTGCGTCGCAAATAATTCATGCAAGCGGTGCAGCGTCAGCGCACCGGGCTGAGCTGGTGCTTCGACCGCATCAGCTTGCTGGCGCCTGAATTCAAACACGGGCTCAACAAGCGTTCTTTCGGGCGGCACCGTTTGGGCCAATGACAACGGAGTCACACCATAAGATTTGATTTTCTTTACCAGTAAGGCGTATGAGCCGTGCAAGGCTTTTCCCAAGGCTGCTGCCATGTGGTTCAACCAGATGATCCGCATGGACGTGGGCACGGCTGCATCGACCATCAGCTGGTGCAGGACCTTCAGATAAATTTGCGGTCGCAAGGGATTGCGCTCCTGCTTGATGTGATCAAGTCCCTCCAAGGCGCTCATGTAGCCATTAAGCTCGTTCAGCGAATCTTGCACCAGGAGTTGCACTGAACGCAGTACCCGTGCCATTTCAACCCGCTCCTGCACTTGGGTTTCATCCATCTGCTCCAACTGGTCATGGTTCAATTCACCCAAAGCCAGTTCACCAAATTGGGAACTAATGGCATGCTTGCTCTGAAATACCTGCCGCAACTGGGCCGGGAATTGGGCGCAAAGGGCCGCCGCCCTGTTATCCAGCCATTGACAACTCAGGCGCAACTGATCGCGTTCGGGTTGCCCGGCAGCATGCGCAATTTCTGCGTCGAGCGAGCGCAATGCAGCATGAAACACCTCGCGCAACAAGCCCTCGCCATCACGCGCCGACTGCCCCAATGCAGCGCGAAACAAATTCAGGTAGTGTTCACTTCGAACGGCGGCAGTCACTCTGTTGCTCGATTCGTCTTCTGTTAGCGTAAGGCCTTGAAACGCATGCGGTGGGGGCGCGCACCTTCTTCACCCAGGCGTTTTTTCTTGTCGGCCTCGTATTCCTGGTAATTGCCATCATAAAAGTACCACTGGCTGTCGCCTTCGCAGGCCAGAATGTGGGTGGCAATGCGGTCCAGAAACCAGCGGTCGTGGCTGATCACCATGACCGAGCCGGCAAACTCGAGCAAGGCGTCTTCCAGCGCGCGCAGGGTTTCCACGTCAAGGTCGTTGGATGGCTCGTCGAGCATCAGCACGTTGCCACCGGCAATCAGGGTTTTGGCCAGGTGCAGTCGCCCGCGTTCTCCACCCGAGAGCGTGCCCACGCGTTTTTGCTGGTCGGCGCCATTGAAATTGAAGCGCCCGCAATAGGCTCGGCTCGCCATCTGGAACTTGCCGATGTTCAACATATCGAGGCCGCCGGAGACGTCTTCCCAAACGGTCTTTTCGTTGCTGAGGTCGTCGCGATTCTGATCGACAAAGGCCATTTTGACGGTCTGGCCGATCTTGACTTCGCCGGAATCTGGTTTTTCGCGTCCGGCAATCATCTTGAACAGTGTGGATTTACCGGCGCCGTTGGGGCCGATGATGCCGACGATGGCGCCCGGTGGCACCTTGAAGCTCAGGTTGTCGATCAGCACTCGGTCGCCAAAGGACTTCGTGACATTGACAAACTCAATCACTTCCTGACCCAGACGATCCGCCACGGGAATGAAGATTTCGTTGGTCTCGTTGCGCTTCTGGTATTCGAAGTCGGACAGTTCCTCGAAGCGGGCCAGGCGGGCCTTGCTCTTTGCCTGGCGCGCCTTGGGGTTCTGGCGCGACCATTCCAGTTCTTTCTTGAGCGCCTTGGCGCGGGAATCTTCGCCCTTTTGCTCCTGCTCCAGACGTGCCTGCTTTTGCTCCATCCATGAGCTGTAGTTGCCCTTGTACGGGATGCCGTTGCCGCGGTCGAGCTCCAGAATCCACTCGGCGGCGTTGTCCAGAAAATATCGGTCGTGGGTGATGGCCACCACGGTGCCGCTGTAGCGCTGCAAAAATTGCTCCAGCCAGTCCACCGACTCGGCATCCAAGTGGTTGGTGGGTTCGTCCAGCAGCAGCATGTCGGGGTGCTCCAGCAGCAGGCGGCACAGCGCCACGCGGCGCTTTTCACCGCCGGACAACAGGCCCACCCGGGCCTCCCACGGCGGCAGGCGCAGGGCATCTGCGGCAATTTCGAGCTGGTGTTCGGAGTCGGTGCCGGCCGTGGCGATGATGGCTTCGAGTTCGGCCTGCTCGGCCGCCAGCTTGTCGAAGTCGGCATCTTCATCACCATAGGCGATGTAAACCTCTTCGAGGCGCGCCTTGGCGTTCAGCACCTTGCCCATGGCTTCTTCCACGGTTTCGCGCACGGTTTTGTCCGGGTCCAATTGGGGTTCTTGCGGCAGGTAGCCGATGTTCAGACCCGGCATCGGGATGGCTTCACCTTCGATTTCCTTGTCCAAACCGGCCATGATCCTGAGCAGGGTCGATTTGCCCGAACCATTGGTGCCCAGCACGCCGATCTTGGCGCCTGGGAAAAAACTGAGAGAAATGTCTTTCAGAATGTGCCGCTTTGGCGGCACGATCTTGCCGACGCGGTTCATTGAAAATACGTATTGAGCCATGAGTCTATTGCATTCACATTAGGGATAAAGGTTGCATTATCGGTGCTCTCATCCACTCTGCGCGGTGAACGTTGTTGTGAAGCGATTTACCTGTACCAGGTTTCCGAAAAATGACAAAATTGTGCAGCAAATCAAGGCCAAGCCGAGAGCATGCGACAATACGCGGGCTTGCGGGGCTTCAGTTGCCTGCAAGACCAGCACCTTGCTGGGAACCCAGGTACTACACCGCGGTTCCATTTTTGATCCCATCTGCCTTTGACTGAACTGTCGCTACCCGCGCCAGAACAGGCCGATGCCCTGGCGCCCTGGATGGGGTGCACCTCTAAATGAAATTTGAAGAACTAAATCTGGCTCCGGCCATCATCAAAGCCGTGCTTGAGCAAGGCTACGAGACCCCCACGCCCATTCAGGCACAAGCCATTCCGGTGGTGCTGGCAGGCCTCGACCTGCTCGGCGGCGCCCAGACCGGCACCGGCAAAACGGCGGCCTTTGTGCTGCCCATGCTCAACAAGCTGATCGCATCAGAAGCACCGCGCAACAAGTTTGGTGGCATTGCCACCCGCGCTCTGGTGCTGACGCCGACACGCGAACTTGCCGCCCAGGTCGAGGAATCGGTGCAGACCTACGGCAAATATGTCGAACTCAGCTCGGCCGCCATTTTTGGCGGTGTCGGCATGAACCCGCAAATCAGCCGCATGAAAAAAGGCGTGGACATTCTGGTGGCCACCCCCGGGCGCCTGCTCGACCTGATGCAACAAGGCATGGTGGACCTGAGCCAGGTGCAGATCCTGGTGCTCGACGAGGCTGACCGCATGCTCGACATGGGCTTCATCCATGACGTGAAAAAAGTGCTGGCCGCCGTACCCAAACAAAAACAAAGCCTGCTGTTCTCGGCCACGTTCAGCGATGAGATCCGCGAACTCGCCGACACACTGCTGAAAAACCCGCAAAGCGTGCAGGTCACGCCGCGCAACACCACGGTGCAGCGCATCACCCAGCTGATTCACCCGGTGGGTCGTGGCAAAAAGAAGGCATTGCTGGCGCACATCATCCAGGAAAAAAACTGGAGCCAGGTGCTGGTGTTCACCCGCACCAAATTCGGCGCCAACAACGTCGCCGAATACCTAGAGAAAAATGGCATCACGGCCATGGCCCTGCACGGCAACAAAAGCCAGGCAGCGCGCACGCAGGCGCTGGCCGGCTTCAAGAGCGGCGACATGCGTGCCCTGGTGGCCACCGACATTGCCGCGCGCGGCATCGACATCGACGACCTGCCGCACGTGGTCAATTACGACATTCCCAATGTGACCGAAGATTACGTGCACCGCATTGGCCGCACCGGCCGCGCAGGCGCCGACGGCATGGCCGTGAACCTGGTAAGCCTGGACGAAGAAGGCTTCATGCAAGCCATCGAGCGCTATACCAAGCAGGACATTGCGGTGGAAATCATTCAGGAATTCATGCCCGAGCCGGGTGAGAAAGCCGAGCCCATCGCCATGGGCCGTCAAACCATCTGGGGCGGCGCCGGCAAACCACCGAGCCGCGATGTGATGCAGGCCGCGGCCAAAGCAGCACGCACTGAAATGCTGACCCGCGTGCGCGAGAGCAAAGGCCCGGGCGCAGCACGCAGCGGCGGCGGCGGCAGAGGCCCAGCACCAAGCGGCCGTGGTGGCAGCCGGGGTGGACGCAGTGGCGGCAGAAATTCTGCTGGCGCAAGCGCATCTTATGGCGGTGAAGCGCGCAGCAACAACACCAGTGATGACAATTTCGGCAACGCAGGCGCGGGCCGCGAAGCCGAGCCGCGCAGCCACTTGTCAGCCGCCGAGCAAGCCGTGCGCGGTCCGGGTCAGCGCCAGGCGCGCGGCTATGGCGGCGGCAATGGTGGTGGTTATGGCGGCCCGGTTGATGCTGGTGCCGGACCCTCGCGCTCAGGCGCTGGCGGCCAACCCGACCCGATGCGCACCAGTGTGGACATGATGGCTGACCGCGGCCCACGCCGTGGCGGTTTTGGCGGCGGCAACCGCAACGCTGGCGGTGGTGGCGGTGGTGGCGGTGGTGGTGGCGGTGGTTTTGGCAGCGGCGGCCGACCGGGTGGTGCCGGCAGGCCGGGCGGCAATCGCCCGCGCAATGCCAGCGGCACCCGCGGGCAGTCTGGTCGTTAAATTTTCTGTTGTATTCAGCCACGCAAAAACAGCGTGACCAGCGGCTCGGAGCCCAGCTGGCGGCTCCAGTGCCCGTGCCGTTGGTCGTCAAATTTCTGACCTGCTGGCAACAGGTCGGCTGAATAAAAATGCTCGCCCGGCTTGAAGATGCGGGAACTGCCATCGTGCAATCCGATCTCCATCTGCCCGCCCAAAATGAACACCCATTGCGGATCGGTGGTGCAGTGGTACGTGCTGCGAAACCCAACCGGGCTGGCGCGTAACTGGTAACCACCAGAGGGCATCAAGGCTGACAGCGCCGACTTGGGCGTGCCCTGGTCAAGCGGCACTGATTCCTCTTTGAAACGGGCCTGTCCGTCGCTGTCGGTAAATAAAATGACTTTGATAAAGTGGGGCATGCGGACTCCGTGCAAAATGACGACTTGATTATTGTCTGTAAAGACATGGCGCACAAAAATTTAAGGACCGCAAACCATGCGACTGCTGCACACCATGCTGCGCGTTGGCAACCTGCAACGTTCGATTGATTTCTACACCCAGGTGCTGGGCATGACGCTGCTGCGCACTTACGACAACCCAGAGTACAAGTACACGCTGGCCTTTGTCGGTTATGGCAGCAACCCGGAGCACGCCGAACTGGAGCTCACCTACAACTGGGGCGTGGACCACTACGAAATGGGGACGGCTTACGGCCACATTGCGCTGGCCGTACCGGATGCCTATGCGGCCTGCGACAAAATCCGTGCCAATGGCGGTAACGTGACACGCGAAGCCGGCCCGGTCAAGGGCGGCAGCACCGTGATTGCCTTTGTCACTGACCCCGATGGCTACAAGGTGGAATTGATCCAGCGACCGGAGTAGGTGGGCGGCACAGCCATTCGCGATCAACAAATTTTCGCCGACGCCGGAACGACTCCCGCATGATTGACCAGATCCAAGTCCGGCTGATGGACGGTGACAGTCCTTCACGGAGGAAAAAACAAAAGAACGCGCATTTGCAAAAATGACAATGTCTCCCAAATCAGCAAACACCATCCCTTTTCAGGTAAGCTGGAAATTGGGGGTATCGCTGACGATCTTTTTCCGCTTCACCGTGGCGGCCCTAAACAAGGCCCTGCTGATCACTCTGCCCCTGACCGCGTGCCAGCAACAAGCGGCGGACAAACCGCTGGAATACAGCACGGAGCCGGCCCATGTCGCGACACCGGTTTACCGGCTCGTCCCCCATCCCTTGTACAACCCGCAAACCCTCAGCAAGCTGTTCCAGCCGCTGGTGGATCACATCAACGGCAAATTGCAGGGCGGGCACCTGGAGCTGGAGGCCTCACGCGACTACCAGTCCTTTGAGCAAAAGTTCCTCACCCGCGAGGCCGAATTTTTGATGCCCAATCCGTGGCAAACCATTGAAGCCCAGAAAGTGGGCTACCAAGTGATGGCCATGTGGGGCGATGCGGAAAACTTCAAGGGCTTGCTGATCGTTCGCAAAGACAGCCCAGTCAAGACACCAGCCGACCTCAAGGGCAGGACCGTGAGTTATCCGTCATCCACGGCACTGGCCGCTGCCATCATGCCCCAGTATTTCTTGCACACACAAGGCATCAACGTCAACTCAGACATCCACAACATTTACGTCGGCTCACAGATGTCGTCCATCATGAATGTTTATCTGGGGCAAGTTGCCGCAGGCGCCACCTGGCCGCCGCCCTGGAACCTGTTCCAAAAAGAGCATCCCACAGAGGCGGCACAACTGAAAGTGATCTGGGAAACCCCGTCGCTGGTCAACAATTCCGTGATGGTGCGCAACGACGTTCCGGTCGCCATCAGTCAGCAGGTCAGACAAACCTTGCTCGACCTCACCGAAACACCCGAAGGCCAAAAAATACTGGCGGGCATGGAGACAGCACGTTTTCATGCGGCCAATGATGCCAATTACGACGTCGTTCGGACGTATATCAAGCGCTTCGAGACAGAAGTCCGCCCCATTAAGCAGCCATGATGTTTCATCGTCTTTACTATCTGCTGGCTGGCACCCTGCGCCGACAGCTCATCGTCGGCATGGCGGTGATACTGAGCATCACCATGTCGGCGTTTATCTGGGACCAGACCCGCCGGCAGCAATCGGTTCTGTTGGAGCAGCAAACCGATCAGGCCATGGTACTGGCACACAGCGTGGCCACCTCGGCCGCGGTATGGCTGATCTCACGGGATTACGGTGGCTTGCAGGACATTGTTCACAGCCTGAAGCCATATCCTGACGCGCAGTATGTCATTGTGCTTGATGTTCCCGGACGCGTGCTGGCGCACAGCGATCCCTCCCGGCGGGGTCTGTATTTGCATGATTTGCCGCCAACCGCAAAAGCCACCATGCTGCAACGCGGTACGAGCCAGGTCGACGTGGCCAGTCCCGTGGTGCTCTCCGGCAAACACATTGGCTGGGTCCGTGTTGGCCTGGGTACCCACGCGCTCAATGCCAAGCTGGCCAATACCATGCAGCGCGGGATCCTGGGGGGCATGAGCGGCATTGTCCTGAGCCTGGCGCTGGCGGCGCTCACCGGCCGATACCTGACGCGCCGCCTGCACGCCATTCAACGCGTGGCCGACGCCGTTCAGGCGGGCGATTCCGGCGCACGTGCCAAGGTCACCGGTGACGATGAGGCGGCGCAACTCGCCCGTCAATTCAACCACATGCTCGATAGCCTGGCGCAAAGGGAAACCGCCCTGCTCATGAGTGAGTCCCGCCTGCGCATCACCTTTGACATGGCACAGAACGCCGTGATTGGCATGGACGATCACGGTTTGATCGTCGAGTGGAACAAAAGCGCCGTATCCATCTTTGGCTGGTCCAAGAGCCAAGCCATCGGCCAGCCGCTGCATGACTTGATCATTACCGAACAACACCGGCAATCCCATCAAAAGGGACTGGCACGGTTTCTGGAGACGGGTGAAGAAAGGTTCAGCAACCGCAACGTCGAGATCACCGCGCTGCGCCGCAATGGTGAAGAGTTCCCGATCGAGTTGTCCGTCACCGCACTGAAGATCAACAACCGTCTGCAGTTCACGGCATTCATCACCGACATCTCGCAGCGCAAACAAGCCGAGGAACGGCAGCATCTGGCCGCCAGCGTGTTCACCCATGCACGTGAAGGCATCATTATTTCTGGCCTGAACGGAGCCATCATTGATGTGAATGATGCCTTCACGCGAATCACGGGCTACACGCGTGATGAGGTCATTGGCCAAAACCCGCGCATCATGAGTTCCGGCCGCCAAAGCAAGGTTTTTTATGTGCACCTCTGGAAGCAATTGGCCAGGAAAGGCCATTGGTATGGGGAAATCTGGAACCGGCGCAAAAACGGCGAGCTGTATGTCGAAATGCTCACCATCACCGCGGTCCATGATGCCGACCATCGAATCACCCACTACATTGGCTTGTTCTTCGACATCACGGCGGCCAAAGAACAGCAACAAAAACTCGACCACATTGCCCATTACGATGCCTTGACCAATTTGCCCAACCGCGTGTTGCTGGCCGACCGCTTGCAACAGGGCATGCTCCAGGAGCAACGGCGGGGCAAAAAGCTGGTGGTGGTCTTCCTCGATCTGGATGGCTTCAAATCCGTCAACGACAACTATGGTCATGAAACAGGCGACCAGTTGCTGATTGCCCTGGCCACGCGCCTGACACAGTGCCTGCGTGAAGGTGACACGCTGGCGCGTATCGGTGGTGATGAATTTGTCGCTGTTTTGGGCGAACTTGACGATGTCAATGCCAGCGTGCCCATACTCACGCGACTGCTCAATGTCGCGGCACAACCTCTGATGATCAATGGCTGCATGCTGCAGATTTCAGCCAGTCTGGGCGTCACTTACTACCCTCAGGCCCAGGAGGTCGAGGCGGACCAATTGCTGCGGCAGGCCGACCAGGCCATGTACCAGGTCAAGCAGTCCGGCAAAAACCGCTACAACTTTTTTGATGCCGAACAAGACAACGGCATCCGCAGCCACAACGAGAGCGTCGAGCGCGTTCGCCAGGCTCTGGCCAACGGTGAATTCATCCTGCATTACCAGCCCAAAGTGAATTTGCGCACCGGCGAAGTCATTGGCTGCGAGGCGCTGATCCGCTGGCAACACCCGCAAGCTGGACTGAAATCGCCGGCACGGTTCCTGCCCATCATTGAAAACCATCCCCTCTCGATTGAACTCGGGGAATGGGTGATTGCCAACGCCCTGACCCAGATGGCGCACTGGCAAGCTCAGGGGCTGTCCATCCCCGTCAGCGTCAACGTCGGCGCGCGTCAGTTGCAGCAGCCCAATTTTGTCTTTCGCCTGCAAGAGCTTCTGGCTGCCCAGCCCGCAATCAAGCCTTCGAGTCTGGAGATCGAAATTCTGGAAACCAGTGCTCTCGAAGACCTGGCACGGGTGTCCCAGGTGATTGAAGACTGCCGCGAGCTGGGCGTGAGTTTTGCCATGGATGACTTTGGCACCGGCTATTCTTCGTTGACCTATCTGCGCAGGCTGCACGTCAATCTGCTCAAGATTGACCAAAGTTTTGTCAGCGGCATGCTCAACAACGTGGACGATCTGGCCATCCTGCAGGGCATCATCGGGCTGGCCAAATCCTTCCAGCGCGAAGTCATTGCCGAAGGCGTTGAAACCGTGGCCCATGGCACGCTGCTACTGCAGCTGGGTTGCGAGCAAGCCCAAGGCTACGGCATCGCCAAACCCATGCCAGCCCATGAACTACCGGACTGGATCAGCCATTGGAAACCGTATGCAGCCTGGAACCGGCAAACGCCAATTCCTGCCAACAACATCTCGCTGCTGTACGCACAGATCGAACACCGCAACTGGATCACCTCGCTCAAGAGCCACCTTCTGGGAGAGCGTCCGGTGCCACCACCACTGGAGCGCAACCAATGCCAATTCGGGCAATGGCTCTACCAGGACGGCCTGCGGCAGTACGGCACGCTGCCCCAGTTTGTGACCATCGAGCAGTTACATCAACAGATTCACGATCTGGGTATGGAACTGGTGCAGCTTCAAAGGCGGGGGCAAAATGCCCAGGCACGGTCCAGGCTACCTGAACTTGAAGCCCTGCGCGACACCTTCTTGAGTCAACTCGACCAACTGGCCCAGACCGGTCAAACGGGCTGATTTTTTGACCCTGTTTCCGCTTGAGACAAGCGCCTGCAACATGCATGGCAAATCGCCAGCATGGCACACTAGCTGTGCAAAGCCCGGGTTTCGCTCGCCAGCCGAGTCACCCGGCCCCAGTCACCCTGCTCGGCGGTGCTGGACGGCACCAGCCATGAACCGCCGACGCAGATCACGTTCTTCAAAGCCAAAAAATCCGGCGCGTTTTGCAGGGTAATGCCGCCAGTAGGGCAAAATCTGACGTCAAAAAATGGCCCGGCCCAAGCCTTGAGCATGGCCACGCCACCAGCTTGCACGGCAGGAAAAAACTTGAGTTCGGTGAAGCCGTCTTCGCAAGCGGCCATGATCTCGCCGCCGGTCGCCACACCCGGCAGCAAAGCCAAACCCATGTCACGGCAGGCCTGGCCCACGGCTGAGGTATAGCCCGGGCTCACCGCAAAGCGCACCCCGGCATTGGCCGCCGCTTGTGCGTCGGCGCGGCTGCGCACAGTACCGGCACCGACCACCGCCTCGGGCACGTCGCGGGCAATGGCCTCGATGCAGGCCAGCGCCTGCGGCGTGCGCAGCGTGACTTCGAGCATGCGAATGCCGCCCGCCAACAAGGCGCGCGCCATCGGCACCGCGTGCGCCACGTCGTTAAGCACAATCACCGGAATCACCGGGGCATCTTGCATGACCTGCAAGGCGGTCAAAGAAGTTTGAGTTGTCATGTGATCTTTCAGGAAAATGTGTAGCCGTTAGCACGAGCCGCCGCAATCCATCCGTCCGGTCAAATCCAGCTGCAAGCGCCCTCTTCGGCGCTCAGGGCGTTGCGGCGCATGCTGGCAAACAGCTCACGGCCCATGCCCAGACCGTTGGCCTGGCGCAGCGCATCCGGCATGGGTAAGGCGTCACGGGCGGCCCATTCGGCATCCGGCAGCAACACCTGCAGTGTGCCATCATTGGCATCGAGGCGGATCACATCACCGTCACGCACACGGGCCAGCGGACCGCCGGCAGCGGCTTCTGGTGACACATGAATGGCAGCAGGCACCTTGCCCGAGGCGCCACTCATGCGGCCATCGGTGACCAGTGCCACCCGGTAGCCCTTGCCCTGCAGCACGGCCAACGGTGGCGTGAGCTTGTGCAGCTCGGGCATGCCGTTGGCCTGCGGACCCTGCCAGCGCACCACGCAGATCAGGTCACGGTTGAGTTCGTCGGCGGCAAAAGCCTGGTGCAAGGCCTCCTGCGAGTCGAATACCCGGCACGGTGCCTCGATCACATGGCGGTCGTCAGGCACCGCCGAAATCTTGATCACGCTGCGCCCCAGGTTGCCCTGCAGCAGTTTCAGTCCGCCGCTGGGGCTGAACGGGCTGCTTGCCGGGCGCACCACCGATTCGTCCTGACTGGCCGCGGCGATGTCCCACTGCAGGCGGCCATCTTCAGCCGCATGTGGAATGCCGGTGTACTCGCGCAAGCCCCCGGCCCGGTTGGTCAGCACATCGGCGTGCATGTAGCCGCCATCGAGCAGTTCGCGGATGATGAAGCCGGGGCCACCGGCCACCTGGAACTGATTGACGTCGGCACTGCCATTGGGATAGACGCGGCTGAGCAGCGGCACCACATCGGAAAGAGCCGAAAAATCATTCCAGTCGATCACAATGCCGGCGGCACGCGCCACCGCCACCCAGTGGATCAGGTGGTTGGTGGAACCGCCCGTGGCGAGCAAGGCGACCATGGCGTTGACGATGCAGCGCGCATCGACCACCCGGCCAAGCGGCGGACATTTGAAATCAGCACTGCCCAGCACGGTGCGCAAGGCTTCGCGTGTCAATTCATCACGCACCAATGTGCCAGGATTGATGAACGCTGTGCCGGGCACATGCAAACCCATGGCTTCGAGCAGCATCTGGTTGCTGTTGGCTGTGCCGTAAAAAGTGCAAGTGCCGGGGCTGTGATAGGCTGCTGATTCGGCTGCACACAGCTCGGCCCGCCCCACCAGCCCTTGCGCGGCTTGCTCCCGAACCCTGGATTTTTCGCTGTTGGACAAACCTGAGGTCATGGGCCCGGCCGGCACAAACACGGTGGGCAAGTGGCCAAACTGCAGCGCACCGATCAGCAGGCCGGGCACGATCTTGTCGCACACGCCCAGCATCAGCACGCCGGAAAACACGTCGTGACTCAGCGACACCGCCGTGGCCATGGCGATCACGTCACGCGAAAACAGGCTCAGCTCCATGCCCGGTGTGCCCTGCGTGACGCCGTCGCACATGGCCGGAACGCCGCCCGCCACCTGGGCCGTGGCACCATGTTTGCGCGCCTCGGTCTTGATCAAATCCGGGTAATGCTGGAATGGTGCATGTGCCGACAGCATGTCGTTGTAGGCGGTGACGATGCCGATGTTGGGCGCTTTCTCTGCCACCACGCGCAGTTTGTCGTTGCCTGGCAAGGCGGCAAACGCGTGCGCCACGTTGGCACAGCCCAAGCGCTGGGCGCCCGGCGGGCGCTGCAAGGCGGCATCCAGTCGCGCCATATAGGCGCTACGGGTGGGTAAGCTGCGCTGGGCGATGCGTTGGGTAACATGGGCGACAGTGGCGTGAAGTTTCATGGTTTCCATAATTTTTGGTAACTAAATTACAGTCGCGATGTTACCCGCTAATTGGAAGCCGACCGGTCGCTCAAGCTACCAATACGCAATATGGCCGCAGGCCGCTTCCGAGTGAATTCCCTATACTCCCGGCATGACCCACATTGCCGACCTCCGCAAAAGCTACGAACGCGCCGAACTCAACGAAGACGCCTCTCATGCCGACCCTCTGAAGCAGTTCGAGCAGTGGCTCAAGGAAGCCATTGCCGCCGAAGTGCCAGAGCCCAACGCCATGACTGTGGCCACCGTGGCCGGCAACCTGCGCCCAAGCACGCGCGTGGTGCTGATCAAGGGCTACGACGAGCGCGGCATCACCTGGTTTACCAACTACGACAGCCGCAAGGGCCAGGAACTGGCGGGCAACCCCTATGCCGCACTGCAGTTTCACTGGGTCGAACTGGAGCGCGTGGTGCGCATCGAGGGTCTTGTGGAAAAGGTCAGTGCCGAGGAAAGCGACGCCTACTTCCATAGCCGCCCGCTGGACTCGCGCATTGGCGCCTGGGCCAGCCCGCAAAGCCAGGTGATCTCGGGCCGCGGCGTGCTCGTGGCCAATGCGGCCAGGTACGGTGCCCAATTTTTATTGAATCCGCCCCGGCCACCACATTGGGGCGGCTACCGGCTCAAGCCCGACAACTGGCAATTCTGGCAGGGGCGCAAAAGCCGCTTGCACGACCGGCTGCGGTATAGCCCGAAGCCTTCATCTGACGGGCGTGAACAATTGTGGCTGCGGGAGCGTTTGGCGCCCTGAAATTGGCCGTCACCCCAAGCATCCCCTATCATTTGCGTGCCGGGCACTGCCCGCATCGAGTATTCATGCCAACCACCACCCACCCATCCCTTGTTGAATTGCGCAACCTGAGCTTCGGCTATGGGGATCGCGCCGTGCTGGACGACGTTTCGCTACGCATCCCCAGGGGCCAGGTCACGGCGCTCATTGGTCCGATGGGTGGCGGCAAGACCACCACGCTGCGCCTGATGGGCGGCCAGAGCCGCGCATGGTCGGGGCAAATGCTGTTCGACGGACAGGATTTGGGTCCCATGGACCAGCAGCGGCTCTATGCCGTGCGGCGGCGCATGGGCATGTTGTTTCAGTTCGGCGCCTTGTTTGCCGACATGAGCGTGTTCGAGAACGTGGCCTTCCCGCTGCGCGAACATACCGATTTGCCCGAGGCACTGATTCGCGACATCGTCCTGATGAAGCTCAACGCGGTGGGCCTGCGCAACGCGCGCGACCTGATGCCCAGCGAAGTGTCGGGCGGCATGGCCAAGCGGATCGGCATCGCGCGTGCGATTGCACTGGACCCCGAACTGGTGATGTACGACGAGCCTTTTTCAGGCCTCGATCCGATTTCGCTGCATGTCGCCGCGCGGCTGATTCGCCAGCTCAACGACTCGATGGGGCTGACCAGTATTTTTGTCTCGCATGAACTGACCCAAACCCTCGAAATTGCCGACCATGTGGTCATTCTCGACCGGGGAAAGGTCGCGTTCCAGGGCACGGTGAATGAGGTGCGCGCCAGTACCGATCCGCTGGTGTTCCAGTATGTGAATGAACGCCCGGATGGCCCGGTGCGGTTTCACTACCCTGCTGTCCCCATTGAAAAAGATTTCGGCGTTCCCAGCCATGCCTGACTAACGCCTGGTGACTCCGACTAGTTCTCCCGAACTACCCCCCTGCCCCGCCGTCTAGTTCCACAAACCCGTACTGCCTGTACTTCAGAGGGATACCGCCAAAAGTCTGTCAAAACTACAGTCGTGTCACATCAAAACAGGAGTTTGTGACATGACCGATAACAAGCATTCGAGCGTTGACATTGCCGACTGGCGTCCCGAAGACAACGATTTTTGGGAAAGCAAGGGCAAGCATATTGCCAACCGCAACCTCTGGATTTCCATCCCCAACCTGCTGGTGGCGTTTGCGGTCTGGGCGATGTGGGGCATCATCACCGTGCAGATGTTGAACCTCGGCTTTCCATTCAAGCCGGCGGAAATGTTCACGCTAACAGCCATTGCCGGCCTGATGGGCGCCACCTTCCGCATCCCGGCCTCGTTTTTCATCCGGCTTTCGGGCGGGCGCAACACCATCTTCCTGACCTCGGCGCTGCTGATGATTCCGGCGGTGTGGACCGGCATTGCGCTGCAGGACTCCAGCACGCCCTTGTGGGTGTTCCAGGCCTGCGCTTTCCTGAGCGGCATCGGTGGCGGCAACTTTGCCTGTTCGATGTCAAACATTTCAGGCTTTTACCCCAAGCGCCTGCAGGGCACCGGCCTTGGGCTGAACGCCGGTCTGGGCAACTTTGGAGTGACCACCATGCAGGTGCTCATTCCCCTGGTCATGACCGTGGGCCTGTTTGGTGCTGTCGGCGGCGGCTCGATGGTGCTGACCAAGGACAGTGGCTGGATCATGGGCAAGATTCTGGCCGGAACACCCACCTTCATTCAAAACGCCGGCTTCATCTGGGCGGCGATTCTGTTGCCGCTGGTGGTGGCCGCCTGGTTCGGCATGAACAACCTGCTGCCGCTCTCGCCCAACTACGGCGGCACCTTTGCCGCATTTGCCAAGATCCTGTACCTGTGGGGCATCACCTGCCTCATTGGCGGCTTGGGGCTTTACCTGTACTTGCCAGCACCAACAGGCCTGGGCTTGTTGAACATGTGGATCGCGCTGCCGCTGACCATCGTGGCCACCCTGATGGCCATGAAACTGGCGGCATTTGGCGAGATGAAGGGCAATATCGCCAAGCAGTTCGAGATTTTCAGGAACAAGCACACCTGGTCGTTGACGCTGCTGTACCTGGTGACCTTCGGCTCATTCATCGGCTTTTCGATGGCGCTGCCGCTGTCGATCTCGGTCATCTTCGGCATCAGCCACGCGCCCGATGCCGCCGGTGTCATGCAGCACACGCTGAAGAACCCCAACGCGCCGTCTGCCCTGACCTACGCTTGGATCGGCCCGTTTGTCGGCGCCCTGATTCGCCCGGTGGGTGGCTGGATTGCCGACAAGGTCGGCGGCTCCATCGTCACACAAATCATCTCGGCCATCATGGTCATGGCCTCGGGTGGTGTCGGCTACATGATGATGCTGGCCTACGGTTCGGCTACGCCCGAGCAGTATTTCTCGACTTTCATGTGGCTGTTTGTGCTGTTGTTTGCCGCCAGCGGCATTGGCAACGGCTCCACCTTCCGCACCGTGGGCGTGATCTTTGACCGCCAGCAAGCCGGCCCGGTGCTGGGCTGGACCTCGGCTGTAGCGGCTTATGGCGCCTTCATCGCGCCGGTGGTGATCGGCCAGCAGATCAAGGCCGGCACGCCACAGATCGCCATGTACGGCTTTGCCATCTTCTACGCCCTGTGCCTGATCCTGAACTGGTGGTTCTATTTGCGCAGCGGGTCGGAGATCAAAAACCCGTGACCTGCCTGGCCGTCATTGCTGGCTGCAGCGCGGCACTCCATACCTCCTGAAGTCATGGATCGCCACGTCGCTTCGCTCCTCGCGATGACGGGAAATTTTTCAAATCAATTTTTACAGAGGTAACCCATGAGCCACTTTCTGGATCGACTCACTTATTTCTCGCAACCCAAAGAAGCCTTCTCAGGCGAGCACGGCGTCACCACCGGTGAAGACCGCACCTGGGAAAACGCTTACCGCGACCGTTGGGCGCACGACAAGATCGTGCGCTCAACCCACGGCGTGAACTGCACGGGCTCCTGCTCCTGGAAGATTTATGTCAAGGGCGGCATCGTCACCTGGGAAACACAGCAGACCGATTACCCACGCACCCGCTGGGACATGCCCAACCACGAACCGCGTGGTTGTGCCCGCGGTGCCAGCTACAGCTGGTATTTGTACAGCGCCAACCGGGTCAAGTACCCAATGGTGCGTAGCGGCTTGCTCAAGCTCTGGCGCGAAGCCCGTCAAACCCAGGCTCCGGTCGAGGCCTGGGCATCGATTGCACTGGACGATACCAAGCGCAAGAGCTACCAGACCCAGCGCGGCATGGGCGGCTTTGTGCGCTCCAGCTGGGACGAGGTCAATGAAATGGTGGCTGCAGCCAATGTGTTCACCATCAAGCAATACGGGCCCGACCGCATCATCGGTTTCTCGCCCATTCCGGCCATGTCGATGGTGTCGTATGCCGCAGGCAGCCGCTACCTGGGTTTGATTGGCGGCGTGCCCATCAGCTTTTACGACTGGTATTGCGACTTGCCACCCGCCAGTCCGCAGATCTGGGGCGAGCAAACCGACGTGCCCGAGTCGGCCGACTGGTACAACTCGTCGTACATCATCGCCTGGGGTTCCAACGTGCCGCAAACGCGCACGCCCGATGCCCACTTCTTCACTGAAGTGCGCTACAAAGGCACCAAGACCGTGGCCGTCACGCCAGACTACTCTGAAGTGGCCAAGCTGTCCGACATCTGGATGAAGCCCAAGCAAGGCACGGATGCGGCCGTGGCCATGGCCATGGGCCACGTCATCCTGAAAGAGTTCTATTTCCCTGATGGCGGCAAGCCGCGCAGCGAGTACTTTGACAACTACGTGCGCCGTTATACCGACATGCCCATGCTGGTCATACTGAAAGAAAAGCTATTGTCCAGCGGTGAAACCGTCATGGTGCCAGACCGTTATGTACGCGCCTCCGACTTCAATGGCAAGCTTGGCGCGGCCAACAACCCGGAGTGGAAAACCGTCGCGCTGGACATGAGCGGCAAAGTGGTGCTACCCAACGGCGCGATTGGTTTCCGCTGGGGCGCAGACGGCCGTGCTGACCAAGGTCAATGGAACCTGGAAGCCAAAGAAGCCCGCCATGGCACCGAAGTCAAGCTGAAATTGACCGTGATGGAGGGTGATGAGGCCAGCAGCGAAACCGCCAAGGTGGGTTTCCCGTACTTTGGCGGCATCGTCTCCGAACACTTCCCCAATAATGCATCAGGTGACGCTGCCAACAATGTACTGGTGCGCACCGTACCGGTGCAACGCATCTTCCTGGGTAAGGAAGGCGACAAGCGCGAAGCCCTGGTGGCCACCGTGTTTGACCTGCAAGTGGCCAACTACGGCGTGGCGCGTGGATTGAGTGGCGAAATGGCCGCCAAGGACTTTAACGACGACACCCCTTACACCCCGGCCTGGCAGGAACGCATCACCGGCACGCCACGCGAGCAGCTCATCACCGTGGCGCGCCAGTTTGCCGACAACGCCGACAAGACGCACGGCAAGTCGATGGTGATCATCGGCGCGGCCATGAACCACTGGTTCCATGCCGACATGAACTACCGCGGCGTCATCAACATGCTGATGATGTGCGGCTGTATTGGCCAAAGTGGTGGTGGCTGGGCACACTATGTGGGCCAGGAAAAATTGCGTCCACAAACCGGCTGGACCGCGCTGGCCTTTGCGCTGGACTGGATTCGTCCGCCCCGGCAGATGAACGGCACCAGCTTCTTCTATGCGCACACCGACCAGTGGCGCTATGAAACCGTGGGCGTGGACGAAATTCTTTCGCCGTTGGCTGACAAGGCCAAATTTGGCGGCAGCATGATCGACTACAACGTGCGTGCAGAACGCATGGGCTGGCTGCCCAGCGCACCGCAGCTCAAGACGAACCCGCTCGAAGTGGTTCGTGCGGCGACTGCGGCCAACATGGAGCCCAAGGATTACCTGATCAAGGGCTTGAAAGACGGCAGCCAGACCATGAGCTGCGAAGACCCCGACCACCCCAACAACTGGCCGCGCAACCTGTTTGTCTGGCGCTCCAACATCCTGGGCTCCAGCGGCAAAGGGCACGAGTACTTTTTGAAGCACCTGCTTGGCACCAAACATGGCGTGCAAGGCAAGGACCTGGGCTTGGACGACGCCCGTCCCAAGGAAGTGGTCTGGCACGACAAAGCCCCCGAGGGCAAACTTGATCTGGTGGTCACGCTGGACTTCCGCATGAGCACCACCTGCCTGTACAGCGACATTGTGTTGCCGTCAGCCACCTGGTACGAAAAAAACGACATGAACACCAGCGACATGCACCCGTTCATTCACCCGCTGTCCGCCGCGGTGGACCCGGCCTGGCAGTCGCGCAGTGATTGGGAAATCTACAAAGGTTTTGCCAAGAAGTTCAGCGAGATCTGCGTCGGTCATCTGGGCGTAGAGCGCGAGATGGTGCTCACCCCCATCATGCACGACACCCCAGCCGAAATGGCACAACCGTTTGGCGTGCAAGAGTGGAAAAAGGGTGAGATCGACCTGATCCCCGGCAAGACCGCTCCCAGCTTCACCGTGGTGGAGCGTGACTACCCCAATGTTTACAAGCGCTTCACCGCTGTAGGCCCGCTGATGAACAAGGTCGGCAATGGCGGCAAGGGCATCAGCTGGGACACCAAGATTGAAGTCACGCAACTCGGCCAGCTCAATGGCCTGGTGACCGACACTGGTGTGACCTGCGGCATGCCCAAGATCGAGACCGACATCGATGCCTGCGAAGTGATCCTGCAGCTAGCCCCAGAGACCAATGGCCACGTGGCCGTGAAGGCTTGGGAAGCCCTTGGCAAACAAACCGGGCTGGACCACACTCACCTGGCGCTTCACCGCGAGGACGAAAAAATCCGCTTCCGCGACATTCAGGCGCAGCCCCGCAAGATCATCAGCTCGCCCACCTGGAGCGGCATTGAGAGCGAGACCGTGTCGTACAACGCCGGTTACACCAACGTGCACGAGATGATCCCATGGCGCACCCTGACCGGTCGTCAGCAGTTCTACATGGACCACCCGTGGATGACCGCGTTTGGCGAAGGTTTCTCCAGCTACCGTCCTCCGGTGGACCTGAAGACCACCCACGCCATGCAGGACCGCAAGCCCAATGGCAACAAAGAGATTGCGCTGAACTTCATCACACCGCACCAGAAGTGGGGCATTCACAGCACCTACAGCGACAACCTGCACATGCTGACCCTGAGCCGTGGCGGCCCGATCGTCTGGATCAGCGAAGACGACGCCAAAGCCGCTGGCATTGAAGACAACGACTGGATTGAACTCTTTAACCTCAACGGTGCCCTGACCGCGCGTGCCGTGGTCAGCCAGCGCGTACGCAACGGCATGTGCTTGATGTACCACGCCCAGGAAAAGCTGGTGAACATGCCAGGCTCGGAGATCACGGGTGGTCGTGGCGGCATCCACAACTCGGTCACCCGCATTGTGCTCAAGCCCACGCACATGATTGGCGGCTACGCCCAGTTCAGCTACGGTTTCAACTACTACGGAACCATCGGCACCAACCGCGACGAATTTGTGGTGTTACGCAAGATGGCCAAGGTGGACTGGCTGGATGACGAAGGCTCGGCTACTTCAACCACAGCCACCCACATTTAATCAGTTTGAGGACAGAGTTGGCGACTGCGTCGCTGCGGTCTGTCCCGCAAAACATAGGAGTTACACATGAAAATTCGCGCACAAATCGGCATGGTGCTCAACCTGGACAAATGCATTGGTTGCCACACCTGCTCGGTCACCTGCAAAAATGTCTGGACCAGCCGCCCCGGCATGGAATACGCCTGGTTCAACAACGTTGAGACCAAGCCCGGCATCGGCTACCCGAAAGAATGGGAAAACCAGGACAAGTGGAACGGTGGCTGGACACGCAAGGCCGACGGCAAGATCGAGCCACGCCAGGGCGCCAAGTGGAAACTGCTCATGCGCATCTTCGCCAACCCGAACCTGCCGCAAATTGACGACTACTACGAACCCTTCACCTTTGACTATGCGCACCTGCAAAGCGCACCTGCCGGCAACAACGTACCCACCGCCCGGCCACGCAGCCTGATCACCGGTCAGCGCATGGAAAAAATTGAATGGGGACCGAACTGGGAAGAAATTCTGGGCGGCGAGTTTGCCAAACGCAGCAAGGACAAAAACTTTGATGACATCCAGAAGGACATCTACGGCCAGTTCGAAAACACCTTCATGATGTACCTGCCGCGCCTGTGTGAGCACTGCCTGAACCCAGCATGTGTGGCCAGCTGCCCGTCAGGCTCGATCTACAAGCGCGAGGAAGACGGCATTGTGCTGATCGACCAGGACAAATGCCGCGGCTGGCGCATGTGCATCAGCGGCTGTCCGTACAAAAAGATTTACTACAACTGGAAGAGTGGCAAGGCCGAAAAATGCATTTTCTGCTACCCGCGCATCGAGGCCGGTCAACCTACCGTGTGCAGTGAAACCTGCGTCGGCCGGATTCGCTATCTGGGCGTGCTGCTGTACGACGCCGACCGCATCCAGCAAGCCGCGAGTGTGGAGCATGACCGCGATCTGTACCAGGCACAACTCGACATCTTCCTGGACCCCAATGACCCCAAGGTGATTGAGCAAGCCCGCCTTGACGGCATTCCGGACAAGTGGATGGATGCCGCCCGTAACAGCCCGGTTTACAAGATGGCGGTGCAGTGGAAAGTGGCTCTGCCCCTGCACCCAGAGTACCGCACGCTGCCGATGGTCTGGTATGTGCCGCCGCTCTCGCCTATCAGCGCCGCCGCCAACGCCGGCCAGATCGGCACCAACGGCGTGATTCCAGACGTGAAGCAACTGCGCATTCCGGTCAAGTACCTGGCCAACCTGCTAACCGCCGGTGACACCATGCCGGTGGAACGCGCGCTGGAGCGCATGCTGGCCATGCGCGCCTACCAGCGCGAAAAGCATGTGGATGGCCGCATCAACACGACTGCGCTGGAGCAGGTGCAAATGACCCAACTGGAAGTTGAAGAGATGTACCACGTGATGGCCATTGCCAATTACGAGGACCGCTTTGTCATCCCCAGCACGCATCGCGAGTACGCCGAAAACACCTTCGACGTACGCGGCGGCTGTGGCTTCTCGTTCGGCAACGGCTGCTCGGATGGCGCCAGTGAAACCAGTCTGTTTGGTGGCACCAAACACCGCACCATCCCGATTCAGGCAGAGGCTTAAACCATGGCACAAAAAACCGCATCCATCACCCTGCGCGTGCTGGCACGCCTGCTGTCTTACCCCAACGCCGCCCTCAAGATCGACCTGGCCGACATGCAAAACGCGCTGCATGCCGAACGCGCGCTGGACAAAGACCGTCTGCAGGAGCTCGACACCCTGATCGCGTATTTGGCAAACGGCGATGCCCTGCAGCTCGAAAGCGAGTTTGTCGAACTGTTCGACCGCGGCCATTCCACGTCTTTGCACCTGTTCGAGCATGTGCACGGCGACTCGCGTGACCGTGGTCCGGCCATGATCGACCTGACCAAGACTTTTGAGGCAGCCGGGCTTTTTCTGGCCCCGGGCGAGTTGCCCGACTTTCTGCCGGTGGTGCTTGAATTTGTATCGACCCAGCCGCCCAAAGAGGCAAAAGCTTTTTTGGCGGAGATGGCGCATATCTTCAACGCCATTTTCAGTGCACTGCAACAGCGCCAGACAGCGTATGCCAGCGTGATCGGTGCCCTGCTGGAACTCAGTGGCGAAAAGGCGCAAGCCGTCAAGGTACCCGCTGACGAGCCCCTTGATTCCGCCTGGGAAGAGCCCGAGGTCTTTGGCGGCTGCTCCGTCAAAGGCCAGGACAAGCCCGGCCAGCCCCAACCCATCCATTTTGTGCGTGCCAACGCAGCCGCCACCGCAGGAGCCCCGCTATGAACACCCTTGATCACTTTCTGTTTGGCCTGTACCCCTACATCGCCTTCGTCGTCTTTGTGCTCGGCAGTCTGATCCGCTTCGACCGCGACCAGTACACCTGGAAAAGCGACTCGTCGCAAATGCTGAAAATGGGGCAACTGCGCTGGGGCAGCAACCTGTTCCACATCGGCGTGCTGTTCCTGTTCTTTGGCCACACCGTGGGCATGCTGACGCCGCACTTTGTCTATGAGCACTTCATCAGTGCCGGCGACAAACAACTCATGGCCATGATCAGCGGCGGCATTGCCGGCTTGCTGGGCTTTGTCGGTGTCACCATTCTGTTGCACCGCCGCCTGACCGAGCCACGTATCCGCATCAACTCCAAAACCAGCGACATCGTGCTGCTGGTGATGCTGTGGCTGCAACTGGCGCTGGGTCTGGCCACCGTGCCACTGTCGGGGCAACACCTGGACGGCAGCATGATGATGAAGCTGGCCGGTTGGGCGCAGGCCATTGTGACCTTCCAGCCCGGCGCGGCAGAGCTGCTGAATGAGGCGGGCTTCGTCTTCAAGGCGCACATGTTCTTAGGGCTGAGCATTTTCTTCCTCTTCCCGTTCACCCGCCTGGTGCACGTCTGGAGTGGCTTTGCCTCAGTAGGCTATTTGATGCGTCCCTACCAAGTGGTACGGTCCCGGCGCCTGAATGTGCCTGCTGGCCAAAATCAGCCGCGCCAGCCTGGCGCCGGTGTTTGAGGTAACCGCCATGCAAACCACCTCCATCACAGAGACCCCGGTGGTCAGCATCAACGGCGTTGCACTGCATAACGCCGGCGATATCTTGACAGCAGACGCGTTGCGCCAACGCGCTTACGCCGAATTGTTGCGTCAAACGGCCATTCAAAAGGGCTTGCTCAACGCCGACGACGCCCCCGGCACCGACGGTGTGACCAGCGAGGCTGCCTCCGTCGCCATCGAGGCTTTGCTGGAGCAGGAACTGGTGATTCCAGAGCCGTCCGAGGAAGCCTGCCGCCGCCATCACGCGGCCAACCAGGCAAGCCACTACACCACCGGCGAGCGCGTCAACGTGCGCCACATCTTGTTCGCGGTCACGCCAGGGGTGGACCTGAACGCCCTGCGCAAGCAAGCCGAAGGCACGCTGCTCAATGTGCGCTGCTTTGACAGCAAAAATACTGAAGCTGCCTTCTTCAAGGCTGCCACGACGCTATCCAACTGCCCCAGCGGCGCCGAGGGCGGCCAGTTGGGCTGGTTGACCACGGCCGACTGCGCACCCGAGTTTGCCAAGGAGCTTTTTGGCCACCCGGAAGTGGGTGTGCTGCCACGCCTGGTGCACAGCCGTTTCGGCCTGCATGTGGTGGAAGTCATGGGACGCGAGGCGGGCGTGGCACAGCCTTTCGAGTCGGTGCACGGCGCGGTCACCATGACACTCAAACAACAGACTTTTGTGACAGCGCTGCGACAATACCTGAGCCTGCTGGCGACTGATGCACACATCGAAGGCATTGACCTCGACAGCAGTGACACACCCCTGGTGCAGTAATTGAAAGTGAATCCATGACGATTTCAAGTTTTGACGACCTATTGCTCGCGGCTTGCGAGCAGCCGCAAGGGCAGCGACTGTTGCTGGTCTTTGCCGCCGCCGAATTGCCGGATGACGCCACCCCTGAGCAACGCGCAGGCTTTGCTCAAGGCGCAGGCGGCGCCCTGGTACCAACCATGTGCGTGGACAAAACGCCCGAAGAGATCGGCAATTTTGCACGCCTGATGCAAGAAGCCGACCAGTTCGATGCGCCATGGCGCGTCCTGTTTGCCAGCAGCTTGTCGGGGGCTGGCGACCAACCGCCCGCAAGCGATGCAGCTGAGCCTGCCCTGCAAGGCATGGTCGAGGCCATCAAGCAGGGGGCGTTCGCCAATATGATCGCCTTCGACACGGTGGGCAATGCCATCGCCCTCGCCTAGTTCTGACCATGGGTGCCGAGATTATTGACTTGCAGCGCTTTCTGGCGGGTTCGCCGCTGTTCAGTGGCTTGTCTCCCGATGAGTTGTGGCGCATCACTCAAAGCAGTGATCTCAAGAATTACACCAAGGGCGAAATGATCTTCAGCGTGGGTGAAGCCTGCGAGGCCTTCCACATCGTGGTCAGCGGCCAGGTCAAACTGTTCGTGGTGTCGCCGGCGGGCTACGAAAAAGTAATCGAAATCATCAGCCCAGGACAAAGCTTTGCCGAGGCACTGGTGTTTTTGGACAAACCCTACATCCTCAGCGCCCAGGCGCTCGCCGACACAGTGCTGGTGAACGTGAGCAAACGCGGTGTGGTCAGCGAAATCGAACAAGACGCCCACTTTGCCCTGCACATGCTGGCCGGTGTTTCACGGCGTCTGCATGGCTTGATCCAGGACGTGGAAGCCTATGCGCTACGCAACGGCATGCAGCGCCTGATCGGCTACCTGCTGCGCGATGTCGAGATGGACCCTGCCAGCGGGCAAAACACGGTCACGGTCTCGCTGCCCGCGAGCAAAGCCACCATCGCCTCACGCCTGTCGCTCACCCCGGAGTACTTTTCTCGCGTACTGCACGAACTCGAAGCCCAGCAGCTCATCGCCATCGACCGGCGCGACATCCGGATTCCGGATGTGCAAAAACTGCTGGGATACGGCGCGCAGTAATAATGGCGGTGGCTGCGTGGTCAGCCACACCATGAAGCCAAACACCGGGCCCTTCAACCTGCAGCGTTACCTGTCAGTCATGCCGCTTTTCAGCGACTTGTCCGACGCCGAGCGCGCCCGCCTGGTATCGGGCTGCCTGCTCCAGCGTCTGACGCGCGGCGACATGGTTTTCAGAACCGGTGAACTCTGCGACGCTTTTTATGTGGTGATTCTGGGCCAGGTCAAGCTTTTTGTGTCTGCCCCGAACGGCCAGGAAAAGGTGATTGAAATTGCGGGACCTGGCCGCAGTTTTGCCGAGTCCATGATGTTTCTGGAGGTGCCCTACATCCTGAATGGGCAAGCGCTCATCGACTCACTGCTGCTGCGTGTCAGCAAAGCCACTGTGTTCAGCGAGATCGAACAGGACCCACGCTTTGCCCTGCGCATGCTGGCGGGTATTTCACGCCGTCTGCATGGCCTGGTGCAGGACGTCGAGGCCTACGCGCTGCACAGCGGCATCCAGCGCCTGATTGGCTACCTGCTGCGCGATGTGCAGAACACCGGTTCTGCCAACCCGCAGGCTATCACCGTGTCGCTGCCCGTCAGCAAGGCCACCATTGCCTCACGCCTGTCATTGACACCCGAGTACTTTTCTCGCGTACTGCATGAACTCGAAGCCGAGGGTCTGATCGCCATCGACAAGCGCGATGTGCGCATCCTGGATGTGCAGGGCCTGGCCAACTACGGCCCGCACTAGAAAAAAGCCGCAGATTCATCTCTTCAAGCCAGCAGGTAGTCCTGTCATTGCGCAACCTAATACACTACATTTAGTTTTTTTTATAGGTATTAACACTACCTATAGTGTTTTTTATTTTTAATTTGTCTGTCGTATTTGTGCAAAATCATTGAAATGTGAAATTTCCAGAACTACCATAGCAACTCGTTTTTAGGAAGGAAACCATGTCACAAACTGCCACCACACCCATTTTGACCGCGCTGGAGACCCAGCCCATCAGCATCGAAGTCCTCATCGAAAAATACAGCAAAGGCACCGAAAAAAGCATCACCGATGTGAACCAGCGCGTTGCCCGCGCCCTGGCCAAGGTTGAAGCGCCTGAGCAGCAAAAAGACTGGGAAGCCAAATTTCTGGCCACGCTAGAGGCCGGCTTTTTGCCCGCCGGGCGCATCCAGTCGGCCGCCGGCACCGACCTGGCCGCAACCCTGATTAATTGTTTTGTGCAACCCGTGGGCGACTCGATTGCCCATGTCGAAGACGGCCACCCCGGCATATACACGGCGCTCACCGAGGCCGCTGAAACCATGCGCCGTGGCGGCGGTGTGGGTTACGACTTTTCCCGTATCCGCCCGCGCGGCGCGTGGGTCGGCAGCACGCAGAGCAGCGCCTCCGGGCCGGTGAGCTACATGCGCGTGTTCGACCGATCGTGTGAAACGGTCGAGTCGGCGGGCGCCCGGCGCGGTGCCCAGATGGGGGTGCTGCGCTGCGACCACCCTGACATCGAGGAATTCATCCACGCCAAGGACAAAGGCGACCTGAAAAACTTCAACATCTCGGTGGGCGTGTCCGATGAATTCATGAACGCGGTGCAAGCCGATAGTGACTTTACCCTGGTACACAAGGCCGAGCCCGGCATGTCCCAAAAAGACGCGGGTGCCTACCACGATCAGGACAAGGGCGTGTGGGTCTATCGCAAGCTCAAGGCCCGCACCCTGTGGGACCAGATCATGCGTTCCACCTACGACCACGCCGAACCCGGCGTGCTGTTTCTGGACCAGATGAACCGCGACAACAACCTGTCATACTGCGAAACCATCGCCAGCACCAACCCCTGTGCCGAGCAACCGCTGCCCCCCTACGGCTGCTGCTGCCTGGGCTCGATCGACCTGACGCGCTTTGTCAGAGAGCCGTTTTCCGACAACGCCAGCTTTGACCGTGCCGCTTTTGCCGAAGTCGCCAAGGTGGCGGTGCGCATGCTCGACAACGTGCTCGACGCCACCGTCTGGCCGCTGCCGCAACAGCAGCAGGAAGCCGCTTCCAAGCGCCGCGTCGGGCTGGGCTACACCGGGCTGGGTGACGCGCTGGTAATGCTTAATTTGCGCTACGACACGCAAGCCGCGCGCGACATGGCGCGGCAGATCTCCGAGCAGTTGCGTGACACCTCCTACCAGGCCTCCTGCGATCTGGCCGTTGAGCGCGGCGCCTTCCCGCTGTTCAATGCCGACCTGTACCTCAGCGGCCAGAATTTTGCCACGCGCTTGCCCGCCGATCTTAAAAAACGCATTCACCAGCATGGCCTGCGCAACTCGCACCTGTTGTCGATCGCACCCACCGGCACCATCAGTCTGGCATTTGCGGACAACGCCAGCAATGGCATCGAGCCGGCTTTCAGCTGGACCTATACGCGCAAAAAACGCATGCCCGACGGCAGTTTCAAGGAATACGCGGTCGAGGACCACGCCTGGCGCCTGTACCGCCACATGTTCGGCGCAGACGCCCCCCTGACCGACGCCTTTGTCACGGCCCTGGAAATGAGCGCCCAGGCGCACGAAGAAATGGTGGCGGCTGTGGCGCCCTACATCGATACTGCCATTTCCAAAACCGTCAACGTGCCAGCCGACTACCCTTATGAAGACTTTCAGGGACTGTACACCCAGGCTTGGCAGTCGGGCCTGAAGGGCCTGGCCACTTACCGGCCCAACTCGGTGCTGGGCTCGGTGCTGAGCGTGACCGCACCACCGGTTCCGAGCAGCGCAAAACCTCTGCAGATTGACGGTGCCAACCACCGCCTGCTGCTCGATCGCCTGCCCGCTCCCGTGTTGTCATCGCTGCGCTGGCCTGGCCGCCCTGACCTGCCGGGCGGCAACCCGGCCTGGACCTTCATGGTGCACCACCCGTTCGGCGACTTTGCCCTGTTCATCGGCGAACTCTCGCTGGTCGAAGGCGGCGCACCGCAGCCCTTTGAAGTGTGGGTAAACGGCGCCGAGCAGCCGCGCGGCCTGGGCGCCATGGCCAAGACCCTGTCGATGGACTTGCGCGCCAACGACCCCGCCTGGCTGCAGCTCAAGCTCGATGCCCTGGCCACCGTCAGCGAAGAGCATTCATTCGAAATGCCGTTCCCGCCGCATGGCGAAAAGCGCCTGTTCCCGGGCGTTGTGGCCGCCACGGCAGCCGTGATCCGCTGGCGCTGCGAGCAAATCGCTGCTCAATCCACGAAAAAATCAACGAACAGCAACGCTGTTTACACCCCGGTCATCGATGCCATGTTTAGCCGCAACGAGCCCATCACCGGCCCGTCTGGCACGCTGGCCTGGGCGGTCGATGTGGACAACCCTGCCACCAGCGAAGCCTTTACCGTGACACTCAAGGAAGTCAACCTGCCCGGCCCGGACGGCAACATGGTGACGCGGCCCTGCGCGGTGGGTTTCAGCGGCAACTACCCCAGGGCAATGGACGGCCTGGCGCGTCTGCTGTCGCTCGACATGCGGGTGATCGACCCGGCCTGGATCGGCATGAAGCTGCGCAAATTGCTCAACTACGCCGAGCCCCTGGGCCACTTCATGGCTTTTGTACCGGGCCTGCCCAACGGCGAAAAGCGCCAGCAAACCTGGCCGTCAACCGTGGCCTACATTGCCCGACTGATCATCCACCGCTACGCCATGCTGGGTATTCTGAATGAAGAGGGTTATCCACTGCGCGACATGGGTGTTCTCGACACGCCAGAGGCGCGCGAAGCCAGCAAAACCATGGCCGGCAAAACCTGCCCCGAGTGCGGCAACCCCACCGTGATCCACAAGGACGGCTGCGACTTTTGCACCGCCTGTGGTTATGTGGGGCAGTGCGGCTAGGTTTGCTTGCCGTGTTGACTGTCGCGCACCACCAGCACTGGCAGCTTGGTGTGCGACAGCACGGCCTGCGCCACACTGCCGAGCACCAGTTTTTCCAGCGCGTTGCGGCCGTGTGAACCCATCACGATCAGGTCGGCCTGCAAGGAATCACCCGCTTCGACGATGCCGCGCCAGGCGGTGTGTGCTTCGACCACCGAGCTGTCGACATTGACACCGGCATCGAGCAACGCCTGCTTGGCTACCTTGACCGCCTCATTGGCTTCAGCCGTGGCAGCGCTCAAATATTCGGCCTGGCCATAGGCAAAATCGGTACCCACGCCGGTAAACGGATAGGGATCGATGACATAGATCACCGTGACCCGGCTGCCAAACGCTTTGGCCATGGCGCTAGCCTTGCCCACAGCCATTTGCGCCGTTTCAGAGCCATCGACGGGGACCAGAATATGCTTGAACATGACTTACTCCTTTTACAAAAAAAGACAAGCGCATTTTGATCCAGATCATCAGACTAGTTCTGACAAATCGCATGAAATGAATCAAATGTCTTCGGGCACCATCTTGATCGAGCCGCAGGGGCACTCCGAGACACAAATGCCGCAGCCCTTGCAATAGTCGTAATTGAATTCAAAGCCTTTGCCCGGGCCAAGTTTGATCACCGCGTTGTCCGGGCACACGCCGTAGCAGTTGTCGCATTCGAAACAATTGCCGCAGGACAGACAGCGCCGAGCCTCAAATAACGCGTTGCCCTCATCGAGGCCACCCTGCACTTCCTCGAAGGTGGATTGACGCCGGATGATGTCGAGCATCGGCCGCACCGTCTTGGGCGCGTCGCTGTAATACCAGGTGTTGAGCAAATCGAAGTTGGCAATTTCGCTTTTTGGCGCCGGTAGATAGGCCGTGCCGCGCAGCCAGGCATCGATGTTGCGGGCCGCTTTTTTGCCGTGGCCGATGGCCACCGTCACGTTGCGCTCGGCGGGCACCATGTCGCCGCCGGCGAAAATGCCATCGTGACCGGTCATCATCTGGGCATTGACCTGCACGACTCCGTCCTGCACGGCCATGCCTGGCACGCCGTCGATCAGCGACAAATCGACATCCTGGCCCAGCGCCAGCACCACCGAATCGGCTTCGAGCGTTTCGAACTCGCAGGTGGGCTGTGGAAAGCCCTTGTCATCGAGCGCCATTTTCTCGACCGTGATGGACGATTCTCCGGCCTGCTTGATGGTGGACAACCACTTGATCATGACGCCCTCTTGCAGCGCTTCCTCGACCTCGAAGTCATGCGCCGGCATCTTGTCGCGGTTGCGCCGGTAAACGATGATCGACTCGGTCGCGCCCAGCCGTTTGGCCGTGCGCGCCATGTCGATGGCCGTGTTGCCGCCGCCATAGACCACCACGCGCCGGCCGAGCAAGGGTTTGTCCTCGCCTTCCATGGAGCGCAGCACCGACACGGCGTCGAGCACCTTGGCGGAATCGCCCGCGGGAATGTAGGCGCGTTTGGCTATGTGCGCGCCCACGGCAAGAAACACGGCGTCAAAACCGCCCGCCAGCTTGGATTCGAGCACGTTCGACACCTTGCTGTTGTACTCGATGCGCACACCCAAATCCACAATGCGCTGCACTTCGGCGTCGAGCACCTCGCGCGGCAAGCGGTATTGCGGAATACCGAAGCGCATCATGCCGCCCGGCAGCGGACCGGCTTCGATCACTGTGACGGCATGACCCAGGCGCGCCAAATGGTAGGCCGCCGACAAGCCCGACGGTCCGGCGCCGACGACCATCACCTTTTTGCCCGAACTGGCTGGCGGCTTGGGAAATTTCCAGCCCTGCGCGATGGCCTCATCGCCCAGGAAGTGTTCCACCGAGTTGATGCCCACGGCCGAGTCGAGTTGACCCCGGTTGCACGCACCTTCGCAGGTGTGGTAGCACACGCGGCCCATGACGGCCGGGAAAGGGTTGTCTTCGACCAGCGTGCGCCAGGCTTGCTGGTAGTTGCCGGATTCGGCATTAAACAGCCAGCCCTGGATGTTCTCACCGGCTGGGCACTGGTGGTTGCACGGTGGTTTGCGATTGAGATAGACCGGTCGCGAAGTGCGCCAAGAGCCGGTGTGGTTGGCCAGCGAACTGCCGACATCGAGCGTGATGGCAAATGGTTTTTGCATTTTCATTCCCCTAACAAACCAAAACGGCGGATATTGCGGTCGGCGCGCGCCTGCAGGCGCGCCAGCGTGGCCACGTCGGGCTTTTTGCCAAACAGGTGGGCGAAGCGCTTTTGCGGTTTCAGGTAATCCTCCACCGGCACCTGGCGACGGATCTTGAGCACGCCGGTGACCTCGCCGCGCTCGGCTTCGAAGACCGGAAAGACACCGCTCTCCACTGCCAGACGCGATAACTTGATGGTGTCGTGCGAGGCCGCGCCCCAGCCCAGCGGGCAAGGCACAAAAATGTGGATGTAGCGCGCGCCATGCATCGACATGGCCTTGGTGACCTTGTATTCGAGGTCGCGCAAATCAGCCACAGTGGCGGTGGCCACATAGGGAATTTCGTGCGCCATGGCAATTTGCGGCACATTCTTGCCCTGCCCAAATTCATTGCCCGGGTGCTCACCCACCGTCATGGTGGTCGCCGTGCGCGCCGCCGGCGGCGTGGCGCTGGAGCGCTGCACGCCTGTGTTCATATAGGCCTCGTTGTCGTAGCAGATGTAGAGCACGTCGTCGTTGCGCTCGAACATGCCCGACAGGCAGCCAAAGCCGATGTCGGTGGTGCCACCGTCGCCACCCTGCGCCACCACGCGCACGTCGTTGCGGCCCTTGGCTTTCATGGCGGCGGCAATGCCGGTGGCCACGGCGGCGGTGTTGCCGAAAAGCGAGTGAATCCAGGGCATTTGCCACGAAGTTTCGGGGTAAGGGGTGGAAAACACCTCCAGGCAACCGGTGGCGTTGGCGGCGATCAACTGGCCGTTGGTGGCCGCCATGGCGGCATCAATGGCGTAGCGGGCGCCCAACGCCTCGCCGCAGCCCTGGCAGGCGCGGTGGCCCGAGTTGAGCGAGTTGCTGCGCGCGGGCCCTGCCTGCACGCTGCGCTGCTCGGGTGCGAGCAGGCGGTTGCCGACCGTGAAGGTGCCGGTTTGGTAAAACTTGACCAATGTCTGTTCCATGTGTGTCTCCTAAACGACCTGAGTTCCTACACTGCCCATGTCGCGCAGGATGCCTTCGGCAATCGGGCCGGAGCGGCGCTGGGTTTTCTCGCGTTCCAGCACTCGGTTGACCACGTCCCAGTCCAAGTCGAGAAAGGTCAGCAGTTCCAGTTTGTCGGCAATGGCGTCGAGCAGCAAGTTGTGCACCGAAGTCTTGGTGATGGCGCGACCACCCAGGCCGGCCACCACGGTCAGTACCGGCTGGGGCCGGTTGCGCACGGCGCTGCGCACGTCGCGCGACACAATGCCGCCAATGCCGACGGCAAAGCACTTTTCAATGACCACAATGCGCTTGGCGTTAGCCGTGGCGTCGCGAATGGCGGAAATGGGAAACGGCCGGTACGAGGTGATGCCGAGCACGCCGACCTTGATGCCTTCGGCGCGCAGATCGTCCACTGTGTCCTTGATGGTGCCCAGCACCGAGCCCAGCGCGATCACGATGGTCTCGGCGTCTTCGGTTTTATAGGTTTTGATCAGCCCGCCCGAATCGCGGCCAAACTCTTTTTTGAACTCGGCGGCAATCTGCGGAATCAGGTTGAGCGCCTGCATCTGCTTGGCATGCGCCAAATAGCGCACCTCGGTGAACGCCTCGGGGCCGACCATGGCGCCGATGGTGACCGGGTCGTTGGGGTCGAGCACCTGGCGCGGCTCGTAGGGCGGCAAAAAGCGATCCACCTGCGCCTGGTCGGGCATGTCAACCCGCTCGTAGGCGTGTGTCAGGATGAAGCCGTCCATGCACACCATCACTGGCAGCGACAACTCCTCGGCGATCTTGAAAGCCTGAATGTGCAGATCAAGCGCCTCCTGATTGGTCTCGGCAAAAATCTGCAGCCATCCGGCGTCGCGCATCGACATGCTGTCGGTGTGGTCGTTCCAGATGTTGATGGGCGCGCCAATCGAGCGGTTGGCCACCGTCATCACAATCGGCAGGCCCAGGCCCGAGGCGTTGTAAACCGCCTCGGCCATGAACAACAGTCCCTGGCTGGCCGTGGCCGTGTAGGACCGCGCACCGGCAGCAGAGGCGCCAATGGCGACGCTCATGGCGGCAAACTCAGACTCGACGTTGATGAACTCGCAGGGCGTCAAGTCACCCGACTTCACCATCTCGCCCAGGCCTTCCACAATGTGGGTTTGTGGGGAAATGGGATAGGCGCAAATCACCTCCGGGCGGCTCAGCGCCACGGCTTTGGCTACGGCATGCGAGCCTTCGCATTGTTCAAGCATGGTGTGTCTCCTCGGTCTTCTGGCTCATGACGGTGTTGTAGGCTTCAGCGGCCGCCGCCTTGTTGCCCAGCGCGACAGCGCCCTTGAATTTTTCATCGATGGCACTTTGCACGGCCGCGAGCGAAATCAATTTGCACAGGGCGGCAAAGGCACCGAGCAGGGGCACATTGGGTACCGCACGGCCCACATGCTTCATGGCCAGCTCGGAGGCGGGCACGGTCAGCAAATGGTCGCTTGGGAAGCCTTTGATAAATTCACCGATGCCCAATTCCTCGAAACTGCGGATGGTGTTGATCAAAATAAAGCCGTCTTTCTTGAGGCCGCTGAACACGTCCACCTGGTGCAGCAGCGTGGGGTCCTGAATGATGATGGCATCGGGCTGCATGATCGGCTCGCGCAAGCGAATTTCCTTGTCGTCCATGCGGCAAAAAGCCACCACCGGCGCGCCGGTGCGCTCCGAGCCAAAACTCGGAAAAGCCTGCGCGTGGCGACCTCCCTGAAACGCAGCGATGGACATCATCTCTGCCCCCGTGACAACCCCTTGGCCGCCGCGTCCGTGAATGCGAACCTGAAACATGGTGTGCTCCTCAAATGTTGGCAGGTCAAACAGGCGAAGTGTCTGCGGCCTCTTTTCAACAGTGCGAATCATCTTCCCGTCACACATCGGCCATTTGATTTGGATCAAACTCTTTTACGATAAGGAACTCTATTTCATATCATGGAATACGGACAACTAATCCTGCAGCGCCGCGTACACCATGTCCCGAAACAGCATGCGGTAGTACTCGCGCTGATTCGGCGCCTGCAGCATCAAAATTCCAAACAGATCCAACGCCGGATCGACAAAGAATGTGGTTCCCGCCAGGCCGCCCCAAAAGTAGGTGCCGACAGAACCCGGCACTGGCGCCACGCCCAGGTGTTTGCGCACCGCAAAGCCCAGGCCAAAGCCGTGCCCGGCGGGCAGCAACGAACGGGAGCCGGCGCTGAAAACCGGGATATCGCCCAAATGATCGGTGGTCATGAAATCGACCGTGCGCGGCCCCAGCAATCGCACACCCGAGAGTTCGCCGCGGTTCAGCATGAACTGCAGGAAGCGGGCGTAGTCCATCGCGGTTGAGGTGAGCCCGCCACCGCCTGATGCCAGCGCCGCATCATTGCGCACATCGATCACGCGCATCTGCACACCGCCATCGGGGTCGCGCGCAAACGGTTCGGCAATCAGCTCGTGGTGCTGCTCCTGCACATGAAACGCGGTGTCATGCATACCCAGCGGCTCAAAGATGCGTTCGCGCAGAAACGCCTGCAACGTCTGGCCCGACACCACCTCGACCACCCGCCCCAGCACGTCGGTGGCGCGGCTGTACTCAAACGCCGTGCCTGGCTCGAAGATCAGCGGCAGGCTGGCCAGTTGCCGGGTAAAGTCAGCCAGAGTTCGCTCGCGCGAGCCAATGCGCAACTGGGTGTACTGGCGCTGCACCGGCGTGCTGCCGAGAAACTCGTAAGTCATGCCGGCGGTGTGGCGCAGCAAATCATGCAGCGTGGCGGCGCGCCCCGCCGCTTGCAGTTGCACCGTGCCATCAACTTGGGCAGCCACTTGCTGCGCCGCGAATTCAGGCAAATGGCTCGCCACCGGATCGTTGAGCAGCAGCTTGCCTTCTTCCAGCAACATCATCGCCGCCACCGAGACGATCGGCTTGGTCATGGAATAGATACGAAAGCGGGCGTCAATCGTCATGGCCACCCCGGTGGCGGGGTCAAGCTGTCCCACGCTGTCGAACAAGGCCACCTGACCATGCCGCGCCACGACCGCCACGGCGCCAGGCAGGCGTTTTTTAGCCACTTCGGCCTGCAACACGTCCATCAGTTTTTGCAGGCGCTGCGGGCACAGTCCCACTTTTTCAGGGGCAACAGAATTCAGAGGCATCACTTCTCCATGGTTTCATTGGCATAAGCCGGCAAGCGGACGCCGCAATGGCGGCAAAAATTGGCATCGGGCATATGGCCCTCGGTCAGGCATTCCTGGCAGGTTCGGGTGGTGGTGGGCGCATTGCGCGCATAGGCCATTTCAGCCGTGACAATGCCGGTGGGCACCGCCAGCGTGCCCCAACCCAGCAGCATCATGGCCGACGCAATCAGCCGGCCAAAATCTGTTTTTGGGGTGATGTCGCCAAAGCCAACCGTGGTCATGGTGGTGATGGCCCAATAGACCGAAGTTGGAATGCTGGTGAAGCCGTTGACGGGGCCTTCGACCACATACATCAGCGTGCCGATCACCAGCACGATCATCAGCACAGCGGTCAGAAACACCATGATCTTGCGCTTGCTGGCGCGCAAGGCCTGGCCGATCGTGTGGTACTCCGACACATAGGCCGTGAGCTTGAAGACACGGAACACCCGCAGCAGCCGCAAGATGCGCACGTCGATCAGCACCGCCACCTCGGGCACCAGCAGGGCCAGGTAAGTAGGCAACAGCGCCAGCAGATCGACGATGCCGTAAAAACTGAAAACGTAGCGCCAGGGGTGGCGCACACAACTCAGGCGCGCCGCGTACTCCAGGGTGAACACCAGGGTAAAAAACCACTCGGCCAGTATCAACCAGTCGTGAAAGCGGTTGCTGATGTCATGCACGCTGTCAGCTATCACCACCGCCACGCTGGCCAGAATGACTGCAATCAGCGTCTGATCGAAAAGGCGACCGGCGTGGGTATCGGCTTCAAAAATAATGGTGTAAAGCCGCAAGCGCCAGCCCGTCAGGGGCTTGCCCAGTACTTTCGCTTTCAAATAGGTCATCTATGCCTCAAAGTCGATTCGTTGTCATGGATTTTGACAGCCAATGCCTTGCATGGCATGTTTACTGCTAGCATTTTGGCCGTGAGACGTTTTTTCAGCGAACTGAATCAGCTTATGAGCAAATTGCATATACCTCAAGCGTAAACCCGGATGCAAAAGCATTCGGCGCACTGTTACAGTGCAATTCTTGTTGAGAAACCCTTTCGTTGGATCAACATCACTCGTTTTCCTTTTTTAACTGGAGTAACTAAATATGCGCATCAGCAATCTTAAAAACCTGGCAATCCTGGCAACCGCCCTGGGCACCCTGGCCGCACTTCCTGCCCACGCAGGCAAAACGCTGGACGGCATCAAGGCCCGTGGTCAAGTCGTTTGCGGCGTGAACACCGGCCTGGCTGGTTTTGGTGCTGCCGATTCAAACGGCAAATGGAGCGGCCTGGACGTGGACGTGTGCCGCGCCATCGCAGCTGCCACACTGGGCGACGCTGAAAAAGTCAAATATGTGCCCCTCAACGCGCAACAACGCTTTACCGCCCTGCAATCTGGCGAAGTGGATATTCTGTCGCGCAACACCACCTTCACCCTGACCCGTGATGCCTCGCTGGGCCTGAATTCCACGGTCACCACTTATTACGACGGCCAGGGTTTCATGGTACCGCTCAAGAGCAAGATCAAGAGCGCCAAGCAGCTCAAGGGCCAAACGGTCTGCGTGCAGTCCGGCACCACCACCGAGAAAAATCTCACCGACTACTCCAAGGCCAACGGTCTGAACATCAAACCCGTGGTGTTCGAGAAGCTCGAAGCCGCTGAAAACGCCTATTTCACCGGCCGTTGCATTGCCTACACCACCGATGCGTCAGGCCTGGCCTCGACCCGTAACAAGGTGGCAAAAAACCCGGCTGACCACATCATCCTGCCCGAACTGATCTCCAAGGAACCGCTCGGTCCAATGGTTCGCCGCGGTGACGATGAGTGGTTTGCCATTGTCAAATGGACCATCTACGGTCTGCTCGAAGCCGAAGAGTACGGCATCACCCAAGCCAATGTGGACAGTCTGAAAACCACCAGCAAAGACCCGGTTGTGACCCGCATTCTGGGTGTCTCCGAAGACACCGGCAAGCTGCTGGGCCTGAGCAAGGACTGGATGGCCAACGCCATCAAGGCCACCGGCAATTACGGCGATATTTTCGAGCGAAATGTCGGCCCCAAATCAGCCCTGGGCCTGCCCCGTGGTGTCAACAACCAGTGGAACAAGGGTGGCCTGATGTACGCCTACCCGGTCCGTTAATCCAAGCGCACAGCGCCCAAAGCGCCGCCTGACATCGTCACAAGCGATTCATGCGGCGCTTTTTTTTTGATGGATGGCAAGCACGATGAAACCACAAACTCCTCCCAAAAAAAATAACTGGTCCTGGCGCAGCCAGGCCTTCCGGGGCCTGATTTACCAGCTCATCGCCATTGCGGCCATTGCCGGCGTGGCCTGGTTTCTGGCCCACAACACGCTCGTCAACATGCGGGTGCGCGGCATCCAGAGCGGCTTTGATTTCTTGAACCAGGCCGCCGGCTTCGACATTGGCGAAAGCCTGTACCCCTTTGATTCGGCACAACCCTATTGGCAAGCGTTTTTGGTCGGTGTCACCAACACGCTGCGCGTGGCCGTGCTGGGCATCATTCTGGCGACCATCCTGGGCACCCTGCTGGGTGTGGGCCGCTTCTCGCGCAACGCCCTGGTGCGCGGCCTGTGCCTGTCTTACGTTGAATTTTTCCGCAACATCCCGGTGCTGCTGCAATTGCTGATGTGGTACGTGATCCTGACCGAAGTGTTGCCCGCAGCGGCGGATGCCTGGACGCTGGGACCGCTATTTTTGAGCAAGGGGGGCCTGAACTTCCCTATCCCGGTCTGGAGCACCGGGCAACTCTGGGCTGCCTACGGCTTGTTGCCCGGCTTGCTGCTGGGCTGGGCTTACCGGCGCTGGGCCATCAGCCAGTTCGAGGCCACCGGGCGACCCCGCAGCATGGTGCTGCTGCCCGCGTTGATCGTGCTGCTGTCGAGCTTTGCGGGTTGGGCTTTGGGGGGTGCGCCCACCGAGTTCAATCGCCCCGTCAAAGGTGATTTTTCGATTGAAAACGGTGGTGCCCTGACGCCTGAATTTCTGGCGGTGCTGATGGGTTTGACGCTTTACACGGCGTCCTTCATTGCCGAAGTGGTGCGCGGGGGCATTGCCTCGGTGGCGCGCGGCCAGGGCGAAGCGGCCTCGGCTCTGGGCTTGAACCGCAACCAGGAAATGCGTCTGGTCATGCTGCCGCAAGCGCTGCGCGTCATCATTCCCCCGCTCACCAACCAATACCTGAATCTGACCAAAAACTCTTCGCTCGCCGTGGCCATTGGCTACCCCGATGTGGTGTCGATCGCCAACACGGCGCTCAACCAGACCGGGCGTGCCGTGGAATGCATCTCGCTGGTGATGCTGGTGTACCTGATCACCTCGCTGGGCACGTCCCTGCTGATGAACTGGTACAACAGCCGTGCCGCCATCAAGGAACGTTGAACAGGACCAAGCCATGAATACCACAACGTTTCAACCGATCGCGCCGCGCCCGGCACCCGTCAATACCGAGGGCCCGGTGGCCTGGGTCAAGGCCAACTTGCTGGCCGACTGGAAAACCTCGCTGGCCACCCTCATCATTGGCGGCGTGCTGCTGTGGCTGGTGCCGCAAATCCTGAACTGGGCCATCGTCAAGGCCGTCTGGGTGCCCGACTACGATGCCTGCCGCGCCGACGGCGCGGGCGCCTGCTGGGGCGTGATTGCCGAAAAATACCGCATCATCATTTTTGGCCGCTACCCGTTCGAAGAACAGTGGCGCCCGCTGGTCGCCACGGTGCTGCTCATTGGCTTGCTGGTGGCCAGTTGCATGCGCAAGTTCTGGCACGCGTGGCTGCCGCTGCTCTGGATTGTGGTGTTCGCCGTCTTCTTTGCACTGATGTACGGCAACACGATGGGCCTGAGCCGTGTGGAGACCGATCGCTGGGGCGGCCTGCCCCTGACGATTCTGCTGGCCTCGGTGTCATTGGTGCTGTCGTTCCCGATTGCCCTGCTGGTGGCGCTTGGGCGACGCTCCAATCTGCCCGCCATTCGCAGCTTTTGCACCCTTTATGTCGAGCTGATCCGCGGTGTGCCGCTGATCTCGGTGCTGTTCATGGCCTCGTTCATGTTCCCGCTGTTCATGCCGCCCGATGTCAAGATCGATGTGCTGGTGCGCGTGCTGGTGGGCATCACGCTGTTTGCCGCGGCTTATTCGGCCGAGGTCATTCGGGGCGGCCTGCAGGCGGTACCCAAGGGCCAGGTCGAAGCTGCCGCCACACTGGGCTTGTCGTACTGGCAAACCCAGCGCAAGATCGTCCTGCCGCAGGCGCTGGCCATGGTGGTGCCGGGCATCATGAACAACTTCATCTCCACCTTCAAGGACACCTCGCTGGTGACCATCGTGAGCCTGTACGAATTGACGGGCGCCATGAGCCTGGCGCTCAATTCAGACGCCAACTGGCGGCCGTTCACCATTGAGGGCTACATCTTCATCGCGCTGATTTATTTTGTGTTTTGCTTCTCCATGTCGCGCTACAGCCACTGGGTGGAGACGCAGGTCAACAAGAGCAAATTGAGATAACGGTTATGTACCGTCATTGCGAGGAACCCCGCGACGCGGCAATCCATGAACCCTGGATTGCCACGCTTCGCTCGCAATGACAAATTTCCTGTCCACGATTTTCAATACCTCAACAGATCATCATCATGGCTGACACCAATACCTCCACCCCCATCATCACCTTTGACAAAGTCAACAAGTGGTACGGCAACAACTTTCATGTGCTGCGCGACATCGACCTGAGCGTGGCCAAGGGCGAGCGCATCGTCATCTGCGGGCCATCGGGCTCGGGCAAATCCACCCTGATCCGCTGCATCAACCGCCTCGAAGAACACCAGCAGGGCCACCTGATTGTCGATGGCACCGAACTGACCGACGACGTCAAGGCGATTGACCGCGTGCGCAAGGAAGTCGGCATGGTGTTCCAGCAGTTCAACCTGTTCCCGCACCTCACGGTGCTGGAAAACCTGACGCTGTCGCCGATGTGGGTCGGCAAAATGCCCAAGAAAGAAGCCGAAGAAAAAGCCATGGTCCAGCTCAACCGGGTGCGCATCGCCGAACAGGCCAACAAGTACCCGCTGCAGCTTTCGGGCGGTCAGCAGCAGCGTGTGGCGATTGCCCGCGCCTTATGCCTGAAACCCAAGATCATGCTGTTCGACGAACCCACCAGCGCGCTCGACCCCGAGATGATCAAGGAAGTGCTCGACGTGATGATCGCCATGGCCGACGAAGGCATCACCATGCTCTGCGTCACGCACGAAATGGGATTTGCCAAGGCAGTGGCCGACCGCGTGATCTTCATGGACCAGGGCCAGATCGTCGAGCAAAACAACCCGCACGACTTCTTCAACAACCCGCAAAGCGAGCGCAGCAAGGACTTTTTGTCAAAGATCCTGGGACATTAACTCCCGGCCACCTTCATCTTGCCGATGAGGATCGAGCCCACGGTTTTGGCGCCATAGTTGTAGGCATCGGCGCCCACCGCCACGATGCCCTTGAGCATGGCCTTCATGTTGCCGGCAATGGTGATCTCGTGCACTGGATAAGCGATGCGGCCTTTTTCCACCCAGAAGCCGCTGGCCCCGCGCGAATAGTCGCCGGTCACGTAGTTGACGCCGCTGCCCATCAGCTCGGTCACAAATAGCCCGGTGCCCAGGCGCTGCAGCATGGCCTCCAGATCGTCGCCAGCGCGGGTCAGGCGCGACGTGAACACCAGGTTGTGCGAGCCGCCCGCATTGCCCGTGGTTTTCATGCCCAGTTTGCGCGCCGAGTAGCTGCCCAGAAAATAGCCCTGCACCCTGCCCGCCTCGACCACGCTGCGCGCCCGCACCCGCACGCCTTCGTCGTCAAACGGCGAGCTGCCCTTGCCGCGCTTGATGAACGGGTCTTCCAGAATGTCAATGTGCTTGGGAAACACCGGTTTGCCCAAAGAATCGAGCAAAAAACTGCTCTTGCGGTACAGCGCGCCGCCGCTGACGGCCTGCACAAAGCTGCCCAGCAGGCCGGCGGCCAGCGGCGACTCGAACAGCACCGGGCATTCGGTGGTGGCGATCTTGCGGGCATGCAGGCGGCTCAAAGCGCGCTCGGCGGCATAACGCCCCACCGCCTCGGGGGAAGCCAGCTCGGCGGCATTGCGCTGCGAGCTGTACCAGTAGTCGCGCTGCATATCATCGCCGCGCCCGGCAATCGGCGACACCGACACCGAATGGCGCGAGCTGGCGTAGCCGCCGCGAAAGCCATGCGTGTGGGCGCTGAAAAAGTGCGACTGCTGGGCCGACACGCCAGCGCCCTCGCTGTTGGTAATACGCTTGTCCACGGCTAACGCAGCCGTCTCGGCCTGCAGCGCAATCTGCGCCGCCTGCTCGCTGGTGATCGTCCAGGGGAAAAACAACTCCAGGTCGGTGCGCTGCTCATCAGCGCGGGCAATGTCGGCCTCGTCGGGCAGCGCCGCAAACGGGTCTTCAGCGGTAAAACGGGCAATGTCGAACGCGGCCTGCACGGTCTGCTCGATGGCCGCCTGCGAAAAATCGGAGGTGCTGGCGTTGCCGCGGCGCTGGCCCAGGTGCACGGTGATGCCGAGCGACTTGTCACGGTTGCGCTCCACGTTTTCCAGCTCGCCCTTGCGCACCGACACGCTCAGGCCGCAGCCCTCCGAGGCGTGCGCCGCGGCGTCGGTGGCGCCGAGTTTTTTGGCATGGGCCAGGGCCGAATCGACCAGACCTTCAAAAAAAGTGCGGCTGTAGCTGAAGCCATTGGCCGGCATATCGGCGCTTTTGTTTGACGGGGTAGCGGCGGCGCGGCTCGACTTGGAAGCGCGCCTGGGGGTGTTGGATGTGTTCATAGCGCGGCTATGATACTTGTCTATGTCAAGAAAACTCAAAAAAGGCTATTTCGTGCGTGGCGAGTTCGTCGCCGAGGGCAGCGAGCGCGACCTGGAGCTCAAGGCCGAGCTCAAGGGCACCGACGACCAAAGCCGCACCGACCTCAAACGCGAGAGCACCGAGCTGCAAAAGCTGGGCGCCGATTTGCTGGAACTGCGCGCCGATACGCTGGCCAGGCTGGACCTGTCCGACAAGTTCAAGGATGCAATTGAAGAAGCCAAACGCATCACCAACTTCGAGGGCAAGCGGCGCCAGATGCAGTTCATCGGCAAACTCATGCGCAAGCTCGAACCCGAGGTGCTCGAAGCCGTCAAAAAGGCGCTCCATGACGAAGCCACCGGCTCGGCCGCCGACAACCTGACGCTGCACCAGGCCGAGATCTGGCGCGACCGCCTGATTGCCGACGACGATGCCGCCGCCCAATGGATCACCCAGAACCCCGGCTGCGACAACCAGCAGCTGCGCGCGCTGATTCGCCAGGCGCGCAAGGACGCCAAGCCAGCCAAACCCGGCGCCCTGCCGCGCCATGGCCGCGCCTATCGCGAAATATTTCAACTGGTGCGCGAGCAGCTCGGCGCCATTCCGCCGCACGACCACACCGACACGCCTTTCAGCCCCGCCAGAGAAGCCTCATGAGTACCGCTGTTGCCAACCCCTACCCACCCGTCAAAATCGGCATCGTTTCGGTCAGCGACCGCGCCTCAGCCGGCATCTACGTTGACAAAGGCCTGCCCGCGCTGCAAGACTGGCTCAGCCGCGCTTTAAAGAACCCGCTGCAGTTCGAACCGCGCCTGATCCCTGACGAGCAGGCCGCTATTCAAGCAGCGCTGATCGAGCTGGTGGACGCCGGCTGCGCCCTGGTGCTCACCACCGGCGGCACCGGCCCGGCGCTGCGCGACGTCACCCCTGAAGCCACACTGGCCGTGGCGCACAAGGAAATGCCTGGCTTTGGCGAGCAGATGCGCCAGATCAGCCTGAACTTTGTGCCCACCGCGATTCTGTCGCGCCAGGTGGCGGTGATCCGCAACCAGACCCTCATCATCAACCTGCCGGGCCAGCCCAAGTCGATCGCCGAAACGCTGGAAGGCCTGCGCGACGCTGACGGCAAATCAGTGGTGCCCGGCATCTTTGCCGCCGTGCCCTATTGCATCGACCTGATCGGCGGGCCGTACCTGGAAGCCGATGAAGCGGTGTGCAAGGCCTGGCGCCCCAAAACTGCGGTCCGGAGTTTTCCCACTACACCATAGCGTCTGATCGGGCCAGGTTCAGCGCCAGCAGGCGCTTGAGGATTTCGTCGTCGGGCATGGCTGGCGTGTAGTCTGTCCAGCCGTAAGCAGCGGCCACGGCCTGATCAAGTTGCTGGTGCGCCATGCTGAGCCAGGCTGGTCTGGCGTTGTAGAGATTGGTGAGCGTGCGTTTTTGCAGGGCCTTGAGGTCAGCCTCGGTGATGCCGGGCTTGGGCTCGATGCGGTCGGGGTAAGGCGACTTGTCCAGCCCCAGCGGTGTGACTTCGGGCACCTTGTGCGTCCACTCGGGCGGGTTCAGCCAGTGCTCCCTAAGATCGTTGAGTTTCTTGGCGGCGTTGGCGATTTGGATGGCCGCTTGACGCAAGTTTTGTGCGCCTTGACCCGGCAGGGCTGGCTCGGACGCCGGGGGCTCATACGCTTCGCTTTTTAAAATCGCCCCCGACATCCGAGCCACCCCCGCCTTTAACGGTTGTTCTTGCAACTGCGCGGGGATCAGGGCACCGGTTTCCAGTAACTCGGTTTGCTGGTGGGCAGTGTCGGCGGGCGTGAGGCCTGCGGGGAAGGGGAAGGTTTCGAAGCAGGATTTGGCGTTGTAGGTTGGGTCGTTGCCCACACCGTGCATGGACGCTTGCGCCAGTGACCAGGCTTCGTGAGTGCGTGAACTCAGGATGCCGAAAGTCGTGTCGTCTGCTCGGGCAACAATGAGTAACCTTGAATCTGGTGAAACCGATACTGGCAACCAGGAAAAATATCGGTACTTTGCAACTCGCGGTGTCACCACATACCGAATAAGACCTTTAACGCCTTGTCGCATATCCGCGCCATTGCGACCAAATCGCCACCAATTTTCTCTGCGACCACGATCATTGTTCAATTCGCGCTCAGGTTTTACATGCAAAGTGACATAGCTGAATGGCTCTTGATACAAGGCCGCATCAACCAGTGCCGTACTAACGCCATAGTCAATAACCCAATGGTCTTTTGGCCTGTCTGACATGTCTGATCCATTGCGCCAAGGCAATAACACCTCAGCATTTGACCGGCCGTGTGGGTTGGGCAAACTCAACCATTGCCTAGCCAAAGCGCCGTCAATCTCAAAAGGACCAGATTTTTCGGCTCCTTTGAAGGCTGCTGCACCGTTTGCGGGCAGCGGATGCGCTTCCGTTAAATTCAAACCGTTACCACCCGTCAGGTCAGCGTGGATAGCGGCAACAGTTTGCCCGTTCAACATGACATTCTGACAACCCGATTTTTCAGGAACGGCAGCAGCAAAACAGATCAGCGACACGCGTACTGCAGCACCCTCGTTGACCCAGGACTCATCGCTCCAGGCATCCACTATTTTGGCAGTCGCGCAAATGGCCGTCAGCACGGCGCGGTTCGAACCAGCACGTATTGACTGCGTTGCGACCAGTCCGGCAGCCTCCAGCCCATCGCTTTCAATCGCTATCCTCGCCTTGTCGAACCAGTAACACACCAGATCAGCGCCACCCGGCACACGACCCGAAAACACGGTGTCGAGCGCCTTGAAGTAATCGTCACCCAATTCCCGGCGCTTCTTGCTGCCACCCAAAAACGGCGGGTTGCCGATCACCACATTGGCTTTGGGCCAGATGGCTTCCCGAACGCCCGCAGAACCGGGGTCAGAGCCCGAGTTTTGCTGCGCAAAATCGGGATCCGACCCCACTTCTGCTGCACCTGGTTCTTCCACATCAACGGGCGATCCGACGTCCAGGGGCGTGGGTGGGGCGGATGTCGGGGGCGATTTTAAAAAGCGAAGCGTATGAGCCCCCGGCGTCTGCCCTGCCCGCGGCCCGGGTTCAGGGCAGAGCGTTTCAACGGTCGCTGTTGAATTGGGGTCAGAGCCCGAGTTTCTCTTCGCGAAATCGGGATCCGACCCCAATTCAACGGGAAAAGTAAGCAGCGCATCGCGGCACTCGATGTGGTCCAGCGGCTCCAGCACCGGGTTGGTCTTGAACTCGTAGCCGTGCGCCATGCGCCACTGCAGTTCGCCAATCCAGACCGTGACGCGGGCCAGTTCGGCGGCGTATTCGTTGAGCTCGATGCCCAGCACATTGTGCGGGCCGGTGACCAGATCGGCCTCGCGGTCGAGCCCGCACATGGCGGCATCCAAATGGCTTTTGTGCTCGATGTCCTTGAGCGCCTTGAGGCCCATGAACAAAAAGTTGCCACTGCCACACGCCGGATCCAGCACGCGGTAGTTCCTGAGGTCTTCCAGCCACAAGACGAACCTGGCTTTGCCGCCTTGATAGTGCTTGTCGCCCTTCTTTTTGCTCTTGCTCAGCAGCGCCCGGATGTCCTGCGCCACCAGTTCCCATTTTTGAAGTAACGGACGGCTCAGCACGGGCTCGATGATGCGCAAAATGGTGGCCGGGTCGGTGTAATGGGCGCCGAGCTGGCTGCGTTTGGCGGGGTCCAGGCCGCGCTCGAACAGCGTGCCGAAGATCGACACATCGATGGCCGACCAGTTCAGCGCGGCGGCATTGCGCAGTTCGGTCACTTCCATGATGCTCAAGGCGGGCACCTTGACTTTTTTGAACAGACCGCCGTTGAACCAGGGAATGTCGTCGTTGCCGTACAGGCCGCCGTCGCACATGGCAATGAACAGGTTGGTCAGGCCCCGGGTGAGTTTGTCGGCGGTGAGCTGCTTGTTGTTGACCAGGCCCTCGAACATGCGCGCGGGCAGCAGGCCCACGTCTTCGGCAAAAAAACAGAACAGGCACTGGGTCAGGAAGTGGGCAACTTCGTCGGGGTCGTTGTCACGCTTGCGCAGGCCATCGGCCAGCGTGGCAAAACTTCTGGCAGCGGCTTCGGTGATGTCGCGGCTGGTTTTCTTGGGGCGAAAGCTCTCGGGGTCGGTCCACAGGCGGCGCAGCAGCGCCTGCTTGGCGGGCTGGTCCAGCTCGCCAAGCAACACGGTGTGGACTTCGGACGGGTGGCCGTTGAACTGGGTGTGGATGCGAATGGTGAGGCGGTCGCACACCACCAGCAGCGGCGGATTGGAAAGCGCCAGGCTGTAGGTGAGCAGCTGCTTGAGCGCGGTGTCCAGGCTCTTGCCGGGAGCCTTGTTTTCCCAGGCGAAATGGTTGCGCATGAACACGTCGGCATAACCCCGCGCCTCGCCCAGCACCAGCGTGTCCTGCTCAAAAATGTAGTCGCCCGAGCTGCCTGGCTTGGGCACACCCAGCAACTGGCACAGATCCATGAAGTGCGCCTGCGCGCCCTGGCGCTCGTTGAGCTCAAAGGCCGGGCCACCGGGGCCCCAGTTGGCGATGAAGTCTTGGGGGCTCATCAAACCGCGTTCATTGGGTATGCAATTTTTCCTGTAGCCAGACCTTGATCAGTGACTGGTAAGGCACGTCCCTGGAATTGGCCGCCGTCTTGATGCCGTCCAGCAAATGCTGCGGTAACCTCAAGGAGATGGTTTTTGTGGTGGGTTTGAGATTGGGCAGGCTGACGTTTTTGGCTGTCGTCCAATCGACAAATTCGGCGGAGTCATGCGCCTCCCAAAACTCTTGCTCTTGAGATTCGTTGGCAAATTGCGGCAGGGGTTTAAGTTTTTTGTTCATAAATCGCTCTTTCTTTACGGTGCATGTCTCTGGCTGAAATGACCCGAATCAAGGTGGCAGCTTGCCTCAAGGTAAGAGTAAGGTGCAGTAATCGTCCCAAATCAGTTTTACCCAGAGCATGCAGTCGCGGTTCAAGCTGACTATGATTTGCGTCGGCAAGCATTAGCAACGGCTGATGAAAAAAAACCTGCTCAGCCTCACTCATGGAGACACCATGCTTGTCGTTCTTGCGCCGGTTGCCTTCGTCCCAGTCAAAGCCGACTATTGCATCAAAATCAATCATATTTGAATATTATCATCATATACAACCAGTTTAAATACACAGTCAAGCCATCAGCCGAGTACTTCAAACACCCCGCAGGCGCCCATGCCGCCGCCGATGCACATGGTGACGGCCACCCGTTTGGCACCGCGGCGTTTGCCTTCGATCAGCGCGTGCGCCGTCATACGCTGGCCACTGACACCGTAGGGATGGCCCACGGCAATGGCGCCGCCGTTGACGTTGAGGCGTGCGTTGTCGATGCCGAGCCGGTCGCGGCAGTAGATCACCTGCACGGCAAAGGCTTCGTTGAGTTCCCACAGGTCGATGTCGTCCACCGTGAGCCCAAGCCGGCCCAGCACTTTGGGGATGGCAAACACCGGGCCGATGCCCATTTCGTCGGGTTCGCAACCGGCTGCGGCAAAGCCCAAAAAGCGCCCTAGCGGCGTCAGGCCCTTGCGCTGCGCCACCACCTCGTCCATCACCACCACGGCACCGGCGCCGTCCGAGAACTGGCTGGCGTTGCCGGCAGCCACCAAGCCGCCGGGCAAGGCCGGGCGCAAGTCCTTGATGGCGTCATAGGTGGTGCCGGGGCGAATGCCTTCGTCCTGGCTCACAGTGACCTCGCGCGTGATCAGGCCCAGCGCCTTGTCCGCCACGCCCATGGTGACGGTGATCGGCGCAATCTCCTGCGCGAACAAACCGGCGGCCATCGCGGCGGCGGCTTTTTGCTGGCTGGCCGCGCCGAATTCGTCCATCGCCTGCCGCGAAATGCCATAACGCCTGGCCACGATTTCGGCGGTGTCGAGCATGCTCATGTACACGGCGGGCTTGTGCCGGGCCAGCCACGGGTCCTGCAACATGTGTGTGTTCATTTCCTGCTGCACGCACGAGATGCTCTCGACGCCACCGGCGACAAAAATGTCGCCCTCACCGCACATGATGCGCTGTGCGGCCAAGGCAATGGTCTGCAGGCCGGAGGAACAAAAACGGTTCACCGTCATGCCCGTCACCGACACCGGGCAACCGGCGCGCAAGGCGATCTGGCGGGCGATGTTGGAGCCGTCAGCGCCTTCCGGAAAGGCGCAGCCCATGATGACGTCTTCGACCTCGGCGGCGTCAAGGCCGGCCCGCGCGATGGCGTGCTGCACGGCGTGGCCACCCAGCGTGGCGCCGTGCGTCATGTTGAAGGAGCCCTTCCAGCTTTTGGCCAGAGGGGTGCGTGCGGTGGAGACGATGACGGCAGATGTCATGAGAATTCCTTGAATCGGTTTGCATCAGGCAAACGTTTTGCCTTGCGACGCCAGCCTGGCGAGCAGCGGCGCGGGTTGCCAGAACTGGGCATCGTCGAGCGGATTTTGCGCAAAGCGGCGCATGGCCTGCACCACGTTGAACAGGCCGACCTCGTTGGCGTAGTGCATCGGGCCTCCGCGCCAAACCGGAAAGCCATAACCCATCAAATAGACCATGTCGATGTCACCGGCGCGGCTGGCGATGCCTTCTTCCAGAATGTGCGCGCCCTCGTTGATGAGCGCAAAGACCAGGCGCTGCACGATTTCCTCGTCGGCAATCCGGCGCGGCGTGATGCCCAGACCGGCGCGGTGCGCCTCGATCATGGCGACCACTTCCGCGCTGGGGATGGCATCGCGCTTGCCCGGCACATAGTCGTACCAGCCCGCCCCGGTCTTCTGGCCAAAGCGCCCTTGTTCGCACAGCAGGTCAGCGGTCAGGCTGTAGCGCATGGCCGACTTTTCTGCGTGGCGGCGCTTGCGAATGGCCCAGCCGATGTCATTGCCGGCCAGATCGCTCATGCGAAACGGCCCCATGGCAAAGCCGAATTTTTCCATCGCCTGGTCCGCCTGCGCCGGGGTGCAGCCCTCGTCGAGCAAAAAGCCGGCCTGGCGGATGTATTGCTCGATCATGCGGTTGCCGATAAAGCCGTCGCAAACGCCCGACACCACGGCGGTTTTTTTGATCTTTTTGGCCAGCGCCATCACCGTGGCCAGCACGTCCTTGCCAGTGCCGGCGCCGCGCACCACTTCCAGCAACTTCATGACCTGGGCCGGGCTGAAAAAATGCAGGCCGAGCACGTCCTGCGGGCGTTGTGTAAAGGCGGCGATCTGGTTGATGTCAAGCGTCGAGGTGTTGCTGGCCAGGATGGCGCCAGGTTTTGCTACGCGGTCCAGTTCCCTGAAAACCGCCTCCTTCACGCCCAACTCCTCAAACACCGCCTCGATCATCAGATCGGCGTCCTTCAGATCGTCATAACACAGCGTGGTGCTCAGCAGCGCCATGCGTTGCGCGAACTTGTCAGGCTTGAGTTTGCCTTTTTTGACCTGCGCCTCGTAGTGCTTGCGAAGGGTGGCCACACCGCGGTCCAGCGCCTCCTGCTTCATCTCCAGCAGTGTCACTGGCACACCCGCGTTGAGAAAATTCATGGCGATGCCGCCGCCCATGGTGCCGGCGCCGACGATGGCGACCGAGTTGATCGCGCGTTGCGGTGTATCCGCCGGAACATCCGGGATTTTGGCACTGGCGCGCTCGGCCATGAAGATGTGCCGCAGCGCCCGGCTCTCTGGCGTCCACATCAGATGGATGAAGGTGTCACGCTCAAAGCGCATGCCGTCTTCAAAACTGCGCCGGGTGGCGGCTTCGACCGCATCGACGCATTTGAGCGGCGCCGGCAGGTTTTTGGCCATGCCGCCCACCATGTTGCGGGCAAACTGAAAATAGCCGTCTCCCTGCGGGTGCTTGCACGGCAGTTGGCGCACCAGCGGCAAGGGGCGCAGGTCGGCCACCCCGGCCGCCAGGGCCAGAGCTTCGGGCAGCAGCGACTCATTGGAGGCCGCCAGTTTGTCGAACAGCTTTTGCCCCGGCAGTGCGACCAACAACTCGCTTTTGACCGGCTCACCGCTCACGATCATGTTCAGCGCGGGTTCCACACCCAGCGCGCGCGGCAGGCGCTGCGTGCCACCGGCACCCGGCAGCAGGCCCAGTTTGACCTCTGGCAACGCCACGCTGCAGCCCGGTGCCGCGATGCGGTAATGGCAGCCCAGCGCCAGTTCCAGCCCACCGCCCATACACACGCTGTGAATGGCGGCCACAACGGGCTTGGTGGCGGCCTCCAGCAGCAGAATCACGCTGAGCAAATTGGGTTCCTGGAACGCTGTGGGCGAACCGAATTCCTTGATGTCGGCACCACCCGAGAAGGCCTTGCCGGCGCCGGTGATGACGATGGCATGAACCGCCGCATCGGCGTGGGCGCGATTCAGCCCGTCGCACAGCGCCTGGCGGGTGGCCAGGCCCAGGCCATTGACGGGCGGGTTGTTCAGGGCAATCACGGCAACCCTGCCCTGCACCGAGTAGTCAGCAGTCATGAGCGCTTCCTTTGCAAAATAATAGAACGATCGTTCTATTCATTGTAGAGAAATCGAATTTGCCGGGCTCGGGGTCAAGCCCGCCATGGCAAGCCGTGGGCGCGGGTGGTCGAGTTCGTTCCCGTCGCATGCAACGGGCGCGCGGGCCGCGTTATTTGAGCGCCGTTTGCACGTCCCTGACGCGCATGCCCAGCGCGTCGGCAAAGGCTTCGACGCTCTGGCCGCTGGTTTCAAAAGCCTTTTGCAATGCGGCGCGGCGGGCGCGCTGCTGCTCCACCTCGGCCAGCGCATCGTCCAGCAGCGCCTGAATGGGCTCGGCCGGGGTGCCGATGCGCGCCAGGTAGTCCTGCCGGGTCAGTCCCGATTTTTCGAAGGCGTTGATCAGTTGTGCGCGCAGCTTGGGCAGCAAGTCCTCCGGGCTGCGGGCCTGGCGGCGTTGGTACAGTTCAACGATCGACAGAAACACGTGTTCAGGGGCCACGTCCTCGACCGGATTGCCCTGCAGGTCATGGCGCTTTTGGCCCGCTGCCACACTCTGCAAATAGCGGCTGGAGCGGGTGTGCACACCCAGGGCTGCTTTCAGCGTGTCGCGCTTGAAAACCTCCGGGTGGGCCGCCAGCAGTTCCTGAAAAATGCCCAGCTTGAGCGGCAGAAAACGCTCGCCGAACAGCTGCGGGTGGAGCTCAAACAGTTTTTCCAGCACGGGCTGCACCGCGTCGAAGCGATTTTTGGACTTGGCCGGGGTGACCGGTGCGACGGGCTCGGCCACCGGTTCGGCAAAGCTGTCCGGCTGCTGTGCGCTTTCGGGCACGGCTGGCAGCGGCGCAACCTCGGTTGTCGTGATCACTGGCTCGGCTTGATCTTGAAGTGTTTCGGTCATGGCATGAATCAAATTGAAGAACGGGCGATTGTCAACCAAAGCGCGCATCGCTGGCATACTCGGAGCTATGAACCCATCCCAGCAAGCGCAAACCAGTGCGTCCGGTGCCCCGACACCCGGCGTGGCAGCGCTGGCGCAAGCTGTGCAGGCGGCGCCCGGGCACTTCGATGAGATGCGTGCTGCCGTCTCGCCCGGCATCCCGGCCACCGCCCCCGGCGAGCCTGAGGCCGATGCGGGCGGCGCCAGGGTCACGGACCTCTGGCAGCAATTTTTCTCGACGCTGAAAAACGACACGGCGCCGGACATGGACCAGCGCGCCACCAATCTGGCGCGCCAGGTGCGCGACAACGGCATCACCTACAACGTCTATGCCGACGAAAACGGGCCGCAGCGCCCCTGGTCGCTGGACCTGTTCCCGTTGCTGGTGGACCCGCAAAGCTGGCAGCGCATCGAGGCCGGCGTGCTGCAGCGCATGCGCCTGCTGGAGCGCGTGATGGCCGACGTCTATGGGCCGCAGACCTTGTTGCACGACGGCTTTTTGCCGCCGGCACTGGTGCACGCCCACCCCGGCTACCTGCGCGCCATGCACGGGGTCGAGCCGGTGGGCGGGCGCTATCTGCACATTGCCGCCTTCGACTTGGCGCGCGGACCCGATGGCAATTGGTGGGTCGAAGCCCAGCGCAGCCAGGCGCCCTCGGGCCTGGGTTATCTGCTGGAAAACCGGCTGGCGATCTCGGGGCAATTTCCGCAAGCCTTCCAAAGCCTGCGCGTGCAGCGCCTGGCCAGCACCTACCGCGCCCTGATGGACAGCCTCAAGGCCATGAGCCCCGCCGGGTCTGATGCGCACCTGGCGCTGCTCACCCCCGGCCCCTACAACGAAACCTATTTCGAGCACGCCTATCTGGCGCGCTATCTGGGCCTGACCCTGGTCGAAGGCAGTGACCTGCTGGTGCGCGACGAATGCCTGTTCCTGAAAACGCTCAAGGGCCTGGTGCCGGTGCATGGCCTGCTCAAGCGCGTGGACGACCAGTACCTCGACCCGCTGGAGTTGCGCGCCGACTCCACGCTGGGCGTGCCGGGCCTGCTGCAGGCGATTCGGGCTGGCAACGTGCTGGTGGCCAACGCGCCGGGCTCGGCGTTTCTGGAGTCGCCGGCGCTGCTCGGTTTTTTGCCGGCCCTGTCGCGCCATTTGCTGGATGAACGGCTCAGTCTGCCGGCCCTGCCCACCTGGTGGTGTGGCGAGCGCAGCGCCATGGAAGAAGCGCTGCCGCGGCTGGCTGACTGCGCCATCAAACCGACTTACCCCGGCTCGCTCGACCATGGCACGTTCGAGCCTGTGCTGGGCGGCAAGCTGGGCGCCCGAGCACTGGACGAATGGGCCGGGCGCATCGTGCGGCAAGCCGAGGAACACACCTTGCAGGGCTATACCCCGCTGTCGCAAATGCCCACCTGGCAAACCTCGGGCGCCGTGAGCCCGGGCGAAGCGGGCAAGCTGCTGGCGCGCTCGGTCATGCTGCGGGTGTTCGTGGTGTCCGACGGCACCCGGGGCTGGCGCGTGTTGCCCGGCGGTCTGGCGCGCGTGGCCAGTGCCGGCCAGGAGATCACCTCGATGCAGCGCGGCGGCAGCAGCGCCGACGTCTGGGCGCTGACCCGTGGCGAAATCGATCACAGCACCCTGCTGGCGCCGCACATGACGCCCGAGTCGCTGATGCAGCGCAAGCGCCTGATCACCAGCCGCGCGGCGGAAAACCTGTTTTGGCTGGGCCGCTACACCGAGCGCGCCGAAAACGCCATCCGGCTGGCGCGCCTGACGCTGGAGTGCCTGCACGGCGAAGAGCAATCCACCGCGCCCCTGCTGACCTGGCTCAGCCAGATGGCCGTGGCCAACACCCTGGTACTGCCTGGCGTGCCGTCTGCCCTGCAGGCGCCGCGCGTGTTCGAGCGCAGCCTGATCGACAGCCTGGGCAGCACCAGCGGCGCCACCAGCGTGGGCTACTACCTGCGCGCCCTCAAGATGGTGGGCTCCAGCGTGCGCGAGCGCTTGTCGCAAGAACACTGGCGCATCATCATCCGCTGCGAAGAAGAGCTGTTCGAGCGCTGCGCGGCCCAACGCCAGCGCGCTGATTTTTCTGCGCTGCAAGCCCTGCAGATCCTCAAGGACACCAGCGACCACATGGCCGCCATCACTGGCGCCCAAACCGACCGCATGACGCGCGACGACGGCTGGCGCCTGCTCAGCATCGGGCGCCACATCGAGCGGCTCGGGTTTTTGTCGTCGGCCCTGCTGCGCGGCCTCAACACCGGCAGCCTGAACACCGACGGCGGCTTCGACGCCATGGTTGAGCTGTTCGACAGCGCCATCACCTTCCACGCCCAATTCCAGCAAAGCCGCGACATCGCGGCGTTGGTGGACCTGCTGGTGATCGACCGCGACAACCCGCGCTCGATTTCCTGGATCGCGCACACGCTGCGCGGGCGCCTGGCCCGACTGGCGGGCAGCGAGCCCAACCAGCTCAGCGCCCTGTCATTCAAGGTTCCCAATCCAGGCGCCTGGGGACTGGCGCAGTTGTGCGACAACGCGCCTGATCTGGTCACGCCAGCGCCAGCGCCGGGCAGCGCGCATGCCGCGGGCGAGGCGTCACCGCGCTACGAACTGCTCAAGGATGTGCTGAGCCAGTGCATTGACGCCAGCTTTCTGGTGTCCGATGACATCAGCACCACCTACTTCACCCACGCCGGCCTGGCCAACCAAAGCCTGGGGACATCGTGAGGTTGCAGATCACCCACGAAACGGTTTACGACTACCTGCCCGCGGTCGAAACCGCCCAGCACATGGCCTACCTGACACCCTTGCACGGCGCCAGCCAGACCCTGCTCAGCCACAGCCTGCAGGTGGCGCCTGGGCCGGCGCAAATCAGCAGCACGCAGGACGTTTTTGGCAACACGCGCAGTTTCTTTTCGCTGCAAGTGCCGCACAACCAGCTTCAGGTGCTGGCCACCAGCCAGGTGCTCACGCAGGCGGTGCGCCTGCCCGCCAGCAACGTCGCCTGGGAGACGGTGCGCGAGCGCTTTCGCTACCAGGCCAGTGCCAGCTTCGACGCGGCCAACGAGTTTGTTTTTGCCTCGCCCATGGCGCCGCGCCAAGGCGAGTTTGCCGTCTATGCCCGTCCCAGCTTCAGCGCCGGGGCAAGTCTGCTGACTGCGGCGCTCGACCTGATGCACCGCATTTACCGCGACTTCACCTACGAGAGCCAGAGCACCCAGGTCAACACCCCGGCGCTGGAGGCGCTGGCGCAGCGCAAGGGCGTGTGCCAGGACTTTGCCCACATCCTGATTGCCTGCCTGCGCAGCATGGGCTTGCCGGCGCGCTATGTCAGCGGCTATCTGCTGACCCAGCCCGCGCCCGGCACCATCAAGCTCAGGGGCAGCGACGCCTCGCACGCCTGGGCTGCGGTGTACCTGCCCGATTTGCCCGAAGGCGAGCAATGGGTCGATCTGGACCCCACCAACGACCGCGCCGGCTGGCCGTCGCCCGGTGAAGACTATGTGACGCTGGCCGTGGGCCGCGACTTTTCCGACGTGTCGCCGATCCGCGGCGTGATCCACGGCGGCGCCAGCCACACGCTCAAGGTCGGAGTGACCGTGGAGACCGTGGCCGAGCCCCTGGTTTTGCCGCGCCAAACGCAGAGTCAAAGCCAGGGCTTTGGCCAGACACAAAGTCAAAGTCAGAATTCAAGCTTCAACAAACCGTGACAACACAGGAACCATCGCCATGAGCATCTACGCCAAACTCGCCCAACTCGGCATCACCCTGCCCCCGGTGGCCGCCCCCGCTGCCGCCTACGTGCCTTTTGTCCAAAGCGGCAAGCTGGTCTTTTTGAGCGGTCACCTGGCCAAGAAAGACGGCAAGGTCTGGGTCGGCCAATTCGGCAAGACCATGAGCGCCGAAGAAGGCAAGGCCGCCGCCCGCGCCGCCGCCATCGACCTGATGGGCACGCTGCACGCGGCGGTGGGCGACCTGAATCGCGTCAAGCGGATCGTCAAGCTGATGTCGCTGGTCAACTCCACGGGCGACTTCACCGAACAGCATCTGGTGACCAACGGCGCCAGCGAGCTGATCGGCGAAGTCTTCGGCGCCAAAGGCGCGCATGCCCGCAGCGCCTTTGGCGTGGCGCAAATCCCGCTGGGGGCTTGCGTTGAAATCGAGCTGATTGCCGAGGTGGACTGAGCCGGGTTGCTGCGCCTGTCAAACCAGGCGTTCAATTTCCTGGGATGCCACCGCCTGCAATTGCGGGCTGCTTACTTTAGCGGGCGCTATTTCAGCCAGCGGCACCAGCACAAAAGCCCGCTGCCACATGCGCGGGTGCGGCACCTGCAGCGTGGGGCTGGTGATGCTGGCATCGCCATAGAGCAGGATGTCGAGGTCGAGCGTGCGCGGCGCGTTGCGATAGGGCCGCTCGCGCCCTGCCCCGATTTCAAGTCGCTGCAAATGCAACAGCAGTTCGGGTGCGCTCAAGCGGGTTGATACCGCTACCACGGCATTGATGAAATCAGGCCCTGCGGCATCGAGCGGCGCTGTGCGGTACAGGCTTGACGAGGCGATGAATCGCGTCTGCGGCAAGGCGGCGACGCTCTGCATGGCCGCCAGCACCGTTGCCTGCGCAGCGCCCAGATTGGCCCCCAGCGCGACGTAGGCCAGTACCTCTGGCCGTTCCGGGTTGGCCACGACCGTGTTCAATCCTGTGGTTCTTGCGCCGCTGCATCACCCGCGCCGCGACCCGTCGGGCGGCGGCGACGGCGACGCTTTTTGGGCGCTTGAGCATCATCGCCTGAAAGCGCGTCAGCAGGCAGTTCTGGCCGCTCGGCTGCGGCTGCGTCCGTGGCCACAGGATGCACGTCATCTGCGGCACGACTCGGCACCGGGTGCACGCGCGGTGCGCGCGGCGCCCGTGCCGGCCGGGCGCGCTGCTGCTGTTCCAGTTTGACTTCATCGACCATGTCGTTGCGCAGGTCGTCGTTGGCCATGCTGAAAGCCTCCCACCAGTCCGACAGCACCATGTCGAGTTCACCGTTTTCAGCGCGCAGGCGCATGAAGTCAAAGGCCGCCCGAAAGCGCGGCTGCTCGACCAGGCCAAACGGTGCGCTGCCCACGCGTTTTTCGAAGCGCGGTTGCATCAGCCAGATTTCACGCATGTCGCCGGCCAGCTTGCCGCGCCCGGAGACGTCGCCGATGCGCGCGCTGAACACGTCCTCGATGGCATCCTGCAAGGCCGGGTGCGAATGCTGCTGCGCCTTGATACGCGCTGCCCAGCCGTCGCGCACTTCGGCCCACAACACGCAGGCCAGCAAAAAGCTCGGTGCCACCGGCTTGCCCTCGCCGACGCGGCGATCTGTGTCAAGTAATGCAGATTTGACAAACGGTGTCTCGGCGCGTTCCACCACCACGTCGAGCAGCGGGTAAATGCCGTGCGCCATGCCCAGCACCTTGAGCTGCTCGATGGAAGCCAGCGCGTGGCCGGTTTGCAGCAGCTTGAGCATCTCATCAAACAGACGGCTTTGGGGCACCTCGGCCAGTAGCGCCCTGGACTTGACCAGCGGTGTCGCAGTTTTGGGCTCCAGTTTGAAGCCAAGGCCATTAAGCTTGGCGGCAAAACGGATGGCGCGGATGATGCGCACCGGGTCTTCGCGGTAGCGCGCCGCGGCGTCGCCAATCATGCGGATGACGCGGTTCTTGGAGTCCTTGATGCCGTTGTGGTAGTCCACCACAATCTGCGTCTCGGGGTCGTAGTACATGGCGTTGATGGTGAAGTCACGGCGCACCGCGTCTTCTTCCTGCGGGCCCCAGACGTTGTCGCGCAGCACCCGCCCGGTGCTGTCCACCGCGTGTTTCATGCCAGCCAGCTCGCTCTTGCTGGTTTTCTCGTTGCCCGCCACCTGCTCTGCGGCCACATTGTCCAGATAGGCGCGAAAGGTCGAGACCTCGATCACCTCATGTTCACGACCACGGCCATAGACCACATGCACGATGCGAAAGCGCCGGCCGATGATGAACGCGCGCCTGAACAGGCCCTTGACCTGCTCGGGCGTGGCATCGGTAGCGACGTCGAAGTCTTTGGGCGCCAGGCCCAGCATCAGGTCGCGCACGGCGCCCCCGACGATGTAGGCCTCGAAGCCCGCATTTTTGAGCGTGCGCACCACGTTGAGCGCGCGCTCATCGACGAGTTTGGGGTTGATGCCGTGCTCTTGCGGGCCAATTTCTGCACGCTTGCCGAACGGGTTTTTGATCTCCGGTGCCGATTTGCCCAGGAGCCTGTTGATGAATTTTTTAATCATTGTTGTTGGTGTTTTTAACTACGGCTGCCATTCTAAAAAAGATCAAGTATGCGCCAGCCGCGCGCCAGCGCAATGGCGCGCAGCCGGTCTTCTGGGTTGGTGGCCACCGGATGCGTCACTTTTTCCAGCAGCGGCAGGTCGTTCATGGAGTCGCTGTAAAAGCTGCTCTCCACGGTGGCCCAGGACAGGTTGCGCTCGGCCAGCCACTGCTCCACCCGCGCCACCTTGCCTTCGCGAAACGACGGCGTGCCGACAATCTCGCCGCTGAACCAGCCGCTGCCCGCATCAAGCGCCAGCTCAACGGCGATCAGTTCGGTCACGCCAAAGGCGCTGGCGATGGGGCGCGTGATGAATTCGTTGGTGGCGGTCACGATCACCACCGCGTCGCCGGCGGCCTGGTGCTGCTGCACCAGCGACAGGGCGGTGGGCCGGATGGCGGGCTGCATCACCGTCGCCATGAATTGGGCATGTGCCGCATGCGACTTTTCAGCGCCTTGCGCGCAGAGGGCCGCCGTGGCAAAGCGCACATACGCATGGATGTCGAGCGTGCCGGCCTGGTATTGCGCATAAAAGGCGTCGTTTTGCCGGGTGAACTCAATCGGATCATGCCAGCCCAGCCGGGTGGTGAAGGCATTCCACTCGTAATCGGAATCCAGCGGGACCAGGGTGTGATCCAGGTCGAACAGGGCCAGTTTTGTTGTCATGCGTTGTCCATCATGGCTTTGATCAGGGGAATGGTGATGGCGCGCTGGGTTTGCAAGGCGTAACCATCCATCAGGTCGAGCAGTTCCATCAGGCTGCCCAAATCACGGCTGAAGCGCGTCAGCATGAAGTCCATCACCTCGTCGCTCAAAAAGATGCCCCGCGCGTCGGCGGCCTGGCGCAACACGGCGCGGCGCTCGGTCTCGCTCAGGGCCTGCAGGGCAAAGACATGGCCGCCGCCCAAGCGAGTGCGCAGGTCGTCGCGCAGCTTCAGGTCGGCGGGCGGCAGGCCGCCGCTGGCCAGCACCGCCATTTGCAGGGTCTGGGCGTGGACAAACCAGTTGAACGCGACTTGCTGCTGCGCGCTGCTGTAGGCGTGCACGTCGTCCATCAGCACGCAGGCCCAGGATTCATCGAACTCCGGCGCCACTGGCGCACTGGCATCGAGCCAGCCTGCTGCTACGCCCTGCTCTTGCAGCGCCGCGCGCACGGCCTTGAGCAAATGGGTTTTGCCGCAGGCGCTACCGCCCCATAGATAGGTGGGGACCGGTGTTCGCACTATGTCACCAGCGCGTCCAAGCCAAAGTTTCAGGTGCGCCAGCGCCGCCTCGTTGGGACCCGGGAAGTAGTTTGCAAGGCCGGGACCGGTGGGCAGGCCCATGTCCAGCACCAGTTGTTGCATCATGCGTCTGGCATGTCCTGGTAGAGCGCGCTGGCAAGATACGCCGAGCGCAAGCGGCGAATGGCCACCAGCAGCACGGCGCTCAGCGGCAGGGCAATCAACACGCCGACAAAACCCAGCAAATGGCCAAACGCCAGCAAGACAAAAATAACGGCCACCGGGTGCAGCCCCATGCGCTCGCCCACCAGGCGCGGGGTCAAAAAGAAACTCTCCACCAGTTGGCCCAGGCCATACACCACGGCCACCATCACCAGCGCGCTCACGTGTCCCGTCTGCGCAGAAAACTCCAGAAAACCCGCCAGCGTGGCCAGAATCAGCCCCAGCCCGAAGCCCAGGTACGGAATGGCCACCGCCAGGCCGGTAAAAACGCCAATCGGCAGCGCCAGGTCCAGGCCGAACAGCGCCAGCCCGACGCTGTAGTACACCGCCAGCACCACCATCACCAGCAACTGGCCGCGCAAGTATTGACCCAGCACGCCGTCGGCCTCGGCAGTAAAACTGTCCACCGCCGGGCGCAGCCGCGGTGGCACCAGCACCAGCAGCAGGTCAACAAAGCGGCGCCATTCCATCAGCAGGTAAAACAGCACCACCGGGATCAGCACGGCATTGCCGATCAGCGACAGTGCCACGCTGCCGCCGAGCTTGGCCGAGGCCAGCAAGCGCCCCAGCAGGTCTTCAAAATTGGCGCTCAGGTGCTCCATGGCAAAGGCCTTGAGTCCGGCCACGTCGAACGACACATGCAGGCCGAATTGCGCCAGGAAAGGTTGCAGAAACAAATTGAAGCGATCCAGCAGCGGCGGCACCTGCTCGCGCAACAACGGCAGTTGCTTGATCAGAATCGGCACCACCAGCAACATGAGTGCGAGCAGCATCAGCAGGAAAACCACTTCCACCAGCACCACCGCCAGCAGCCGGGGTATGCGGCCCCGGCCCAGATTGTCGAGCCAGTCCACCACCGGCGTCAGCGCATAGGCCAGAATGGCCGCCACCACAAACGGCGTCAGCACCGGCGCCAGCAGCCAAAGCATGGCCACGGTGCCCAACAACAGCGCAAACCAGGCCGAGGCTCTTTTTTGTGTGGAAGTGAATTGCATTGAAATGGCGAAAAGCCAACCCCTTAAAATCAGCCCAAATTCTATCGGGCTTAAGGCGCGCCGCCAGCCCATCCCTTGGCCCTACCTGCACATTGTTATGACCCAATCCACCGCTCCCCTTTCCTACAAAGCCGCTGGCGTTGACATCGACGCCGGCGACGCGCTGGTGGAGCGCATCAAGCCGCTGGCCAAAAAAACCATGCGCGAAGGCGTGCTGGCGGGCATTGGCGGCTTTGGCGCGCTGTTTGAAGTGCCCAAGCGCTACAAAGAGCCGGTGCTGGTGAGCGGCACCGACGGTGTCGGCACCAAGCTCAAGCTGGCGTTCGAGTGGCAGATGCACGACACCGTGGGCATTGACCTGGTGGCCATGAGCGTCAACGACGTGCTGGTGCAAGGCGCCGAGCCGCTGTTTTTTCTGGACTACTTTGCCTGCGGCAAGCTCGATGTGGACACCGCCGCCGCCGTGGTGGGTGGCATTGCCAAAGGCTGCGAGCTATCCGGCTGCGCCCTGATCGGCGGCGAAACCGCTGAAATGCCTGGCATGTACCCGGCCGGTGAATACGACCTGGCCGGTTTTGCCGTCGGTGCGGTGGAAAAATCCAAGATCCTGACCGGCGCAGATGTCAAGCCGGGCGACGTGGTGCTGGGCCTGGCCTCCAGCGGCGCGCATTCCAACGGGTTCAGCCTGGTGCGCAAATGCATCGAGCGCGCAGAGAACGCCGGCACCGTGCCCGCCACACTCGACGGCAAACCGTTCAAGCAGGCGCTCATGGAGCCCACCCGCCTCTACGTCAAGAACGTGCTGGCCGCGCTGGCCGCGCACCCCATCAAAGCGCTGGCCCACATCACCGGTGGCGGTTTGCTGGAAAACATTCCGCGCGTGCTGCCCGACGGCACCGCAGCGCATCTGGTCAAAGGCAGCTGGCCAATGACCGAACTGTTCACCTGGCTGCAAGCCACGGCCGGCATTGACGACATCGAGATGAACCGCACTTTCAACAACGGCATCGGCATGGTGGTCGTCATCGACGCCGCCCATGCCACCGCCTGCGCCGCCACGCTGCGCGCTGCGGGTGAAACGGTGTATGAAATCGGCGTGATCGCCGAGCGCGGCGACAACGCCGCAGTGCTGGTGCGCTGATTCCAGAGAATGAACCGAAGCCCATCGCGGCCAGGGTGCCGCTCCCACGGGGATGCTGACGCCTTTGCAGGAGGCCCACCCTCGGGCCGAAGGATGTAAGCGTGCCCCCGCAACCCCAGCCTTTGCGCAAGCTGCCCGCCAGCATCTGGGCGCTGGGCTTTGTCAGCCTGCTGATGGATGTGTCGAGCGAGCTCATCCACAGTCTGCTGCCGGTGTTCATGGTCACCACCTTGGGCATCAGCGTCTTTGTGGTCGGGCTGATCGAAGGCGCAGCCGAAGCCACGGCGCTCATCGTCAAGGTGTTTTCCGGCGCCTTGAGCGACTACTGGGGCAAGCGCAAACCACTCGCCGTGCTGGGTTACGGCCTTGGCGCCTTAAGCAAGCCGTTGTTTGCGCTGGCCACCTCCAGCGGCTGGATCATCACCGCGCGACTGGCCGATCGTGTCGGCAAAGGCATCCGCGGTGCGCCGCGTGATGCGCTGGTGGCCGACCTCGCGCCGCCTGAACTGCGCGGCGCCGCCTTTGGCCTGCGCCAGTCGCTCGACACCGTGGGGGCTTTTTTGGGGCCGATGCTGGCCATCGGCTTCATGCTGCTCTGGCAGGACGACTTTCGCGCCGTGTTCTGGGTGGCCAGCGTGCCGGCTGTCCTGTGCGTGGCGCTGCTGGTGTGGGGCGTGCAGGAGCCCGATCGACCGGTAACGCACAGGCGCATCAACCCGATCAGCCGCGCCAACCTGGCCCGTTTGCAACCGGCCTACTGGTGGGTGGTGGGCGTGGGTGGCGTGTTCACGTTGGCACGGTTCAGCGAAGCCTTTCTGGTGCTGCGCGCGCAGCAAGGCGGCCTGGCGCTGGCCTGGACACCGGTGGTGCTGATCAGCATGAACATCGTCTATGCCGCCTGCGCCTATCCGTTTGGCAAACTGGCCGACAAGATGCGCCATACGGGGCTGCTGGGCTGGGGCCTGCTGCTGTTGATCGCCGCCGACGTGCTGCTGGCCACCAGCAACAACGGCTGGGTGTTTTGGCTGGGCGTGGCGTTATGGGGTTTGCACATGGCCATGACGCAAGGCCTGCTGGCCGCCATGGTGGCCGACACCGCACCCGCCGATTTACGCGGCACCGCCTACGGCTTTTTCAACCTGCTCAGCGGCGTGGCGATGCTGGTCGCCAGCGGGTTGGCGGGCTGGCTGTGGCAAACTTTCGGAGCCTCGTTCACCTTCATGGCGGGCATTGGCTTTGCGGCGCTGGCGCTGGGCTTGCTGGCGCTGCAGCCGCGCGGATTGCCGCGCAGATAATGTTCTGATCTGGCTTTTTTACCTGGAGCAATTTTTATGAAAACCTGTCTCATCGTAATCGACGCGCAAGAGTCCTTCCGGCAGCGGCCTTACTTCACTGACAACGACCTGCCCGCTTACATTGCCGCGCAAAACGCATTGATTGACGGCTGCGTGGCGCTGGGCGTGCCGATCGTGCGCGTGTTTCACGTCGATGGCCCCAAGCTTGCCAGCAACGCGTTTGCGCTGGAGTCCGGTTTTGTGAAGCCGCTGGCCGAGCTCAAGACGTTCGATGCCGCTGCCACCTTTCACAAGAACCGCCACAGCGCGCTGGTGGGAACCGGGCTGGACGTGTGGCTGGTACAAAACGGCATCCAGAAGCTGATCGTCAGCGGCATTCGCACCGAACAATGCTGCGAAACCACCACCCGCCACGCCTCCGACCTGGGCTGGCGCGTGGACTACTGCCTGGACGCCACCCTGACCTGGGACATGCAGCATCTGGACGGTACCGCCCTGGCAGCCGCCGACATCAAGGCGCGCACCGCGGCCGTCCTGAAAGACCGTTTTGCCACCATTTGCACCGTGCAGCAGGCGCTGGCGGGTGCCAAGAGCTAAGAAACCGGCACCTGGCGGGCGGATGACGTAGCAGCCTCCCCACCGAGCAAGGCATATGTTTCATGCCGGGAACTGCCTGGCCACATGCACGACCGCTCGCACCATGAGCGTGCAATCGCCCTCATCCTGATCGAAATAAACAATGTAGTTTTCATGCGCCACCAGCTCATGAGCGCCAGCCACTCGGCCGCTGATGCGGCGTGGGAAATTCGGGTCAATGAGCCGGTCAACTTGCTCGTCAATCAGCAACCACAAGTCGACGGCTGCGGCTCTGTTGTCCCGTGCGATCCACACCTCAATGGCATCCAGGTCTTCATGGTATTCCGGGCGACGAACAACTCGCCACGATTTGCAGCTCATTCAGTCTTGCCGGCTAAAAGCGCCTGGCGTTCGGCCCGCTTGGCCGCGCGAACGGTTTCCCATTCACCTTCAGTCATGGCAGGACGTGGGTCAAGACGGCTGGCATTCACCTTGGTGCGAACCCACCGGTCATATTCGGCAGCACGGGTCAAGGCTTGCGCCCGATCCGGACGACTTCGACGCACCAGCTTTGCCTGCTCGGGCTGCCATTGCTCCAGTCGATCCAGCACGATACGACGCACGCCCAGTTTATGCAGCAACCTGAGAGCACCGTCCACCGTGCCAAAAAGCCTGGGTTCCGACTTGCGTGTCTGAACCAGCATGGCAACACCTGACAAGGTGAGAAATTTCACGGCAAATCGTGATCCTGAAGGCTCAATTTCAACCGACTGCACCGCACCGTGTTCAAACGCAACCTGGAACTCTGATTGGGAAAGTGATTGCATGGCTGTTCAAATAACGTTAAATGTCAGTAGTTTATACGTTGTAAGGCCAGTGGGTTTCAATCTAATTTTGCCTTGATTTGCAAAAGCCCAACCCAATATGTCCCAACATTCAAGTCCTAAACATAGGGAGTACACATGCACCAAGTCCGCCCCCCTGCCGTCGCCGGAGCTTTTTACCCGGGGCGCAGCCAGGCCCTCTCACACGATGTGTTGGCCATGCTGGCCGCGGCCAAACCAGACGCTGCCAGTTCGGCCGCCACGCCGCCCAAAGCCCTGATCGTGCCCCACGCGGGTTACATCTACTCCGGCTCCACCGCGGCGCAGGCCTATGCCCAGCTCGCAGCAGTGCGCCAGACGATCCGGCGCGTGGTCTTGCTCGGGCCGGTGCACCGGGTGCCGGTGCGCGGTCTGGCCCTGCCGGGCGCTGACTACTTTGCCACGCCCTTGGGGCAGATCGAGATCGACCAGGACGCGGTGGCAGCCATCCGGCCGCTGCCGCAGGTGGTGGTGAGCCCGGCCGCCCACGCCCAGGAGCATTCGCTGGAGGTGCAATTGCCCTTTTTGCAGCTCGCGCTGGATGACTTCAAGCTGCTGCCGCTGGCGGTGGGCGACGCTTCCCCGGCCGAAGTGGCGCAGGTGCTCGATGCGGTCTGGGGTGGTGACGAGACGCTGATTGTGATCAGCTCCGACCTCTCGCACTTTTTGCCCTACGCCACCGCCCAGGCCGTGGACGGCGAGACCGTGCAGGGCATGTTGCAGTTGCAGCCCGCGTTAAACCACCAGCAGGCCTGTGGTGCCACCCCCGTCAACGGCCTGTTGCTGGCAGCAAGACAGCATCAGTTGCAGCCACACCTGCTGGGGCGGTGCAATTCAGGCGACACGGCGGGTGACAAAAATCGTGTGGTGGGTTACGCGGCACTGGCATTCACCCAGGGAGAAAGCCATGCGCAATGACGCCGCACTCACCGCATTACCAAGCGAGCACGGCAAACTGCTGTTGCAAATTGCCCGCTCCGCCATCTCGAACAAGTTGGGGCAGACGGTGGCGCTGCCTGAACCCACCGGAGAGCTTGCCATTGCGCTGCAAGCCCCGGGGGCAAGCTTTGTCACACTGAACCAGCACGGAGAGTTGCGCGGTTGCATTGGCTCGCTGCAAGCGCACCGCCCGCTGATGGTGGACGTGCAAGCCAACGCCGTCGCCGCCGCCCTGCATGACCCGCGCTTTGCCCCGTTGCGCCTGGTGGAGCTGGAGATCACCACTGTCGAGGTCTCGGTGCTGTCGGCCATGCAGCCCTTGCCGTTTAGCTCTGAGGCCCATGCGCTGGCGCAGCTGCGCCCGGGCGTGGACGGCGTGGTGTTTGAGTTCGGCCGTTACCGCAGCACATTTTTGCCGCAGGTCTGGGAGCAGCTGCCCAGCGCCCGCCAATTCATGGCCCACCTGAAGCACAAGGCCGGTCTGGCACCTGATTTTTGGGCCGCCGAGGTTCGGCTGCAGCGTTACACCGTGAGCAAATTCAAGGAAGTCGAGGGCGCATCATGAAGGTGAAGTCATCCAACTACGCCGCCAGGTACTGGCACAAGATCGAGGACGGCCGCCTGCAGTGCGACCTGTGTCCGCGCGACTGCAAGCTGCACGATGGCCAGCGCGGCGCCTGTTTTGTGCGCATGCGCCAGGGCGAGCAAATGATTTTGACCACTTACGGACGTTCGTCAGGCTTTTGCATCGACCCGATCGAGAAAAAGCCGCTCAACAACTTCTACCCCGGCAGCAGCGTGTTTTCGTTTGGCACGGCGGGCTGCAACTTGGCCTGCAAGTTCTGCCAGAACTGGGACATCAGCAAATCGCACGACATGGACAGCCTGATGGACCAGGCCTCGCCTGAAACCATTGCCAAGGCGGCACGCGATCATGGCTGCAAGAGTGTGGCCTTTACCTACAACGACCCGGTGATTTTTGCCGAGTACGCCATGGACACGGCCGACGCCTGCCACGCGCTGGGTCTCAAGACGGTGGCGGTCACGGCGGGCTACATCCATGAGCAGCCGCGGCGCGACTTTTTTGCCAAGATGGACGCCGCCAATGTGGACCTGAAGGCGTTCACCGAAGACTTTTACTTCAAGCTCACCAGCGCGCACCTGCAGCCGGTGCTTGACACCCTGCGCTACCTCAAGCATGAAACCAAGGTCTGGCTGGAGCTCACCACCCTGCTGATTCCGGGGCGCAACGATTCGGATGAAGAAATCACGGCCATGTGCGGCTGGATCAAAAAGGAACTCGGGGCCGACGTGCCGCTGCACTTCTCGGCGTTCCACCCCGACTACAAAATGGCGGAGGTGCCGCAGACGCCTGCGGCCACGCTGGTGTGCGCGCGCAATATCGCCCTAAAGCAGGGGCTGCACTACGTCTATACCGGCAACGTGCACAACATCGAGGGCGACACCACTTTTTGCCCCAACTGCAAGGCGCCGCTGATCGTGCGTGACTGGTACCAGATCATCAACTACCGGCTCACCGCCTCGGGCCACTGCCCGGACTGCGGCCGCGCGGTAGCCGGCCGCTTCGATGCGACCAGCGGCCACTTCGGCCGCCAGCGCATCCCGGTCATGCTGGGTTGACTGGCCTCAATAGCTCGCCAGCGGCACCAGAGCGGCGTTCTTGAAGGTGTACACCGTGATCGGAGCCTGCTTCAGGTTGCCCTTGTCGTCATAGGCGTAGGTGCCCATGATGCCCTTGTAGCTGCCTTTGTAAATGACGGCGCCCACCTTGTCCGGGTCCAGTGAACCGGCTTTCTGGATGGCCTCGCCAATCAACAGGGTCTGGTCATAAAACGGCGCGGCATACACGTCGGCATCCTGGTTGTAGCGTTGCTTGTACTTGGCCTTGAAAGCCGGGCCGGCGGCGGTCTTGTCGAGCATCGACCCACCCTGCGCGCAGAACACCACGTCGTTGACCGCATTGCCCGCGAGCTTGCCCATTTCGGGGCTGCACAGGGTGTCGCCGCCGAGCAATTTGGCCTTGATGGCGAGTTGCTGCATCTGGCGTGTCATGGGTGCGGCTTGCGGCGCGTAACCGCCAAAGAAAATGGCGTCCGGATTTTTGCCCTTGAGGGTGGTCAGGATGGCGGTGAAATCAGTGGCCTTGTCGGTGGTGAATTCCTGGCCGACGATATTGAGCCCCAGATTCTTGGCTTCCTTGGAGAACTCCTGCGCCACGCCCTGGCCAAACGCGGTGCGGTCGTCGATCACCGCCACCGACTTGAGCTTCATCACATTGGCGGCATAGCGGGCCATGCCGGTGCCAATCTGGCTGTCGCTGGCGATGATCCGGAACAGGTTCTTGTAGCCGCCCAGGGTGACTTTGGGGTTGGTGCCGACGGTGGACATCATGGCACCACCTTCGTTGTAAATCCGCGAGGCTGGAACCGCCACACCCGAGCAATAGGGGCCCATGACGAACTTGACGCCGCTATCGACAAATTTTTGCGCCACTTGCACACCGGCTTTGGGGTCGCACTGGTCGTCTTCGGATTGCAGGACAAATTTAAGCGTTTTGCCACCGACCGTGATCTTTTTGCTGTTGAGGTCGTCAACGGCCAGGCGCACGCCGTTTTCGTTGTCCTTGCCGGCAAAGGCGTTGGAGCCCGACAGCGGGCCGGTCAGGCCGATCACGACGGTCTGTGCCTGGGCATAAGCCTGGCTGGCAAAGGCAAGGGTCAAAGCGCCCATCAGGGGCAAGAGTGTGGAGGTGAGTTTCATAGGGTTTCCTGAAAAAATGAATACTGGATTGGATGAAAAAAGTCTTCGGTACGACTTGAATGGGTATTTTGTGGGGCGGGTTTCAACTCGCCATGGTCGAATGAATTCGACCCCACACAAGCCCCATGCCTCATGGCGGTGTCTTGAATGTCATCAATGTCTCCTTTTTTATAAAAATCAGCCCATGGTCATCAGCTGCGCGTTGCCACCCGCAGCCGCAGTGTTGGTGCTGATGCTCTGCTCGTGCATCAGGGCGCTCAGGTCGTAGTGTGCGCCAGCAGCCAACTGCGCAGGGGTCAGGCTTTCGATGCGCACGATGGCACCAGAGCGCTGAGCCACCACCGGCTGCAGTGCCTGCAGGGCGTCGCCATCGCCCTCAAACAGCAAAGCGCTCAGATGTTTCTCGCCATGCAATTGATCGGCGCTGCACAGTTGCACAAAACGCATGACTTCGGGCGGCAGCGTTTTGAGCAAACGCGCCACAGCACTGTCACCAGTCGGCGCCTCCAGCCAGCAGCGGTTGCCGCTGGCCAAGACTGCCGCCAGCTGATGAAACAGCCCAAGCGCCGTCTGTGGCACGATCAAGACGGCACCACGGGGCAGCAGTTGGTAGCGGTTCGATTCGCCCGTGGGGCCTGGCAGCTTGAAAGATTGACCGAGCACGGTGCAAGCCAGATAGGCTTCGCAGATGGCGGTGGCTTGCACCGCTTCAAAGTGGCTTAATTCGCCCAGAGGCGCTACCAAAGCCAGTCCTTGCAAGTTTTCCAGTAATAGCTCCAGGGCTTGCAGGCTGGCGGGCGTCGCCAAGTGCCGCTCGGCACCGGCAGGCACCAACGCACGCACTGCCGGGGAATCCACCAACGCCGTCAGAGCCGGGTTGTTTTGTGCCTCGCTGGCTTGCAGCAAGCGGTACAAATAAAGCGGGCCGCCGGCCTTTGGGCCAGTGCCCGACAAGCCCATGCCGCCAAACGGCTGCACGCCCACCACGGCGCCAATCACGTTGCGGTTGACATAAATATTGCCGGCCTGCACCTTTTGCGTGACCTGGGCAATGGTCTCGTCGATGCGACTGTGCACGCCAAAGGTCAGGCCGTAGCCGGTGGCGTTGATGGCGTCGAGCACCTTGTCGAGGTCTTCGCGCTGGTAGCGCAGCACATGCAGCACGGGGCCGAACACCTCGCGTTGCAGGCGCTCGATGCGGTCGATTTCAATCAGCGTGGGCATGACAAAATGACCCTGGCCGGCGCTCTCGTCGCGCGCCATGCGCGTGACTGGCTGACCGTCAGCCTGCATGCGCGCAATGTGCTGCTCGATTTGCATGCGCGCATCCTCGTCGATCACCGGCCCGATGTCGGTGTGCATGCGGTCAGGGTTGCCCATGACCCACTCGCGCATGGCCTGCTTGATCATGTCGAGCACGCGCTCGGCCACATCTTCCTGCACACACAACAGCCGCAAGGCCGAGCAGCGCTGGCCCGCCGAGTCGAAGGCCGACGACAACACGTCGCCCACCACCTGCTCAGCCAGCGCCGATGAATCGACCACCATGGCGTTCTGGCCACCGGTTTCAGCAATCAGCGGAATGCTGCGGCCCTGCCGGCTCAGGCGCTTTGACAGCGTTTGCGCAATCAGCCGCGCCACTTCGGTCGAGCCGGTAAACATCACGCCTGCCACCTGCGGGTGCGCCACCAGCGCAGCGCCCACCACTTCGCCGGTGCCGGGCACCAGTTGCACCGCATCCATCGGCACGCCGGCTTCGTGCAGCAGCCTGACCATCACATCGGCCACCAGCGGTGTTTGCTCAGCAGGTTTGGCCAGCACGCAATTGCCGCTGGCCAGGGCAGCGGCCACCTGGCCGGCAAAGATCGCCAGCGGGAAATTCCACGGGCTGATGCACAGCACCACACCCAGCGCCCGGTGCGTCTGGTTGTCGAACGTGGCGTCCACCTGCGCTGCGTAATAACGCAAGAAATCCACCGCCTCACGCACTTCGGACACCGCGTTGGGCAGCGACTTGCCCGCCTCGCGCACGATCAGGCCCAGAATGGCTTGCGTGCGCTGCTCCAGCAGGTCGGCCGCGCGCCTCAAACAGGCGGCGCGCTCTTGCGGTGGCGTTACCTGCCAGATTTGCGCCGCGCTGGCAGCGCGGTTGGCCGCCAGTTCAACCTCGGTGGCGGTGGCAGGGCGTACCCAGCCGACCAGGTCGCGCATGTCAGCCGGATTCAGCACCGGCAGCCAGCCGTTGGCCAGCGCCGTTGCGGGGTTGAACAGGTCCGCATCAGTCACGGTGGCTACGGCGGTGTAACTGATTTGTGTGCTGCGCAACAAGCCGGCAGCCAGGGACGCCAGCTGCTGTTCGTTGGCCAGGTTTAGCCCAGACGAGTTCAGCCGCGACTGCGCCCCCAACTCGGCAAACATCTGCCGAGGCAAGGTGATTTTGGAGTGCGGCGCGCCAAGCTGGCCGCATTCCAACTCGATCGCTTGCGCTTCCTGCACCGGGTCGGCCACCAGCTCTTCGACCCTGACCTTGGGGTCGCCAATGCGGTTGACAAAGGAGGAGTTGGAGCCGTTTTCCAGCAGCCGCCTGACCAGATAGGCCAGCAGCGTCTCATGCGTGCCCACCGGCGCGTAAATGCGGCACGGGCGGCCCAGTTTGCCCTCGGCCACGGTGCCGGTCACCTGTTCGTAAAGCGGCTCGCCCATGCCGTGCAGGCACTGGAACTCGTACTGCCCGGCGTAGTAATTTTGCCCCGCCATCTGGTAGATCGAGGCCACGGTTTGCGCGTTGTGGGTGGCAAACTGCGGATACACCGCGTCCGGCACGGCCAGCAGCTTGCGCGCGCACGCCAGGTAAGCCACGTCGGTATAGACCTTGCGCGTGTACACCGGATAGCCGTCCAGACCGTCGAGCTGCGCGCGTTTGATTTCGGCATCCCAGTAGGCGCCCTTGACCAGCCGGATCATCAGGCGGTGGCCGCTGCGCCGTGCCAGGTCGATCACATGGTCGATCACGAAGGGGCAGCGTTTCAGATAGGACTGCACCACAAACCCGATGCCGTTCCAGCCCTTGAGCCTGGGGTCGAAACACAGGCTTTCCAGCAGATCCAAGGAGAGCTCCAGCCGGTCGGACTCTTCGGCGTCGATGTTGATGGCGATGTCGTACTGGCGCGCCAGCAGGGCCAGTTTGGTCAGGCGCGGCAGCAGTTCGCCCATGACGCGGTCGCGCTGGGCGCGGCTGTAACGGGTGTGCAAGGCGGAGAGTTTGACCGAGATGCCCGGGCCCTCAAAAATGCCTCGACCATTGGAGGCCATGCCAATGGCCCGGATCGACTGTTCGTAGGATGCCACGTAACGCTCGGCATCGGCCTCGGTGGTGGCGGCTTCGCCCAGCATGTCGTAGGAGTAGCGAAAGCCTTTTTTCTCCAGCGCACGGCTGTTGGCCAGCGCCTCGGAAATGGTTTGGCCGGTGACGAATTGCTCGCCCATGAGTTTCATGGCGCGGTGCACACCCTGGCGGATCAACGGCTCGCCGCCCTTGCCGATCAGGCGCGTGAGCGCGCTGGCCATGCTTTTTTCGCTGGCGGTGGCGGTCAGCTTGCCGGTCAGCATCAGGCCCCAGACGGCGGCGTTGACGAACATCGAGGGCGAATTGCCCAAGTGGGAGTGCCAGTCGCCATGGCTGATCTTGTCGCGAATGAGCGCGTCGCGGGTGGCGTTGTCCGGGATGCGCAACAGTGCCTCGGCCATGCACATCAGCGCCACACCTTCCTGGCTGGACAGCGAGAACTCCTGCACCAGCGCTTCCACACCGCCACTGTCCTTGTTGGCGCGCAGGCCGCTGACCAGGCGTGCGCCGACCTCTTCGATGGCCGCACGCTGGGCCGGGTCGGTCACGTGCGCCAGTTGCACCAGCAATGGCAAGCATTCGGGCTCGGGGCGGTGCCAGGCCGCGGTGATGGCGGCGCGCATGTCGGTTTGCGGGAGCACGTTCTGCGCCCAGTCCAGGAAGGGCTGCGGCGAAGAAAATGGGGTGGTCACGGGTGTCGTCAGCTCGTCGGGCTCGTCCGATTCAGGCGTTTCAGCAGAATCGGTTGCACCCGCACTTGCTAATGGTGGCAACTGGCCTCGCTCGGCACTCTCCACGTACTGCATGACCGCCTGCTTGATAAGCCAGTGCGGGGTTTTACCCTGCACGCTGGCCGCCTGCTTGATGCGTGAGCGAAGGGATTCATCAACCTTGATGCCAAGCGTGACAGTGGCCATGGGTGCAACTCTTCATAAAATAAGTTGCACCTATTCTATTAAAAGTGCAACCGATCCAAATCAGGGATTACCCTTGGGTTGCACAACCCCTCACTCGCGCACGCAATCGGCGAAATAATGCACCTGGCCATCTACACCCACCTCTTCCACCAGACCGTGGATGTCGGTCTCGAAGCCTGGGCACTGGCGGTTGAATTCGCGGGAAAACTTGAGGTAATCCACGATTTTCCTGTTGAACACCTCACCCGGAATCAGCAGCGGAATGCCGGGTGGGTAAGGTGTCACCAAGCCCACGGTGACACGGCCCTCGAGTTGATCAATCTCCACGCGCTCGGTCTTGCGCAGCGCAATGTGGGCATAGGCGTCGCTCGGTTTCATCGCCGGTGTCAGGTCGCTTAAATACATGTCGGTGGTCAGGCGCGCAATGTCGTATTTGGCGTAAAGCTGGTGAATGTGCTGGCACAGGTCCGCCAGGCCCATGTTTTCATATTTGGCGTGTTTCTGGCAAAACTCGGGCAGGATGCGCCACATCGGCTGGTTCTTGGCATAGTCGTCCTTGAACTGCTGCAATGCGGTCAACATGCTGTTCCAGCGACCCTTGGTGATGCCGATGGTGAACATGATGAAGAAACTGTAGAGGCCGGTTTTTTCGACCACCACACCGTGCTCGGCCAAAAATTTGGTGACGATGCTGGCCGGGATGCCGGTTTTGGCAAACTTGCCGTTGAGGTCCATGCCCGGCGTCACCACGGTGGATTTGATCGGGTCGAGCATGTTGAAGCCGGTGGCCATCTTGCCAAAACCATGCCAATTGATACCCGCCTTGATGGTGCGCGACTCGCCCTTGATGATCCAGTCGTCGGCGCGGCCAATGCCTTCATCCACCAGCTTGTCCGGACCCCAGACCTTGAACCACCAGTCGTCACCGTATTCTTCGTCTATCTTGCGCATGGCACGCCGGAAGTCGATCGCCTCGGCAATGCTTTCTTCCACGAGCGCGGTGCCGCCGGGCGGCTCCATCATGGCGGCAGCCACGTCGCAGCTGGCAATGATGCTGTACTGCGGGCTGGTTGATGTGTGCATCAGGTAGGCCTCGTTGAACAGGTGTTTGTCGAGCTTGACGGTTTGCGAGTCCTGCACCAGCACATGGCTGGCCTGGCTGATGCCGGCCAGCAGCTTGTGGATCGACTGGGTGGCATAGACCATGGCCTTTTTCGGCCGCGCCCGGTTCTTGCCCATGGCGTGGTAGGTGCCGTAAAACGGATGAAACGCAGCGTGCGGCAGCCAGGCCTCGTCGAAGTGGATGTTTTCCACATAGCCGTCCAGCATGTTCTTGACGGTTTCTGTGTTGTACAGCACGCCGTCGTAGGTCGACTGCGTCAGCGTCAGCACGCGCGGTTTGATCTGGTTGACGTCAATGTCGGGCAAATGCGCCTTGATCAGCGGGTTGGCCTTGATCTTGGCCTTGATGGTGGCGGGCTCGAACTCGCTTTTGGGGATCGGGCCGATGATGCCGAAGTGATTGCGCGTGGGTTTCAGGAACACCGGAATCGCGCCGGTCATGATGATCGCATGCAGGATCGACTTGTGGCAGTTGCGGTCCACCACCACCACGTCGTTCGGCGCCACCGTGTGGTGCCAGACCATCTTGTTGCTGGTACTGGTGCCGTTGGTGACAAAAAAGCAGTGGTCGGCATTGAAAATGCGCGCCGCATTGCGCTCGCTCTTGCCAATGGCGCCGTCGTGGTCGAGCAACTGGCCCAGTTCCTCGACCGCGTTGCAGACGTCGGCGCGCAGCATGTTTTCGCCGTAGAACTGGTGGTACATCTGGCCCACCGGGCTTTTCAGAAAAGCCACGCCGCCGGAGTGACCCGGGCAGTGCCACGAATAAGAACCGTCCTCGGCGTAGTCCAGCAAGGCCTTGAAAAACGGCGGCTGCACACCTTCAAGGTAGCTCTTGGCTTCGCGGATGATGTGGCGCGCCATGAACTCCGGGGTGTCCTCGAACATGTGGATGAAGCCGTGCAGTTCACGCAGGATGTCATTGGGCAGGTGGCGGCTGGTCTTGGTTTCGCCATAAATGTAAATTGGCACATCCAGGTTCTTGCGCCGCACCTCCTCGATGAAATGGCGCAGGTTCACCACGGCAGGGTCCAGGTCGGGGCCGGGGGTAAATTCCTCATCGTCAATCGACAGAATGAACGTGCTGGCCCGGCTTTGCTGCTGGGCAAACTGGCTCAGGTCGCCATAGCTGGTGGTTCCCAGCACCTCGAAGCCTTCGGACTCGATCGCCTGCGCCAGCGCGCGGATGCCCAGCCCGGAAGTGTTCTCGGAACGGTAATCCTCGTCGATGATGACAATGGGAAAGCGAAATTTCATGGCAGGCTCCAGCGACGTAGGAAAAAATAGGAAATTGGCGCGAAGTGTAAGGACTTATCGTGTCAAAGCATTTGCGAACGCGCACTTTTATCGCAGAATGTGGCAGGTCAAATAACCAACGGAAAAAAACATGACTGATTCGACAATCTGGTGGCTGTTGGCTGGGGCGGTGATTGCGCTCGAGCTGCTGACCGGCACTTTTTATTTACTGATGTTGTCGCTCGGTTTGGCGGGTGCCGCCGTCGCCGCCCATCTGGGGGCGACCATGCCGGTGCAACTGGTGGTGGCCGCTGTGCTCGGCGGTGGCTCTGTGGTGGCTTGGCGCAGTTTCAAGAAGCACCAGCCGCCCGCGTTGCCTGCCGGCGCCAATCGCGACGTCAATCTGGACGTTGGTGAAACCCTGCACATCGACGCCTGGAATGAGGACGGCACCAGCACTGCCAAATACCGCGGCGCCACCTGGAACGTCTCGCTGCGCACCGGCGCAGCGTCTGCGCCCGGTCCACACCGCATTGTCGAGGTGGTCGGCAGCCGCCTCATCGTCGAGAAATTGTGAATTGATGTTTTTTTGGAGAATGAAATGGAAGTTGCAATCATCCTGTTTGTCATCGCGGCGATCTTTGTCACCCAGTCGGTCAAGGTCGTTCCCCAGCAACACGCCTGGGTCGTCGAGCGACTCGGCAAGTACAACGGCACGCTGATGCCGGGCCTGAATTTTCTGGTGCCCTTCATCGACAAGGTGGCCTACAAACACCTGCTCAAGGAAGTGCCGCTGGACATTGCCAGTCAGGTCTGCATCACGCGTGACAACACCCAGTTGCAGGTTGACGGCATTCTGTACTTTCAGGTGACCGACGCGATGCGCGCCAGCTATGGCTCCAGCAACTACATCATTGCGATCTCACAGCTGGCGCAAACGTCGCTGCGCTCGGTGATCGGCAAGCTCGAGCTCGACAAAACTTTCGAGGAGCGCGACATCATCAACGCCCAGGTGGTGCAAGCCATCGACGAGGCGGCGCTGAACTGGGGCGTGAAGGTGCTGCGCTACGAAATCAAGGACCTGACACCACCCAAGGAAATCCTGCACGCGATGCAGCAGCAGATCACCGCCGAGCGTGAAAAGCGCGCCCTGATTGCCGCGTCCGAGGGCCGCCGCCAGGAGCAGATCAACATTGCCACCGGCGAGCGGGAGGCTTTTATTGCCCGCTCGGAGGGCGAAAAACAGGCCATCATCAACAACGCCCAAGGCGAAGCGGCCTCCATTCTGGCAGTGGCCGAAGCCAATGCCCAGGCCATCGAGCGCGTGGCCGCCGCCATTCGCCAGCCCGGCGGCGAGCAGGCGGTGCAGCTCAAGGTGGCCGAAAAGGCCGTGGACGCCTACAGCAAGGTGGCAGCGGACGCCACCACCACGCTGATCGTGCCCAGCAACATGACCGAAGTGGCCGCCCTGGTGGCTTCGGCCATGAAGATGGTGCAAACCCAGAAGTCGCCCAACGCGTAAAGCCTGGTCCAGCCGGGGATGCAACTGCTTCCAGCCATCCTCACGCCCGTCCTGGGAGCAGCACTGGTCGCAGCCACCGGGCGTTTTGGCCGCACCGCCAGCGCCTGGTGCGCTGCGGTTGTGACCGGCCTGGCGCTACTGCAGATGCTGCCGCTGATGGCAGCCAGCTTTGCCGGCGCCACCACCATCGAGAGGCTGCCCTGGATCACCAGCGCGGGGTTGGACCTGGCGTTTCGCATGGACGGGCTGGGTTTGTTGTTTGTGCTGCTGATCCTGATCATCGGCCTGCTGGTGATTGTGTATGCGCACTATTACCTCAGCCCGCGCGACAGTCTGAGCCGGCTCTATGCCTATCTGCTCTTGTTCATGGGTTCCATGCTGGGCGTGGTGCTGTCCGAAAACCTGATCCAATTGCTGATCTTCTGGGAGCTCACCAGCCTGTCGTCCTATTTGCTGATTGCCTATTGGCGCCAGCGCAAAGACGCGCGTGGCGGCGCCCGCATGGCGCTGGCCATCACCGGGGCCGGCGGCCTGGCCTTGCTGGGCGGCTTTATCCTGCTGGGAGAAATGGCAGGCAGTTACGAGCTGACTCAGGTGCTGGCCAGTGGCGATGTGGTGCGCGCCCACCCGCTTTACCTGCCCGCCCTGCTGCTGATTTTGCTGGGCGCCTTCACCAAGTCGGCACAGTTCCCGTTTCACTTCTGGCTGCCCAACGCCATGGCCGCGCCGACCCCGGTGTCGGCCTACCTGCATTCAGCCACCATGGTGAAGGCCGGCGTGTTTTTGCTGGCCCGGCTGTTCCCGGTGCTCTCGGGCACCGACGCCTGGACCTGGTGGGTGGGTGGCATCGGCCTGAGCACGTTTTTGCTGGGTGCGGTGCTGGCGCTGTTCAAGCACGACCTCAAAGGCCTGCTGGCTTACTCCACCATCAGCCACCTCGGGCTGATCACCGCACTGTTTGGCATCGGCACCCCGCTGGCCGCCGTGGCCGGTGTGTTCCATATCATCAACCATGCCATTTTCAAGGCCGGGCTGTTCATGGCTGCGGGCATCATCGACCACGAATGCGGCACCCGCGACATGCGCCGCATCAACGGTCTGTGGCATTTCATGCCACACACGGCCACGCTGGCCATGGTCGCCAGCGCCGCCATGGCGGGCGTGCCGCTGGCCAACGGTTTTTTATCCAAGGAAATGTTTTTTGCCGAGGCCGTGACCGCCGGTGGGCAAATGCGCCTTGGCTGGCTCCTGCCCATTGTGGTCACGGTGGCGGGCGTGTTTGCCGTGGCTTATTCCGTGCGCTTCATCCATGATGTTTTTTTCAATGGCCAACCCGTCAACCTGCCTAAAACACCGCACGAACCCGTGCGCTGGATGAAGGTTCCAGTCGAAATTCTGGTGCTACTGGTGTTGCTGGTCGGTATATTTCCAGCCCAAACGGTCGAACCGCTGCTGGCCGTGGCGGCCGGCGCCGTGCTGCAAGGACCGCTGCCCGAGCACAACCTGGCGCTCTGGCACGGCTTCAACCCGGCGCTGTGGATGAGCGTGATCGCCCTGGTCGGGGGCACACTGCTTTACTGGGGGCGCAAGCCGCTCTTTGCCCTGCATGACCGCTGGGATGAGCGCTTGCAGGGCCGGGTTATTTTCGAAGCACTCACCCATGGCCTGCGTGCCTTTGCCGAACGCATCACGCGGTGGCTCGATACCGGTTCATTGCAGCGCCAGCTGGCGCTGTTGATCGTCAGCGCGCTGGCGCTGGGCGGCGCTGGCCTGGTGCTGGCGCCGGCCGCACTGACCGGCACACGACCCTTGCTCACCATCGACGGCATCGGCCTGATGGCTGTTCTGGTGCTGATATTGGCCACGCTGGCGGCCACCGCATGGCATCACCAGCGCCTCACCGCGCTGGTGCTGACCGGCGCCGTGGGGCTGATTGTGGCGCTGGTGTTCGTCAAGTTTTCGGCGCCCGACCTGGCACTGACGCAGCTCTCGGTCGAGGTGGTCACGGTGATTTTGCTGCTGCTGGCACTCTATTTTTTGCCCGCCAGCACGCCGCGTGAGTCCAGCCCGGCACGGCGCTGGCGCGACGCCGCCTTGGCGCTGCTGGCCGGTTGCGGCGCGGCCGCGCTGGCCTGGGCCGTGCTGACCCGCTCCAACGACGGCATGGCCGACTTCTTCATCCAGAACAGCGTGCCAGGTGGCGGCGGGCACAATGTGGTCAACGTGATTCTGGTGGACTTCCGCGGCTTTGACACGTTTGGCGAAATCACCGTGCTGGCGATTGCCGCTCTGGGCATTTTTGCGCTGCTGGGCAATTTGCGCCTGCCCGGCCCCACCCACGATGCCAGCGGCCGCGCCTGGGACAGCGACACCCATCCCATGATTCTGGCCACCTTTGCCCGGCTGTTGCTGCCGCTGGCGCTGCTGGTTTCCTTCTTTGTCTTTTTGCGCGGTCACAACCTGCCCGGCGGCGGTTTCATTGCCGGCCTCATCACCGCCATCGCGCTGATCGTGCAGTACCTGGCCAATGGCGTCAGCTGGACGCAAGAGCGCCTGCCCGCCCACACTCACCCCTTGATTGCCTCGGGTTTGATCATCGCGTTGCTCACCGGGCTGGCGAGTTGGCTGTTTGGCCGGCCGTTCCTGACATCGGCCTTCGGCCACTTCGACTGGCCGCTGGTGGGCGAATTCGAACTGGCCTCGGCCATGGCGTTCGACCTGGGCGTCTATCTGGTGGTGGTCGGCGCCACGCTGCTGATCCTGATCAACCTGGGCCTGGTGCACCGTGCCAGCCACGAACCGCAGGCTGCGCCTTGGAAGCCCTGATCGCCCTGGCTATCGGCACGCTCACCGGCTGCGGCGTTTACTTGCTGCTGCGCGCCCGCACCTTTGCCGTGGTGCTGGGGCTGACGCTGCTGTCCTACGGTGTCAACCTGTTCCTGTTCGCCACCGGCAGACTGGTCATCGGCCAGCCCCCGGTGGTCTCGGGCGCAGCCAGTTATGCCGATCCGCTGCCGCAAGCGCTGGTGCTCACCGCCATTGTCATCAGCTTTGCCATGACCGCCTTTGTCATCATGCTGAGCCTGCGTGCCCGGGAAGAATTTGGCAACGACCATGTCGATGGGACACCTCAGCAAAGTGACGCTCCATGATGGCGCACCTGCCCATCGTCCCCATCCTGCTGCCGTTTCTGGCCGGCACCCTGCTGCTGGCCTTTGGGCGTTTGTCGCTGCCCGCCCAGCGCTGGCTGGCGCTGGCGTCCGTGTTGGCTCAGATTGGCGCCGCCATCGCCCTGCTGACTGCCGTTTCGGGTGGCGACATCCTGGTCTATCGCCTGGGCGACTGGCCCGCGCCCTGGGGCATTGTGCTGGTGGCGGATCGGCTGTCGGCCTGGATGGTGCTCACCACCACCCTGCTGGCCTTGTGGGCGCTCATCTATGCCGGCAACGGCGTGGATGGCCAGGGACGGCATTTTCATGTGCTGTTTCAACTGCAGTTGTTCGGCCTGGCGGGCGCCTTTTTGACCGGCGACCTGTTCAACCTGTTCGTCTTTTTCGAGATTTTGCTGATCGCCTCCTATGGTCTGGCCTTGCATGGCGGCGGCCAGGCGCGCACCCGCGCCGGGCTGCACTACGTGGTAATGAACCTGGCCGGTTCCACGGTATTCCTGTTTGCCGCCGGGCTCATCTATGCGGCGCTGGGCAGTCTGAACCTGGCCGACCTGGCGCTCAAAGCCGCCACCCTGACACCCGACAAACTGGGTCTGGCGCGCGCCGGTGGCCTACTGCTGCTGGCGGTGTTTGCCCTCAAGGCCGCCCTGCTGCCGCTGCACCTGTGGCTGCCGGCGGCCTACAGCGGCACATCGGCGCCGGTGGCGGCGCTGTTTGCCATCATGACCAAGGTCGGCGTTTACGCCATTTTGCGCAGCCACACGCTGCTTTTTGGCGACGGCGCCGGTGCCCTGGCGCATTTGTTCGACCCCTGGCTGCTGCCGCTGGCGCTGGCCACCATCCTCGTCGCCACGCTGGGCGCGCTGGCCGCCGACAGCCTGGGGCGCCTCAGCGGCTACCTGGTGCTGGTGTCTGTGGGCACCCTGCTCAGCGCCGTGGCCGTGGGCACCGACGGCATCGCCGCCGGCCTGTATTACCTGCCGCACAGCACCTTCACTGCCGCGCTGCTGTTTTTGCTGGCGGATGCCATCAAGCGCCGCCGCCCGGGCAGTGGCGACCACCTCATCCCCGACGCCGACATGCCGCGCCATGCGCTTTGGGGCGGCCTGTTTTTTGCGGCCGCGGTGGCCGCTGCCGGCTTGCCACCTTTATCCGGCTTCATCGGCAAATTTTTGATCTTGCGCGCTGCCCCCGGACAGCCCTGGGTCTGGGCGGTGATTTTGCTGGCGGCATTGCTGGCGCTCATGGCCCTGGCGCGCGCGGGCAGCCAGGTGTTTTTCAACAGCCTGCCCGCCACCGGTGCAGCGGCGGCCAAAGCGAGCAAAAGCGCATCAGGTGTCGTGACGCCTGGCGCGTCAACCGCCCGCGATCTGCTGGCCATTGGCGGCCTGCTGGGGCTGATTCTGGCCTTGACGTTATTTGCCGGACCCGCCTTTGAGTTTGCCCATGCCACAGCACGACAACTCGCCGAGCCCGCACACTACATCAATGCCGTGCTGGGAGCCAAACCATGAAACGCTGGCTGCCGCATCCGTTGCTCACGCCGATCCTGGCGCTGGTCTGGCTGCTGCTCAACAACACCGTCGCGCCGGGCCAGATCGTGCTGGGTCTTTTGCTGGGTTGGGCCATTCCGCGCTTCACGTTCGGTTTCTGGCCGGAGTCGGTGCGCATCTACCGGCATTCTGGCCTGCTGCGGTTCCTGGCTGTGTTTTTGTATGACGTGCTGGTGGCCAATGTGGCTGTGGCGCGCCTGGTGCTGGCTGGTCCGCGTTCGCTCAACCCCTTGTTTGTAGAGGTGCCTCTGGATTTGACCAACGACTTGGGCTTAAGTCTGCTGGCCAATATCATCTGCCTGACACCGGGCACCGTGTCGGCCCGACTGTCACCCGACCACCGGACCCTGTTGGTGCATGCGCTGGACTGCACCGACCCCGGGCAACTGATTCACACCATCAAAATGCGGTTCGAGGCCCCACTCAAGGAGATTTTTGAATGCTGAGCGGCGCCCTTATCCTCGCCTTTACCTTTGTTGCGGCCGCCTTTGGCCTGAGCTTTTTCAGGCTGCTCAAGGGGCCTAGCGTCCCCGATCGCATCCTGGCCCTCGACACGCTCTACATCAACGCCATCGCCCTGCTGATCTTGCTCGGCATCCAGCTGGGCAGCCCACTCTATTTCGAGGCCGCCCTGCTGATCGCCCTGATGGGCTTTGTCGGCACGGTGGCGCTGTCCAAATTTTTATTGCGCGGAGACATCATCGAATGAACCTGGCCACCGAAATCCTGCTGTCGGCGCTGGTGCTGATCGGCGCTGTCTTTACCCTGATCGGCTCACTCAGTCTGGTGCGCTTCAAGGACTTTTACACCCGCCTGCACGGCCCGACCAAGGCCACCACGCTGGGGGTGGGTTGCCTGCTGATCGCCTCGTCCATCTTTTTCAGCGTCACCGGCGACGGACTGAGCCTGCATGAAATTCTGGTCACATTCTTTTTGTTCATCACCGCACCGATCTCTGCACACCTGCTGGCCAAAGCGGCGCTGCACCTGGGCCTGCGCTAAGTGCCTCCGTGCGAGCGGCCCAATTGCCTTCGTGGGAGCGGACCAAGTGCCTCTGTGGGAATGACGCCCTCGCCGCGAAGGTTCGTCAGCCCGGCGCTGGTGCTGGCTGGTTAAACTCTGGTGCATCTGATCACGCAGGTGATCAAACCCGGTTTTTCATGCACCTTGAGGACATCCAAATGAGCACCATCCGCCAAGCCGACCTGATCGAATCCGTTGCCGCCGCACTGCAATACATCAGCTACTACCACCCCGCCGACTACATCACCCACCTGGCACGCGCCTACGAGCGCGAGCAAAGTCCCGCCGCCAAAGACGCCATTGCGCAAATTCTGACCAACAGCAAAATGAGCGCCACCGGCCACCGCCCGATTTGCCAGGACACCGGCATCGTCAATGTGTTTCTCAAAGTTGGCATGGACGTGCGCTGGGAAGGCTTTACCGGCAGCCTCGACAACGCCATCAACGAAGGCGTGCGCCGCGCCTACACCGACCCCAGCAATACGCTGCGCGCCAGCGTGGTGGCCGACCCGTTGTTTGATCGCAAGAACACCAAGGACAACACCCCGGCCGTCATCTTTTCTGAAATCGTACCCGGCAACACCCTGGAAGTGACCGTGGCAGCCAAAGGCGGCGGCAGTGAAAACAAGAGCAAGATGTACATGCTCAACCCCGGCGACTCGGTGGTGGACTGGGTGCTCAAAACCGTGCCCACCATGGGCGCCGGCTGGTGCCCGCCGGGCATGCTCGGCATTGGCATTGGCGGTACCGCCGAAAAAGCCGTGTTGATGGCCAAGGAAAGCCTGATGGACGACCTCGACATGTACCAATTGCAGGCCAAGGCCTCGTCGGGTGCAGAACTCACCAAGGTGGAAGCCCTGCGTCTGGAGTTGTTCGACAAGGTCAACGCCTTGGGCATCGGTGCCCAGGGCTTGGGCGGCCTGACCACCGTGCTCGACGTCAAGATCAAGATGTACCCGACTCATGCTGCGGGCAAGCCGATCGCCATGATCCCCAACTGCGCTGCCACCCGCCACGCCCATTTCGTCATGGACGGCAGCGGCCCGGTTTATCTGACGCCACCGTCGCTGGACACCTGGCCCGACGTGCAATGGACGCCCGACTACGTCAAGAGCAAAAAGGTCAATCTCAATACCCTGACCAAGGCTGAAGTGGCCAGTTGGAAGCCCGGTGACACGCTGCTGCTCAACGGCAAGATGCTGACCGGCCGCGACGCCGCGCACAAGCGCATCAAGGACATGCTGGCCAAAGGTGAGCCGCTGCCGGTGGACTTCACCAACCGCGTCATTTATTACGTGGGCCCGGTGGACCCGATCGGCGACGAGGCCGTGGGACCGGCCGGCCCCACCACCGCCACGCGCATGGACGGCTTCACCGAGATGATGCTGGCGCAAACAGGCCTGATCGCCATGATCGGCAAGGCCGAGCGCGGCCCGGTGGCCATCGAGGCCATCAAGAAACACCAGAGCGCCTACCTGATGGCCGTAGGCGGCGCCGCCTACCTGGTGTCCAAAGCCATCAAGACCGCCAAGGTGGTTGGTTTTGCCGACCTCGGCATGGAAGCCATTTACGAATTCGACGTGGTTGACATGCCGGTCACCGTGGCTGTGGATTCGGGCGGCACCAGCGCCCACATCACCGGCCCCGCAGAGTGGCAAAAGCGCATTGCCACTGGCGAGTTCAAAGGCATTACTGTCTCTGGCGGCTGATCTGCTGGAACACGTCAAGCGCCCCATCGGAGTGTTCGACAGCGGTGTCGGCGGCCTGAGCATCCTCAAGGCGCTGCGGGCCGAGTTGCCGTTTGAAAATTTCATCTACGTCGCCGACAGCGGCTTTGCGCCCTATGGCGAGCGCGACGAGGGTTTTGTGCTGGAGCGCGCGCGTGCCATCACCCGGCATTTGATCCGTCAGCCAGATCTGGCCATCCAGGCATTGGTGATTGCCTGCAACACCGCCACGGCGGCGGCCATTCATCTGCTGCGCCAGGACCACCCCGAGCTGCCCATCATCGGCGTCGAGCCGGCGCTGAAACCCGCCATCGCCCTGAGTCAGACTGGGCGCATCGGGGTTATGGCCACCCGTGGCACTCTGAACAGCCAAAAATTCAAGGCTTTGCAGGCGAGTTTGGCCGACCAGGCGCAATTCATCTGCCAGCCCTGCGACGGTCTGGCCGATGCCATTGAGCGCAATGACACCGACCAAATCACCGCGTTGTGCACGCAATACACCATGGGCTTGGGACGTTTTGGTTCTGAGCCGGGCGCGGTGGACACGCTGGTCCTGGGTTGCACCCATTACCCTTTTGCCAGCCAAATTTTGCAGTCTTTGCTTGGCCCCAAAGTGCATCTGGTGGACAACGGCGAACCCGTGGCACGCCAGACCCGTCGTATGCTGACCAGCCCCTCGATGGATGCCACGCCAGGCCAATGCCAACTCTTCAGCACCGGCAGTTCCGACCTGCTGCAATCCGCAGCCAAACGCTGGTTAGGGCTGGACGTAAGTTGTCGGCTGTTGTAGGGCGGACAACACCAGACAAGGGATAATCGCGGCCCATGAATCCATTGCTTGCGCTTTTACAGCCCTACCCTTTTGAGCGTCTGCGCCAACTATTTGCCGACGTCACGCCCAACCCGGCTTACACCCCGATCAGCCTGGGTCTGGGCGAACCCAAGCACGCCACGCCAGCCTTTATCCAGCAAGCCATGGCCGACGCCATCCACCGCACACCCAGCGGGCTGGCCAGCTACCCGGCCACGGCGGGCGAGGCCGCGCTGCGCGAGGCCTTTGCCGACTGGCTGCACAACCGCTACGGCCTGAATGTGAGCCCGCTCACGCAAATGCTGCCGGTGACCGGCTCGCGCGAGGCGCTGTTTTCGCTCACGCAAACCATCATCAATCCAGGCGCGGCAAGCGCTTCGGGCCAAAAACCGCTGGTGGTGTGCCCCAACCCGTTTTATCAAATCTACGAAGGCGCGGCGCTGCTGGCCGGGGCCGAGCCCTATTACGTGGCCAGCAACCCGACGCGCAACTTCGCCCCCGACTGGGACAGCGTGCCCGACGCGGTGTGGGCGCGCACCCAGCAGCTCTTTGTCTGCTCTCCGGGCAACCCCACCGGCGCGGTGATGCCGCTGAGCGAATGGCAAAAGCTGTTCTCCTTGAGCGACCGCTTTGGCTTTGTCATTGCCTCCGACGAGTGCTACAGCGAGATTTATTTCCGCGACGAACCCCCCTTGGGCGGCATGGAAGCAGCAGTCAAGCTGGGCCGAAGCGATTTCAAAAACCTGATTTCGCTGACCAGCCTGTCCAAGCGCAGCAATGTGCCCGGCATGCGCAGCGGTTTTGTGGCGGGCGACGCTGCCATCATGCAGCAATTTTTGCTCTACCGCACCTACCACGGCTGTGCCATGAGCCCGGTGGTGCAGGCCGCAAGCACAGCCGCCTGGCGCGACGAAGCGCATGTCGTTGAAAACCGGGCTCTTTACAAAACCAAGTTTGCCCAGGTCACCCCGCTGCTCGCCGGGGTGCTGGACGTGGCCTTGCCCGATGCCGGCTTTTACCTGTGGGCCAGGGTCGATGGTGACGACACGGCGTTTGCCCGCGCCCTCTACGCTCTTTACAATGTAACGGTGTTGCCCGGTTCATTTTTGGCACGCCAGGCGCAAGGCCACAACCCTGGCGCCGGGCGCATTCGCATGGCGCTGGTGGCCGACACCGCAGAATGTCTGGAAGCGGCCCGACGCATCGTTCAATTTGTCAAATCCAGTACCTGTTAACCCGCATTCACCCTTTAACAACCCGCATCCCTGCCATGACCCAACAACTGCAAAACATCCTCGACGCCGCCTGGGACGACCGTGCCAATCTTTCGACAAGCTCGGCCTCCAAGGAAGTCAGCGACGCCGTCGAGCACGTGATTCACGGGCTCAACACCGGCCACCTGCGCGTGGCCACGCGCGCCGGCGTGGGCCAATGGACCACCCATCAGTGGATCAAAAAAGCCGTGCTGCTGAGCTTTCGACTCAGCGACAACGCCATCATGCGTGCCGGCGAGCTGGCTTTTTTTGACAAGGTACCCACCAAGTTCGCCCACATGACCACGGCTGGCCTGCAAGCCACCGGCGTGCGCATCGTGCCACCCGCCGTGGCACGCCGGGGCTGCTACCTGGCCAAAGGTGTGGTGTTGATGCCGTCCTTTGTCAACATCGGCGCCTATGTCGATGAAGGCAGCATGGTCGATACATGGGCTGCCGTGGGCTCGTGCGCGCAGATCGGTAAAAACGTGCACCTGAGCGGCGGCGTCGGCATTGGCGGCGTGCTGGAGCCGATGCAGGCCAACCCCACCATCATCGAGGACAACTGCTTCATCGGCGCCCGCTCCGAGATTGTCGAAGGCGTCATCGTCGAGGAAAACTCGGTTATTTCCATGGGTGTTTACATCGGCCAGAGCACGCCCATTTACGACCGCGCTTCAGACACCGTGAGCTACGGCCGTATCCCGGCGGGCTCGGTGGTCATCAGCGGCAACCTGCCCAAAGAAGGTGGCAAATACAGCCTGTACGCTGCCATCATCGTCAAGCGCGTCGATGCGCAAACCCGCGCCAAAACCAGTCTGAATGACCTCCTGCGCCCCTGAGGGACAAACCCATGCTGCACGCAGGGAGCGATGTTCGGTTCCCAACCGTTTACAAGGATATTCCCATGGCAATCACCGACCCAGGCCCTGACGACTCCGATCTCAAGGGCACCATGGAAACCATTCTGCGTTTGATGGTCAGCAAGCGTGCCTCGGATATCTATTTGTCTGCGAATGCTGTCGCGCTGATCCGCATCCACGGCGAGTGCGTTCCCATCAACAACCAGATATTGCCGCCTGATGCCCCCTTGAACCTGCTCGCTGAAATCCTGCCGACCGAAAAAATCAGGGAGTTGCAGGACACCCACGAACTCAACATCGCCTGGTCGATTCGCGGTATCGGGCGCTTTCGGATCAGTGCCATGTGCCAGCGCAGCACCTATGCGGTCGTGATCCGTTTGATCGCCCACGAGATTCCCGACCTGCCCACGCTCGGCTTGCCTGCCACCCTGTCCAGCCTGATGCTGCAAAAACGCGGCTTGATTTTGATGGTGGGAGCGACTGGCTCCGGCAAAAGCACCAGTCTGGCGGCCATGATCGACCACCGCAACGCCAGTATGGCGGGCCACATTCTCACGATCGAAGACCCGATCGAATACCTGTTCAAAAGCAAGCGCGCCATCATCAACCAGCGCGAAGTCGGCGCCGATACCGAGAATTCGGAAGTTGCCCTGAAAAATGCCTTGCGGCAAGCGCCCGATGTGATCCTGATCGGTGAAATCCGGGATCGTGAAACCATGTCCGCCGCCATAGCCTACGCCCAAACCGGGCATTTGTGCCTGGCCACCATGCATGCCAACAACAGCTATCAGGCGCTCAATCGCATTCTCAGCTTTTACCCGGTCGAAGTCCGCATGACCATGCTCGGCGACCTGGGTTCGGCCCTGAAAGCGATCATTTCGCAGCGCCTGATACGCAACGTCTCTGAAACCAGAAGCCCTGCGGTCGAGGTCCTGATGAACACCAAACTGGTGGCTGAATTGATTGAAAAAGGTGATTTCTCGGCCATCAAGGAAGCCATGGAAAAGTCCATGGCTGAAGGCAGCCAGACATTTGAGGAAGACATCGCCCGCCTGATCGGAGAAGGCATCATTGAGCGCAAGGAAGGCCTGGCCCATGCCGACTCGCCCACCAATCTGTTATGGCGGCTGCATAACGAGTTCAGCATGCGCGCCAAGGCCGCAGTGGCCGACGAACATGGCGACGAGCCCTCCTTCACCGAAATCACGCTCGACCTCAACCGCTGAACCCGCCCATGAACCCCACCCTTGACCTGGCCTGTGACCTGATCGCCTGCCCCTCTGAAACCCCGAGCGATGCCCACTGCCAGCAACTCATTGGTGCGCGACTTGAAGCCATCGGCTTCCAGCTCGAAACCCTGATCAGCGGTCCGCCGGGTTTCGAGGTCACCAACCTTTGGGCCAAGCGGCCGGGCAGCAGTACAACGAAACCGCCAGCCAGTTCAAAACTGCTTGTTTTTGCCGGTCACACCGATGTCGTGCCCACGGGTCCGTTCAAACTGTGGAGCAGCGACCCGTTCAAACCCACGCTGCGCGACGGCAAATTGTTCGGCCGAGGCGCGGCTGACATGAAAACTTCGCTGGCCGCGTTTGTGGTGGCCACGGAAGAGTTTGTCGCCGCGAGACCCGAGTCGCCGCTGGCGATCGGTTTTTTGCTGACCAGCGATGAAGAAGGCCCGGCCGTGGACGGCACTGTCAAGGTCTGCGAGATGCTGCAAGCCCGTGGTGAAGTGCTTGATTACTGCATCGTGGGCGAACCCACCGCGGTCACGCACACCGGCGACATGATCAAGAACGGCCGTCGCGGCTCGCTGGGCGGCAAGCTCACCGTCAAGGGCACGCAGGGCCACATTGCCTATCCGCAGCTGGCCAACAACCCGATCCACCTGCTGGCGCCTGCGCTGGCGGAGTTGATTGGCATCGAATGGGACCAAGGCAACGCATTTTTCCCGCCCACCAGTTGGCAGGTCAGCAACATCCACGGCGGCACCGGCGCCAGCAACGTGATTCCGGGCGAGGTGGTGGTGGACTTCAACTTCCGGTTTTCCACCGAATCCACACCTGAAACGCTGCAGTGCCGCCTGCAGACGGTGCTGGACCGCCATGACCTGGCCTATGACCTGGCCTGGACGCTCAGCGGCCTGCCTTTTTTGACGACACCGGGGACGCTGGTGGATGCGGTGGTGGCCGCCATCCACACCGAGACCGGACTCACCCCTGAGCTCTCTACCAGTGGCGGCACCAGCGACGGCCGTTTCATTGCCAAAATCTGCCCGCAGGTGATCGAGTGCGGCCCGCCCAACGCCAGCATCCACAAAATCAACGAGCACGTTGCCCTGGCTGATATCGAGCCCCTGAAAAACATTTACCGCCGGACACTGGAAAACCTGCATGCGCAGTTGCTGGCATGAGGAAGAGCCAAACCCGAAACGGTGACATCACCCTGCCCGATTGCGTCACCCAGGCCGCCCGCCAGCTGACGCAGGCCGGCGTCGTCTTTGGCCATGGCACCCAAAATGCCTTCGACGAAGCCGCCTGGCTGGTGCTTTGGCAACTTGGCCTGCCGCTGGACACGCCCCTGGCACACACGGGCGACCCTGGCGCTGCGCCTCCCGATAGGCTGGTCACGCCCGCCGAGCAAGCCAAGATAGCGGAGCTCATCAAGACACGCATCGCCACCCGCAAGCCGGCCGCCTACCTGACGCATGAAGCCTGGCTGCAGGGCGTGGCGTTCTATATCGATGATCGCGCCATCGTGCCGCGCTCGCTGATCGCCGAAGTGCTGGTCGAGGGCAGCCTTGACTATTGGCTCAGTGAAACCACCCACAAGGTGCTCGACCTGTGCACCGGCAACGGCAGTCTGGCGGTATTGGTCGCGCTGGTTTATCCCGATGTGATGGTGCAGGCGTCCGACATCAGTGCGGCAGCGCTCGAAGTGGCAGAAATCAATGTGGAACGCCACGGCCTGCACCAGCGCATCACACTGCACCAGGGTGATGGCTTCCCGGAACACGGCGGCCCTTACGACCTGATCGTGTGCAACCCGCCTTATGTCAATGCCGCCAGCATGGCCGAGCTGCCGCCTGAATTCAGGGCCGAACCAGCCACGGCCCTCGATGGCAACACGGCAGGCGGGGTCGATGGCATGGACTTTGTGCGACGCCTGCTGCGTGAGGCGCCAGCCCACATGACCGAAACCGCCATTCTGGTGCTGGAAATCGGCCACGAACGCGGCCATTTTGAAGCCGCTTTCCCAAGCCTGGAAGTGATCTGGCTGGCCACCAGCGCCGGCGAAGATCAAGTGCTGCTGGTCACGCGTGAGGCGCTGTTGAGCTTGCCATGAGCACGATACCTTCGCGGCGAGAGCGCCGCTCCTACTTCATTTAAATAATTCAAAAGCAAAAGTAACCCATTGATTACATTAAAAAACGTAACTCTTCGCCGCGGCGCCAAAGTGCTGCTGGACGGTGCGACCGTCACCATCAACCCCGGCGAAAAGGTCGGCCTGGTCGGGCGCAACGGCGCCGGCAAATCTTCCCTGTTCGCGCTCTTCAACGGCAACCTGCACGAAGACGGCGGTGAATACTACATCCCCACCCAGTGGCGCATGGGCCAGGTTGCGCAGGACATGCCCGAGACCGAGCAAAGCGCCACCGACTTTGTGGTCGATGGCGACACCACCCTGCTGGCGGCGCAACAGGAAGTCACCGCCTCCGAGGCCACCGACGACTATGACCGCATGGCCCACGCCTACATGGCGCTGCAGGATGCCGGCGCGCACGATGCGCCGGCGCGGGCGCAGTCGCTGATTCTGGGACTGGGCTTCAAAACCACCGAGCTCGGCAACCCGGTCAACAGCTTCTCGGGCGGCTGGCGCATGCGCCTGCAACTGGCGCGCGCGCTGATGTGCCCGAGCGACCTGCTGCTGCTCGACGAGCCCACCAACCACCTCGACCTGGACGCGCTGGTCTGGCTGGAAGCCTGGCTCAAAAAGTACGAAGGCACGATGATCGTCATCAGCCACGACCGGGAGTTTCTGGACGCCGTCACCGATGTCACGCTGCACATCGACGCGGCCAAGCTGGTGCGCTACGGCGGCAACTACAGCAAGTTCGAGGACATGCGCGCCGAGCAGATGAACCTGCAGCAAAACGCGTTTGCCAAACAGCAGGACAAAATTGCCCACCTGCAAAAGTTCATCGCCCGCTTCAAGGCCAAGGCCAGCAAGGCCAAGCAGGCGCAAAGCCGGGTCAAGGCGCTGGACCGCATGGAAAAAATCGCGCCGCTGCTCTCCGAGGCCGACTTCACCTTCGAATTCAAGGAACCCGCCAACCTGCCCAACCCCATGCTGTCGATGAGCGGCGTGAGCTTTGGCTACCCGCCGCCCGACGATGCGCCCGAGGGCACGCCACCCACCGTGATCGTGCGCAACGTCAGCAAGTCGGTGCTGGCCGGCCAGCGCATCGGCATCCTGGGGGCCAACGGCCAGGGCAAATCGACCGTGGTGAAAACCATTGCGCGCGACCTGGCGCCCATCGGCGGCGAGATCACCGAGGGCAAGGGCCTCAACATTGGTTATTTTGCCCAGCAAGAGCTGGATGTGCTGCGCCCGGCCGACACGCCGCTGGAGCACATGATCCGCCTGGTCAAGGACATGACGGCGGCCGGCAAGATCATCGGCCAGCAAACGCGCGAACAAGACCTGCGAAGCTTTTTGGGCACCTTCAACTTTGGCGGCGACATGGTCAAGCAGGCCGTGGGCAGCATGAGCGGTGGTGAAAAGGCGCGCCTGGTACTGTGCATGATCGTCTGGCAGCGCCCCAACCTGCTGCTGCTCGACGAGCCCACCAACCACCTCGACCTGGCCACGCGCGAGGCGCTGGCCATGGCGCTCAATGAATTCGAAGGCACGGTGATGCTGGTTAGTCACGACCGTGCCCTGCTGCGCAGTGTGTGCGATGAATTCTGGATGGTCTCGCACGGCGGTGTCGAGCCCTTTGACGGCGACCTCGACGACTACCAGCGCTATCTGCTCGACGAAGCCAAACGCCAGCGCGAAGCCATCCGCGAGGCCAGCAGCGCCGCCGCCAAGGCCGAGCGCAAGGCGCAGGGCGAAGCCGCGGCAGCCGCTGCCAAGGTACGACACAAGCCCGCGCCCACCGGCTCGCTCAAGCGCAAATTGGCCGACATCGAGGCCCGCATGGCGGTGCTCAATACCGAAGGTGCCGCGCTCGAAGGCCATTTGTGCCAGTCGCCGCCACCGTCGGACTTTGCCAACCTGGGCAAGCGGCTCAAGGAAGTCAACGAAGAATTGCAAATCCTTGAAGAGCAGTGGCTGGCCGTGTCAGGCGAAATCGAATCAGCCACCTGACGCCTTTGCCTTTGCAGGAGCGGCGCCCTGCCCTTGTCTTTGTAGGAGCGGCGCCCTGCCCTTGCAGGAGCGGCGCCCCCGCCGCGAAGGTATTTGGCAATTTAGCGGTGCGCATCCGGGATCGGGATCGGGGTCGGGTGCCAATGCGCGATGGACACATTGCCACAACAATCCCGACTTCACCGCCGTTACACTTCCGCTACTCAAGAACTTAGGGGAAAAGGCATGATTTTGGTTACAGGCGGTGCCGGCTTTATCGGTGCCAATTTCGTTCTCGACTGGCTGGCGCAAAGCGATGAACCGGTCATCACCCTCGACAAGCTCACCTACGCCGGCAACCCCGAAAACCTGCAAAGCCTGCAGGGCGACACGCGCCACACCCTGGTGCAGGGCGACATTGGCGATGCCGTGCTGGTCGGCCAGTTGCTAAGCCGACACCAACCCCGCGCTGTCATCAACTTTGCCGCCGAGAGCCATGTGGACCGCTCCATCCACGGCCCCGGCGACTTCATCCAGACCAACATCGTCGGCACGTTTCACCTGCTGGAGTCGGTGCGCGGCTACTGGTGCAATCTGCCGCAAGAGAATCGCGACGGGGGCGTCGCTCCTACAAAGAACGGATTCCGTTTTTTGCATGTGTCCACTGACGAGGTCTATGGCTCGTTGGCAAAAGACGACCCGGCGTTCACCGAGGCCAGTCACATCGAGCCCAACAGCCCGTACAGCGCCAGCAAAGCCGCCAGCGACCATCTGGTGCGCGCCTGGCACCACACCTACGGCCTGCCGGTGCTGACCACCAACTGCAGCAACAACTACGGCCCCTACCATTTTCCTGAAAAGTTGATTCCGCTGCTGATCGTCAACTCGCTGGCAGGCAAACCGCTGCCGGTCTATGGCGACGGCCAGCAGATTCGCGACTGGCTTTTTGTGAAAGACCATTGCAGTGCCATCCGCCGCGTTTTGGAGGCGGGCCGCCTGGGTGAAATCTACAACGTCGGCGGCTGGAACGAAAAGGCCAACCTGGAGATTGTCCACACCGTCTGCGCCCTGCTCGACGAACTTCGCCCGCGCGCCGATGGCAAACCCTACCAGGAGCAAATCACCTATGTGACCGACCGGCCCGGCCACGACCGTCGTTATGCCATCGATGCGCGCAAGCTCGAGCGCGAACTCGGCTGGAAACCCGCCGAGACCTTCGACACCGGCATCCGCAAGACCGTGCAGTGGTACCTGGACAACCCCGACTGGGTGGCCCACGTGCAAAGCGGCGCCTACCGCGAGTGGGTGCAAAAGCAATATGCGTGAAAGTTCTGCATGAAGATCCTTCTACTCGGTAAAAACGGCCAGGTGGGCTGGGAACTGCAGCGCAGCCTGGCGCCCTTGGGCAACGTCATTGCCCTGGACCGCCACAGCAGCCAGTTGTGCGGTGACCTCTGTCGCCTCGACGACCTGGCCGACACCGTGCGCCAGACGCAACCCGATGTCATCGTCAATGCCGCGGCCTATACCGCCGTGGACAAAGCCGAAAGCGAACCTGATCTGGCGCGCACCCTCAACGCGCTGGCGCCCGAGGTGCTGGCCCGCGAGGCGGCCAAGCTCGGCGCCTGGCTGGTGCACTACAGCACCGACTATGTGTTTGGCGGCGGCGGTGACGCGCCCTGGCGCGAAGACGACCCCACTTTCCCCATGAACGTCTATGGCCAGACCAAGCTGCTGGGCGAGCACATGATCGACTGGATCTGCCCGCGGCACCTGATTTTCAGGACCAGCTGGGTCTATGCGGCGCGCGGTGGCAACTTTGCCAAGACCATGCTGCGCCTGGCGCAGGAGCGCGAGCAGCTCAAGGTGATCAACGACCAGTTCGGTGCCCCCACCGGTGCCGAACTGATCGCCGACATCACGGCGCACGCCATCCGCCAAGTGTTCCAGAACAGGGCCGACGACAAGACTTTGGCCGGCATTTACCATTTGGTGGCCAGCGGTTGCACCACCTGGTTCGAATACGCCAAGCATGTGCTGGCGCAAGCGCAAGAAGTTCAGCCAGCGCTCACCCTCATGGCACGCGAAGTCACGCCGGTGCCCACCAGCGACTTCCCCACCGCCGCCACACGCCCCTATAACTCGCGCCTGGACACGCGCAAGCTGCAAGCTGCCTTCGGCTTGACCCTGCCGGACTGGCAGTTGGGCGTGGACCGCATGCTGGCAGAAACCCTTTAAATGGCAGGAAATCATCACATGACACAACGCAAAGGCATCATTCTGGCCGGCGGCTCCGGCACCCGGCTTTACCCGGTCACGCAGGCGGTCAGCAAGCAACTCATGCCGGTCTATGACAAGCCCATGATCTACTACCCCTTGAGCACGCTCATGCTGGCCGGAATCCGCGAGGTGCTGATCATCTCCACGCCGCAGGACACGCCGCGTTTTGCCGACCTGCTGGGCAACGGCAGCCAGTGGGGCATGGCCATCAGCTACGCAGTGCAGCCCAGCCCTGACGGCCTGGCGCAGGCCTTCATCATCGGCCGCGACTTCGTGGCGGGCCAGCCCAGCGCACTGGTGCTGGGCGACAACATTTTTTACGGCCACGATCTCATCAGGCAACTGGCCCACGCCGACGCCTGCCAGACCGGCGCCAGCGTCTTCGCCTACCATGTGACCGACCCCGAGCGTTATGGCGTGGTCGCCTTTGACGAGCACAAGCGCGCCATCAGCATCGAAGAAAAACCCAGTCACCCCAAAAGCAATTACGCCGTCACGGGCCTTTATTTTTACGACAACCAGGTCTGCGACATTGCCGCCCACATCAAGCCGTCGCCGCGCGGCGAGCTCGAAATTACCGACGTCAACCGGCACTACCTGGAACTGGGTCAGCTCAATGTCGAAATGATGGGCCGGGGCTACGCCTGGCTCGATACCGGCACCCACGACAGCCTTTTGGAGGCCGCCAGCTTCATCGCCACCCTGCAAAAACGCCAGGGCCTGCAAGTCGCCTGCCCCGAAGAAATCGCCTTCAGCCAAGGCTGGATCGATGCCGGGCAAATCCTCAAGCTCGCCACCCCCCTGGCCAAGAATGGCTATGGCAAATATCTGTTGAGCCTGCTGAAATAACACCATGCCCTACACCGTCACCCCCACCGCCCTGCCCGGCGTGCTGATCCTCGAACCCAAGGTTTTTGGCGATGCGCGCGGTTTCTTTTTCGAGAGCTTCAACGCGCGCGACTTTGCACAATGCACCGGGCTCGACATGCCCTTTGTGCAGGACAACCACAGCAAGTCGGCCCGTGGCGTGTTGCGCGGCCTGCACTACCAGATCGAGCATCCTCAGGGCAAGCTGGTGCGCGTCACGCAGGGCGAGGTGTTCGACGTGGCGGTCGATTTGCGCCGCAGCTCGCCCCATTTCGGCCAATGGGAAGGTGTGGTGCTTTCCGCCGACAACAAGCGCCAGCTCTGGATCCCGCCGGGTTTTGCGCACGGCTTTCTGGTGACCAGCGACAGCGCCGAATTTTTGTACAAAACCACCGACTACTGGTATCCCGAGCACGAGCGCTGCCTGATCTGGAACGACCCCGCGGTGGGCGTGCCGTGGCCACTGGCTGCACCGCCCCTGCTGGCGGCCAAGGACCAGGCCGGCCAGCCCTTGCACGGCACCGCCACTTTTGCATGAGCGCAAGCCAGCCGCACAACACCACCCAAGTCGAGCGACCCGACTCATTGAAGAGCCTGTTCTGGGCCTTCACCTGGCTCGCCCTGCAAGGCTTTGGCGGCGTGGTGGCGGTGGTCCAGCGCGAAATGGTCGAAAAAAAGCGCTGGCTCACACGCGAACAGTTCGTTGAGGATTGGGCCGTGGCCCAGGTGCTGCCCGGGCCCAATGTGGTCAACCTGTCGCTGATGATCGGCGACCGCTACTTCGGCTGGCGCGGCGGCCTGGTGGCGCTGGCCGGCATGTTGACTTTCCCGCTGCTGATCGTGCTGGCCCTGGCGGGCCTGTTTGCCGGTGTTTCCGACGTGCCGCAGGTGCAGGGCGCCCTGCGCGGCATGAGCGCCGTGGCGGCCGGCATGATCGTTGCCACCGGCTTGAAAATGCTGCCCGCCCTGAAAACCAATGTGCTGGGAACGCCGTGGTGCTGGGCCGTGGCCGCGCTCACTTTTGCCGCCATTGCCGGCCTGCGCCTGCCCTTGATCTGGGTGCTGGCGCTGCTCGGCGGTGGCTCGGGCCTGTGGGCTTACCGCCGCCTGAATGCCACGGCGCCGGGGCAGGCAAAACCATGAGCAGCAGCTTGAGCCCGGGCGACTGGCTGACCCTGCTGACGCATTTTTTATCGTTGTCGCTGCTGGCCGTCGGCGGTGCAATCACCACCGTGCCCGACATGCATCGCACGCTGGTGGACCAGCATCAATGGCTCAGCGACGGCCAGTTCAACGCCGCCATTGCCCTGGCGCAGGCGGCGCCCGGCCCCAATGTGCTGTTTGTGGCGCTGCTGGGCTGGCAGGTGGGGCTCAACGCCGGCGGTGGCCTGGTGGCGAGCGGGGCTGCCTGGGGTTATGGCATGCTGGGCCTGCTGCTGGCCATGCTGGGCATCTTGCTGCCCAGCACCACGCTGACGTTTGCGGCCTCGCGCTGGGCGCATCAAAATCGTGAGCGGCGCGCCGTGCGGGCCTTCAAGCAAGGCATGGCGCCGGTGGTGGTTGCGCTGCTGGTGGCAACGGGCTGGATCCTGACGGCCAACCAGGGGGCCGACCTGACGCACTGGCCGCTGTGGCTGCTCACCGCCACCGTCACACTGCTGGTGTGGCGCACCCGCCTGCATTTACTGTGGCTGCTGGGCGCTGGCGCGGTGCTGGGCGGTCTGGGCTGGGTTTAGCGAACGCTGGCGCAGCGCCTCATACAGGCAGACGCCGCTGGCCACCGACACGTTGAGACTCTCCACAGCGCCGCGCATCGGGATGCTGATCAGCTCGTCGCAGGTCTTGGCGGTGAGCGCGCGCATGCCGTCGCCCTCGGCGCCCAGCACCAGCGCCACCGGTCCGGTCAGGTCAGCCTGGTACAAGGTTTTGGCGGCCACGTCGCTGGTGCCGATGATCCAGATGTTGCGCTCCTTGAGTTCGTTCAATGTGCGCGCCAGGTTGGTCACCATGAAGTAGGGCACGGTCTCGGCCGCGCCACTGGCCACCTTGGCCACCGTGGCGTTGATGCCGGCCGCGTGGTCCTTGGGCGCGATCACGGCGTGCACACCCGCGCCATCGGCCACGCGCAGGCAGGCGCCCAGGTTGTGCGGATCGGTGACGCCATCGAGCACCAGAATCAGCGGCTGCACGCGCTCGCTCAGGGGAAGCTCAAGCTGGGCCGCTTCGAGTTGTTCCAGCAACTCGTCCAGCGAGGTCACTTGCGTTAGTTCATGCACCCGCGCGGCCACACCCTGGTGGCCGTGGCTGCCGCACAGCTTGGCCAGGCGCATGCCGTCGGCATCGAGCAGGCGCACACCCGCCTCCTTGACCCTATCGACAAACTGGCGCATGCGCGCATCGCGACGGGTCGGGTCGATGTAGATTTCGACGATGGATTTGGGTGCGGTTTTCAGGCGCACGCCCACGGCATGAAAACCGAACAGAACTTTAGGAGAAGACATAGGCCGCGATTATCGCGGCAGCGGTGCGACGCCAAAAATCAGGCATTCATCTTCGTGGGAGCAGCGCCCTTGAACCTTGTAGGAGCCGCGCCCTCGCCGCGAATGAATTCAATCAGCCTTCGTCACGGGGGCGCGACTCCCACAGGAGTCCTGCCCCAGGCCGATGGCTGTCTTTATCCCTTGAATCTGCCTGTCACCTCGGCCACGCGCTGACCGAACAGGCGGGCGGTTTCGAGGTCACCGGCGTTCATTTCCGCGCCGCCGGCGTCACCGGGCGTTTGCGCCATGGGGCCGGCGCTCGATGCCAGGTAGTTGACGTCGTCGCGCTGCGAAGCCTTGGTGTTGTTGTAGTGCAGGCCGGTGCCGACCCAGATGCCGCCATGCTGCATGGCCAGGGTCATCAAATAATGGATCGTGGAGTGCTTGTCGCCATTCATGTTGGCGCTGGCGGTAAAGCCGCCAAAAATCTTGTCTTTCCAGGCCTGGCTGTACCAGGGTTTGCTCGACGCGTCCGCAAACTTCTTGAACTGCCAGCTCACGCTGCCCATGTAGGTCGGGCTGCCCATGATGATGGCGTCGGCCTCGTTGAGGGTGGCCCAGCCGTCCTCTGTCAGATTGCCGTCGGCATCGATCGCCACCAGATCGGCACTGGCACCGTCCGCCACCGATTGCGCCATGCGCAGGGTATGTCCATAACCCGAATGAAAAACAACGGCTATTTTTGCCATGATGAAAGCTCCTTTAAAAAAATCAAAAACCTAAACGCACAAGTCAAACACCAGCACTTCGGCATCCTGCGCATCGGTCAACGCGACCTGTGTCTCGTCGGCCAGCAGGGCGGCGTCGCCAGTGCTCAAAGACATGCCGTTCACCTTCAGGGCACCGCGCACCAGGTGCACATAGGCCTTGCGCCCGGCGGCCAGCGCCAGCGTGGCCGTTTGCCCGGCATTGAACAGCCCGGCATACAAACGCGCATCGGCGTGAATGGTGACCGAACCCTGCGCGCCGTCAGGTGACGCCACCAGACACAAGCGGCCCTGCTTGGCGGCGTCGGTGAAGGTGGTTTGCTCATAGCTGGGCACAACGCCAGGCACATTGGGTGTTATCCAGATTTGCAACAAATGGGTGGTGTCATTGGGCGCGTGGTTGAACTCGCTGTGCCGCACGCCGGTGCCGGCACTCATGCGCTGCACGTCACCGGGCGGAATGGCCTTGACGTTGCCCATGCTGTCCTGGTGCGCCAGCGCGCCCTGCAACACATAGGTGACGATTTCCATGTCGCGGTGGCCGTGGGTGCCAAAACCTTTGCCGGGGGCGATCCAGTCTTCGTTGATGACGCGCAGGTTGCCCCAGCCCATGTGAGCGGGGTCGTAATAGCCGGCAAACGAAAAACTGTGAAACGATTTAAGCCAGCCATGGTCAGCATAGCCGCGCTCCTGGGATGGTCTGAGGGTCAACATCATGAATCTCCTTGAATAGCCTCTACTGTACGTTTCAAAATCGGCAGACTTGCGCAGCCGTTTTGATGGCATCATTCAATCTGTTTGAACTCAACGACCCACACCATGCAAACTGCCCGCAATATCCTGACCCCGGAAGCGCTGGCCATGCTGCAAACCATTGCCAGCACCGGCAGCTTTGCCGCCGCCGCGCGCACCCTCGGCATGGTGCCCAGCGCCCTCACCTACCGCGTGCGCCAGCTCGAAGACGCGCTCGACGTGCTGCTGTTCGACCGCAGTTCGCGCCGCGCCCTGCCCACCGTGGCCGGCCATGAGTTGCTGCGCGAAAGCGCTCGTTTGCTGGAAGACCTGGAGGCCGTGGCCAACCGCGTGAAACGGGTCGCCACCGGCTGGGAGCCGCAACTCACCATTGCCGTGGACAGCATCATTGCCAAAGCCACGGTGCTGGAACTGGTGGAGAGTTTTTTCACCCAGAGCCCGCCGACCCGCATCCGCCTGCGCGACGAAACCCTGTCGGGCACGCTCGAAGCCTTGACCAGCGGCGAGGCCGATCTGGCGCTCGGCGTGGCCGACCTGGTGCAAAACACCGCCATTCACGCCAAGCCGCTGGGCGACGTGCGCTTTGTCTATGCGGTGGCGCCGCACCACCCGCTGGCTCAGGCGCCCGAGCCTTTGAGTGACGAGGTCATGCGGGCGCACCGCGCGGTGGCCGTGGCCGACACCATCAGCCGCGGCCGTGGCGTGACGATTGGCCTGCTGGGCGGGCAGGACGTGTTTACCGTGGCCACCATGCAGGACAAACTCGACGCCCAGCTGCGCGGTCTGGGCTGCGGCTCGCTGCCCGTTTGCATGGCCGGCCCGTTCATCGACACCGGCCGGCTGGTGGTGAAAAAAACCGAGCACGCACCCAGGTCGGTGCGCGTCAACTACGCCTGGCGCGCCGCCAGCAACGCGCCGGGGCGCGCCCTGGAATGGTGGCTGGCTCAGCTGGAATGCGCCAACACGCGCACCGCTTTGCTGGAACGGCACCGCGGTTTGTAGGGTGTGCCTGGACAGCCTTCGTCGCGGGGGCGCGACTCCTACAAATACCGGACACCTCTCTGTGCGAGGGATGCCTCTGTGGAGCGGCGCCCTCGCCGCGAATGCCTGAGCAGCATCTATCTTTGTAGGAGCGGCGCCCTCGCCGCGAATGTCTTCACGCCCGACCCCCCGCCACCAGCACCCCACCCTCCAGCCGCAGCACCCTGTCTGCCAGCGCCAGGCTGGCCGGGCGGTGGGTGATCAGGATCACCGTGCGGCGCGCCAGGGTTTCGTGGCATTCGGCAATAAAAGACTTTTCTCCCTCGGGGTCGAACATGGCGGTGGCCTCGTCCAGCACCAGGATGGGCGGGTCCTTGAGCAGCGCGCGCGCCAGGGCAATGCGCTGGCGCTGACCGCCCGACAGGCGAATGCCCTGGTCGCCGATCACGCTGTCGTAGCCCTGCGGCAGGCGGCTGATGAACTCATGCGCCTGGGCGGCCCGGGCGGCGGCCTGCACGGCAGCTGCCGGCGCATCCGGGCGCCCGTAGGCAATGTTGTCGAACACGCTGCCATTGAACAGCAGCACATGCTGCGACACCACACCAATCTGGCTGCGCAGGCTGGCCAGCGTGACACCAGAAATGTCGTGCCCGTCGATCAAGATGCTCCCGCCCGTCGGCGCCATCAGCCGCATCAGCAAATGCGCCAGCGTGCTCTTGCCGGCGCCGTTGGGGCCGGTCAGCGCCACGGTTTCACCGGCCTCGATGAGCAGCGTCAAGCCAGTGAGCGCGGGCGGCCGGTCCGGGTAGGCAAAGCGCACATCGTCCAGCTCGATCCGGCCGCGCACCGGAGGCAGTGTGTGGCCGCTGCCGGGCGGCGGCTCGGGCGGCTCGCGCAGCACCTCGCCCAGGCGCTCCAGCGCACCGCGCGCCTGGCGCGTCTGGCCATACACGTCTGCCAGCGAACTCACCGGGCGCGTCAGCAGCGCGGCATACAGCAAAAAGCTCACCATCTCGGCCGGCGTGCGCCCCTGCGTCGCGCTGCCCAGCAACCACAGCACCAGCACCATGCCGGCCGCTGCCAAAAACTCCACGCCCGGCCCCAGCGCGGCGTAAATCAGGCGCTCCTGCCGGCTCAAATGCACGATGCGGCCAATCTGCTCGCGGTAGCGCGCCGACTCCAGCGGCTCGCGGGTAAAGGTCTTGATGGCCGGCAACATGCCCAGGTTTTCCTCGGCCATGGCCACCGCGTCGGCGTGCGCTTGCTGCAACTGGCTCGACAGCGGCCGCAGGCGCCGGCCCAGCACCTTGAGCAGCAGGTAAAACAGCGGCATCATCAGCACCACCAGCAGCGTCAGCCGGGCGTCGATACGCCCCATCAACAGCACCGCGCCGGCCACCGTCAGCAGCAGCGGCAGCACGCTCAGCAATGTGCCGCTGATGTAGCTGGCCAGGCGCTCCACGTCGTTGGTCAGCAGCGCCAGAACCTCGCCGTGGCGGCGCTGCTGAAAATACGCCAGCGGCAGCGCCTGCAAATGGTCGTAAAGCCGGGTGCGCAGGTCGGCCAAAATGGCCTCGGCGGTGCCGCCCAGCAACCAGCTGTTGGCAAACTTGAGCGCCGCCTGCACGGCAAACAGCGCCAGCAGCCCCAGCAGCAACGCGCCACCGGCCCGCGCCGCGCCCGTCAGCAAGCCCGCCGCAAAATGCCCTGCCAGCCACGGCACCGCCAGCGCCGCGCCGGTTTCAGCCAGCATCAGCAGCGTGCACAACGCCAGCGTGGCGCGCCACGGGGCGGCAAAGCTCAGGATCAAACGCAAGTTCATGGGGTGAGGATAAATGAATTCAAACTGCCATCGTCGCGAGGGCGCGACTCCTACAGGTACCTCAAACCCATTCGCCCATTTACACCTGATCGACAGTATGGTTAAATTTACTCACTACATTGAGTAAATTGTTTATGACCTATCAACGACCACAGTTTCAAGTGCTGGCCAATCGGCTGGCAGAGCCGCGTCGATTCATTCAGGTGGTCGCCGGGCCACGGCAGGTGGGCAAAACAACGCTGGTTGGGCAAGTATGCGAGGCTTGCGCTGTGCCCGTGCACTTTGCCAGTGCAGACGAACCCACCCTTCGCGGACCCGAGTGGATTGCCCAGCAGTGGGAGATCGGGCGACTGCTGCAAGGTGACAAAGGCGCCATTTTGGTGCTCGATGAAGTGCAAAAGATCCCGGCGTGGTCCGAGGCGGTCAAGCGTTTGTGGGATGAAGACACACGCAAAAAAACTGCACTCAAGGTGATTCTGCTGGGCTCGTCACCGCTATTGATTCAACGCGGCCTGTCCGAGAGCCTGGCCGGGCGCTTCGAAGTGCTGCATCTGCCGCACTGGTCGGCCAGGGAAATGGGCGAAGCGTTCGGCTGGACCGTGCCGCAAAGCATTTTCTACGGTGGCTATCCCGGTGCGGCCGCGCTGGTTGGCGACCATGAGCGCTGGGTGCGCTATGTTCGCGACTCGCTCATCGAGACCACGCTCTCGCGCGATGTTCTGTTGATGTCGAGGGTGGACAAACCCGCACTGTTGCGCCGCCTGTTTGAATTGGGTTGCCGATATTCAGGGCAGATTCTTTCTTATACCAAGATGATCGGCCAACTCCAGGACGCCGGCAACACCACCACACTGGCGCACTATCTTGAACTGCTAAGCGCCGCCGGCCTGCTCACCGGATTGCCCAAATATGCTGGCGAGATCGTGCGCAGTCGGGGTTCCAGCCCCAAGTTTCAGGTGCTCGATACGGCGTTGTATTCGGCCATGGCGGGTTATCGATTTGACCAGGCGCAAGCTGACCGGGAACATTGGGGGCGGCTCACCGAATCTGCTGTCGGAGCGCATTTGGCCAATGCGGCGGCCACCGGCAAATTTGAGCTGTTCTACTGGCGCGAGCGCAACCGCGAGGTGGACTTTGTCGTGCGAGCCGGCCGCACCTTGATTGCCATCGAAGTCAAAAGTGGACGTTCGCAAGACGTGTTGCCCGGCATGCAGGCGTTCAACCAGGCGTTCAAGCCAGACCGGCTCTTGTTGGTCGGCGGCGACGGTCTAGCCGTGGCCGATTTTTTAACCATGCCGCTTGAAAGCTGGACCTGATTAGAGCCATGACGGGTTGAAACCAGCCCGGCAAAATACTGTGGGAAGGGATGTCCCTGTGGGAAGGGATGTCCCTGTGGGAAGGGATGTCCCTGTGGGAAGGGATGTCCCTGTGGGAAGGGATGTCCCTGTGGGAAGGGATGTCCCTGTGGGAAGGGATGTCCCTGTGGGAAGGGATGTCCC
>NZ_JAQTWL010000002.1:345414-345539 GCF_028689295.1 Rhodoferax sp.
TGTAGACATGATGGATGACCTGCCAACCTCGTAAACGTGGGTTATGTTTCGAGGTTGGAGAACTTCGTAACACAGAGCCATTAACGAGGAGACAGGTCATGGAAAAGTTTAACGGCATTTATGTT
>NZ_JAQTWL010000028.1 GCF_028689295.1 Rhodoferax sp.
GCCAACATAAATGCCGTTAAACTTTTCCATGACCTGTCTCCTCGTTAATGGCTCTGTGTTACGAAGTTCTCCAACCTCGAAACATAACCCACGTTTACGAGGTTGGCAGGTCATCCATCATGTCTACTTCAAGCCTCGTCCCATGAAAATTCACCCTGACATCATCAGCGTGCCGTCCATCAGCTCTTATGGCACAGGCTGGGTGCAGGTGGGCGATGCTCAGTTGACTCATAGCGTGGTCATTACCTCGGATGGCCGGCGTTTTGACTGGCAGTGCGAACGCTTCGAGGACCTGACTGACGCGCATTTCGAACAGTTGGCACAGCTGCAAACCGAACTGGTGATTTTTGGCAGCGGCACGCGCCTGCGTTTTCCGGCAGCTGCCCTGACCCGCGCCCTGATCGAGCGCCAGATTGGCATTGAATCCATGGACACTCAGGCGGCCTGTCGCACCTACAACATTCTGGCGGGCGAAGGCCGCCACGTCGCCGTTGCATTGCTGATTGAAGACGCTGCCGTCTGAGGGCACCAGGCCCGGGGCTTGATACGGGTGAATATCCCTATCTAACCCGACTGGCAAATCGGAGTAAAATACGGGCCTTGCAGTCGGGGGCGCATAAGTGCTTTAAAAGGATAGTGTCCGCGACTTGAGAGACCGACGCATCCTGTCACACGAGATCGAAGAAACATGGCGATAGTTGTCAACAAACCCATCCCTGAATTTGAATCTAATGCTACTGGTGGCATCCGGGTCACCAACACGTCTCACCTGGGGCATGTAGTCATTCTTTATTTTTACCCCAAAGACAACACCCCTGGTTGCACCACCGAAGCCATGCAGTTTCGCGATCGGTACAAAGATTTCGTCAAGGCCGGCGCCACTGTATTCGGCGTCTCCCGCGACAACATGCGGTCGCACGAAGAGTTCAAGGCCAAGCTCGAACTGCCCTTCGAGTTGATTGCAGACACCGAAGAAAAAATGTGCCACATGTTCGGTGTTGTCAAAAACAAGATCATGTACGGCAAGAAGGTCAAGGGCATCGAGCGCAGCACTTTCCTGATTGGCGCGGACGGCCTGCTCAAGGAAGAGTGGCGCGGCCTCAAGGTGCCAGGTCATGTGGACGACGTGCTCAAAGCTGTCAAGGAACTTCAAAAGACGCCGGCACTGGCTTGAAGGGCAATGGGTGGGGATCAACCCCTTGATCTGTCCCAGACCTTTCTTTCACAAGGCTCGTGCATAATCAATTGCATGCCGAATTCCAATTTTTTGCATTCTAAAAAAGCCGCCTGTGTGACATGGCGGCTTTTTCATTTCTGAACTCGCAACCATCCTAACGCGCAGGAGTTTTTCATGCCTTTGCCCACCGCCCCGTCCAAACGTGCCGCCTTGTTGTCGCTGCAGGACTTCAACGTGCCCGCTCGCCCCAAAGCCAAAGGCAGCACTGGCAAATCGCTGCCGCCCAATCTGCCGCCAAAGGAAGAGGCACCCCTGCAGCAGGCTTTCCAGCCCGCTCCACCTGTCGAAGCCGTGGAGATCGTCACCAGCAAGGCCCCCAAGGCCAGTACCAGGCGCCGCAGCGCGCCGGCGACCACCCCAATGGCGGTGATCCCCAAAGCCCGCCGCAAGGAAGGCCCCAGCAAGCTGTTCGTACTCGATACCAATGTGCTGCTGCACGACCCAAGTTGCCTGTTCAGGTTTGAAGAGCACGATGTCTTTCTGCCCATGATCGTTCTCGAAGAACTTGATGGGCACAAAAAAGGCATGACCGAAGTGGCCCGCAACGGGCGCCAGGCCAGCCGTTCGCTGGATGCGCTGGCCGAGCACCAAGGGTCGGACATCAGCAGCGGTCTGCGGCTGAGCTCTACCGGTCACACCGAAGCGCGTGGCCGCCTGTTCTTTCAAACCCAGTTTCTCAACTATGAACTGCCCACCAGCCTGCCCCAGGGCAAGGCGGACAACCAGATTCTGGGCGTCGTGGAAGCGCTACGCAAACAACACGCACCGCGTGACGTGGTGCTGGTGTCCAAAGACATCAATATGCGGGTCAAAGCCCGCGCCCTAGGCTTGAATGCCGATGATTACCAGAATGACAAGACGCTGGACGATGGCGACCTGCTGTACAGCGGCGCCTACGCGCTGCCCGCTGACTTCTGGAGTACCCATGGCAACAAGGTGGAGAGCTGGCAACAAGGTGTCCATACCTTTTACCGCGTCAGCGGACCGGTCGTGCCGCATTTGCTGATCAACCAGTTTGTCTATTTTGAATCAGCCGGTGAACCCAGCCTGTATGCAAAAGTGACAGAAATTCGCGGCAAGACCGCGGTGTTCAAAACACTGAAAGATTTCACCCATCTGAAGAATGCAGTGTGGGGCGTCTCGACCCGCAACCGCGAGCAAAACTTTGCCATGAACCTGCTGATGGACCCGGAGGTGGACTTTGTCACCCTGACCGGTCAGGCCGGCACGGGCAAAACGCTGTTGGCGCTGGCCTCGGGCCTGACCCAGGTGCTCGACGAGCGGCGCTACACCGAAATCATCGTCACCCGCGCCACCGTCAGCGTGGGCGAAGACATTGGCTTCCTGCCTGGAACCGAAGAAGAAAAAATGGGCCCATGGATGGGCGCACTGGACGACAACCTGGAAGTGCTGGGCAAAACCGACACCGCAGCCGGCGAATGGGGCCGCGCCGCCACCAACGAGCTCATTCGCAGCCGCATCAAGATCAAGAGCATGAACTTCATGCGCGGGCGCACGTTTTTGAATAAATACGTGATCATTGACGAGGCGCAAAATCTGACGCCCAAGCAAATGAAAACGCTCATCACCCGGGCCGGGCCGGGCACCAAAATTATCTGCATGGGCAACATCGCGCAGATCGACACGCCTTACCTGACCGAAGGCTCGTCAGGCCTGACCTACGCGGTGGACAAATTCAAGGGCTGGCAGCACAGCGGCCATATCACGCTGGCGCGCGGCGAGCGCTCGCGCCTGGCTGATTTTGCGAGTGAAGTACTCTAGCCCTTGCGGGTCAGACCACTCGCGAAGCGACGTGCTCTGACCCCAACACTTTGTCGGATGTCCGGCTGTCCACCTTGCGCGTCAGACCACCCGCGAAGCGACGTGCTCTGACCCCAACTGATTAGAAATCCCCACTTGCGCCATTGGCCAGCGACTCGAACTTGGTGATCTTGTTCAGGAAGGCCAGTTTGACCATGCCAGTGGGGCCGTTGCGCTGCTTCGCGATAATGACCTCGGCCACGCCGGGCTCCTTGCAGGCGTCTTTGGTGTAGTACTCATCGCGGTAGATGAACATGATGATGTCGGCATCCTGTTCGATGGCACCCGACTCGCGCAAATCGCTCATCATGGGTCGTTTGTCAGGGCGGGTTTCCACGCTGCGGTTCAGTTGCGAGAGCGCCATCACCGGACACTTGAGTTCCTTGGCCAGCATCTTCAGGCCGCGCGAAATCTCACCTAGTTCGGTGGCCCGGTTTTCGCCGTCGCTGCTATTGGAGCCGCTCATCAACTGCAAATAGTCCACCACAATCAAGCCCAACTGGCCGCATTGACGCGACAATCTGCGCGCATTGGCGCGCAACTCGCTCGACGTCAACCCGGCCGTTTCATCAATATGCAACGAGATGGTGCGCAGCTTTTCGATCGCTTCCGACAGCCGCGGCCATTCATCGTCGGTCAACTTGCCGGTCCGCAGGTGCCCCTGATCGATGCGGCCAATCGAACCCACGATGCGCACGGCCAGCTGGGCGGCGCCCATTTCCATCGAAAACACGGCTACCGGAAGACCTTCATTCAAAGCTACATGCTCGGCAATGTTGATGGCCAAAGCCGTTTTCCCCATGGAGGGACGCGCCGCCAGCACGATCAGGTCACCCCCCTGCAAGCCGGCAGTCAATCGATCCAGATCATAAAATCCGGTGGGCACACCTGTCACATCATTAGGGTTATCTGACATCTCCTGGACGCGGTCTAGCAGTTCGACCACTAGTGTGTCCATGGTCTGAAAACCCTGCTTGGTGCGCGCGCCCTCCTCGCCAATATTGAAGATTTTCTGCTCGGCCTCATCCAGAATCGCCGCCACGGGCCTGCCTTTGGGGTTAAAGGCATTGGCCGAAATTTCTTCGCTGGTGGAAACCAGTTTGCGCAAGATGGAGCGTTCGCGAACGATTTCGGCATAGCGGCGAATATTGCCGGTGCTTGGCACATATTGCGCCAGTGCATTGAGGTACAGCAGACCGCCGATTTCCTCGGCTTTGCCGGAACTCTGCAACTGCTCATAGACGGTAATGACGTCAGCCGGCTTGCCCACATTGATCAGCAAGCTCAGGGCAGCAAACACCTGACGGTGCTCAAAACGGTAAAAGTCGTTTTCGCTGATCACATCGCTGACCCGATCCCAGGCAGCGTTATCCAGCAGCAGGCTACCCAGCACACTGGATTCGGCCTCGATCGAATGCGGCGGAATGCGCAACTGGGCAACCTGGCGGTCAGTACCCAGGTCATCATTCAGGGAAGAGAGTATGGCAGACATAATATTTTCTTGAGACCCTGAATGTTACGACTTGCAGAACGACTTTTAAGTTTGCTCGGTCACAAGTTTGCCAGAAAACCCAATGAAAAAGCCCGACCGGTAAAGATCGGGCTTCAGAAGAATTTGGTGGGATGTGCGGGGGTCGAACCCACGACAAACGGATTAAAAGTCCGCTGCTCTACCAACTGAGCTAACATCCCCTACGCAATCAGATGTTGCGTTTTAGCAAGCCTCAAATTATAAACAATTTCTGGTTCCCTAAAGTTCCGAAGTACTCAATTTATTCAAAATGACACCCGCAGCGCACAGCCCAAAGCTCGCCGTCACCGTCACCAACGATCCAAAACCAGAACAATTCAGGCTGCCATCGCCTTGCACGCCACAGGAAGCGTCTGGCGGTGCGACCGCCTCGGGACTATAGACACAAGTGGTTCCCAATTTCTTCCTTGCACCCCCGGCTGGAAATTCCCTACGCAACTGGTAGCGCACTTTGGCCAACAATGGGTCGTGCGTCACGTCCAGCACATCCGCCACCGAGACCCTTTCGGCATGGCGCTTGCCGCCCGCTGCACCCACCATCACATGCAGAGTGCCCGTCTGTCTGGCCCACACCGCCATCGCGGTTTTGGCCCTGGTTTGATCACAGGCGTCAATAACGGCATTGACCCCGGCAGGCAATATGGCTGGCCAGTTGTCCGGATCGGCAAAGGCTTCAACACAGGTGACCTGACATTCAGGGAAAAAAGAAAGTATCCGCTGCCGCATGGCGTCCACCTTGGCCTGACCCACGCTGGTCAGGACCGCATGGATCTGGCGGTTGATGTTGGACTCTGCCACGTGATCAAAATCGACCAATGTGATGCGCCCCACGCCGCTTCTGGCCAGGGCCTCTGCAGCCCATGAACCCACGCCACCGATGCCAACCACGGCCACATGGGCATTGCGAATTCGCTCGGCGGCGACTAGCCCATACAAGCGGTTCAGACCACCGAAGCGGCGATCAGACAAGGCGGTCATTTGAGGGTCGCGAGCCGCTCTTTGGCTGCGATGGCAGCCTCTGACTTCGGGTAAGCCTTAATCAGGTCAGTGAGCGTTTTGCGTGCGCCCTTGGCATCTTTCAACTCCAATTGGCAATTGGCGACCGACAGCACCGCCTCGGGCGTGCGCAGATGCTCAGGATCCTTGGCGATAAGCGCCCGGAAATTGGCCATGGCTCCCTTGTAGTCGCGCGTGGCGTATTGAGCATTGCCTAACCAGAATAAAGCGGGCACAGCATAGCCACTGGCGGGGTAGCTCGCCACAAATCGCGAGAAAAGACTTTGCGCACTGGCAAAATCACCCTTCCGAAAGACCGCTAACGCCGCATCATAGTCCCGGGTCTCGGCCTGATCAGCCACAAACTCAACACCATCGAGTTGAACCGTCACTGGCTCCAGTTTGCTAAACCGGTCGTGCAAGGCCTGCATCTGGTCTTTTTGCTGGCGTTGAATTTCCGACAAGGCACGCATGAGCTGTTCATTGCTGCCACGCAGTGTTGCCACATCCGCCTTCAACAACTCAATCTGACGCTGCAAATCAAGCAGGCTTTTACCCAGGCCAGCCAGTTCAGCGGCCGAAGCCTGACCGACTTGACGCGCTTGTTCTGCATCGCCCCGCATGATTTCCACGCGTTGACGCAGTTCCAGAATAGCCCGGCGCGCTTCATCATCTTCGAACAGAGCCGCATGCAGGCTACCCACTGAGCACATACAAACCAGGATGACTGCGCTTGACCTTGAAAAAAAGGAGAGCATGGTCAGAACACGCCTCATGGGTAACGGATCTCGGCACGGCGGTTTTTAGCAAAGGAAGCCTCGTCGCTTCCAGCGACAACCGGCTTTTCCTTGCCAAAACTCACCGCTTCCATCTGGTTTTGCGACACGCCCAAAATCGACAAGGCGTTGCGCACCGCTTCAGCCCGTTTTTGACCTAGAGCCAGGTTGTACTCGCGTCCACCCCGTTCGTCGGTATGTCCTTCAATGGCCACTTTTCGCGTTGGCTGGTCGCGTAAAAATTTGGCATGAGCCGCAATCAGCGACTGGAATTCGGGTTTGACGACAAAACTGTCGTAGTCAAAATAAACCAGGCGCGATACGCCAGGAACGATGGCTGGATTGGGGGTATTACCCAGGTCCACGGGTACCACACCTCCCGCACTGCCCCCCGAACCCGCTGCTCCTGTTGCCCCCGCATCAGCGCCAACGGCCTTGGGTGCGGCATCGGTTACGGGTACATCATTGAGCGGAACCGAAGTCCCGCAAGCCGCCAAAAAGACTGAAATCAACGCAATTAGAAGAAGATTTTTCATTCCGATTCACTCCAAAAACTACTGTTTGAAAAAAGGACCCCAATGAGGCTCACGAATGTCCCCTTGCTGTCCGCTGAGCCTGGCCTTGACCTTGCCATCGAGCGTGCTCGTCATCAGCGCCTCGCGGCCCTGCTGCTGGGTGGCATACACCATCATCTTGCCATTGGGTGAAAAACTGGGGCTCTCATCCGCTGAAGAATCCGAGATGGCAGACACCGTACCATCAGTCAAGTTCATCAAATGCAGCTTGAAAGCGCTACCCACCCTTGAAATATAAGCGAGCCAGCGGCCGTCCTGGCTGATGGCCGGCGAAATGTTGTAAGTACCGGTAAAAGTGATGCGCTCCAAACCTTGGCCGGTCACTGTGACCCGATAAATCTGGGGCGACCCACCGCGATCACTGACAAAATAAATCTGCTTCCCATCAGGTGAAAACACCGGCTCGGTGTCAATGCTGGGGGATTGAATCAACCGACGCGGCTCGCCACCCGTTGCAGGCAACAGGAACAATTGGGAACCACCGTCGCGACTGAGCGTCAGGGCCAGGGTCTTGCCATCGGGCGACCAGGCCGGCGCACTGTTGGAACCCTTGAAATTGGCAATCAAGCGGCGTTTGCCAGTGCTCACGTTATGCACGTAAACCACCGGTTTGCGTGACTCAAACGACACATAAGCCAATTGGTTTCCGTCGGGCGACCAGGCGGGTGAAATAATGGGTTCCGGGCTGGCCAGCGCCGACTGGGCATTTTCTCCATCGGCATCCGCCACCCACAATTGGAAACGCTGGCCGGACTTGGTCACATAGGCAATACTGGTAGAAAAAGCACCTTTGTCACCGGTCAGCTTCTCATAAATGTCGTCGGCCACACGGTGCGCGGCAAGGCGCAAGTTGGTCAATGAAACGGCGAAGCTCTGGCCTCCTAAATCCTGACCCTTGACCACATCCCATAAGCGATAACGCACATCGAACCGGCCATCGGCCAGCTTTGACACACTGCCCGAGGCAAATGCATCGGCACCCGCCTGGCGCATGGAAGAAAGCTCGGGCCGCGAAGACTCATCAAAAACACCGGCAGGCGTATTGATCACGCGAAACTGGCCGCTTCGCTCCAGATCAGCCTTGATAATTTCCGAGATTTTTTGCGGCAGCGCCTCTTGCCCCTTGAACGGCATGATCACCACCGGCACTTGCGTCAAGCCCACCCCGGAGACTTCGATGCGGAATTGGGCATGGCTTGTTGCGTAAGACAGAAGCAATACAAAACTTAAACCAATAGCAGAAAAGAAACGGATCATAAATAATTTATCTCACTGACAAGAGCGTCAATTCACTGAAGTCACAACGACATTATTGGCCAGAACATGATCATGCACGCCCCTCGCAGCGACCACCGAAGTTGTTGCGATCCGATCCAAAACACGCTGATAGTTAACACTTTCACCCACCCTGCTGCTTTGCCGATGCCATAGATGATAAACCTCAGTGCACAAGTAGCCATTTTTGCGGGTCAAACCGGCATGATGTAGCCGCAATACCAAGTCGGCATCTTCATGACCCCAACCCTCGAAAGTCTCATCAAAGCCATTTACGGACAGAAAATCTCCTCTCCACAAAGCGAAATTGCAGCTGCGAATTTGTTCCCAGCGAAATTGGGACTCGCATCGGCCTGGCGCACCTGGCCAATAAATCAAATGCATCAGTTTATTGACATGGCCTTGGGCGCGCCAGGTCAGCCAATCTACAATTTTTGCATTTGCCAGGCTGACTTGCCCGCTCAGGACCTGCTGAGTTAAGGTCTCACTTAGCAATACCCGGTTGCCATTGACAAAAAAACCCCTTTTCGCCAACGCCTCGTGCGCTTGTACAAAACGGGCATTGGGAACACAGTCACCATCCAGAAAGACCAGATAGTCGCCAGTGCTCGAAAGAGCGCCCAGATTGCGTGCACAAGAAGCCGTAAAACCGCGATCCGGGTGCCAGACATGGCGCACCTCGCAGCGAAAAGTCGGCAATTTTGCCTTGAGCTCGGCTACCGCCAGGTCTGACGAGCCATCATCGGCAATGACAATTTCATGGCGCGAGTCACACTGAGGCGCCAGCGCACCAAGTACCTGCAACAATGCGTCCACCCGGTTGTAGGTCAATACGACAAAGGAGATTTTCAAATCTCGCATCAGGGAGAATCATCCTGACCGGACATCAACCAGCGCTTGGCATAACGGTAATAGGTGCCCTCCGCGTTGGAGATGGACAAAGCCAGACCCAGTTGACCGTCCAGAAAACCCAGGCGCAAGAAGTAAGTCCTGACAAAGGCCCAGGCACCATGACCCAGGGCGCCATAAAGACTGGCAGTCTGGCCACGAGCGCGCATGGTCTGCGCTCCTGCCGTTGAGTAACGATTAAGCTTCTCCAACACCGACTCAAAATCAGGAAAACTCAAATGGAGCAGCGGGGACTTGATGTCTGCGAGTCGGCCAGACACAAGCAATTTTTCATGCACCAGATCATCAGAAAACCGGGCCTGACCACGGCGAAAAAACCGGATCACCCGATCAGGCGTCCATCCGGAATGCCGCATGAATTGACCACAATAGCTTGAACTCCGGGGAAATCGGTAAGCCGCAACCTCTTGATTATCTGAAATAGCCCGCAAAATTTCGGCACGAAGCGCATCCGGGACACGCTCGTCAGCATCAATGGATAACACCCAATCACCTTGTGCCAAGGCCAACACCCTGTTTTTTTGTCGTCCGAAACCAGGCCAATCCGGCGTGACATGAACAAATGCGCCCAGCGACCTGGCGATTTCTGCCGTTCGGTCAGTGCTGGCGTTATCCAACACAATCACCTCATCTGCGAAGCCAACACTTTTGAGACAATCTCCGATGTTTGCTTGTTCGTTGCGGGTGATGACAATAACAGAGAGTTGCATGAAATCTGGAAAAATTGGCAGATCGTCATCATAGATGACTCAGCTTGCTTCCCATCAAGCCAAGGGGCGAATTCTCACCTTCAGTTAAAGTCACTCGTCTTGCCACCTCACTTATGCCAGCCCTGACGTCACTCACGACCCGCCTCCGCCTTGCTTTGGTCTGTTTCATTGCGATCAGCGTGAGTTTGCCCATGGCCTGGATCAGCCTTGGAAAACTGGTCTTGTTTGTCAGTGGCCTGTTGTATCTTGGCAGTCGGTGGCTGCACAACTGCGATGACCATGAACTGCAAAGCGTCCGGTCTGTGCGCGTCATCCTGCTGATCCTTGCCGCCTTTGCTGTCAGCCTGATATGGAGTGGGGCAGCTCCCGGCAATGCCTTGCTGGCCTTCGTCAAGCACAGCAAGTTGCTGGAAATTGCATTGCTGATTAGTCTGATCCGCAACTCGCGCGAAACGCGGACCGCATTGCTTGCATTCCTCACGGGTCAAGCCATTCTTATCGCGAGTTCCTGGGCGATGGCAGCGGGCATTCCAGTCCCCTGGGCCACCAGCCAATGGGCGACGCTTCCGGAAATGAAGACTGTGGTCTTTTCCACTTACCTTGATCAGTCCCTGATTTTTTGCGCTTCTGCTGCGGTTTTTTGGCATCTGCGCCACTATTGGTCGACAACGAGCTGGTTGGCAGGTTCGCTGGCACTGGCTGCGCTCATCAATACCTTGTTTTTACAGGAAGGCAGAACAGGCTACCTGGCTGCCCTGACCGTCATTACACTGGCCGTCATGTGGGAGTTGCCACGAAAACTGCGCCTTGTGGCCGTGGTGTTGACACCCATAATGGTACTTGCCAGTGTGTATGTTGGCTCAACCAAAATGCAGGAAAGAATTGACCAGGCAGTCCATGAAAGCAAAAATTATTCAGCGCGGGATGCCACCAGCAGTTCGTCAGGTTTCCGACTGAATGCATGGCGTCGCTCGGTTCAAGCCATCATGCAAAGTCCGATCAACGGTCACGGTGTAGGCAGTTGGACGCTCTCAGTCAAAAAAATCGAGGGCGCTGATGCAGCAAAGGTTTTTGGCGAAAGGCTCAACAGCAATCCACACCAGGAATATCTCTTGTGGGGAGTGGAGTTGGGCATTGGCGGTATCGTGCTTTTGCTCCTGTTGATCGCCAGCCTGGCACGCGATGCCATGGCGTTCGAGGCTCCCGTGAAGCGCGCCACGCTGTCCGTGGTGGCCGTCATGGCAGTGGCATGCTTATTCAATTCGTCCCTGTATGACGCGCTGATAGGTGATTTTTTCTGCATCACATTGGGCCTGCTCATGGCGCTGGGTATCAGAGGTGGCAGTTCAGACAGGGACAAGGCGATGGCCCGACAAACCGCAAAGAATTCCGCATGAACGACGCAACACCCATCACCACGACCGACATCCATGCGATGCCTTCAGGCAGCATTTTGCAAAGGATGCGACGCTTCACGCCGTATTTCGGCACCCTGCCGGGTACATGGATTCTGGTCGCCATCAGCGCCGTCGTCGGCTCGGCCACAGAGCCCATGATTCCCGCCCTGCTCAAGCCCTTGCTGGACAGGGGTTTTCAGCAGGGTCAGCTGGAAATCTGGACCGTGCCAGCGTCCCTTTTGCTGCTGTTTGGCGTGCGTGGGCTGGCCGGCTACATTTCACAAATCGGTTTGACGCGCATCACCCATCAAGGCTTGCTCCTGATGCGACAGGCCATGTTTGCCAAAATCCTGGCGGCGGAGCTCAAACTCTTTACCCGACACAGTTCAAGTGCCCTGTCAAACACCGTGGTCTATGAAGTACAAACCGGTGCCACCATGCTGGTCAATTCCCTGCTGAGCCTGACACGCAACGGCTTGACGCTGATCGCCCTCACGGTATATCTTTTTTACCTGAACTGGAAATTGACGCTGATCGTGGCGACTGTTTTTCCGGCCGTGGTCTGGGTCATGAAGGTCTTGACTCGGCGCGTGCACAAAATCACCCACGCCACCCTGAATGCGACTGACAAGCTGGCCTACGTCGTGGAAGAAAACGTGCTGGCGCACCGTGACATCCGCCTGTACGCTGCGCAAGCTACCCAGGCCCAGCGCTTCAATGCACTGAGCGAATCATTGCGTCATCTGGCCATGAAATCCACTGTGGCTGGCGCCGCCATGACGCCGGTGACACAGATGCTGGCCGCGATCGCGCTCTCCGCAGTCATCTCGGTGGCGCTGCTCCAAAGCGCCACCCTGGGTACCACGGTGGGCAGCTTTGTCGCATTTGTGGCGGCCATGCTGATGATCATTGCCCCCATACGCCAACTCTCGGAAGTATCCAACCCCATCACCCGGGGCCTGGTGGCGCTGGAACGTGCACTGACCCTGATCGAGCAGACGCCCGATGAATCCAGCGGCAGCCATGCCGCGTCACGAGCAACCGGACTGCTTACTTTTTCAAATCTGATGGTGCAATACCCATCAGCAACTGAACCTGCCTTGGACATTGATGAACTGACGATCCTGCCTGGTGAAACCGTGGCCCTGGTGGGAGCCTCAGGCTCCGGGAAAACCACCTTGGTGAATATCCTGACCCGCTTTGTCGATATCAACGACGGACAGGTTTGTCTGGACGGACATGAACTGCGAGACTGGCAAATCACCAATTTACGCGCCCAGTTTTCGCTGGTCAGCCAGCAAGTGGTCATGATCAACGACACCGTGGCCGCCAACGTGGCACTGGGCCTGCCCGTTGATCGGCAAAAAGTGATGCAATGCCTGGTGTCGGCCAACCTTGAATCTTTTGTGCAAGCGCTGCCGCAAGGGCTCGACACGCTGGTGGGCCATAACGCCACTCAACTCTCGGGTGGCCAGCGCCAGCGCCTGGCCATTGCACGTGCGTTGTACAAGGACGCGCCGATCCTGATTCTGGATGAAGCCACCTCGGCACTCGACACCGAATCCGAGCGCAGCGTGCAGGAAGCCCTGGACCGGCTGATGAAAAACCGCACCACGCTGGTGATTGCCCACCGTTTATCGACGGTGCACCACGCCGACCGCATCGTGGTTCTTGATCATGGCCGCATCGCCGAGGCAGGCAACCATGGCGAGTTGATGCAGCACGACGGCCTGTATGCCCGGCTTTACAAGCTGGGTTTGCATGAGACCACAACCGCCTGAGGTCATTGACGGCTCTGGCCCCCCCCGTTCGGCCAATTCAGCCTGCATTCGCGCGAACGGCCACCGTCCGGTAAATGCTTTCTTGCTGCAGCGCCAGCGCCGCCCATTGATGCTGCTGTGCAAAATCCAGTGCAGCGGTGAACAAGCGCTCAACCAGGGCTTGATCTCCGACCAAGCGTGTTAGCGCCGTGGCGAGTGCCTGTGCATCCATCGGATCAGCCAGCACCAGCGCGTTGGCTTCATGCGTCAACAAGGCCGCAATGCCGCAATAACGCTCGCAACTCACCACCACCGGCAGCCCATGCGCCATGGCTTCGAGCACGACCATGGCAAAGGTGTCCTCTTGGGTGGGATGCGCCAGCACATCTGCGGCCTGGTAAGCCGGGGCAACATCTGGCAAGGCGCCCAAGAAAAAGACCCGCTGATCCAGTCCGGTTGCGCCGACTTGCGCCTGGAAGACCGGGATGTGCGCCGGATTGCCGACCACAGCCAGATGGCAGTGCGCCGGCAACTGCTGCAAGGCTTGAAGCAGCGTGTTCAGGCCTTTTTTACGATAATCGTTGCCCGCGAACAATATGCAAAACCCGTCTGCAGGCAGGCCCAGTTTGCGTCGTGCTTCTGCTTTTTCAAATGACGTCGCCAGACCCCAGACCCGATCCACGCCCGGAGTGACGACTAGAATCGCTGGAGCACAAGCCGGATAAGCCTCCAGCAATTGCGGCAACAGCGTGTTGGAGGTCAGCACGATGGCGCGCGGTCGGCGCAAGGAATACCGGCTTCGCTCCAGCGCCAGATACACCAGCAAGCGAGGACTAGTGACTACCTTGAGCCAACGCAAGGCCCGCCGCCAACCGCTCAATCCGTGCAGCAAGTTGTATTTGACCGGCAGCACATGCACCGTTTGTACCTGCCCGTGCCAAGTGTTCTCATGCGAATGCACCACATCAAACCCTTTGCGCGTCGCCCACCAGGAGGCGGCGGCGTACCAAAGCTGGTTGATCCAGCGTGGACGCTTCAGGGGGCAAGATATCTGGTGGTAACTTACGCCCGGCCAACAGTGGTCAATGCGCTGGGCAAATACGTGGATATCATGGCGCGCTGCCAAGTGTTCCACCAACGCGATCGAGTAACGCTCGGCACCGCCGCCGGTGGCGGCAAACTGACGATTGAGCACCGCAATACGCAATCGCCCGGGTTCAATGGAGTCCAATGCGCTCATACCTTGCGCCGGTCCTCATAACGACTTGCCACTTTGAGCCAAAACACCGGCAAGGTGGTGCTGCGCAACACCGGCACACGCGGCAGCTGCCATAGGTCAGCCCCCACGTGACAGCGCCCGCGCTCGGTCGTGGTCACGCTGGCAAAACCAGTTTGTTGAGCCATCGCCACATGCTCGGAGTGATACACCCCATAGGGATAGCAAAAGTGCACCACGGGCTGTTGCACAGCCATCTCCAGTTCCTCTTTGGAGCGCGCCATTTCAGTCAAGGCCAGCGCCTGATCGCACTCGGTCAGATTCACATGGTGCCTGGTGTGCGCGCCCACTTCTTGCCCGCCGGTTACCCAGTGGCGCAGCTGATCTGCGCTCATCAATGGCGCTTGCAAAATGCCCTGCACCTGATCCCAGAGGTTGGTCTGCCCCAGTCGCTGACTCACGCAATAACAGGTCGAAGAAAAACCATGGCGCTGCAGCACCGGCAGCGCATGCGTCAAGTTGTTCAGGTAGCCATCGTCAAAAGTGATGCCGACCACCTTGCCCTGTTTTTTGCCCGTCAGATAAGGCAGCAAAGCCGACATCGACAGCCCCTGGTAACCCAACACCTTGAGCAGCCTCATCTGCCGGGCAAATGCTTCAGGCGAGACGTACAAGCTCCTGAAAGCCGCACCCTTTGGCGGTGCCGCGTCAATCTGGTGATAAACCAGAATCGGTATGGGCGCGGCGTTGGCGCAAGGTTCATTCAAGATTGCCACCGACTTTTACAGCAACAAGATATCGTATTGTTCCTGCCCCATGGCACTCTCGCTTTGCAGCGACACCGGCTTGCCGATGAACTCGCTCAGGCCCGCCAGGTGCTGGCTTTCTTCGTCCAAAAATAATTCAATCACCTTGGGCGAGCCCACCACGCGGAATTCCTTGGGATTGAACTGGCGCGCTTCGCGCAAAATCTCTCGAAAAATATCGTAGGCCACGCTGCGCGCGGTCTTCACAATACCCTTGCCCTGGCACAACGGACAGGGCTCGCACAACACATGCGCCAGCGACTCGCGGGTGCGCTTGCGCGTCATTTCCACCAGCCCCAGTTGCGAAAATCCGCCGCACATGGTTTTGACCCGGTCACGCGCCAACTGCTTGCGAATCTCGGCCAGCACTGCTTCGCGGTGCTCGTCGGGCACCATGTCGATAAAATCGACAATGATGATGCCCCCCAGGTTGCGCAGGCGCAGTTGGCGCGCAATGGCCTGCGCCGCTTCCAGGTTGGTCTTGAAAATGGTGTCGTCAAAGTTCCGGGCACCCACAAAGCCGCCGGTGTTCACATCCACCGTGGTCAAGGCTTCTGTCTGGTCCACGATCAGGTAGCCGCCCGACTTCAAATCAACACGCCGCCCCAGCGCCTTGGCTATTTCCTCGTCGATGGCATGGAGGTCAAAAATCGGCCGTTCGCCCTTATAGTGCACCAGCTTTTGCGCTGCAGCGGGCATGAACTCCTGGCCAAAGGCTTTCATCACGGCAAACTGCTCCAGCGAATCGACCTTGATGAATTGGGTGAGCTCAGTCGTCAGGTCGCGCAACACCCGCTGCAGCAAGCTCAAATCCTGGTGCAGCAGCGACGTGACGGGTAGCCTGGTGGCCGCCTCGCGAATGCGCGCCCACGCCTTGCGCAGGTAGGCAATGTCGTCGGCCAGTTCCTGGTCGGTGGCGTCCTCGCCATTGGTGCGCAAGATGAAGCCGCCACCCTGCGCCCCTACCAACAACTGCAAGCGTCGCCGCAACTCGTCGCGCTGTTCAGGCGGGATTTTTTGCGACACGCCCAGGTGCTCGTCCTGCGGCAAAAACACCAGCATGCGCCCTGCGATGCTGATCTGCGTGGACAGCCGTGCGCCCTTGGTGCCAATTGGGTCCTTGATCACCTGCACCATCAGGCTCTGGCCTTCGAACACCTGCTTTTCAATGGGAATTTGCGTCACTGCGTTGCGCGCCGCAGAAATCGTCTCACCCTCTGCCGGCGGATGCCAGACGTCGGCCACATGCAAAAACGCCGCCCGCTCCAGCCCAATGTCAATGAACGCCGACTGCATGCCCGGCAATACGCGCACCACCTTGCCCAGATAGACATTGCCGACCAGCCCGCGCTCCAGCGTGCGCTCCACGTGCAGTTCCTGCAGCACGCCGTTTTCCACCACCGCCACCCGTGTTTCCTGCGGCGACCAGTTGATCAAAATATCTTCTTGCATGGCTTTTGTCTGTTCTGGAAATGAATTACTCGCGATGGTACGGGTGGTTGGCATTGATCGACCAGGCGCGGTAAAGCTGCTCGATCAGCAGCACGCGCACCATGGCGTGCGGCAGCGTCAGGTCCGACAAACGAATGCGCTCATGGGCAGCTTGCCTGAAGGCGGGGTCGAGCCCGTCGGGGCCGCCAATCACCAGCGCCACGTCGTCCCCCGACAACTGCCAGTGTTCCAGCTTTTGCGCCAGCGCCATCGTGGTCAGCGCAGTGCCGCGCTCGTCCAGCGCCACCACTCTGAAACCTTTGGGGATGGCGGCCTCGATGCGCGCACGCTCGGCCGCCAGCAGGGTGTCCAGTGCTTTGGATGCGCGGGGCTCGGTTTTGACGGCTTTTAGCTCGACCTTGAGCTCAAAAGGAAACCGTTTGGCGTAATCGTCCCAGGCCGTTTGCGCCCAGTCGGGGACGCGTTGGCCGACGGCAACAATCAGCAGCCGCACAGAGTTGCGTCAGGCTTTGCGCTCAGCCGTCTTCCTGGCGGGCGCTTTTTTGACAGGGCTCTTCTTGGCGACTGCTTTTTTGGCTGCCGGCTTGACCGGTGCATTGACCACCAGGGTTTTGATCCGGGGTTTGGCCACAGGTGCCGCACCCACTACCGCCCGCTTGGGTTCTGTTGCGGTCTTTGCAGCTGCCTTTTTGGCAACTGCGGCTTGGGTTGCCGCCGTTTTTGCCATTTGCGCCCTGGACGGGAAAGCCTCTTGCACGCCTTGTTTGGCGGCACTGGAACGGCGCAAACTCGCCACCGGCTTGGCGGCTTCCTTGGCATCGGCCTTGCCTGCCTTGGTCTCGGCAGCCAGCGCGGGCTTGGCGGCGCCAAATTTCAGGCGCACCGGCTTTTCACCCCAGAGTTCTTCCAGGTTGTAATAAGTCCGATAGGTCGGTTGCATCACGTGCACCACGGCCTGGCCACAGTCCACAATGATCCACTCGCCGTTGGCCTCACCCTCGACGCGCGGCTTGGGAAAACCCGCCTCACGCACCGCGTCGATCACGCTCATGGCCAGTGCCTTGGTCTGCCGGTTGGACGTGCCCGAGGCCACGATCACCCGCTCAAACAGGGACGAGAGATGCTCGGTGTCGAACACCACGATGTCTTGCGCCTTGACATCTTCCAGGCCATCGACGATGGCGCGCTGCAATTTCTGGATGTCCTTTTTTTCTGCACTGGCAGAGGCGACTTTGGTGGTGGCCTGGCTGGCGGATTTTTTGGGTGCCAGCGGGGCCGACTTGGCAGCTGCTTTGGCAGGTTTCTTGACTTTGCTGGGAGCAGTAATTTGGGTAGTCATCAATGTGATTGGTAAAGGTGATGGTCGGCAATATAACGCGCAACGGGTCCGGACACCAGTGTTTGCACCGATTGCCCGGTGGCGATCATGCTGCGAACCTGGGTGGCACTCACCGGTGTGGCGGGCATGGACAGATGCAAAAACCGTTCAGGAAACAACTTTTCAGCATCGAACAAGGCGCCATTGTTTGATAGCCGGGCGCGAGTAGCTACACAAATTATAGCTAATTGAAGAATGGCCTCCCAATCGTGCCAGCTGGTCAGGGCGACCGCCTGGTCGGCCCCCATGATCAGAAACAGTTCGGCCCCGGGTTCTGCGGCGGCGATGTGTCGCAAAGTGTCCACGGTATAGCTGGGGCCGCTGCGTGCCATTTCCTGGGAATCGACATGGATTTGCGGCACGTCGTCAAACGCCAGGTGCACCATGGCCAGGCGATGCGCGGCAGCGCTCAAGGGCCGTGGTTTATGCCAGGCATCACCCGTGGGTACCACGCGCAAAACATCCAGTTTGAGCTCGGCCAGCGCCGTTTCCAGCAAGGCACGATGCGCCAGGTGCGGCGGGTCGAACGCACCGCCAAACACCCCGATGCGTCGGCGTTGGGGTGCGTCCAGATTCAAACCCAATCCCGGCGCACCAAAAACTTGCTGTACAACTCGGCCTCGGGCGTGCCAGGGGCCGGCACCTGTTGGTAGGCCCAACTCACCAGCGGGGGCATCGACAACAAAATGGATTCAGTGCGGCCGCCCGACTGCAGGCCAAAGTGTGTTCCCCGGTCCCACACCAGGTTGAACTCCACATAACGTCCGCGCCGGTAAAGTTGGAAAGCACGCTCTCGCTCTCCGTAAGGCGTGTCCTTGCGGCGCGCCACGATGGGCAGGTAGGCACTCAAAAACGAACTGCCCACGGCCTGCATCATGGCCAGACTTTGCTCGGCGCCAAGCTCTGAGAAGTCGTCAAAAAACACACCCCCCACGCCGCGCGGCTCGTTGCGATGCTTCAGGAAAAAATACTCGTCGCACCAGGTCTTGAAACGCGGGTACTTGTCGTCGCCAAACGGCTGCAAGGCCGTCTTGCAGGTCTGGTGGAAGTGCACCGCGTCTTCTTCAAAACCGTAATAGGGCGTCAGGTCCATGCCGCCGCCGAACCAGCTAACCGGGGCGCCATCGCTGCCTTTAGCCGAGATCATGCGCACGTTCATGTGCACCGTGGGCACATAGGGGTTGCGCGGATGGAACACCAGCGACACGCCCATGGCTTCGAACGGCGCGCCCGAGAGTTCCGGGCGATGCTGGGTGGCCGAGGGCGGTAGCTTGGGGCCGCTCACGTGCGAAAAGCCGCAACCGGCGCGCTCAAAAATGGCCCCGCCTTCCAGAATTTGCGTGATGCCCCGACCCTGCAACATCTCGCCAGCGGGCTTTTGCCAGGCATCGGTCAAAAACGCTTTTCCATCCAGTTCGGCAATAGCGCCGGTAATGCTGGCCTGCAGACCACGCAAGTAGTCGCCCACCACCTCGGCCGGCAAGCGTTTGGTCGTCATGCTGGCGTCCCCTTGATGGCGCGGTGGCCAATGTCATGGCGGTATTGCATGCCGTCAAAGCGAATACCCTGCGCCACCTCATAGGCGCGCTGTTGGGCCTGGCGCACGCTGTCGGCCAGCGCCGTCACACACAACACCCGGCCACCAGAGGTCAGCAGTTGCCCATCTTGCACCGTGGTGCCGGCATGGAACACGCAGACGTCTTCTGCCTCGGGCAGGATGCCGCTGATGGCATCGCCTTTGCGTGGACTCAGCGGATAACCATGCGCAGCCAGCACCACGCCCAGGGCGGTGCGCCGGTCCCACTCCAGTTCAACCTGATCGAGCTTGCCGTGCGGCCCCGGCTCGGTCGCGGCCATCATCACATCGACCAGATCGGATTTGAGGCGCATCATGATCGGCTGGGTCTCCGGGTCGCCCATGCGGCAATTGAATTCGAGCGTCTTGGGCCGGCCCTGGGCGTCGATCATCAGGCCGGCGTACAGGAAACCACTGAAGGGAATGCCGTCCTTTTCCATGCCGCGCACCGTCGGCAAAATGATGTCGCGCATGGCGCGGGCGTGCACATCGGGCGTCACCACCGGCGCCGGCGAATACGCGCCCATGCCGCCGGTGTTGGGACCCTGGTCGCCATCCAACAACCTTTTGTGGTCCTGGCTGGTGGCCAGCGGCAGCACATTCTTGCCGTCCACCATCACGATAAAGCTGGCCTCTTCGCCCTGCAAGAATTCTTCGATGACGACGCGCGCGCCGCCGGCGTTGTGCACCACGCCTAAAGCGTTGTCCAGCAGCATGAAGTCCACCGCCTCGTGCGCTTCGGCCAGGGTCATGGCCACCACCACGCCCTTGCCGGCAGCCAGACCGTCGGCCTTGACCACAATGGGTGCGCCTTTTTGGTCGATGTAGGCATGCGCCGCGACCGCGTCGGTGAAGGTCTCGAACTCGGCGGTGGGAATGTTGTGGCGCTGCATGAAGGCTTTGGAAAACGCCTTGGAACTTTCCAACTGGGCGGCCGCCTGCGTCGGCCCAAAAATGCGCAAACCGTGTTTGCGAAACACATCCACCACCCCTGCGGCCAGCGGTACTTCAGGCCCGACCACGGTGAGCACAATTTTCTGCGCCAGCGCCCAGGCACACAAGTCATTCACGTCGGTGATCGGCACATTTTCAAAACGGTCGTCCTGCGCCGTGCCACCATTGCCGGGAGCGAGGTAAATCTTGTGGGTTTTGGGCGACTGCACCAGTCGCCAGGCCAGGGCATGTTCACGGCCACCGCCGCCAATCACCAGAATCTTCATTCGGTATCCAGTTCGGCGTTGTGATAGACCTCTTGCACGTCGTCAAGGTCTTCAATGGCATCAAGCAGTTTTTGCATGCGAATGGCTTCGTCGCCGGTGAGTTCGATCGGGTTTTCGGCGCGCATCGTGACCTCTGCCACATCCGGCTTCAGGCCACCGGCTTCGAGCGCATTTTTGACGGATTCGAAGTCGGCCACAGAGGTAATCACCTCAATCGCGCCATCGTCATCGCTGATGACGTCTTCAGCGCCCGATTCCAGCGCCACTTCCATCACCTTGTCCTCACTGGTGCCTGGTGCAAAAATGATCTGGCCGCAGTGCTTGAACTGGAACGCCACCGAGCCCTCGGTGCCCATGTTGCCGCCGAACTTGGCAAAGGCGTGACGCACCTCGGCCACCGTGCGCACCTTGTTGTCGGTCATGGTGTCGACAATGATGGCGGCGCCGCCAATGCCGTAGCCTTCGTAGCGGATTTCCTCGTAAGTGATGCCTTCGACGCTGCCCGTGGCCTTGTCGATGTTGTACTTCACGCGGTCGGCGGGCATATTGGCCGCCTTGGCCCGGTCCACCGCCAGGCGCAAGCGCGGGTTGGTGCCCAGGTCACCGCCACCAGCACGTGCGGCCACCGTGATTTCACGGATGATGCGCGTCCAGATCTTGCCGCGTTTTTCGTCTTGCCGGCCTTTGCGGTGCTGAATATTGGCCCATTTACTGTGTCCTGCCACGTGAAATCCTTCAAAAGTTCGTTACGCTATCGGCTGGATTGTACTTTTGGAGCCAGACATGCCAGAACCCTTATTGATCGCCCAGCACGGCCAGACCCAATGTTTTTTGCAACCTGACAAAGCCAACCGGCACGGTCTCATCACAGGCGCCACCGGCACCGGCAAAACCATCACGCTGCAAACCCTGGCCGAAGGCTTTTCCAAGATGGGTGTTCCGGTGTTCATGGCCGACGTCAAGGGCGACCTGACCGGCATTTCACAACCCGGCTCGGCCACACCCAAGCTCGCCAAAATCATTGCCGAGCGCGGGCTGCCAACGCCTGAATTCGGCGCATTCCCCACCACGCTGTGGGACGTGTTTTGCGAGCAGGGCCACCCGGTGCGTGCCACTGTGAGCGACCTCGGGCCGCTGCTGCTGGGGCGCATGCTCAACCTCAACGAAACCCAGGCCGGCGTGCTGCAGTTGGTGTTCAAGATCGCCGACGACGACGGCCTGCTGCTGCTCGACATGAAAGACCTGCGCGCCATGTGCCAGTCTGTGGGCGACAACGCCAGCGAATTCACCACCGAATACGGCAACATCAGCGCCGCCAGCATTGGCGCCATCCAGCGCGGCCTGATGCAGATCGAGGCGCAAGGCGGCGACAAGTTCTTTGGCGAGCCCATGCTCAACATCGACGATTTCATGCAAACCGACAGCGCCGGGCGCGGCATGATCAACATCCTGGCGGCAGACCGGCTGATGAACTCGCCGCGCCTGTACAGCACTTTTTTGCTCTGGATGCTCAGCGAACTGTTCGAGAACCTGCCCGAAGTGGGCGACCTGGACAAGCCCAAACTGGTGTTTTTCTTTGACGAGGCGCACCTGCTCTTCAACGACGCGCCCAAGGTGCTGATCGAGCGCATCGAACTGGTGGTGCGGCTGGTGCGCTCCAAAGGCGTGGGTGTTTATTTTGTGACGCAAAACCCGCTCGACATTCCCGACAGCGTGCTGGCACAGCTGGGTAACCGGGTGCAGCACGCGCTGCGCGCCTTTACCCCGCGTGATCAAAAGGCGGTGAAATCTGCCGCCGACACCATGCGCCCGAACCCCGGGCTGGACATTGGCGCAGCCATCACCGAACTGGGTGTGGGCGAGGCGCTGGTCAGCTTTCTGGACGCCAAAGGCCGCCCCTGCCCGACAGAACGTGTCTTCGTGCTGCCACCTGCCAGCCAGATCGGTCCGATCACGCCAGCACAACGGCAAACCCTGCTGAGCGAATCCATCGTCGCCGGGGTCTATGAAAAGAAGCTGGACCGCGATTCAGCCTATGAAAAGCTCAAGGGCCACGCCGAGGCGCGCGCCGCGCAGGCAGAAAGCAAAGCCCCGGGCACCACGGTCAGCCCCAGCGAAGCACCCGCAGCGCCAGGGGGCGGCATGTTCGACAGCATCAGCTCGGGCCTGGGCAGCCTGCTCGGCGGTGGCGGCGGCCGGCGCACCTCGGCGGGCGAGCAGTTGTTCAAGAGCGCCGCCAGCTCCATCGGCCGCGAAGTGGGCCGTCAGATCATCCGCGGCGTACTCGGCGGCATTTTTGGCGGCTCCAAGCGCTAAACACAAACGCATCGAAAGAAATTCCATGACCACTCCCCAAGACCCGATGGTTCACGTCATCGACCACCCGCTGGTGCAGCACAAGCTCACGCTGATGCGCGACAAGGGCGCCAGCACCACCAGCTTTCGCACGCTGCTCAACGAACTGTCAATGCTGATGGCCTACGAGGTCACGCGCGACATGCCGATGCAGGACGTTCAGATCGAGACCCCGCTGGAAACCATGACCGCCAAGGTGATTGACGGCAAAAAGCTCGCGCTGGTGTCCATATTGCGCGCCGGTACCGGCATTCTGGACGGCTTCCTGAGCGTGGTGCCGGGCGCGCGCGTCGGCCACATCGGCCTGTACCGTGACCCGGCCACGCTGAAAGCGGTCGAGTACTACTTCAAGATGCCCAAGGAAATGCCCGAGCGCGACGTGGTGGTGGTGGACCCGATGCTGGCCACCGGCCACTCAGCCATTGCCGCCATCACGCGCATCAAGGTGCTGAACCCCAAATCGATCAAGTTCGTCTGCCTGCTGACCTGCCCCGAAGGCGTCAAGGCCCTGCGCGAAGCCCACCCGGATGTGCCGATCTACACCGCCGCCATCGACCGCCAGCTCAACAGCCACGGCTACATCCTGCCCGGACTCGGTGATGCGGGCGACCGGATTTTTGGCACGCAGTAATGCTCCACGCTTGACGGATTTCACGGGGCGACGGATCAACGACTACTTGACCATGATGTCTTGCACGTCGGTAATCAGGCTTTGAACTAACGCGCACATCTCGGCCACGACGGATTCTTCGATGTCAAGGTAGCCTTCGTATTCAGCGAGATTTCGTTTCTGATGCGCGGCGTCCAGCACACGCCAGCGGTTGGCGGGCCAGCCCAGCGTGTGGGTCAGGCACTGAAACACGGTGTAACGGTTTTCACTGCGGTAGCCGTGCCAGCGCAGCGCAGCCAGGGCAGCGGCGTGGGCGGCGTTGTAAGCACTGGTAAAGCGGCCTTCCAGCGACAAATTACTCAACCTGGCATCGCTCAGGCGGGTGTGCGCCATGGCGAGCATGCGGGTCACTTCCTGGGCATTGCGCGGCTCGGCTTTGAGTTGGCCGATGCGCACCAGGTTATCTAATTCAGGCTGGCTCATGGGCGTCCCCTATCAATGGCAGGATGGGCTGCGACAAAACCCGGTTGACGAACGAGTCTGGCTCGGCGCGGCGGCGCTCAAACTCTTGGGGGGAATAAATGCTCGGGTTGATTTTTCGGCCAAGTTGGGCCTCGGCGGGTTCCAGGGCGGCCAAGACCTGGCTGAGCAGCAAGTCATTACCCACCAGCATCACGTCGATGTCGCTGCGGGCGGTGTCGGTTTGTTTGGCGACCGAACCATAGACCCAAGCAGACTGCAGATGAGGCTGCAAGGGCAGCAAGGCATCGCGCAACACCGGCACCGTGCCCAGCGTCTTGCGCGTCAAGGCCACCAGTTCGGCGTAAACAGGCGATTGTGGGTTGGCCTGAAAGCGGCGCAGGTTGCCCACCGCTTGCGCAATAACCAAGCCCGCCGCAGCCAGGCGGTTCAGCTCCCGCTGCAAAGAGGCACTGCCCAAGCCGGTGAGGCGACGCAGCTCGTTGAGGTGATAGGCCCGCTCGGGCTGGCCAAAGAGCCATACATACAGCCGCGCCTGGCTGTCGGTAAAAAGTGCGGAACTGATAGACATGCCAAATATTAGCATGAATAGGCTATAAATTGGCACAACCTCAAGCAACACTAGGCCTTACAGCGCAACCATCGACTGCCAACTCAACAGCCATGGCTACATCTTGCCGGGCCTTGGGGATGCAGGTGACCGGATTTTTGACACGCAGTGAACATTCCGGTGCAAAGTTCATGTCGGGAATGCAGCCTTGGATTCAACCGGTCGATGCAACAAGTTGGCTGAATTGTTCAGCAGGCGTTTCGTAGTTTAGAGTTTTCCGAGGCCTCTCATTGAGCTTCCTGGCCACTGCATTTAGCTGTGCTTGTGTGTAA
>NZ_JAQTWL010000048.1 GCF_028689295.1 Rhodoferax sp.
GGCTGTGGCCGGGGTGCTGTCGCTGATTGCCTTCTTCTTTGTCACGCAATGGTTGATTCCTGACAACGCCATCAAGGCTTCCGGTAGCCAAATGGCCCTGTTTGGCGCCTGTGCTGTCGGCCTGATTCTGACCGCCGCGCTGGTGGTGATCACCGAGTACTACACCGGCACCCAATACCCGCCAGTGAAACACATCGCCGAAGCCTCGACCACCGGCCACGGCACCAACATCATTGCCGGCCTGGGTGTGTCGATGCGCTCTACCGCCTGGCCGGTGCTGTTTGTCTGCGTGGCCATTTACACCGCTTTTGCGCTGGCCGGCCTGTACGGCATTGCCATTGCAGCCACCTCCATGCTCAGCATGGCCGGCATCGTGGTGGCGCTGGACGCCTATGGCCCCATCACCGACAACGCCGGTGGCATTGCCGAAATGTCCGAAATGCCCAAAAGCGTGCGCGACATCACCGACCCGCTGGACGCCGTGGGCAACACCACCAAGGCCGTCACCAAGGGTTACGCGATTGGTTCCGCCGGCCTGGCAGCCCTGGTGCTGTTTGCCGACTACACCCACAAGCTGGATGCTTATGGCAGCCACATCACCTTCGATTTGAGCAACCCGATGGTCATCATCGGGCTGTTTATCGGTGGCCTGATTCCGTACCTGTTTGGCGCCATGGCGATGGAAGCCGTGGGCCGCGCGGCCGGTGCCGTGGTGGTTGAAGTGCGCCGCCAGTTCCGCGACATCAAGGGCATCATGGAAGGCACGGCCAAGCCCGAGTACGACACCGCAGTCGACATGCTGACCACCGCTGCCATCAAGGAAATGATGATCCCGAGCCTGCTGCCCGTGGTGGTGCCGATTCTGGTCGGCCTGATCCTCGGCCCGGCGGCCCTGGGTGGCTTGCTGATGGGCACCATCGTGACCGGTTTGTTTGTGGCCATTTCCATGTGCACCGGTGGCGGTGCCTGGGACAACGCCAAGAAGTACATCGAAGACGGCAACTTTGGCGGCAAGGGCTCTGAAGCCCACAAGGCCGCCGTGACCGGCGACACCGTGGGCGACCCCTACAAGGACACGGCCGGCCCGGCCATCAACCCGCTGATCAAGATCATCAACATTGTGGCGCTGCTGATCGTGCCGGTCATGATGAAAATTCACGGCGGCTAGACGCCATCAGGCCCAATAAGAACCCGCTTCGGCGGGTTTTTTTATGCATCAGGAGGTTTTACTGCGCTGTTGGCCGTGGTTACTTAGAGAAACCAACAACATTTGCCTTTGTTAGCTAAACCAACAAGGGCCAATTAGACAAGCCAACAGGTGATAGTTAGACAACCCAACAGGCACCAATGAAAATGTTGGGATTCAGTTTTCCAGAAAAGTGACTGACTCCAGAAGACCCATAAGAGTCGCACACGACAGTCTGCTTTCTGGCTGTCTAGTTCAACTCCAGTCAGGGGTTCTAAGCCCAAACCGGCGGAATTTAGCCACTCTCAAAATGTGAGTATCGGAAAACCTATTTCGCACTGTTTCCGTATGAGAACGCATTCCGTCAGTGTTTTCCGTGTACCTTTTAGGCTCCGGTTGGCCTAAAAGTGGCACAAAACTGCGGGGGCCGACAAACAAATATTTTCCGTCAGTGCTATGGACAAATTCCGCCGGTTTGGGTGTACAACCCCTGATTGGCTCCATGTGAGTATTGAGAAATGCTCGGGCGGCGGCCCGAGCATCCCTTCCAACAACCAAAGGCGTTGGCACCGACCTATCGGCCGGGCGCTACATTCCGGCTGCGAGCCGGATCACTAGAACAGCGAAAGCTGTCCGGGATGGGAGCGCCAATGCTTGCACACGGATTCCCACTGACCAAAACGGTAGCGGGCGTAGGCGTGAACAAAAACGCTCTTCAGTTTTCGATAGGACATAAATATCCCTCCTCTGAATTGGATTGAAGGACATTTGTTGCGCCTCACAACCCGGAGCGTTAAACTCCGCTGTCTGTCCAAGACGGTTGTGTGGTGGTTTGGTAGCCCTTATTCACCTCACCGAGAGCCTGCGAAGTGTTAGCGCACTTCGTGGGCTTTTTTGTTTTTGTTACTGCACTATAGAGAACCCTTTCGAGACCAGACGTAATGCTTGATAAGGTTGTTCGCCATGGCCATGGTAGGTAGTCGCATCGTTGGCGTTGCTGAAAAGCATCTGTGCAAATTCAGCAGGTGAGTAACCCATGGTTTTTAGATGGAGATCAACGAGTTGTTGGTGAAATCGTGGCTGCTCAATTTGAATGTCGAGTTCTTCAGGTTCACGTGTGCGCCAACCCGCTGCACTCATCTTGATCCACAAATGACGGGACTGGTTATCAGTAATTTTTTCAAGTGTTTTTGCCCGGAACAACAACGAACCCATCGAGACTTTCCAAAACGGTTTAAGTAGGGCTGCACGGCGAAGTTCGAACCTGTTTAGGCTTTGGCTTATGTCGCGTGCGGGCATCAAAAACTCGGCTGCAAATTGATCCGCTTCTGTTTCCATGGTCTGCACTGGTATGTCACTGTGCAAAACCATATGGGCCAGCTCATGGGCCAGCGTAAATCGCATGCGATCACCGGTTAGCCCCTTGTTGACAAAAAACAAAGGGGGCAGGCCCGGATACCGAAAACTGGTTGCGTCCACCAGCTTGGTGCCGAAATCAAACATGATGATGATGCCGCCGGCATCTTCAATAAGCTGAGTTACGTTACCGACAGGGCCAGCGGGCATATTCCAAGACGCACGCAACGCTGTTGCAGTTCTTTCTGCACTTCCGCCAAAATCTTCAATATTCCATTTCGGAATTTCAATCCCGGGATGCCAATCGACTGCACTGAGCATTTTTTCGAGATGCATGCGAACGATATTTACTTGTGCCTCAACTCTACGGAAATCCTTAGCGGGGAGGGCTTGTCTTCGCCGGTACATTTGGTGAAAAGCCTCTGTTCCAGTGCCGTGAACACCGCCTGATTGTTGGAAAAAACCAGTAGGAAAATCAAGTTCTTTACAAAAATTGTCCAGCACCTCTGCAGTGGGTTTAGAAACACCCCCTTCAATTTTTGATAACGCGCCCTGGCTGATGCCAAGGCGTTTGGCTAACTCGGCTTGTCCGAAACAACGTGCTTCACGGGCAATCACGAGCATGCGAGGATTAAACTGATCCACCTTCCGCTTCCTTGTCTATTTTTGGTACCAATTTGGGCGTAAAACCTGCCACCTGTTTTTGAGGCTGAATTGGCAGCTGCACAATGTTTGGCACGCTATTGCGATCTTCAATGTCTTTGAGGTTCAGAAACCAATGTTTGCCATGTCCACGTGGGCAAACGACGTAAGTACCTTCCAGTGCTGTTTCGAGCGTATTGAGTTTGTAGCCCGCATGAATCGTCATCATTTCGCCGAAATCAGGCAGAGTAAATTGCTGATTTATGAGGGAGAGGTGCTGCTGAGTTGGGATTCCGCTGACCGACAGGTTCGGTCCAAATTTCTTGAATCTGATAACCATTCGCTGTCCGACATAAGCAAAAAAAGCATTGCCTCGCTTCTCAAAACGGATGCCAGGCACATTGGCAAACAGCACTTCCGCTTCAAGAACGATCTCATCATTGATCAATGAGGCTCTGGTGCGGGCACTGTGCCGGGCGCGGAGGTCGGGTGGATAAAGTTTAGTGTAATTGTCCCATCCACTATCAATGCATTGCTTGATCAGCGGCAATTGAGCAATACGCTCGGATGCGAACTCTTCCTTCCCCTGCATTTCGATCATGGTAGCCTTAAAAATTGATTGCAGTCATGATCTTACAGCAGAATTCTGTAATTTGTGTGAAATTTATTCAGAATAATATTCTTAGACCCGAATCCCTGATGAAAAAGTGTTCAGCCACAATGCAATCAAAACAATGTCTGCCCCTTGATGGGGTGTGCCAAGGGAATAAAAATGCCAGCCGGACCGCCTACACCAGACCATATCATTGGCCGAAAAGTAACCTTCTTTTCAATAGACACCAACGTCTTGGAGGGCAAGGGTTTTGATTTCAAACAGGGTGCGCTCAATGTCCTGCATCTGCAGCGCCCGGCTTGGATAACGCTGCAACTATCGGAAATCGTTGAGCGTGAGGTGTTTGCCCACCGATTGCGTGACCTTATGGAAGCCAAGCAAAAGCTGGATTCGGCTCTGAATCACTTGCGCCGAAAGGCATCATTGGATGTCGCTCCGCTGGTGTCAGCAGCTAATTCCCTGGCCATTGTTGAATCTGCAAAACAGCAATTCAAAACAGAAATTCTGTCCTTTGTGAAGGGATTGGGCGGTGAAATTTTGGCGACAGATGGTGCAATGCTTGCCCGTGATTTATTTGAGCGCTATTTTGCAATGCAGCCGCCTTTTGAAGTCATCAAAGACAAGAAATCTGAGTTCCCTGACGCGGCAGCACTCCTGGTGCTTGAGCAGTACGCCAAGGATGGAGACACGAATGGTGTGCTGATCTCAAAGGACAAAGGTTGGCATTCCTTTGCAAATAATTCAGACCACCTTTTTTGCGTCAAAACCTTGGAGGAGTTCACAGGCTTGTTCGAGGCAATGTCAGAACATGCCAAGCTGCTGCTGTCGAAGATTCGGGCCAATTTGGAGGATCACAACTCTAACTGCTACGCACTTGTCGAGGACGCGGTGCAAGAACATGTATCAGAAGCCGAGTGGTCGGTTGATGAAATTTGCACTGGCTTTTCACATCGACAGGAGGCTGAGTCCTACGACGCAAGTGTCGTTGCCTTCGAGCCAGACTTCCGGAATATGCAGGGGTGGTTCACTGATGAGGATTCGCCGCTTTATGTGGTGGAGCTTCCTGTATCGATAAGCGTTGAGGTATTGATTTCGGTGGCGTTCTTTCAGTGGGATTCGATCGACCATGAAGAGATACCCATGGGATCACAAGAAATTTCGGTGCCAATGAATGTTGACGTGAGTGTGTTTTTGACTTCCTCCGGTGAGTTGATGGCATCGCCGGTAGAGGATTGGGACATTGAAGTTGAAATTGCGGCAGGGAGTTATTCGGTGGATGCCGGCGAGGTCAATCTCGACTATGGATACGACGAAGAATATGACCCCGACCAGCACGATGGTCAGGAAGAAAAAAAGCGGGGCAGTTTAGAAGCACTTTGACGCCACGGCACAAGGTCATTCCCATGAAACCTCACCGCACAAGTTCGTGCCCATGAAACGCCACCGGATAAGGCCAGCCCCCACAGTTGGCCACCGCCGGAGCTGCTTCCAATGAAACGTCATCGCTGAAGCCACGCCAGGTCAAACGTCACCGCTGAAGCCAGCGGCCACGGCTGGCCACCACCGGAGCTGGTACAAGTGAAACGTCACCGGATAGCCGCCTGTCGGTACCTGGCTGCCAACGGCTGCTAAGGAGCAGGTAAATCGAAAATCTCTAAGACCGGAATCGCTGCTCAAGAGTCGGTCAGTCGAAAGATCGAGTCGAGTGCCCACTTGGTCTGGTCGGCATTGACCGCCATGGTCAAAGTTGGCAACATGATTGACCTGAAATTCACGTTCGATTTCGCTGGAATA
>NZ_JAQTWL010000029.1 GCF_028689295.1 Rhodoferax sp.
CGACAGCGATTCCGATAGTGACAGTGACTCTGACTGGGATAGTGACAGCGACTCGGATTCGGATAGCGACAGCGACAGCGATTCGGATAGTGACTCTGACTCGGATAGCGACAGCGACAGCGATTCGGATAGTGACTCTGACTCGGATAGCGATTCGGATTCGGACAGCGACTCGGATAGCGACAGCGACAGCGATTCGGATAGTGACAGCGACAGCGATTCGGATAGTGACAGTGACTCTGACTCGGATAGCGACAGCGATTCGGATTCAGATTCGGATAGCGACTCGGATAGCGACAGCGACAGCGATTCGGATAGCGACTCTGACTCGGACAATGATGACGAAGAAGATGAAGCTGAAGGTGTTGACGCCCTCGACAGTCGTGACCTTATCGGTGGAGAGGATGAGAGCCTGGAGGTTAATGTTGATGGCAAGGGGGCAGATGAGGTTCACTCAGGTAAGGTTGATCCCCAACAGTCAATAGAATTGGCTGGTTATGAAAGCAATGATGCTTCGAACATCGTGAAGAACCTCATAGACAGCGGGCCTTCCACAGATGTCTAAGATTGCGTTTATGGTTTAATTTAGCGGGGCGAAAGCCCCGCTTTTTTTTCACTTTGATGTCAGCAAAAATTGGTCAAAACCTCAATCATGTTTATTGAGCCGCATCTGGGTTTGCCTATGTTCCAAAACATCCTTGAGGATGTGGCCTTCCATGCACTCATCAATGAAGGTTTGCGACGAGGCAATGTTGAATCATTTGATATCCAGCAGGCGTTTGTCCGAACCAGCTTTCCCCAGCGCTTCGTCCGGTTAATCCTCATCCTGTACGCGCCCGGGCATCGCCGCATTTTGGTTACCCGTGCCATTAGCGATGGCCCAGTTGGGTTTGCCGACTTACTACAACGTCTGATCTTGCACCCTCGCCGTGCACAGCTAACAGCAACCAAATTTCGTCTTCAGATAGATTTTGTACAGGATGTTCCGAGACCACTGGACTTCTTGGTTATGAGCATGGAGACGCAGGATGAGCGCCATTTTGAAATCGGTGTGGACGGTCTCTTGATTCGTGGCGGAGACGACAAGCTTCATGTATTTGCGCCTGGGGATGGCTACGTCCGCTCTATCATGGGCGTGGGTCAGTTGCGTGATTATCTCAGTCGTGTTCACGGTACTGACTTTCTCAAAGAATCAAGCTTCGAGTGCTTCCGCTCCAGCAGCTTTATCGCTACTTCAAAGGGGTGGTGTGCTTTGTATCGGGGCCATCCTGTGGTGGGTAAGATCAATCGCAAAAAAATTGAGCAGGCTCTGGGTCTGGCCATAGACCACATCAAACATACCCAGCAGCCTGACGGCAAGTTTCTGTATTATTACGATGCTGCTACCGACTCGAAACGTGATCACGAACACCCTTCACGAAATCCGGTAAAGAATCCCTACTACAACATTCTGCGTCACTGCGGCGGTGCAATAACCTGCCTATTTCATGAAAAACTAACGCATCGCGGTGACACCCTGGCCCATGTTGTCCGCGCAATTGATTATTTGTTGAAGCAAGCGCGACTACAGAACTACAACGGGCATGAGGGGGCTTACATTTACAGTGAAAAAAAAGCTAAACTGGGTGGATCTGGAATCGCTCTTTATCTGCTGGCGCAGTATGAAAGGGTATCAGGTGACATTCAATACCGCATTTGGGCGGACCGTCTGGCCTGCCATCTGGTCAATCAGATCACTGCCAGTGGTGAATTTATTTACTACAACATCTATCTTGATAAACCGGTTACTGAAGCTGATAACACAAGTCACTTTTCGTTTTTCTATCCTGGAGAAGCTGTGTGTGGTTTGGCGGCCTATTTGCATCTGGTGAAACATGAACAGCGCTCGCACGTTTTTGAAAAACTGCACTTGGCTTTGCACTTTTTGCTGAATGTACGTCCAATTATTCGTGCCAGTGAATACAGCGTGCTGCCGTCAGACGGCTGGTTGATGATGGGAATCATGGAATTGTGGGATTTTGAGGATATGCGCAACCCTCAATACAGCGATTTTGTGTTTTCTGACGCACGAAAGATGATTGACCACATGTACAAAGTTACGAACGCACCATACCCAGATTATGCGGGTAGTTTCTATTACAACTTTGGCGACTACCCTTATGCTGATGGTGCGCGCTGCGAAGGCTTGCTGGGTGCTTATGAACTGGCAATCAAAATGGGCGACACCGCAACGGCAGAAGAACTTTGGCAGGCGATTTGTTTGGCGGCATGGGCGTTGATGCATTTGGTCAATACCGAGGATTCAATATACTTTGCACCCAAACCAGATATTGCTTTGGGGGGAATTCGATTCAAGTACACACGTCAGTGGTTTCGGATAGATACCATTCAGCACGTCGCTTCATTTTTTGCAAAGATATTGCCGTATTGGGAATCGTCAATCGACAGGTCTTCATTGGTACCCGTAAGTGATCAATCTCATGAAAATATTTAATCACGATATCAGAAGTAGTGGACCAGCCAGTTTGGGTTTGGGAAAAATGTATGCGTCGCGCGCACTATGCATAACCGAAAAAGATGATGTGATGCAGCTGCCTGGCGAATTAAAAAAACATTGGGAATATATTAAAAAGCATTATGAACGCGTAGGGCTTGAGTGTTGTCAGGAGGTTATATGGGATTTGCGACTTGAACAAATTATAAAATATCCAGATGCCGAGTTATCTTGCTTTTATTTTGGCGAACGGGAAAATTTATTCAGGCCAAATCAAAAAAGATTAGAAATAACAAAGATATTAAATTCGAAAAATGATCTTGTAAAACTAGCTGAGAATTTTAATATAAAGATACCTATAACGACTTGCTTCGATTCAAAAGAACTATTCTTAGAGAATGAAGTTTTCGAATATCCAGTTTATCTAAAACCATCGGTGTCTACATCTGGATTGGGAATTGTGAAATGCGAAGACCATAACTCTTTATGTGAGGCGATATTGTCTTTGCGAAGTAAAGTTGCCTTTCAGGTTCAAAATGAAATTAAGGCAGATTGTTTTTGTAGTTATCAGTTTAAGAAAATCAATGAGAAAGCCGAGTTATTTCTAATCTCAGATCAAATTATTGCTAATAACTCACACATTGGGAATAGGTATCCATCAGCATATGAAAATCATAACTTTTTGATGAATATAGCTAAATATGCTGTCGAAGAAGGAATTGAGGAGATATTTGCATTTGACGTAGCCGTACAGCACGGAAAACTTGGCAATGAATATTTTTTGATAGAGTGTAACCCGAGATATACTGCAGCAAGTTATCCTGCAATAGTTGCAAAAAAATTAAATATAAATTGCTGGATGACTCTGGTGATAAATATCAATTTTGATAATTTTGATAGATTCGATATCAAAGATTTGGAATTTAATAAACAATCAAGACATGGCGTCATCATCATTGGTTGGGGAACCATTGAATATGGAAGAATTATGTTGATGATGATTGGTACTTCTGAGCAGCAGAGTGTGTTGGTTGACCAAATTAAAAATCGCTTGAAAGAAATTGATCTATTTAATAAAAAAATGATTTATTTGTCTCCTGATCAAATTTCAAGAGTAACTGGAGGGAGATGGAAAAATACTTTTGATAAAAGATTCGATTTTACTGGTGTGAATTTTTATTTACCATATATCGAAAAGAATGACCTATTTTTTGATACCAGAAAAAAAGAAATTGTTGACCAGGACGAGAAATGTGAGTATCTTGATAAAGCATTCAATTTAGGCGCAGCTATCGCAGTTGTTCGCAAGTATCAACATACATCATCTCATCCTGTTTTGGAAGTAGAGGATCCCGTCAAAGCCTTGCAAGATATGGCTATCGCCACCAGTCTTCAGTTTGACGGCATTAAAATTCAGGTGATTGGATCACATGGTAAAACTGGCTTCAAGACGCAGTTGTCTCATCTTCTGAAAGACCAATTTCGAGTTCACGCACATCTTGATAGTTCAAATTTGCAAAAGCCGGTTTGGCGAACGCTGTCAGCCATTGCACGGGATGCTAAAGTTGCAATTATTGAGACTGCCATTCCCAATTCACATGCGGGAACTGAGAGCTCTTTTTTTGTCAGACCCAACTATATTGTTATTACTGGAATAGGGTTTGAACATTTGTCGAGTCATAAAACGTTGGACAATTTAATAATCAACAAAGTTGCCGCATTACAAGGTCTGCGTCCTGGTGGCTGTGTTTTGATCAATAAGGATGATGCTTACTATGAAAAAATAGTCATTGCTATTAAAAATATATCTGATTGCAGGATTTACACTTTTGGCTCACATTCGAATTGTGATGGTTATTTAATAAGTGCTGTATTTAATAAATGTAAATGGTATGTCAAAGCAAATATTTTGGGATTAAATATTGAATACACTGTGCCTTTGCTTGAAGATTATGTTCCATTGGCATCGGTAAGTATATTGCTAATGGCTAAAATTTTGGGGGGAGATATTAATCAGTGTGCTTTGAATTACGCTACTTATCAGCATTTTGAAAGTAGTGGAAATCTTTATGATGTTGCATTTAATAATAGCAAATTCCAGGTGTATGATCAAAGTCGACGAGGTGAGTGGAAGGGTTTTATCTCAATGTTCGAACTAATGTCTAGACTTAAACCCAAAGATAACGGTAGAAAAATTGCTGTCATTAGTGAATTTATTAATATGGAGGATAATCCAAATGCTCCCATAGATCTTGCTGCAATGAAAATACAAATGGCAAATGCAGAAATAGACTTATTGTTCACTGTTTCCAACTTCACAGACCATATCGCTGCGTTGCCTGAAAATATAAATTGGGTGGCACATCAAAAGGAAAGTAATGATATTCATCAGGTGATTCTTAATTGTGTCCATGAAGATGATATTATATTTGTGAGAGGAATTGAGAAGGCTCGATTGGACAAACTAGTGGATAAGTTGTTAAAGAAAGGTGCCTCCTTTATTAAATTATTTTAATTATCTTTAGATGAAAAGTTCTTTTGGAAAATTAAAATCTTGTTTTGGAGCTATTCTTTTATTGTTGACCGCTTCTGCTGGTGCCAATTGGAAAGCACCCAGAGAAGCTCTTGTATTACGTAAAGTCGATGGTGACTTTCGTATTTTCGATGCAGCGGTTGGTGATGTAGCAATGTTTGCGCGCAATCGTGCGCCTCAGGTCATTGCTATTCGATTATCAGATGAGGATGTGGAGCGACTTTCAACCCAGTTTCAACTCGCAAATTTGCTTTATTCAAAAAATCTCGGCTTGATTGAGCCACTTAAGAGCGAGAAATTTCGGCAGGCTCAGTTCATTGATGTTCATCTGTTACCCATGACAGAGAGGATGGGGGAGTCAGGTGATTCAGTTGTAACTTACCAATACCGTCAATTTCCGTCGCCGACTTCGGCTTTGACAATCAGTATTTCTTCCCGCTGGCAACCTGGTAATTTGACTCCAGAGCATGAGTTGTTTCATACCTATCAATATGCATATACATACTTTAAAAATTCATGGTTTTTAGAGGGTTTAGCGCGGAGCGTGCAGGGATGGTTTAATCCTGAGAAGGAGCAAGCACAAGTCAAAGTTCAAGGACAGATGTTGCCAAGTGACATAGCAGCATTGAATGCTTTGTTGCATATGTCATATACAGCGGCCCCTTTTTGGACTCGATTGCGTTGGTTGTGCGACCCAAGCTGCGAGGTAGCGCCATCTCAAAAAATTGAGATAACGAAGAAAGCTGCATGTGGTGCGCCTTTCATCAAAGATGTTTTGGAAAAATTTCAGGTAGCAGATCAGCAAGCGGCAATAGCGCGTGGCATCAAGACAAACCAATGGACTGAAAAGGAACAGCGAGCATCTGAAAATAACTCCTGGATGTTAGGTGCACTGTCAAAAGCTATCACACATCAGTGCCCTGTGTCGAGCAATTCCGAGTTGATGGAATTTGATAGACTAATAAACCCACATCAGTCGCCTTAAATCTTCAAGTACTAGCCAAGGCATATCACCGGATTGTTTATGCCTAACCAAGCAACACATAAAAAATCAATCATATTTTTTTATTGTTTTGAGAATAGTTTGAAAATAGATATTGGTATTTTTTGTATTAATTTTAATTAAAATATACTTTATTGTAATACATTATCGTAGGATCTGACGATTAAATGAACACATGCTATCTACAATAGACTATTCAGTCATGAGAGTGGTATAGAGCTATGCAAATCTATATTATTATCTGTCGCGAGTATCCAGTTGCTGCGTAATCCACCGAAAATATTTTCTGTTTTTCCATTGAAGTTGTCAGTTTCAAATAATGGGCACATGTATCGACATGACTTATATCCGAAGGATGTTAATAAATCCTCGGTCTTTCTGGCATCGGTAATATTATCTGCATTGAGGACAAGGATTGGTTTATATAAAGCTATCGCAGTGGAGGCACTTTCTATAACCTCTTTCACATTTCCGGGTGTGTCGACAAATAATAAATCGAAGTGATCCATAATTTGCGAATCCAATTGAATAACCGGAACACAATTTGTTTTTGTGTCATTTGAGATTTGACATGAAACCATGCCAAAGTTACCTTCAGTTTCAAAGACAGGTTCATTGACCTGTATCTTGCCAGTAGTGATACCCGCCCGACTATGAATGATATGAACGTTATCAAGGCTATTAAGCGCTATGTTGGCGTGGAGGAGTTCAATCATTCGGCGGGACTGTTCAATGGCAATCACCTTCCCTTCACTTCCAGCAAGCCGGGCCAAAGCAATTGTGTGTCCTCCAAACCCTGCCCCCACTTCTATCACCACACTTCCGGCCGAAAAAAGAGATGCAAAGACAGCATTCAGACCTTCGATCCAGTCGCCGTAAGTCATTAATGATTTGCCGATGTAGCTATCAAATTTAGGTAGCAAAAAATGACCATATCGGCATGTGTAAACTCCAAGAGTTGTCATTTCATGAGTTAATTTAGGTGGTGTTGGTTTGACTATTGCCGCCTCAACACTGTCCAAGGTTTCATGCCGTTTTCGGTCTATCACTAACGCATTGAAATTGACGCCAATATTTATTTGAAATTCTGCAAGAGACCTGATCTTCCCTAAGCCATAATTTTCGATATCAATAAGAGCCAATGGATCTGAGGTGCGTTCGATACCTAAGAGATGACGTACGCGCCTGTATGATGATGCATTTATTTTGCTCCAGGTATCTTTTTCGTCATCCCAATGTTTGGTTGATGTTTTCCGAGAATAGTAATGATGTATCAAGCACTTGTGTGGCGTGTATCCTGTCCAGCCATGTGTAAAGAACCGTGCTGCATGGGCTATCTCTTCTCCTATGAAGTATATGTGAGGGTCATACGGAACCTGATCAATCATTTCTCGATGGCAGAATAGATATCCACCCGCCATCAAGTAAGATTCAATGGGCCTCGGCATATTTAACGGAACCGAGTTCTGAGACATGACTCTATTAAAGAATTTGACTGGTGCTAGGCGTGGCGTGCTGAAACGTCGCTGGTTGGGTGGATCGTATCCTGCTGGATATGAAGACAGAAATGCTTTAGTATTGCCGGTTTCTTGAAGCATCTTGATCATTTCGGTATCCCACCCCGGAGCGAAACGCATATGCGAATCGATCAGTAAAATGTAATCCTCATCCGACGCAAGCGAAATAGCTTTTGATTTTGCCCAGCAGGCGCCTCTTGTTTCTTTAAGAGTTACATTGATTACTTGAACCTGATTGGGTCGCGGGTAAGGCTCAATGAAGCAATCACTGTCTAACAATGGATCAAATTGCCAGCAAATTCCAACGGTAATTCGATCAGGAAAGGCTGCCGAATCAAACAAATCTTTAATTGTCCATTGACATTCAGTGTCACGGTAGCTCGCGATGGCGACAAAAATCTTATCCATGAGTAGGCACCAAAAATTCAGTGATTGAGCTGTATATTGCTTGTTGTGTCACTTGCTGTTCTTCTGCTACCTCGCAGCCTGTCGGACTTTCATGTCTCAAACGGGCTGCGGAGCGTAGAAGGTGTTATTCAGTCTAAGTCATAGTATCCATCGATATTGGGGCATAGACGATGGCGTGGGCCAGAACCCCGCCAGTGTGCGCAGCGCATCCCGAGCACATCCGCCAGTTTTTTTCACCTGACCCCGGGACCGGTGACGCCATCAAAGCCGAGAGCGGCCAGTAGCGGCAGGTCGGCCTTGCTCTCCACGCCCTGCGCCACCACGGTGATGCCGATGGCGTGCGCCACCTTGCATAGGCCTTTGAGGAATTCCTGGTTGCCCTCGTTGCTGGCGATGTCGCGAATGTAGCTAGGGTGCACCTTTATATAGTCCAGTCCGAGGTCGGCGAGCTTGCCGCTTTCGGCAAAACTCTGGCCAAAGTACTCGACACCGACGCGGCAGCCCAACTGCTTGAGCTGGTGCGCCAGGTCGCGGAAGGCTTCAAACTGTTTGAAGACACCGTATTCGGGTACCTCGATCAGCAGGCGCTTGCAGATCTCGGGGTAAGTTTTGAGCAACTGGGTGAGTTCATGGCGAAAGCTGAAATTAGCCACGGTCGCGGCTGACAGGTTGATGGCAATGTCGCCCGCCGTGCTGCGCAGGTGTTCAATTGCCAGTTTCACCACGCCAAGGTCGATGGGCGCGGTCAGGTTGAGTTGGGCGGCCATGGGCATGAAGTCGCCCGCCGACAAGAGCGTGCCCGTCGCGTCCAGTTGCAGTCGGAGCATGCCTTCCTGGTGCAGCGGGTTGACGCCGTCGCCGGACATGACCGGGTAGAAGCTCAGTGCCAGCTGGCCGCCCGCCACGGCCTCGGTCAGCAGGGAGCGCCATTGCTCGGCTGGCAGCGCCGGCTTGGCCGCGCTGTCTTCGACCGCGTGCCAGCTGTTGGCTCCCTGGCTGGCGGCCTGGGCTAGCGTTTCGTCAGCGCGGGCGAGCAGTTCGCTGATATTCTGGTTATGGTGGTAGCGCACGGCACTGATGTGGAACAGGTCGGGCACCTGGCCGCGCCATTTCGGCAGCAAGTTTTGCGTGAGTCGCTCATGGACGTCACGGGCAGCCTCAGTCGCACTGGCCAGGCTGGGGCGTACCACGGCGAACTCGGCACCCTTGACGCGGCCGGCGCGCTGGCCGATGTGGTCTGTACCACTTTCGTAAAGCTCGCTGCCCACATCCTTGAGCAGAGCGTCAGTTTGTTGCCGGCCGAGTTGGGCGTTCAGGTCGTTGAGATCTGGCAAGCGGACCAGCACCAGGGTGCCGACGGAGCCAAACTGATCGCCCTGCACTGCTTCGCGCAGGTGCGACAAAAAGTAGTCTCGGCTGGACAGGCCGGTGACGGCATCGCGGTTGACCTTTTGGCGCAAGGTCTCAAGGCGCGCCGCTTCATCGTTGAACATGGCCTTGAGCCGGCCGACCATTTCATTCATGGCGTGAGCCACGCTTTTGAGCTCGGGCGTGCGGGGCTCGGTGATGGTCAGGAAGCGGCGCTCGGCAATGGCTTGCGCCTGCCCCACGACTTCGCCCAGCGGCCGGGTGATGCTGCGCATCAACAAGGTGCCGACCATCCCAGTGATGGCTGCGCCGATGACGAACCAGAGCAGCAGTTCAATAGTGCCGTCCCACAGGCTTTGGTAGGCATAGCTGTCGTGGCTGGCCAGAGTCAGCGTGCCGTACTGGTTCCAGCCGTCCTGAATCAGGGCCTGCCCCGGCGTGGTCCGGACGGGGATCAGCTTGACGAACCAGTCCGGTGCGCCCGGTTTCAGGTCGGCGGCCACGCGCTCCACCAGGGTCTTTCCGGTGGGCGAGACGATGCGAATAAAACGGTAGTGGCCGACATCGAACTGCGCCGCCACCAGCAGACCGACCATGACCTCGTCTTTTTCCAGCTGCGTCAGCGACAGCGCCAGCGCGGTGGCGTTGTCGATGTTTTTGACCTGCAGTTGCTGCTCCAGGTAATGCCGTGCCGAGAGGACGCTGACGACCATGCTGCCGCCAAAGGCAACGGTCATGACCAGGGTGATGGCAATCCAGAGTTGTTTGATGAGTGACATGGTGGGCTCGCTTGGTAATGTGGTGAGTGATCTTCAGAGGCCGTCTTGGCGCATGCGATCCAGTACGTCGCGCCAACGCGACAGGCGCGTGGTGGGGTCGGCAGAAGAGGCCGTGGCCCCGCCCACCCACAAGCCGTCGCGATTGAAGCTGAAAACCGGGGTTAGGTCAGGGCGCAGCGAGGCCGGACGCACGCTGTTGATCAGGTTGTCCAGAATCTGCGGTTCTGCCGTGGGCTCGGAGTAATAGCCCAGCACCATGTGCGCGATCGATGTCATTGAACCACTTTTGGCGCGGACATAGATCAGGCGCAACCTGTCATTGCCGATGCCCAGCATTTGCAGGGTGATGTATTTGGCGATGGAGAAGTCTTCGCAATCGCCGGCACCACGGCCCATGAACTCGAGTGGGGTGGCCCAGTAGTCGTTCTGTTGCCACACGACCAGATCGTCCTCAAAAAGAATGCGCCGGTTAAAAAATGTGTTGACTTTGGTGAGCTTTTCCTGCTCGGACAGGACGAGCGATTCTCCCATCAACTGGCGCCAGGCGGCCACGGTTTCAGCGGCGCGGGCGCCATAGCGCTGCTGTGCCAAGAATTGCGTTTTATCAAAATCCGGGTTGGCGAGAGAAGTTACAAAACAAAACCATAACCCCAGCGAAAACAGCCAAACACTCATGCGCAAGTCGAGAAGGTGAGATGCCCCTATAAATTGTGCAGGTTTGACAGTCATATGCAAAAAGTTTTGAAAAAATTTCAAAACAAGCCATAATTATTTTCCGTGTACATTTACTTGGGGACTTTTTCAAATTGTTACGAAAAATATTTGGAGGTTTTATGAATTCTAAAGACAAAAGATTTTCACTGTTGGCACTGGCTGTGCTTTTTGCTTTAGGTGCCCAAGCGCAAGCCTTGCCCGAGCCTATGGTACAGGCCGTGCGCAAGGCGGTAACCACCAATCCTGAGGTGCAGGCGCGCTGGAATGGTTTCAAGGCCGCCGGCAATGAGCGCGATGTTGCACGCGGCGGTTTTTTCCCGCAGGTGGACCTGATCGCCACGACCGGGCGCGAGGATCGGGATACGCCGTTGAACGACTATGGCCGCTACAACTTCAATGCCGCTCAGCTCACCCTGAACCAGATGCTGTTTGACGGCATGTTCACGCCCAACGAAACCAAGCGTCTTGGTTATGCCAAGCTGACCCGCTACTACGAGTTGCTTGAAGCCTCTGAGACGGCCGCCCTGGAGGCCGTGCGGGCCTATGCCGATGTGGTGCGTTACCGCGAGCTGGTGGAGGTGGCCACGCAAAATTATGTGGAGCACAAACAAACCACCCAGAAAGTTGAAGAGCGTGCCAACGCTGGCGTGGGTCGCCGGGTGGACGTCGAGCAGGCCAACGGCCGCCTGGCGCTGGCCGAGTCCAACCTGCTGACTGAGTTGACCAACCTGCACGATGTGAGCGCGCGCTACTTGCGCGTGGTCGGTGAGAAACCGCCAGCCAGCCTGCCGATTTTGCCCGAGCCGTTCAAGCTTGGGACGATGCCTGATTCCACCACGGCCTTGATGCGCGACGGCCTTCAAGGTAGCCCGACTCTGAATGCTGCGGTGGAGAACGTGCGTGCCTACAAAACGGCCATTGAGTCCAGCAAGGCGGCGTACTACCCGCGTCTGGACTTGCGCGCTTATGCGAACAGAGACAACAACAGCGGGGGCATCAGTGGCAACACAAAGGTCAACGGCATCGAACTGGTGCTAAATTACAACCTGTTCCGCGGCGGTGCCGACAAGGCTCGCGAGCGCCAGGCTGTAGATCAGAAAGACCAGGCACGTGATCTGCAAGAAAAAGCCTGCCGCGATGTGCGCCAGACCCTGTCCATAGCCTACAGTGACGTGCGCAGCCTGAACGAGCAACAGAAATACATGGACCAACACCGTCTGGCGACGGAAAAATCGCGCGAGGCTTACCGCCAGCAGTTTGACATTGGCCAGCGCACGCTGCTTGACTTGCTCGACAGCCAGAACGAGTATTTCGAGGCCACGCGCTCCTACATCAACGCGCGCCACAACCAGGCCACGGCGCAAGCGCGCACACTGGCCGGCATGGGCCAGCTGGTGTCCGCCATGGGCGTCAAGCGTGACGATGTGCCGAGCGCGCAGGATGCGGGCCAGGACCGTGCTGGCATCGACCCCGCCGAGTTGTGCCCGCTCGAAGAATCCATGGTTGAGACCATGGACAAGATCAAGGCGTCGGTCGTGATCCCGTCGCGTCCCCGCGCGGTCATACCGGCTGCGCCAGTTGCGCCAGTTGCTGCCACCAGAGTGAGCCTGTCAGCCGATGCGCTGTTCGACTTTGACAAGTCGGTGCTCAAGGTTGGTGGTGCGGCCAAGCTCGATGAGTTGGTGGCCAAGATCAAGGGCATGCAGATTGAAGTCGTGATTGCAACAGGCCATACCGACAGCGTTGGCGCCGATGCCTACAACCAGCGGTTGTCTGTGGCGCGAGCTGAGGCGGTAAAGGCTTACCTGGTGAGCCATGGCGTGGATGTCAAGCGCGTGCGGGCGATTGGCAAGGGAGAAACCGAGCCGGTTGCCGATAACGCCACCACCGAAGGTCGCGCCAAGAATCGTCGGGTGGATGTATCGGTGCAACCGATGACACCAGCCAAGTAAAAACCGGCCTGGCATTTGCGTCAGGTGAACTATCGAATCACAGGCCTTTTTTAGGTCTGTGTTCTTTTGCGTAGTCAGTTCAACAGCGGTTTATCGGGAAGCTCGTTGGGGTTGCTCTGCCCGGTCTGCAGCGCAAAGTGACGCCGCAATAGCGACGAGACTTCCTGCACCGCCTGGGTCAATCCACCCTCAAAATCACCAGCCTTGAACGCCGCGCTCATGGACTCCACCATTCGTGGCCAGGTGTCCAGGGCAACCCGTTCATTCAAGCCCCGATCCGCCACAATTTCGATGCGGTGTTCAGCTAGCAACAGGTAAATGAGCACGCCGTTGTTGTGCGCGGTGTCCCAGACCCGCAACTTGCCAAACATGGCCAGCGCTCGTTCATGCGTGATCTGCGCCATGCTGGCAGGCTGCCACAGGTAGCTCAGCGGCAAGCCAGCCTCGACGTAAACGCGTATTTCGCCGCTGTGCCGCGCTTCGCTGGCAGCCACCTGCGCAGCCAGCTTGTCAAGCAGCACGGGCGGCACGGCGCGGCGGGCCGCGTCGTCGCTTTGCCAGCGATGTCTCAGTATCCGGGTCAAACGAGTCCACATCACCAGTCTCCCGAGGCGCCACCGCCGCCAAAATCGCCACCGCCGCCAGAGCCAAAACCACCACCGCCAAAGCCGCCACTTCCTCCGCCGCCGCCAAAGCCACCGCCATGGCCCCAGCCCGTGTTGGGGTCACCACGACGCAGGCCGCTGTTGCCCAGGCCCGGTGTGTTTTGCACCAGGGTAAAGATCATGGCAGCCACACCCGCCAGGGCGGCAATCAGCCAGCTCGCGGTGAGCACCATGGCAATCACACCCGCCATGCCGCCAGTGGCCAAGGCGCCGAGCCGGTTGCCCAAAATGCCTCGGGTGACCGCGCCAATCACCGGTACGGCGATGAACATGAAGATGCCCAGTTGCATCCAGTCAAAACCGCCAGATGGCTGCTTGCTTGCGGCCGGCGCGGGCAAGTCCTCGCCGCTGATCAGCGCCATGATGCGCGTCAGTCCAGCATCGATGCCGCCCGCATAGTCGCCCTGCTTGAAGCGCGGCGTGATCGTCTCGTCGATGATGCGCTTGGCCGCCAGGTCGGGGATCGCACCCTCGAGCGATTTGGCCACTTCGAAGCGCAGCTTGCGGTCTTGTACCGCCACGATCAGCAGTATGCCGTCGCCAATGTCCTTGCGGCCAATTTTCCAACTGTTGGCGACCCGGTTGGCATAGCTGGTAATGTCTTCAGGCTGGGTGCTGGGCACCAGCAACACTACCACCTGCGCGCCTCGCACCTGCTCGAACGTGGTCAATTTGGCTTCAAGCGCCTCGCGCTGGGCGCCGGACAGGGCGCTCGCGGTGTCCACCACGTGTGCAGCCAGGGCGGGAACGGCCTGTTGTGCCCGCGCCGGGCCAAGCACGCCCCAGGTCAAAAAGCACAGCAGCAACAGCGACCCAAGCCACCGAACATTCGGCAGTGCAGAGCGCATGCGCCACGGCAAGGCGATCATTTTTTGTTGAAATCAACCACAGGTGGCGTCGAGATGCCGGCTTCGTTTTGCACCGAGAAATTCGCCTTGGGGCTGTAACTGAACACCATGGCGGTCAGGTTGCTCGGAAAACTGCGCGCCAGCACGTTGTACTCCTGCACAGCTTGGATGTAGCGATTGCGCGCCACCGTGATGCGGTTCTCGGTGCCTTCGAGCTGCACCCGCAAGTCGCTGAATGCCTGGTTCGCCTTGAGGTTGGGGTATTGCTCCACAACCACCATCAACCGGCTCAGCGCCGAGCCCAACTCGCCCTGCGCCGCCTGAAACTTGTTGAAGGCAGCCGGGTCGTTGAGGGTCTCGGGCGTGACCTGGATCGACGTCGCCCGGGACCGCGCTTCGATCACCTTGGTCAGCGTATCCTGCTCGAAAGCGGCTTCGCCCTTGACTGTGGCCACAATGTTGGGCACCAGATCGGCGCGGCGCTGGTACTGGTTGAGTACCTCGCTCCAGGCCGATTTGGTTTGCTCGTCCAGGCGTTGAAAGTCGTTGTAGCCGCAGCCCGTCAGGGACAGGGCGGTGATCAAAATCAAAAACCAGCGTTTCATAAATACCTCCACAAGAAAATGAACAGAACAGCAAAAAACGGGGCGTGGGCGGCTATTTTGCAAGGATGGGAAACAGCTTGATCAACCCGTCCGTCATCACCTCGACCGCCAGCGCTGCCAGTATCAGTCCCATGAGCCGGGTCATGACGTTGATGCCGGTTTTGCCCAGACCGCGCGCAATCGGGTTAGCCAGCGAAAAACACAAGGCGGTGGCCACTGCAATGACCACACCATACCCCACCAGCATGCCCAGTTGCCAGAACGTCTTGGCCTTGTCGGCATAAATCACGACCGTGGACATGGTGGCCGGGCCGGTTAGCAGCGGAATGGTCAGGGGCACCACCGCGATGCTGGCACGGGCGGCGGCGTCATGCATTTCTTCCTCGTTGGATTTGGCCTCGGCCGGTTGGGCGTTGAGCATGGCCAGCGCGGACGTCAACAGCAGCATGCCACCGCCGACCTGAAAACTGGCCAGCGAGATGCCAAAAAACTCCAGGATGTGCAACCCCAGCAAAGCGCAGACCGCAATCACCACAAAGCTGCTGAACGAGGCAATCCAGATGGTGCGCCGCCGCTGCGCGGACGAAAAATCCTGGGTGTAGTGAATAAAGAATGGCACGATCGCCAGCGGATTCACGATGGCCAGCAGGGTGACGAGGGGTTTGAGGTCCATGGCTGTGTGGTCTTTAAGCTGGGTTGCGTCAGCGCGCCGAGCGCTCCAGATAGCGTTTGCGCCAGAAGAATAACCCCAGGCCACCCGCTGTCAGACCCATTGAAATCATGGCCAACCAGAATCCATTGCTCTGGTGCAGTAGCGGGATGAAGTCGAAGTTCATGCCAAAAATGCCGGCAATCAGATTGAGCGGCAGAAAAATGGCGGTCAGCACCGTGAGCGTGCGCATGATCTCGTTGGTGCGGTGGCTTTGCGCATTGAAATGCATCTGCACCGTGGTCTCGGCATTTTGCTCCAGCCGTTGCACGTGGTGCAGCACGCGCTCGATGTGCTCCAGCACGTCGCGGCTGCGCACTTGCAGCAGGTCGCGCTGGTGTCGGCTCAGCAACTCGTCATGATCGGGCCAGCTTTTCAGGGCTTCAATCCAGTCCTGGATGGCCGCGCGCTGGTCTTCGCAGATTTCATCGAGGTGGTGCAAAGACAGGCGGGCGCTGAGCAGGGCGTTCCAGTTGCTGAAACGGGTATTGGGGTTGAGCAGTTCGGCTTGCCAGTGGTCAAGCTGCTGGCTGAGTTCACGGCGCAAGGCCAGGAAGCCGTCCACCATCTGGTTGACGATGCGCAGCATCAGGTCGGCGGGGTTGGCGGGAATGCCGCGTGCACCGGTGGATCGGCTGTCTGGTGCGTCTGGCTTCAAGCTGTTCTGCGAACCACTGTCGCTGCTCGCCAGCAGCCGCAGGGCGTAAGCATCGCGCAACGTGAAGTCGGCAGGGTGGACCGTCAGCAGGAGGCGGTCAAGCACCACGAACCCGACCGGGCTGGTGTCGATGCGCCGCAAGATGGGCGGACCACCGCGCCGGGGCAAGTGTTTCAAAGGCTGGCTGGCTGCTGTTGATTCGGTTCCGTTCATCACCAGACCGCGAAACACCAGCAGGTCGTATTGTGAGGTGAAGTCAAAGCGCGAGGGCAGTTGCGTGTTGAGGAGGTCTGACAGGTGGAGGTCCAGCAATTGCAGTTTGCACAGGGCTTGCAGCGCCGCCTGAATCGGTATTTGCATGCGCTCAAGTTCGGCGCGTGTGCACGACAACCAAACATAGCCGGCCTCTGGGAGTGGCAGATTGTTCAGGGTCGCGGGGTCATCGCCTGAAGAAATTTCAGAGACGCGGCTACCGTGGATGGTGAAAATGCGCATGGCACAGTGACGCTGTCCAGATAGCCTGGCTCAAGGACGAAGCAAGCGGGCGGCATCGCGCGCGAAATAGGTCAGGATGCCATCGGCCCCGGCGCGCTTGAAGGCCAGCAGGCTTTCCATCATCACCGCGTCGTGGTCGAGCCAGCCGTTCTGGGCGGCGGCCTTGAGCATGGCGTATTCGCCCGACACCTGGTAGGCAAAGGTCGGCACCTTGAAGGTGTCCTTGACGCGGCGCACCACGTCAAGATAAGGCATGCCGGGCTTGACCATGACCATGTCGGCACCTTCGGCGATGTCCATGGCCACTTCGCGCAGCGCTTCGTCACTGTTGCCAGGGTCCATTTGATAGACCTTTTTGTTGCTCTTGCCCAGGTTGGCGGCCGACCCCACGGCCTCGCGAAACGGCCCGTAAAAGGCGCTGGCGTACTTGGCGCTGTAGGCCATGATGCGGGTGTGAATGAAGTGGTTGGCCTCCAGCGCGTTGCGGATGGCGCCAATGCGGCCGTCCATCATGTCGCTGGGCGCCACCATGTCGACACCGGCTGCGGCATGCGACAGGGCTTGCTTGACCAGCACTTCGACGGTTTCGTCGTTCATGATGTAACCGTCATCAAGCGGGTCAGGACTGGGCAGGCCGTCCTGACCGTGGCTGGTGAAGGGGTCCAGCGCCACGTCGGTCATCACACCCAACTCCGGGAATTCCTTTTTCAGTGCCCGCACCACGCGCGGCACCAGGCCGTCGGGGTTGAACGCCTCGCGGCCGTCCGGGGTTTTCAGGTGCTGCTCGATCACCGGGAACAGCGCCATGAACGGGATGCCCAGTTTGACGCAGTCTTCGGCCACGGGCAGCAGCAGGTCTAGGCTCAGGCGCTCCACCCCCGGCATGGACGACACCACCTGGCGCTGTTGCTGGCCATCGACCACAAACACGGGGTAAATGAAATCATGGGCAGAGAGGGCGTGCTCGCGAACCAGATTTCGGGTAAAAATGTCGCGGCGCAGGCGGCGTGGCCGGCCTTGGGGGAAAGAGGCGTAGTGGTTCATGGTGAAATCAACTCAAGTTAAATATTTTTTGTCATCGTAACGACATTTTTTTTGCCATCGGCTTGAAAAATGTATTTTTTTTTGTTAAATTACGACCCGGGCAGTTTACTGCTCCCCGCTTTTCCTCCCTGAGCGGGGCCTTGATGTGTGACAGCAAATAGGCTTACCACCCCAGCCCTTGTGCTGGGGTTTTTTTTGGATTGACGCAAGGCTGCCCCGGCGTGGTTGCGCGGCCAAGGTTTGAAAGTGATCGCCATGCTCTGGATCAAGTCGCTTCACAGTAGTTTTGTCCCCAGTTGGTTCGCAGGCATATTTGACCTATCGCGCAAGAGGACTCTTATCGGTATCCCGACTGTGATCCCAGTCGTCCGTCTGGTTCTGTTGAAACTTTTTTGACGCACTATGCCGCTGCACAAGACTTCGGCATGGCCCTTGGCGCTGGTTTATGGCGGCCTGATCGTTTACGCCAGCCTGTTCCCGTTTGACAATTGGCGCGACCAGGGCGTTGCACCGTGGTTCTTCCTGACCGCGCCGTTGCCCAAATACTGGACCGCGTTTGATGTGGTGACCAACGTCGTCGGCTACATGCCGCTGGGTTTTTTCCTGGTGCTGAGTACGCTGCGCACCGGGCGTCCGCGCTACGCCTTGCGCTTGGGCGTGCTGGCGGCGTCGGTGTTGTCGCTGCTGATGGAGTCGCTCCAAGTGTATCTGCCCAACCGGGTGCCATCCAATCTTGATCTGATGCTCAATATGGCGGGCGGCGCATTGGGCGCTGTCAGCGCCTGGAGCCTGGAAAAACTGGGTGCCTTGCAGCGCTGGAGCCGTTTCAGGGCGCATTGGTTCGTCGATGACGCACGGGGCGGCATGGTGCTGCTGGCCCTGTGGCCACTGGCTTTGTTGTTTCCCACCTCGATTCCCCTGGGTTTGGGACATGTCGTGGAACGGCTGGAAGCCAGGATCATCGATCTGTTGGCAGATACCCCGTTTCTGGACTGGTTGCCGCTGCGCGAGACTGAGTTGCAGCCCTTGTTGCCCTCGGTGGAGTGGCTGTGTGTGCTGCTGGGTTTGCTGATCCCGTGCCTGCTTGGCTTCTGCATTATTCGCCAGGCCGGCAAACGCGCGTGGTTTCTGGCTTGGGTGTGCTTTTTTGGCGTCTTGGCGACAGCGCTCAGCGCGGCCTTGAGTGTGGGTCCGGAGCACACTTGGGCTTGGTTCAGCGCGCCGGTCAAAGCCGCCTTGGCGAGCGCCATGGTGCTGGCGACAGCGCTGATATGGGTGCCAAGCCGTGCCAGTGCGGCGCTGGCACTATTGGCGTTGGGTGTCAACCTGAGCCTGATCAATCAGACGGCGGTGAGTCCGTATTTTGAGCAAACCCTGTTTCTGTGGGAGCAGGGGCGCTTCATTCGATTCCATGGTTTGGCGCAGTGGCTGGGCTGGCTTTGGCCTTTTGCAACTTTGGTCTATGTGCTGAGCCTGTTATGGCGCCAGGAGTCAAAAAACTAAAATCAGGTGCATGACACATTCAATCTCAATCTCACCCAATTCTGCCGCTCAGTCAGACAGCGCGCCAGCGCCGACCGCCAGTTATTACCAGAGGCACATCTTTTTCTGCTTGAATGAGCGCGGCAATGGCGAGGCCTGCTGCGCCCAGCATGATGCTGTAGCGGCGTTTGAGCGCTGCAAGTCGCAGGTCAAGGCGGCCGGCTTGGCCGGCCCGGGGCAAGTGCGCGTCAACAAGGCGGGTTGTCTGGACCGCTGCGCCGCTGGCCCGGTGGCCGTGGTCTATCCGGAGGCGGTGTGGTACAGCTATGTGGATGCCAGCGACATCGACGAGATCGTCGAGTCGCACCTCAGAAACGGCCAGGTGGTGCAACGACTGCTGACGCCTGCGGACTTGGGGCGCTAGCCAGTTCTTGGTCCATTTCCTCCTGAAGCCTGCCAAACAAGCGTTGGCCGCTATTTAATTTAAAGCAATATTTGCCTCTTGACTGAACAGGGGCGGCACTTTCATGAAAAAAATACTCTTATCCCTGATGACTGCGGTTTGTCTGTCGGCCGCCGCGCAAACCCCGCAGCCGCCTGAAATTGCGGCGCGCTCCTATTTGTTGCTGGATGTCACCGCCGATCAAATATTGGCGCAAAAAGACATTGATACACCCGTGGAGCCAGCCTCCCTAACCAAACTGATGACGGCTTACTTGGTGTTCGATGCCCTGCGCAGCAAGAAACTCGACCTCAAGCAGACCTTGCCGGTGAGCGAGCGGGCCTGGAAAATGCCAGGCTCGCGCATGTTCATCGATCCCAAAATGAAGGTGCCGGTGGAGGATTTGCTCAAAGGCATGATTGTGCAAAGTGGCAACGACGCCACCATGGCGCTGGCCGAGGGGGTCGGCGGCTCAAAGGAGCGTTTTGTGCAACTGATGAATGATCAGGCCAAGGCCTTGGGCATGAAAGCCACCGGCTACAAGAATCCGGAAGGCTTGACAGAAGCGGGTCACACCACCACAGCGCGAGACCTGAGTATTTTGGCGACCCGCCTGATGCGGGATTTTCCAGATTATGTGGCGTATTACGCGATCAAAAATTACCGCTATGAGGGCACGCCAGCGGCCAATGACAGTAATCGCAATCTGTTGCTTTTTCGTGATCCGACGGTCGATGGTCTGAAGACCGGGCATACCGATGCTGCCGGCTACTGCTTGATTGCCACTGCCCGGCGCGAGGTGCCGGGACTTGGCAAAGCCGGTGCTGTGGCCGGCTCTCCAGCCGCCTTGGGCAGCCGTCGTTTGTTGTCGATTGTGCTGGGTGCTGCCAGCGAAAACGCGCGCGCCAATGAATCCCAGAAATTGCTGAATTGGGGCTACACCGCATTTGAAGCGGTCAAGCTGTTCGATGCCAACCAGGCTGTGGTGACGCCGGCTGTCTGGAAGGGCAAGGTGCCTACCGTGGCGCTGGGTCAGACCCGGGCCATCGTGGTGGCTGTGCCCACCGGCATGGGCGCCAAGCTCAGCACCCAGGTGGTTCGCCCCGAGCCTTTGGTGGCACCTTTCAACAAGGGCCAGGAGGTGGGATTGCTCAAAATCAGCAGCGCCGGCCAAGCAGTGTCCGAGGTGCCGCTGCAGGTGCTTGAGGCGGTGGAGCAGGCCGGGGTGCTGGGGCGTGCCTGGGACGCTTTGCGCCTCTGGATCAAATGACCAATTTGCACTTGGGTACCTGACCTGATATAGTAATGGGCTTTTCGGGATTTCCGAAGGGATTCACGTTTTTGTCAATTTCATGTTTTCAAACGTTTAGGGACGTTTAGTTTTTAGGAGGCTTAATGCCAACCATCAATCAGTTAATCCGTCAGGGGCGCGCGGTGGAAACCGTCAAGTCCAAGAGCCCGGCGATGGAAAATTCCCCCCAGCGCCGTGGTGTTTGCACCCGCGTTTACACCACAACGCCTAAAAAGCCCAACTCGGCTTTGCGTAAAGTTGCCAAAGTGCGCTTGACCAACGGCTTTGAGGTGATTTCTTACATCGGCGGCGAAGGCCACAACCTGCAGGAACACAGCGTGGTGCTGGTTCGTGGCGGTCGTGTCAAGGACTTGCCCGGTGTGCGTTACCACATCGTGCGCGGTTCGCTCGACTTGCAAGGCGTGAAAGACCGCAAGCAGTCGCGTTCCAAGTACGGTGCCAAGCGTCCCAAGGTCAAATAAACCGCTGGTTCGTTAAATTAAAAGGTGTTTGTTTGCTGCGTGGCGCAGGAAATGAACGTAGTGACCCAATGTTCGGGTCGAGTAAGTGAGAGTCTTATTTGTTAACTCTCGCGGTGTCCGCAAAGATGCCAACTGAAGCAATAGAGGTGAAAAAATGCCACGTCGTCGCGAAGTCCCTAAACGTGAAATTCTGCCGGATCCTAAATTCGGCAATGTTGAGCTGTCCAAATTCATGAACGTGATCATGGAAGGCGGCAAAAAAGCGATCGCCGAGCGCATCATTTATGGTGCCTTGGAGCAAATCGAGAAGAAGAACCCTGGCAAAGACCCGGTTGAGGCCTTCACCATGGCCATCAACAACGTCAAGCCGCTGGTTGAAGTGAAGTCCCGCCGTGTTGGCGGTGCCAACTATCAGGTGCCCGTTGAAGTGCGCCCTGTCCGTCGTCTGGCTCTGTCCATGCGCTGGATCAAGGAAGCAGCCCGCAAGCGTGGTGAAAAATCCATGGCCCTGCGTTTGGCCAACGAACTGATGGAAGCCACTGAAGGCCGTGGCGGTGCCATGAAAAAGCGTGACGAAGTTCACCGCATGGCAGAGGCCAACAAGGCGTTCTCGCACTTCCGCTTCTAAAAGCGGTTATCGATTGACCTTCGCGTGAGGGTTAATTGCTGCGCCGCAAGGTCCATAAGCCTTTGCGGCGTAGTCGTTTGAAATACATAGATCAACCAAGGATCCATCATGGCTCGCCATACCCCCATTGAGCGCTACCGCAACATCGGTATCTCAGCTCACATCGACGCCGGCAAAACTACCACCACCGAGCGTATTCTTTTCTACACCGGTGTGAATCATAAAATCGGTGAAGTGCATGACGGTGCAGCCACCATGGACTGGATGGAGCAGGAGCAGGAGCGTGGCATCACCATTACCTCTGCTGCCACCACCTGTTTCTGGAAGGGCATGGAAACCAATTTTGCCGAGCACCGCATCAATATCATCGACACCCCCGGCCACGTGGACTTCACGATTGAAGTGGAACGCTCGATGCGCGTGTTGGACGGTGCCTGTATGGTTTATTGCGCTGTGGGCGGCGTGCAGCCCCAGTCTGAAACCGTCTGGCGTCAGGCCAACAAGTACAAGGTGCCGCGTCTGGCCTTTGTCAACAAGATGGACCGTACCGGCGCCAACTTCTTCAAAGTTGTTGACCAGATGAAGCTGCGCTTGAAAGCTTCTCCCGTGCCGATCGTGATCCCGATCGGTGCCGAAGAGCACTTCACCGGCGTGGTCGATTTGATCAAGATGCGCGCCATCATCTGGGACGAAGCCTCGCAAGGCATGAAGTTCGAATACCGGGAAATTCCCGCTGAACTGCTGGCTTCAGCCAAAGAGTGGCGCGAAAAAATGGTCGAAGCTGCCGCTGAAGCCAACGAAGACTTGATGAACAAGTACCTCGAAGAAGGCGACTTGACCGAAGACGAGATCAAGTTGGGCATTCGCACGCGCACCATTGCCAGCGAAATTCAGCCCATGCTGTGCGGTACCGCGTTCAAGAACAAGGGTGTGCAGCGCATGCTCGACGCCATTATTGAATTCATGCCGTCGCCCATCGATATTCCACCCGTCAAGGGCATGGATGAGGATGAGCTGCCAGTGGTTCGCAAAGCCGATGACAGCGAAAAGTTTTCCGCTTTGGCGTTCAAGTTGATGACTGACCCATTTGTGGGACAGTTGACGTTTGTGCGTGTTTATTCCGGCGTGCTGAACAAGGGCGACACGGTCTATAACCCGATTCGCGGCAAAAAAGAGCGCATTGGCCGTATCGTCCAGATGCATGCCAACAAGCGCGAAGAAGTGAGCGAAATTGTCGCTGGCGACATTGCAGCCTGCGTCGGCTTGAAAGATGTGACCACCGGTGAAACCCTGTGCGATCCAAGCGCCATCATCATGCTCGAACGCATGGTGTTCCCGGAGCCAGTGATTACCCAGGCCGTTGAACCCAAGACCAAGGTTGACCAGGAAAAAATGGGCATTGCCTTGCAGCGTCTGGCGCAAGAAGATCCTTCATTCCGCGTCAAGACGGACGAAGAGTCCGGCCAGACTCTGATCGCGGGCATGGGTGAGCTCCACCTTGAAATCATTGTCGATCGCATGAAGCGCGAATTCGGTGTGGAGGCCAACGTAGGCAAGCCTCAGGTGGCCTACCGCGAAACTATCCGCAAGACCATCGAAGATGCCGAAGGCAAGTTCGTGCGTCAGTCGGGCGGTAAGGGTCAGTACGGCCACGTGGTGCTCAAGATCGAACCCAACGAAGCTGGCAAGGGCATTGAGTTTGTTGACGCCATCAAGGGCGGCGTGGTGCCGCGAGAGTACATCCCTGCGGTGGAAAAAGGCATCCACGAAGCCGTCACGCAAGGTGTGCTGGCGGGCTACCCGGTGGTCGATGTCAAGGTCACACTGCACTTCGGTTCGTACCACGACGTGGACTCGAACGAATTGGCGTTCAAGATGGCGGCAATTTTTGGCTTCAAGGAAGGTTGCCGCAAGGCCAACCCGGTGATTCTTGAGCCCATGATGGCGGTCGAAGTGGAAACCCCCGAAGACTACGCTGGCAACGTGATGGGTGATTTGTCCTCACGCCGCGGCATGGTGCAGGGCATGGAAGACATGGTCGGTGGCGGCAAGGCCATCAAGGCTGAAGTGCCCCTGTCCGAAATGTTCGGTTACTCGACCACGTTGCGCTCCATGTCCCAGGGCCGTGCCACTTACACGATGGAATTCAAGCATTACACGGAAGCCCCGCGCAACGTCTCTGAAGCCATCATGGCGGCAAGGGCAAAGTAATAGTCCTGAGACTTGGGGTCAGACCACTCGCGCAGCGACGTGCTCTGACCCCATCTGAATAGATGTATTCGGGCTCCAGACCACTCGCGCAGCGATGTGCTCTGACCCCAACTGATTAGAAGTATCTGTCTGCGATTTCGCACCCCCGGCTGCCCGTGGCCAAGGAACCAGTGACGAACTGCAAACATTAAACCAACTCACGGGCAATGCTCTTTTAAGGAACTGAAAATGGGAAAAGAAAAATTCACGCGCACCAAGCCCCACGTCAACGTGGGCACCATTGGGCACGTTGACCACGGCAAAACCACGCTGACAGCGGCCATCACCTCGGTGCTGGCCTCCAAATTTG
>NZ_JAQTWL010000012.1 GCF_028689295.1 Rhodoferax sp.
GTGGGTGCGCCGGGTCGAATATCTGGCAAGGTCTGGTTCTTTGAGCATGGTGTGCACGATCGGTTACGTGCACACGATCTTGCGAGATCTGAGCGCTCAATTCAAGATGGGTTTGCTGGGCGCTTACGTTTGATCTCCAAAACTGCTACGCCCTTCAATCCGTCACATGTTTCAAACTGGGCGTGAGCCCCAATCAGTTTGATCAGGATTGAAATGAAAACAGATCGTGAATTACTGGAGTTTCAAACAGGGCGTGAGCCCCAATCAGTTTGATCGAAAGAACGCTGGTGGGGGTGACCCTTGGGTATGGGGTTTCAAACAGGGCGTGAGCCCCAATCAGTTTGATCGTGGTTCCGGATGGGGATTCATGGGCGTTACCGGGTTTCAAACAGGGCGTGAGCCCCAATCAGTTTGATCAGAGCCTCAAGCTCGATGATCCCAAGGTCACCTGGGTTTCAAACAGGGCGTGAGCCCCAATCAGTTTGATCTTCTGCTGTGGCAGATTTTGCAAACGCTTTCTTAACGGTTTCAAACAGGGCGTGAGCCCCAATCAGTTTGATCTAAGTACACACGATTGGGATTTAGCAAAGCTGAAGTTTCAAACAGGGCGTGAGCCCCAATCAGTTTGATCGAGTCGGCAGAAGGTAGCAATAGACAACGCTCGTTTCAAACAGGGCGTGAGCCCCAATCAGTTTGATCTCAAATGGCCGATCCCGTCAACGCAGCGGCACAACGTTTCAAACAGGGCGTGAGCCCCAATCAGTTTGATCGCTTGATTGGTGGATTCACTTCTGCCATCATCCTGATGTTTCAAACAGGGCGTGAGCCCCAATCAGTTTGATCTTTTTCTTGCAGGTGAGCCGGCAGTGGGTGTTTGTGTTTCAAACAGGGCGTGAGCCCCAATCAGTTTGATCAAAACCACGTACGCGAACGTGGCAAAGGAACTGATGTTTCAAACAGGGCGTGAGCCCCAATCAGTTTGATCTCGGCTATGGTCCTTGATCTACGGCTGTCAGCCGAGTTTCAAATAGGGCGTGAGCCCCAATCAGTTTGATCGCAGAGCTTGCCAGCATCAAGGGGCAGGAGCCTGTGTTTCAAACAGGGCGTGAGCCCCAATCAGTTTGATCTGCTAACTGGTTCTATATCAGTGTCACCTTTTGGGTTTCAAACAGGGCGTGAGCCCCAATCAGTTTGATCGTGGTCAACGGCCTGTACCGCGACATCGTGGACACGCGGTTTCAAACAGGGCGTGAGCCCCAATCAGTTTGATCTCGCATCGTGGGTGAGGACACCGAAGCCATCAAGTTTCAAACAGGGCGTGAGCCCCAATCAGTTTGATCGCAGCAGATCAAAAACATCAACCTCGCTGTAGGCGTTTCAAACAGGGCGTGAGCCCCAATCAGTTTGATCCTCATCCCCTCGGGTCAATCGAAAGCGGCTTTGTGCGTTTCAAACAGGGCGTGAGCCCCAATCAGTTTGATCCTCATCAACATTCCTGAATTCGTGGCGAAGCTCCTTGGTTTCAAACAGGGCGTGAGCCCCAATCAGTTTGATCAGGAAAAGCCAATGAAGAAACGCTTCGAAAAAGAGAGTTTCAAACAGGGCGTGAGCCCCAATCAGTTTGATCAACGCACTCTCTCGACAATATCAATCCTGCATACATTGAGGTTTCAAACAGGGCGTGAGCCCCAATCAGTTTGATCAGCAGACGACCACCGAGTTTCAACAAGTCTGTCAAGTTTCAAACAGGGCGTGAGCCCCAATCAGTTTGATCGATGCCGCCGCTGTACCCGTGCTCACCGTATCAGGTTTCAAACAGGGCGTGAGCCCCAATCAGTTTGATCAAAAAACCTATTGCGACTGGATCAAGCGGTTTATTTTGTTTCAAACAGGGCGTGAGCCCCAATCAGTTTGATCCTCTGCGCTCAAAAGCATTATCAAGGCCAGCAGTGTGTTTCAAACAGGGCGTGAGCCCCAATCAGTTTGATCTCCCGTTGGCCACGGCGCTGGCGTTTTTTGAGAGGTTTCAAACAGGGCGTGAGCCCCAATCAGTTTGATCAAAGGGCGTGAAGGACTGGGTCCTCACGTATAACTCTGTTTCAAACAGGGCGTGAGCCCCAATCAGTTTGATCTTCGCTAAAAACATCGGCTACCACACCAGGCTCTTTGGTTTCAAACAGGGCGTGAGCCCCAATCAGTTTGATCACGGAATTAAAGTGCTTGAGATGCTTGTGAAATATAGTTTCAAACAGGGCGTGAGCCCCAATCAGTTTGATCTGAGCCATGGCGCCCGATCACCCCCCCGGCGATTGCGTTTCAAACAGGGCGTGAGCCCCAATCAGTTTGATCCCACAACTGCTTTTCCGGCAGTTGTACCAGCCTTTTGTTTCAAACAGGGCGTGAGCCCCAATCAGTTTGATCCCGAAAAGCACAGTTTTCTGCTTTGGCAGATTTGTTTCAAACAGGGCGTGAGCCCCAATCAGTTTGATCTTCGGTCGCCCTTTCTTTTTTGGAGACATCATGGCGTTTCAAACAGGGCGTGAGCCCCAATCAGTTTGATCGCTGGATTCAGGCGCGGGGCTGGAGACTTGCAAGCAATGGTTTCAAACAGGGCGTGAGCCCCAATCAGTTTGATCTCAAGCCGCCTGTGCTGCCTAATTTGCGGCAGGTTGGGGTTTCAAACAGGGCGTGAGCCCCAATCAGTTTGATCCAGCGATGTGGTTGTACTGCGCGAACGGATACTGTGTTTCAAACAGGGCGTGAGCCCCAATCAGTTTGATCAAAGGAGAAGTCTTCACTCTTTCTCCTGGCACCCAGGTTTCAAACAGGGCGTGAGCCCCAATCAGTTTGATCTCAAACGATCGATGACCCTCAACACGCCAGCTATCGGTTTCAAACAGGGCGTGAGCCCCAATCAGTTTGATCGCAGGAAAAGCATCCAGGCTTACGTCAATGCTTTGTTTCAAACAGGGCGTGAGCCCCAATCAGTTTGATCGCCCAACTGTTGGGCTTCTGCTTGAACGACCAAAAAGTTTCAAACAGGGCGTGAGCCCCAATCAGTTTGATCAGAAATACTTTTCCACCAAGGAACACGCCATGACCAGTTTCAAACAGGGCGTGAGCCCCAATCAGTTTGATCTCATGGATGATTTCGAGCGATTTCTCCAGCTTGCGATGTGGTTTCAAACAGGGCGTGAGCCCCAATCAGTTTGATCTTCTTTATGCACATGATCCAGAACACGAGCTTCTCCGGTTTCAAACAGGGCGTGAGCCCCAATCAGTTTGATCAAACTCAAGATCACATCCAATGACGTTGAAGGTATGTTTCAAACAGGGCGTGAGCCCCAATCAGTTTGATCAAAAACTCATTGGCGAACGCCCGTTTTACACGATTGGTTTCAAACAGGGCGTGAGCCCCAATCAGTTTGATCGATCGGGATCCGAAGCGATACCCACCGACACTGCTTCGTTTCAAACAGGGCGTGAGCCCCAATCAGTTTGATCGCCATGATGGATGTGTGCGGCAATGACGCGCCGGTTTTGTTTCAAACAGGGCGTGAGCCCCAATCAGTTTGATCACAAAGGAGAATTGATATGAGCTATGGATCAGATACGTTTCAAACAGGGCGTGAGCCCCAATCAGTTTGATCCTCATGGCACTCATTGGAAAGATACCAAGGGTAACTGTTTCAAACAGGGCGTGAGCCCCAATCAGTTTGATCAGCTCCCCCGCGAAGGGCGGCAGATCGTGGATTGCAGGGCGGTTTTCGGCGCGTGCGGAAAATAGCTGGAAGATCTGCAATTCCAGCACTAAGTTTGCCACATTTTTCAATGAAAACAATGCTCTGCGCAAGTTCACTGGTTCGCAGCCCCTTGTTGAGGGCAGTTTTTCATATCAGGTAGTAGTGGCGGCTGGCAAAAGGGCGCACCGGGCCATCGTGTCGTATTTGCTGGCTGTCACGCGCGCAAAGCCGCAGGTACTGCACGGCGTCTTCATCGGTACGTATGCACCGCAGAACCCTGGCTTGAAGTTCTTCCAGTTCTGCTGCGTCAAGCTCGCATTCAAACACGCTCTTTTGCATGCGCTGACCAAACCCCTCCAACACCCGTGCGACGCGTTGCAGACGACCCGGGTGAGCAATGTCGTAGATCACAAGGTATCGGTAACAAGACATGCCAGCAATTTACACCAACCAGTAGGCTGGTGGGCTCAGACGCAGGGATCGCGCGCGCTGTGCTGCGGGCGTGGAGGGCGCCTCCCCCGGTATGTCACCCTTACCTTGCCATGTACTTTTTTCCCGGCAGGCTGTGCATTGTGGATAGTAGCTTAGCGCATCGTGCTCAGGTTCGGTGTGCCCGCTCAGTGCCTCGCACAGTTTGTCGTCTTGCCAGGCCTGCGGGCCACACTCAAACACACTGTTTTGAAGTCTGGTGCCTACGCCCTCAAGATGCTTGGCAACCCGGCGCAGGCGCTTGGGGTCGGCCACGTCGTAAGCGATGATCCAGCGTTGCGGCATATCTCAGGGCGTTTGCGCAGTTGTGGTTACCGGACCTCGAAGCGGCAGTAAGCCGCCTGGCCGCGCAAGGCGCGCGTCCACAACAATACCTGGCCATCAATGACGCGCCGCCAGTCAATGAGTCCACCATCGGGGTGCTGAATGGGGCTGGCGAGTTGCGCCTCAAAAGCTTCAATCAGCGAGCGCCTGGCATCAAGCTGGATTTCGCAGCCTGCTTTGCTAACGGTAAATTGTCCCGGTTGCACTGTTCCGGCGTGGATGAGCTTGAGCACCAACCGGTCCACCAGCAGGGGGCGAAACTCTTCCATCAAGTCAGACGCCAGCGCCGCGTGGCCGGGGCGCAAGGCATGGTAGGCACCCCAATGTGGGTTGAGCCCGCGCGCGCGCAACAGGGCATACACGTTCCAGTGCAGCAGGGTGTAGCCATAAGAGAGCAAGGCGTTGACGGGGTCCAGCGGCGGTTGCCGGTTGCGGCCTTCAAAGCACCAACCCTCGGGCAGCAATTGGGCCCACGCCCCAAAGTATTCCCTAGCCCCGGCACCTTCAATGCCGTTGAGGGTTTCCGGGGTGTCAGCGCCTTTGGTGTGGGATGCCAGGTCGCGCAGCATGAATTCGCTGCCATGGGTGTCGGCTTGCCGATGGCGGCTACCACGTTGCAGCGCCAGGCGGCTGTTTTCAAGCTTGCCGCGCACGATGGCGCGTGCAGTTTCCAGGCGCCACGCGACGTCGGCGTGGCGTTGCACCTGGAGCATTTGCAGTTCAACGGCGCGCAGGTCCATCGCATCGGCCACTCCGCAAAAGCGCCCTTGCGCGGTCAGGTAAGCCACGGGGATGGCGTGCTCGAAGCAAAACTGCAATGCGGGCGTGGTGATCTGGTTGTGTCCATAGATCAGCACGAGGTCCAGCAGGTGGGCCGGAATCTGGCTCAGGGTGGCGCCGTCTTTGGTGACGCACAGTTGCTCGCCGTCCTTGCGCAACTGGCAGCCTTGCTGGAGCAGGTACAGGGTGCGAAAGCTGTAGGCAGGTGGTTCGGGCGCCGCGGCGCTCGCATCGGGCTCGTTGCTGGTGGATAGTTGTGGCTCGGATTCTTGAAGGAGCGGCGGCTGCGGCGTCGTCTGAGGTAGGGCGTGTGCGTCCGTGATGTCGTTGTTGAAAAACTGCTTGCCAAGAAACCGGAAGCCGTGGCTGAAATGGGCAATGCGGGTTTTGTCGCTGTTGAGCCCGAGCTTGAGGTCTTGCAGTACGGTGCCGGTGAGTTCCAGGGCATCTTCGGCCCGCGCCTTTTCCCGACACAAAATGATGAAGTCGTCGGCGTAGCGCACCAGATGCAGGTTTTGCCCCAGAATCGCTTCGTCCAACTCATCAAGGTACAGGTTGGCCAGCAGTGGCGACAGCGGCGAGCCTTGCGCGATGCCCTGGGTGGGCACCGTGCGAAGGCCACCTTCGTCAATCGGCGCGTTCAGCCATTGGCCGATCAGGGTCTGCAAACGGATGTCGGGCACATGGCGCGCCACCAGTTGCCGCAAGCGCTGGTGGTCGATGGTGTCGAAGTAAGCACTGATGTCGGCATCCACCACCCAGCGAAAACCGGCATCGCGCAGTTCGGCGATGCGCGCCACTGCTTTTTGCACGCTGCGCTGGGGTCGGTAGGCGTAGCTGACCGACTCAAATTCCAGCTCAAAAATGGGGCTGAGAACCAGCGCCACAGCAGTTTGCAGCACGCGGTCTTTTACCGTGGGTATGGCCAGAGCGCGCGGCGTTTTACCTTCGCGTGGCATCCAGGCGCGCTTGACGGGCTGCGGCTGGTAGTCGCCGCGCAGCACTTCTTTTTGTAGCGCCTTCAGCCGGGTCGGCGCACTGAGCGCGAAGTCTTGCAGACTGACGCCATCAATGCCGGGTGCACCGTCGTTGGCCAGGTTCTTTTGCCATGCCTGCAGCAGGTTGCTGGTGGAGAGGACGCGGCGCAGGAGCGAGGCTGGCATAAGGGTTTCCCGCGCGGGCGCCGCTGTAGTGCCGAGCAGCTCAGGCGCTGCAGCCAGCCGAGTTCTATGGGCAGTGCGCTCATCTCGTCAAGACTCAAGACCCGCCCTTCCGGCAGGCGTTGCAGAAAACGCAGCACCAGAGCGGCATCGCCCGGCTGCAACATCACGCTGCGCCGCGCGACAGGCACCGGCATTTGCAAGCGGTGTTCCAGCAACTGCGCGGCGGCCGGGTGACCAATGGCGCTTTCAAACCCCGGGGCCAAACGTTCGCGCGCCTGCGCGTCGGTAAGTGGCCCGGTGAAGTCCCACCGGCCGTAGGCGGTGAGGATAGGGGCGTTGAGGAGGTAGAGCATTTGCTTCTACCCAACGCTATGGCTTTCGTTCACAAGCGAATAGGTAATGAGCCCATAGGGTGGAACAGTCTGGATGTATTGAAAATCAGCATCCGAAGTCAGCGTGACCATGGCGCCAGCGATGCTGGTGGTTTTTTGCCCGCCGGTTACGTCGATCACGACATCAGACTCCACGTAATGTTCAGCCTTGGCCAACTCGATGGCTTGCGTGTAGGCGTGTTGCAGCCCCTTGAAATCTTCGAAATCGACCGCTTCAACCTCCCGAATAAGGAACGGTTTGGTCCCAGCGGGTCGGGCCCAGTCGGTACTGTTTTGATAGTGTTCCATCCATTGAATGAATTGCTTCGTCTTTTGCGCCGAACCTCCGGCCCCGCTTGACGGCACCATGATCAGCAACTCCAGATCTTTTGCATGGTGATCGACTGCCCGTAGCGCTTGCTGCCAGTTGTGACGCTTCATGTCGGCCTTTGCTGCGGCAGGCGTGGGAATGGGCATGAGGTTGTCGGCCGCGTTTTCATACAGCACGATGGATTTTCCGCCTCCCAAATCGAATCCTTTGACCTGCTCAGGCGGCGTTGAAAGCGTGACAACCAGCACCTTGCGTGGAACGCCACCTGTCGTTTGTTTGAGAACCCTCGGCGGTTCACCCCAGGCTGATCGGGTGGTGTAGAGCCAGAACGCGGCAGCGCACATAGAAATGAACAACGCGACTGCAATGAGTGCCTTCATTGCAAGTGGCGCTGGCGTCGCGCTGAACCAGTCGAAGAACGGGGGCACTCCTTTAATGGCGTCTGCAGTCCAGGTGCCGAGCAGAACAAACAAAATTGCCGGTGGCAGTGTGCGCAGGGCGCGCGAAGTTGATGGCGACATGGTTGCTACTGTCCTGGAAAGAGGTGGGCCTTGAGACCAGGTCCGCAGTCACCTTTGGTTGTGCCAAGGCTATTGCGCAGGTAATCCAATGCCGCTGGGTACAGAGTGCTCGGTGGGGCCTGCAGTGCCTCTAGGGCCTTCACCAAGGTGTTTTGACTACCCTTATTTCGGCCGATAGAGCCAAAGCTCTTGCATGTCGCTTTGAAATCCCTCAACGGATCTGCCATCGCGACCAGATCGGGCGATGTCGGTGGCGCCTTCAAAATGGCATTGAACTTAAGCCGTCCGTAGCCAACCGCAGTCTTGGCGCCAATCCCGATAGTCTCCAGCGCATTGCGCATTGCGCCTCTTGTCGCCTCCGCTTCCGGATCACCCGTGTTCAGAGCTTTGCCGTCGCGCCGCGCAATTGAAAACATGAACCTCGTCTTTTCGGCCACGGTCAAGAATGGCGTCGGCGTCGGGCTGTGCCAATCGGCAGGTGGAATGTGTCCGGGATCGCGGTAGTAAGGACCGTAGTGCGGGGTGATGACATCGGCCTCCAGTCTGGGCACTTCGACGGGCAATGCGTCAAAGAAAATTAGCTCGCCGACACCTTTGGAACTTGTGCCGACGTGCAGTTTTTCAAACCAACAGCGAAATGTTTCATCGCCCACCCAGTCACGCAGCCACGCATTGAGCATGCCCTTGATGCTGCTACCGGGGATGTAGGGCAGGCCCAGCGTGGGGTGCCACAGGAACCCGTTTTCAACCGGGTGGTCTTGGCCCATGCCCACGACCAAACGGCTGGTGGTTTCAAAGTAAAGTGACAGGCCATTGCGGCTGGCACAAAGCGCCCATTGACGTGACAGATGTTCTGCCAGGAGTGGCAGTGGCGCTTGCTTGGCATAGTCGGTGCCGATAACTGTCTTGATCCATTTGAGTTTTGGACCTTCCTTGTCTTGAGCCGGTGCGCCAGGTATCTTCTTTGCGGCGAGACTCCATTTGAGTGGCTCGTCGCCAACCCATTGGTTGCAATACTTTTCGTACCACAGTCCAGCGTGACCGCGGCGTTCGGTCAACGCCGCAAGTGCGTCGTAAACAGGGCGCTTCATTCGTCGGCCCCAGCCGCGTTTCCTTCGGGCTTTTTGAGTTTGGCAACGGCAAATTTCTTCAACCACTCCAGGTAGGCCATGGCTTCTATTTGGGCGCGCAGGTATTTGTCCTGGTTGCCAGCGGTCAGTTTGACCATGAAGTTCTCTGGCGTGGCATCGGATCCGAAAATAAGGCGCTTGCAGAGCCACCCCGTGACGTGAGAATAGAGAAGGCCGTAGGGCTTGTCCAAGTCCCCCTCTGCTTTTGCCAGCGCAAAGGCCAGCGATTGGCCGAGCCCCAGGCTGCGGATGTTGGCGGGCAGGGCTTTGACGTATGCCAGATAGTTGCCGTAACTCGCGGGAGCGCCGGGGGCATTGACAATGTTTGCGATCTGTTCAAGCGCATCTCTGGCGCGTTGCTGGGCTAGTAGTTCTGTGGCCATTTACGCCCCCTGTTGCTGCGCGGTGCAGTTGTGAGAAAACCAACCCAGCCCGGTGGTTTCGCCGGCGCCAATTTGGAGGTGTGGCCGGCCTGTCAACTCCTTGCGTGCGGCCTTCATCGCTTCACGTTGATCTTCCGGTTTCAAAGTCGGGCGCGGAAGTATCAGCCCGTACATCACGGTGTCAGGCGCCAGGGTTTCTTCGTACCATAGGTTGGTTGAAGTCTTGTTTTCGTCGAGAACGTTGTGCGCATTCACTGGCAAGGCGAATTCGGCGAACCAGGCGAAGTCGGCATCACTCAAGACCACCAGCTGCATAGGGATGCGTGCTTTGGCGTTGGGGTGCGCAATAAGGGACTGCAGGGCCGCGACGAGCCCAGTGAGCTGCTGCGGGTTCGCTGGGGCTGCCTTGTCAAATTGCCGCTCTTCAAGCTGAAGCTGAGGCGGCGATTCCGGGTTGGCACTGTGATATTGCCCGCTCGCTACAGCGGGGATCGTGAATGCTGCAGCCGCCGGCTTCCCTGCCCGTTGCGCATCGCGCTGCAATCGCTCCAGCAGAAGCGGACAGGTGACCCAGGCGTAACTGCCAGCCAGACTGCGCACTGGCAGCAGCAGCAGACGTATGTCAGAAAAGATGAGTTGCCCGGCGTTCGCCTCACTACCGGTGTAAACGGAGCCCTCGCCAAACCAGTCCTTGAGTGCCCCCTTGAACGCCGAGCCGGCAATAACCGGGTAGTGTGTGGCGGCCTCGCGCGCCACGGGCAGGTCAATGGCGCCGCCGCCGGTTTCCGCGCCGTAGTGAATGGGTGTCTCGGCAATCAAGCCCAGCAAGATGGGAGCAGTCATATCAGTTCGTCCTTTGGAATCGTTGAATCGGGTTTGCCTTACAGCGCCCAGGCACCGACCATCACGTGGCCGTAACCCTGCCCACTGGCAGCGCCTATGCAGCTGTTGTGAAGATTCATGACGGCGGCCTGGTCGGCTGCGTCGGCTTCCAGCCACCAGACGCTGCCGGCCGCTCGGGCGCTGCGCACGCGTTCGGGCATCCTCATTTGCGTGTCGAAGCCGCCAATGCGCAGCGGCCGTCCCAGGGCGCAGCACACGATGCGCCCTGGAACGCCCTCTTGCACCGATTTGCCTGGGCCCGTGCCCCAAGCGGCGCCCAGGCCGGCGGTGATGAGGCTGAGCGTGTAGCGCAGCTTGCCGTCAGCATCGGGGGCAAGCTGCGCGGGCTTCGGCAGTGCAACGGGTGCCGACATTCGCTCTACCCAGACGGCGCGGCCTTCACCGCCCAAGGGCAGATGGGGCGCAGCCCCCCACGGCTTTGCAGCGGGCGTCTTAGGCAGATTGACAAGCAAATCAGTATGGGGGCCCAGCCGTATGTGCGCCGCGCTATAGAGCCGCCCTTCGATGGCGGCGCGATTCACAAGGTCTCGCTCCAGGCCCGTATGGCGTTCCGTGGACCACAAGGTCTTGGTGGCCACATGGCCCGCACGCGCGGGTGCCTGGCCGTCGAGCCAACTTTGATAGGCACTCACCGTCAGCCATGTGTCTTCGAGGGCTTTGACGCCATCAGCTGCCTCGGGTGCCTCAGGCAGATGCACGCTTTCGCCGAGATCGGTCTGGAATTTCTCCCGACTCGGGCGCAACAAATGGACCGCGCCATTGGCGTCGCCCAGCAACGCCAACGGCGCGGGCAAAAGAAGATCGTGGTCGTGGTTGCCCAGCCACGGCCCGCGGCTGATGTGGTGCCCTGGACGGGCGCGCAGGCCGTCTTCATGATCGAAGGCCGGGTCGTGGGCCAATCCGGCACCATTGAGCAATGCGCTGTTGAGCGCCGCGAACACGGTGCCGGGATGTGGCGGGAACACGCTGCTCAGGTAGGCACCGCCGCCCGCCTCGGCGTCGAAGCGCTCAGGCCCCCTGAAGAACAGGGTGTCAAGTGCGGTAAGTCTTAGCCACTGTGTCATCGCTGTACTCCCTTGGTGGCAAGAAAGCGCACCAGCAATCCACCGTCTTCCGCCAGGAGCGTCGGCGGTGCGGGGGTGGTGGCTCGGTTGTCGCGGCTGATGGCGAACAGTTGGCTGGCCAGAGCCAGCGCCGTCGCCCGCGAGTCGTCGTTGACTTCTCCAAGGTCGCGATTGGATAACAGGTCGGCGGCCCAGAGCTGTTCCACCTCCTGTTGCGGAATGCCCAACTCGCGCTGCCCTTGCAGGTCTCTGGGTGCCAGGTCGCCCCATCGCTCGCGTATGCGGTAAAGGAAGCCGCTGGACAAGGGGACATCGCGCTTCGCGGCGTCTTGCCCGGTGCGGAACTTTCCCGCCAAGTCCAGCACAGTGGCCAGGGGCGCGAGCTGATCCACCGCAGCGTCCCAGCACGCAACCCACTGCAAGTGCTGCCCGCCGGGTTTATGGACCGTCACGGCCACACTGTTGCGCCCGTTCTCGGTCTTGGCGATGTCGTCCAGCAAACGGCTCGATTCGGCCATGACGAACGACAAAGGCAAGTGATAGTGCGCGAAGACAATGCCCGCGCTGATGGTCCCGTCCAATTGCTGCCTGTGCATCGCCTCCTGGTAGGCGTGCCGCAGCGCCTGCGCGCAGCCAATGGCATCGTCTAGTGGCAGCAAGGCCAGCACGTCGTCACCACCGGCATAGAGCGCGGCGCCGTGGTGCTCCGTATCGACGATGCGCTGCACCTTGCCAGCAAAGTCGCTCAAGGCACGGGAAACGGCACCCGCCTCGCGGCCAATAAGCTTGCCGACATTGTCGCCGTCCATGCGCAGCACGGCATAGAACGGCGAGGGCTTGCCGTCGGGATCGATCTTCGCCAGTTGCTTCTGCAGCGGCAGCACACTATTGGGCGCAAGCAGCCCTTCCTTGGCCGCAGCCTGTAAACCGTCCTCATAAAACAGCTGCCCATCCAGGGTACAAAAATACGGGCGTGCCTCAATGCCTTCGATCTGATTGAGCGTTTCGCTGAACAGACCTTCCTGTGTCTTGGCTGCGCTCGGGTGGACGCGGGCGGCGTTGAGCGCATCCACATACGCATCGCAGCGGGCGCGGCGCGCTGGGTCCGCCTCTGCGTAAACCTTCTTGATCCACGGCAGTGCTGCCATGTAGGCCGTGGAGGGCCAGTTGCCCGCGCTCTGGGTAATGCGGTCTGGCACCCAGCCCAACACCTCCTTGATGTCATCCGGGTGGAGCTTGGGCCAGAGCCGCTTGACAAAGGCGACGGCGCAGAGCCGTTCGTCGTCGCGCAAATTCAGACGGCCCGGTCCGGGGTTGCGTGGCCCTTGACCATGGTGAACGCCGGGCACGTGGTCGCGGACCGCCGCCCAGAAATCGTCTTGCTTCTTGCGCAACTCTTGGCTACGGCTGCGAATGTGGCCCGACAACTCCACAGAGCCGGGCATGAGGCTGCAGGCATCGCCCGGCTCCTGCTGGTCGGGCTGGATATGCTGGCGCCAGTTTTTGCGCCGATCCAGCCAACGTGCATCACCGCCATCCGCAGGCGCTACACCCTTGACCCATTGAACATCCCAGAAGTTGGCGACCTGCTGGTCCCATAGGCTTTCAGTCAAGGTCTTGTTTTGCGCGTTGGGATTCTTCTGCTTCTTGCTTGGCACGAAGATCAGATTCTTGTCTTTGAGGGCCGTAAGTGGAAGAAACCGCTGGCGCACCAGGGTTGCCAACTCGCCCCACTTCGTATGCACCGCATCCGAACATTTACTCGGATCGAAGTCCGCTGCAACTTCTGCTTTGAACCGGTTGGGCAGCGTGCCGATGAAGGGCGCCTTGTCGGCGTTGCCCAGTATGGCGCGCAGCAGATCGTCGGTGATGGCGTCACCGTCAAGCACCGACGGAAACAGGATGCGCCCGCCGCTCTTATGGACCTGGGCCATGGCCACGCCCGAAAGCCAGGACAGTAGAAAGGAGGATGACCACAGGTCACGCGTGCGCCGCGACTGCCCGATGAAGGTTTGGACCGGGGAGATGGTGAAGTGGAGGATGTGCGTCATGGTTTACCTAGATGTCCGTGCCAATGGTGTCAAGCCATGTATCGATCCATGCATAGCCATTGGCAGGGGGTGTCGGAAGCGACTTGGCCGTGCCTAAACTGGCCGCAACGCCATAACCGTATGGCAAGAAATCTGACTTGAATAGGATGGCAACAACGCCATACGTCCCGCTGGCATTGTCACGATAGACGTGCAACAGCAAGGGACTGGCACGCCGATCTAGCTCCTTCAAATCCGTTCTGTCCGACAGCGCCTTGGGTTTGTGGTCAAGCGAGCCCTTTCCGTAACCACGAGGCAAGCCAAGGTAGGCCCAGCTAACGTCGTCGGGTGACGACAAGGCAACTCTATTCTGCAGGCGAGAACCGCCTGCAGCCGGTATCTCGGTAAGCAGGGACTTGAACGCTTTTGCGATCGCGTTCAGGGCGCCTATGCCTGTCTGAAACTGCTGTGGTGGCTTGTTGACGAGCACCACGCGACAAAACCGTCTATCCCGGACAAACGCCGAATACACAGGCGCGGCTACAGTGGCGGCGGCTGTCGGGATATCTCGCAAGACACTTGCGAACACCGCTTCATAATCAGCGGATGCTGTTGGCAAGGCCTGATCTCTGTCGTCAATTCGAAGCATTTGCAGCGTGACGCTGCCAAAACCGCGACGACTGCGGTAGCCAAGTCCACCAAACATGCCAAATAGCTTCAGTACATTGACGTATTCCTGCTGACTGGCACATGCGGCTGGCTTGAGAGTGAGTTCAATGGTGAATGTTGGGCCAGAGTCAGCGGCTTTGCCAAACCTGTTTGCACCCGTTTCAGTCAGCCCATAGCCCAGGTACCGTGTGTTGCCGTTCGCAACCAGCTCGGTGGCGGATTTGAGTTGAAGAGCATCGACATGGTTTGCAACCACCCGCAACAGGAATGGACTCTGGCCTTTTGTGCTACCGAACAATTCGCTCTCGCGCGCGGCCAGTGTCTGGCAGTTTCCCGACGCGGCGTCAACCAGCTGGTAATTCATCGCCCGCCACCAAAACCGAAGCGCCGCCTTGATTTCACTCACCCGCAACTCAGGTTTTGTTTCGTCCGCTCCCGACGAAAATAAGGGCGTGTTCAAAGAAAACTTGGCAGTGATGCGGTGGTGCATTCAGTATGTCCTTCGGCAAGTTGCTACAACCAGTGCAGTTTGCTTGACCGGACTTGCAACGATCAGCTTGACCAGATAATTATTCTATACCTGCGTATCCACGGCATTTTTCAATAGGTCGCCAGTGGCGCACGGTTGGGCAGCATGATGCCACCCGAGCCGACATGAATGCGTTGCATGTCTGCGGTAAAGTGTGCCACCAACACGGCTTCGGCAGCACTGGCAATACTGGTCATATTGTGGTGCTCGGAAAGCTAGCAATAGTTAAAGCCGAAGGACACGGCGAGCTGTGCGGTTCACAAGTAAATGGCGAGTGCGGCTGCCGCCGTGCTGCCTTCGCGCAAGGGAAACCGATCCAGCATGAATAAAGAAACTTTTCAGTATGTTCATGTGGTTTTCGATTACAGCAATTCGGGTGATTGCACCGAGACGATCAGGGTTTGCAGCAGGTCATCACGCTGTCGGCTTCGCAGCCACCAGACGGCCCCTTTTTTGACCGGGCATTCGGTGTCATTGAGTCCGATCAATTGGGCAATGGTTTGCCCCAGGGTGGGTTGGTGGCCGACGACCAGCACACAGCCCCTGGCATCCGGCCACTGCACCAATTCCAGCAATTGGGCCACCGTGCCTTCAGGGCCGAGTTCTTCTTTGATTTTGAACTTTCGGCCCAAGGCGCTGACGGTCTGCTCGGTGCGGCGCGCCGGGCTGACAAAAATACGGGTGTTGTCGGGCAATTGTCGGTCGAGCCAGCCTGCCATGCGCGCGGCCTGCTTTTCGCCGCGCGCGGTCAGGCGCCGGGCCATGTCGTCACAGCCTTGCGTCCATTCCTGCGCCTCGGCGTGGCGCCACAAAATCAGGTCCATGATGCCAATATAGTCATGAAATATGACAGTGACAAGACAGGGCCGGGTGGCGTGGTGAGCCGCGTTGGCATGGGTTAGGTGCTGGCTCGCTGGTCGGCGTGCAGCGCTGCCGCGCGTCCGCGCTGCAGGTTCACCGGCACCAGCAGCAACAGGCCGAGCACAAACAGCACCGAGGTGCTCAGGATGGCGGTGCGCTGGTCGCCACCGGTGGCCCAGGTGATGAGACCGTAGCTCAAGGGGCCGACGATGCTGGCGAGGCGGATGGCAAAGGTCCACAGGCCATAAAACTCGGCCACCTGGCGCTGCGGCGCAAACAGGCCGGCCATGGCGCGCCCGGCCGACTGGCTGCTGCCCATGCACAGGCCGGCAATCACCGCGGCGTACCAGAAGTCGCCCTTGCTGCCAGCCAGCGCGGCGATGACGCAGGTGGCAATCCAGCCCAGCAGGGTGATGGCCAGCGCAATCTTGTGACCGATGCGGTCTTGCAGGTAGCCCCAGGCAAAAGCGCCGGCTGCTGCGGCAATGTTCAGCACAAAGATCAGCACCATGGTTTCTTGCTGCTTGAAGCCGATCACTTGCTCGGCATAGATGGCCGCCAGCGCAATGGCCACTGCCACGCCGGCCTGGTAACACACCGCGCAGGCCAGCAGCCACATGAAGTCCTTGAACTGCCTTGCCTGTTGAAAGGTGCGGTGCAACTGCTGCATGGCGGCCTTGAAGCCGCCTTGCCCCAGCGCTGCCGGGTTGGGCTGCGCCCGCTCCTTGAGCAGGGCAAAGGTGACCAGCGCGGCCGAGCCGTACAGCGCTGCCGTGATCAGCATCGTGACCGGCACAAACTGCGACGCGCTTTGGCCCTGGCCTTGCGCCCACATCACATAAGCCAGGCACAGGCCGAGCGCCAGCATGCCGCCGAAGTAGCCAAAGCTCCAGCCCCAGCCGCTGACCTTGCCCAGCGATTCCGCGCGCGCCAGTTCGGGCAGAAACGCCGCCGTCATCGATTCACCCCAGGCGTAAAAAGTGTTGGACACCACGATCAAGACGACGGCCAGCGCCACGCTGCCGGGGCCGACCAGCGCCAGCGCCGCCGTGGCCAGCACACAGCCCGCCGTGAACAGGGTCAGCAGGCGTTTCTTGGCCGCGCGCAGGTCGGCATAGGCACCCAGGCTTGGCATGGTGAGCATGACGACGGCGTTGGACAAGCTCAGTGCTGCGGTCCAGGCCAATGTGGCCCAGGGCGCGCCCTGCGCCACACCACCGACAAAATAGGCGGCAAAGACGGCTGTGATGACCACCGTGGTGTAGCCCGAATTGGCGAAGTCGTACATGGCCCAGCCAAAGACTTCACGCTTGCGCACGCCGGGTTGCAGCGCGGCCTGCGAAAAAAGAGTCATGAAATCGCCACCAGCCAGGCCTTCAATTCGGCAAACACCTTGGCTCTGACCGCCGCTTGCGACAGCACCAGGTCGTGCATGCCGTCCTCAATCGCGACCCGCTTGACCTGACGTCCCAGCCCGGGCGCCAGGCGCTGCATATCGGCCACATCCAGTACCACGTCGGTGCTCATGGCGTTAGGCGTCCACTCTTTGAGCCAGCTGCTGCGCCGGGCGTGCATCACCAGCACCGGGCAATGGATCGACAGCCCGCGGGCGACCTCTGCATGGGCGCGGTGAATGGCGCGAAACCAGCCGGCGTAAACGGGGAAACCAGCAATGGGTTTCCACAGCGTGTCGTAGCGCCATTCGCCATGATGATCGGCGTGCAGGCTCTTGCCGTAAACCGTGGTTGTCACCGGGATGACCAGGGTCGGCCACCACGCTCCCAGGGCCGCCAGCACTGGCTCCAGAAAGCGTTCCTGCCAGGGCGGCAGATTCATGTCGAGAAACGGGCTGTTCAGGAACAGCGCATTCACCGCTGCGCGCTGCGCGCCACGGTGCGCGTAAAGGGCGGTCACCAGTCCCCCGGTGGAATGGCCGTTGAGCAGCAGCCAGTCAACGGCTTCGCTGGTTTTGAGGACATGAATGGCCGCATCGACATCCTCCAGGTAGTCGTCGATGCTGCGGGTGAAGTTGGGCAACTGCCGTGCGCGCATGGCCCGGCCGTGGCGGCGCAGATCAATCGCATAAAAATGCAGCCCAGCCTGGTTGTAGAAGTCCGCCAGATGGGTCTGGAAAAAGTAATCCACAAAGCCGTGCACATACAGAACGGCTCTTGCACTTTTGCAATTGCAGCGCCGGCGCACCAGCACGGCATCCGCGGGGCCATCAAAAGCCGCGCGGCCGGTCAGCTTGGTTTGCTCAAAGCCAGGCAGCACATCGGGCGTCCAGCTTGTCTGTTGCATAGGTGTCCCAGTAAAAATGCCAAGACGGGCATGTTAACAAGGGGCTGCCCAAGCGGAGCAGGGACATGACGGGCTAGGGCGATGCTTTACTGAGTGGACAAGACGCGCGGTGAGGTTTCACCAAATCTTCTTTTTTTGGTCACGGGCTTGTCACACCCGCACACTAGATTCAAGTTCTCTTCAACGTAACGGAGCTTTTTCATGACCCGACCCAATTCCGCCATTTCCCTGAATTCTGAAAACGCCTTGTCTGTGCTCGGCACTGCCGCAAGCCAGGCCTGCCTGCCGCGCCGCCACGTGCTCAAGGGCGCGCTGGGCGGCTTCGCGGCCATGGGCCTGACCACCTTTGGCCTGAGCGCCTGTGGTGGTAGCGACGACGAAGCTGTCGTCAGCCCCGCCACGCTGACTTCGGTTGAGTTCCTGGGCATGGCGGCCCCGACCACTGCAGCCCTGCGCGCCGACATTTACACCAGCGCCAGCGTCAAGCTGGGCTACTCCGATGCCACCAGCAAAACCCAGGCACTCGCCTACAACACCATTTTCAAGACCGGTGACACCCTCAAGAACGGCAGCGCCAGTGTGATTGCCGGTGCCTACTACGACATCGATGGCAACCCGATCATCGACCACTCGGGCGCAACGCCTGAACCGTTTTATTCCGACTGCCCGGACGGTAATGAGCTGATCGCCCTGGCCAACCCGACCGTGCCGGGTGTCACTGGCAATACCCTGTTCCTGGTGACGCAGTACGAGTACAAAAGCAGCGACAACGCCGGTGCCGATATGTACGGGAAACTGCCATCGCAAATTTCCGTGACCACGCTGGACCAGGACAAGACCAGCGGTGCCCTCAAGGCGGTCAAGCACTTCACCGTGGACACCAAACCGGTTGATGGACTCTGGATTACCTGCGCCTCCAGCCTGTCGCCCTGGAACACCTTTTTGTCCAGCGAAGAATACGAACCCGATGCCGTCAATATTGCCGGCAACACCATGTTTCAGGCCTTCAGCCAGAACCTGTTCGGCGACGCGACCAAGGCCAACCCTTACCATTACGCGCATGTGCCGGAAGTGACTGTCAAGCCCGACGGCAGCGCGACCATCGTCAAGCATTACTGCCTGGGCCGTGTGGCCCGCGAACTGGTTGAAGTGTGCCCCGACAACAAGACCGTGCTGATGGGCGACGATGGCGCCAACACCGGTTTGTTCATGTTCATTGCCGACAAAGAGAAAGACCTGAGCGCCGGCACCCTGTATGTGGCCAAGTGGACGCAAACCGCAGCCACAGCCGGTGGCGCCGCCACGCTGGGCTGGCTCAAGATGGGTCATGCCAGCAGCGCCGAAGTGAAAGGCCTGGCCGACAGCTTGACGGCCAGCGACATCGTGACCGTGGTCACCACCGACCCGGCGGATGCCAGCTTCACAAAAATTGCCTTCAACGGCACGACCGAATGGGTCAAGTTTGCCGCAGGCAAGGAAGTTGCTGCTGCTTTCCTGGAAACCCATCGCTACGCCGCATTTCTGGGAGCCACGCTGGAGTTCAGCAAGATGGAAGGTGTGGCGCTGAACCGCAAGGACAAGCTGGCCTACGTGGCCATGTCCCGCATCGAAAAGAGCATGAGCGACACCGCAGGCGACATTCAGGTCGGGAAAATCAGCGCTGGCGCTACCTACGAGCTGAAGCTGTCCACGGCGCAAAAGGACAGCAATGGTGCCACCATTGGCAGCGACTGGGTGCCTTCCATGATGGCCGCCATCCCGGCCTTGGTCGGGCAAGATCAGGCTGCTGATGCCTTCGGCAACACTGGCAACGTGGACAAAATCGCCAATGCGGACAACCTCAAGTTTTCGGAAAAAATGCGCACGCTGTTCATTGGCGAAGACTCTGGCCAGCACGTCAACAACTTTGTCTGGGCCTACAACGTGGACACCAAAAAGCTGTCGCGCATCCTGTCGGTGCCCGCAGGCGGTGAAGCGACCGGCCTGGAAGCGGTGGACAACCTGAACGGCTTTGCCTACATTCTGGGCAACTTTCAGCACCCGGGCGATTGGGGCTCGATTCACTCGGTCATTCAAGCTGAAGTTGACCCGCTGATCAATGCCAAATGGAATAACAAGAAGAGCGCGGCGATCGGTTACATCAGCGGTTTGCCAGCGCTTTAAGCTGCATCTAATGATTCGGCCCGATTCAGTGTGAACCGTTTGCCCTGAGCTTGTCGAAGGGCTTCGACAGGCTCAGCCCGAACGGAACTTAAAACATCAGCGGGCCGCATCAATAGGGAACTGTCGGCCGGATGAGCAGGTTGGTGGCTTCGAACGGCAGGGCATCCTGTACTTTGGTGTGGCGGCGCTGAATCGAAGGTTGCCATCATCTTGCGAATTATCAAGTGCTGATTTATCCAGACAGGGAAACTGCATCCTCGCATTGATGGATTTCAACTGACCAATGGAGGTAAATCATGAAGCAGTCATCCGTGTTTTTGTCGGCAGTTTGGCTCATCGCCGTGAGCAGTGCAAGTTTTGCGCAGACGAATTTTGATTTCGGAAAAAACGAGTACGCTGCCAGTTGCGCCAGTTGCCATGGCGTCAGCGCCAAAGGCGACGGTGCGGTGAGGTCGTTCTTGACCAAAACGCCTTCGGACCTGACCACCCTGGCCAAACGTCATGGGGGTGTGTTCCCGGTCCAATACGCATGGGAGGTGATCGACGGCAGGTCTTCGGCTGCGATCGGGGCGCATGGCGCGCGTGAGATGCCGGTGTGGGGCTACATTTACCGCGCCGAGGACACCCAGCCCGCTGACCTGCATGCGCGCAACCGCATTGGCTCACTGCTCGACTACCTGGCGCGCATCCAGGTGAAATAGCGTGGTTTTGCGCTCTCGCCATGTTTCAAGATCGCGATGAAGCGGCCCATCGCCTGGCCGACCAGCTCAAGGCCTACCGGGGCAAGCATCCGCTGATCCTGGCCATTCCGCGCGGCGGTGTGCCGATGGCCAAAATCATTGCCGACCAGCTCGCTGGTGAACTCGATGTGGTGCTGGTGCGCAAGTTGCGCGCGCCGCAGCAGCCAGAGTTGGCCATTGGCTCGGTCGATGAGAGCGGCTGGACTTATCTGGCCGATGACGCCAGGGCCTATGGCGGCAGCGCCGACTACATCGAGGCAGAGAAGCGTGACCAGATGGCGACCATTCGCCAGCGCCGCGCCCAGTACACGCCGATCAGGCCACCTATCAGCCCGGCTGGCCGCATCGTGATCGTGATCGACGACGGGCTGGCCACTGGCGCCACCATGATCTCGGCGCTTCATGGTCTGCGCACCATGAAACCCGCCAAATTGATTTGTGCCGTGCCTGTTGCGCCGCCCGATACGCTGGTCAAAGTGGTTGATCTGGCTGATGAAGTGGTGTGCCTTGAGGCGCCCGACTTTTTTCAGGCCGTGGGCCAGTTCTACCGCGACTTTCCGCAGGTGGACGATGATGAAGTGATCAATATCTTGCGGCAAGCCTGAATGCCGCTGTCAGTCTTTAGACGTATGGCCGGTCTTGATGGGCGCAAGCGCCGTGACGGCGGCCAAAAACTGGCTGTCCGGCATGGTCACCAGCGCCTTGATGCCGACGCGGACCAGCTCATTTTTCTTGACGGATTTCCCCAGCGCGCCAGCGCGCAGCTTCAGGGCGTCGAGCATCAGGTATTCCAGCTTGGGAATGGTAAAGCTGTCGCGCACCAATTTGATTTTTTTGGGTTTGAGCAGCTTGCTGGAAGCTGGTTTGTCTGCCGGCGCCAAGGTTGTTTTGACAGCCTTGACGGTCGACTTGACCACAGGCATTGGCATCGGTTTCCTGCTGTTTGCAGAAACTCGTTTGACCGGGGCCTTGGCAGCGCCGGACGTGGCCTTGTTGGCGGCTGCAAGGCTTGCTGTGGGTTTCGTGGCCATGCTTGTGTCAGGATGCGCGACAGAATCATTCGGCTGGGTGGTTGACATGCTCATGTTCCTCGATTCAAACAATCAATAAATTTCAGGCACCAGGATTTCATTCGGAACGGGCAGGCGCACATAGTCGTCATTGCGTTCGCGCGGTGGCAGCATGATCGGCGGATGTACAACTTCGTGGTAGTCGAACTGGCTCAACAAATGGTGGATGCAATTGAGCCGGGCTTTTTTCTTGTCGTCGGCCTGCACCACCCACCAGGGCGATTCCGGGGTGTGGGTGCGCTCGAACATGACTTCCTTGGCCTTGGTGTATTCCTCCCAGCGGCGGCGCGATTCCATGTCCATCGGGCTGAGTTTCCATTGCTTGAGGGGGTCATGAATTCGCCCCAAAAACCTGATTTGCTGTTCTTCATCAGAAATTGAAAACCAGTACTTGACCAGTTTGATGCCGGAGCGCAGCAGCATTTTTTCGAACTCGGGCACAGAACGAAAAAATTCTTCGTATTGCTCGTCCGAGCAAAATCCCATGACCCGCTCCACTCCCGCCCGGTTGTACCAACTGCGGTCGAACAAGACCATTTCACCGGCGCCGGGCAGGTGCGCCACATAGCGCTGAAAGTACCACTGGGTTTGCTCGCGGGCGTTCGGAGCCGGCAAAGCCGCGACACGGCAAACCCGCGGATTCAGACGCTGCGTGATGCGCTTGATGGTGCCGCCCTTGCCAGCGGCATCACGCCCCTCGAACAGGATCACAATTTTTTGGCCGGTCTTGACGACCCAGTCCTGCAACTTGACCAATTCGGCCTGGAGCCGGAACAGTTCGCGGAAGTACAGTTTTCTGCTGTTTCTGTACTCCTCGGACTCAATGTCCACTGCACGCCCGGCGGCGGCATCGAGATTGTGGTCTTCTAGCTCCAGTTCGAATTCTTCGTCATTGCTGTCGGCCAGATCGCGGCGGATGCGTTGAATGAGTTTTTTCTCATTGAAATCCAAGTCCAGCTCCCGGGATGGTTTTTTGTAATTGCTCGACACAGTTTTGCTTGTCTATCTTGAATCTTGCACAGGCGAATCCTGCGGAATTTTGCCCAAGGCCTGCACCATTGTGCTGGAATCGAGCAGGCGCAGTTTGCTGGCGTAATGCCGATCGAGCCGCCACTCGTTCAGGATTTCCAAGGCCAACTCGAAACGCTTGTCGTCGAGCGCGTAAAGCCCTGCCACGGAAATGCTGGACTCGCTCTCGAGCGCGAGCACCAGTGCGGCAATGATTTGCGCGGCGGGATCGCCCGGGTTGGCCTCAATCAGTTTGCGGGCTTTTTTGATGGCAAGCATGTGTTTTTCCATTCATTTCGTGTTTGACCTAGGATAGCTGATAGTTGCCGTAATTTTGATGACACTTCAGTGACACTGGCATGAATGGGGACTTGTTGCCAAGCCTTTCAAATAAGGTCTGGATTGTCACAGTTCTGACATATAGGTGTCGTAAATTACACCTCGTCGAACCGGATATGGTTCAACAACTGATCGATTCAACGAAAGGATTCCTCATGAAAAATAGTCTCATCAAATCAATTTTGGCTACCTCCGCGCTCGGATTCCTGAGTGCTATTCCTCTGGCTGCCACAGCGCAGGTGGTTAAGGTGGACGGCTCCAGCACGGTGTTCCCGATCACCGAAGGAGTTGCAGAAGATTTCCAGAAAGCCAACAAGGGCTACAAAGTTACGGTCGGTGTGTCCGGCACCGGCGGTGGTTTCAAGAAGTTTTGCCGTGACGAAATTGACGTGGCTGACGCGTCTCGCCCGATCACGCTGAAGGAAATGGAAATTTGCAAGGCGGCTGGTATCGAGTACTTTGAATTGCCGGTCGCATTTGATGCCCTGACCGTCGTGATCAACCCCAAGAACACCTGGCTCAAGGAAGCCACGGTGGCTGAACTCAAAGCCGTCTGGGAGCCCGCATCTCAAGGCAAAGTTCTGCGTTGGAATCAGGTCAACCCGGCCTGGCCAGACCAACCCATGAAGCTGTTTGGTGCTGGCTCTGATTCCGGCACCTTTGAGTATTTCACCGAAGCCATTGTTGGCAAGGCCAAATCCAGCCGCGGCGACTTCACGGCGTCTGAGGACGACAACGTGCTGGTGCAAGGTGTGGCAGGAGACGTGAACGCCATGGGCTATTTTGGCTATGCCTACTATGCTGAAAACACCGCCAAGTTGAAGGCCTTGCCGATCATTGCTGCTCCTGGCAAGCCGGCTGTGGCACCGAGCGCCGCTGCGGTGGAAAATGGTTCTTACCAACCCCTGTCGCGTCCGATTTTCATTTACGTCAAGGCCAAGTCGCTTGCCAAGCCTGAAGTCAAAAAATTCATCGATTTCTACATGGAACATGGCGGCAAGATGGCTAACGAAGTCAAATATGTGGCGCTCCCTGCAGCGGTTTACAAGTCCAACCTGAAGCACATCGCAGACGGTAAGAAGGGCACTGTATTTGGCGGCAAGAATGAAATTGGCGTCAGCATCGAAGAACTGGTCAAGCGCGAAGCCAAAAATTAAGCAAAACTTTCAACGGTTTTGACGGGAGCGGTTCGTAGGTCTGACAGACCTCACGAGCCGCTTATTTTTGACACTAACCTGATGAGTCCAAACCTACAATGGCTGCTTCAACGACTTCAGAACCCTTTGCCATGGAAAACCGATTGACTGGTGCCGCGCGACTGGCTGAACTGGCTCGAATCAAGACAGCCCGAAAAAGAAAAGACCGTGTGATCGAGTTGATTTTGCTGTTTGCAGCCAGCGTGTCGGTTTTCACCACGCTGGGCATCATGTATGTGCTGATCAGCGAATCGGTGGTCTTTTTTACCCATGTTCCGTTGTGGGATTTCTTAACCGATTCTCAGTGGACACCGTTGTTTGACGACGCCCATTTTGGCATTGCCGTGTTATTGGCAGGTACCCTGTCGAGTTCTTTGGTGGCGCTGCTCATTGCCATTCCCCTGGGCACCATCATTGCCATTTATTTGTCCGAATTTGCCGAGCACCGCATTCGCGAAGTGCTAAAACCCGTGTTGGAATTGCTGTCCGGCGTGCCTACCATCATTTATGGCTTTTTTGCCCTGCTGTTTGTGACGCCGCTGATTCAAACAATTTACCCTGATCTGCCCACGTTCAACGTGTTGTCGGCAGGTATTGTGATGGGCATCATGATCATTCCGTATGTGTCGTCCCTGTCCGAAGATGCCATGCGTGCCGTGCCCATGAGTCTGCGCGAAGGTTCTTACGCCATGGGTGCCACCAGATTCCAGACCGCAATGCGTGTAGTTGTGCCGGCGTCGATTTCAGGCATTGCGTCAGCTTACATCCTGGGCATCTCTCGCGCCGTGGGCGAGACAATGATTCTGGCGGTGGCTGCGGGTATGCAACCCAATTTGTCGCTTAACCCGCTGGAGCCGGCTGCCACCGTGACTTCTTTCATTGTGCAGGTGGCTTTGGGTGACTTGCCGCATGGCAGCATCGGCTACCAGACCATTTTTGCCGCTGGCCTGACGCTTTTGCTGATCACGCTTTCGTTCAATCTGTTGGGGCACTGGATGCGCCGTAAATTCCGGGAGGCTTATTGATGGCTACGCAAATGTCGCGCTCCGAAGAACTCAGGGCGATCATCAAACTACATAAGCGCTGGGACCTGATTTTTGCCGCAGTAGGGATTCTGGCTATCGCGATTGCCATCTTTACCCTGCTGGCTTTGTTTGGCCAGATGGTGATGGATGGCGCACCGCGCATCACGGCCGAGTTCTTTACCAACTTTCCGTCGCGACGGGCGGGACAGGCTGGCATTTTGTCGGCGTGGGTCGGTTCGTTTTTTGTCATGCTTGTCACCGCCTTGTTTGCCATTCCGGTGGGCATTGCCAGCGCCATCTACCTGGAAGAATACGCCCGCAAGAATTGGTTTACCGATGTCATCGAAATCAACATCAGCAACCTTGCCGGTGTGCCGTCGATTGTTTACGGTTTGCTGGCGCTGGGGCTGTTTGTCTATACCTTCGGCTTCGGGCAAAGCATTTTGTCTGCCGGCTTGACGCTGGCACTGCTGATTTTGCCGATTGTGATTGTCACCACCCGTGAGGCCTTGCGCTCCATCCCGCAGGTAGTGCGCGAGGGAGCTTATGCCTGCGGCGCCACCAAATGGCAGGTGGTCAGCGACCACCTGGTGCCCTACAGCATGCCGGGTATCCTGACAGGTGTGATCATCGGCTTGTCGCGCGCCATCGGCGAGACGGCGCCCATCATCACCATTGGGGCCTTGACGTTTATCGCCTTTTTGCCACCCGTGCCGTTTACTGGCGAACCGGCGGCGGGCATGTTCGACTGGCTGTTTTCGCCGTTCACCGTCATGCCGATCCAGATTTTCAACTGGACCTCACGGCCCGACCCGGCGTTTCATGCCAATGCGGCCGCTGCCAGCCTGGTGCTGGTGGTGCTGACGCTTGGCATGAACGCGCTGGCCATCTGGCTGCGATACCGCCTGCGCAAGAACATCAAGTGGTAAAACCTTTAAAGAGAAACTTAGCTATGTCTTCTACCATCACGCTTCCGGACAGTCCGCCAGTTTTGAAAGCCGAATCGAAAGATCTTGATTTTTATTACAGCGATTTCAAAGCCCTCAAAGGTGTTTCGATGCCGGTTTACGAGAACCGTGTCACTGCCCTGATCGGTCCCAGCGGTTGCGGCAAGTCCACTTACCTGCGCTGCTTCAACCGCATGCACGATCTCTATCCGGGGCACCGCTATGACGGCAAAATCGAACTGCACCCGGATGATGTCGATATTCTGGATGCTTCGGTGGACCCGATCGAGGTGCGCATGCGCATTTCCATGGTGTTCCAGAAACCCAATCCTTTTCCCAAATCCATTTTCGAAAATGTGGCTTACGGCTTGCGGGTGCGCGGTGAAAAATCAGAAACCTACATCGAAGACAAGGTGGAGGCAGCGCTCAAGGCTGCTGCCATCTGGAACGAGGTGAAGGACCGCATTGCCGAACCGGCAACCAACCTGTCGGGCGGGCAGCAACAGCGCCTTTGCATTGCCCGGTCGCTGGCCACCGACCCTGAAATCATCCTGTTTGACGAGCCCACTTCAGCGCTGGACCCGATTGCAACCGGTAGCATTGAAGAACTCATCAGTGAGATCAAAAGCAAGGTGACGATCCTGATCGTCACCCACAACATGCAGCAGGCAGCGCGTGTGTCCGATTTTGTGGCTTATATGTACCTGGGCGAGATGGTCGAATATGGTCAAACCACTGACATTTTCATGAAGCCCAAGCGTCAGGAAACCGAAGACTATATTACCGGCCGTTTTGGTTAAGCAACAAGGATATTGCCATGAGTGAAAAACATTTATCAAGCCAATTCGACAGTGAACTCGGCGCCGTCTCCACCCGTGTCATGGAACTGGGTGGCTTGGTCGAATCGCAGATTCGCCAGGCCATTTATGCCTTGTCGCAGTTCAGCGTCGAGGTGGCCGACCAGGTCACTGAGACCGAGACCCGGGTCAATGCCATGGAGGTCGATATCGACCGTGAACTCTCCAGTATCATTGCCAGGCGTCAGCCCACAGCGCGCGATTTGCGCCTGCTGATTGCCATCTCCAAGGCGACTGCCAACCTGGAGCGGGTGGGCGATGAAGCCGCAAAAATTGCCCGCATGGTGCGCTCCATCATCCAGAGCGGCGCACCGCGCTCGCTGCCGTCGCTGGAGTTGCGCGTGGCCGCCGACTTGGCCTCAGGCTTATTGCGCAAGGCGCTGGATGCCTTTGCCCGGCTCGACACCACGGCCGCACTGGCCATTCTTAAAGAAGACGACCTGATCGACAAGGAGTTCGACGGTTTTGTGCGCAAGCTCATCACTTACATGATGGAAGATCCGCGCATGATTTCGCCCAGCCTGGACCTGCTTTTTTTGGCCAAGGCGATTGAGCGCATTGGCGATCACGCCAAAAATATTGCCGAACTGATCATCTATATTGTCAAAGGAACCGATATTCGCCATGCACCCATGGCGGAAATTGAGTCGGTGGTGAAATGAGACGTTTGCCCGGTGTGCTGATCGTTGAAGATGAGCCTGCCATCGCCGAGCTGATTTCGGTCAATCTGCGCCACAACGGGTTTCGGCCGATCTGGGCCATGGACAGCACCTCGGCGCAAGCGGAGTTGGATAACACGCTGCCTGATGTGATCTTGCTCGACTGGATGTTGCCCGGCGAAAGTGGGCTGGCATTGGCCAGGCGCTGGCGCGCGCACCCCCGCACCAAAGCCATCCCCATCATCATGCTGACTGCGCGCGGCGACGAGGTGGACCGGGTGGCGGGGCTCGATGCTGGTGCCGACGACTACATTGCCAAACCGTTCTCTACCAAGGAACTGCTGGCGCGCATGCGTGCCGTGCTGCGCCGACGCGCGCCCGAGCGTGACGCTGGTGTGGTGACGCTTGGCGAACTGAGTCTTGATGCAGCCACTTACCGCGTCACCTACCAGGGGCAGTTGCTGAAGCTGGGTCCCACCGAGTTCAAGCTGTTGCATTACCTGATGAGCCACGCCGAACGCGTTCACAGCCGTTCCCAGTTGCTCGACAAGGTCTGGGGCGACCACGTGTTCATTGAGGAGCGGACGGTCGATGTGCACGTCAAGCGCCTGCGCGAGGCGCTGGGCGAGGCCGGCCAGTTGGTGGAAACCGTGCGTGGCGCCGGCTATCGCCTGACTGCGCAAACGGTGCTGGCAAAACCGGCCTGAACCGGGCGCACGCATGCTGGGCCGCGTCATTTTCTTTTCGGGATGTTTGGCGGCAGGGGCTTTGCTGGGGTTTTGGCTTGATGAATATTGGCCTGAATACGATGCGGTCCCGATTGGTCTGGTGCTTGCGGCCGCCATCTGGATAGTGCTGGACAGCGCCCGTGCCAGCCAGTTTCTGGTTTGGCTGCGCCGGGACCGCATGGCTGATGGCGGCCCAAAATCTGGCGTTTGGGGCGAATTCACCGACCGCGTCCGGCGCATGCTGCGTGAGCGGGAGCGCCAGACCAAAGAAAGTCAGGCGCGTCTGCAGGATTTCCTGTCTGCCTTGCAGGCCTCGCCCAACGGCGTCATGTTGCTCGATGGCGAGGCGCGCATCGAGTGGTGTAACCAGACTGCGGCTGCGCATTTTGGCCTTGATCCCCAGCGCGACCTGATGCAGACCATTGGCAATCTGGTGCGCGATCCGGGTTTTGTCAGCTATCTGGCGGCGCGCAATTTTGAGACCAGCCTGACCATGCCGGGTCGCGACAGCACGCCTTCGCATCCGGTCACGCTGTCGGTGCAGCTTCATCGGTATGGTGACGGGCGCAAATTGCTTTTGTCGCGCGACATTACGGCGCTTGATCAGGCCGAGGCCATGCGGCGCGATTTTGTGGCCAATGTGTCGCACGAAATTCGCACGCCCCTGACGGTGCTGGCGGGTTTTGTGGAGACCTTGCAGACCCTCAACCTCGACGAATCTGAGCGCCAGCAATACCTCGCCCTGATGGCGCAGCAGGCCGACCGGATGCAGACCCTGGTGAGCGATTTGTTGACACTCTCCAAGCTGGAAGGCAGTGTGCCGCCAGGTCTGGAGACGCGCGTGGCAGTGCCGGCAATGATGCGCCAGCTCAAGAATGATGCTCTGGCGTTGTCGCATGTCATGGGGGCAGCCGGGGACACGGATCACCAGTTTGCATTCGAGTGCGCATTTGACGGCTATTTGGCAGGCGCTCCCAGCGAGCTGCTCAGTGCCTTGGGCAACCTGATCAGCAACGCGGTGCGATATACGCCGTCGGATGGGCGCATCAGCGTGAGCGTTCGCCAGCGCACGGATGGCTGCCTGGTCTTTTCGGTGGCCGATACCGGGCCTGGCATTGCCGCCGAGCACCTGGGTCGCCTGACCGAGCGCTTTTACCGCGTGGATCGAAGCCGTTCACGCGAAACTGGTGGCACTGGCCTGGGCCTGGCCATCGTCAAGCATGTGGCGCAGCGCCATGGGGCCATCCTGTCAATCGAGAGCACAGTTGGCAAAGGCTCTGTATTTAGTCTGATTTTTCCGGGCTCGAGGGTGGTGCCGACCGCTGCTCTGGCTGACGCTGATACAGTTGCAGGGAGTCTTTCCGTTCTGCAGGATGTCCCAGCGAGCGCCGCAATTGCCAACTCGAACCCGGGGTGATGTCCGCGCGCCTGCTGGCCGCGCCAATGTCTGCGATCAACCATTGACACGGGCTTGTGGCATCGAGCGTTTGCAGCTCAAGCGCGCCATGGAATTGAAACGCCGCGATCTGGCTTCGGCTCAAGCCCAGCGTGGCCACGCAGCCGGGTGACTGCGGTACCACAGCGATGACCAGTTTGACCATCGGTGCGTAGCTTCTGGCAAAGTCAAGCAAAGGCAAACACAGGGTCATCAGCAGCAGCCAGTTCAGGGCTACCCCTCCTGCAGGCAGCACCACGCTTTTCCAGATTGCCTTCCGGTGCCTGCCGACCCGCCATTTGACCAGCCAGACCCAGACCAGTGTGGCGCAGACAGCGATGACAAACGGCGTCCATGAAAAGTGGTGGACAAAGCCGGGCGCCAGCCGCGCCACGTTGGCGGCTGGTTGTGCCGGCATGCCGGTCTGCATGGAAATCCAGACCACCCAGATCACGAGCGCGCATCCAGTGAAAAAGACCAGGGTAAACCAGTCGATCAGCGCTCCCACGCTGCGACTCAGCGTGGGCAAGGCAAAGGCTGCCAACGCGGCCAAGGCCGGCAAGGCCAGAAGCAGCGAGCGATCGGCTGCGCTGGTGGTCAAGGTCGCCACACTGGCCACGGCGACAAACCAGATCGGCAACCAGAGGTGCAACCCGGTGAAGCGCGCGCTCACAAGCTGGCGGCGCCAGCGCCAAAGCGTCAGGATGGCCAACGGCCAGGCAGGCCAGGTAAACCACAAAAAAAGTTGCCCCAGGCTTTGCCATTCGGCGAGGTTGGCTCGGGGTAATTCAATCCGCCAGCGCCATAAATTCAAAATGGTGGCCACCACGGCAGACGCGATGGCCAACGCAACCAGCCCCGTTGCCCCAAATTTCATTTGCGCCGCATTGGTGGTGTCGGTCGGTGGTGCCAGCAGATAAAGGCTGGCGCTGCCCAGCCCCAAAGCCAGAGCCATGGAAGGTGCGCCCGACAGCATGAGCCCCAACAGCGCCACACCGGCGCTGACTCCGGATGCCCACGGGCGGTAGGGCAGGGCAGCCGTGGCGTAAAACAGCAGGGACGTGAAGCACAACTGTGTCAGCGCGGGGGTTGTTTCATGGGCCAGTTGTGCCAGCCCCAGGCAGGCAATGAAGGCCAGCAAAGCGCCATCGGCGATGGCGCGTGCGTAGTCCGTCGGGTGGGCTTCGCCGCCAAAGGCAAAGGCCACCGGCTGTGCCTTCGGATTGCGCGCCAGGTAGTAGGTGCCGTACCAAGTGGCCATCAGCGCCAGCGCCAGCAATAGCATGAAAGGGAAACGCGCGACCAGATCAGGGGGCAGCCAGCGGGGAGCCAGTTGCAAGGTCCAGGCACCCAGCCAGTAGGGCAGCAAGGCATCCACGTCAGGACTCAAGCCACCCAGAGTTGGCTGCCACCAGTCAGAGGCACCACGGGCCAGCTCCGCCATGTAGCCGAAGGTGGTGATGTCGTTGTACTTCCAGGGAACACGCCCCAGAAAACCGGGCAATATGTAAGCTATGCAAAACAGCAGCAGCGCCGGGCGCGGCAAGCGCTTGACAGCAGCTTGAGCAACGATGGCGGGGGTGGGCTGATTCACGGCGAGCGCTGGTTAAAGAGAGCTTTGATCAGTGCAAAGAAAAAGGCAGCGCGGCGTGACCCGGCTGCCTTTGGCAAAGCGCTTTTTTGCGGCTTACTTGGCCGCGGTTTTGCCGAAGCGGTTGCGGAAGCGTTCCACGCGGCCACCCATGTTGTCCACCGATTTTTGTGTGCCGGTGTAGAAGGGGTGTGATTCGCTGGAGGTGTCAAGCTTGAAGAGCGGAAGTTCGCGGCCATCTTCCATTTTGATCATTTCTTTGGCGTTGGCGCAGGAGCGCGTCACGAATTTGAAACCATTGGACGAGTCCAGGAAACAAACGTCGCGGTAATTGGGGTGAATGCCTTCTTTCATGTGTTCTCCATCAGATGCGTTAGCCGCGTCAGCCCTTGCGCAACCCATTGCGCAATTCAAAGCCGCTCGTACTTTTCGCTAAAAACCAGTGATTATAGAGCAGCCGAAGGGCCTGCATTGATTAACCGCCGCGACGCATCATGTCGAAGAACTCGCTGTTGTTCTTGGTGGCTCGCATTTGCTTGAGCACCATTTCCATCGACTCGATCTCGTCCATGTTGTACAAAAACTGGCGCAGGATGCGCGTTTTTTGCAGAATGTCGGGCGCCAACAAGAGCTCTTCGCGGCGGGTGCCGCTGCGGTTGAGCTGGATCGACGGGAACACGCGCTTTTCGTACAAGCGCCGGTCCAGATGAATTTCGCTGTTGCCGGTGCCTTTGAATTCTTCAAAGATCACCTCGTCCATGCGGCTGCCGGTGTCAACCAGGGCTGTGGCGATGATGGTAAGTGACCCGCCTTCTTCCACATTGCGCGCGGCACCCAAAAAGCGTTTCGGGCGCTGCAGCGCGTTGGAGTCCACGCCACCGGTGAGCACCTTGCCGCTGGAGGGCACGACGTTGTTGTAGGCGCGCGCCAGGCGGGTGATGGAGTCGAGCAGAATCACCACGTCTTTTTTCAGTTCGACCAGGCGTTTGGCCCGCTCGATCACCATTTCGGCGACGTGCACGTGGCGCGCGGCGGGTTCGTCAAAGGTCGAGGCAATTACCTCGCCCTTGACGGTGCGCTGCATCTCGGTCACTTCTTCCGGGCGCTCATCGACCAACAGCACCATCATGTAAATGTCGGGGTAATTGGCAGCAATGGCGTGCGCAATGTGCTGCATCATCACCGTTTTGCCGCTCTTGGGTGGTGCCACCAACAGGGCACGCTGACCTTTGCCGATGGGGGCAATGATGTCGATGATGCGCCCGGTGATGTTTTCTTCGCCCTTGATGTCGCGCTCCAGGCGCATCTGCACATTGGGAAACAGCGGTGTCAGATTCTCGAACATCACCTTGTGTTTGTTGTCTTCGGGGCCGCCACCGTTGACTTTTTCCAGCTTGTTCAAGGCAAAGTAGCGCTCGCCGTCCTTGGGTGTGCGCACTTCGCCCTCGATCATGTCGCCGGTGTGCAGGTTGAAGCGTCGCACTTGGCTCGGGCTGATGTAGATGTCGTCTGTGCTGGCGGTGTAGCTGGTGTCGGGGCTGCGCAAAAAGCCAAAACCGTCAGGCAATATTTCCAGCACGCCATCGGCAAAAATCTGCTCACCGGCCCGCGCGCGCTTCTTGATGATGGCAAACATCAGCTCCTGCTTGCGCATGCGGCCCGTGTTTTCGATCTCAAGATCTTCGGCTTGTTTGAGGACTTCTGACACGTGCAGTGCCTTGAGTTCGTTTAAATGCATGAATTAGCTCAGTGGGTGATTGGAATCTGCCGGGAGGGAAATGGTTTGGCGCTAAGGACTTGTGAGGATTCAAGTCGCATCGGCTTTGCGCCTGTGGTTCAAGCTGACCCTTGGTGAGGGAGAGCGAATGCTGAGAATTATGACAGGAAAAAGTCCCGGCGCGGATGGCCGGTCCCAGAGCAGATGCGCGGCACCTGCAAGAAATCGGCTCAGGCCAATTGCTGATCGATGAAAGCGGTGAGCTGGGCTTTGCTCATGGCGCCCACTTTGGTGGCTGCCAACTGGCCGCCTTTGAAGATCATCAAGGTGGGAATTCCGCGAATGCCGAATTTGGCCGGTATGTCGCGGTTCTCATCGACATTCATCTTGGCGATCTGCAATTTGCCTTCGTAGGCCGTCGATACTTCGTCCAGGATCGGTGCAATCATTTTGCACGGACCGCACCATTCGGCCCAGTAATCCACCAGCACGGGAACATCGGCTTTGAGCACATCGCCTTCGAACGATGCATCGGACACATGTTTGATCAGTTCACTGGCCATGGTTTTTTCCTAAAAAAAGGTTTTAAAAGAATACAGTGGGGAAATTGTGACAGAAACCAAATGAGTGCATGCAAAATTCAGGTAGCAAGATGAAGAAAGTAATGGTTGTCGGCGCTGGTCCGGCAGGTTTGATGGCGGCTGAGGTTTTGTCCGGCGCAGGCGTTGCTGTGCAGCTGCTTGATGCCATGCCCAGTATTGGACGCAAGTTTTTGCTGGCTGGTAAAGGCGGGTTGAATTTGACGCATGCCGAACCTGCCGACCTGTTTGCCTCGCGCTATGGAAAGCGACGGCCGCAAATTGAGGCGCTGTTCAAATCATTTGATTCAACCAGCGTGCGTGACTGGGCGGCCTCGCTGGGCATCGACACTTTTGTGGGCAGTTCGGGACGTGTTTTCCCTGCCGACATGAAAGCTGCGCCGCTGTTGCGGGCCTGGCTGACGCGGCTGCGCCACCCCAAAGTTGGTCCGTCGGTGGAATTTTTGATGCGCCACCGCTGGATCGGGTGGCACCAGCCCGTGCCCCAGGCCACGGATGCTGGCGCGCAGGCTGGCAACAGCTGGCTTGACTTCGAAACGCCATATGGCCCGCTGCAGGTGCAGGCCGACGCTGTGGTGCTGGCACTCGGCGGCGCCAGTTGGGCGCGTCTGGGTTCCAACGGCGCCTGGGTGCCGTGGTTGCAGGCCAAGGGGGTGGACATGGCGCCGCTGCTGCCCGCCAACTGTGGCTTTGATGTGCAAAACGGCTGGAGCACGCACTTTGCCAGCCGCTTCGCGGGCCAACCGTTCAAGTCGGTGGCGATTGAATACACCAATAGCCAAGGTCACAAGTTTGCCCGCAGGGGAGAGTTTGTGGCCACGGCCTCCGGGGTCGAAGGCAGTCTGATCTATGCCGCATCAAGCTGGCTGCGCGATGACATCCTGGTGCATGGCACGGCCACATTCCAACTGGATTTGCTTCCTGGCTTGCCAATGGAGCGGGTGCTGGCCGAGGTGCAACACCCGCGTGGCTCGCGCTCGCTGTCGAGCCACCTCAAGAGCCGCCTGCATATCGAGGGAATCAAGGCGGCCATCCTGCATGAATTGTTGAGCAAAGAACAAATGACCGACCCGCTTCAATTGGCCAAGGCGATCAAGGCTTTGCCGATCACCTTGGCGGCGGTGCGCCCGATCGACGAAGCTATTAGCAGTGCCGGTGGCGTGCAGTTCGAGGCCATGACGGAGCAGCTGATGTTGGCGACTTTGCCGGGTATTTTTTGCGCCGGTGAAATGCTCGACTGGGAAGCGCCCACGGGCGGCTATTTGTTGACTGCCTGTCTGGCAAGCGGTTATTGCGCGGGACGGGGGGTTTTGGCATTTCTCGAAGAAAAATAAACTTTCCCGGTTTGTCGGGAATGAGTAGTCCTTCCGGGTTCCTGATGCGCCTGTGCTTGCTATGGACCGGCTTGAACGGCAGTCAGGGTCATGCAAGCTCAACGTCCATAATTATGAATTCAGTTTTACATAACCACCGGAGACAGCCCATGACAAATTACGCCGAGTTTCACCACCGTTCGATCACGGACCGCGACGCTTTCTGGGGTGAACAAGCCCGCTTGGTGGAGTGGAAAGTTCAGCCCAGCCAGATTTGTGATTACAGCAACCCGCCGTTTGCCAATTGGTTTGCGGGCGGCGTGACCAATCTGTGCCACAACGCTGTGGACCGGCATCTGAAAGATCGTGCCGACCAGGCAGCGCTGATTTTTGTCTCGACCGAAACCAATCAGGAAAAGGTGTATTCGTTCCGGGAACTGCACGCTGAAGTGCAGCGTATGGCCGCTATCCTCAAGGATATGGGCGTGGCCAAGGGTGACCGGGTTTTGATCTACATGCCCATGATCGCCCAGGCGGCGTTTGCCATGCTGGCCTGCGCGCGCATTGGCGCCATTCACTCGGTGGTGTTTGGCGGTTTTGCTTCCGGCTCTTTGGCGACACGCATTGAGGACGCGGCGCCCAAGGTCATTATCAGTGCCGATGCGGGTTCGCGCGGCGGTAAGGCGGTGGCTTACAAACCGCTCCTCGATGAGGCCCTCAACCTGTCGAGCTACAAGCCGGAGGCGGTGTTGTTGGTCGATCGCGGCCTGGTGCCGATGGAATTGGTCGCGGGGCGCGACAAGCTGTGGGCCGACCTGCGTGAAAAACACATGAACACCGTGGTGGAATGCGAGTGGGTCGATGCCACCCACCCCAGCTACACGCTGTACACCAGCGGTACCACTGGCAAGCCCAAGGGCGTGCAGCGCGACACCGGGGGTTATGCCGTGGCGCTGGCCGCCAGCATGAAACACATTTACTGCGGCAATGCGGGTGAAACCTATTTCTCGACCAGTGACATCGGTTGGGTGGTGGGCCACAGCTACATCATTTACGGGCCGCTGATTGCCGGCATGGCGACGATCATGTATGAGGGTCTGCCGACGCGTCCTGATGGCGGCATCTGGTGGAGCCTGATTGAAAAATACAAAGTCACGGTGATGTTCAGCGCGCCCACCGCGATTCGCGTGCTGAAAAAGCAGGATCCGGCGCTGCTCAAGAAATATGACCTGTCAACGCTCAAAGCGTTGTTCCTGGCGGGCGAGCCGCTCGATCAACCCACCGCCCAGTGGATCAGCGAAGGCCTGGGCCGGCCGATTGTCGACAATTACTGGCAAACCGAAACGGGCTGGCCGATCCTGAGCATTTGCAAGGGGGTGGACGATGCGCCCACCAAGTTCGGCTCGCCGGGCAAGGCGGTGTATGGCTACAACGTCAAGTTGCTCGATGAAACGACCGGTGAAGAGCTCAAGGGCGCCAACCAGAAGGGCGTGGTCGCCATTGAGGGCCCACTGCCGCCCGGCTGCCTGCAAACGGTGTGGGGCGATGATGCGCGCTTTGTCAGCACCTACTGGACAACCATTCCCGGGCGCATGATTTACAGCACCTTTGACTGGGGCATCCGCGATGAAGATGGCTACTACTTCATCCTGGGGCGCACCGATGACGTGATCAATGTGGCGGGTCACCGCCTGGGTACCCGCGAAATTGAAGAAAGCATCTCGGCGCATCCGAACGTGGCCGAAGTCGCGGTGGTAGGGGTGGCCGATCAGCTCAAGGGGCAGGTCGCCATGGCATTCGCGGTGGTCAAGGACGCCAGCCTGATTGCCGATGAGGCCAGCGCGCTCAAGATGGAGGGCGAAATCATGAAAATCGTGGACAAAGACCTGGGCGCGGTGGCGCGACCTGCCCGCGTGCGCTTTGTCACTGTGCTGCCCAAGACTCGCAGCGGCAAGTGCCTGCGCCGTGCCATCACGGCAGTGTGCGAAGGCCGTGACCCCGGCGATCTGACCACCATGGACGACCCGGCTGCCCTGCAGCAAATCAAGGACTTGATCAATTCCTGATCAGGGTCAATAGCTGCCTGTAAGGATTGTGCCGCTTTTCGGTGGCACAATCCCTCTTTGCATCAGGCCCTTCCAACGCCACTGTCGCATCCGCCAAACGGTCAAGCCGTGACGCGGGAGGTTAATTTAACCATCAGCTTTAACCAGCCAAAGTTTCCCCAAGGGAAATGAAAGTCAGCGAAACATGAGTGAGACCAACACGGTTTACCAAGCCTATCAGGCGAACACCTACCTTTTTGGTGGCAACGCACCGTACGTCGAAGAGATGTACGAAAACTACCTCGACAACCCCGGCAGCGTGCCTGATTCCTGGCGCGAGTATTTCGATGCCCTGCAGCACGTGCCCGCCGTCGATGGTTCCAATGCCAGGGACGTTCCCCACCAACCCGTCATCAATGCTTTTGCCGAGCGCGCCAAACAGGGCGGTACCAAAGTGGTGGTGGCCGCTGGCGCCGACTCCGATCTGGGCCGCAAACGCGTTTTCGTTCAACAACTGATTGCTGCGTACCGCAACGTCGGTTCTAACTGGGCCGACCTGGATCCGCTCAAGCGCACCGAGCGCCACCCCATTCCCGAGCTTGAGCCTTCGTTCTACGGTTTTTCAGATGCCGACCTTGAGACCGTGTACAACACCAGCAACACCTTCTTCGGCAAAGAAGTCATGGCCCTGCGCGAGTTGCTCAACGCGCTGCGCGAAACCTATTGCGGCTCCATCGGTGCCGAATATATGTATTTGACTGACCAGACGCAAAAGCGCTGGTGGCAGGAAAAACTGGAAAGTGTGCGCAGCAAGCCCAATTTCAATGAAGAGCAGAAAAAACACATTCTCGACCGTCTGACCGCCGCCGAAGGACTGGAGCGCTTCCTGCACACCAAATACGTGGGCCAGAAGCGTTTTTCTCTGGAAGGCGGCGAGAGTTTCATCGCCGCGATGGACGAACTGATCCAGCAAGCCGGCACCAAAGGCGTGCAGGAAATCGTGATCGGCATGGCCCACCGCGGCCGTCTCAACGTGCTGGTCAACACCCTGGGCAAAATGCCCGCCGATTTGTTTGCCGAGTTCGACCATTCCGCGCCCGAGGAACTGCCCGCGGGTGACGTCAAGTATCACCAGGGATTCAGCTCGGACGTGACCAGCCCGGGCGGCCCGGTGCACCTGAGCCTGGCGTTCAACCCGTCACACCTGGAAATTGTCAACCCGGTGGTGGAAGGTTCGGTGCGCGCCCGCATGGACCGCCGCGCCGACCCGACCGGCCGCCAGGTGCTGCCGGTGCTGGTGCATGGCGATGCCGCTTTTGCTGGCCAGGGCGTGAATCAGGAAACCTTGGCGCTGGCGCAAACGCGTGGCTACAGCACTGCGGGCACAGTCCACCTCATCATCAACAACCAGATTGGTTTCACCACTTCCGATCCGCGCGACATGCGCTCCACGCTGTACTGCACCGACATCGTTAAGGGCGTGGAAGCGCCAGTGATTCACGTCAACGGCGATGACCCAGAAGCCGTGGTGCTGGCTATGCAGTGGGTGCTTGACTTCCGCATGGAATTCCGCAAGGACGTGGTGCTCGACATCATCTGTTTCCGCAAGCTTGGCCACAACGAGCAGGACACGCCGGCGCTGACGCAGCCGCTGATGTACAAGAAGATCGCGGTCCACCCCGGCACTCGCAAGCTTTACGCTGACAAACTGGCGGCGCAGGGTCTGGGCGCCACTCTTGGCGACGATATGGTCAAGGCCTTCCGCGCTGCCATGGATGCGGGCAAGCACACGGTGGACCCGGTGCTGACCAATTTCAAGAGCAAGTACGCCGTTGACTGGACGCCGTTCCTGGGCAAGAAATGGACCGATGCCGGCGACACCGCCATCCCGATGTCGGAGTGGAAACGCCTGGCCGAAAAAATTACCACCATTCCGGCCAGCGTGACACCGCACCCGCTGGTGAAAAAAGTCTATGACGACCGCGCTGCCATGGGACGCGGCGACATTCCCGTGGATTGGGGCATGGGGGAACACATGGCCTTGGCGTCGCTGGTGGCCAGTGGGTACCCGGTGCGCTTGTCAGGCGAAGACTGTGGCCGCGGCACCTTTACCCACCGCCACGCGGTTATCCATGACCAGAGCCGAGAAAAATGGGACGTGGGCACCTATGTCGCGCTGCAAAACGTGGCTGAAAACCAGGCCCCTTTCGTTGTCATTGATTCCATCCTGTCGGAGGAAGCCGTGCTGGGCTTCGAGTACGGCTACGCGTCGAACGACCCCAACACGCTGGTGATCTGGGAAGCGCAGTTTGGCGATTTTGCCAACGGTGCCCAGGTGGTGATCGATCAGTTCATCGCCTCTGGTGAAGTCAAGTGGGGCCGTGTCAATGGCCTGACCATGATGTTGCCCCATGGCTATGAAGGCCAGGGCCCGGAACACTCTTCAGCCCGGATCGAGCGCTTCATGCAGCTCGCGGCCGACACCAACATGCAATTGGTGCAACCCACCACCGCCAGTCAGATATTCCACGTGCTGCGCCGCCAGATGGTGCGCAACCTGCGCAAACCGCTGGTGATCTTCACGCCCAAGTCGCTCTTGCGCCACAAGGATGCAGCCTCTCCGCTGGCTGAATTCACCAAAGGCAGCTTCCAGACCATCATCCCGGAGCAAAAGGCGCTCAAGGGTGACAAGGTCAAGCGCCTGGTCGTCTGTTCCGGCAAGGTCTATTACGACCTCGTCAAGAAGCGTGAAGAAAAGGGTTCCGACGATGTGGCCATCATCCGCCTGGAACAGCTGTACCCGTTTCCGCACAAGGCCTTTGCCACCGAACTCAAAAAATACCCCAATGCAACCGATGTGGTGTGGACGCAGGATGAGCCACAAAACCAGGGCGCCTGGTTTTTTGTGCAGCACTACATCCACGAGAACATGCTTGAGGGGCAAAAGCTGGGCTATTCCGGCCGGGCCGCATCGGCATCACCCGCTGTCGGCTATTCGCACCTGCACCAGGAGCAGCAGAAAGCGCTGGTTGAAGGCGCCTTTGGCAAGCTCAAGGGGTTCGTCCTCACCAAGTAGGGCAGTCACCCCCTTCATGCCGTTTGCAGCGGGCGCAGACCCGCTGTCAAGACACTCAAGATCATTTTTGAAAGAACCGTTATGGCAATCGTAGAAGTCAAAGTTCCGCAACTTTCCGAATCCGTGGCCGAAGCCACCTTGTTGCAGTGGAAGAAAAAAGTGGGCGACGCCGTCGCCGTGGATGAAATCCTGATCGATGTGGAAACCGACAAGGTGGTGCTGGAAGTGCCCGCGCCGTCAGCCGGCGTCATCGTCGAAATCATCGAACCCGATGGCAGCACCGTCGCTGCCGAGCAGCTCATTGCCCGCATCGACACCGAAGCCGTTGCCGGCGTTGCGCCGGTGGTGGCGGCGATGGCTGCGGCTGCGGCTGTGGTCCCTCTCGCTGCGGCCACGGCCAACGCTTCCTTGGCTGGCGTGGCGATGCCCGCAGCTGCCAAGTTGATGGCGGACAACAAGCTGGCAGCCGGCTCGGTGGCAGGCACGGGCAAGGACGGCCGGGTCACCAAGGGAGATGTGCTGGCTGCGGTGGCCGCGCCAAAAGTGGCAACTGCGCCGACCGTGCACGTCAGGGCCGCAGCCCCGTTGTTGACCCAAGTGCCGGCACCTGCCAGCAGCCTGGCGGATCAATTGGCGGGTCGCCCGGAACAGCGCGTGCCGATGAGCCGCCTGCGCGCCCGCGTTGCCGAGCGCTTGCTGCAATCGCAATCCACCAACGCCATATTGACCACGTTCAACGAGATCAACATGGCGCCGGTGATGGACATGCGCAAGCGTATGCAGGAGCGCTTCGAGAAGGAGCATGGCGTCAAGCTTGGCTTTATGAGCTTCTTTGTCAAGGCGGCTGTGCATGCGCTGAAAAAATTCCCGGTGCTTAACGCTTCGGTCGATGGCAACGACATTGTCTATCACGGCTACTTCGACATCGGCATTGCCGTGGGCTCGCCGCGTGGTTTGGTGGTGCCGATTTTGCGCAATGCCGACCAGATGAGCTTTGCCGATATCGAGAAAAAAATTGCCGAATTTGGCAACAAGGCGCGTGACGGCAAGCTGGGCATGGAAGAAATGACCGGTGGCACGTTCTCGGTTAGCAATGGCGGCACTTTTGGCTCGATGATGTCCACACCCATCATCAACCCACCGCAAAGCGCCATTTTGGGCATTCATGCCACCAAAGACCGCGCCATGGTGGAAAACGGCCAGGTGGTGGTGCGCCCGATGAATTACTTTGCCATGAGCTACGACCATCGCATCATCGACGGCCGCGAAGCTGTGCTGGGCCTGGTGGCCATGAAAGAGGCACTGGAAGACCCGGCGCGTCTGCTGTTTGATATTTGACAACCTGAAACTTTGCGGGACAGACCGCATTACGCGAAGCGTGCAAGCTCTGTCCTCAACTGACTAGAAAGTGAATAAATGAGCAAGCAATTTGATGTGATCGTGATCGGTGGCGGTCCCGGGGGCTATATAGCCGCCATTCGCGCCGCACAGCTGGGCAAAAACGTGGCCTGTGTGGACGAGTGGAAAAACGCCAAGGGCGGCCCGGCGCCTGGTGGCACCTGCACCAATGTGGGCTGCATTCCGAGCAAGGCGCTGCTGCAGTCCAGCGAGCATTTCGAGCAGGCCAGCTACCACTTTGCCGACCATGGCATCACGGTCAAGGGCTTGAGCATGGATGCCGCCAAAATGGTGGCGCGCAAGGACGCCGTGGTCAAGCAGAACAACGATGGCATCCTGTACTTGTTCAAAAAGAACAAGGTCAACTTTTTCCACGGGCGTGCCTCGTTCGTCAAGGCGGTAGAGGGTGGCTATGAGATCAAGGTGGCTGGTGCCGCCGAGGAAACCCTGGTCGGTCAGCAGGTCGTTGTGGCGACCGGTTCCAATGCCCGTGAGCTGCCCGGAGCGGCATTTGACGAGTCCATGGTGCTGTCCAATGTCGGCGCGCTGGCGCTGACCGACGTGCCCAAGAAACTGGGCCTGATTGGCTCCGGCGTGATCGGCCTGGAGATGGGCTCGGTCTGGCGTCGTCTGGGTTCCGAGGTCACCATTCTGGAAGGTCTGCCAGACTTCTTGGGTGCCGTTGACCAGCAGATTGCCAAGGAGGCGCACAAAGCCTTCGTCAAGCAGGGTCTCAAGATCGAACTTGGTGTCAAGGTGGGTGATATCAAGGTCGGCAAAAAAGGCGTGAGTGTGGCCTGGACCAACGCCAAGGGCGAAGCCCAGAACCTCGACGTCGACAAACTGATCGTGTCGATCGGCCGCGTGCCCAACACAACGGGCCTGAGTGCCGAAGCGGTGGGCCTGAAGCTCGACGAGCGCGGCGCGATCATGGTCGACGCGGACTGCAAGACCAATCTGCCCGGCGTCTGGGCGGTGGGTGACGTGGTGCGCGGCCCGATGCTGGCGCACAAGGCCGAGGAAGAGGGTGTGGCGGTGGCTGAGCGTATTGCCGGGCAGCATGGCCATGTCAATTTCAACACCGTCCCCTGGGTGATTTACACCAGCCCCGAGATCGCCTGGGTCGGCCGCACCGAGCAGCAGCTCAAGGCCGATGGCGTGGCTTACAAGGCGGGCACTTTCCCGTTCCTGGCCAACGGCCGCGCGCGTGCCCTGGGTGACACCACCGGCATGGTCAAGATGCTGGCCGATGCGACCACGGACGAGATTCTGGGCGTGCATATCGTTGGCCCCATGGCCAGTGAGCTGATCGCCGAGTGTGTGCTGGCTATGGAGTTCCGAGCCAGCAGCGAGGACATTGCACGCGTCTGCCATGCGCACCCGTCCCTGAGCGAGTCGACCAGGGAAGCGGCGCTGGCGGTTGAGAAACGCACGCTGAACTTCTGATGGCTGAGAAATAAGCTGACGACCTATTTTTCGCAAAGAGGCATCGGATTTCCCCCAATTTAGCCATCGACAGTGCTTTGACAGTCAAAAAAATCTACCAGGCCGAGTTGCTGGCGCGCGGCTACAGCGCCGACCCGGCGCAGTTGCGCGCCTTGCAAATGCTTGAAACCTGTGCGCGTGAATGGGGCAAATACCGTGAACAGCGCTCCAATGCGTTCAAGAAGTTGATCAATCGCCCGCCCATTCCGCGCGGCGTTTACATGTACGGCGGCGTGGGCCGGGGCAAGAGTTTTTTGATGGACTGTTTTTACAGTGCTGTCCCGCTCAAGCGCAAGACGCGTCTGCATTTTCACGAATTCATGCGCGAGGTTCACCGCGAGCTGGCGGCCATGCAGGGCACGGTGAATCCGCTCGACTTGCTGGCCAGGCGCATGGCTGAAAAATTCCGCCTGATCTGCTTTGATGAGTTTCATGTGTCTGATGTCACCGACGCCATGATTCTGCACCGCTTGCTGACAGCGCTGTTCGAGCAGGGCGTGGGCTTTGTCACCACTTCCAACTTCAAGCCGGATGATTTGTATCCCAACGGACTGCACCGCGACCGCATTTTGCCGGCCATTGCCCTGCTCAAGGCGCGTTTGAACGTGATCAATGTCGATAACGGGACCGATTACCGTGGGCAGACCATGGCGCAGCTTGAGCTGTACCACACGCCTCTGGGGGATGCAGCAGAAGAAAAAATGCTGAATGCTTTCGAGCGCCTGGCCGAATCCCAGGACGAAGACCCGGTGTTGCAGATCGAAGCCCGCAAAATCCATGCGCGACGCAAGGCAGGCGGTGTGGTGTGGTTTGACTTCAGAACTCTATGCGGCGGTCCGCGCTCGCAAAACGATTACCTTGAAATAGCCAGCCAGTTCCATACCGTGTTTCTCAGCGAAGTGCCGCAGATGCCGCCACGGATGTCTTCTGAAGCCCGCCGTTTTACCTGGCTCATCGATGTGTTGTACGACCGTCGCGTCAAGCTGATCATGTCGGCGGATGTCCCTGCGGCGGAGCTCTATACCGAGGGGCAGATGAGCAACGAGTTCGCCCGTACCGTGTCACGACTTCAGGAGATGCAGTCGGCAGAGTTTCTGGCCTTGAGTCGCCGTGATGTGGATACCTGTTTGACGTGAAAGCCGTAGTGACTCGGCTCAAGCCCTCGCGGGTTCAAATTTGACGATCACCAGCGACAGGTTGTCGCCACTGCCGTGCGCCCGGACCCTGGCCTTTTCAATCAGGAATTCCGTGGCTTCACGGGGAGCCAGCGCGGCCACCACATTGCCCAGTTCTTCATCGGTGAAATAGTGCCAGACACCGTCGCTGCATGCCATCAAGGTATCGCCTGCAGACATCTGGGGAATGTCATGAAGTGTCATGGTCAGGTCACTGGCGGTACCCAGACAGCCCATCAAAATATTTGATTTGGGATGGCTTTTGGCCTGTTCTTCTGTGATTTCACCGTAATCCACCAGCATTTGAACGTAGGAGTGATCGAGCGTGCGCTTGATTAACTTGTTGCCCTGGAAATAGTAGATGCGGGAATCGCCGGCATGAATCCAATGGCAGTCCCCCCCAGGGTTCAACAAAAAGGCGGCGATGGTGCTGTGGGGCTCCTCTTCAGCCGAAATGGCGATCAGCTTGATCACCGTATGGGCTTCGTTGAGCAATTGTTTCAGGATGGCTTGCGGGGCATCTGTGGCCGGGTCATAGCGCTCAAAGAGTTGACGCGCCGTCAGCATGACCTGGTCTGACGCCTTGCGTCCGCCACTGCGTCCACCCATGCCATCAGCCAAAACCGCCAGCAAACAGCCTTTGATTCTGGGGTGGCTGAGCAAGACCACCTGATCCTGCTGGTAGTCTCGATCGCCTTTGTGGATGCCGGTCGAGGCGGTGAGTCGATAAGCGGGAGGGGTCATGCAGCTACCATATCTTCCACCAGGGGTCGTTCTTCGACTTGAGGCCCTGCACCAGATAGGGGGTCTGCGGGTAATTCTTTTCCAGCACGCGTTGCGTGTCATCGCGCAAGGCGGTCATGCCCAAGGCGTCGTAAGACTTGACCATGATGAATAGGGCTTCTTCCAGAGCAGGAACGCCCTGGTAGTCAACAATGGCGGTCTGGGCCCGATTGATCGCCGCCAGATAAGCGCCACGCTGATAGTAGTAGCGTGCCACATACACCTCGGATTGCGCCAGCGAGTTCACGATGTAATTCATGCGCTGGCTGGCCTCTGCGGCGTAGCGCGAGTCGGGGAAGCGGCTGGTCAGTTCCTTGAACGATTCGAAGGAATCCTTGGCGGCTTTTTGATCGCGTTCTGCCAGATCCTGGCGGGTCAAGCCTGAAAAAAGTCCGAGATCGTCGTTGAAATTGACGATGCCCTTGAGGTACAGGGCGTAGTCGAGGGCCGGGCTCGAAGGATGCAATTTGATGAAGCGGTCGAGTGTTGCGATCGCCAGCACAGGCTCACCGGCTTTGTAGTGGGCATAGGCCTTGTCGAGTTGCGCTTGTTGTGCCAGAGGCGTTCCGGCTGCGCGTCCTTCGAGCTTTTCCAGCAGCGGGATGGCCTTGTCATAAGCGCCACTGCTCATTTCGTCCTTGGCCTCGGCGTATATTTTGTTGGGGCTCCACTCGGCCGTTGGGTCGGTCGTGGTGGTGGAGCAAGCGCTCAGCAAGACAAAGCTGCCAGCCAACATCCGGACACAAACGGCAGATAATTTGGCATGAGACATAGCGAAAGACTTTCTTGAAAAAAACAGAGTTGATTATATCGGGCACCCTCACCCTGGACGAGCTGGAAGGGAGCGTACAGGTCGAGCCGGAAATGGAGCAACGCCCGCTTGTTTTTAATGCTGCCCACCATGGTATGCGATTGGACCGGGCGTTGGTTGATATGGTGCCGGAATTTTCCCGCAGTTATTTGCAGCAATTGATCGATTTGGGTCGCGTCTGGCTCAACGGTCGGGTGCTGGTCAAGGCCTCCCATAGGGTCCGGGCCGCAGATACGGGGTTGATCGAGCTGAGGCCAACGCCGCAAAGCCAGGCGTTCAAGGCCGAAGCCATGGCGCTCGACGTGGTCTATGTCGATGCGCATTTGCTGGTCATCAACAAGCCCGCCGGTCTGGTGGTCCATCCCGCCCCCGGCAACTGGGCGGGCACCTTGATGAACGGGCTTCTCGCTTATGACGCCAAAGCTTTCGATTTGCCGCGTGCCGGCATCGTCCATCGCCTTGACAAGGACACCAGCGGCCTGATGGTGGTGGCGCGCACCCGTAGCGTGATGGATGCGCTGGTGCGCGCCATTGCCGCGCGTGAGGTAAAACGCCAGTACCTGGCGATTGGGCAGGGGCACTGGTCGGGTGCCCTCCGGTGCGTGGTCGATGTGGCCATTGGCCGCGATCCGGTCAATCGGCTGCGCATGGCCGCTGTCGATCTGTCACTGCATCCGGGAAAAGCAGCCAGGACCGACTTTGACCTGCTCGCCAATGCAGACCGCGCCTGTCTGGTGCAATGCACCCTGCACACCGGCAGAACCCACCAGATCAGGGTCCACATGGCCAAACTGGCGCACCCGCTGGCTGGCGATGCGCTTTATGGCGGATCGATGGCGCTTGGCATTCAAAGGCAGGCGTTGCACGCCTATCGGCTTGCTTTCGTGCACCCGGTCACCGGGCTAGCGATGGACTTTTCTGCCGTTCTGCCCGATGATTTTTCACAGGCGCTCAACCCTTTGGGGCTCAAGTACAATCGAGAGATACTTTAATTTGTTGTTCCACTGAGCAACTGATGCGTCGCCGAACACTTGTTTGGTTTGCCACGCCCCTTCCATTCTTTGTTTTGATGTCTGTATCGGCATCCCTTTTCACTATCGCGACACCATGAAAACTTTGGATGCCAAGTGCATTCTTGAAGCGGCGTTGATGTGCGCCCAACAGCCGATGTCGATGCATGACATACTGTTGCTTTTCGGGCAACAGCAGAGCGCGGCCGACATCCGTCTTTTGTTGAACGCACTGCAGCAGGACTGGTTGCAGCGGGGGGTGGAATTGGTGCAGCTGGCGAGCGGCTGGCGCTTCCAGAGTTGTGCAGAAATGCGGCCTTACCTGGATCGCCTGTATCCGGAGAAGCCGCCGCGCTACGCACGTGCCACGCTGGAGACCCTGGCCATCATTGCCTACCGTCAGCCTGTCACCAGGGGTGATATCGAGGACATTCGCGGCGTTACCGTAAATTCGCTGACGATCAAGCAACTCGAAGACCGGGGCTGGATCGAGACGATCGGGCATCGAGATACGGTCGGGCGGCCAGCGCTGTTGGCCACCACACGGCAATTTCTGGACGATTTGGGACTGGCTTCGCTGGACCAACTGCCTTTGCTGTGCGACTCGGTTTCCGCCATGGATGGCCTAGACCTGGCACTGGCTTCGAACCCTGAGTTGAACTGGTCTGAAACTGCGGTTTCTGTTGAGGTCGAAGTAGCGGTGACGAACGTGGAATCAAAGGAATCAACATGAAACATGAACAAACCGGTCGCCAGGAGTCCCTTGCAATCCGGTTCGAAGACGTTGTCTCGGGTCAGTTTGATGCAGAAGACACGCAGGTCACAGCCCCGCTCAAGAGGGTGCTGACGCCGCAGCCAGAGTCGCCCAAACTGCATAAGGTATTGGCGCAGGCCGGCATGGGGTCGCGACTGGAGATGGAGCAATTGATCATGGAGGGGCGCATCACCGTCAACAACGAGCCTGCGCATATCGGGCAGCGCGTTCAGTTCGGTGACCACGTCAAAGTCAACGGCAAACCGATCCGCTTCAGGATCGAGCCGCCGCCAGCCCGGGTCATTGCCTATCACAAGCCTGCTGGTGAGGTGGTGTCCAACGACGATCCGCAAAACCGTCCCACCGTTTTTCGCAAGTTGCCCAAGCTGTTCCAAGGCAAGTGGCAGGCCGTGGGTCGGCTGGATCTGAACACCGAGGGCCTGCTGCTGTTCACCAGTTCCGGTGAATTGGCCAACAACCTGATGCATCCGCGCTTTGGCCTGGAGCGAGAGTACGCGGTGCGGGTGCTGGGTGCCTTGAGTCCGGAAGAAAAACAGCGCTTGCTCGAAGGCGTCAAGCTTGATGATGGCCTGGCTAGTTTCGGCTCCATCGAACCCGGTGGCGGCGAGGGCGCCAACTGTTGGTACCGGGTCACCATTTCCGAGGGCCGCAACCGGGAAGTGCGGCGCATGTTTGAAGCCGTTGGCCATGCTGTGAGCCGTTTGATCCGGATCCGCTACGGCGCCATGGTGTTGCCGCGCGGCCTCAAGCGCGGTGCCTGGATGGAACTCGACGCGGCCGACATCAACGCACTGACGCAAAAAGCCAGGAATTCTGCCGCGACCGCCAGCGCAGATGCCGGGGCGCCTTCGCCCGACGAAGGTGCGACCCTTGCACAGCCACCACGTTTGCCTTTGCGCGGTCCTCGCCCGGCGGGGCGCAACCAGGGTGGGCGCAACAACAAGCCCGCCAACAATGCCAATGCGGCGGCAAAGTCCCAGCCGGATCCGCTAAAAACCAATTTCGGCTATATCGGCGCCGACAGTTACAACCGGCAACGACAGGAGCAGGGCAGCAAGCGTGGCGCGGGTTCTGGATCGTCCGGCGCCAGACGCATCGGCAGAAGCCGTTGAACTGGGGGCTTGGCCTCGTCGGCGGGGCAATGCCAAGCAGATCAGGTTAACATCCAAGGTTTTGACAAACGCGTCAAAATCCACATTTATAAGGAAAAATCATGACCATTGAACGTACCCTTTCCATCATCAAACCCGATGCCGTCGCCAAAAACGTGATCGGCCAGATTTACGCGCGATTCGAGGCTGCGGGGCTGAAAATCGTGGCCGCCAAAATGGCCCATCTGTCGCGCCGCGAGGCCGAGGCTTTTTATGCCGTGCACAAGGCGCGTCCCTTTTTCAAGGATCTGGTGGACTTTATGATTTCCGGTCCGGTCATGATCCAGGTGCTCGAAGGCAAGAACGCCGTTCTGAAAAACCGCGAACTCATGGGCGCCACCGATCCCAAAAAGGCTGACCCAGGCACCATTCGTGCCGATTTTGCCGACAGCATCGATGCCAACGCGGTGCATGGCTCCGACGCGGCTGAAACCGCTGCCGTGGAAATGGCGTTTTTCTTCCCCGGTATGAACATTTACGCGCGCTGATATCCAACATGACGGTTAACCTGCTCGATCTCGATCTTGAAGGCCTGACCGTCTTTTGCGAGCGGTTGGGTGAAAAGCGCTTTCGCGCCGTGCAACTGTTTCGCTGGATTCACCAGAAGGGCGCGCGTCAATTCGACGACATGACCGACTTGGCAAAATCCCTGCGGGAGAAGCTCAAGACCTGCGCCAAAGTTGAGCCGCTTGCGGCCGTCTCGCAGCATATTTCATCGGACGGCACCATTAAATGGCTGTTCGACGTGGGTGGCGGCAACGCCATTGAGACGGTTTTCATTCCCGAGGAAGATCGTGGCACCTTGTGCATTTCTTCCCAGGCTGGATGCGCCGTCGGTTGCCGGTTTTGCTCAACCGGGCACCAGGGCTTCAGCCGCAACCTCACCACCGGTGAAATTGTGGCTCAGCTCTGGTTTGCCGAGCATTTTTTGCGTCAACGCCTGCAGCGCGATGAGCGCGTCATCTCCAATGTGGTGATGATGGGCATGGGCGAGCCGTTGCAGAATTACGGCGAACTGGTGCCTGCCTTGCGCGTGATGCTTGATGACCATGGCTATGGCCTCTCCAGGCGCCGGGTGACGGTGTCAACCTCGGGTATTGTGCCCATGATCGACCGTTTGGCGCAAGACTGCCCGGTGGCGCTGGCAGTGTCCCTGCACGCGCCCAATGATGCGCTGCGCGACACCTTGGTGCCGCTGAACCTGAAGTACCCCTTGGCGCAACTGGTTGCGGCTTGCCATCGCTATCTGGCTTTCGCGCCGCGCGATTTCATTACCTTTGAATACTGCATGCTCGAGGGTGTCAATGACACCGACGCCTGCGCCCGTCAATTGGTTGAGCGGATCAAGGCCCATCCGGGGGCCTGGTGCAAATTCAACTTGATCCCGTTTAATCCCTTTCCGGCCTCAGGCTTGCTGCGCTCCAAACCCGAGCGTGTGCAGGCCTTTGCCAGCATCCTCAATGATGCGGGCATCACCACCACGATTCGCAAAACTCGCGGTGATGACATTGATGCGGCCTGCGGTCAGCTGGCCGGCGATGTCAAGGACCGCACCCGGGTGATGCTCCGGATGGAACGCAACAGAACTTTGCGGCCTCATTCCCTGCAAGATTTGACCAAAACGGTCACAGGAGTATCAGCATGAACCGGATGATGATTGTCTTTCAGCGCTGCTGCTGGTTGCCATGTCTGTTCATGGCCCTTATGGGTGGCGCCATGTTGACGGGCTGCGCCAGTATTTCTGACTCGGGCGCTTCCAGTCGCAAAGATCTTGTGACGGATTCAGACGAATCCAGCGACCGGAAAAGGGCGCGCATCCGGGTGGAACTGGCGATGGGCTACCTCGAGCAAGGCAAAACTGCCATTGCGCTCGACGAAGTCAAACTGGCGCTGGCCGCCGATCCCAATTTTGCAGATGCCTACAACTTGCGCGGGTTGATTTACATGCGTCTCAATGAATTTCCTCTGGCGCAGGACAGCTTTATGAAAGCGCTCTCGATACGTTCCGGCGACGCTAATATTTTGCACAATCTGGGGTGGTTGCGGTGCCAGCAGGCGCGCTATCCGGAGGCCTTGGCTGATTTTTCCAGGGCCTTGGCAGACCCGGCCTATGGCGAACGCTCCAAAACCTACATGGCCCAGGGGCTCTGCCAGATTAGGGCGGGGCAACGGCGTGAAGCCGAGCAAAGCCTGCTCAAATCGTTTGAGTTCGATGCGTCCAATCCCGTCACCGGATACAACCTGGCCAAACTGCTGTTCCAGAATGGCGAGTTTGCCAGAGCCCAGTTTTATATCCGCCGCCTCAATAACAGCGAATGGGCCAACGCCGAGTCGCTTTGGCTCGGCATCAAGGTAGAAAATCGGATAGTTGACCAGGTCGCGCTGCTGCAACTGGCCAACCAGTTGGAGAAGCGCTTTCCGCAGTCCAAGGAGGCGGCCGCATACCGCCGTGGTGCATTTGATGAGTGAGTCTTTCCAGATTGGTCAACCGCAGCCTGCGGTCGAACCGGTGTTCGGCGGCGCTTCAGCCGGTGCTTTGTTGAAAGCTGCGCGCGAGGCGCAGGGCCTGCACATCGGTGCCTTGGCGGTCATGCTGAAAGTGCCCGTGCGCAAGCTTGAAGCCCTGGAGGCCGATCGCCTTGACGAACTATTGGACATGGTCTTCACACGTGCCCTGGCTGCCAGTGTCTGTCGGGCGCTCAAGATCGATCCGGCAGCCGTGCTGGCAGCCTTGCCGCAGTCCGAAAAGCCCGGCGTCAAGACGAGTGCAGCGAACCTGAACACCCCATTCAAAACAGATCAGTTTGCCTTGGGGCAGCAACTCAAAAGCAGACTCACGAGCCCGCTGGTTCTCGGCGCGGGGCTGCTGGTGCTAGGGATCGTTGCGATTCTCTTTTGGCCCGATCTCCAGAGATTTGATGTTGTCTCCAAGGACGTGGCCAACCCTGAATTCCAGACCAGCCAGGTGACGACGTCGGTCATGCATGAACCGACAGCAAGCGCTGTCGTGAAGGCGAGGCTTTCGGCGGTTTCCCAAAACCTGGCCTCGACGGGACAAGAGACAGTTCCAAGCGCTGCGGATACCCCGGCTGCGGGTGCTGAAACCCTGACGCTGCAATCGCGCGGCAGCTCCTGGGTCGAGGTTACCGACGCCAAAGGCCTGCTGCTACTGCGTAAAACCCTGGCGCCCGGTGAGCAGATTCGACTTGCCGGTGCCCTGCCCTTGTCGGTGGTGTTGGGACGGGCCGACGAGGTAGAGGTGAGCGTGCGCGGTCAGCGTCTGGATGTGACTGCCAAGACCAGGGACAACGTCGCCAGATTCGAGGTGGAGTAATGCAAAGCAGCCTGCCCATTCCCATGTCCAGTGCGGCGTCGCGTCGCTCACGCCAAGCCCGGATTGTCTGGGGCCAGCGCACCGTGACGGTGGGCGGCGATGCGCCGGTGCGGGTGCAGTCCATGACCAATACCGACACCGCCGACGTGATCGGCACCGCGATTCAGGTCAAGGAACTGGCGCTGGCCGGCTCGGAACTGGTGCGCCTGACGGTCAACACGCCCGAGGCCGCGCAGGCAGTGGCACTCATTCGCGAACAACTCGACCGCATGGGCATCGACGTGCCGCTGATTGGCGACTTTCATTACAACGGCCATCGGTTGCTGACCGATTTCCCCGAGTGCGCGCAGGCCCTGTCAAAGTACCGCATCAACCCCGGCAACGTGGGCAAGGGCGACAAGCACAACCGCCAGTTCGGCGTCATGATCGAAGCGGCGATACGCTGGAACAAGGCGGTGCGCATCGGCGTCAACTGGGGCAGTCTGGACCAGGAGTTGCTGGCCGACCTGATGGACCAGAACAACCGCCGTAACCCGCCCTGGGGCGCCAAGCCGGTGATGTACGAAGCCCTGATCACCTCGGCGCTGGACTCGGCGCAGCAGGCGGTGAATTTGGGCTTGGACCCGAACCAGATCATCCTGTCGTGCAAGGTCAGCGGCGTGCAGGATCTGATTTCGGTCTATCGAGAAATGGCCCGGCGCAGCAATTACGCATTGCACCTGGGCCTGACCGAAGCCGGCATGGGTACCAAGGGGGCGGTGGCGTCGGCCGCGGCCCTGTCGATCCTGTTGCAGGAGGGCATTGGCGACACGATCCGTGTTTCCCTGACGCCGCAACCTGGCGAGTCGCGCACCCAGGAAGTGGTGATTGCTTCCGAGATTCTTCAAGCGCTGGAACTGCGCTCCTTTGTACCCAGCGTGACTGCCTGCCCGGGCTGTGGTCGTACCACCAGCACCACCTTCCAGGAGCTCACCCATCAGATTGAAACCTTCCTGCGCGCCCAGATGCCGGTCTGGCGCAGCCAGTACCCGGGCGTTGAAAAAATGAAAGTGGCGGTGATGGGCTGCATCGTCAACGGCCCCGGCGAAAGCAAGCAGGCCGACATCGGCATCAGCCTGCCCGGCACCGGTGAGGCGCCCGCCGCCCCGGTTTTCATCGACGGTGAAAAACGCCTGACCCTGCGCGGTGAGCGAATAGCGCAAGAGTTCCAGGTGATTGTGGAAGACTATGTAAAGAAACGCTTTGGCACGCAAGCTACAGCATCCCTCTGATTTGACGTGTCATGACTGAACCCACTCAATCCAAGATAGAAAAACTCACTGCCGTAAAGGGCATGAACGACGTGTTGCCGCCCGATTCGGCCGCCGTCGAGTGGCTCGAAGCCAAGGTGCGCGCCCTGATGGCGCGTTACGCCTACCGCAACATCCGAACACCCATCGTCGAACGCACCCCTTTGTTCATCCGCGGGCTGGGTGAAGTGACCGACATTGTCGAAAAGGAAATGTACTGTTTCGAGGACCGCCTCAATGGCGACCCGCTGACGCTGCGCCCCGAGGCCACCGCCGGCGTGGTGCGCGCCGCGCTGGAACACAACCTGCTGTACGAAGGCGGCAAGCGCCTGTATTACATGGGGCCGATGTTTCGCCATGAACGACCGCAAAAAGGCCGCTACCGCCAGTTTGACCAGATCGGCGCCGAGGCGCTGGGCTTTGCCGGGCCCGAGGTCGATGCCGAGCTGATTCTGATGGCGCAGGCCCTGTGGCAGGAAATCGGCCTCACCGATGTGCGTCTGGAACTCAACAGCCTGGGCCAGGCACAGGAACGGCTGGAGCACCGCAGGGCGCTCATTGCCCACTTTGAACACCACGCCGAACAACTCGATGAAGACGCCAAACGTCGTCTTTACAGCAATCCGTTGCGTATCCTCGATAGCAAAAACCCGCATATGCAGGCTCTGGTGGAAGCCGCGCCCAAGCTGCTCGACTTTTTGGGTGCTGAGTCGCTGGCGCATTTCAAGGCCCTGACCGATATTCTTGAGGCCAATGGTGTCGCCTACCGCGTCAACCCGCGGCTGGTGCGCGGCATGGACTATTACAACCTGACGGTGTTCGAGTTCGTCACCGACCGTCTGGGTGCGCAGGGCACGGTGTGTGCAGGTGGCCGTTACGACTATCTGTTCGAGCAGTTGGGCGGCAAACCGGCGCCCGCCGTAGGTTGGGCACTGGGCGTTGACCGTGTGTTGGCCCTGGCCAGGGGCGCGGGCCTGCCCGATCTGAGCCCAACGCTGGATGCCTACGCCGTGGTGACTGATGCCTCGGCCCTGCCTCTGGTTTTGTCAACCCTGCAGGCATTGCGCGCGGCAGGCATCAGTGTGCAGATGCATGCCGGCGCCGGCGCTGCCATGAGCAGCATGAAGAGCCAATTCAAGCGCGCCGATGCCAGTGGTGCACGTTTTGCGCTGATTTTCGGCCCCGATGAAATCCTGGCCCACCAAGTCACGGTCAAACCCCTGCGCGACGCCGACGCCAGCCAGCAAGTGCATTCGCTGGCCGATGTGGCCGACTGGGCCGCCACCCTACAATCAGCCGCTTAACCGGAACCCCCCATGGCCAACCAATTAGACCTTGAAGAACAAGAACAACTTGACCAGATCAAGCATTTCTGGAAGCAGTATGGCAACGCCATCACTTGGGCGCTCATTGTCGTTTTGGGCGCCTTTGCCAGCTGGAATTTTTACCATTATTGGCAGCGCAGCCAGGCCCAGCAGGCGGCCGCATTGTTCGATGAAATGGATCGTGCCGTGCAGGCGGCTGACGCAGCACGCATGGACCGTGTTTTCAGCGACATGAAGGACAAATTTTCTTCCACCGCCTATGCGCAGCAAGCTGGCCTGCTGGTGGCCAGGCAGTACATCAATCTGGACAAGACCGATGCCGCCAAGTCGGCGCTTGTCTGGGTGGCAGAGAAATCTGCCGACCCCGGCTATCAGGCGTTGGCGCGCTTGCGCTTGGCTGCCATTGCCATGGAATCCAAGAAATTTGACGAAGCCTTGAGCCTGTTGAACAACGCTTATCCGGCCAGCTTCGAAGCGCTGGTGGCCGATCGGAAAGGGGATGTCTTCGTCTTGCAGGGTGACAAGGCCAAGGCGGTTGTCGAATACGACAAGGCTTACCGCCTCTTTGATTCGCGCGCCGAATACCGGCGTCTGGTCGAGGTCAAACTCAATGCGTTGGGCGTCGATGTCGGGCCTCAAGCCAAAGTGGCCTCTGCGGCCGGAAAGTAATTCATCATGGCACATCTTTTTTCAGCCCTGTCGTTGTGTCGCCTCTTGATGCCGGTGTTGGTCGCAGCGTTGTCGGCATGCGCCAGTGGGCCGGAGCAAATCAAACCGGCAGAATTGGGCGTAAACCCGTCGCTGCTTGGCGTGCGCACGGTCTGGACCAGCAAAGTTGCACCGGTCGATTTTCCCTTGCAGGTCAAGGTGAATGGCTCCACGGTGATGCTCGCTGGAGCAGACGGTGTGGTGCAATCACTCGACGCGCGCACCGGTGCGCAGCTGTGGCGCGTCGAGGTAGGCGCGACGATCTCCGCCGGTGTGGGCAGCGACGGCCGCTTTGCCGCCGTGGTCACGCGCAACAATGAACTGGTGGTGCTGGAGGCCGGCCAGGTGCTTTGGCGCGCGCGTTTGCCTGCTCAGGTCTTCACCGCCCCGCTGGTGGCCGGCGAGCGCGTCTTTGTGCTCGGGGCCGATCGCGGTGTGGCAGCCTTCGACGCCAGAACCGGGCGCAAGCTGTGGCAACAGCAGCGCCCCGGCGAAGCGCTGGTGTTGCGCCAGGCGGGCATCCTGATGCCAATGGGCAATACCTTGGTGGCCGGACTGGCGGGTCATCTGGTCGACATGAACCCCCTTAACGGCAACGTGGTGTGGGATGCGGCACTGGCCTCGCCACGGGGCACCAATGACATTGAACGCCTGGTGGACCTGGTGGGCGGTGTCAGCCGTCAGGGCAACGAGGTTTGTGCGCGCGCCTTCCAGAGCGCCGTGGGTTGTGTCGATGCGCTGCGCGGTTCGGTCATCTGGAAGCGCCCGGCGGTTGGCACTGTGGGCTTGCAGGGTGACGATGTGCATGTGTACGGCGTCGAGGGTGATGGTACCTTGCTCGCCTGGCGCCGCACCGACGGCGAACCGGTCTGGACCTCGGAGCGGCTGCGTTACCGTACCCTGAGTACCCCGCTGGTTTTGGGGCGCTCGGTAGTGGTGGGCGATGCCACGGGACTGGTGCACTTTGTGTCGCGCGCTGATGGCACCCCCCTGACCCGCCTGTCAACCGATGGATCAGCCATTACCGTCGCACCGGTGGCGGCCGCTGGCACGCTGGTCGTGGTGACGCGAAATGGCGGTGTTTACGGTTTCCAGCCTGAATAACACGCACGCTTTCACGGATATCACGGCATGAAACCTGTATTGGCATTGGTCGGGCGACCCAACGTCGGCAAATCGACGTTGTTCAACCGTCTGACCAGATCGCGCGATGCCATCGTGGCAGATTTTGCGGGTTTGACGCGCGATCGTCACTACGGAAATGGCAAACAGGGTAAACACGATTACATCGTGATTGACACCGGCGGTTTCGAGCCCGATGCCAGCGCCGGCATTTACAAGGAAATGGCCAAACAAACGCGCCAAGCCGTGGCCGAGGCCGATGTGGTGATTTTTCTGGTCGATGCCCGTGCTGGTGTTTCGGCCCAGGACCATGACATTGCCAACTACCTGCGGCGTCTGGGCAAACCCTGTTTGCTGGTCGCCAACAAGGCCGAAGGGCTGCTCGCAGGCAGCCAACTGGTCGAGTTCTATGAACTGGGGCTGGGTGAAGTGCATGCGGTATCGGCCGCCCATAACCAGGGCGTCCATACCCTGGTCGAGTTGGCCCTGCAAACGATACAGCCCGGTGAAGAAGAGGCTGAAGAAGCAGAACAACCCGGCGTCATCAAACTGGCGGTCGCCGGTCGGCCGAATGTCGGCAAATCCACCCTTATCAATGTCTGGCTGGGCGAAGAACGCCTGGTGGCATTTGACTTGCCCGGCACCACGCGCGATGCAATTTCGGTGCCGTTCGAGCGCAATGGGCAAAAGTTCGAACTGATCGACACGGCGGGTTTGCGCCGCCGCGGCAAGGTGTTCGAGGCCATCGAAAAGTTTTCGGTGGTCAAGACCCTGCAAGCCATCGAGTCCGCCCATGTCGTATTGTTGCTGATCGATGCCACGCAGGGCGTCACCGATCAGGACGCCCACATTGCCGGTTACATTCTGGAAAATGGTCGCGCCGTGGTGCTGGCCGTCAACAAATGGGACGCGGTGGACGAGTACCAGCGCGAATTGGTCAAGCGCTCCATCGAGACCCGCCTGCCTTTCCTGAAGTTTGCCAATCTGCACTTCATCTCGGCGCAAAAACGTCAGGGACTTGGGCCATTGTGGATTTCCATTGCGCAGGCTTACAAGGCGGCCAATTGCAAAATGTCAACGCCGGTGCTGACGCGGCTGTTGCTTGAAGCGGTGCAATTCCAGAGTCCCAAACGTGCCGGCATGTTCCGGCCCAAATTGCGTTATGCCCACCAGGGCGGTATGAATCCGCCGGTCATCATCATCCACGGCAATTCCCTGGAGCATGTGACAGACGCTTACAAGCGTTTTCTGGAAGGGCGTTTCCGCCAAGCCTTCGATCTGGTGGGTACGCCCTTGCGCATCGAGTTGAAGACGTCGAGCAATCCTTTCGCCGACAAAACAGCGTGAACCGCGCCGGTCGCCGCTGCCAGTCCATTTCTTGAGGATTTAGGCGGCAGCTGCCAGGATTGCGGATGTCACTGTGGTATCGTCACTGCTTCTTAAATTTCCGAACACGGAGAATATCGTGAATAACAAAGGCCAACTCTTGCAAGATCCATTTCTGAACACGTTGCGTCGGGAGCATGTGCCCGTGTCAATTTATTTGGTCAATGGCATCAAACTTCAAGGTCAGATCGAGTCGTTCGATCAGTACGTGGTGCTCTTGCGCAACACCGTGACCCAAATGGTTTACAAACACGCGATTTCGACCATTGTGCCCGGTCGGGCCGTCAATTTCTCAGTCGCTGAGGGTGAACAACCTGCAGCAGCCTGAACGCCCCATCGCTCCCGCCTTGCTGGTGGGGGTCGATTTGGGTCTTCCCTTTTTTGATGCGCAACTCGAAGAGCTGGGGCTGCTGGCCCAGACGGCCGGGCTGACGCCTGTTGCGCGGCTGACCTGCAAGCGCAAGGCGCCAGATGCGGCCCTCTTCATCGGCAGTGGCAAGGCCGATGAGATCAAGGAGCTAGCCACCCAACTGGGTGTGCAGGAAATTCTTTTCGACCAAAGCCTGAGTCCGGCGCAGCAGCGCAACCTGGAGCGTCATCTCGAACTGCCGGTCAACGACCGCACGCTGTTGATCCTGCAAATTTTTGCCCAGCGCGCGCGCAGCCACGAAGGCAAGCTGCAGGTCGAGCTGGCCCGCTTGCAGTACCTGAGCACCCGCTTGGTGCGGCGCTGGTCGCACCTGGAACGGCAAAGCGGCGGTATCGGCATGCGCGGCGGTCCGGGTGAATCGCAGATCGAACTCGACCGGCGCATGATCAGCGACAACATCAAGCGCATCAAGGAGCGGCTGGTCAAGGTCAAGCGACAGCGGACCACCCAGCGCCGCCAGCGCTCGCGGCGCGATGCCTTCAACATCTCTCTGGTAGGCTACACCAACGCTGGCAAGTCCACGCTCTTCAACGCCCTGGTCAAGGCGCGCGTCTATGCGGCGGACCAATTGTTCGCCACGCTCGATACCACCACCCGGCAGTTGTACCTGGGCGAATTGGGGCGCGTAGTGTCCTTGTCGGACACGGTCGGTTTCATCCGCGACTTGCCGCACGGCCTGGTCAATGCGTTTCAAGCCACCTTGCAGGAAGCCGTTGATGCCGACCTGTTGCTGCATGTTGTTGATTTTTCCAGCTCGAACCATGTCGAGCAAATCGCCGAGGTGCAACGCGTGTTGTCTGAAATCGGCGCCGCCGACATTCCGCAGTTGCTGATTTTCAACAAACTCGATCAAATCGATCCTGCCCTGCGACCCACTGCGCTACAGGACATTTACGATCTGGCCGGGGTGGCCACGCCGCGCGTGTTTTTGAGCGCGCAGACTGGCGATGGTTTGCCCCTGCTGCGTCAGCTGCTGGTGGAGAAAATTCAGGGCTCTTCAGCGGAGCCTTCGTCGCCAGATTTCCATGCAAGTCATGAGGCTGGCACCAGTTTCGGCACAATGGCGGCAAAACAAATATGAGTGATTCGATGAAACTTCAACGACCTACTTTCGGCCTGGCCTTGTTGCCATCCCGGCTGCGTGGCATGTTCAACCTGAATGACCCGCGCTGGGGACGCTCAGACGACAAGCCCGGCACGCCTGATCCGCAGGGTTCTGAACCACCCCCCGAGCAAGCTCCCGAGGGAACACCTCCGCCCAATCCGCCGGAACGCGGCCCCAGGCGGGGAGCCAACCAGGGTCCGCCTGATTTGGATGAGTTGTGGCGTGACTTCAACCGCAAACTGGGTGGCCTGTTCGGTAACGTCAAAGGCGGTGGCCGCGGTGCCACGCCCATCCGTGGCGGTGGCGGCGGTTCGGGTGGTGGCGGTGGTTTTCAGCCCGACATGAAAAGTGCCGGTATCGGCATGGGACTGGTGGCCGCCGTCGCGGTTTTGATCTGGCTCGGCACAGGCTTTTTCATTGTGCAGGAAGGTCAGCAGGCTGTGATCACCCAGTTTGGCAAGTACCACTCCACCGTGGGGGCCGGTTTCAATTGGCGCCTGCCTTACCCGGTGCAGCGCCATGAGTTGATTTTTGTCACGCAAATCCGCTCCGTCGATGTCGGACGCGACGTCGTCATCAAGGCCACCGGTTTGCGCGAATCCGCCATGCTGACCGAGGATGAGAACATTGTCGAAATCAAGTTTGCGGTGCAGTACCGGCTCAATGATGCGCGCGCTTTCCTGTTCGAAAGCAAGAACCCGGCCGACGCCGTGGTGCAGGCTGCCGAGACGGCGGTGCGTGAGGTGGTCGGCAAGATGAAAATGGACAGTGCCCTGTCCGAAGAGCGTGACCAGATCGCCCCGCGGGTGAGGGCCATGATGCAGAAAATCCTCGATCGCTACAAGGTCGGCATTGAAGTGGTCGGCATCAATCTGCAGCAGGGCGGTGTGCGCCCGCCCGAGCAGGTGCAGGCTGCGTTCGACGATGTGCTCAAGGCCGGCCAGGAGCGCGAGCGCGCCAAGAACGAAGCCCAGGCCTACGCCAACGACGTCATTCCGCGTGCCGTGGGTGCGGCCTCACGCCTGAAGGAGGAAGCCGATGCCTATAAATCCCGCATCGTGGCGCAGGCGCAGGGCGATGCGCAGCGCTTCAAGTCGGTGCTGGCCGAGTACCAGAAGGCGCCACAGGTCACGCGTGACCGCATGTACATTGACGCCATGCAGCAGATTTACAGCAGCGTCACCAAAATCATGATCGATTCCAGGCAGGGTTCGAACCTGCTCTATTTGCCGCTGGACAAGCTGATTCAGATGACCGGACAAGTGGCTGAAGATACCGCTGCCGTGCCGGTGACCGTATTGCCCAACCCCGCCAATGCCGCAGCCGCGATTCCGGACGCGCGCACCCGTGATGCGTCGCGTGACCGTACCCGTGAAACCCGATAGGAGCCACGCATGAATCGCATTGGATTTATTTTTTCAAGTATCCTTTTTGCTCTGGCTATTCTTAGCTCGATGCTCTTTGTGGTGGATCAGCGCCAGTTTGGCGTGGTGCTGGCCCTGGGCCAGATCAAGGAAGTGATCACCGAGCCGGGTCTCAACTTCAAATTGCCGCCGCCCTTTCAAAACGTGTCCTACATCGACAAGCGTCTGCTCACGCTCGACAGCACCGACAACGAACCGGTGCTGACCGCTGAAAAGCAGCGGGTCGTCATCGACTGGTACGTGCGCTGGCGCATTTCCGAGCCAACCGAATACATTCGCAACGTCGGCACCACCGAGGCGGCCGGCGCCAGTCAGCTCAACCGGGTGGTGCGCAATGCCTTCCAGGAGGAAGTCAACAAGCGCACCGTCAAGGAACTGCTCTCGGCCAAGCGCGAAGAGGTCATGGAAGACGTCAAAAAAGAGGTCTTGAGCCAAGTGCGCGGCGCCAAGCCGTGGGGCGTCGATGTGATCGACGTGCGCATCACCCGGGTCGATTACGTGGATGCCATCACCGAGTCGGTTTACCGCCGCATGGAAGCCGAACGCAAGCGCGTCGCCAACGAACTGCGCTCGACCGGTTTTGCCGAAGGCGAAAAGATCCGCGCCGATGCCGACCGGCAGCGTGAAATCACGGTGGCAAATGCCTACCGCGATGCGCAGAAATTCAAGGGCGAGGGCGATGCCGAAGCGGCCCGTCTGTATGCCGAGGCTTTTGGCCGCGACCCCCAGTTTGCCCAGTTCTACCGCAGCCTGGACGCCTACAAATCGACATTTTCCAAAAAGAGCGACGTGATGGTGCTCGACCCCTCCAGCTCAGATTTTTTCAAGTCCATGCGCGGTGGCCTGGTCGCCAGTCCGAAAAAATAACAGGGGCTGGCTTGAACGGCACCACCTTTTGGCTGGCCATGGCACTGGTGCTGGTAATTGAAGGTTTCATGCCTTTCATGTCGCCCGGCACCTGGCGCCAGACCTTCGTCCAGATTCTCAAACTCAGCGACGGCCAGTTGCGATTTTTTGGTTTATGCAGTCTGCTGCTCGGTGTGGCGCTGATTTGGTGGCTGACCTGACTGATTGCCGAACTTTTGCCCGGTAAAATCACGGTTTTAATAGCCTGCGAAAAATCACATGTCCGCCTGGGTTCTGCCGGATCACATTGCCGATGTCTTGCCTTCCGAGGCCCGCCACATCGAAGAACTTCGCCGCGACTTGCTCGACACTGCCCGCAGCTATGGTTACGAGCTGGTCATGCCGCCTCTGCTCGAACACCTCGAATCGCTGCTCACCGGCGCCGGCGAGGCCCTCGACCTGCAAACCTTCAAGCTGGTGGACCAGCTATCTGGCCGCATGATGGGTCTGCGCGCAGACTGCACGCCGCAAGTGGCGCGCATCGACGCCCATTTGCTCAACCGCGCGGGCGTCACCCGTCTGTGCTACTGTGGACCGGTGCTGCATACCCGCTCGGGCTCGCCCCATGCCACGCGTGAACCGCTGCAACTGGGCGCTGAAATCTACGGCCACGCCGGGCTGGAAGCCGACATCGAGATCCTTTCGCTGGCTTTCGACTGCCTCAAGGCAGCTCAGGTGCAGTCCCCCAGCATCGATCTGGCCGATGCCAGGCTGGTCAAAGCCCTGCTCGCCGATGTGCCGCTAAGCGCCCCCCGGCTGGCTGCCTTGCACGCGGCGCTGGCGGCCAAGGACAGTGCCGAACTGAAGGGCCTGGCCCGTGATTTGCCAGACCAGGTGCGCCAGGGCTTGCTGGCCCTGGTGCAACTGTATGGCGATGAAGGCGTGCTGGCCGAGGCCGAAAAGGCCTTGCCGTCCCTGCCTGCCGTGCGTGAGGCGCTGCAGGGCCTGAAACAATTGGCGCAGCACCTGCCGGCTGCCAGCGTCACCTTCGATCTGGCAGATTTGCGTGGCTACGCGTACTACACCGGTGCCCGGTTTTCCATTTATGTGCCAGGTGCCAGCAGCGCCTTGGTGCGCGGGGGCCGTTACGATGAAGTGGGGGCCGTGTTTGGTCGTAACCGTCCCGCTGCTGGTTTCAGTCTGGACCTGAAAGTGCTGGTGGCGGTGGTGGCGCCGCGTGCCTTGCAGGCTGCCATTCGCGCCCCCTGGCGCGATGACGCCGGTCTGAATACGTCCATTGCCGCTTTGCGCGCAAGCGGCGAAATCGTGGTGTGCGTGCTGCCGGGTCATGAAAGTGAAGTAGATGAGTTCCATTGCGACCGCGAGCTCATCGAAGCCGCCGGGCAATGGGTTGTTCAAGCGATGAATTGAAACAGAAAAGCGAAGCAAAAAATGACAGCTATCAAAGGACGTAACGTGGTCGTCGTCGGCACCCAATGGGGCGACGAAGGCAAAGGCAAACTGGTCGATTGGTTGACCGAGAGCGCCCAGGGCGTGGTGCGTTTTCAGGGCGGCCACAACGCCGGCCACACCATTGTGGTGAACGGTGTCAAGACCGCGCTGCACCTGATTCCCAGCGGCATCCTGCGTCCCGGGGTCAAGTGCTACATCGGCAACGGCGTGGTGTTGTCCGCGGCCAAGTTGTTCGAGGAGATTGCCAATCTCGAAAAAGCGGGCGTTGACGTGCGCTCCCGGCTGCGCATCAGCGAGGCTTGCCCCCTGATCCTGCCGTTCCACGCGGCGCTCGATGTCGCCCGTGAAGCCGCGCGCGAACAGGGCGGCAGCGAAAAAATTGGCACCACCGGGCGCGGCATCGGCCCGGCCTACGAGGACAAGATCGCCCGGCGCGCCCTGCGCGTGCAAGACCTCAAGTTTCCCGAACGGTTTGCCAACAAACTGCGCGTGCTGCTGACCCTGCACAACCATGTGCTGACCTCGTTTTTGGGTTCGCAAGCGTTCGACTTCGGCCCCACGCTGGCGCCCTACATGAAAGACGGCGAAGTGCTGTTCGACGCGGTCTATGACGAGGCCATGCGCCACGCCGAGTTGCTCAAGCCCATGATGGCCGACGTCTCGCGCGAGCTCAATGACGCCTATTCGAAGGGTGAAAATCTGCTGTTCGAAGGCGCGCAGGGCACCCTGCTCGACGTCGATCACGGCACGTACCCGTTTGTCACCTCCAGCAACTGCGTGGCGGGCAATGCGGCCGCCGGCGCCGGTGTCGGCCCCGGCATGCTGCACTACATCCTGGGCATCACCAAGGCCTATTGCACGCGTGTCGGCGGTGGCCCGTTCCCGACCGAACTCGATTGGGAAGTCAAAGGCACACCCGGCTGGCACATGAGCACCGTGGGCGCAGAAACAGGCGTCACCACCGGGCGCAGCCGTCGCTGCGGCTGGTTCGATGCCGCTTTGCTCAAGCGCTCCGCGCAAGTGAATGGTTTGACCGGCCTGTGCATCACCAAACTTGACGTGCTCGACGGCTTGAAGGAACTCAAGCTGTGCACCGGTTATGAACTCGACGGTGAAGTGACCGATATTCTGCCCATGGGGGCTGACGATATTGCCCGTTGCGTGCCCATTTACGAAACCCTCGAAGGCTGGAGTGTGAGCACCGTGGGTGTAACGCAGTACGACCAGTTGCCCGCCGCCGCACGCCTGTACCTGCAGCGCATCGAGCAGGTCACCGGCGTGCCGGTGCACATCATCTCGACCAGCCCGGACCGTGAGCACACCATCATGATGCGCCATCCCTTTCTGGCCGATTGACCCTTTTCCGAATTCCGTTCGATCTGCATCAACAACGATTATTTGAGGGGCAACCATGTTGACCGAAGACGGCAAGCACCTGTATGTGAGCTACGACGAATACCATGGCCTGATCGAAAAACTGGCCATCAAGATATTTCAGTCGGGCTGGGAATTCGACACCATCTTGTGCCTGGCACGCGGTGGCATGCGCCCCGGTGACATCTTGTCGCGGGTGTTTGACAAACCGCTGGCCATCATGTCCACCAGTTCTTATCGGGCCGGGTCGGGCACCGAGCAGGGCAACCTCGACATTGCGCACTACATCACCACTCCCAAGGGCGAGATCGCCGGACGGGTGTTGCTGGTTGATGACCTGGCAGACTCGGGTCTCACACTGCATGCTGTGATGCACCAGCTCAAAAACAATTACAAACCCATCACCGAGCTGCGCAGCGCCGTCATCTGGACCAAGTCTCTGTCCAAGTTCACACCCGATTATTCGGTTGAATTCCTGCCGACCAACCCCTGGATTCACCAGCCGTTCGAGGGCTACGACAGCTTGCGCCCGGAGCAACTGATCAAAAAGTGGAGCGTTTGACGCGCATTTGTTGTTGCCATGGCTGACCTCACCACCACCCTGATCCATCACCCCTACCAGCCCCCGCCCGGGTTTGCCGCGCCGCAGCCTGGCGTGTTCAAGGCCTCCACGGTGTTTTTTCCCAATGTCGCCGCCATGCGCGAGTTCGACTGGAAAGACAAGTCTGCCTACACGTATGGGTTGCACGGCACGCCCACCACCTACACCCTCGAAGAACGTCTTTGCACGCTCGAAGGCGGCGCCCAATGCCTGCTGGTGCCCAGCGGTCTGGCGGCCATCGCCACGGTGGCGCTGGCGTTGCTCAGGAGCGGCGACGAGGTGCTCATTCCCGACAACGCCTACGGCCCGTCCAAAGCCCTGGCCGAGGGCGAGTTGACGCATTGGGGCATCACGCACCGCTATTTCGACCCGATGGACCCGGCCGATCTGGCCGCCAAAATTTCGTCTCGAACCAAATTGGTCTGGCTGGAGGCGGCGGGCTCGGTCACGCTGGAGTTTCCTGACCTGCGCGCACAGGTCGGCATTTGCAAGGCGGCAGAGGTACTCTGCGCCCTCGACAACACCTGGGGCGCCGGGCTGGCGTTCAAACCCTTCGACCTCGCACCGGGTGCGCAGCATGCCTTGGCCGTCGATATCTCCATCCATGCCCTGACCAAGTACCCCAGCGGTGGCGGCGATGTGCTGATGGGCAGTGTCATCACCCAGGATGAGCGCCTGCACATGAAGCTCAAGCTGTGCCACATGCGTCTGGGGCTGGGCGTCGGCGCCAACGATGCCGAGAGTGTGCTGCGGGCCTTGCCCAGCCTGGCCCTGCGCTACCGCCAGCACGACGAAACCACCCGTACCCTGGCGCAGTGGTGCCTGCAATGCGAGGAGTTTGCCCAGGTGCTGCATCCGGCGCTGCCGCAGTCCCCCGGCCATGCGCACTGGCAGGCGCTGTGCGGCAATGCTCCTGGGGCGGCGGCAGGTTTGCTCAGCGTGATCTTCAAGCCCGCCTACAACCAGCAGCAGGTCGATGCTTTTTGCGATGCCCTGCAACTCTTCAAAATTGGCTACAGTTGGGGCGGTCCCATGAGCCTGGTCATGCCTTACCAACTTGAAACGATGCGCTCAAGCTGGCCGGCGCATCTACAGCCGGGAATTCTGGTGCGTTTTTCCATCGGTCTGGAGTCGGCTGCTGACTTGCAGGCTGACCTGCTAAAAGCCCTGCGCGGCTAAAATGAAACCATTAACTTGAAAGAACTACTTGGCAACTCCTAATTACGGTTACGAAAAACGTCAGAAAGAACTGGCGAAAAAGAAGAAAAAAGAAGAAAAGCTCAAAGAGAAAGCGCAGCGCAAAGCGGGCGAGGGCGGTCCTGAAGAAGTCAAGGACGACGCGCCGGATCAACCTGCTGAAGACGCTGCTGCCTGAATCCCGTTCGGGCCGTCAGGAACGCGCCCGTGTCAGGCTGGTTCTGACTGGCTTGTCATCAGTTGGTTCGCCAACTTTGCCATGGAAGCTGCTGACCGGTCTGCCGGGTTCAGATTCCCGGCTTGGCCAAATTGCACAAAGTTGCGCTGCATCGACTGCAGGTAGGCCGGGTCGTAATGTTGCTGCAGCAATTCCAGCACCACCTCGGCAAATTGCCCCGTCCTGGCCTGGTCTTGCCAGCGTTCCACCACGGCGCGGCCTCTGAGCACCACCAGGGCCGACAAACGGTTGCAGAAATATTCCACATCGCGCGTCAGGTAGTCATAGTCTTCCAGCAACAGCCCCACGCGTTCGGCATCGGGCAGTTGCAGGTTCAGGCAGGGGCTGCTGCGCATGGCCTCGATCAAGGCCGTGGGCACCGACAAATTGCCAACTTTTTTGCTTTCGCTTTCAACGAAAATTGGCAGTGCAGCATTGAAACTGCGCAAGCGCTCCCAGATCAGCGTGTCAAAGCGTTTTTGCGTCGGTTGCGCCAGTCCGGGCATGGCGCCCAGTACCGAGCTGCGATGGTTGGCCAGCGCTTCCAGATCGAGCACCTGCGCCCCTTGTGCCGCCAGCGCCTGCAGCAGCCGGGTTTTGCCGCTGCCGGTTGGGCCGCAAATCACCCTGAACGAAAAGCCCGGCACGCGCGCCACGGTGTCGTGCAACAGCGCCGCCCGGAAGGCCTTGTAGCCGCCTTCCACCAGTGTCACGCGAAAGCCGATCTGGCTCAGGATCAGTGCCAGCGAGCCGCTGCGCTGGCCGCCGCGCCAGCAGTAGGCCAGCGGTTGCCAGTCGCGCGGCTTGTCGATCACTTCGCGCTCGATGTGGGCGGCGATGTTGCGCGCGGCTTTTGCCGCGCCGCGTTTGCGGGCTTCAAAGGGGTTGACCTGCTTGTACAGGGTGCCGATTTCAATGCGCTCGGCATTGTTCAGCGTCGGCCAGTTGATGGCGCCGGGCAGGTGGTCTTCAAGGTACTCGGCTTCACTGCGGGCATCGATGATGGCATCGAAGTCGGCCAGCCGGGCAATGACCTCGGCCGCGCTGAGAGGCGTCAGACTCATCGCAGGCCTTTCTTGAGCGCAGGCCAGACGTTGGCCAGCATGCGCGGATGGGCTTCTTCCCTGGGGTGGATGCGGTCGGCCTGAAACCACGCCATGCTGTCGGGTGCATCGGCGATGCCCTTGAGTAAAAACGGCACCAGCGATGCCCGAGTGGATTTGGCCACCTCGGCATACATGTCGGCAAAGCGCTGACCGTAGTCGCGGCCATAGTTGGGCGGCATCTGCATGCCCAGGAACAGCACCCGGGCGCCACCATGCTGCGCCTGGCGCGTCATGGCCAGCAGGTTGTCGCTGGTCAGGGCGAGCGGCAAGCCGCGCAGTGCATCATTGGCACCGAGCTCGATCACCACCAGCGTGGGCTGGTGCTGCATCAGCAAGGCGCCCAGACGGGCACGGCCGCCCGAGGTAGTGTCGCCACTGATGCTGGCATTCACCACCTTGGCGCTGATTTTCTCGGTTTTCAGTTTCTGCTCCAGCAACCCCACCCAACCACTGCCGCGCTTGAGGCCGTATTCAGCGCTCAAGGAGTCACCCAGCACCAGAATGGTGTTGGCGGGGCGCGCCGGCGAGCTGGCAGCGGCCAGCGCGCTGCTGCAAATCCCGCTGCCAGCGAGGATTGCCGCGATCACGATACAGTGGCGTCGGTTTAAATGTATTTGTTGCAAAGAAAAGTTCATGTCTGATGTCATCATCTCGGTAGAGCACGTATTCAAGTCGGTGACCGATGCCACCGGCACCCTGGAGATTTTGCAGGACATCGATTTTGCCCTGCAGTCGCGTGAAACAGTGGCTATTGTCGGTGCTTCGGGCTCGGGCAAGAGCACGCTGTTGTCGATCATCGCCGGCCTGGACACGCCCAGCGGCGGCACCGTGCGTCTGGCCGGACAGGACCTGTTTGCCATGAGTGAGGACGACCGTGCCGCGCTGCGCGCCGAGAAGCTCGGTTTTGTGTTCCAGAGTTTTCAATTGCTGGGCAACCTGACGGCGTTGGAAAACGTCATGCTGCCGCTCGAACTTGCGGGCCGTCGTCAGGCGCGCAAGCTGGCCACCGAGATGCTGGCGCGCGTGGGCTTGGCCGAGCGCCTCGCTCATTACCCCAAGGTGCTCTCGGGCGGCGAACAGCAGCGGGTGGCGCTGGCGCGGGCCTTTGTGGTGCAACCCGCCGTGTTGCTGGCCGACGAGCCCACCGGCAGTCTGGACTTTGCCACCGGCGAGAAGGTGATGAGCCTGATGTTTGACCTCAACCGCGAGCTAGGCACCACGCTCTTGCTGGTCACCCATGACCGCGCCATGGCAGAACGCTGCACGCGCAGCATCACGATCGAAGCGGGCAGGGTGGTGGCAAGCCCGGTCTGAATCGTGACGGCGACGTTGTCAGCCAAAACAGGCATGTGAGGAGGCAGAATGGGGGCATGAAAAATAATTCACACGCCATTTCGAGCCAATTTTTCCCACTGCTTGGTCTGGCCTGGCTGCTGGGCGCGTCCGCGGGATGGGCGCAGAGCGTCACGGGGGTTTCAGAAAACGACTTTCTCGCCGAGATGCCGATCGTGCTGTCGGTGTCGCGACTGCCGCAGCGCCTGGACGAAACACCGGGTGCGGTCACCATCCTGGACCGCGACATGATCAGGCGCTCCGGCGCCCGCGATGTGCCGGATCTGCTGCGGCTGGTGCCTGGTTTCCAAACCAGCATGGCTTTTGAAGCTGATGCGCCGCAGGCCAGTTACCACGGTGTTTTTGGTCTTTACTCTGGCCGGATCCAGGTGCTGGTGGACGGCCGCTCGGTTTACTCGACCTATGTGGTCGGCAGCGTTGCACCAGGCCTGATGTCGATTGCGCTGGAAGACATCGAGCGCATCGAGGTGTTGCGTGGATCCAATTCGGCGACTTACGGTGCGCGCGCGATGCTTGGCGTGGTCAATATCGTGACCCGGAACACCTTGGCCTCCCTGGGGGTCACGGCCAAGGTCAGTCAAGGCGAAAACGGCATCAAGGACACCCGGCTCGGGCTGGGCTGGCGCTTCGAGAACAGCGGCATGCGGCTTGGCATCGACCAGCAGGGCGACGACGGATTGTCCGGGTCCAACGGCCACAACCGGGTCAGGCGTGTAAATTTCAGGTCGGACTGGCGCGTGTCGGGCGACACCGAGGTCCAGGTGCGTGCCGGCTGGATGGACATCGCTGCCGGGCGTGGCTTTGCAAACAAGGTGGACGAACCCTTGCGCGACACCTCCTATGATTCCGGTTTTGTGCAAATCGATTGGAACAAGGTGCTCAGCCCCGAGCAGGACCTGGCCCTGATGTTTGCTCACAATCAGGAAACCTACCGCGATGTTGCGCCTTTCCTGCCGATTCCCGGACTGGATATTGATTCCAGCGGCACTGCTCGCAACGATTCCCTGACGGCGCAGCACACGGTGCGGCTGGGCCAGGATGTGCGCATGGTCTGGGGAGCAGAACTGCGCCGCGAGTCGGTGACTTCGCTGCCGCTGTACCACGCGCCCGAGCCACTGGTGACCGATTTCGGGCGCCTGTTCGCTCATGCCGAATGGCGCCTGCACCCCGAGCTGTTGCTCAATGCAGGTGCCATGGCCGAGCACAGCAGTGCCAGCGGTTCCAGTTTGGCGCCCAGGCTGATGCTGAACTGGCACGTCATGCCCGGCCAGACACTGCGCGCCGGCATGGCCAGGTCGTTCCGACCGCCCAGCGTGTTCGAGACCGATAGCGATATTCGCTACACGGTCAACGGCAAAGTATTGAAAATCACTTTTTTGGCGCGCGGCGACGTGACTCCCGAGACGGTGCTCACCCGCGAGCTTGGCTACTACGGCAGTTTTTCCTGGTTGAACTCAAGCCTTGATGTTCGTATTTTTGATGAGTACATGAGCGGTTTGATTCAATCCAAAAAATATACGGCGCAGGTTGAAGACCGGTTCTTTCCCGGCGTCGTTGACTACGTCAATGGCGACAACCTTTCGTTGCGCGGCCTGGAGTTTCAGTGGAAGGGCCGCCCCTGGCCGGGTGCCCAGTTGGGTTTCAATCAGACCTTTGCAAAATTGGTTCTTCCTGGCCAACCGACCAACGAAGAATTACCTAACACGATGCCGGACTCTGCCAGCAGCCTGTTCTTCTCTCAACAATTCTCCGGAGGCTGGAGTTTTTCCATGAGTCATCAGAACAGCAACCCTTTCAGGCTGCAAAGATCAGGTAAGTACAAACAATTCATCACCCGAACCGATTGGCGCCTGAGCAAGCCTCTTCGTTTTGGCCGACACGCGGGTGAAGTCGCGCTCACGGTGCAAAACCAGGGGTCTGCTCAAGCCGACTTCTTCGAGTCGTTTGCATTCGAGCGGCGCGCCTATGTCACCCTGCGGCTCGATAACTGAGTGTTGACTTCTGCATGACCCTGCGCTGGCATGTGTTCCTCATCGGGCTGACCCTGAGCCTGTTGTCCTGGCTAGCGCAGGCGCAGGCGCCCGGAGTCAGGGTGGCCATTGTCAGCAGTCAAACCAGCGCCCCCTACATGGACGCCGCCCAGGCCCTGATCAGGCAGCTTGAGAGCCAGGGTGTGCCGCGTTCCTCGATTCAGCTGTACAACCCGGCTGACTTGGCCAACATGCCCGAGGCAAGCCTGACGACTCCCAAGGTCTGGGTGGCGCTTGGCACGCAGGCGTCTGCGGCCATGGGCAAATCCAGCCTGAAAGCGCCTGTGCTCAGTGCCCTGGTTCCGCGCAGCGGATTTGAGCGTGTGCTGCGCGAAACCGGACGCAAGCTTTCGCCTCAGTTCAATGCGGTTTATCTGGATCAGCCACTGCAGCGCCAGATGGCCTTGATTCGCTTGGCACTGCCACGCGCCAGGCATGTTGGCGTCTTGCTGGGACCCGATTCCTGGTTCAGGGCATCTGCTTTGCTGGCGGCCGCCGGTGCCAACGGCCTGGCTCTGCGGGTAGCCCGGGTGGAGGACGACAGCGTGCTGTTTTCTGCCTTGCAGTCTGTCCTTGAGGACAGCAGTGTTTTGCTGGCACAGGCCGATCCGCTGGTATTCAACGGCAACAGCATTCAGAACATCCTGTTGACCACGATCCGGGCCAATGTTCCCATGGTCGCTTTTTCGCCTGCCTATGTGCGTGCCGGCGCGCTGCTCGCCTTGTACAGCACTCCGGTCCAGGCGGGCACCCAAGCTGCCCATTGGGTGCTCGAAGTGCTGGCCATGCGCTCGCTGCCAGAGCAGGCGGTGGAGCCGGACGATTTTGAAATCAGCGTCAACGAGCAGGTGGCCAGGGTGTTTGGGCTGTCGCTGGATGCCCCGTCACTTCGGCTGGCATTGAAACGACAGGAGCAGCGGCCATGAAAACGCTTGATATCCGGAAGCGGATGCTGTTGGCGGCACTGCTGCCCGTCATGCTGCTCGGTCTGCTGCTGTCGGGCGTGTTCCTGATGAATCGTTTTGAAGACATCAACGACAGCTACCAGACGCGCACCAGCGCCGTGGCTCGCCAGCTTGCCTTGGCCAGTGAATTTGGCCTGTTTGCAGCCAATCAGTTGCAATTGCAGACGATTGCCCGCGGCGCTTTGCGTGAGCCTGACTTGCGCTGGGTCGGAATTTTGGACCGGGAGGGGCGCCTTCAGGCCAGCGCGGGCGATGCCGGCAGCGCAGGCGTGCCGACCGTCACCAATTTGGCAGCGCAAATTTTGGGTGACCAGGAGGCGCTCCATGTCATACAGCAAACGGTGTATGCCAACGGCCTCAAGCTGGACGATGTGTATGAAGATTCAAACAACGCCAACAGCGCACAAGCGGCGCCTCTGGGTCAGGTGGTTGTGAAGTTTTCACGCCAGTCGGTGACAAAGAAAAAAAATGATATCTTGCTTTTGGGCGGGCTGATCAGTGCTTTGGGAATCTTGTTCGGGGCGGTGCTGGCGGTCAGGCTCAGCGCTGGTGTGATCCGCCCAACGATGCGGGTGTCGAATTTGATCGAGCGCATCGGGCATGGTGATTTTGCCGCTGCCGCCCGGGTGCAGAGGTTTACACCGGTGCATGACCCGCTGTACGGTATGCAGGAAAACCTGATGCGCATGTCAGATCGACTGGCCCATGTGCAGCAGGACCTGGAGAAAAAAGTGGCCACGGTCACGCAAGCCTTGCGTGAAAAAAAGGAAGACGCCGAGCAGGCAACGCAGGCCAAATCCAGATTTTTGGCGGCCGCCAGTCACGATTTGCGACAACCCATCCACGCGTTGGGCATGTTTGTCGCCCGCCTGGCCCAACTTTCGCATGATGGGCCAACCCGTCACCTGATTGGCAACCTTGAGGCTTCGGTGCGCGCGCTGCAAAATTTGCTCGACGGCCTGCTCGACATCTCTCGTCTGGAGTCCAAAGCTGTCCAGATCAGGCTGCAACAGTTTCCCTTGATGGACCTGTTCGACCGCCTCGATCAGGATCTGGCGCCGATCGCGCTCGACAAGGGCCTGAGGCTCCACATCCGTCCCTGCCCGGTTTGGGTGCAAAGCGATCCGGTCCTGCTTTACCGGATTTTGCTCAACCTGATGGGCAATGCCTTGCGTTACACAGAAAAGGGCGGCGTGGTGGTGGCTTGCCGGCGCACAAGTTCGGCCACGCTCGTGAACATCGAAGTCTGGGACAGCGGCCTGGGCATTGCGCCAGAACATCAGCAGGCGGTGTTCAAAGAGTTTTATCAGGTCGGCAATCCCGAGCGCCAGAGCGGCAAGGGTCTGGGCCTGGGCCTCAACATTGTGCAGCGAAGCTGTCAATTGCTGCATCATCCCTTGCAGCTTGCGTCACGTCTCGGGGTGGGCACCCGCTTGCGCCTGACGCTGCCGATGGCGGCACGTCCGACAGCGCAGGCCTTGTCGACACTGGCCGAAGCGCCCCAGGAACAGGGTGGACAAGGCTGCACCGTGCTGGTTGTCGAAGACGACGATCTGGCGCGCGAGGCCCTGGTCGGCCTGTTGCAAAGCTGGGGTTACCAGGCGGCCCAGGCGAATGGCCTGAACGACGCGAAGCAGGTGCTTCAAAACGGTTTTGTGCCTGAGCTGATCATCAGCGATTACCGACTCGACGGTGCCACTCACGGTATGGAGGTGATTGTGCAACTGCGCCGACAGCTGGCCCGCCAGGTGCCCGCCTGCCTCATCAGTGCGGACACTGATCCCGAGCTGCTGCAGACGGCGCAGGCCGCGCAATTGACCTTGTTGCACAAGCCGGTGCGCCCGGCCAAATTGCGCAGCTTGATGAACCGCTTGCTGGCAGTTCAGGGACTGCGCGACGAAAGCTGATCATAGCCCCAGCGTTTGGCCGCCAGCACGGCCTGGGTCCGGGTGCTGGTGCCAAAGATCCGCAATATATTGCTGACATGAAACTTCACGGTTTCAGCGCCCATCGACAGTTGCTCACTGATTTGCCGGTTGGTCAGGCCGCTGAGCAGCAAGCCAAGCACATCTTGCTGGCGCGGGCTGAGCACAGGCGGTGCGCTTGTTTTGATGTGGGCACCATAAATTTCTTCGCCCAACGGACTGAAATTGGACGGGTGGTAAGTTTCACCCGCCAAAATCTTGCGCAATATCGTCAGCATGGTGTCGCTCAAACTGGACTTGGTGACAAAACCAGCCGCCCCGAGGTCCCGCGCTTGCTGGATGACGCTGGGATTGGCCGAGCCTGACAAAATCACGACCGGCAGCTCCGGGTGCCGTTGGCCGAATATTTCCAGGGCCGTCAGGCCACTCATGTCGGGCAGCCGATAATCGAGCAGCACCAGGTCCAGATCCGGATTGAAATGGGCCAGCTCAAAGGCCCGGGAGCAAGTGGCTGCCTGCAGTACCTCGGTGGCTTCCCCAGGATGGATCCCTTGCAGCACTTGGCACAGCCCTTCCCGGACCAGAACATGATCGTCAACCACGAGAATCTTCACGATTTGCGCCTTGGGGTGTTCATACAATCCAATTTTGAAAAGCAGATTGAAGCCTACAAGGGCTGATCCGCTCTATTTATCATACAAGAAGACCCATGTTCGTTCACTTACGCCTGCACACCGAATATTCTGTCATCGACGGCACTACTCGCATCGACGAAGTGGTCAAGGCGGCCGCTGCCGACGGCCAACCCGCGCTGGCCATCACCGACCTGAGCAACCTGTTCGGTGCCATCAAGTTTTACAAGGAAGGGCGTAAGCGCGGCCTCAAGCCGCTCATCGGCGCCGAGATCTGGCTGGAGGGCCTGGGCAAGGAAGCAGGGCAACTGTCACGTGTGCTGCTGCTGGTGCAAAACCACCCCGGCTACCTGAATCTGTCCGAACTGCTGGCGCGCGCCTGGACACAAAATGGCGGCAAGGCGCAGGCCACGGTCACGCTGGCTTGGCTCAGGGAGCTCAATGGCGGGCTCATCTGCCTGTCTGGCGCGCAAGCCGGGCCGGTGGGCCAGGCGCTGCTGCAGGGCGACGAGGCGCGTGCGCTCGACGCCGCGCTGCAGTTGGCCGGTGTGTTTACCCACCGCTTTTATCTGGAACTGCAGCGCGCCGGCCGCCCCGAAGACGAGTCCCAGGTGGCGGCGGCGGTGCAACTGGCGCTGCGCTCGGGCCTGCCGGTGGTGGCGACGCACCCGGTGCAGTTCATGGCGCCGGAGGATTTTGAGGCGCATGAGGCGCGTGTTTGTATTGCCGAGGGTGAACTGCTGGCCAACCCGCGTCGCGTGCGCCGCTTCACGCGCGACCAGTATTTCAAATCGACGGCGGACATGCAGGCGCTTTTCGCCGATATTCCCTCGGCACTGGCCAACAGCGTGGAGATTGCCAGGCGATGCAACCTGAGTCTGGTGCTCGACATGCCGCAACTGCCCGACTTCCCGATCCCGCCGGTCGATGGCGTGGTGATGGCTGCCGACGACTACTTTCGCTACGCCTCGCACGAAGGATTGAAAGAGCGCATGGCGCACCTGTACCCCGACCCGGTGCAGCGCGACAAGGAAATGCCACGCTACCTGGCACGACTCGAATTTGAACTGGTAACCATCCTTGAGATGGGCTTTCCCGGCTACTTTCTGATCGTCGGCGACTTCATCAACTGGGCCAAGAAAAACGGTTGCCCGGTCGGCCCCGGGCGCGGCTCCGGCGCCGGTTCGCTGGTGGCCTACGCACTCAAGATCACCGACCTCGACCCGCTGGGCTACAACCTGCTGTTCGAGCGCTTTTTGAACCCGGAGCGGGTTTCGATGCCCGACTTCGACATCGACTTTTGTCAGGGCAACCGCGACCGCGTGATCGACTACGTGAAAGAAAAATACGGCAAGGACGCGGTCAGCCAGATCGCCACCTTTGGCACCATGGCGGCGCGCGCGGCGATTCGCGACGTGGGCCGGGTGCTCGACATGAGCTACACCTTTTGCGACGGCATCAGCAAACTCATTCCCAACAAGCCCGGCGTGGCGGTCACGCTCCAACTGCCGCCGGCCGATCGCAAGCCCGACGACAAGCTGGTCTATGCCGTCGAGGCCGAGCCGATACTGGCGGAGCGCGAGGCCAAAGAGGAGGATGTGCGCACGCTGCTGGAACTGGCGCGCAAGTTGGAGGGCCTGACCCGCAATGTCGGGATGCACGCCGGCGGGGTGTTGATTGCGCCTGGCAAGCTCACCGACTTTTGCCCCCTTTACCAGCAGCCTGGCAGCGATTCTGCGGTGAGCCAGTACGACAAATACGACGTCGAAGCCGTGGGCTTGGTCAAGTTCGACTTTTTGGGCCTGGCCACGCTCACCATTCTGGCATTGGCCCGCGAATTTATCGTCCAGCGCCATCCAGGCCAGGAAGACTTTGCCTATGAGAACCTGCCGCTCGATGACGAAGCCGTCTATAAGCTGTTCCAGACGGGCAAGACCGAGGCCGTGTTCCAGTTTGAAAGCCGTGGCATGCAGGGCATGCTCAAGGACGCCAAACCCACCCGGCTGGAAGACCTGATCGCGCTCAACGCCCTTTACCGACCCGGCCCGATGGACCTGATCCCGAGCTTCGTGGCGCGCAAGCACGGTCGCGAGCCGGTGGAGTACCCGCACCCGCTGGTGGCTGACATGCTGAGCGAGACCTACGGCATCATGGTGTATCAGGAACAGGTGATGCAGACCGCGCAGATCCTGGGGGGCTACTCGCTCGGTGGCGCCGACCTGCTGCGCCGCGCCATGGGCAAGAAAGACGCGGCCAAGATGGCCGAGCATCGTCAGATCTTTCGCGACGGCGCCGCCAAAAACAACATCGATCAAGCCAAGGCCGATGAAATTTTCGACCTGATGGAAAAATTTGCCGGCTACGGCTTCAACAAGTCGCATGCCGCCGCCTACTCGCTGCTGGCGTACCACACGGCCTGGCTCAAGGTGCACTACGCGGCAGAGTTCTTCTGCGCCAACATGACAGTGGAAATGGACGACACCGACAAGCTCAAGGTGCTGCTCGAAGACGCGCTCAAGATGGGCCTGACGTTCGAGGCGCCCGATGTGAACCGGGGTGTGGGGCGTTTCGAGCCGGTCTCCGACACCGTGATCCGCTACGGCCTGAGCGCCGTCAAGGGCAGCGGCCAGCAGGCCATCGAGGCCATCGTGGCGGCGCGCCAGGGCCGCGGCGTCGGCCCCAATGGCGACACGGTCGGGCCGTTCACGAGCCTGTTCGATTTTTGCGCGCGGGTCGATCGCAGCCGCATCAACAAGCGCACTGTGGAGGCGCTGATCAAGGCTGGCGCTTTCGATGCACTTGATCTCAACCGCGCCAGCCTGCTGGCCAGTGTCGATCTGGCCTTCGAGTTTGGCGCCGCCGCGCTGGCCAACGCCAACCAGTGCAGCCTGTTCGACCTGGACGATGGCGACGCGCACGGTTCCAGCACGCAAGAGCCCGAGCTGGTGCCGGCCACGCCCTGGGGCGTGAAGGAGCGTCTGGTGTATGAAAAATCCGCGCTGGGCTTTTACTTGTCCGGGCATTTGTTCGACGAGGTGGTGACCGAGGTGCGCCGCTTTGCCAAGCGAGCGATTGCCGACCTGATCGACACCCGCGAGCCGCAATTGGTGGCGGGCATCATCACCGACTTGCGGGTGGTCAATGGCCAGCGCGGCAAACTGGCGCTGTTCAAGCTTGACGACGCGTCCGGGGTGATTGACGCCCGGGTCGAAGAAGCGTTGATCAACGCCCACAAGGACCTGCTCAAGGACGACGAGCTGATCATCGTCATGGGCAAGCAGCAGCCCGATCGTTTTTCGGGCGGCATGCAGCTCAACGTGACGCAAATTTGGGACCTTGAGCAGGCACGCTGCCGTTTCGGCAAATACCTGCGCGTGCGCGCCTGCACCGGTCCGCAGGGTCTGAAACTCGACATGGCACGGCTGTTAAAAGACTTTCCGGCACAAAAAGAACTGACCGAGCAGGGCGAGTTATGGCGGGGCTTAAGCGTGCGACTGGCCTTGAACTGCCAGGGCGATGAGGGCGCCGCCCAAGCTGAGTTGCAGCTGGGCGAGCAAGCCCGCTTCTACCCCAGCAATGCCGCGCTGGCGAGCTGGTGGGCGCAGGCGGCACCCGGCACGGCCGAAATTGTTTACGAGTGATAGCGCCGGCTAATCTTTGGGCCGGAAGCTGATCACCAGCGGCGAGGGCACGCGGCCATCGGTGTCGCGCGGCAAGACTTCGGTCTTGGCGATGGCTCGTAGCACCGCTTCGTCCCACGCTGCCACACCGCTCGATTTCGTGAGTTTGCTCGCCAGAATCTTGCCGTCGGGCGCGGCGTGCACCTCGACTTCTGCCGTCGGGTTGCCGCTGATGGCTTCAGTGAACACGATGTTGGGCTTGATGCGGGCAATGATGCGTCCGGCATAACTGGCCGAGGGACCGGCTGATTTGAGCGCCGTACCGGTGGCGCCGGGCGCACCGCTTGCGCCGGCCAGGCCACTCATGCGCTGCAGATTCTTCACCCGCTGGGCATTGAGCTGTTTGGCCTGTTGCTCGGCCAGCTTTTTCTCCTGCGCCAGTTTGGTTTTTTCGGCCAGGGCCTGCTTCAGCTTGTCGGCCTTGAGTTGCTCCACTTTCAATTTTTCCTGCTGCAACCTGGCCTGCTTGAGCTTGTCCTGTTTGAGCTTCTCCTGCTGCTTTTCAAGCTCAAGTTGTCTTTGCCTTTGCAGGCGCCGCTTTTCCTGCTCCAGTGCAATGTCCACCTTGGGCGGCTCTGCGACGGGTGGCGGCAGCGGCGCGGGCTTGGCCACGACCTGCGGCTTTTCGGGCGGCAGCGGTTCGGGCGGCAGCTCCTGCATCGGCTCTTGCAGCCTGGGGGCGGCAGCCACCGGCACGGCGGCCCAGAGTTCGGCTTCGACATTGACGATTTGCGCGTCGCGCTGCCAGCGCACGCCCCAGGTCAGGGCGGCCACCAGCAGCCCGTGCGCCAGCAGCGCCAGCATGAAGGCGCGAACCACCCCGGGGGTGTCAGGTGGGGAAAATTCCAGTCGCTCAGCCGCTGTGTGCATGGCAAAAACGGATCAAGGTGCCAGTTGCACCGACAGACCCACGCGGGCAATGCCGGCGCGCTGCAAGGCGTCCATGACGAGCACCACGGCCTCGTATTTGACGGCCTTGTCAGCGCTGATGACCACGGCAGTATTGGGCACGCCGGCCTGCGCCTGCTGCACGGCGCTGGTGATTTCCTTGAGGCTGATGCCGGTGCTGGTGATGCTCTTGTCCTTGAGCTTTAGCCGTAGCGCCTCGTCCTTGCCGATCACGATCTGGATCACCTGGTCAGGCTGGCTGGCGGCCTTGCCGACGCTGGGCAGGCTGATCATGCTGGGCGCGATCAGCGGCGCGGTGACCATGAAAATGATCAGCAACACCAGCATCACGTCGATGAAGGGCACCATGTTGATCTCGTTGATGGTGCGGCGGCCCCGGCCGCGGCTGACGACGGCGGCCACGATCAGTGCCCCGAAGCCGATTGCGCGCCCACATTGCGCTGCAGGATGTTGGAAAACTCCTCGATGAAGGTTTCCAGCCGGATCGCGATGCGGTCGATGTCGCGGGCAAAGCGGTTGTAGGCCACCACGGCCGGAATCGCCGCAAACAGGCCGATGGCGGTGGCCACCAGCGCCTCGGCAATGCCCGGCGCCACGGTGGCCAGCGTCACCTGGGTGAGGGCGGCAAGCCCGGTAAAGGCGTGCATGATGCCCCACACGGTGCCAAACAAACCCACGTAGGGCGACACCGAGCCGACCGAGGCCAGAAATGACAGGTGTGTCTCCACCACGTCCATTTCGCGCTGGAAGCTCGCGCGCATGGCGCGCCGGGCGCCGTCCATCAGGGTGCCGGCGTCGGTGATGTGGCGCTCGCGCAGCTTTTGGTATTCGCGCATGCCGCTGGCAAAAATGCGTTCCATGGGACCGCCGTTGCGCGCGTTCTGGGCGGCCGCTGCAAACAAGTCGTTCAGGCTGCTGCCCGACCAGAAGTCGCGCTCAAAAGTGTCGTTGAGCTGCTTGACCTTGCCCAGCGAAAACAGTTTGCGAAAGATGGCGGCCCAACTGGCCACCGACACCGTGATCAGCAGCAGCATCACCAGTTGCACCACCAGGCTGGCGTTGAGCACGAGTTGAAAGATGGAGAGGTCTTGGTTCATTCTTGGCTTAGGTTGGGTTCAGGTCAGAGCATCGATGATCCGGGCTGGAATTCTGTCAGGTTTGAGCGTGTGGGCGTTCACCCAGCCGGCGCGAATGGTGGCTTCGCACAGCAGCACCGGGCCGGCGGCGTTGGTCCGCAGGGCCTGTTGATGGATTGTCATGGACGCACGCCCCGCAGCCAGCAGCGAAGTTGTAACCAATAGTTCGTCGTCGAGCCTGGCGCTCTGGATGAAGCGCACTTGGGCATCGCTGACCACGAACATGCCGCCGGTGACATCTTTCAGGGCCTGCTGGCTGATGCCTTTGGCGCGCAGCCATTCGGTGCGCGAGCGCTCGAAAAACTTCAGGTAATTGGCGTAGAACACAATGCCGCCGGCGTCGGTGTCTTCCCAATAGACGCGCACCGGCCAGCTAAATACCTCTTTGCTCACGGACGGTTTGTTCATGCCAGCAAGGCCTTGAGCCGACCGATGGCGCTGTGCAGCTGGGTCATCGAGTTGGCCGTCGAAAAACGGATGAAATGCCCGGTATCAAAGTGGCCGAAGTCGAGCCCCGGCGTCACCGCCACGTGGGACCGGTTCATGAACTCATAGGCCAGGTCCCAGCTGCCGTTCACGCCCAGCCGGGCGCAGGCGGCCGAGCAATCGGCCCAGGCATAGAAAGCGCCGTCGGGCATCACTGGCACGCTCAAGCCCAGCGCGTCGAGGGCCGGGATGAAATAGTCGCGCCGCGCCTTGAACTCGGCGCGTCGGCGCTCATACTCGGCCAGGCTCTCGGCCTCGAAGCAGGCCAGCGCCGCGTATTGCGCAATGGTGCTGGGGCAGATGAACAGGTTTTGTGCCAGCCGCTCGATGACAGGCACCAGGTTTTCCGGCACCACCATCCAGCCCAGGCGCCAGCCGGTCATGTTGAAGTATTTGCTGAAGCTGTTGATGCTGATGATCTGGTCGTCCAGCGCCAGCGCGGTGTGGCCATACAGGTCGTCATGGCTCAGGCCCAGATAAATTTCGTCGATCAGCGTGATGCCGCCGCGCGCCTGCACGACCGCATGGATGCGGCGCAGTTCGTCGGGTTCAATCGAGGTGCCGGTGGGGTTGGACGGCGAGGCCAGCAACACACCCCGTGTTCGGTCGTTCCAGGCTTGCTCCACCTTGTCGGCGCTGAGCTGAAAACGCTCCCCGGCCGTGGTCGGGATCAGCACCGCCGCGCCGTCGGCTGCGGCCACAAAATGCCGGTTGCAGGGGTAGCTCGGGTCGGGCATCAGCACTTCGTCACCGCGCTCAATCAGCGCCAGGCAGGCCAACTGCAGGGCAGCAGAGGCGCCGGCGGTGACCACGATGCGCCCGGCAGGCACCTTGACGCCGAACCGGCTGGCGTACCAGGCACTGATGCGCTCGCGCAGTTCCGGCAGCCCGGTGGCCGGGGTGTAATGCGACAGGCCTTCGTGAATGGCCTTCACAGCCGCTTCCTGCACCAGTGGCGGCGCGGTGAAATCGGGCTCGCCAATGTTCAGGAAAATCATCGGCGACTCAGACTGCGCCACCTGTTGCGCCACGGCGCTGGCCGCCTTGGCCACTTCCATCACGTAAAAAGGTTCAATGCGCTCGGCGCGCCGGGAAATGCGCATTTTTTCGTTCAGTGGGCACCCTGGTCGGCGGCCACCTCGGCCTGGCGCAGCTGCCGGGCCAGCCCGTTGAGCACGCCGTTCACGTATTTGTGGCCGTCGGTGCCACCAAACTCCTTGGCCAGCTCGACGCATTCGTTGAGCACCACGCGCCAGGGCACATCCAGGCAGTGCTGCAGCTCGTAGGCGCCAATCCACATCACGCCGTGCTCCACCGGCGAAATTTCGGCCAGCTTGCGGTCCAGCAGCGGCAGGATCAGCGCATCCAGCCCTTCGGCCTGTTCGGCACAGCCGTGCAGCAGGGCGTCAAAATGCACGCTGTCGGCCTTGCTGAAACCCGCCAGGTCGCGGGTGAAGGCATCCACATCGGCCACGTCGTTTTTGCCCACCAATACCTGGTACAGCGCCTGCAGGGCAAATTCGCGCGCGCGGGAGCGGTCGGACTTGCTGGCGGCCTTGCGTGCGCCGGTGCTGGTCAGGCCCTTGCGAGGCTGGCGGGGCGGCCGCGTGGAAGGCTTTGGGTGGCTCGATTCGCTCATTCAATCTCTTCCAGTAAATTGGCCATTTCCACGGCCACGCGGGCCGCATCGCGGCCCTTGTCGGTTTGCCGGGCCATGGCCTGAGCCATGTCTTCGGTGGTCAGGATGGCGTTGGCAATGGGCACCTGGTAGTCCAGCGCCACGCGGCTCACGCCGGCGCCCGATTCGTTGGCAACCAGTTCGAAGTGGTAAGTTTCGCCGCGGATGATGCAGCCCAGCGCAATCAGCGCGTTGAATTTCAGATGCTCGGCCATCGCCTGCAGCGCCACCGGAATTTCCAGCGCGCCGGGCACCTGCACCAGGGTGATGTTCCGGGCTGCCACGCCCAGCTTCAGCAGTTCGGCCTGGCAGGCAGCGGCCAGCGCGCCGGTGATGTCCGCGTTAAAGCGCGCCTGCACAATGCCGATCGTGAGTTTTTTGCCATCGAGGCGGCGGTCGTTGGCAGCGAGCGTGCCCTGGTCTGCGTTCAGCATGGGAGTTTTCCTGTCAGGTACTTTTAATGTCGGGGAGTCAGGGCGTCACGTAGCCCACAATTTCAAGGCCATAACCAGCCATGCTGGGCATGCGTCTTGGGTTGCCCAGCAGCTTCATTTTGTGCACACCGCACTCGCGCAAAATTTGCGCGCCAATGCCGTAACTGCGCAAGTCCATGCGGCCGCGCTCGGGGCCGTGAGTCGCTCTGGCCGTGCCGTCGAACTGGGCCAGCAATTGCTTGCCGCTCTCGCCGCAGTTCAAAAAGACCACCACGCCCTTGCCCTCGGCCGCCACGCGCGCCAGACTGGCGTCCAGGCTCCAGGAATGCATGGTGCGGCCCACTTCCAGCGCGTCGAGCACCGACAGCGGTTCATGCACGCGCGCCAGCACGGCTTCATCTTCAGTCCACTGGCCCTTGACCAGCGCCAGGTGCACGCCGTGCGCCGTTTTGTCCTTGAAAGCGTGGGCGGTGAATTCGCCAAACGCGGTGTTGAGCGGCCGGGCGCCGAGATGCTCCACCAGCGATTCCATCCGGCTGCGGTGGTGGATCAAGTCGGCAATGGTGCCAATTTTGAGGCCATGCTCTTTGGCAAACAACTGCAGGTCGGGCAAGCGCGCCATGGTGCCGTCGTCCTTCATGATCTCGCAGATCATGGCCGCCGGTGTGCATCCCGCCATGGCGGCCAGGTCGCAACCGGCCTCGGTGTGGCCTGCGCGCATCAGCACCCCGCCCTCGACGGCCTGCAAGGGAAAGATGTGGCCGGGCTGCACCAGGTCTTCGGGCTTGGCATTTTTGGCCACGGCCGCCTGGATGGTGCGGGCGCGGTCGGCCGCCGAGATGCCGGTGGTCACGCCCTCGGCGGCCTCGATCGAGACCGTGAACGCAGTACCTTTTTTGTCGCCATTGCGCGCCGTCATGGGCGGCAGCTGCAGCCGCTCGCAATGGTCGCGAGTGAGCGTCAAACAGATCAGACCACGGCCAAAACGGGCCATGAAATTGACTGCCTCGGCGGTCACGTGCTCGGCGGCCATCACCAGGTCGCCCTCGTTTTCGCGGTCTTCCTCATCGACCAGGATGACCATGCGCCCGGCGCTCAGCTCGGCAACGATGTCTTCGACGGGGGAAATGCCTGACAGATGTGACTTGGTCATGGGGTGTTTGGAACTATATTTTGGTGAGAAGTGCCGGACCGTGGCGCGCTTGATCGAAGTTAATCGTGCATCATGGCCATTCGCCCGATTATCGGGGATTGTGGTTTGGGTTAGGCTTGGGTTTTATTGCAAGGAGTGAATCAATGGCAATCGGCTGGCTGACCGTGTTGAAACTGGTGCCCTGGGGCGACGTGATTGAAAACGCGCCCAAGGTGGCGAGCGGGGCCAAAAAACTCTGGCAAAGTGTCGGTAAAAAAACCGTGCCCGTCGCCCCCGCAACCTCGGTGCAAGCCGTGGCGGGTTCGCCCGCACCGACGCTGGCCGCCTTGCAGTCCCAAGTGTCCGAGCTGCAAGTGGCAGTGGCCGACCTGCACCAGCAAATGCTGGCGTCGAGCGAGCTGATCCAGTCGCTGGCCGATCAAAATGCGCAACTCGTCAAGCGGGTCGAACTCAACCGGGTGCGCCTGCTGTGGCTGGCGGCCTGCCTGCTGGTCGTGACAGGGCTGCTGATCGCCCGGGCTGTGATGTAGGAGCGGCGCCCCCGCCGCGAATGTCTTCAAACCCTTCGTCGCGAGGGCGCGACTCCTACAACACTTCAATCATCTCCCGCGCCCAAGCGATCGAATTTTCCTCGTACAAAATTCCTTTCTTCAAAATCATGTGGTGAATGCGCGCAGCGCGTGAAAGCTTGCCGGGTTCGGCAAAATCGCGTTGCTCGATCCCGCGGTAAAGCGCCAGTTTCTGTTCATGCAGCGCAATGCGGCGCTCCAGTTCGGGGGCCAGCCCCAGCGAGCCTAAAGCGGCATCGGCGCGCAGGCGCACCATGAATTCGTCGCGCAAATCCATCGCAGCCGACGGCTCGGCGGCCCAGCGCAGCAGCTCTGCCTGTCCGGCGGGCAGCACGCAGTAGATGCGTTTACGGGTCTTGCCGGCATCGGGCGCGCTGGTTGACGCAATCCAGAGCGCCAATTCCATGCGAGCGAGTTCACGGTAAATCTGCTGGTGCGTGGCGTGCCAGAAGAAACCGATCGACTTGTCAAAGCGGCGTGCCAAGTCGTAACCGGATGATGATTTTTCCAGCAGGGAGGTCAGGAGCGCGTGTGACAAGGCCATGGCAACGAGTCTAATTGGAGGAAACACTCTATGCAACCAGTTGCATAATTAGCACCCATCCAATTGCAAGCCACCGCCTTCAGGATTTTTTCATGAGCACTTATCCGCATTTACTGTCTCCGCTGGACCTTGGTTTCACCACACTGCCCAACCGCGTCCTGATGGGCTCGATGCACGTCGGGCTGGAAGAGGTCAAGGACGGCTTTGCCCGCATGGCCGCCTTTTACGCCGAGCGCGCGCGCGGCGGTGTCGGCCTGATCGTGACCGGTGGCATCGCGCCCAACGACCGCGGCCGCCCCATGCCCGGCGGCGCGCGCCTGACCACCGAGGCCGAGGCCGAAAAGCACAAACCGGTGACCGCCGCCGTGCACCAGGCTGGCGGCAAGATCGCCATGCAAATCCTGCACTTCGGCCGCTACGCCTACCACGAGCAACTGGTTGCGCCCAGCGCGCTGAAGGCGCCCATCAACCCGATGAAGCCGCGCGCCCTCACCGCGGACGAGGTGCACCAGACCATCGACGACTTCGTGCGCTGCGCCGCGCTGGCGCAAAGCGCGGGTTACGACGGCGTCGAGATCATGGGCTCCGAGGGCTACCTGCTCAACGAATTCATCGCCGTCCGCACCAACCAGCGCGACGACGAATGGGGCGGCAGCTATGCCAACCGCATCAAGTTCCCGGTCGAAATCGTGCGTCGCACACGCGAAAAAGTGGGCCAGAATTTCATCATCATCTACCGCCTGTCGATGCTCGATCTGGTCGAAGGCGGCTCCACGCTCGACGAGGTGATCCAGCTCGCGCAGGCCATCGAAGCGGCGGGCGCCAGCATCATCAACACCGGCATCGGCTGGCACGAGGCGCGCATTCCCACCATCGCCACCAAGGTGCCGCGCGCGGCTTGGGCCTGGGTCACGCAACAGCTCAAGGGCAAGGTCGGCATTCCGCTGGTGGCCACCAACCGCATCAACACGCCCGAGGTGGCCGAGCAGCTTCTGGCCGACAGCTTTTGCGACATGGTGTCGATGGCGCGGCCGTTCCTGGCCGACCCGCTGTTCGTGCAAAAAGCGGCTGCGGGCAAGGCCGACGAGATCAACACCTGCATCGGCTGCAACCAGGCCTGCCTGGACCACACCTTTGCCGGCAAGGTCACCAGTTGCCTGGTGAACCCGCGCGCCTGCCACGAAACCCTGATCAACATCACGCCAGCCGCCAGCCGCGACAAAATTGCCGTGGTCGGCGCCGGCCCGGCCGGCTTGAGCTTTGCCACCGCCGCCGCGCAATGCGGCTTCGATGTGACGCTGTTTGACGCCGCGTCAGAGATTGGCGGCCAGTTCAACATTGCCAAACAGGTGCCGGGCAAGGAGGAGTTTTATGAGACGCTGCGCTACTTTGGCAAGCAGATCGGGCTGACCGGCGTGTCGCTCAAGCTCAATAGGCGCGTCAAGGCCCAGGACCTGATCGCTGACGGCTTCAACCACGTGGTGCTGGCCACCGGCGTCACGCCGCGCACGCCGCCGATCGAGGGCATCGACCACCCCAAGGTGCTCAGCTACCTCGACGTGCTGCGCGACAAAAAGCCGGTGGGCAAAACGGTGGCGCTGATCGGTGCTGGCGGCATCGGCTTCGACACCGCTGAATACCTGCTGCATGAGGGCACCAGCCCGAGCCTGGACAAGGCCAAATTCTTTGCCGAGTGGGGCGTGGACACGCACTACAGCACGCGCGGTGGCCTGGCGCCGGCGCACATCGAGGCAGCGGCGCGCAAGGTCTATTTGTTGCAGCGCAAGGCCAGCAAGGTGGGTGATGGCCTGGGCAAGACCACCGGCTGGATTCACCGCACCTCGCTGAAAAACCGCCACGTCGAGATGCTCGCCGGCGTGACCTACCGCAAAATTGACGACGCGGGCCTGCACATCACGGTCAACGGTGAAGCGCGCATGCTGCCGGTGGACAACGTGGTCATCTGCGCGGGTCAGGAACCGCAGCGCGAACTGCAGGCAGAACTGCAAGCTGCCGGCCTGGCCGTGCACCTGATTGGCGGCGCCGACGAGGCCGCAGAGCTCGATGCCAAACGCGCCATCAAGCAGGGCCTGGAGCTGGCCATTGCGCTGGCGTCAGCCACCGCTGGCGCGCCGCGCATCAGCGCCGAACGCGCCGCGAAAACAGGCGCCTCGCCTTATGAAACCCTGAACGTGAGTTTGCAGGACCACATCGCCACCATCAAACTCAACCGCCCCGACAAGGCCAATGCCATGAACCTGGTCATGTGGCACGAGCTGCGCCAGGTCTTCAAATGGGTGGATGCCAGCCCAGACGCGCGCGTGGCGATTCTGGAAGGCGAGGGCAAGCTGTTCACCAGCGGCATCGACCTGCAGATGATGATGGGCATGGGCGACCAGATCCAAAACGACTGCGAGGCCCGCACCCGAGAAAACCTGCGCCAGGTCATCCTCGACCTGCAAGACTCGTTGACTGCTCTGGAGCGCTGCCGCAAGCCGGTGCTGGTCGCCATTCACGGCGCCTGCATTGGTGGCGGCATCGACCTGATCTGCTGCGCCGACATGCGCTACTGCTCGGCCGATGCTTCTTTCAGCATCAAGGAAATCGACATCGGCATGACCGCCGACGTCGGCACCTTGCAGCGTTTGCCCAAGCTCATTGGCGAAGGCATGGTGCGCGAGCTGGCGTACACCGGGCGCAAATTCGATGCGGTCGAGGCGCTGCAAATGACGCTGGTGAACCGTGTGTTCGACTCGCGCGAGGCGCTGCAAAACGGTGTGCGCGAGATCGCCGCCACCATTGCCACCAAGTCACCGCTGTCAATCCGGGGTGTGAAGGAAATGATCTCCTATGCGCGTGACCATTCGGTGGCCGACGGCCTGAACTACGTGGCCACCTGGAACGCCGCCATGCTGCTGTCCAACGACTTGCAGGAAGCCATGATGGCCAACATGGGCAAACGCCCGCCCAAGTTCAAGGATTGACTAGATCAGCTGGCTGTCGCTGGCCAGGGCGTCGTCCAGGCGCTTGATGAGCTGACTGATTTTGACGCTTTCATCGGGCTGCAATAGTGCGCCACCAGATGCCGCCTGGGGTGCCGTTGGCGCGCCGCCGGCCTCTGGCGTGTCAAAGGCCAGGTTGAGCGCCGCCAGCACGGCGATGCGGTCACGCGCGCGCACCTTGCCGGCTTCGCGTATCTTGCACATGGCGTCGTCCACGCGGGCCACCACGTTCAGCAACCGCGCCTCGCCGCCTTCCGGGCAGCCGAGCAAATAGCTCTGCCCCATGATGTGGACCTCGAGCTGCTTCATACGGAACCTCCGGCGCCGTTCAAGGGGGCTGAACCAGCCCCGGGCAAGCGCGCCAGCAGCGCATCGACGCGCGCCCGGGCTGCGCTCAGACGCGACTTGAGGGAATCGCGCTCCTGCGACAGCATCTCGATTTCCTTGTAAAGCAGGGCATTGGTGCGGTTGAGCTCTTCGTGGCGCAACAGCAGGCGCTCAACCCGCTCGGCAATTTGGTCAATGGGTGACTGGTCTGGCATAGACGTGGATTGTAGGATTCTGGCGCAGCATTTTAATGACCAAACAGTTATTAAAATGTGCGCGAGAATCAACGAAGACAAGAACAAATCAAGAGGGACGAAAGCTCATGCGCAACGCTACCGGTTTTAAAGTGATCTGGCTGATGGCGCTCGCGGCCATCCTGGCCGCCTGCTCCAAGCAGGCACCGCCCGCCGAGCCGATTCGCGCCGTCAAAGTGGTCACCGTTGGCGTGCAAGGCGCGAACAGCACGCTGGAATACGCCGGCGAGGTGCGCGCCAGGGTCGAATCAAAGCTCGGCTTTCGCGTGGGTGGCAAGCTGCTGGAGCGCCCGGCCGAAGCGGGCCAGCGCGTCAAGGCCGGGCAGTTGCTGGCCCGCCTCGATGCGCAAGACCTCACGCTGGCCACCGATGCGGCCCGCGCCCAGGTAGCCGCCGCGCGCACCAGCCGCGACCTGGCGGCGGCAGACTTCAAGCGCTACACCGAACTCAAGAGTCAGGGTTTCATCGGCGGCGCCGAACTGGAGCGACGCGAGGCCGTTTCCAAGTCCGCCCAGGCGCAACTCGACCAGGCGCAGGCGCAATTGTCGGCGCAGGGCAACCAGGCCGCATATGCCAGTTTGCATGCCGATGCCGCCGGCGTGGTCACAGCCGTGCTGGCCGAGCGCGGCCAGGTGGTGGCGGCCGGCGCCCCGGTGCTGCAGCTGGCCCACGACGGCGCGCGCGACGTGGTCTTTGCCGTGCCCGAAGACAAGGTGGCTGCCATCAAGGCGGGCACGCCAGCGCAGGTGCGTGTCTGGTCAACCGGCGCAACGCTGGCAGGGGTGGTGCGCGAAGTGGCCGCCAGCGCCGACCCCGTCACCCGCACTTTCAGCGTCAAGGTCGCCCTGCAAGCCAAAGACGATCTGGCGCTGGGCAGCACGGTGTCGGTGCTGCCGCGGTCGCTGCAACATGTCGGCGCGCCGGTCATCAAGCTGCCCACCAGCGCGCTGTGGCAGCAGGGCCAAGTCAGCGCCGTCTGGGTGCTCGATCCCGCCAGCATGACCGTCAAGCCGCAGACGGTGCAAATTGCCACCGCCGACGGCAACGATGTGATCGTGTCGGGCGGCCTGCAGCCGGGCATGCAGGTGGTGGTGGTCGGTGTGCATGTGCTGGCGCCGGGCCAAAAGGTCACGCGCTACCAGGCCGACACCTCGATCGACACCACCAGTCGGGCGCAAACCGTGCCCGGCAATGTGGCACCAGCCCGGTGAACCGCGCATGAGCGAAACCCACCTGCAACCTGAAAAAGGTTTCAACCTGTCGCGCTGGGCCATCGAACATGCGCCGCTGACGCGGTTTTTGATGATTGTGCTGATGCTGCTGGGCGCCGCCAGCTACTTCTCGCTCGGCCAGGACGAAGACCCGCCGTTCACCTTTCGGGCCATGGTGGTGCACGCCTACTGGCCCGGCGCCAGTGCCCAGCAAATGGCCGAGCAGGTCACCGACAAGCTCGAGCGCACGCTGCAGGAGGTGCCTTACGCCGACAAAATCCGCAGCTACTCCAAGCCGGGCGAGAGCCACATCATTTTCCAGATCAAGGACTACGCCCGCGGCGCCGAGGTGGCCAATGTCTGGTACCAGGTGCGCAAAAAGATCGGCGACATGCGCGCCACCTTGCCGCAAGGCGTGGTGGGGCCGCTGTTCAACGACGATTTCGGCGATGTCTATGGCGTCATTTATGCGTTGCAGGCGCCCGGCTTCAGCTACGCCGAGGTCAAGACCTTTGCCGACGAGGTGCGCCAGCAACTGCTGCGCGTGCCCGACGTGGCCAAGGTCGAACTGTTTGGCGTGCAAGACGAAAAGCTGTTCATCGAAATCTCGCAAAAGCGCCTGGCGCAGCTCGGACTTGACCTCGACGCGGTGCTGGCCCAGCTGAACCAGCAAAACGCGGTGGTTTCGGCGGGCAGCGTGCAAACCCCGCTCGACGTGGTGCAGGTGCGCGTGGCCGGCCAGTTCAAGGCGGTGCAAGACCTGCGCGCCATGCCAATCCGTGCCGGCAACCGCCAGCTGCGCCTGGGCGACATTGCCGAGATCAAGCGTGACTATGTCGATCCGCCCGCAGTCAAGGTGCATTTTCAGGGCGAGGAAGTGATTGCGCTCGGCGTCTCGATGAGCAAGGGCGGCGACATCATCGCGCTGGGCAAGGCCTTGACGGAAGCCGTGCGGCACATTGAAACAAGCTTGCCGCTGGGCGTCAGCCTGGGGCAGATCCAGGACCAGCCAAAGTCCGTCGCAAGCTCGGTCAACGAATTTGTCAAGGTGCTGATCGAGGCGGTGGCGATTGTGCTGGCGGTGAGCTTCATCAGCCTCGGGCTGCACAAGCGCGCGGGTCGCCAGCCGCTGTGGCGCCGCTGGACGCTCGACGCGCGCCCCGGCCTGGTGGTGGGCATCACCATTCCGCTGGTCATGGCCATGACCTTTCTGGCCATGAGCTACTGGGGCATCGGCCTGCACAAAATTTCGCTCGGCTCGCTGATCATTGCACTGGGCCTGCTGGTGGACGACGCCATCATTGCGGTGGAAATGATGGTGCGCAAGATGGAAGAGGGCTATGACAAGGTGCGCGCTGCCACCTTCGCCTACGAGATCACCGCCATGCCCATGCTCACCGGCACACTCATCACCGCCACCGGCTTCCTGCCCATCGGCATGGCCAAAAGCACGACCGGCGAATACACCTTTGCGATTTTTGCGGTCACGGTGATCGCGCTGGTTCTGAGCTGGATCGTGTCGGTCTATTTTGTGCCTTACCTGGGCACGCGCCTGCTCAAGGCGCCGCCGCATGTGCTGGCCGCGGACCAGGCGCCAGAGGCGGGCCAGGCGCACGCGCATGACATGTACGACACGCCTTTTTACCGCGCCTTTCAACGCGCCGTGAACGGCTGCATCCGCCACCGCTGGCTCACCATCGGCGCCACCGTGGCGCTGTTCGGCCTGGGTCTGGTCGGCATGAGCCAGGTGCAGCAGCAGTTTTTCCCCGATTCGAGCCGGCCCGAGCTGACCATCGAACTGTGGTCGCCCGAAGGCACCTCCTTTGCCGCCACCGAAGGCGTGGCCAAACGCGTCGAGCAACGCCTGATGGCTGAGCCCGGCGTGGCCACGGTCACGCAGTGGATCGGCTCCGGCGTGCCGCGCTTCTATTTGCCGCTGGAGCAGGTGTTCCCGCAAACCAATGTGTCGCAGCTGATCCTGCTGCCCAAAGACTTGTCCGCGCGTGAGCGGCTGCGGCACCAGTTGCCCGTCTTGCTGGCGCAGGAGTTCCCCGAGGTGCGCGGCCGCGTCAAGCTGCTGGCCAACGGCCCGCCGGTGCCTTACCCGGTGCAGTTTCGCGTGATCGGGCTCGACCCGCTGCTGCTGCGCGAGCGCGCCGACGAGGTCAAGGCCTTCATGCGGCAAAGTGCCAACACGCGCGGCGTCAACGACAACTGGAACGAATCCATCAAGGTCATGCGCCTCGAGGTGGACCAGGACAAGGCGCGCGCGCTGGGCGTCTCCAGCCAGTCGATCGCGCAGGCCGCCAAAACCATCCTCAGCGGCACCACCGTGGGCCAGTACCGCGAGGGCGATAAGCTCATCGACATGGTGCTGCGCCAGCCGCAGGGCGAGCGCAGTGCCATCACCGACATTGCCAACGCCTACCTGCCCACCGCAGCGGGCCGCTCGATCCCGCTCACGCAAATCGCCAAACCCGTGTTCACCTGGGAGCCCGGCGTGATGTGGCGCGAGGGCCGCGACTACGCCATCACCGTGCAAAGCGACATTGTCGAGGGCCTGCAGGGCGCCACCGTCACTGCCGAGCTGCTGCCCGAGCTCAAACGCCTGGAAGCCGAGTGGGCGCAAGCCGGGCAGGGCGATTACCGCATCGAGGTGGCCGGCGCCGTGGCTGAAAGCGCCAAGGGCTCGTCGAGCATCGTGGCGGGCATTCCGGTCATGCTGTTCATCACCTTCACACTGCTGATGCTGCAACTGCACAGCTTTAGCCGCGCCGTGCTGGTGTTCCTGACCGGGCCGCTCGGCCTGGCCGGCGTGGCCGGGGCGCTGCTGCTGCTGAACCGCCCGTTCGGCTTTGTCGCCTTGCTGGGCGTGATTGCGCTGATGGGCATGATCCAGCGCAACTCGGTCATCCTGATCGACCAGATCGAGCAGGACCGCGCCCGTGGCGTGCTGGCCTGGGACGCCATTGTCGGCGCCGCCACGCGCCGCCTGCGCCCCATCGTGCTCACCGCCGCGGCCGCCGTGCTGGCCATGATCCCGCTCAGCCGCTCGGTGTTCTGGGGGCCGATGGCGGTGGCCATCATGGGCGGCCTGATCGTGGCCACGGTGCTCACGCTGCTGGCCCTGCCGGCCATGTACGCCGCCTGGTTCCGGGTCACGCCCGACAGCCGGTGAGCGCCATCCGGCCGGTTAGAATCCGCCGCTGACCTAACAGCATCAGCGCGGGTGGCGAAATTGGTAGACGCACCAGGTTTAGGTCCTGACGCTGGCAACAGTGTGGGGGTTCGAGTCCCCCCCCGCGCACCACCCCGATTTAATTGGAATCTGACCCCAATTAATTTGCCGGGCCAGCCGAATCCTGAGCTAATTGCATGACAATAGGCGACGCATTATTGGCAAAAATATCACAGGGGGATGTGCAGTCAAAGGCCGCGCATTCAAAATCTTGAGTCACATCTGGTATCTGGTTTACACCAAACCCAAACAGGAGTCGATCGCCCTGCTGAACTTGCAGCAACAGGGCTTTCATGCCTACCTGCCACTGTATAAAAACTTCAAGAACTCCCCAGGCACCAGCTACCTCGGCTTCGAGGTCATGTTCCCGCGCTATGTGTTCTTTCGGCCCGCCAGTGCCGCGCAATCCATCGCGTCGGTCCGTTCCACGCGCGGCGTCATGTCGCTCGTCAGATTCGGCCATGAACCGGCGCTGGTCAAAAACGTCACCGTGCGAGCCATTCAGCAATTCGAGCAACAAAGAAACAACGCTGAGCTGGCCGACATCAGCCCCCTGCAACCCGGCACGGCGGTGCGCTTCAAACACTCGGCCCTCAAAGGCATTCAGGGCCTGGTCAAGTCAGTCTCGAGCAAACGCGTTGCCGTCTTGCTGGAACTGCTTGGTCAGGATCAGCTGGTCCATGTGGACCACGGCCAGATCGAACTCATTTGACGCCACGCCCGAACGGGGCAGGGTGGCAGAATAATAAAACGGTGGTTTTTGCCCCGAAAGGCATCAACCACTGCGGTAGCCTGCCCGATCCTATTTAAAAATGACCAACCCGCAACCCAAAATCTATGTAGCCGGCCATCGCGGCATGGTAGGCAGCGCCATCGTTCGCGCCCTGCAATCTCCCGCCTCCTGTGGGAGCGGCGCCCCCGCCGCGAATGTCATCGCTCCCCCCTGTAGGAGCGGCGCCCCCGCCGCGAATGTCTTAACCCGCACCCGCGCCGAGCTTGACCTCACCAACCAGGCCGCCGTCCACGAATTCTTCAAACAAGAAAAACCCGATCAGGTCTATCTGGCTGCTGCCAAAGTGGGCGGCATCCACGCCAACAACACCTATCCGGCGGACTTCATCTATGACAACCTCATGATGCAGTCCAACGTCATCCATGCGGCTTTCCAGCATGGCGTGCAAAAGCTCCTGTTTTTAGGCTCAAGCTGCATCTACCCGCGCCTGGCGCCGCAGCCCATGACCGAGGCCGCCCTGCTCACCGGCCCGCTGGAGCCCACCAACGAGCCCTATGCCATTGCCAAAATTGCCGGCATCAAGCTGTGCGAAAGCTACAACCGCCAATATGGCGCCAGCCACGGCGTGGACTACCGCAGCGTCATGCCCACCAACCTCTATGGCCCGGGCGACAACTACCACCCGCAAAACAGCCATGTGATTCCGGCGCTCATCCGCCGTTTTCATGAAGCCAAGGCAGCCAACGCCCCCAGCGTCGCCATCTGGGGCAGCGGCACGCCCCGGCGTGAGTTCTTGTACGTGGACGACATGGCCGCAGCCAGCGTGTTTGTGATGAACCTGCCCAAAGCCGTTTATGACCAGCACACCAACCCCATGCTGAGTCACATCAACGTGGGCTTCGGCTCGGACATCACCATCGCGCAACTGGCCCAGGCCGTGAGCGACACCGTAGGCTACCAGGGCCAGATCACGTTCGATGCCACCCAGTCAGACGGTTCCCCGCGCAAGCTCATGGACAGCAGCCGCCTGAACGCGCTGGGGTGGCAAGCCAAAGTCAACCTGGAACAAGGCTTAAAGCTGGCCTACCAGGATTTCCTGCAACACACGAAGGCTGTTTGAATTCATTCGCGGCGAGGGCGCCGCTCCTACAAAAATCCGCACCTCCCCTGTAGGAGCGACGCCCATACAAAAATCCACATTTCCCCTGTAGGAGCGGCGCCCCCGCCGCGAAGGTATTTAACCCCCCCAAACCACCATGACCACACACCAAAAAACCGCACTCATCACCGGCATCACCGGTCAGGATGGCTCTTACCTGGCTGAATTTTTGCTGGAAAAGGGCTACAAAGTCCACGGCATCAAACGCCGGGCCAGCTCCTTCAACACCCAGCGTGTGGACCACATCTACCAGGACCCGCATGTGGACAACGCCAACTTCACGATGCACTACGGCGACCTCACCGACAGCAGCAACCTCACGCGCATCATCCAGCAAACCCAGCCCGACGAAATCTACAACCTGGGCGCGCAAAGCCATGTGGCCGTTTCATTCGAGTCCCCCGAATACACCGCAGACGTGGTCGGCATGGGCAGCCTGCGCCTTCTGGAAGCCATCCGCATTCTGGGGCTGGAGAAGAAAACCCGCTACTACCAGGCCAGCACCAGCGAGCTTTTTGGCCTGGTGCAAGAAACCCCGCAGCGCGAGACCACGCCCTTTTACCCGCGCAGCCCCTACGCCGTGGCCAAGCTCTATGCCTACTGGATCACGGTGAACTACCGCGAAGCCTACGGCATGTACGCCTGCAACGGCATACTGTTCAACCACGAAAGCCCGCGCCGTGGCGAGACCTTTGTCACCCGCAAAATCACCCGCGGCCTGGCCAACATCAGCCAGGGGCTGGAAGACTGCCTCTTCATGGGTAACATCGACGCCCTGCGCGACTGGGGCCACGCCAAAGACTACGTGCGCATGCAGTGGCTCATGCTGCAGCAAGACCACCCCGAAGACTATGTGATTGCCACCGGCAAGCAATACAGCGTGCGCGCTTTTCTTGAAAAAACGGCCACCGTTCTGGGCATGCAAATCCGCTGGGAAGGCGAGGGCGTCAACGAAGTAGGGTATTGGGATGGAAAACCCATCATCAAAATCGACCCCCGCTATTTCCGTCCCACCGAAGTCGAGACGCTGCTGGGCGACCCGTCCAAAGCCAAACAAAAACTGGGCTGGGTACCGGAAATCACGCTAGACCAGTTAATCGAAGAAATGGCCGCCTTCGACCTGCAGCAAGCCAAACAGCACGCCCTGCTGAAAGCCAACGGCTACCAAGTCAACGTAAGCGTCGAATAATCGTGAACCCAGTGGGCGCTGCGCCCCCGCCGCGAATGAATTCCAGCAGCCTTCGTCGCGAGGGCGCGACTCCTACAGAGACCGATGCCCATGCCTTTGTAGGAGCGGCGCCCCCGCCGCGAATGCCTCCGCGAATGAATTTGCCAGAGTCAATTAACTCATGAACATCACCATCATCGGCACAGGCTACGTCGGCCTGGTCACGGGCGCCTGTCTGGCAGACCTGGGCAACCACGTGTTTTGCCTGGACGTGGACCACACCAAGATCGACCTGCTCAACCGCGGCGGCGTGCCCATTTACGAGCCCGGCCTGAAAGAAGTGATCGAGCGCAACGTGGAAGCCGGCCGCCTCACCTTTTCCACCGATGTGGCTGCCAGCGTGGCCCATGGCAGCGTGCAATTCATCGCCGTCGGCACCCCGCCCGACGAAGACGGCAGCGCCGACCTGCAATACGTGCTGGCCGCTGCCCGCAACATCGGCCGCCACATGACCGACTTTAAAGTGGTGGTGGACAAATCCACCGTGCCTGTGGGCACAGCAGACAAGGTTGCCGCCGCCATCAAGGCAGAGTTGGAAGCCCGGGGCATTCGCGGCGGTGGAAGACTTCACCCGCCCGGACCGCATCGTCCTGGGCATCGCCAACGACGCCGCAGGCGAAAAAGCCCTGGCGGTCATGCGCCAGCTCTACGCCCCGTTCAACCGCAACCATGAACGCACCCGCGTCATGGATGTCAAAAGCGCTGAATTCACCAAATACGCCGCCAACGCCATGCTCGCCACCCGCATCAGCTTCATGAACGAGCTGGCCAATCTGGCCGACAAAGTGGGCGCCGACATCGAACTGGTGCGCCAGGGCATTGGCTCAGACCCGCGCATTGGCTACAGCTTTTTGTACGCCGGCACCGGCTACGGCGGCAACTGCTTCCCCAAAGACCTGCAGGCGCTGGGCCACACCGCCCGCGAATACGGCCAAACCCTGCGCGTGTTGGAAGCCGTGGAGACCGTCAACCAAGATCAGAAGCAGGTGCTGGTCAACAAAATATTCGCCAAATACGGCCGCAACCTGGCTGGCAAAACCTTTGCCCTGTGGGGCCTGGCCTTCAAACCCAACACCGACGACATGCGCGACGCCCCCAGCCGCGTCATCATCAGCGCACTGCTGCGCGCCGGCGCCAGCATCACCGCGCACGACCCCGTGGCCGAAGAAGAAGCCAAGCGCGTGCTCGCGCTCGACCTGGCCGACGCACCCGCCTTGCTGCACAAGCTGCAGTTTGCCGACAAACCCATGCAAGCCGTGCAGGGCGCCGACGCGCTGATCATCGTCACCGAGTGGAAAGCCTACCGCAGCCCCAACTGGACGGCGCTCAAGGCGGCCATGAAAGCCCCGGTTATTTTTGATGGGCGCAATTTATATGAACCGCGAGCCATGCAGGAAAACGGCCTGCAGTATGTGGCCATCGGGCGGGGCAATCATGGCTGACCCCAAAAACCTTCGTCGCGAGGGCGCGACTCCCGATATGGATTGACCTGTCAATAAGTTGATTAGGTTTTTTCTCTGTTTCTTGGTTTTTCTGAGTCAGTGACTGTGGTTCAGGGGCTACAAGGCTGTGGGGCGACGGTGGATCACTCTGATATG
>NZ_JAQTWL010000013.1 GCF_028689295.1 Rhodoferax sp.
CTTGTTTTCAGGCCAACTGACACAACGACACCCGCGTCCCGCGACAGCCGAAAAGTCCACCGAGAGGTTTGCTCCATCATGTTTACGCAACAGGCAAAAAAAAGCCCACTTGGTGTGGGCTTTTATTCAAGCAGAATGCTTTAGTTTATTGGTTATGAGCCGGAACAGATTATAAACATATAAAATGTTTATAAATGGCTTTAGTGCATCTACATCTTGTTTTTTAAGCCAAATTGCTCTACGCTCGAACCTTATTTGTTTGACCAATGAGCCCACTTGAACTCTCGCGACCACTCTCCACCTGAATTGGCACTCGCTGAACTGGGCTTCATCCAAGCTGAATTAGCGACCAATGGGCTGCCTGAGGAGCTTCACGAGCTCTGTAATTGGGCCACAAATGTCGGTGTAGAAAGCTCACTTTTTCTTGTCCTGGATGCGAGTGGGTGCACGAGTCACCCCAAGTACATTGGTACTGTTCTGGCCTATCTCACACAAGCTTCGACAAAAACGAATATTAAGAATTGGCAGCACGATTTGCCATTTTTAGAGGAACTTGTATCTCTGATTGATTCCTGCTTAAGTTCGCCATTCATTTTCGAAAAGTATCCTGCCATGCCGGTGGCACGGTCAGTCATCGCTGAGATGAAAGGCAGGGATTTGCTTAACCTGCCCCTCATTGCACTGATAGCTCGGCCCATTCAGGATCTTCCACCGAACGATAAAGAATGGATAGAAAACCTAAGGGATTGGTGCTTCATCCACTTTTTGAATGCCATTTACAGCGAAACCGAGCCCAACCCCTATTTGATTGACGTGACAAACAAACTGCGGCTTGGCGTCGACAAGGATCCGGACTGGCTGCATTTATTTACGCTTCTGAATGGACCGAGTTCTTCTTTTCACGAACTCACCCGGTATCTTGAGACCACAGCAAATTGTCTTCAGAACAATACAACCCAGCCGATGAAGCGACCCAGTCATACCAAATTACTGGAGACGTTGCGCAATTTTTGTCAGGGCAAGGCACCAAACACCGGCGTCAATTCAGTTCATTCGCTGGACAGAAGTCTTTTCAGACGCTACATCGAACTTCCAGCCATACATCGCCGCCCAACTTACCAGCGTCTTTCTGTATTTCCAAAACATGAAGCTCAGGACAATTTGGAGGCCGAAAACCTGGGGATCGAGTGTTTCGATGTGGACGACTTGGATGAAGAAGTTGCCCACGTGGTTGGGGTGGACGATGGCGACACGCCAGCAAGCCAGGAAATCAAGGTCAGACAAGTCCTTCTCTCTTCCATTGAGGACTACCAGTTTCTTCCATTCAGTTGGAATCGTCCTAGCCAGTACGAACGGCAATCACTTGGTGCTTGGCTTGACCAGGCATGGAGTAATCAGGATTTAGCAAAGACAAAGTTGGCAACGCTGCTTTTTGCAGCAATTCAGACCGGAAATTCTCTGCGCACCGCCTTGGCCATCCCTCTGACAAATGCCAACTCAGAAGACTGGTGCATTGACATAGAGGGCGGCTATCTCCATCGGCGCCCTCCTCGTCGCCACGCCGGTTGGCGCTCAACCCCGATAACCGATGCCTGGGTCGAACCAAGAGTTGCACAGTTGCGAATTGCGTTTCCAGCTGCCGCAGCCGCAGCCCTTGCCCGACTTCATCAAAAGTCGCCCAAGGCCACCTCGCTGATGGAACTTTGGCTCGCAGAGCGTCCTCCTGAACAGCAGTTTCATCAAATCTGCAGCAGTATCCCTTCGCTGCAACGCGTCACCTCCGGCATGCTTGCCTATTGGCTTGAACAAAGTTCCTATGAAAAAACGGCCGATCCGGTCCTCAGTCAATTGCTTGCCAGCCGGTCAATTTCAGGGCTGCCTGGTTCATGCGCTTACTCTAGTTACACCTTGGGCAAGGTTCGATCTGCCATTGAGGTCATCGTAGCGGCGCCCACCCTAATTGACAGCGGGCATGACAACCTCAATGCCGCCGGCAGTGAACTCTGTCCAATTGAATCCCTCATTCGAGAAGCTTGCGCTGATGCCTTGAAATCGGTCAACGCGTTGGCGGTAGATCCGCAACAATGGCCAGGTCACCATAACGCCCTGACCGCATATTGCGTGCTCGTTCTGCTCGCCGCGGTGGGCGGACGCCCGATCACCTCGCCCCATGAGTCCATTCGACATTTCGACTTCAGATCTCTGCATATTTATATAGAGGATAAAGTATCCAGCGGTTTAACCCAAGGCAGGTTATTGCCACTGCCAGAATTCACCGCGGAGTTGATCAAACGACACTACTTGCCACATCTTGAGCGACTGGCGCAGCTTATTGGTGCCTGCGATCCTGCCATGAGCAAGGAAATTGCACTTTTGGCAAGCGGACAACCCAGCCGCAAACTGCCGCTTTTCTTTCTATTGGAAACCAAGCCAAGGCTAAGCTGGCTCGAAGTCTCGGAAAAATCACTGTCCGGGCTGAATCTTTTCAAATGGCCGCTGCCCTGGAATCTGATGCGCCACAGATTTCCAACCCAGCTCAAGCGAATGGGGGCAGATCACGAAGTCGTCAATGGGTTGACCGGCCACGCCGAGCAAGGAACCTCCACCTATGGACATTATTCGGCGCGCGTGTGGCAGGATGACGCCACCAATGTTAAGGATTTGCTCTGCGCCCTGCTCTCTCGATTGAATCTGAAATTCCCGCTCAAGCCCAACTGGCCAATCAGTCATGCCAGCAACGTTCTGCCAGCCAGCACCGCTTCAGCGATCTCCGAAAAAGATATCTTTGGACTCGAGGCGCGACGCAAACATCGCCAGCAGTCCCGCAGCAACACGATCCAGCAAGCGACCCTGGAAATCACACTGTTTGTTGATGGCAGGCCACTGGATAGTCTGTCATCGGACGATTGGGAGATGTTGAGCCGAGCCATGTTGCTTAAAGAAAAAAATCGGGAAGATCAGACCAAAACCCTACCTCACCACGACGGCAGTCTGCGCTACGACACCTTGCGGCATTGGATTACAACGAATTGGCAGGAGCAGGGAAGGAAGCCGCGCATCAAGAAGCGCTATCTGCCCTTGCTCGAGGAAGCGTCGCTTTTTACCGCTGCGTCGATCGGCGCTCATGCGCGACTGGAGATCGTGCTTTCTACCCTGCGAACCTCGTTTGAATCGCGACTGGCGCGCGCACCTTCACGACGTGAAGCCTTGGTGATGGGCCTTGTGCTATTGATGGCAGAGTCACGCGTCGCGGATATGACAGTGATCAATGATGTACTGAGGCGACAACATTTCCGGATTCAAAGTTTCAATGCGGCTTACTTCCTGGAACATGCACCCTCCCTTGATCGCCATCCGTCGTCACCGGTTCGCCGCTACAAAATCAGCGAGATGACGGCCGCCCTATTGGTAACAGCGCGTTCTGGTTCTTACAAGCTCACTATAGAAAAGCTAAGTTTGCCGCCATCACTGCGACCGCTGGTGGACATCCTTGGGCTTGACACAAACAGCGATATCAGCGCCCTCGGATTTGTCCAGAACCTGGCAATCACGGTGAATCAGGCCAACGCCCAACAATTTCCCGGCTTTGTCTCAGCCTATCTGAACGGTCAAATCGTCTCCGTTGGCCTCAAGCATTTGGACTGGATTCGGGTGCAAACAGGATATGCCGTGGAATTGCCCAAGCATGAGGTACGTGCATTGGTCGACGAAAGCAACGCCACATCTGAAGAGGACATCGATGCCAGCGACCTGCCGCAAGCCGATTCTTCAACTTATGCATTCATGGCGCGCGAGTTGGTCACAACCGTCGACATTCGGCCGGCACAAGCTGCGGCGGGGCCTATCACGGGCCGCAAGAAAAAACTCAAAAGCCCTGAGGCTGCGCCGGCCGCAACGACGAAATTGGTACGGACTTCCGAACAGGCCCAAGAGCAGAGTCATTGTTTCTTTCAGGCGCTGCGAGATGAACTGAACACCTTTGAAAAGGAAAAAAGCAGCCCTCGCCGCGATCTTGACAAGGCGCTTCGCCGCGTGATCCGCCACAACCCACAGGTGAGCCGGAGTTGCCGCTTGCTCGGTGAATGGATCCGGTCGCTCATTTGGCGCAAGCACAAGGGCAAACTACTTGCCATTTCGTCGCTTAGCCGGTATCTGAACGCACTTTCGGTCTGTTTTGAAGCCGTCGCTTGCGAACATGACTTACTCGACTGTGACGGCGACCAAGTCACCGCGTTCTACCAGGAAGTCATGGAAGCCAGGCTCGCCATTCGCCCCAATAGTCCCGGCGCGGGGGAAACATCGGATACATCGCAGAACAAGGGACAGCAACACTTGACCGATGACCCACAACGTGAACCGGAGGAGCAACCCGAGACATACAAGACGCGCCGGCTCGCACTGCAACTCCTGAGGGACTTTCATCGACTCATGAGTCGATTCATAGCCCTAGAAGATCCCGACTGGAGTGAAATTGACGCCGGTGATGACATTCTTTCAATTTCCCCCGGCGTGCTCCTTGAAAAAGAGTACCACTATGCACTTTCGTTGGCGGCGCCGCACCCGGATTCGGCCTCACGCGAAGACTTGGCGCGTGCCTTTATCCTGCTCGTTGGCATGCGCTTTGGCTTACGGGGAGCAGAAATTACCGGACTCATGCGCACTGACTGGCTCGATGCAGACAAGGGGGCCATTGTTGTATTGGTTCAAAAGAATAAATACCGCGATCTCAAGACACCGGCGGCCAGGCGCCAGGTGCCGTTGCTTTTTAAGTTGACCGATCTTGAGCAGCAAATCATTCAACGATTTTTCGGGCTTTGGGAAGGCATTTCAGGAAATGACCTTTCAATTCCGCTGTTTGTCAGCTCTACCGACAGCGACAGCATGCTTGACGAGAAGCTTTTGCGCTACCAATGCAGTCAATTCATCAAACAAGCGACGCACAACTCAGACCTGAGTCTGCATCATGCCAGACACACGTTCGCCAACAATGTCGCGCTGATGTTGCTGCAGGGTACAGGCGATATTTGGCCGCACCGGTCTTCAGAACCGGTGACAACCATTTGGTCCAGCCATGTGCGTCAATTGTTGCTCTGCACGGATGCGGTCAGCCGTCGTTCGCTGTGGGCATTGGCACGGCTCCTGGGACATGCCCATCCTCATACAACTGTCCGCAGCTACCTGCACTTTTTGCCGGAAATCTCGGACCAGTATGTGTGGAAGCAGTCTGCGCCCATTCCCAAGAACTGGCCGTCGCCATTTGCGGTGGCATCGCAGCTTCATGGTCTCTCCCCCGAGCCGGGTTACCTTGACCCGTCCACCATTCATATGGCGCCGCCACGAACGCCAGTACCATCACTTCAGGCTTCTCTGCGGTTTCTGTACCTTTTCCAGAATGGCACACCGCTACAGCGGGCAAGCTTTAACTTGGCAATTGACCCGGATTACGCCCAGGCGCTGGTTGACGTTGTCCAACTGGTCGACACCATCTTGGCTCGCCGTCCACATATCAATGCGCATAAGGCGGGTGCCTCAACTTTGTTGAGCCATATCCGCCCGGCGCGCTGGAACCTGTTTATTGCCAGGGCAGGATCAATCCAAACCCCCGAAAATCCAAGCGTCACCGCGCCGGAGCCACTCGAGTCGATTCTGAAGATGATCGGGCCTTCACGGCTAATACTGCTCTATCGTGAATTCAATTTCAAAATGTTCAGGAAATTTGTTGATATCTGGTCATTACCAGACACGTCTTTTTCCATCATCAGTCAACATAAACCACATCACAGATTGCAGGAATGGGCGACAAGCAGTGCCTTTTTCATAGAAGAGTACACATCAAGTCAACACAGGAAAACACTTCAAATCGATGTGGTTGAAGATGGTGATCCACCCGCACTGCAAAAATACCGATGTGCGGTATTGCCTATCTCGTCAAATGACTCCTTGATACAAGACTCGTACGAAATGCTACTCTTGATTTCCGCAACCATCGGCTGGCTAACACATATTGAAAGCAAATCCGGTTCTGGCACAGAATCTGGCACAGGTTCTGGCACAGGATCTGGCAATCTCATGATTGATTTGAAAACATAAACAGTTTGTCCGCGCACATCCTTTGTTTGATTTACCTCAATTTTGCAGTCACATTGAAGTCTGTTCCAACATTCTATTTTTTCCAGTTTTATTAAATTCTCTTTGACATGCTTTTCCAGAAAACCAATTTCAATATCACCGCCGCCACTCAAACTAAAAAATAATGATCGTTGTTTGTGGTCATTCATGAAGCCGCGACACTTTCCAACCAATTCTTCTTTATTGCCACTGAAATCGCTACGGTCAGGCTTACCGCCGAGTTTTCCATGCAGTTTGCATACAATGCTGTCATCAATGGCAATGACGACGGGCTTCTTTAATGGATGCCCACCAACTTGACATAAGGTCTCGAATTTCACAGACCGGACGGCCTCCGCCTCTTCAATGCTGAGTCCATCGAAATTGAGGGGTAGCGTCTTGTCATCGTCCTTTCTCTTCAAGGCGTTCAAGACATTGATGCCGATTGATTTTGCACGGTTCAAATTCGATTCAAATTCGTTCTCATTCATACCTGTCGAATCCACAAACAAGGTCAGAATTGGATTCCATGTTTTATTTTCTTTGTGTGGGACCACTGATTCCACGCTTTTGATCACATTATCAGGAAATATATTTGCCCTCATGATCACCCTTTGAATAACATTTGCCAATAAAAGCAATTCTTTCCATTGAAGCATATCAAGGGCGCCAGAGACTTTAAAACCGCCTGAATCGGTCGGTTCAATAATGATGGCAAGTTCCAGAAACTGAATAATATCAAATAGCTTTCTGCTAGATGGATATCTAGCCAGAATTGATCCATCGACATCTTGAGAAGCTTGCAATTCGAAAATTGCCGGATCTAGAAGCGTCTCTGCAACAGCATCAGCATCAGCAAGTTCGTATTTTTGAGAGTTGAAATTTTCCATACGCGCCCTCTATATTTAAAATGGCAAACTTTGCGATGTGCAGTTTGTTGACCATCAATATATCCAACACGAACTTTTATTTCTAGTCAACACAACATATACAAATTGTCAAGTGCGCACTATATATTTCTTTTGGCAACGACCAATGATTTTATCGTAAGTTATTGATTTTATTAAATATATACAATTTCAAATGCCAATTTCGAGTAGCATTCAGACATCGGATTTGATATTTTGAAAGTTTTTGCCTTTATATTTAATTTGTAAGCAAATGTAAACATATTGAGCAACACCTGTAACCAGATGAGGAAATTGAGTCACTGGCGGGTCAATGTTGGGATGAAGGTGACATTTTTTGATTTTCTGCCCTGCCCAACACGGATTCACCAAGTAGCCGGAATCGGTGGTCTTCGCGGGCACGATGCACGCCAGTGGTACGGGCACAGAGGTGAGGTTCGTTGGCCACGCTAAGCAACTTCGCTCTCTCAGTCTGAATCAAGACATCGCTGCGCGTTGGCGCACTGCCTATCGCATCAATAAAATCCATGCGAACGAATACATTTAGATCAAAGATGTCCACTGATCTTAAAATCCATGCGTTCGCGTGGTTTTGTTTGGATTTCTGGTCTGTCTTTACTTAATGTATGCAAATGCATATATTAAGTTGACAAGATGGTTGGGGTGGACGAAAATGTATTCGTTCGCATATAGTTAGAGAAATTTCACCATGCTTATCCCCATCACCACCGTCGCTGAACTTGGCATGCTTCTGCGTGCGACACGCAAGTCGCAAGGGGTTCGATTGGACGATGCCGCTGGCAGTGCAGGCGTGGGCCCCGTGTTCGCCGGTGAGGTCGAACGAGGCAAGGAAGCCGTACAACTCGGTCTGGTCCTCAAACTTCTGGAGGAAGTTGGCTTGCAACTCAAGGTCGACTTTCCCGAAAATGCCCTTCCAATGCTACGGCAACTGCAGGAAAAAGGCGTTCGCCCATTACCCCCTCGGCGCACCTCAAAAGGAGCGAAATCGTGATCTCCGCGCCTAGGATGCTCAACGTCTCCATCAATGACCGTCCAGTCGGCCAGTTGCGAGAACTCAACGACATCTGGACATTCGAATACGACGCGAGCTGGCTAGAAGACGCCAACGCGTTCAGCCTGTCAAATGGCTTACCCATGACCACGCCATTGCACACAGACGGCTCGTCTGTTCGTCCAGTACAGTGGTACTTCGATAACCTCCTGCCTGAAGAACTTTTGCGTGAGGTCCTGGCAAAGGAAGCCAAGATCGACCAATCTGATGCGTTCGGCCTGCTGAGTCACTTTGGCTCGGAGTCTGCGGGCTCGCTCGTGCTGCGCGAGCCTGCCGCGCCGATCGCGGAGCAAGGATTGAAGTCGCTGACGCTTGCCGACCTGCAGCTGCGCATCAAGAACCTGCCTCATGCCTCCTTGACCCAGGCCGCCCCCAAGCGGATGTCGCTCGCCGGCGCCCAGCACAAGATGGTCGTGGTGAGAGAGGGCAAAAAGCTCTTTGAACCCTTGCCAGGCACGCCCTCCACTCACATCCTCAAGCCCAACTCCCTGTCCCCGCATTACCCCTCATCGGTGATGAATGAGTTTTTCACCATGCGGCTGGCCGATGCGGTCGGTTTGACTGTGCCCGCTGTTGATCGTCTGTATGCACCCGCTCCCGTGTACCTCGTTGACCGATTCGACAGGACCCGGGCTGCAGATCAATCGATTCAGCGCATTCACATCATCGACACCTGCCAGTTGCTGAATAAATCTCGCGCATTCAAGTACCAACAAGCAAATTTGGACACCTTGGCTGAGGCCATCAAGATGTGCCGTGCCAAGACGGCCGCGCGGATTCAACTCTACCGCTGGCTGCTTTTCAATGTGCTGGTAGGCAACGGCGACAACCATCTGAAAAACATCTCCTTTCGAGTGAACAGCGAAGGGGTTAGCCTGGCCCCTTTTTACGATTTGTTGAGCACGGCGGTCTATGCCACCCAGCTTTATGCGCAGCAAATACCGACTTGGCCACGCGTTGAGCTGGCGGTGTCGATCGAAGGCGCGAACTACTTCAATGACATCACCAGAGACAGACTACTCATGACTGGAGCGAGTTTGGGTTTGAACACCGGCACAGCGCTGCGGGAACTCGAAGCGATGGAGAAAAAACTCCCGGCTGCAGCGGATGTGCTCATTGAGAACATCATGCAAAAGTTCGAGGGACTGATACAAGAAAGTCCGGACCCTGAAGCAGTACGGGCGCTCCAGGGCGGCGAGGTGATGCTGCTTCGGTCTATTCGAAAAATCATTATCCGGGACATGCTGGAGCGGATAAAAAAGCATTGAATCTCACCCTGTAACTGCCTGCAAAACCTCCGTCTCCATCGGCCTCATGTACTCCATACTGATCTCGGCGGGCGCAGTTCCTGACTCCTCCTGAAGCCATCACCAGGGGACTTGTTTCTCAGTTGGTTGATTCTGCAATTCTGATAGCTGCCTGCGCAAGTCCTCGTTTTCAGCGGTGAGTTCTGCCACACGCTGCCGAAGCATATTGAGTTCATCGGGATCAGTCGCCGCTTGCGATGAACTGTCTTCGTCACGCGGTTTGCGCTTGGCGTCACGCACACGCTTGGCCGCTTGTTTCAATTCATCTTTGCCGGCAATGACTGCGGCCTTTTGCTCTTCTTCGGGCAGAGTGGCCACGGCCGCTGCCGCATTGAGTGAGATCGTTCCCGACTTGATGGCGGCGACCAGTTCGGGGGTCGCCTGCTTTTGAATTTTTTCAATCATCACGACCTGGTTGCTGCTCAGCCGCGCTGCCTTGGCGATGTCCTCCCTGCTGTTGAGGCGCTCGGGTGCTGGCTGGCTGTCCGCAATGCTGGGAGTGATGGCCGATGTCGGGACTTGCGAGTCAGTCTGGTCTGAGTCCGGGTTTGAAGCTGTATTCGAACTGGCACGCCTCTCGGAGAGGATTTCGCGTTTGCGAAGCGCCAGGACACCTCGCTGAAAATCTGACACGCTGCGCCGCCCCAGGTGCTGGTCGATCATCCACAGGTGAACGTCGCCCATTGATTTGAAAAACGTGTTCTGCACAGTCTGGAACGGTAATCCGTGTTTTTGACAGATTCCGTATCGGTTGTGACCGTCCACCAGCACATCGCCCCACAGGACCAGGGCATCACGACAGCCCTCCGCCAGAAGGCTGCGTTCCAGGGCTTCATGTTCATCGGACGTCAACGGATCGATGTAAGCTTTGAGTTCTTCGTTAACGGTGATATTCATTGGCGCGTGATCCAGGCAGCAGAAAAAGAGGCCGGATTGTAGGTGTGCTCAAGAGGCATCTTGAGACGCTGGCCACCAGATCGAATGGCTTCAAGGCTGTGACTTCAAGGCTTATTGGGGAAATGAGAAATATTGATGACAATATGTAACTGGCGAAAATTCAGAGCCAGTTAACAACCAAGAAAGAATTGATCATGGCAACAGCAAAAAAGGCGGCTCCCAAGGCTGCAGCAACTCCCAAGAAAACAGCGACCCCAGTGCAAGTTTCCAAGCCAGCGGCAAAGGCACCTGCAAAGAAGGCAGCCGTCTCCAAGACCGCTAAAGCGATTGCCAAGATCACCGCAAGCATTGCCAAATTGACCGAGCGCAAAGACAAGATTGCGGCAGAAATCAAAGCCCTGCGTGATCAGCGTTTGGCTCTGAAGGCGACTCCAGCTCCTGCTGCCGCGGCACCTGCGACCCCAAAGGCAAAGGTGGCTCCGAAAGCACCGGCCAAAGCTGCTGCTCCGGCGAAAGCTGCTGCCACCCCTCCCGCAAAAGCAAGCAAGGCTGTTGTCAAGAAGAAGTAAAGACAGGCAATGGTTGGTGATGTGAAATTGCCCAAAGGGCAAAGACGCACCGATCAGAGCCCATGCCAGTGAGCGCAGGATGGTCGTGACTCACTGGCCATCCTGCGTTATTTTCAACAGGAAGACCGTCGATGTCCCATTGCGCTTCATTCACTGAACACATCACCGTGCGAGGCTTGCGCTACGGCATCCGGCACTGGGGCGACCCCAAGGCGCCCATCGTGTTTTTTCTGCACGGCTGGATGGACTCGTCGGCGACCTTCCAGTTTGTCGTGGATGCGCTGAAGACGTCCTGGCATGTCATTGCCCCCGATTGGCGTGGTTATGGGCAATCTCAGTGGCTATCGCGTCCGTACTGGTTTCCTGACTACTACGCTGACCTGCACTGCATCCTGGCGCATTACTCCCCAAGCCCGGTGCGGCTGGTCGGACACAGCATGGGGGCCAATATTGCCAGTAACTACGCTGGGCTAAGACCGGAGCGCGTGTCCCAACTGGTGATGATGGATTTTCTGGGGCTGGCATTGCCCGGTAATACCGATGGTTCCAAGCAACTCAATCAATGGCTTACCGCATTGGAAGCCACACCTGAGATGAGGGGTTACCAGGGTCATGAGGCATTGGCTCGTCGACTGTTGTCTGTCAACCATCGACTGACCGCGAATCGTGCCGAATTCTTGTCCCGGTCGGTGAGCTATGTAAGACCGGATGGCCTGGTGGCCATGGCTTGTGATCCCTGGCACAAAATTCCATCACCCACGCTTTACCGGGTCGAGGACTCCATGGCCAGTTGGCAGCGCATCACGGCCACGGTATTGATGCTCATGGCTGATCAAGGTTATGTTCATCAGCGTTTTGCAAGCCGACCTGATGAATTGCAACGACGCCTGGACTGCTTTAAAAACCGCTCTGTTGTGACCATTTCTGATGCGGGTCACAACATTCAGCACGATCAGCCTGAGCAGGTAGCTGCTGCACTCGATCAATTTTTGAAGAGTTGAAACTTGTCAATCCAGCCAAGAATGAGTTTTTCAACATGCGACTGGCCGACGCGGTAGGTTTGACGGCACCCGCTGTTGCTCGTCGGCATGCACTTGCTCTCGTGTACCTGTTTGCCCGGTTTGACCACATTCAGCCTTACAACCTCCAGAAAAACGCCTATGTCGAGAGATTCAACTGGACAGTTCACTACGGGTTGCTTTCGCAAAATCGCTAGGAGTCTGGGCGGCAGAAGGATTTGAAAATCGGACTGAAAATTTCGACCACTCAGAACGGCTCAGGCTGCATTATTTCGATGTAGCTAAGGGGTCAAGTACCCCTAAAAACACAGTTTATTGAATGTCTTTTCTTCTGCCGCCCAGACTCCTAGTCAAGTATTGATGAGGTTCAGGATCACGCCACCCAATTGGCCTGGTCCTACGATCATGATCGCTCTCACATGGCCAAGGGCGAGATAACCAAAAGCTGCGCTTACTCAAGGCTGAATAACCGACTACATCTGACACCGATAAACAATGGGGGTAATACTGCTACGTTCCACTTGGGCTTAAATCCCACCTCATTTGGCCGTAGCGCTGCCCTCGGCTAACCACGTTGGATTACAGTTAGTGCATTGCATTGGAGTGCCGAATCGCGTAATTCCAGACGTGGCGCGCGATAAATTCAGGGACGGTTTTAGCGGCTGCAATTACCGCTGCTCATGTCGGGACCTGTATTACAAGGCCGAATTGATTCGCCTAGTAACGAATAATAAGTTCACATCTGAACGCGGCGATTGCGCTGATCATGCTCCATTCGCATCCAAAATATGAAAGGTTGCACTGGCATGGCCGATGAGCTCGCCGCTACTCCAAAATGTGCAGGTTGATGTAGAGACTCCGCCAATTTCTTTATCGGTGTGACCGAAAGTGCTAGTCGAAAAACTCTCGCGGCTGTCGAACTGAATCGACTCGACGCGTGCCTCAACCCATTCCCCAATGTTGGCAAATGGCTCAACCTTCACCGAGACGCTCGTCGGAAATACTTTGAGCGCGGGATGGACCGATTGCGTCGTAGCATACATTAATGCGGAGGTGGCAATCACGGACAACATGCTTCCGTATAGACCGTTGATTCTTCCTTTGTACTTAATATCAACGTGAATACCAATGACAAACTTCCCGTCATCCCTAGCAACGTAGAACGGTCCCGTCAGGCCGTAAACATTATCCGTCGTAGGAATGGGCACGAAGCCGTCAGGAGGGAAAAGTGTATTCTCAGGCAAGTTGGACGGAATCGATGACATTATTGAATCATGGTAAAAGCATTCGTCGCCATTGATTGGATGGATGGGATTCTACGAATAATAAATGTCAGTTGAAGTCAGTGCGTCAATACAAAAAAGGTCACACCTTGTTTTCGACACCGTAGACACGTTCCCGTCTTGTTCAGAACGTCGACTCCATGACGCTGCGGGCGGCCAACGCTGCCAGCGCGACGCTCACGGACACGCTGCTGAGCGTGACCACCTGACCCTAGACCGTGGAGCTAGGCACCCATGATGCCCATCTAGGACATGGACATGCCGCGGGCGCGCACCCAGTCAGGCAGACCAACACGTGGGTACAGACGCTCAGTGTGTTGGCGGGGGTGTCCAATCGGCACCGGCACACGGCATGACCGGCGCGGCCACCCAGTTCGCTCTGGTGGTTCAAAGTTATGGCGAACCCATGCAGACAGTGGTCAGATCCAATCCATTTCACTTGGGCAATGACACGCTGTTTGAGAACTGAAGGATGATCGCCCGCCTGTCGAAAACAGTCGCCGCCATGGAGAAAAACCTGAGACAGGTGTACCAAATGATTGGCAATTTGATCGATTCGGAGCCGCCACACCCCGACATGATGACAGAACTGTCAGACCTCTCCCCTGGTGCGCCTGCTACAACGGACGATCCTCCTGTGGCGCAGAGCATTCTGGCCGCCACCGACGTCAAGATAAAAGGAAAATATTTTCTGGCGCCACGCCGGGATCGGTCTTGGCGACGCAATTACCCAAGAATGCAGCCAGATTGTTCAAGCACCTGAGGTACGTTTTAAAAACCAAAGACTTTGCACCCATCAACCAGACCGCTGTTGCCAAGGCAACCGGCATTCCAATGAGCTCAATAACGACGGCGTTCATACGCTTGGTGGCTGCAGGGTTCTTGCAGGCCAACAATTCTGGAACGTTCAATCAGGTCTAATGCGCCTATGAGGAAATACTGGTTCCAGAATATCCAAGCTGTCATTCAAAATGAATTGGGAAATCTATTTTTTTCGCCCGCACTTCAACTTCAGCAGTCGCTGCGACGATCATACCCAGTCCATGCAGATCTCGTCCAAACTTTACTGGAACGGGCTGGTGTTCTAAAAAATGGAAAACGCGCCAAAATGACATTCTTTTTGAACGTCTGCGCAAGTTCGACTTGATGAACACATCAAAAACCAACGAGGAATTCAATGGATTTTTCACTTAGCCCGGCGCTTGTCGAACTTCAAAGTCGCACACGACGATTCATTTCTGAAGAAATTATTCCGATGGAAAACGATCCCCGCCAGACCTCTCATGGACCAAGTGAATCGCTGCGCGCCGAGCTTGTCGCCAAGGCCCGCGTGGTCGGCCTGTTGACGCCCCACGCCTCGCGCGAATTTGGTGGACTCGGGCTGTCACACCTCGAGAAAGCCATCGTTTTCGAGGAGGCGGGTTACTCTACCCTAGGTCCATCTGCGCTCAATATTCATGCCCCTGACGAGGGCAACATTCACCTGATGGATGCGGTTGCCTCCGATGTACAGAAAGAGCGCTGGCTTCGCCCTCAGGTCCAGGGCCACACGCGGTCGTGCTTCGCCATGACCGAGCCGCCGCCGGGCGCCGGTGCAGACCCTTCGATGCTCAACACTACCGCTGTGCGCGATGGCGACGACTATGTGATCAATGGTGTAAAGTGGTTCATTACCGGCGCTGATGGCGCCAGTTACGTCATCATCATGGCGAAAATGGAAGACGGCACAGTGACAATGTTTCTGTCCGACATGAACCGTCCCGGCATTGAGCTGGTACGCAACATGGACGCAATGGATTCGTGTTTTACTGGCGGCCATGGCGTCCTCCGATTTAACAATCTGCGCGTACCCTCTGCGGATGTGTTGGGCGAGATTGGCATGGGCTTTCGCTATGCCCAGATCCGGTTGGCCCCGGCACGGCTGACACACTGCATGCGCTGGCTTGGACAAGCCCGGCGTGCCCATGATGTCGCGCTTGACTATGCGCGCAAGCGCCAAGCTTTCGGCGTGCGCTTGGGCGAGCACGAAGGCGTGGGGTTCATGTTAGCCGACAACGACATGGACATGATGACTGCACGTCTGCACATCTGGCACACCGCTTGGGTGCTGGATCAGGGTGGTAAGGCTAACTTTGAGTCCAGTCGTGCCAAAACCATTTGTTCCGAGGCAGAATGCCGGGTGGTCGACCGTGCCGTGCAGATCCTTGGGGGTCAAGGTGTGACGGGCGAGACCATCGTCATGCGCATTTACCAAGACATACGGGCCTTTCGCGTCTATGACGGTCCGAGCGAGGTGCATCGCTGGAGCATGGCTCGCAAGATTCTGGGGTAATGAATTGCGCCACCGACTGACACCTGACTGGGCCCAAGAATGAATGCACTACAAGTAATCGACCGCTTTCGGATCGAAGGGAAGATTGCCCTGATCACCAGGGTATCGATGAGAAAACATGCGAAACGCACACTCCGTGCCTAAGAAATCGACGAATTATCTCGATTCACACGACACTCGTCGAAATCGCAAAAAGCCAAGAAAAGAGCACTGTTAATGCAATGAGCAAAACATTTTCAGCAACGTCGATTTGATTTCCTGACTCGTCTAATTTTTCATAGACATGAGACCATTGATTAGGATCTTCCATAGAATTTCCACTCAATAAATTTAGCGACAACAACAAGTCCACCCCGATGAGAAGTTTAGAACCATAGCTTTTGGCCGATACCTGGTTTCAAACGTCCATATCAATGAATTTTATGACGACTTAGGGCACTTATGCATAGGACACATATCAGTATGTGTCCCAACGTTTGTACTTCAGGACGTCGTAAGTTAATGATCTCCATGTTGAATCCAGTGTTTGAGTCTGGTCTCGATTTGAACTTCGCCGAGAGTCAGACTTGTGTTTTTTTGCGGGTTTTCGCCCCAAACACCATGCATCAAGGCAAGCTAGTTTTTGCGCAAATCATGCGCCATCTACCATTGAGCACTTTTCTCCGCTTTGTTACCGATCACAATGGAAAACACAATGTCAAAGACTTCTCGTGTCTAGACCACTTCTTCACCATGGCATTCGCCCAATTGACCTACCAAGAATCGTTGCGCGACATCAAGCTCAATTTACGTGCCAAATCCCGACGGCTGTACCACATGGGCTTTCGCTATCAGACGATTTCGCGCAATAAGCTGGCAAATGTGAAAGCCTCACGTCCATAGCAAATCTATGCGGACTTCGCCTAGCACCTGATTGGATTGGCTCATCTCTTGTTCGCTACGGAGCCGTTCGGACTGAAGCTCAATGCGGCGGTCTAAGAGTTCGACGCCAGCAACATCGATCCATTCTGTCAGGACCAATTGATAGGTCTTCAACAGTTACTCTAGACCAAAGATTCTCGAACAACCGTCTTGATATGTACTACCTGATATGCAGCTGGAGTAGTACCTCGGCGTTAGTGCCCTCTTTAGAATTTCAACGAATCAGGTCAGACACGGTCTCCTAGGGGTCTAGTGCCTGTTTTTTTAGAAAAGCGAGGTGATGAGCTATGGCTATAAACGATCTAGTCAACCAGATCCCAGTTAGGGAAAAGCTTCTGAGTGCGCCTCTGACGCCTTTGAGTGAGGTCAGGTTATTGGGCAGCAAATGTTCCAGCTGCGGAGAGGTGAGTCTTGGTGAGGTATCGAGCTGTCAAAACTGCGCTGGCGAATCACTTACAACCGTCCCTCTGAGCGTGCGGGGAACACTTTGGACATTCACTGTAATTCGCAACAAGCCACCCGGCGATTTCAAGGGACAGGTTCCAATGGGTGAAGGACTGGTTGAATTGCCCGACGGCATTCGCGTCAAGTCGCCACTCGGCGGTGACGTCGAAAGATATCAGATCGGTATGGAACTCAAGTTTGTCGCCTATCCGCTCTACGTAAATGAAAACGGGCAAGAAGTCATCGCTTTCAGATTCGATCCTGTCTGATTTGACATGCCGACATCTATATTCATAAATCCACTAGATGGGACTGCAAATGAGTGATACGGAAATCGTGATTATTGGGGCTGGCATGCATCGCTTCGGAAGATTCCCCGATGAAACCTATGGAGAGATCGGACGGCACGCGGTGCGGGAAGCACTGAAAGATGCGGGTCTCGGCTGGAGCAGCATTGAGGCCGCTTACTGTTCGACCATGTACTTACCAGCGACGGCCGGCGCCCGGATCATGCGCCCATTAGGTGCCACCGGCATTCCAATCTGCGACGTGGAGGCGGCATGCGCCAGCGGCGGAGTTGCGATGAAGCAAGCCATCCAGGGATTGAAAGCCGGCGAATATGAGACCGCTCTTGTTCTCGGTGTCGAAAAGATGCCCCGCGGCTTCATGGACCCATTGATGCTGTACGAACGCTGGCAGGTTGAGATGGGCATGTCGACTAACCCGAGTTACTGGGCTATGAGGGCTAGGCGCCACATGCATGAATTCGGGACGACCGATTTGCACATCGCCAAGGTTGCGCACAAGAGTCACCGCAACAGCGTCAACAACCCATATGCAATGTACCGCAAGGAATTCTCTCTGGAGGAAATCCAGAATTCACAACTAGTCTGCGATCCAATTCGGTTGTTGGAAATTTGTGCACCGAACGAAGGGGCAGCGGCTGTGATTCTGGCTACCCGTGAGAAGGCGAAGAAATTGGCCAGTAGGAAGCCAGTGACGGTTGCGGCCTGCACGCACACATTGACGCTCTACTCGGCGGACTTTAGGGTACCGTTAGACAGTGTAAGTGCGACCAAGACCAATCCTGGACCGACTGAACGGACTAGTGCTCTAGCTTACGAGAAGGCGGGTATCGGTCCGAAAGATATTAGCCTATTCGAAGTCCAAGACACAGATGCTTTCTGCGAGATTGAGATCTACGAGCAATTGGGGCTCTGCCCGGAAGGTGACGCTGGAAAGCTTATAGATGAAGGGATTACCGAGATCGACGGTAGGTACCCGGTCAACGTCAGTGGAGGTCTAGTGTGCAAAGGAGAACCGGTCGGTGCCTCGCATCTTGGCCAAGTAGTTGAACTCGTGTGGCAACTCAGACACGAGGCAGAAAAGCGCCAAGTACCAAATGCGCAGGTCGGACTTGCACATGTTTTGGGGGCGGGAGGGAATTGCGCAGTAACTATTCTAAAAGCCTAGTGTGGTGTTTGTTTCTTGATTGAACTGAGCAGAATTACCCGTCTCCAGTGTTCTACTTCTGTTTTCATTGGAGCAAATAATTGTGATTTGCCCTGGCAATAGAGTTGGCTGATGAATCAGAAATTCGAGCTCACGAGATTAGCCAGCTCCAAGTTCGACAGCAACAGGATGGCTCTGCGCGCACAGATCGTATTGCTGGCCGCTCAGGGCCTGCAGAGCGAAGACATCGGCGAGCAACTTGGCTTCGGGCGCGTGCAGGTTACGCGTTGGCGCTAACGTTAACTGGATTGCGGCTTGCAAGGCATAGAGAGCGACCGGTCGTGCGGCGCCCCGTCGGTAAAGATTGACGTGGCCCAACTGGTGGCATTTGCCACCCAAACCACGCCAGACGCCGCCACGCACTGGAGCGCGCGAAATATGGCATTGATGATTAAGGGTAGCCCCAGCAACGTGATAAGGCATTGGCAGATGCATGCCATCAAGCCACACATCGTAGGTGAATCGTGACATCTTGCAGAATGTTATTCTTGCAAATTCAAAGTTAAGTTCTAAGAAGAATGGAACACTGCATTACGCAAACATTGGAGTAATTTTGTTTCGCACCTTGCTCAAATCCAAAATCCACCGTGTGGCCGTAACCCAGTGCGAACTGCATTACGAAGGCTCATGCGCCATCGACGAAGACCTGCTGGATGCAGCCAATCTGGTCGAGAATGAACAGATTCACATCTGGAACATCAACAACGGCGAGCGCTTCATCACTTATGCCATCAAGGGTGAACGGGGCTCCGGCATGATTTCTGTGAACGGATCGGCCGCACGCCGCGCCTCGGTGGGCGATCTGATCATCATCGCCGCCTTTGCACAGGTGGATGACAAGGAAGTGGCCAACCACCAGCCCAATCTGGTGTTTGTCGACGATAAAAACAAGCAAACCGAGTTGCGCCACAAGGTGCCAACCCAGCACCTGTGAAGATAAGCGCCCATGGCCTTGCCACTGGCTCGCTAGCCCAGCGCAGCCTGGCTGCTGTTTGGCATCCCTGCACACAAATGCAGCGCGCCGCCCAGGTGCCGCCGCTGGCCGTGGTGCGCGGTGAAGGGCCATGGCTATTCGACGACACAGGTCAGCGTTACTTTGACACCAGCAGCTCCTGGTGGGTCAACCTGTTCGGCCATGCCGATGCCCGCATCAACGCCGCCCTCAAAGACCAGCTTGAAACCTTGCCTCATGTGATGCTGGCCGGTTGCACCCACGCGCCAGCGGTCGAATTGGCGGAACGCCTCTCGGCCCTGACCGGCGGCACGCTGGGTCACTGCTTCTTTGCCAGTGATGGTGCCTCGGCGGTAGAGATTGCGCTCAAGATGAGTTTTCACCACTGGCGCAACCTGGGGCGCAGCGACAAACGCGAGTTCGTATGCCTGCGCAAGGGCTACCACGGCGAAACCCTGGGCGCGCTGGCGGTCACCGATGTGGCAGTGTTCCGCGACGCCTACGACCCGCTGCTGATGCGCGCGCACCAAGTGATGTCGCCCGATGCCCGCCAGGCCATGACAGGTGAATCTGCTGCCGATGTGGCCCGGCGCGCAACGGCTGAGCTGGAAGCTTTGCTGCAAGCGCGCCACGCACACATCGCCGCCCTCATTCTGGAACCTTTGGTGCAGGGTGCCACCGGCATGGCCTTTTACGACCCAGCCTACCTGCGCGCCGCACGCAAGCTGTGTGACCAGTTTGACGTGACGCTGATTGCCGATGAAATTGCGGTGGGCTGCGGGCGCACCGGCACCTTCTTTGCCTTCGAGCAGGCGGCGTTGCCGGGTGAACAGGCTATTTGGCCGGACCTGATCTGTTTGTCCAAAGGCATCAGTGGCGGCTACCTGCCACTTTCCCTGGTGCTGTCGCGTGACAGCATTTATGAAGCCTTTCTCGACGACGACGTGACGCGGGGGTTTTTGCATTCGCACTCCTACACCGGCAACGCGCTGGCCTGCCGCGCCGCGCTGGCGGTGCTCGATCGCTTTGCCCAAGAAGACGTCTTGCGTCACAACCGGGAGCAGGCGGCAACCCTGACCACGGCGCTTGCCCCCCTGGCGGCTGACCCACGCATCGAACACTTTCGCCAGCTCGGCATGATCTGGGCCTTTGACGTGCGCGAGCCCCTCATCGGCCCGCGCTTTGCCGAACGTTTCCACCTGGCCGGCCGGGCCTACGAACTGCTGATTCGCCCGATCGGGCGCACCGTCTATCTGATGCCACCCTACGTCCTGACTGAGGACCTGTCGCAATGGCTGGCCGAGCGTCTGCTGGCGACACTGAACTATGTTTTGAACCAAATTCCTCCTGATGTTGATCGCGCACCTGAACCACCAACTGCATGAGCGTGAGGCGCAGGGGCTCATACGCCAGCGCCGCATCACCGAGTCTCCCAGCGGACCGCACCAACGGGTCAGCCGGGATAACCAGCCCGCACGTGACTTGCTGGCTTTTTGCAGCAACGACTACCTGGGCCTGGCCAATCACCCGGTCTTGGTTCAGGCGCTGGCCGACGGTGCCCGGCAATTTGGTGCCGGCAGCGGCGCCTCACACCTGATCAACGGTCACTCACGCGCCCATGCCGCACTGGAAGACGAGCTTGCCGCTTGGTTGTCACCCTGCATCCCACAGGCTGGCGCATTGAGCTTTTGCACCGGCTACATGGCCAATCTGGCACTGCTCACCGCTTTGGGCGACAGCAATGCGACGATATTTGCGGACAAGCTCAACCACGCCTCACTGATTGACGGCGCGCTGTTGGCCAAGGCACCGATGCAACGTTATCCGCACGGCAACCTGGCGGTGTTGGCGCGTCAGTTGGAACACTGCACCACACCCATCAAACTGATCGTGACCGATGCCGTGTTCAGCATGGACGGCGATCTGGCCGACCTTCCCGCCTTGCTGGCACTGGCCGAACGTTTTGATGCCTGGCTGATCGTGGACGATGCCCATGGTTTCGGCGTGCTGGGCGCGCAGGGGCGGGGCAGTCTGTCACACTTCAATCTGCGCAGCAAGCGCCTGGTTTACATGGGCACACTGGGCAAGGCGGCGGGCTTGGGCGGCGCTTTTGTCGCCGCACACTCGACCATCATCGACTGGCTGGTCCAAACCGCACGGCCCTATATTTACACCACGGCTGCACCACCTGCCATCGCCCATGCACTGCGGGAGAGTTTGCACCTGATAGGCAGTGAAGAGGGAAATCAACGGCGCACGCAGCTCCAGCAACTGATCGCGCAACTGCGCATCGGGCTGACGACCCTGATCGAAGCCAACCCGACGCTTGGCTGGCAGCTGATGGCGTCCAGCACCGCCATCCAACCCCTCCTCGTCGGCGACAACGCGGCAGCCCTGGCGCTGGCCGCAGCACTTGATGCGCAAGACTTGTGGGTGCCCGCCATTCGCCCGCCCACCGTGCCCGTGGGCACAGCCCGCCTGCGCATCACGCTCAGTGCAGCCCACACGGCAGACGATGTGCAGCGACTGATCAAGGGCTTGACGCAGGCCGCCGCAAATTTAATCGGGGCCAAGGCATGAGGCCGAACACCGCGCTCAATGCTTGCTTCGTCACCGGCACCGACACCGAGGTGGGCAAAACCCGCATCAGCGCGGCCTTGCTGCATTGGCTCGCGCGCAACGGTTTTCTCAGCGCCGCATTCAAGCCGGTAGCCGCTGGCACCAGCTTGATCGACGGCCAGTGGGTCAATGAAGATGTGCGCGCCCTGCGTGAGGCCAGCGCGCTGACCCTTAGCGATGCCGAGGTGGGTCCGTTCCAGTTCGAGGCCGCATGCGCGCCGCACATTGCCGCGTCGCTCCAGCGCCGCACCATTGACCGCAACGCTATTCTGCGCTCAGCCCATGCACTGGCTGCCCGTGCCGACGTGCTGGTGGTGGAAGGCGTAGGCGGATTTTGCGTGCCACTGGGTGACGACTGGGACAGCGCCGATCTGGCGTGCGACCTCAAGTTGCCGGTGGTGCTGGTGGTCGGCTTGCGCCTGGGTTGCATCAACCATGCCTTGCTCACGGCCGAGGCTGTTCGCGCCCGTGGCCTTAGCTTGGCTGGCTGGGTCGGCAACAGCGTGAGCCCCGGCATGGCGTGGCTGGATAAAAATGTGACAACCCTGCGGCAACGCTTTCAAAAACAACACATTCCCTGCTGGGGATGCGTGCCGTGGTTGGCAGAGCCCACGCCGGCTGCTGTGGCAGCCCATCTTGATCAAGCCGCATTGCGTGCCTTTTTCTCGTCTGTTTCTCCCTCGTTGGTTTCTTCTTTGAAAACATAATATGACTACGATTACCTCCATTCCCGTCTCCTCCCTGCGTCCCGCTCCGGCACGGGCCACCACCCCGGCAACCCCTGCGCGCTGGAGCGTCGCGGAGATTGCCGCCTTGTACGAGCTGCCGTTCATGGATTTGCTGTTTCAAGCCCAGCAAGTGCACCGCGAGCACTTTGACGCCAACCAGGTGCAGTTGTCCACGCTGTTGTCGATCAAGACCGGCGGCTGCTCAGAGGACTGCGGCTACTGCCCGCAAGCGGCTACTGCCGAGAGTGGCATTGAAGCCAGCAAGCTGATGCCGCTGGCCGAGGTCATTGAAGCCGCCCAAGCCGCCAAAGACCAGGGTGCCACCCGCTTTTGCATGGGTGCGGCCTGGCGCAGCCCCAAAGAACGCGACATGGCGCGTGTGACCGAGATGGTGCGCGAAGTGCGCGCCCTGGGCCTGGAGACCTGCATGACGCTGGGCATGCTGGAAGCCGAGCAGGCGCGAGCACTCAAAGATGCCGGACTGGACTACTACAACCACAATCTGGACAGTGCGCCGGAGTTTTACGGCAGTATCATCAGCACCCGCACCTACCAGGACCGGCTCGACACCCTGGGTCATGTGCGCGCGGCGGGCATCAACGTGTGTTGTGGCGGCATTGTCGGCATGGGTGAAGCCCGTCTGGAGCGCGCCGGCCTGATCGCCCAGTTGGCCAACTTGACGCCCTACCCGGAGTCAGTCCCGATCAACAACCTGGTGCCGGTGGCTGGCACACCCTTGGCTGACACGCCCCCGCTGGATCCCTTTGAATTTGTGCGCACCATTGCCATAGCCCGTATCACCATGCCGCTCACCATGGTGCGCTTGTCGGCTGGGCGCGAGCAGATGGATGAAGCCCTGCAGGCCTTGTGTTTCCTGGCCGGTGCCAACTCGATCTTTTACGGCGACAAACTGCTGACCACCAGCAATCCTCAAGCTGATCTGGACCGCAAGCTGTTCACGCGCCTGGGCCTGAAGGCGCAGGGTGAACGCCCGACAAATCAGCCCCTGCCCTGCTGATGAATGCCGTACTCAAGCCGCAGTCCACGGCTTGCCCGCTGGTGAACGCGGCGTTTCTGGCCAACCCGTATCCCACCTATCAGGCGCTGCGGGAGGCTGGGCCAATCCACTGGAGCGACGAGTTCTTTGGCGGGGCCTGGCTGCTGACCGACCATGCCGATGTCGAGATGGTGTTGCGCGATCCCCGGTTTTCAGCGCAACGCACCGGTGCCTGGGTCAAGGATCGCGAAGAGTCCCCAGGCGAACTGGGCGAGTTTCAACGCCTGTTTGCCCGCGCCTTGCTGTTTCTGGACGCCCCGGATCACCCTCGCATCCGCAAGGTGCTGCAAGTGGGATTCAAGCCCAGCGTGATTCAAGAGCTGGAACCCTTCATCGCGCAAACCGTCACCCACCTGTTCGATCAGGCAGAGGCGGCTGACAGTTTTGACTTTATCGAGCAGGTAGCCCGGCCTTTGCCGGTGCATGTGATGACCCGGCTGATGGGTATCGAGCCCACGCGGCGAAGCAACTTTATGCTCTGGTCGGATGACCTGGCGGCTTTTATCGGCACACCGCTTCCCACGCGAGCGCAGGCACGTCGCGCGCAGGCCAGTCTGGTGGCGATGGGAGAATTCTTTGATGTCTTGCTGAAGCACAAGCGCCAAAAGCCGGGTGACGATCTGACCACCCGCCTGTTACAAGCCGAAGCGGCGGGCCAGATTCAAGGTGGACCTGAGCTGCTGGCGCAGTGCGCCATGTTGCTGTTTGCCGGGCACGAGACGACGCGCCATCTGCTGGGCAATGGCTTGCAAGCACTTCTGACGCACCCCGAACAATGGCGACGCTTGAAGCAGGAGCCGGCATTGCTGCCCAGCGCGGTTCGCGAGTTTTTGCGTTTTGACAGCCCGGTGCAATACACCGGGCGGCGCGTGGTAACCGACCTGGTGCTGCATGGTCAACTGCTGCGCCGGGGCGATCTGGTGCTGCCCTTGATAGGCGCGGCCAACCGGGATCCGGCCCGCTACACCAAGCCCGATGCGCTGGACATTGCGCGCAATGAGGGGGCATCCCTCGCCTTTGGCTCGGGGCCGCATGTCTGCATCGGTGCTGCCATCACCCGCATGGAGGCCGAAATGGTGTTTGGGCAATTGCTGCAACGCTGGCCCGACCTCCGTCTGCGCAACGCCGAGCCGCAATGGGGCACTAATCCGGCCTACCGGGGGCTGACAAGCTTGCCACTGCGCCAACCCTTGGCCATGCTGGCGACACATTAATCGAGCAAGGATTACCCGACGGCTCTGCCCCGCGTGGTGGTCGAGAACAACGCAGCACGTGAAGGCATTTGTTACACTTATCTAGATCAACTTCTAGAGTGATCACCTTTGAACCTTGAATCGCTGAAACTGTTTGTTCAACTCGCCGAATTGGGTAGCATGACTAAGGTGGCGTTTGCGCAGGACTGTATTCAGTCTGTGATAAGTCGCCGTGTCACGGCACTCGAACGTGAATGCGGTGCGAAGCTATTTTATCGAACAGGTCGTGGTGTAGCACTGACCGATTTTGCCGAAACAATGCTCCCGCGTATTAAGGCACTACTTGCGGAAGCGGAGCAAATATCAAAGGAAATGAAGGCCGGCGCTGGAATACCAATTGGTGAAGTTCGTATTGGTCTTTTGCCGTCACTTTCCACCCCGACGATTCAAACGTTATTTAGGCGTACCCATGAACGTTTTCCTGGTGTCCTGCTGCATATTTTTGAAGGCTCAAACGGACAAATCGATGAATGGCTAAACTCTGGTCGAGTCGACATTGGAATTCTTTTTCGTTATGGGGGATCGGTCGCTAACCAAGAACAAGTGCTCGGAGTTGTCGACACCTATCTCGTGGGCAGAGCCGGTGATCGGCTAACTTCAAAACCGACAATTGAATTTGATAAGCTTTCTGATGTGCCACTTGTTTTGCCCGGTGCCCCAAATGGGTTACGTTTGACACTAGAGCAGTTCTCAAAACGAGCTCACATTAATCTTCGCATTGTGATGGAAGCCGACTCGTTGCCGCTTCAGAAGGAATTCGCTGCAAGCGGCTGCGCTTACGCGGTACTGGGCGGACATGCGATTAGTCGGGAGGTCAATGCTGGTATTTTGCAAGCTTCACGAATTATTGATGCCAAGTTGGGGCGAACTGTGGTTTTGGCCACGACCACACAACGACCACTGTCACATGCTGGAAGAGAAGTCGGGAAGGAACTCCGGCTCATTCTTGATGATTTGTTTGCAAACAAGACTTTTAAGTAACGTGGCGGATGTTGCTACGCAAAGTTGACCCCTTGCCAAACTCCAAACTTGGCCCGCCACTGACTTAAGCGATGCTCGGTAAGGTCCTCAGCACGCTGGTGTCCCACAAGCCTGTATAGCAACGCCGAAGCTCTTCGACCAATTCAGTATTGACCCGAGGCATCGGTTCGCAGTAGACGGCATCGGTTAAATACGCAAATATGAGCGCGCCAAGTTTTCCCAAAAATGTGATGGTATTGTGTAGCGCCTCAATTGGTTTACTGGCGAACTAGGAGTGCGGCGGACGCGACTGGCCCACCACCATTGGTCACAAGCGCTACCCGTGGCTGGTTCGGGACTTGTCGTTCGCCACCTAAATTCCGCAGTTGGACGCACGCTTCGTGCAACAAGCCCATTCCGTGCAACCGCCCGAACGACAGCTGACCGCCTGAAGTATTAATGGGAAGCTCACCGTCAAGCGCGATACGATGGCCCCCTTCCACGAATGCCGCCGCCTCGCCACGGCTGCAGAAGCCCATGTCTTCGAGCCAGAGAAGCGCCAAGAAACTGAACCCGTCATAGAGCTGCGCAACATCCACATCCCGAGGACGCAGATCGGTCCGACTCCATAGGCGCTTCGCCGCATCAGCAGCCGCAAATCGCGTCAAATCTGACTGCTGATCCCAAGTATCGCGCTGGTAGAGAGGACCGCTAATCGCCTCGATATGTATGGGCGTCGCATTTCCATCTCGTGCTGTGTCGACATGAGAAACTACCATTGCGACTGAGCCATCTATGGGAACATCACAATCGTAGAGGCACAGCGGCGTGGAAATCATCCGAGACTCGAGATATTCTTCCATCGTCAGTGGTGTCCGATAGACCGCATTGGGTGTCCGGACCGCGTTACGTCTACCATTTAAAGCAATCCAGGCGAGCTGCTCGCGGGTCATACCGTACTCGTGAGCGTAACGTGAGGCAATTAGTCCTACCCAGTTAGCTGCGGACGGGGCACCAAATGGAGCGCGCCATTGCATTCCCCCTTCCACCCGAGACAATGAGCCATTGCTCGAAACATCAGCCCGGGCAGACGCTTCGGTGACGGTGCGAAAAACAAGCACATGCCTTGCCTGACCAGAAGCCACGGCCATGCAAGCATTGATCAGCGCCGACATCTGTGTCGAATCAGATGACGCGCCATACCAGTTCAAATTCAGACGCAATGCCTCTTTCAGATCCATCGTCAACACAGGTGATGCACCCGGCGCCACCGCATAGCCAGATCCAGTGGAGACGCCATCAATTTCGTTTCGATCAAGCCCGGCGTCGCCAATTGCCTGAAGGGCTGCCTCAATTGTCAGATCAAGCGCGCCTCGGCCAAGCCTTCGGCCGATAGCAGACTGTCCTATGCCAGAGATAATGGCACAACGTTCGGGAATTTCCATGGTTTCTTCTTTCAAGCCGGCGTGAAAAGCGGCAACCAAACGTCCTCGCACTCCTCGAAGAGCACACGAACAGGCATCCCAATCCGAAGCTCCTCGACTGATGCACCCACAATATTGGTTGTTAGGCGAACCCCGGGGCAATCATTAAGACTAACGATTGCCACGATATACGGCACAACCTCATCAGGGATCCAGGCTTGATGATTGACCGTGAATGCTTCAACCACTCCGTGATCCGAAACAGGTTGAGGTCTCAAATCCAGGCCCAAGCAATCCGGACAAATCGGCGCGGGAGGATGAATCCAAGAGCTGCATGCGCAACAACGCAGAATGCAAAGGTGCCGATCTCGACCCGCCGTCCAGAACGAAGTGTTCAACGGCGTTAGCACCGGAAGGGTTCGAATACCCATTCTGAGTCTCCTTGTAAGAGCAAATAAACTGACGCGCTGCCTAATGTAGAGTAGCCGCCTGCGAAAAGCGCCAAAAATCAGACCATTCGGTCTATTACAAGAAACCAAAATAGCCGCTCTCGATAGAGTGCGGCGCTCTGCCTCCAGTCAAGTCGCAGAGTGCTTTGCCTTCTCTCCAACGACATTCAAGAAGCCATCCAAAAAGAGCCGCCCCACCATCGTGTACAACTCTGCCGGAGATACCGATCCGGCCCGCTTGTACCAGAGCTCAACCCAATTCATCATACCGATCAGCAAGAGGCTGTAGATTCGGCGTTCGCCCGGTCCCACCCGTCCGTTGATCTTGACAAGGACATTAGTAACCAAATCCAACAAGGTTTTTTCAAGCTTGACCTGCTTGGCTTTCTGTCGGGGTGTCAAATGCCTCACCTCGACCATGCCAACTACATGCCTAGATCGAACTTCATCCGATGGCTCCAGCCATAACTGAACAAAGTGGCGGAAGAACTCCTCATTGCTTAAGTTGACCTCGTCGCGGAGTTGGGCTTCCACCAACTTGATAAGTCGAGTCACATGACTCTGCAAGATGGCAAAAAGAATGTCTTCCTTTTTCTTGAAATAGTGATACAACATCGACTTGGAAACACCGCAACTCTCTGCGATCTGCTCCATCTTTGTCCCCATGTAGCCATGATCTGCGAACAAGGCAGACGCAAGATCGAGAATATTGTCTCTTTTTTCTAGGTAATCATCTGCACGAATTCTTGGCATAGTCTCTTTCTTAGTCTCGATTAGCAACAATTTTCTACCAATCTTACCTTGCAAACTTGTGAGGACGTATTACGCACGCACCGTTCATTTTCAATGGGTAGCATCATGGCGATGAATCATATTCAGTTTCAACCAGTCAAGTCGATGCAGGAGTTCTTCAAGCATTTTTTGCCGAAACGTTTTACTCTGTTGCGCTGGTGAGTGCTCAATGACCCGATGGTTTTCGCTGTACTGACTGCAGTGGTACAGAACACTGCGTCTTGTGTACCGGTAGCCACAAAGTCTTTCCGTGCAATGCCTATCGGCATAAAACTTCGCTGATCGCAGGTGACGTTTTTCATTCTACCAAACTGCCTCTGACAACATGGTGTCTGGCAATTTACCTCATCACCCAGACCAAGACGGGCTTGTCGTCTCTCTTGCTCAAACGTCAATTGGGAGTGGCCGACCCAACGGCCTGGCTGGTACAACACACACTGATTCAAGCCATGACCGAGCGTGAATCCCGTTATGCGCTCAGTGGCAAAGTCCAAGTTGATGATACTTATTTGGGTGGCGAGCGCAGTGACGGCAAGGTTGGGCGCAACTCTGAAGACAAGATTGCCTTTGTAGCGGCCATCTCTTGCAGCGATAAAGACCACGCATTGCACATCAAGCTCATCACGGTGTCGGGCATCAAGCTCAAAACCATAGCGAAGTGGGCCTGTGAAAATCTTGTCGCCAGTAGCACCGTCTACTTTGATGGCTTGGCTTGCCTTGGAGCTGTGACGCAGGCGGGTTGTTCCCATGAAAGCACCTTCGTGGCCTAGCATAAACTTAAGAATGGGCCGCAGTTGCAGTGCGTTACCACCGTGCTGGGATACCTCAAAACCAGTTTGAGCGGCATTTACCACAGCTTTAGTTTTAGTTTTAGTTTTAGTTTTAGTTTTAGAAAATACGTAGAGCAGTACCTTGGCGCCTTTGTCTACCGACTCAACCGCAGATTCGATCTCGATAGATTGGCCCGACGCCTGCTGGCAGCGAATGTACAGTGCGTTCCGCATTCCAAGCACTCGATTCGGGTGATAGTTGAAGATCATTGCTAATCAGGTTCTTATTGTGAAAACAGTTATCGAACCTCTTCAGGCTGAGGCGACCCCCTTAAACCAGGGCTTTCGCCAGGGCCTGCAAACGTCAGTGATACAAAGAATCCCGTCTTCACAACACCGGGACACAGTACGAGGGGTTTTAAACACCCCTCCAGATCGGTGCACGTTTTTCCGCAAAGGCTCTTGCGCCTTCTTGGGCATCGTCGCTTTCGTAAGCCTCTCGGTAGATGTGCCAAGCCATTTCCAATCCCGTGTCACATCCCACGCTCATCGCCGTCAACAATGCACGTTTGCCTGCCTGAACCGACAAAGGAGCGTTGTCTCGAATCGCAACCGCCAGTTTCATCGCTCGATCCCGAACGGCGTCCGGAGTCTCTTCGAGGTAATTGATGAAGCCTAACTGGCGAAATCTCTCGATCTCCATCAACTCCGCAGTAAGCACCATCTCCATAACAACGGGCTGAGGCAACATCCACAGCAGGGGCATCCCCCATGGTGAACCTCGTCCGATTTTCGACTCGGTAATTCCGATCTTGGTACCGGATAGGCCCACACGTAAATCACAGTTGAGGCTCATCAGCATGCCCCCCGCTATCAAATGACCGGTCATTGCCGCAACGATCGGAACTCTGACCCGTCGCATGCGAAAGTGAAACGGATCCTTGAAAAAGGTCAGGATATCCTTTCCAGTCTCCTGTTTGACTCGGCTGGTTTCCTTCAAGTCCATTCCTGCACAGAAAGTGCCGCAATCACTAGATGTCAATATCGCCACGCGAACGTCTTTGTCCGCATCAATGCGTTCCCAGGCCTGGTACAGACCATTCATGGCCGCAATCGACAACGCGTTTCGTTGCTTGGGTCGGTTCAGCGTCACCGTCGCGATACCATCTTTGACGGCGAACAGGACCGCTTCTTCTTCCACTTGGATTGGCTCAGTCATTTAGCACTCCTTGTTTGAACATCTCGAACAACCTCTCACTCTGGATTCGGCCAGACCCACAGGAGGCCGCTAACCGGTAGACACGGCGCATCAAAATATGCAAGTGGTACTCATTCGTGTACCCGATTGCGCCATGCAGCTGCAAAGAACTGTCGGCAACCGCCTTGCCGGCACGCCCGGCATATAGCTTGGCGGCGCAGACGGCCGCATCCGCATCGCACTCGCCCGCGTCCAACGCCGCAGCGGCGAACTCGATCGAAGCCGTCATGGCCTCCACACTCACCAGGTTGTCAGCGATAGCATGCTTCAGCACCTGGTTCGCGCCCAGAACCTGGCCAAACTGAGATCGAGTTAGGAGATACTCCTGCGTCATTTTCACCAGAGACCGACAAGCACCGGCAATCTCTGCGGCTGCCAGCAAGGCGACCCGCTGCCGCAAGAAGGCTGAACTATCCGATGTTGATGCGACCGCGCCGGTCAAGGGAAGAGCAGCGACTTGGTCGAATGTCAGATCATCCAGGCAATAATCGGTCTCGACGGATTCACGTCTGCGCCTAGTAACACCTGGGTTGCCCAGATCAACCACCAATAGGACGCTGCCCATTTCCTGTCGCGCCTCGATCAACGCCCTACCTGCGACCTGTGGAAAAGACACCAAGGGGCATGATCCGCTCAACCTTCCCCCCTCGAACACGGGTAACTCCGATAGCTTAGGGGAGGCCGTCGATAGCGTAATGATGCCCCCTGAATCCGCATCTGCGGTATAACCCACGCTGAGCATTGTTGCGTGGGTGGCCAGGGCTTCGAGCACAGGAAAGGGCAATGCGCTAGCGCCAGCTTCTAGTGCCACAATCGCCTGCACCTGAGGCGAGACCATGAAAGCCTCATCAGCGCTGGTGCCGAATAACCCGAGATCTTGCAGTGCCTGCCCCACGACGGCGCTGTCAATCCTGCTACCGTTCCGCTGGCGCTTTTCAGTATCGGCGGCTTTGAGGTCTTTAAACAATCGCTGCACCGTTTCGCTAACCATACGGTGCTCTTGGGAAACCACATTAAACATGTCAATTCCTATTTTTTTGGGTGAACAGCGGCGGATCAACGTCCCCGAGGCATTCCGAGCAAGCGCTCGGAGATGATGTCTTTCTGGATTTCGGAGGTTCCGGCAAAGATGGTTTCCGCCCTGGAATGGAGGTATACAGGCAAGAATCGCTCACAATCTAGATCGTCGGTCGGTGGAAACCAATGTTCTTCTCCCAGGATCTCGGCGATGATACTGGTCGAGTCCTGGTGGAAATGACTCCAGCACTGCTTGAGGATACTTGCCTCTGGACCCACTTGCTCGCCCGCTACGATGCGGCTAACGAATCGAACATTCAGAGCGCGAAGTACGAGCAACTGGCTATACGCCCGTGCGATCGACTGCCTCAGCGCATCTGACTCGTCCAATTCGGGCCGACGAGCCAATGCAGAACGGTAGGCGTGTTGCAGCTCATGGACATACCTAGTCTGCCGATACAGGCGGGTGGTCGCCCGCTCAATCGCCAACACGGCACCCGATACACGCCAACCCTCCCCAACCGGTCCGATCGTGTTTGCCACAGGAACGACCACGTCGTCGAAGAAAAGTTCGTTGAAGTCCCAGACGCCATCGAGTTGCTGAATCCCGCGCCGAGTGATCCCAGGCGTACTCATCGGAACCGCAATCATCGTGATGCCTTGGTGCTTCTTTTCCTCGGATGAGGTGCGCACCAGCATGAGGCACATGTCAGCATGCTGGGCGTAGCTTGTCCAAATTTTCTGCCCGTTGATCACCCAATTGCCGTTGCTCTCCACGGCACGAGTCTTGAGCGCCGTGAGATCCGACCCCGCCTGCGGCTCGGAAAACCCCTGACACCAGATATCCGTGCAGGCCGCGATCCGTGGCAAATAGTGTTTCTTTTGCGACTCAGTGCCGGCATGCAATAGGACACCCGCAACCAGTTCGCGGCCGATCGCATTAATCCCCTCGGGGGCACCAACACGACCACACTCCTCTCCAAAGATGAAATGCTCCACCAATGTGAGTCCGTGACCACCGTAGGCTGTCGGCCAATGCAAGCCTGCAAAGCCGGCTGTGTAGACGCTGTTCTCCCACTCCCGCAAAAGCGCGCCCCGACGGCCATCGTCAATTGACGGACTGAAGTGCCCATTCTTCCAATTGACTGGAAGATTATATTTCAGCCATTCACGCAGGCGGAGTCGAAACGCCTGCTGTTCCTCTGTCAACAGAAAGTTCACGGTATATTCCTAAAAAGTAATCGATGAATCAGCTCGAATCGAGGTCCTTGCGGTGACAATTTTGACGCCGTGCCTCTCATCCACAACCTGCGGCAGTGGCACTGCCCTTCCGGTTCGGAAGCCCGGCATGCATCAGCTTGCCGGCGAGTGGGCGCCTGAACACACGCTCGGCCACTGTCGCGGCTTCGAGCAGGGCATTCAGGTCGATCCCGGTTTCGATGCCCATCTCGTGGCACATGTGGACCATGTCCTCGGTACACACATTCCCGGCGCCTTGGACGTTCGCATGTGCGGCGAACGGACAACCGCCCAGCCCGGCAATGGAACTGTCGAACATGTCGACCCCCATCTGCAGCGCAGCGTAGACGTTCGCTGCACCCATCCCGCGGGTATCGTGGAGGTGCAAACCGATCTGCACCTCGCTGTCGAGGTCACGCACCGCGCCGATGCGCCGCTTGACCTCCTCGGGATCGGCCCAACCGACGGTGTCAGCAAGAAATATCCTCGGGGTCGGAATCTTATGTTCAAGGGCAAGGGCAATGATGTGTTTCGCTGCCGCGACAGTGTCCGAAATGGGAACTTCCCCCTGCAGGTTGCAGCCAAATGCCGTGACAATATAGGCCGATTCGATCGGCGCATTGGCGTCCTGGTAAAGGCCGATCCACTTTTCTTGGCGCTCCTGCATTTCCCGAGCAGTGCAGTTGTTGTTGCGCAGACTAAGGGCATCGGTGGTATAGAACATCAAGTAGGCACTAATGTCTACCTGTGGCGTGGACTGGGCCTTGCGGAAGCCGGTTTCGTTGAGCCAGAGCGCGGTGTAGCGTACACCGTCGCGCTTCTTTATTCCCTTGAAAACCTCATCTATGTCGGCCATAGTCGGCACCGCCTTGGCGCTGACGAACGATCCGACTTGAACCTGGCTCAATCCGGATGCCGACAGGGCATTAATCAGATCCACGCGATCCTGTACAGAGTACAACTGTTTTTCAATCTGGAAGCCCTCGCGCGGGCCTTCCTCATGAAAATGCACAAATTTTGGTAAGTCACTCATGGCACCTCTCCGGTTACGGGTTGAATTTCGATCAGGGTTTGATTGCGCTCGACCACATCGCCAACCCGACAGCCGACAGTTGTCACCACGCCATCCATGGAAGCGACTAAGGCCATCTCCATCTTCATGGATTCCTCGATAACAAGTACGTCTGATTTTCTAACTCTGTCACCGACCTGAACACTTACTTTGAGGATCGTGCCCATCATCGGCGCGAGCAACTTCCCTTCGATTGACTGAGAACCGGCTTCGAGTTTGAGGAAAGGGACAAGTTGCAACAAATGTCGACCGGAGGGAACATGCATGGTGATGACATCAGCGCGTCGGTCTATCTGGGCCACGATCACCCGCTGTCCGACGGCCGCCACGTAGCGCCCCCCCCCTTCAGCCTGCAGGATTTGAACCTTGACTGGTGTCCCATCGACCGACAGGTCCAGTAGGTTACGCTGGCCGTGCCCAAACCGCACCGGTAGGACCAGGTTACCTGAGGTCTTTAGTGACAGTACCGGTGGCCCCTCCGGCGCAGCCCCATCGTCGTAAGCCCACCAAGCCAGAGGCCCTCTGGACGACCAAAGCCCGAGGCCGTTGTCGCCGCTCCCATCCGCCCAGAGCAAGGCAGCAGCCAAGCCCACCTCTTCATGAGTCGGGCTCGTGGGCGTGATCAGAGAATCGATCTCGCGATCAATGTAGCGGTTGTCTGCCGTTCCCGCCCGCACAGGCCCGGTTTCGAGCAAACGCAATAGAAAGGAAATGTTTGTTTCCACGCCTGCGATCACGGTCTGTCGGAGGGCCATCAGGCTGCGCTCGATAGCCTCATCCCGATCGGCACCGCGGGAAATCAGCTTGGCGATCATCGCATCGTAATATGGGCTGATGACCGAACCGCTCTCGACCGCGGTTTCCACCCGTGGCCCCTCGGGAAATTTGACGCAAGTCAATGTACCGGTTGACGGAGCAAAGCCTGCACCAGGATCCTCCGCGTACACCCGTAGCTGTACGGCATGCCCCCTAGCGACCACATCCTCCTGTTTGACGGGGAGTTGTCCGTCCATAGCGATACGCAATTGGAGTTCCACCAAGTCGAGGCCTGTAATCTCCTCAGTCACCGTATGCTCAACCTGCAACCTGGGGTTGCACTCCAGGAAATGATGAACACCGTCCGCGACCAGAAACTCCACCGTACCGAGGTTGGCATAGTGGACGGACTCCGCCAGGCGGACAGCGTCTCGGATGATTCGCTGCTTTAGCATTTCGTCGATACCGACGGCCGGAGCTTCTTCGACCACCTTTTGAAAGCGGCGCTGCAGCGAACACTCGCGCTCGAATAGATGGATCGCATTGCCGCGTCCGTCACCGGCGACCTGCACCTCTATATGGCGCGCCGAGGCGATGAACTCCTCGACGATCAAATCAGCACGGCCAAATGAAGTGCGAGCTTCACGCATCGCCGATTGGATGTTTTCTGCCAACCCATCGAGTTCCCGGATAATGCGCACGCCACGTCCACCGCCACCTGCAGCAGCTTTTAACACCACGGGGAGCTTGAGTTCTGTCCGTATCAGCCGCTCGATCTCTGCCGGGTCGTCCGAACTACCCTCGCTACCACCGATGACCGGCACGCCGGCCACACGTGCTTCTTTCTTGGCGGCCCATTTGTCACCAAAACGACGCAAGATATCGGCCGACGGCCCGATAAAAAGCAACCCTGCCCGGGACACTGCCTCGGCAAAGGCCGGATCCTCTGACAAGAAGCCGATCCCTGGATGAATAGCATCCGCCCCCACAGCGTGGGCAGCCGCCAACACCGCATCGATATTCAAGTAGCTCTGGGTAGACGGTGCCGGGCCGATCTCGATGGACTCTCCCACCGTCCGCACATGGACGCTATTGCGGTCGGCGACCGAATGCACAGTGGCGGTCACGATACCCATTCGGCGGCAGGTGCGCTCGATGCGACAAACGATCTCGCCGCGATTGGCAATTAACAGTTTCTTGATCACGTCTTCCTCACATTCTGAATACGCCGAAGCGTGTTTCACGCGCAGCTTGGCGGGCGGCAAGATCCAAGGCCAATCCAAGTACGGCCCTGGTCTCGACCGGATCGACAACATCATCTATCCAGAGATTGCTTGCAAAGTTATAGATGCTCTGAAAAGATTCGAACTGAGCCCGGATTGGTTCTTTGAACGCCTCCTCCTCTTCCGCGGACCAGGTAGCGCCTTCGCGCTCCCGCTTCTGCCGCTGCACCATTGCTAGTGTGATGGCCGCCTGTTCCGGCCCCATCAGCGCGGCCTTACCGTTGGGCCAACCCAGGGCCAGATCGGGCTCGAAGTGCCGACTGCACATGGCCAGGTGCCCCGCACCGTAGGACCCACCTATCACCACATTGAACTTGGGCACTTCGGCCGAAGACATAGCAGTGATCATCTTGGCACCCGCCTTCGCGATTCCACTTCGCTCGGCCGCAGTTCCCACCATGAAACCGGAGATGTCGGCCAAAAATACCAGCGGAATTTGCCTCTTACAACACAGGTCAATGAAGTGCGTCGCCTTCAGCGCACTTTCGGTAAACAGCACGCCGTTGTTGGCAATGATTCCAACCTCAAACCCATGAATGCGCGCGAAGCCACACAGAAGGGTATCCCCATAATCTCGCTTGAATTCATCAAACCAACTGTCGTCGACCAAACGCGCGATGACCTCGCGGTTGTCCGTTGGCACTCGCGGATCTGCACTCACGATTCCGTACAGTTCTTGCGGGTCGTAGCGCGGAGGCACCACAGCGCTCGGTGGGCGAAGGTAGGTCGGGTAATCAGGCAAGGTTGACACTAGATTTCGGGCGATCGCGAGCGCATGGTTGTCGTTTTCGGCAAGGTAGTCCGTTACGCCGCTTTGCCGGGAATGCATGACGGCTCCCCCAAGCGTCTCCCGATCGACGGTTTCACCAGTGGCGGCAAATGTTATCTCTGGCCCACCCAGGAACATGTAGCCCTGATTTCTTACAATGATCGACTGGTCGCACAAAGACGGCACATAAGCGCCACCCGCGGTGCACGCGCCATGAACAACCGCGATCTGAGCCAGACCTTGGGCCGACTGACGGACGATCTGATGGAACACCGTTCCATAACGCCCTTCAACCGGAAAGACCTCGTGCATTTCCGGCAGAAAGGCACCACCGGAATCCACCAGCGTTATCGTCGGCAGCCGGTACTGAAGCGCAACCTGCTGAGCTCGCACGTGCTTTTTCGACGTCATGCCATGGTAGGTTCCACCCTTCACAACCGAGTCATTGGCAATGATCATGCACGGTTTGCCGTTTATAACCCCAATACCCGTAATGATGCCAGCTCCGAGTGGCGCAGCGCCGGAAGCACCGCCTCCGGCCAGCATCGAAAGCTCAAGAAAAGGTGAGCCCAGATCGAGTAAAGCTCGCACGCGGTCCCGCGGCAGCAGCTTGCCGGAGCTGACATGCCGATCGCGCGACATCGGCGTACCACTTTCGACAGCCTCGCGTCGACGCAACCGTAACTCTTCGAGTAGCTCGCGATAGTGATTATCGTTTTGCCGAAAGACCTCTGACGAGCTCGACACCATCGAGTGAATAGTTCCCATACTGCATGTCCCTTTCTCAGACAAATTGAACCTGAAAACCTCGTGAAAATTTCAACGAATCAGTCTGAATTTGACACAATAATATCACAACCAACACGTCGGTCTATTTATTTTTTTAACCACTCCAAAAATTTAGCCTTCTGATGTTTTGGTCTTGAAGATGTCAGAGTGAAGTGGAATTTTTAGACTATCGTGTCCACTGTAAAGAAGATCGACACATGCAACTCCTAACTCATAAATCGCAGAAGTTCAATTGCCCGTGGGTGGCCACAGTAACGCTCGCTACAGCAATGATTTCAATCACCAAATAGAAGCCGCCCGTCTTTAGCGATGTACCTTCATTTCAGCAAATGCAATGGCTGCCTGTTAGAACCAAGACCACACTGAGTGACTCAGCCAATGAACACATAGCCCTACCGGAGAAGTCTCCGAGCGCTTTATGAGCGACTTCCAGGACCTCGAGGTCGAATATGTCGCAGCTTAAGAATTCATGGGGCCGAAGCAACAACTTGGCAACCTGTCGGAGAGAAATTGAGTAGCAGATGCCGTCTAGGCTAGTCCAATGCAGCAATCTCGGCATCGAAAGCCAATTGGGTAGTAGCAGGTGCTTTCAGGTCTCGAAAATTCGATGTTTTTTCGATGTTTTTTGCTTGACAAGAAAAACTAATGCCGTTAATCTATTAACCGACTCAAACGTCGGCTAATGAAATTGTGCACGGAAAAGCATTGTTGCACCTCTCTTAAGTTGGAGGGATAGCATCGCAAGCCTAGTCTAAGCATTGCCAATGTCAAGGCGTTTGGTTCTTTAAATTTGATCCTATATCACTCCATTTTTTTACGAGGTAAACATGCAACCCAACTACGAACGCTACAAGAGCCTGACTTTCGATCGTCCTGCCCCTCGAGTGATTCGCATCACATTGACCTCACAGCTCAAGCTTGGCGTAATGGACCCCACAATGCACCGCGAATTGTCCGAGGTTTGGCGCGACGTTGATGCCGACGATACGGTATCGGCGATCATCATTACTGGGCAGGGTAAAACGTTTTCGGCCGGCGGCGACCTCAAACATGAACTCAAGGTGGCAGTCGACTACGAGCTTCGCATGCAAGCAATGAAGGAGACGCGCGATCTCGTCTACAACATACTTCACTGCTCAAAACCGATTGTGAGCGGCATACGGGGTTGGGCGGTAGGCGCCGGGCTGGCGGCTGGTCTTCTGGCTGATATATCGGTCGCAGCCAAGGATGCCAATTTCATGGATGGACATACTAAGATTGGCGTCACGGCAGGCGACTGCGCCATGATCATCTGGCCTCTGTTAGTCAGCATGGCCAAGGCTAAATACTATCTTATGTGTTGCGAGCGACTGACCGGTGAAGAAGCCGAGCGCATCGGCCTGGTTTCGATGGCTGTTCCTGACGAAGAAGTGGAGACCAAGGCGTTGGCCATCGCTACGTCCTTGGCCAACGGTGCGCCGGCCGCAATCCGATGGACCAAATACTCGCTAAACAGTTGGATCAAGAACGCTGGCCCCATCTTCGACGCGAGCGTGGCTTATGAGTTTATTGGATTCGCCGGTCCCGAGGGGCTCGAAGGAATGAATGCGTTCTTGGAAAAGCGACCGACGCAATTCTCCGCACAAACCGTAATCTAACTTGCGTGCACTACCCGGCGGGCACTTCGCAGAGGCCCGCCGGTGTTAAGTGTGTCCACGCTTCCCCTAACTAGACATTCGACCTGGGCTATCCAGACTTACGCCGTCACCCTGCGAATTTTCAAATCGAGGACAAATTCATGACAAAATTTCGGAACGAAGACGTTTGGTTTCCCACCAAAGAACTCAGCCAAAGTTGCAACCTGACGGCATTGATAAATCGGATGGGGTTGGACGACTACGACGCCTTTCTCCGTGAAACCATAGAACACCCCGAGCGATACTGGCAAGAAACGCTTCGCCACTTTGACATTACGTTTTCTCCCCCCGCTCGTGCCTTTGTCGATACACAGAACGGCCCGATGTGGGCGCGCTTCTTCCCAGGTGCTGGCTTCAACATTGCGGTGTCATGCCTACGCCCACCCACAGGAAAAGACGGGCACAGTCAACCTGCCATTCTTGCTGAAGATGAGCAAGGCCACTGCGAATCGCTCAGCTATGGAGAGCTCTCCGCGCGCACCCGTGCGCTTGCGTCCGGACTAGCTTCCATCGGCGTCGAAAAAGGTGATCGTGTTGGTTTGCTCTTTCCCAGCACCTCCGAGGCCGTGGTCACCTTGTTAGCCGTCTGCTATCTTGGTGCTGTAGCGGTGCCCCTATACAGCGGCTTCGGCGCAGACGCCGTCGCTCGGCGGCTTTCAGACTGTGAGGCCAAGGTACTCATCGTGGCCCATGGTTTCGAACGCAAGGGACGATATGTACCCCTAGAAAAAATTGCGGTTGAAGCAGTCACCCAGCTACCTTCATGCCAACTTGTGGTCGCATACGATAGTGACGATCAACGGCCAGTTGCCAGTCACCACCGCTGGCAGGACTTGGCCAATTCGACAGTCACGCACGAGCCCGCAGCGACCTTAGCCGAAGATCCTTGCATGATTCTTTACACGTCGGGCACATCTGGCAAGCCTAAGGGCGCCATTCACCGTCATGGAGGATTTCCCCTCAGGGTTGCTCAAGACACAGCGTTCATCTTTGATTTCAAGCAAGGTGAGCGGTATTTTTGGCCGAGTGATATGGGGTGGATGGTGGGTCCCTACTCGACGTTTGCCTCACTGATTCTGAAGGGCGCGCTAGTCCTTTACAGTGGCGCTCCAGACGTACCCAACATCGGTCGATTGCGGGCAACAGCGATTCGCCAGGGTGTTACCCACTTTGGGACGACGCCAACGGCCATTCGCAGTATGGCCGTTGCTGAACAAGTAGTGCTCACCGGGCCGGCACCCAGTATTCGCGTACTAATGACCGGTGGGGAGGTGATGGACGAGGACGCACACGCTTGGTTGTTCCACCGCTTTGGTGAGGGAAAGCTTCCGATTATCAATTACACCGGGGGAACCGAATGTTCCGGCGCCATACTCACAAATGTTGTTTTGCGCCCGATTTACCCTTGCCGATTTAACAGCACTGCCCCAGGTGTCGATGCACAAGTGATCGATGAAGGGGGGCATGCACTTATCGGTCAACCAGGGGAATTGGCAATTCGCAAACCGTTTAACGGAATGACAGCAGGCTTCTGGGGAGATCCCACACGATATGTTGAAACTTATTGGTCCAGTATCCCGGATACATGGGTCCATGGTGACTTGGCGCTCCAGGAAGAAGACGGTCAATTTCTGCTACTTGGTCGCTCCGACGATGTCATGAAGATATCCGGGCGTAGAGTGGGGCCGTCCGAAATCGAGGGCATAGTAATCGATGGCCGCATCGTTTCTGATGCGGTCAGCTTTGGGGTGCCCAATTCCCAATCCGGCGAAGCGATGATCGTATTCGCAGTCCCAGGACCAGAGGCCGGTCAAGACCCGGAGGACCGGATCGAGCAATACGTCAGCGACGTGATCCGAAAAAAGATGGGGACTTCCTACCGCCCTCAAGCGGTTGTTACTCTGCAGGCACTGATAAAGACCCGGAATGGAAAACTGGTTCGTAGACTTGCCAGACAAGCCTGGCTTGGACAGCCGCCGGGTGATCTTAGTGCCGTTGAAGATCCAACTGTATTCGATCAAATGGCCGCAATTTGCGCCCAGAAACGCGCTCAAGCACTGTCATCGTGAAAAAGCAACTTGTTTTCTGTGAATTTCCTGAATATGGTTTTGGTCTATTGTGAATACACGGCCTCAAGGCTTCTTGGACAGGTAGATTTTTTGCGGTCATCCCCTCTTCGTCTTGTTAGTCCAAGTTGGCCGTGACCAGTCGTAGGCAACTGGCGGTTTTGAAACAAAGGGGCCACGCGCATTCTTCGCTTGATCTCTTTGTTCAACCGCTGCAAACCGTTGCTTGTACGCATGCGCACACGGTGTTCTGGCGGCAATCTAAACACCGTAAAACCCTCGGCCAGATTCGTCTCGGCCAAGGCCGCCAGCTTGGGATACGACCTAGGCCAGCCCTAGATGACCAAGTCCAGTAGCTGGGTTGCTTAGTTCGTATCCGGTGCATTGAAAATCGATAGGATCGTGCGCGACACCGGCACTCGGCTGTGGCAGCTTGGTGACATAACTCTGTGCTTTGTGCTGCATATGGAACTGGCAGTGCTGCTGGGCACGCCAGAATAAATGACGTTGCGCGTAAACTTGAATCCGGTTTGATCGTCGCTGGCAATGAACTTGACCGCGCGCAGGCCGCGCTGAATCACGCCGTCCAGAAACGCTCGTCAGTGCAGATCGGCCTCGGACAACGCGACCGACACGCCATGTACCCGGTGACCGCTGGCGGTGACGTCCACGGTGACCAACACCGCGCAGTCCACCGCTTGGCCGGCTTCGCGCGCACGCTCGCAGCGCACATCCAGCAGGAAGTAGGGTGTATCCTCCAGCGAACGATTACGCCAAGCGGCAAGGACCACTTCGACCTTTTGCACGCAACGGCTGATCTGGGTCGATTAGAAGCTATGTTTGCCGCACACTTACGTACATCCGTCACCAAGAGAAATAAGACGAATGATTAAAAACTCTTGGCTGTGGAGATAAACAGCTACTGTTTCGATGGCAAAGGTTGTGCCACGTTAGCGACCCCTTTATGCCACTTTGAGCAGCTCACAATTCGAATGCCTCCGGCTTTTCCGGAGGATGGTTATTTAATAATACCCGTTAGCACTGTACCGATTTGTTATTCACCGGCCTTGACCGCCAGCACAGGGCAGGAAACGGAAAGAAGGAGATCCTGGGCAACACTGCCCATGATCAGTTTGCCAACTGGAGAGCGTTTTCTCAAGCCAATGATGAGCACGGACACCTTCAGCGAATCTATCAACGATTCGATTTCTTCAACAGCGTTTTTCCCCCGAACCAGCTGTTTAAAATCCGCACTTAGACCAGAATTCTTTAGGATGGCTTCGACACGTTCAGCGTCCACAGCGTCAACCGCCGACGGATCGGTCTTGCCACCGCCTGGCGAGGCGTTGACCACGACCAGATGTTCATTCCGGCGCTTCGCAATTTCGATGCCTTTTTCCAAAGCCGCTTCTCCCTCGGGGCGCGGCACATAGGCGACAAGGATTGTCATGGGTTATTTCCTTTATTTAAACTATAAAAAATTGGGTAGTCACGTTTAACCAGATCGCCATTGAAATCCCAAGCAATACATTTACCCAAATGCGCTGGCGGATGATTGAAAACGCTCTTTGCCAAGTCTTGCGAGAGGGTCTGAAAAGCCACAGTTGCCATGTTGAATAATAGCTCTCTCAAATGCGCGCAACCTTGAATTCCCACCAGGTTTCGCTCAATTGCCTGACGCCATCCCCTTCCCATAGTGCAGCCGATCATCGACTGCATAGGAGCTTGGGCCTGTGGACATACAGCGTGCGGCGAACCGTCCATCGCCACTGCAATCTCGTGCACCACAAAAGCATCGTCAATCGTCACCCTGATCGTCATGTCGTGGATGGGTTGTCCGGGCAACCAGGCTCCTTCGCCCGGGATGTCGAAAACTTTGGTTTTTGTGTCGAGAAGCTGACCTTCAATGTCCCAAAGTCGATCTTCGCGCTGGTAACCCCGGAAAACGACGTTTCGGGTGTGTCGTTGAACCCTTGGTTGCGGTGCGGGTAGTGGCATATAAATTTTTTCAAATAGATGACAGCGCTCACATCCCCGCGTAATTCGGCCCACCCCCGCCTTCGGGCGTGACCCAGACAATGTTCTGCGTCGGGTCCTTGATATCGCAGGTCTTGCAGTGTACGCAGTTGGCCGCGTTGATCTGCAGCCGGTCGGTGTTGTCGTCTCCTTTGACAAACTCATACACACCGGCCGGGCAGTAACGCGCCTCCGGGCCGGCGAATTTCGCCAGATTGATGCTCACCGGCACGCTGGCGTCTTTCAGGGTCAGGTGTGCGGGCTGATTCTCTTCATGGTTGACATTGCTGATGAAGACACTGCTCAAGCGGTCAAAGCTCAGCTTGCCATCGGGCTTGGGGTAATCAATCGGTTTGCATTCCGAGGCCGGCTTCAGGTAGGCATGGTCAGGCTTGTCACGCCGGATGGTCCAGGGCATCTTGCCATTCAGACCAAACTGCTCAAAACCGTTCATCAAGGTACCCACGGTGAGACCATACTTGAACCAGGCCTTGAAGTTGCGCGACTTGTTGAGCTCGGTGTACAACCAGCTGGCCTCAAACGCTTCCGGGTAGGCGGTCAACTCGTCATGTTGGCGTCCCGCTGTCACCGCCTCAAAGGCGGCCTCGGCCGCCAGCATGCCGGACTTGATGGCCGCGTGTGTGCCCTTGATGCGACTCACATTCAAAAAGCCCGCATCACAACCCACCAGCGCACCGCCCGGGAACACGGTCTTCGGTAAAGACAACAAACCCCCGGCAGTGATGGCGCGCGCACCATAGGCCAGGCGTTTGCCGGTGACTTCACCCTTGTCATTCTCCAGGTACCAGCGGATGTTCGGATGGGTCTTCCAGCGCTGGAATTCCTCGAAGGGGCTCAAATACGGGTTGGAATAGTTCAAACCGGTGATAAAACCCAGGGCGATCTTGTTGTCCTCCATGTGGTACAGGAAGGAGCCGCCATAGGTGTTGTTCTCCATCGGCCAGCCGGCGGTGTGCACCACCAGGCCGGGTTCATGGCGGCTGGGCTCGGCCTCCCACAGTTCCTTGATGCCAATGGCATAACTTTGCGGATCGCAGCCCTCGTCCAGATTGAACTTGGCGATCACTTGTTTGCCAAGGTGGCCGCGCGCGCCTTCGGCAAACACGGTGTATTTGCCCAGCAGCTCCATGCCAACCTGGAAATTGGGGCCGGGCTCGCCATTCTTCTCGATGCCCATGTTGCCGGTGGCCACACCCCGGACAGAACCCGCGTCGTCATACAGCACCTCAGCAGCGGCAAAGCCGGGGAAGATTTCCACGCCCAAACTTTCAGCCTGTTCGGCCAGCCAGCGTGTCAAGGCGCCCAGGCTGATGATGTAGTTGCCGTGGTTCTGGCTGCATTCGGGCAGGAACATGTTGGGCGTGCGGTAGCCAGTGGTCTCAGACAGAAACATCATGGCCTCGTCAGTGACGGGCTGGTTCAAGGGGGCGCCCATGGCTTTCCAGTCGGGGAACAGCTCGGTCAGCGACTGCGGGTCGAGCACGGCACCGGACAAGATGTGGGCACCGGGCTCGGAGCCTTTTTCCAGCACGACGACCGACAGCTCCTGGCCTTTCTCGGTGGCGAGTTGTTTGAGCCGGATGGCGGTGGACAGGCCGGCGGGGCCGCCACCGACCACGACCACGTCGTAGTCCATGGCTTCACGGGGGCCGTATTGGGTCAGGATGTCCTGGGGGGTCATAGTTTGCTCTTTCAAACACGTTCCAGAATCAGGGCGATGCCCTGGCCGACGCCAATACACATGGTGCACAGCGCGTAGCGACCGCCCGTGGCGTGCAGGCGATTGACCGCCGTGGTGGCCAGGCGCGCACCCGAGGCGCCCAGCGGATGGCCCAGCGCAATCGCACCGCCCCAGGCGTTGACGCGCGCGTCATCGTCCGGCAAGCCCAGCAGGCGCAACACCGCCAGACCCTGGGCGGCAAAGGCCTCGTTGAGTTCGATCACATCGAGTTGCGCCAGACTCAAGCCGGTCTGGGCCAGCACCAGTTGGGTGGCGGGCGCCGGGCCAATACCCATGATGCGCGGGGCCACGCCGACCGAGGCCATGCCGACCACGCGCGCCCTCGGTGTCAAACCGTTCTTGGCGGCCGTGGCCTCATCGGCCAGCAGCAAGGCGCAGGACCCGTCGTTGACACCGCTGGCATTGCCTGCCGTGACCGTGCCGTCCGGGCGCACGATGGGTTTGAGCTTGGCCAGCACCTCCAAAGACGTGTCACGCGGATGCTCGTCCTGGTCAACCACCAGCGCTTCGCCCTTTTTCTGCGCAATGCTGACCCCGGTGATTTCACGCGCCAGGTGGCCGGCTTGCTGCGCCGCCACGGCCCGCTGCTGGCTGGCCAGCGCCATGAGGTCCTGCGCCTCGCGCTCAATTCGGTATTCGGTGGCCACGTTCTCGGCGGTTTCGGGCATGGAATCGATGCCGTACTGGGCTTTCATGAGCTTGTTGACGAAGCGCCAGCCAATGGTGCTGTCATACACCGCGTTGTTGCGGCCAAAGGCGCTTTCCATCTTGGGCATGACAAAGGGGGCGCGGCTCATGCTCTCGACGCCACCGGCGATCATCAGCGTGGCTTCGCCGCTCTTGATGGCGCGGGCGGCCGTGCCCACCGCGTCCAGACCGGAGCCGCACAGGCGGTTGATGGTGGCACCGGGCACTGCCACCGGCAAACCGGCCAGCAAACTGACCATGCGAGCGACGTTGCGGTTGTCTTCCCCGGCCTGGTTGGCGCAGCCGTACAGCACATCGGTCACTGCCGCCCAATCTACGTTTGGGTTGCGCGCCATGAGCGCCTTGATCGGGATAGCACCCAGGTCGTCAGTGCGCACGCTGCTCAAGGCACCGCCGTAGCGGCCAATGGGGGTGCGGATGGCGTCACAGATGTAGGCTTGGTTCATGGTCTCTCTTTCAATATCAATAAATCAGTGTCATGCCAGCAGCACGGACAGATCGGCGACAACAAAACCGTGACCGGACTCAGCCGCCAGGGTTTGCAAATCGCGCTCCATCGCCACACGTTCTTGCTGGCGCGCCCAGAACACCGGGCCGCCTTCCCAGCGCGGAAAGCCGTAGCCTTGCACCAGCACCACATCGATGTCGCTGGCGCGGCTGGCAATGCCTTCCTGCAGCAACAGCGCCGCTTCGTTGACCATGGCCAGCATGGCGCGGCGCTGAATTTGCGCCGCACTGAGCGCTTGCCGGCTTACGCCGCGTTGTAGCGAAGCCTGCTCGATGATGTTGCGCACCACGGCATCCGTGGTCTTGGATTTTTTGCCGTCCACATAGGTGTAATAACCTGCATCGGTCTTGCGGCCCAGGCGCCCCTGTTCACACAGCTGGTCGAGGATGGCAACATAACGCTCGCGCGGGTCGCGGTTGGCCGCCTGCGATTTGCGCATGCGCCAGGCAATGTCGAGCCCGGTCAGGTCGGCCACGGCAAACGGACCCATGGCAAAACCGAAACCTTGCAAGGCGGCGTCCACGTCTTCGGGCCAGGCGCCGTCTTCGAGCATGAATTCACACTGCCGGCGGTAGGCGTTGTAGATGCGGTTGCCGATGAAGCCAAAGGCGTTGCCGGTGAGCACCGGCAGTTTTTTGAGTTGCCGGCCCAGCGCCATGCCGGTGGCCAGGACCTCAGGGCTGCTCTGGGCGCCGCGCACCACCTCGAGCAGCTTCATGACATGGGCCGGGCTGAAAAAGTGCAGACCCAGCACGTCTTGTGGGCGGGTCGTGGCCTTGGCAATGGCGTCCACGTCCAGGTACGAGGTGTTGGTGGCCAGCACGGCACCTGCTCTGGCGTACTGATCGATCTTCTTGAACACCTCCTGTTTGACGGCCAACTCTTCAAACACGGCCTCGATCACCAGGTCGGCACGGGACAGTTGCGCCCAGTCCGTGGTGGGGCTCAAGCGGGCTTCATTGGCGGCAGCCAGACTGGCTTTCATCTTGCCTGCGCTCACGCGGCCCTGGTAATGGTCGGTGACGCGCTGTTGGCCGCGCTGCAGTGCCGCGCTGTCCTGCTCCAGCAGGATGACGTTCAGACCGGCATCAAGCGCGCAAATGGCAATACCGGCGCCCATGGTGCCGGCGCCAATGATGGCCACGGTTTGCAATGGGCGCGGCGCTGCTTGCAGGCTGGCGGGCAGTTTGGTGGCTTCGCGCTCGGCAAAAAATTGGTAGCGCAGGGCAAACGCATCGGCAGATAATCGCAGTTGCTGGAACATCGCCCGCTCCTGCACCAGGCCATCGTCCACTGGCAAAATGGCTGCATTCTTAACTGCCAAGATGGCCGCAAGCACGGCGGGCCGACGCTTGCCAGCACTGAGGGCGGTTTGTTCGGCCTGCTCAATGATCGCGGCGTCTTCCGTGGGAACGTGTTCATCGCGAATACGGTACTTGCGGCCCGCTAGGCGCTGCGCCAACTCGATGGCATGAGCTTGCAAATCAGCTGGAACGACCTCATCGACCAACCGCAACGCAAGCGCCTTATCGGCCTTGATGCGTTCGCCGCTGCAGATCATCAGGATAGCGCGACTCACACCGATCCGGCGCGGCAAGCGCTGGGTGCCGCCCGCGCCAGGAATCATGCCAAGGGTTACCTCGGGCAGTCCCATCAGCGTGTCGGCCAAGGCAATGCGTGCATCACAGGCCAACGCCAATTCCAAGCCTCCTCCAAGCGCCGCGCCGTGCAGCGCTGCAACAATCGGTTTGCTGCAGGCTTCAATCTGGGCGATGACGGTGGGCAACTGCGGATCTTGCAGCGGTTGGCCGAATTCCCGCAGATCGGAGCCGGCCACAAAGGTGGTTCCGCCACCGATGATGACGCCGGCGCGCAGGTCCGACTGCGCCTGCAATTGCTGTATCGCTTCCGTCAGACCCTGGCGTACCGTGAGTGATCCGGCATTGATGGGCGGGTTGTTGATTTCAATCAGCAAGACATCGCCAAGTTGTTCGGTTCGTATGGTGGACATGATTTCTTCTTTCATGGGGTGTCAGGCTTTAGTGAAGTGGATGGCGATCTTTTCGTATTGCTCACACGATTCCAAGCGACTCAAAGCCGAATCGCCTGGTCTAGCGGGCACTCACTTTCGATGACGAGCCGCAGAGCGGTACGCTCTGTCAACCTCAGAAAATCGCGGAACTCGTCGAAGTTGCCCAGCTTCGAGCCGAAGATCTGGAGCTGGCGGATAAAGATCCACCAGAAATGGATGGTGCTTATACGAGACTTGATGGCCGCCTTGTATCGCTTTACTTTTCAAGTAAACGAACGCATTCAGCGCCTCTAACTCAACCGTCGTATACACAAAATCCGGGACACCCTCCGTTGGGCTTGCCCGGACGTTGCCATGGCAAAGCCCACACTTCACAGTTAGCTCTCGGATGCCTTGGCTTGCTGATTGCGGTACTCATCGCGCAACTCGCGTTTCAATACCTTGCCGTAATTGGCGCGAGGGAAATCCTGCCGGAATTCCACCCTTGAGACGCGCTGGAATTTGCCGAGACGCTCGTTACCCCATGCGCACAACTCCGCTTCGCTGATCGTCGCGCCTTCGTGCATGATCGCCAGCAACAATGGGGTTTCGATCCACTTCTCATGCGGTACGCCAATAACAGCGACTTCCCTGACCTGCGGATGGCGCATGAAAATATCTTCAATGTCACTCGCAAAGATATTGATCCCGCCCGACTTGATCATGTCCTTGATGCGCCCCGTCACATACAGGAAACCATCCTCATCCATCCGACCGAGGTCACCGCTACGGATGTAGGTGCGACCCTTGGGACCAATCCAAACTATATCTTTGGTCCGTTCTGCGTCGTTGTAATACCCCCGCATGAGGCCAGCGCCATATCCAGCGATTTCTCCGAACTCGCCGCGCGGCACCTCGCTCCCATTTTCATCAATGATACATATGTCAGCACCAAAGATCGGTACACCGACCGAACCTCGCTTGCCTTTCTCGTAATCCTTGGGACCAATGCAAAAGTAGAATCCCTCGGTCATTCCATAGCACTCGTAGATGCCGGCATTGGGGAAGGTTTCCAACAGGTCATCGAAGGTCTGACCGGGCAAGGCTTGCCCGCCAGACAGAATTACCTGCATGCTCGAAAGATCGAGCGATTTTTCCTGCCGACTGGCAGCTATGAGTTTGATCGCCTGGGTTGGCACCATGAAGGTGTGGGTACACCGCTCGCGCGCAACCGTTTCAAGGAACTTTTCGGCGTCGAATCCCGACATCAGCACACAGGTTCCGCCTGAATAGATTGTGGGGAGCATTGTCAACCAGGTGCCGTTGGTGTAGAGCGGCGTCGAGCAAAGCGTCCGGGTGTACTTGTCTACCAGAAGTTCCTGGCCATATCCAATGGAAAACGCCAAACGACTGAAATGCGTATGTTCAATGCCTTTTGGAATACCAGTCGTCCCCGAGCTGTAGATGATATTCATCGGTTCACTCATCTGATGTGTGACATCTGGATCGTGGTTGGGCGCGTTTTCGATTAATTGTTCAGCCGAGGACCAACCTTCGGCGAGCCCATCGAAGGCAAAAGCTCCGCCAGGCTCGATATGCTGCAGTTGGTGCCGGACCGCCTCCACTTGCTGGCGAGTCTCCGAATCAACAAACAGGAACCTGGCGTCGCTGTTATTGATCATCATGGGCAGGGTGTCAGCGGACATCATTACGTTCAAGGGCACTATCACGCCCCCCGCCTTGATCGTGCCCCAGCACATCTCGAACATCGCGATCGAATTTTTGCCAAGGATACAGATCTTGTCTCCCTTGTTCAGTCCCAGCATCAACAATGCATTAGCTACCTGGTTGGTGCGAAGGTGGAATTCAGCCCACGACCGCCGTTGATCATTACAGACTACAGCATCTTTTGTTGCAAAATACTTGGCGTTGCGCGCAATAAAATCGGTGTTGAAAAGCCCGGGGTTGTCCAAGATGCCAACATGAGCGGGTCTGGTCGGGATCGATTGAGTCATGGTTTATCTCCAAATATTTAACAGGTTATCCAGTTTCGTTTTTACGGGAAAGGATATGTGTCTTAGGTGCGAGGAATCGATGAAAATGGTCTCGGCGCCGTTTCTCTAATGGATACCCAAATAGAGCTGCTGGACCTGATCGTTATCACGCAAGGATGATGCCTCGCCCTCCAAGGCGATGCGACCATTCTCTAAACAATATCCGTAGCTGGAATATTCCAAAGCAAGCTCGGCGTTTTGCTCGACCAGCAGGACCGTGAGTTGACGTGCCTCGGTGAGTTTGCGCACCTTCTCGAAAATATCCTCAACAATCATGGGAGCCAGTCCCAGAGACGGCTCATCCAGCAGAATGACGCGGGGATCGCTCATCAACGCGCGCCCAATCGCCAGCATCTGCTGCTCACCACCAGACAGATAACCCGACAACTGCATCCGGCGCTCCTGTAGGCGGGGAAAAAATTCGTAAATTTCGTCTAAGCTTTCTCGTAGCTTTGCCTTGCTTTTAACCACATGGGCGCCAACGATCAGGTTTTCCTCAACAGTCAGACTTTGGAACACGCGCCGCCCCTCGAACACCTGAACAAGGCCCATTTTGACAATGTCAAAGGGCTTTTGTTTTGAGATATCCAAACCATCGAAACTGACCGAACCGCGCGTCAATTCACCGCGCTCGGCCGATAGCAGGCCAGATATAGCCTTAAGAGTAGTAGTTTTTCCGGCGCCGTTGGCGCCCAACAAGGTCGTTATCATCCCTTGTTTTGCTGTGAGAGAGATTCCCTTGAGGACGAGAATAACCCCGTCATAAACCACTTCAACATTGTTTAGAACCAGCATCCGTGTACCTGTAGATGAGGCGAATGGAAAGGGATATATCCTGTCCCATCCGCCTGGTTAGCGATTACCGAACCGGGGCTCAGTTGCCCTGCTTGATGATTTCGGCCTTGACTTCTGGATAGGCATTGAACCATTCCGTGACCTTGGTGAACTTACCCTTTTGCACTTGGAACACCTGAAGCCAGCCACCTCCCTCGTGGTCGTTGGCTGTGATGTGCAGCGGAGGTACCAGGTCACCCAGACTGACTAGGTTCTCTTTCGAAATGCTCTCAAAAGCCACTTTCATTTCGTCGCCGGTGACTTTACTGCCCTTATTCTTCTTGAGTGCCAGCCTCAAGGCCTCGATCTGTATGGCCGTATGAAACAACCATCGGTTGTAATAGACGGTCGATTCCATGACCTTGGGTATGGGCTTACCCTCCGCCGTGTACATGGCCTTGATATCCTTGACCACCTGGTAGTTGTCGCCCACACCGGCAAACTGCAGACCATAGTAGCCGTCGGCGATTTCACCGCCGCCAGCTGCCTCGAGGTCCGACTCTGCGGCGCCCCAAGCCAGCGAAATCACCTTGTCCAGCGGAAAGCCGACGCGCTTCAGAGCCTTGATGCCTACCGATGGCGCACGGCCAAACAGATTAGCGATAAGGAAGTCGGGCTTAAAGCGTTGGCTGATGTCGATGACCTGAGCAGCCATTTCAAGCCCTGGAGGCGGTACGGCGAATGACTTTAATTCGAACCCTTCACGTTTCGCCAGCGCTTCGAGCACCGGGATCGGCTCACGTCCGGTCGGATTGTCGACGAACAGAAATCCTATCTTCTTGCCCTTCAAGCCACCAAGCTTGTTGCCTACGAACTTGACCGCTGCAGCGCCTTGCGAATAAAAGGTTGCCGCGATTGGGAACAGATATGGGTATTTGACGCCATCAGCAGCATTGGCAGTGCCAAAACCCGGTGAAGTACCCGGAATGTGGTCCTCCGCCATGCGTTGCTGTAACGATTGAACATGAGGGGTGCCGTAAAGCATGATTGACACTGCACCATCTTTCTTGAAGCGCTCATAGGCCTCAATACCTTGCGGTACTTTGTACTCAGTATCGATCTCGAGTGCCCGGACCTTCCGACCTTCAACACCGCCTTTGAGGTTCACCAACTTGACGTAGTCCTGAATTGCTGAACACATGATGACCCCGGAAGATTGCGTGGGACCGGTTCTGTCACACAGCACGCCCAAGACCACTTCATTTACCTGCGCGACTCCTTGCGTCGCGTACATGCTCATTCCGAGCCCGGCACTGAGTGCCATTACGCTCTTGATCCAAATCCTTTTCATCATTGTCTCCTTTTAGAGGTTTATAGAGTTTTTAAGCTCTGAGGGTGGGGGAAATTAGCGTTTTTATCGTCAAGCAGCCTGATCTGAGCCACGGAAACGACTCCGTGCCTTTAGCCAGATCTTGTTGAGACCATCGGGTTCCTGCACGATAAACACGATGATTAAAAAACCGAAAACGATCATTCTCAAGTGAGGAATATAGGAGGCCAAGTCTCCAGCGCCAGAGAATACATTCGCAACAGCCTCTAGCGCCCAACGACTAGCGATCGGCAACAAGGTAACAAAGACGGCACCCAGAATTGAGCCCCTGACCGAGCCCAGACCACCAATGATGATCATGGCCAGGTAGTCTATTGAGACATTGATCTGGAATTGCTCGTAGTTCGCGACTCCAAGATAGTATGTGTAGAGAATCCCCGCCACACCAGCGTAAAACGATGAAATGAGGAACGCGATAAGTTTGTAGCGGCTAATGTTGATACCCATGATCTCGGCAGCTATGTCCTGATCTCGGATCGCAATAAAAGCGCGTCCGATGCGGGTCCGCTTGATGTTCAAAGCCGCAATGATGGCAATTATCACGAAGGGAACTAAGAAGTAATAGAAATTTTGCTGCGTTTTTAAGGTCATCCCAAACACACTTGGTCGAGGTACGTTGATTGAAGTCGCGACACCACCCGAGATCGCCGGAACATGGTTGATGAGCCACTCGATGATCAACTGCGCCGCTAGGGTTGAGACCACGAGGTAGATGCCACGAATCCTGAGTGAAGGAAGACCCACCACCACTCCAATAAGCGCCGCCATCAAGCCCGCGGCTGGTATAGCGAGCCAGAACGGAGCATCCAGACGAACGATCAGGTTGGCACCCATGTAGGCACCAACTGACATGAAGGCACCGTGGCCGATTGAAACCTGACCGGTATTACCCACAAGAATATTCAATCCTATTGCGCCAATGATTGCAATGAAGATCAGATTAAAGATCGAAAGGTAGTATTCGTGTCCAATCAATGGCACGATACCGATGAACACGACGGCCAACGCGGCCACGGTGACGCGTGACGTTGTAGTGGGACACAAAGACATATCTACAGGGAGTAGGATTTTTTTTGTGTCAGAGGTGTTGAGAAGCATGAGGTGTATTCCGCTAAATCTTATTAATTAGACCGACGTGTCGGTTTTGTAGTTTATAGGACTGTTTACAAGTTCTGTCAAGAGATGGCTGCATCAGCCTAGCAATCTTTGGTAAAAAATAGTGTCAATTTTCTGGCACGGGTTCGTGGCGGAAAATTGCTCCCAAGGTCAGTGGCTAATTCGTCTGATTTCGCGCTTCACGGACCGACCTATGCCTGAGCCTTTGACGACTGAGGTAAAGAAGGCCAGAGACAACACGGAAAATGCTCTTGTGAGGATCTTTTGGTATACATGTCTCGCACTCCTTTCCAAACCCCGATAGTCCCTTGACCACGCCAAAGACTTGCTTTGCTCGTGAGTGGGCTCGTGATTCGCGGCGATACTTAGCACGCACTTCACCCGATCTTTGGCCGTTGTGTACTTAGTCTCTATGAGTCCCCAGAGCATTGACCATACGAAGAAGGCCTCCATCGGCAATAAAAACAATTCGGAAACTGAAATGTTCTTCATTTTTGAGATCAAATTCGGTCAATGGTCTTTTTGCCGAACAGGCCATGAGGCCTGAACATGAGCACGGCTATCATCATTACGTAGGGGATCAGATCCTTCGTTCCGCCACCCAGATACGTATCCAGATATCCAGCTGTTAAGTTTTCAATCACGCCAACCAGTACGCCGGCAATCACCGCTCCGGCCACCGAGTCCAAGCCACCAAGGATCACGACAGGAAATACCTTCAAGCCTACCGAAGCTAACTGGTTATCCACTCCTAGCAAGCTACCCCAGAACACACCCCCGACCGCGGAGACTATGCCGGCAAGCGCCCAAGCATACGCAAAGTAGAGCGGTACATTGATGCCCATACCCATGGCAACCATCTGCGAGTCCGCGACCGCACGCAACGCGATGCCAACCCTAGTGCGGGCGAACAGCCAACTAAACGCCACCATGAAAATAACGCTGACAACAGCACCTGCCAACTGCACAGGCGGAATCATCAGGGGACCCAAAAATATCGGTTTGTCGTCAAAAGGTAATGGAATGGTCCCCATTCCGGAACCAAAAACCAAGGGGGCAACGCCACGGATCATGGCCGCCAAACCGATCGTAGCCATAACTACGGCAATGACCGGACGTCCGACCAAAGGACGAAGAACTACTCGCTCAAGGGCGAAACTAAACACGACCATTGTCAATATCGTTACGCCAGCTGCCACCCAGAAATTAGCAGCCCAGGCGGATACAGCGCCGGCGACGATCCCAGCGAGCATCACGAACTCTCCCTGCGCAAAATTGAGCGCATCGGTCGCCTTGTACACAAGCACAAACCCCATCGCGATTAAGGAATACATCAGGCCGACCAACACGCCGTCAGTCAAGAGCAACACAAAAAAACTTAGATCAGAAGACATTTTTTACCTCACTATCGTTAAAGGGCGGGGTTTTCTCAACACAGCTATCTGATTCATTTGCGGCGCTCCCTGCGGGTGCCCAGATAGGCCTGGATCACCGCAGGATTACCTTGGACCTCAGCTGGACTCCCTTCGGCGATCTTCTTACCCCGTTCTATAACGACAACACGCTGCGAAATATCCATCACGATCCCCATGTCGTGCTCAATCAGCACGATTGTGGTTCCGCGCTTGTCATTGACATCGCAGATAAATCTGGCCATTTCTTCTTTTTCATCCTGATTCATGCCGCCCATCGGTTCATCGAGCAGCAGCACGCGGGGCTCTAGCGCCATTGCACGCGCCAACTCCACACGCTTGCGCAGGCCATAAGCTAGCTCACCAGTCATTTTTTCCCGCAGATGGGTTAAGCCAAGAAAATGCATGATCTCCTCGGCACGCGCCCGGTGAACCTCCTCCTCCTTCCGAGCCGCCCCCCAAAAAATCGCGTTCGCCAACAGTCCACAGGACATATGGACGTGGCGTCCCAGCATCACGTTTTCAAGCACCGTCAATCCGGTGAACAAGGCAATATTCTGAAAGGTGCGCGCTATGCCCAACGAGGCGATGCGCGAAGGCCCAATGGCAGTGATGTCCACCCCATCGATCGATATCTGACCAGAGTCGGGCACATAGAAGCCACTGATGATATTCAATAAGGATGTCTTACCCGCGCCGTTTGGGCCAATGATCGAGACGATCTCCCCACCGCCAAACGATACCGAAACATCCGAGGTCGCTTGTACGCCCCCAAAACGTTTCGAGACCCCAGTGACGACCAGACCCTGAAGGGCGGATGATGAATTGCTTGAAACCATTGTATTTCCAACATGCTCCTGTGCGATTCTCGATCTGGCTGAGAGAACACCATCAATTCAGACGAGAAGAATAATAAACCGACGCGTTGGTTATGCTAACTTCTTTAACATTTTTAATCAATAGGGTTATCCCTAGTTTTCTTTCAGTCTCCCTCATGAATTGTTGACTCGACGAATTTTTTCTCCGCTCACTTACGCCCTTAGTACACAAAGCCATGAAAAACAGCTGTTGACAAAAACGCGTAAAGCTGCTTACACTTCATTTTAACCGACGCGTCGGTCTTCTAATAGAAAGGTAAGTAATGACAATTTATTCCGAAGAGCATGAACAACTCAGACGCCAGGTGAGGCGTTTTGTCGAAACCGAGATCATTCCTAACGGAGAAAAGTGGGAGCGCGAAGGCAACGTCCCTCGTGAGTTCATTAAACGAATGGGAGACCTTGGTTTTCTAGGCATCGGCTTTCCCGAGGCCTACGGCGGAAGTGGCATGGACTTCATCGGCTGGATGGTCTTAGCCGAGGAATTGGGTCGAAGCACGTATGCCGGCGTGGTTGGCGTCGCGACTGTTCACACGCTGATGGCAGCCCCCCACCTTATGCATGCGGGCAATGCTGAACAGCTAGAGCGTTACATGCCTGGCATCGTAAGCGGCGAACTTCTTACTGCGGTTGCAATCAGCGAGGCGGATGCTGGATCTGATGTCGGCGCGATGCGGACCAAAGCAATCCGGACTGAGGGTGGCTGGCTCCTCAACGGCACAAAGTATTGGATCTCAAACGGAGTTAACGCGGACTTGTATTTTGTTGCCGCGCGAACCGATGCTGCGGGCAAAGGAGCCAAGGGTATCAGCATGTTTATCGTTGAAAAGAATACGCCTGGCTTCAAGGTGAGTCGCAAGCTGGATAAATTGGGGTTCCGAGCTAGCGACACTGCCGAGCTGATTTTCGACGATTGCTTAGTACCGACCTCCAACTTGCTCGGCGAGGAACATCGTGGCTTTTATGCCGTGATGGAGAATTTCCAGACCGAGCGGCTGATTCTCTGCACACTTAACATTGCCGAGTGCATGACTGCGCTTGGTTTCACTATTCAGTACGTGCGGGATCGCAAGGCATTCGGAGTGGCCTTGGTAAAGCACCAGGTCCTGCGCCAGAAGATTTCGATGCTCTTAGCTCGAGCCGAAGCCGGACGTCGGATGGTTCAGCACGCTGCAATCCTGTTAGCAAAGGGAGAAAAGGCAATTCTTGAAGTCTCGATGGCGAAGGCCTATTGTGGCGAACTTGTTAACGAAACCATGTACACATGCCTCCAATTTCACGGTGGAGCCGGATTTCTGAAAGGCACAGCCATCGAGAGAATGTTCCGGGATGCTCGCCTTTATTCAATCGGCGGCGGAGCTACTGAAGTGATGCTTGAGGAAGTCGCCAAGCGATGGGATGAGATCGAATTTTGAATTCTGAGAAATGATGATGACTAAACTTCTAGACAACGCTTCCGATCCAAAGGTGCTGATCACGCGCAGCGATGGGATCGCCACGATTACTTTAAACCGAAGCAGTGAAAGCAACCCGATAAGTTGGAGCCTAGGAACCGAATTGTTGCATGCACTCGATGCATTAGAGGACGACAAGTCAGTGTCTTCTGTTGTCCTGACAGGCGCCGGTCGTGTATTCTGCTCCGGAGCCAAACTTGGTGAGGTCGTGAAACCCGAGGGCGTAAATCCCGAGGAACAATATTACGGCTTTCGTGACATCGTGCGAGTGGTCAGTCGAATCAGGAATTATGAGTTGCCAGTCATCTGCGCACTCAACGGTGGAGCCGTCGGCGGTGGAGCCGCCCTCGCCATTGCCTGCGACTTAATAGTCTCGTCGGAGAGCGGGTACTGCTTCTTCCCATTCGGTCGGGTGGGTGCCTCTGCTGCCGATATGGGTTGCGCTTATCTGCTGCCACGCTTGATCGGGATGACCCAGGCTCGCCGACTCCTGTACACGGGCGGGCGCGTGGAGGCGCAAGAAGGCAAGGCACTAGGCCTCTTTCTGGACGTCGTGCCGGATGACAAGCTACTGGCTGAGTCGTATCGTCTGGCCAGACAGATCCAAGAATCGGCACCGCGGCACGCTTTGACTGCAACCAAGCAGGTACTGCTGCGCGGTGAGACAACGGAATTTGAGACATGTCTAACCTATGAGCGCTACCTGCAATCGTACTTCCTTAACGGAGACGAACACAAACGGCTCCTGCTCTCTTTTCTTGCGGCTAAGTCCGAGAGCAAAAAAAAATAAACGTGCAGAAACGACTTCCGCATGGAGCCTGTCAGTAATTTTGTGTGCAAGGCATAACATCCCAGAAAAGGATGTCTTCATGCCTCGCAATTCAATGATACTCGCGGCAAGCGGCAATGCCGCCCTGCCGCAACTCACAGAGAAAATGCTCGAAGAACTCATACCTAGTCCTGTGACCAAAGCGTAATTCGAGGACATCTTCCAGAATCTCAACAAGCCTTCGTTGAGCGCGCCTTGAGCTCCGTGATGAGCCGCCACCTGGGCTACGGTGCTGGACATCGAGGGCGCCTCCAACCACCGAAATGGCAGCAGCGCCACGACAGTGATCTCCGCCAACCTTAGCTTCAGTCAGTCGTCTCAGCAAGTGCGCCTAACAAGAGTTTTAACTAAGGAATTTCTTGTGAATACTCAAATTTACCATTCTCTGGTCAAGGTATGGGTGAACGGCCCTGTCGGAATCATCGAACTGGCTCAACCTGAGAAATTCAATTGTCTTTCAACTGAGTCGTTTCTCTTGATCGACGTAGCGCTCAGGAAGTTCGAGCACGAAAGCTCGGGTGTTAGGTCCATCCTCATTCAATCCCAAGGAAAACATTTCTGCACTGGTGCGGACTTGAATGAAGTTAAGGCTTTAAGGAAAAGTCCGGAACGATTGCACCACTTCTTTCGAACTGCTCATGATGTGCTGTGCAATCTAGAGGCAAGTCCATTGCCAGTGGTTATCGCATGTCAAGGTCTTTGTTTGGCTGGAGGCCTCGAACTTGTATTGGCGGGGGACATCGTGTTTGCCGACGTGGCAGCGCGTTTTGGAGACCAGCATGCTGCGTTTGGCTTCGTCCCGGGCTGGGGGGGAAGTCAACGCCTTTCCAGAGTGGTCGGCCTTCGCCGTGCTATGGATCTCATGTTAGCCGCGCGTTGGATCGACTCCACCATAGCGCTCGAGTGGGGGCTCGTTAACTATGTTTGCGAACCAGGCACTTTGCATGATGCTGCTCTTAATTATTGCAGAACTCTCGCCACTAGGAGTCGAACGGGAATCGGCACCATGAAGCACCTTGCACGCCGAGGGGCCGACAAAGGCCTATTAAACGGCTTGCGATTCGAGGAAGACATCGCCAGCGGTCTGGTTCTGGGTCAAGATGTGGAAGAAGGACTCAAAGCTTTCGAGCAGCGTCGAAAACCGTCGTTCAAGTCATGAATACACCTGCTCATCTCGACCGTCCATCGATAAAAAATACCCTCCAGCGAGGTTTAAAAGGTTTTGTGTAGACGGTCTATTGGCAGGAAACTGCTATCTTGCATCGAGCAATGATGATCGTAGAAATGAAACCCTTACCGAACGACCTGATTGACGCCCTGCTGGCGGACTACAAAAAGCCCGAAGACCTGTTTGGTCAGAACGGCCTCTTGAAGCAACTGACCAAGGCCCTGGTCGAACGGGCACTGTAAGCCGAATTGACCGACCACCTCGGTCATGGCAAGAACCAGTTGGTCGCCAATGAGGCTGACAACACCCGCAACGGGCGTAGCAAGAAAGCGCTCAAAGGGGACTTTGGCGAACTGCCCATTGAAATCCCCCGCGACCGCGCTGGTACCTTCGAGCCCCAAATCATCACCAAGCACCAGACTCGCTGGAGCGGCTTTGACGAGAAGATTTTGTCGCTGTACGCCCGTGGCATGACAGTGCGCGAGATTCAAAGTCATCTGCAGGAAATGTACGGTGGAGAAGGGTCACCCACCCTGATTTCATCGGTGACCAATGCCTTCATGGATGTCGTATACACTTATTGCAGGAGAACCAGTATTACCTCTTGAGATGGAATTTCGGGAAATGCGTCGCGACTACCTGGCTGCTGCGTTCCCATGAGTGGCAGTTGTCAAGGAAGAACGGCATATCAGACCCGGCTGCTCTTGGCGAACCGAGTTCCTTCATGTATTGGTCGCGGTAGCACGAAATAGTCTGGAATGCAGTGGTTGCCATCGCGAGGAACAACTCCCTGATGTGCGTGCACCCATCTGTTTCACCCATCGCATCGTTAACCGATCTGCGCCAGCCACTACCAACGTGTGCTCCTTTCAGGCCATCAACACCTTTCAGTGCTCCTAAGCAATATGCGAAAGGATTGGCCTGCATAGCGGCATACGCCTCAACAACCTGCATATCATGATTGAGCGTTAAGCGGGCGTGCATATGGTGAACGGGGTAACCGACTGGAAGAAGACCACGTTCAAGGTCCTCGTAGGCGTAAGATTTCCGGTCGATGAGCTCACCGTCGAATTCCCAAAGTCCGTCGTCCCGAAGAAATCCTTCGCTCTTTACGATCCGGGTGTGGAGTGCGCGACGAGGTGTTGGCAGCGGCAAAGACAGTTCGGAAGTGGTCGACGGCATCATGGATAAACTCAAGTCTCAGTTCCGCACTGGGGCTGTGCTGACATAAACGGCCCCTTGGGCTACGAGTCGCTCGATCTCTTGTGCAGATATCCCGACATTGGAAAGAGCCTGAATGCTATGCTGCCCAACCATGGGGATTTCAGCTGAAGCCTTGGATGGCGTACGACTAAAGCGGGGAGCCGGGGCAGGTTGCGGTGTTCCATTCACGTTGATGAAAGTCTGGCGCGCACGATTATGAGGGTGTTCTGGCGCTTCCGTCATGCTCAATACCGGCGCGAAGCAGACGTCAGAGCCCTCCATGAGTTCACTCCATTCGGCACGTGTCTTCGTCTTAAAAAGCACACTTAGTTGTTCGCGGAGTCTAGGCCATGTTGCGGCATTGAGTTGGTCTTCGAACTCGGGTACATCGAGTCCACACATCTGCAGGAGGAGCCGATAGAACTGTGGCTCGATCGACCCAATTGCAATGAAGCGTGAGTCCGCACACTCATATGCACCGTAGAAATGGGCGCCACCATCTAGGAAATTAGCACCACGCCGATCCTGCCATTGACCTTGCGCAGCCATACTGTAAAAGGGCGACATCAGCAGCGCAGAACCATCCGTCATTGCTGCGTCGATCACCTGTCCTTGTCCCGAACGCTGACGTTCTTGCAATGCCGCGAGTACACCCACTAGCAGGAGCATCGCGCCGCCGCCGTAGTCCCCAACCAAATTTAGCGGTGGTGCTGGCGGTCGGTCTGGCCAACCCATGGCATGCAGCGCACCAGTGAGCGCGATGTAGTTGATGTCGTGTCCAGCTGAATGGGCTAACGGACCGGTCTGGCCCCAGCCAGTCATGCGTCCGAAGACTAGACCTGGATTGCGAGCAAGACATACCTCAGGCCCCAAGCCGAGCTTCTCCATGACTCCCGGTCGAAAGCCCTCGAGCAGAACGTCGGCTGTGTCGATCAATCGCAACAAAGCATCAATGCTTGCTGGATGCTTCAAATCCATAGAAATTGAGATCCGGCCTCGGTTCTCAAAGCTGGGGGACGCATTACCGTCGCTAGATATAACTGGGATGCGATCGATGCGGATGATTTCTGCCCCCATGTCAGCCATAATCATGGCCGCAAAGGGGACCGGCCCAATAGCGGCTAGTTCGATGACTTTAAGTCCGTTGAGCGTACCGTTCATGTTTTATTCCACATTGACTTGATTACCAAAATGCCAATTCGGCCCAGTGACGAATCTAAAGCACATAGACGTGCATGCACCTTACTTATAAAGTTTAAGTATAGCCCGACGCGTCGGTACATAAAAATGGACTTCAAAGAAGGCGTGACTCAGAGTCAGCTAGATGCCAAATAAAAGGCCGACCTATCCAGACAAATTTTAGTCTTTTTAGTCTAGTCCGTCGAGACGGTCTATAATAATCTGTGTTTAGAGACTACTCTCTTTGACTCCACGTCTATCGCCAGGGTTTCCACCGTAAGCCAGCATGAGAGTGCATTAATCCAGAGCCCCACTAGTTCAGCGAAAGGACCTCCATGTATGCTCCAGATTTCAGTCTAAAAGGAAAGATCGCTCTAGTGACCGGTGCCAGCCGGGGCATCGGTGAGGCAATCGCCACGGCGTTCGCGCTGCAGGGAGCTCAATGCATTCTCACAGGCCGGAAAATCGTAGGGCTCAACGAAGTAGTCGCCAAGATCAATTCAATTGGCGGCCGAGCAGAAGCGATAGCGTGCCATGCTGGAGATCTCGATCAAATTAGGCACTTGGTACGGGAAGTTCAGGAGCGCTTCGGTCGAATCGACATCCTGGTAAATAACGCCGCTACCAACCCGTATTCTGGTCCGACGATGCTAGATGCGACAGAGGCAGCATGGGACAAAACCTTCGACGTCAATGTGAAAGGTGTCTTCTTTTTGACTCAGCTTGTGGTGCCATTGATGACCAAAGGCGGATCCATCATCAATACTGCTTCTATAGATGGCGTTCGCCCCGGCGTAGGTCGAGGAATCTATTCAATGACCAAGGCGGCGGTGATTTCCATGACAAAGGCCTTCGCCAAAGAATTGGCGGATCGCAATATCCGCGTCAACGCTATTTTGCCGGGACTGGTAGATACGAGCATGTCCAGGGTTTTGATGGAAGACCCGGCGATTTACGAGAAAGTTATCCATGACGTGCCTATGCACCGACACGCAAAACCCGAGGAACTATCCGGAGCCGCGCTGTACCTGGCGTCTGCCGCGAGTTCCTACACGACCGGCGCCATCCTCACCGTCGATGGCGGTGCGTTGGCCTGAGCGAACCCAAAACGACTGAGAAAAATCAATAGAATATCCCTTGAAATATGAACGAACGATGGCGAAGAAGCTCATTTACACACTTTTAATTTAGGGGGCTATTCCATAGAACGTGGCCGCTGCTGACGCGGTTGATCCCACATACTGCGCAGTCCAGATGCCTCATACGAACCATGAGCATGATTTCTATGCCCGCAATGGCGGACCCGACGACAAGTATCGTCACACCGTTCAATTAATTGATCGTCATTAGAAAATCCAGTTGGCAGGCCGTTTACCTAGAAAAGCAGAAAAACCCTCACGCGCCTCGTCAGTGCCGCGCACGCGGCATATGGTTTGTGCAGTTAGCTCCCGAACTTCTGGTGTGACTGCTCCCACGGCTAGCTGAGCATACAGGGCCTTGATTTCGGACTGCGCTGCGGGGCCGCCGATCAGCAGTTCCCTGATGGTGGCGTCGATGGCCACATCGAGTTGGTCCAGAGTTACCACCTGTTGCACCAGTCCGATTGTCAGCGCCTCAACGGCGGATATCCGGGTAGTCGTCAGCGCGAGGCGCTTGGACTGGCGTTTTCCGATCGCGTTGGTCAAGTAAGGGCCAATGACCGCTGGCGGGATACCAAACCTGGCCTCGCTAACCGCAAAACTGGCGTTGTCTGACGCAATCGCAATGTCGCAGACGCAGGCCAAGCCGACACCGCCACCCAGCGCGGCTCCTTGCACTCGCGCAAGCGTCGGCTTTGGACAGGTGTCTATGCGAGAGAGCATGGATGCAAAGCGACGGGCATCATCTAGATTCCATTCCCGTGAGGCGGTGCTAGCACGCTGCATCCACTTGAGGTCGGCACCTGCGCTGAAGTTTTTTCCTTCGCCGGCAATTACGATCATGCGAACTGAGGGATCCGCACCCAGTTCGATAAAAACTGCTTCCAGCTCCGCAATCATGACCTCGTCGAAGGCATTGAACACGGCTGGGCGCGACATCATCACCTGCGCCACTCCGGTAGAGCGGAGCGAGATTCTCAAGGTTTTCAATTCATTCATCAATGTTTCCCCAGATGCAAACAGATTGCATATCATCGAAATTCACCGACTGGCGGTTGATACCATTGCCAGCGGCGTAATCCAGTTAGTAAACTTGGCTGGATGTTGATCACGCGGCCCATCTAGCCGTCATTAGAGGCTCTGCCGTGTTCGCGGGGCAGCCACTGGCCGACGCAAGCCCCCCGAAAGATTTGTTTAAAAAACTATGGAAAGAACAATGCACTCAAGGGTTTTTCAAGACGCCCTTAAGCCAGCGCACAATCCTTTAGAGTCAAGTTGGCAACCAGGCAAATCTACGCTGTTGCATGCATTTCTAGAACGACGTCCGCCCAATCGAAAGTTGGATTTTATGATTAATGGTCGACTCACCAGCTGAGTAGCCCAGCATCACATTGGTTCGATCAACCACTCGGTCTACGGCCATTCTCGAACTTGTCAATTCCTTAAGCATCGTTTCATGGTCTCTAGAAATGGCCAATGACGCACCCTCAAATTGTCTTGTTATGACCCACCTTTTTCAATCGGCCAAATTGTTCATTGCTCTGATCTGCCATTACGTAAATGTATTGCCAGAGCTAAACGCTAGCTCACGGTGGCTGATACATCAGAAAGATTTGCCAATCCGAACACCGTACTTCGTAGAGTAGGTCTCACTCGCTGCGCTCAATACATGGACTTTCATGATCAAGCCTCAGCATGCACCTTGGTGCGCTTGAATTGGTCGAAGTTGGCCAAAATGGAAATACCGTCGCCAGTGTTACCCCACTCAGTTTCCTGAGTGGGGTTTTTTAGGCTTAAACCGTCAGCTGACTTGCGCCAGTGCAGTATCAGAAGCGGTGTTGCAGACCGAAGGCCAGAAAGCTTTCTGTGGCATCGGGAGAACCTGCCTTTTCTTGTTTGCCAGATTCGTAGCCACCGTACAGGAATGTGCGCTTGGACATGACGTACTTGCCACCCAGTGCGTAGGCTGTGCGTTTGACCTCGATATTTGCATTCGAAGTAGACGCATCATCTTTTGAACTAGCAATACCGCCAGTCAATGTCATCACATCAGATACTTTGTAATCTAGCCCAATTTGGTATTCATTGGTTTTTCCATCTTGCATAAAGTTAACGCGTTCAGCACGGCCATATCCAGCCTTTGCGATGATCTTACCGAAGTCATATTGGCCCGATAGACGCAAAAAGCTGCGGTCGCTGGCATTCGTGCCAGCATAGACAGTACCTGCGGCGCCAACGCCTAAAGGCTGGTACGGCTTCTCGATTTGGTAAGCCAGCACGCCGTTGACAGGACCAGCCGAGTAGAGCAACGCAGCCGAAGTCACGGCAGGTTGAGTAGTGTTGCCTTGAGGTAAAGTGCTTTGCGTACTCTCATCCATTGCATATGCAATCTGGCCGACAAAGCCGCCAATTGTCGGCGTATCGTAACGGATAGCGTTGTTTCCACGCAGCGTATAACCAGCGAGGGAGCTCGTTTCAAATGCAGCGTTTGTGCCATTGTTACCAGCGCTGCTCCAGTTGTTGGAAGTTCGCATCACATTGCTTTGAGGCGACAGCGACGAGCCCATCATGACATCATTCCCGCTTTCATTTTCAAAGAAGGGTGTGATGACTCGACCGAACTTAACCGTACCGAAGGCACCCTGGAAACCAACGACTGCTTGACGGCCGAAAAGCGTACCACCTTGCTGAGAACCACCGGTAGATATGTCAAAACCGCTTTGCAGATCGAAAATGGCATTGAGACCGCCACCAAGGTCTTCAGAGCCCCTCAGGCCCCAACGCGTGCCGTTGACGGTTCCAGTGTCCATCTTGGTGGTGGAAAGGGACGGAGTCGCAACATTGTTCTTGTTTTCGACCGTGAGTCGACCGCCGAGTACATCGAGGATGCCGTACAACGTCACAGAAGATTGAGCCATAGCGGCACCAGAAGCGGCCAAAACAGCCAAAGCAATAAGATTTTTTTTCATTTGAGATTTCTCCAAGTTTTATAAATGGGTTCCAGTGCGGGACCATCTCAGGCATTAGCCTTGATGACTCCACCAGAAATTCATGACATTAAAAGATTGCTCCAGACGCTGCAAGGAAACTTCTTTGCTTACTTTCATCGTATTTGTTCAGCTAGAGGTTCGATGCAATGCATAGGACGACGGATCCGTTCAGTTGACTCCGCTTTAAGTGTTAACGACTGGCACAACGTGAGTGCACTGCCAAGAAGGCGACCGAGAACTCTATTCATATAGTTGTCTCCTGTTTTATGTCGTCTGGGGCCAATCAAAGCGGCAAACCAGATCATCAAACGAGAAACTTGAATTCTTTGGATTCCAAAATTGCATAAGTCTTTCTGCCTTGGTTCAGTCCGACTTCATCTAAAGTTGGGTTCTCTTCTTTTCAATGCAATAACTAGCTGTGCGCGAGGCCTGCACCGGCGCGGAGGTATTGTGGGTAGATCGTTGATATTTCTGGTATTTTTGTTTCCTCTCAAAATTGAGTAACCGTGCTATATGCGTAGATTGGGGCGCAGTCGGTGAAAAGCTTCCATGACAGCAATAGGTTATAAAAATGGCTGATGCTGTTTTCTCTGCATTCGCTATGTTGTAAGGTTGGAAGATTGAGAGGACGTTTATCAACTATTCGAGCCGAGCCTCACCAAAAATCAGATCAATGCAAAGTAGTGCGATTTCTTGTAAGTCTTGCTCTATGTTGGAGGCAGCGATTGGGGGAGTTCGCGGGCACGTAGTGCCTATTCCGTCACTTGCAATCTGACCGGAATTGGTCATATAGAGGCCGCTGATAGGGCTCAGCAAAGACGTCTTGCTAACGCCGTTTGGCCCAATGATTGACACAATCTCACATCCTCCAAAAGAGGCCGAGACGTCAGTGATCGCGTGGATTCCTGCGAATTGCCTGGAAACACTTGAAACAACGAAGCATTGACGGTTTAGCGAAGAAATTCTTGAGCCCATTTTTCCCCACAACAATTCTGTACAACTTTGCGGCCTACCGCTACCCATCCTTGATCTGGTCTATTTATTAATAGACCGACGCGGTGGATGTATTATTACATTTTCAATTTGGGAGTCAATAGGGTAAACCCGCGATCAGCGCTTTGAGCCTTGCGTGTGAGCCTTGCGTGTGAGCCTTGCGTGTGAGCCTTGCGTGTGAGCCTTGCGTGTGAGCCTTGCGTGTGAGCATAGTTGTGACTTTGACCAAGGAACTTGAGATTGCATTTTCTTAGCAGACTCTCGGTCAAATCGTTACAACAGCAAGCTTCACCTGACTTTGGGTTGACTTAGTCAAATGACAGTACATTGAAGCGGTCTCCACAGTCAAGTCAGCGCGACTTAAACGGTTCTAACTATTCAACCGAAGATCCATCTCTGTATCCTGATTTATCCCATTTATCTTCCCTTAGCATGGCAGCCTCAAATCTGAAGTGCAACACCTCTCAGCTTAAGGTGGTTGAGGCCTGATCGTCAGCTCGGATTTTTTCCAACACCCGTTCCCTCTGCTCTAGCCAACTCCCGTATTGTTTCGGCCAACCCGCGAATGCCGAGGCTTCTGGGTTCAGGACACGGCGCGCTCGAAGTGGCCAATTCGGGTCTTCGAGCACGCCTCGGCCAACGGCCACGAGGTCAGATCTTCCCAATGCGACGATATCGTTAGCTAATTCGGGATCAAGAATCAATCCGACCGCCATGGTCAAAACGTCGGCCTCTTTCTTGATCTTTTCTGCGAAAGGGACCTGGAAGCCATACCCTCGTGAAACGCGCAGCGCTTGCGGCGAACGCCCCAATCCGCCGGTCGAGCAGTCCACAACATCGATACCTATTGACTTGAGTTCACATGCCAAAGCGATCGAGTCCTCGATAGACCAGCCCTCATCTACGGCTGAGATGCGCACGAAAACGGGGCGGTCTTGCGGCCAGGTGTCGCGTACGATCTTTGCGATCTCGAGCGGGTACCTCATCCGGCTTTTTAGACTGCCGCCATAGCCATCTACCCGGTTGTTTGTGACCGTCGACAGGAACTGGTGTAACAGGTAGCCGTGCGCCATGTGGACCTCGACGATTTCGAAGCCAGCATCAATTGCTCTATCCACTGCTAGGCGCCACGAAGTGCGCATTGCCTCCATGCGTTCCAATGTCAGTTGCTGTGGTGCGGGCCATGACTCGTTGACGGGCACCGTCCCGGCAGAGACGGTTTGCCAAGGCTTGTCACCGTATTCGGCATCTTTCTCCGTCAATGCACCATTGCCAATCCAGGGCCGTTGCGAACTCGCCTTACGTCCGGCATGACCCAGTTGAATAGCAGGTACAGAATTGCATGCTTTAATGAAATCGGTGATCCGCTTAAGTGGCGCAACATGGGAGTCGGACCACAGACCGAGGTCGCCGCAACTAAGTCCGCCGTCCGGATCGACCGCCGTCGCCTCGACGAAGATTGTTCCGGCACCGCCTAAGGCAAACTTTGCGAGATGAGCGAAGTGCCAATCGCTAGCTATTCCCTCATCCGCCGAATAGGTGCACATCGGTGAAATGACGATACGGTTTGGCAGTTCTAGGTCACGAAGACGCAAAGGGGAGAATAGGTTCGATGTAGGCGTTGATGTGTTGTTGTTCATGGTTATCTCCAGCGTTCTGCCTGTGCCAGCATGGTGTAGGTGTGTGGCCGTTGGATGATGAGGTCACGCCATGCATCCATATCAGCTGCAATAGACCGCTCGAAAGCGGTGAGGGTGGGCCACCACAATTCCCTAGCGCCAATAAAGTCGGGCGGACGGTTCATCCGGCTGGGCACCATGGTTGTCGGGGTCGTAGGATGGCAACGCACATGCTGAAATGTGCCTAGACGACGCCCGAGTGCTTCGTCATTCGGCCCACACCAACCGGGGCCAGCATCCGGCATAATGAATTGCAGAATCTTGATTGACAGCGGGCGATTGTCCAATCGCCATTTTCCGTTGGCGTAATCACTTTCGATGAGTCTGGAATCGGGCGTTGAGCTCAACACTTCTTCTTCACAGATGAACAATCGCGTCTTTCGCAGGTCGCAGAAGTTTGGCTCGTCGGCATTCAGATAGGAAGTCATTGTTGACTCCTCCCGGAAGTGGATCAGGTCGTTCGCATTGTCAAACCACAATTCTGCGATTGCCTCATAGCGATTCTGCGATTTATCGAGCAGGTCAGTGTGGATCTGGTGGCTCTGAACGTACTGGCGCAACGTCGAAATCTGCATGCCCATGGTTCCGTGTGGGTGACGGTAATGGTCATGAAACTCTTGCGAAGATATCCCCTCAGTGCGAGCCATTGCTGCTAACAACTTCTTTCTGCGCATGTATACAAACTCCTTAAAAACAGTTCAAAAACTTACACCAAGGTAGCCAACTATCGGCAAATCCGAAGGCTTTCAAATTACGATCTTTTCAAATTTATATAGAGTGGTCTGTAACGCGGCCCCAACTTTTTATGCCACCGAAACGGTGACCGTTTAACTTCTACGACCACCGCGCCGAAGTTTTAGAACTCTCTTATCTTTAATTAATAGTCCGACCCGTCGGTGTTACTGTATTTTTATGCTATCGCTAAATGCGGCAGGTGTCAAGTGCGCAACAGCGCGTGTCGGTAGTAAATGACTTGTCCGGTTCTTAGCAAGTAATCTGTCCGGTTTCTGGACGTGCGATGCAGCATCGATCCCATAAGCCGTGCCCGCTACATGCAGGAGAACCGCAAGATGAAATTTCAAGAAGCTTATGACGGCTGGAGCGAAGGACGACTGACGCAGGCCGAGGTGGCACTGTTGCTGGGCCAGTGCGAACGCAGCTTTCGCCGTCACATTGAACGCTATTAAGCTGATGGCATGGAGGACTTGCTTGACAGGCGGCTCAGCCAGATCTCCAAACGCCGCGCAAGCGGGTCTGAAGTGGACCGGGTAGTGCAACTTTACAAAAACAACTTTTCCGACTTGAACGTCACCCAATTTCTCGGCATGTAAAAGGCAGTTCAAAGGCGCGCGCAGTTACAGATGTATCAAGACCGAGCGGCAATGTGCAGGCGTTGTAAGAACCTCCAAGCGCCGGTGTAACCTCCGCATCAAGTGTGAACGCATTCCCCTGGCGAGCAAGATGATCCACCAGAATGCCCGCACCCAAAGAGGGGGCCTGATGCTGAGTGAGAACTGGTGGACACCATGGATGCTCGGTGCAAATTTACCCTCTTGACTCCTTAATTAAAGAATGGCATAATAGATCGCCACGTCGGTTTATTTATATATTCGACCATATCAGGGATGCGTAACGGTAGGCCGAAAAGTTGTACAGAATTTATATGGGGAAAAATGGGTTCGAAACTTCCTTCACTTTGCCGTCAAGGTCTCGTTGTTTCAAGTGTTTCCAATCGGTTCGTAGGAATCCAAGCGATCACTGACGTATCGGCATTTTTTGGAGAATGTGAGATTTTGTCAATCGTTGGGCCAAACGGTGCTAGCAAGACGTCTCTGCTGAACACCATCATCAGCAGCAGCTTCTACATTCCCGATTCTTTTCAGATTACGCCCGACGGAATAGACACCACATGCACAAGGCCTCCCCCAATCGCTGCCTCCAGCACTGCATGGACCTTACAAAACATCGCACGACTTCGTCGTGATCGCGCTTTTGGTGAAGCTCGTCGCGAGTGGTTGATGAGCGTCCATGCAACCTTACAACATAGCAAATGCCGATAAAGCAGCAGCAGTTATTTTTATAGCCTATTGTTGCGATTGAAGCTTTCCACCGAACGCGCCCTAATCTACACAAAGAGCACGATTATTCCGACTAGAGCATTGATTAGAGAGACACAATGAAAATTCACGAGTACCAAGGCAAGGAAATCTTGCGTCAATTTGGTGTGCCAGTGCCTCGCGGCATTGCAGCGTTCACCGTTCAAGAGGCGGTGGAAGCCGCTCAAAAACTCGGCGGCCCGGTATGGGTTGTCAAGGCGCAGATCCACGCCGGGGGCCGTGGCAAGGGTGGCGGCGTCAAGGTTGCCAAGACCATTGAGGATGTCAAGCGCATCGCTGGCGAAATCCTGGGCATGCAGCTCAAGACCCACCAGACCGGCCCTGAGGGCCAAAAGGTGCGTCGCCTCTACATCGAAGACGGTGCCGACATCCAGAAGGAATACTACGTGTCCGTGGTGACCGACCGTGCCACGCAAAAGGTGGCCTTTATTGCCTCCTCTGAGGGCGGCATGGACATCGAGGAAGTGGCGCATTCCACGCCTGAGAAGATCATCACCGAGTTCATCGATCCTTTGAGCGGTCTGGGCGAGGCGCAAGCGAAGAAAATTGCAGACGCCATCGGCATGCCTGCTGGCTCGACGGCGCAAGCCGTGGACATCTTCCAGAAGCTCTACAAGTGCTACATGGACACCGACGCGTCGCTGGTCGAAATCAACCCGCTGAACCGCGACGGCAAGGGCAACGTGATTGCTTTGGACGCCAAGTTCAACTTTGACGCCAACGCCCTCTACCGTCACCCCGAGATCGTGGCTTACCGCGACCTCGACGAGGAAGACCCGGCTGAAGTCGAAGCCAGCAAGTTCGACCTCGCCTACATCAGCCTGGACGGCAACATCGGCTGCCTGGTCAATGGCGCGGGCCTGGCCATGGCGACCATGGACACCATCAAGCTGTTTGGCGCAGAACCGGCCAACTTTTTGGACGTGGGCGGCGGTGCCACCCCCGAGAAGGTCACCGAAGCCTTCAAGATCATGCTGAAGAACCCCAAGGTCAAGGCCATCCTGGTCAACATCTTCGGCGGCATCATGAAGTGCGACACCATTGCCACCGGCGTCATCACCGCCTGCAAGGCAACCAACCTGAATGTGCCGCTGGTCGTGCGCATGAAGGGCACCAACGAAGAGCTGGGCAAGAAGATGCTGAAAGACAGCGGTCTGCCGATCATTTCCGTGGACACCATGGCAGAAGCTGCACAAGCAGCAGTTAAAGCGGTGAAAGGTTAATCAAAATGTCTATCTACATCAACAAAGACACCAAGGTCATCACCCAGGGCATCACGGGCAAGACCGGCCAGTTCCACACTGAAAAGTGCCAGGAATACGCTAATGGCAAGAACTGCTTTGTCGCGGGTGTGAACCCCAAGAAGGCCGGCGAGTCGATCTTCAACATCCCGATTTACGCCTCGGTCAAAGAAGCCGCAAGCGAGACTGGCGCCACGGTCAGCGTGATTTATGTGCCCCCGTCAGGTGCTGCTGCCGCCATCTGGGAGGCCGTCGAGGCCGACCTGGACTTGGCGATTTGTATCACCGAAGGCATCCCGGTGCGTGACATGCTCGAAGTGCGCAACCGCATGAAGGCCAAGGAAGCCGCTGGCGGCAAGAAAACCCTGCTGCTCGGCCCCAACTGCCCCGGCCTGATCACGCCCGACGAGATCAAGATCGGCATCATGCCCGGTCACATCCACCGCAAGGGCCGCATCGGTGTGGTCAGCCGCTCCGGCACGTTGACCTATGAAGCGGTGGCACAGTTGACCGAAATCGGTCTGGGCCAGTCCACTGCTGTCGGCATTGGTGGCGACCCCATCAATGGTTTGAAGCACATCGACGTGATGCAGGCTTTCAACGACGATCCTGACACCGACGCCGTCATCATGATTGGTGAAATTGGTGGCCCGGACGAGGCCGAAGCCGCACGCTGGTGCAAGCTCAACATGAAGAAACCGATTGTGGGCTTCATCGCGGGTGTGACCGCACCTGCGGGCAAACGCATGGGCCACGCCGGTGCCTTGATCTCTGGCGGTGCCGATACCGCTGAAGCCAAGCTCGCCGTGATGGAAGAATGTGGTTTCAAGGTCACGCGCAATCCGTCCGAGATGGCCAAGTTGCTGAAAGCCATGCTGTCGCACTTATGATCCCGTTTCTCAGCGCTAAAGCGTCGATTTATTCAACCAAGCATAAGCTCGGCTTCGTTATCAACCGGGGTCTGGCATCTCTGTCCCCATGCAACCTTCTCGGTACAGCCACATCAAGCTCATTGCCTGTCAAGGTAACGTTGTCAAATGCGAGTTTTGGCTATTGGACTAATCGTCCGGCTGAAATGTTTCGAAGGGACTACGCCATCTTGGCTGAGAGATTCATTAAAGAAGCGAGCAAGGGGGCCTCAGGCATGCTTGCTCCACTGAATATGGTCATCGACCTTTGGCAAGACGCACTAATCTTTAACGGGAAAGGTGGCGTTAGACGTGCACCACTGCTTCGTCCGAAATGATTTCACCATCCTCAAAAGCAAGTTTAAAAACTAAAGGAATCAGAAATGAAAGTTTTAGTCGCAGTCAAGCGAGTGGTTGACTACAACGTCAAGGTACGCGTTAAAAGTGATGGCAGCGGCGTTGATCTCGCCAACGTCAAAATGAGCATGAACCCCTTCGACGAAATCGCCATCGAAGAAGCCGTGCGCCTGAAAGAAAAGGGTGTGGCCACCGAGATCATCGCCGTCTCCTGTGGCGTCACCCAATGCCAGGAAACCCTGCGCACGGCCATGGCCATCGGTGCCGATCGTGCCATCCTGGTTGAAACCGCCGAAGAACTGCAACCCCTGGCGGTGGCCAAACTGCTCAAGGCCCTGGTCGACAAAGAACAACCCGGCCTCATCATCCTGGGCAAACAAGCCATCGATGACGACTGCAACCAGACCGGCCAGATGCTCGCCGCGCTGGCCGACCTGCCCCAGGTCGCCTTTGCCAGCAAGCTTGAAGTGGCGGACGGCAAAGCCACGGTGTCACGCGAAATCGACGGCGGCAGTGAAACCCTCTCGGTCACCCTGCCCGCTGTCGTCACGGCCGACTTGCGCCTGAACGAGCCCAGGTATGTGACCCTGCCCAACATCATGAAGGCCAAGAAAAAGCCCATGGAAATCCTCAAACCCGAAGATTTGGGCGTGGATGTGAGCCCGCGCATCAAGACCCTCAAGGTCAACGAGCCACCCAAACGCAGCGCCGGCATCAAGGTGCCCGATGTGGCCACCCTGGTGGCCAATCTCAAGAACGAAGCCAAGGTGATCTAAATGACAGTCTTAGTAATTGCTGAGCACGACAACGTCAGCCTCAAAAGCGCCACATTCAACGTCGTCATGGCGGCGACCCAGACCAGTATGTTCACAGATGGTCTTGTGCATGTTTTGGTCATGGGCCACAATGCCGACCCGGTCGCAATGGCTGCCGCACAGATCACCGGCGTTGCCAAAGTTATTCATGCCGACGGTGCCCAGTTTGCACATGGATTGGCCGAGAATGTGGCGGCCCAGGTGCTGACCATCGCTGGCCAGTATTCCCACATCATGTTTGCATCGACTGCCAGCGGTAAAAATGTGGCACCTCGCTTGGCCGCCAAGCTCGACGTCAGCCAGATTTCAGATGTCATCAATATCGAAAACAGCGACACTTTTGAGCGTCCAATCTACGCCGGCAACGCGATTGCCACGGTGCAGAGCACCGATGCGATCAAGGTCCTGACCGTGCGTACCACAGGTTTCGATGCTGCCATCGCCACGGGTGGTACCGCAACGGTTGAAATCGTGGTCGCCGTTACTGGCAGTTCAATCACCACCTTTGTCGGTAGAGAAATCGCCAAGAACGAACGCCCCGAACTGACCTCCGCCAAGATCATCGTCGCCGGTGGCCGGGCTTTGGGTTCCAACGAAAAGTTCATGGAAGTAATGACCCCGCTGGCCGACAAGCTTGGCGCAGCCTTGGGTGCTTCGCGCGCCGCTGTCGATGCGGGTTACGCCCCGAACGACTGGCAAGTGGGCCAGACGGGCAAGATTGTCGCCCCGCAGCTCTACATTGCAGCGGGCATCTCAGGAGCCATACAGCATCTCGCGGGCATGAAGGACTCCAAAGTGATCGTGGCAATCAACAAAGACGCCGAGGCGCCGATATTTTGCGTGGCCGACTATGGGCTCGAAGCTGACTTGTTCGTGGCAGTGCCCGAATTTGTAGCAGCGCTCCAGCTTCCTTAACTCAGGCACTTGAAGGCCCCATCCCATGGCACTGCTGCTTCGATGTCTCCAAGAACTACGCATCCGGCAAGGCGAATCACAGACCCTTGCGCAGGAATACGCTAATGATCCGTGCAACAAATTGTGTCCCGAAGCGGTTGGTTCGGCGCAAGCAACCACCGCCTTCGTAGACAGCTCTGCATCTTTGGCAATCCGCCATGAGTTAACCTATAGATCGGGGAAAGTTGTTCACCAAATGGGACCATTTATATCTGTAAAGTGATGCATTAAACAAGCGCTGTCTGAAGATGCAGAAATGGGCCGACTTTTGCGACAAAGATCAAAGGGCCATAGCGAATACAATTTCATCCCAATCCGGCAACCCGAGTGGTGATTGAATTGCGCTCAGCTGAGTGCACATTCTGCCCAGAGGAGATGGTGAATTATGTTTACGATTCCAGCGTCGTAGGCGATGGTCCCTCACAGAGAAATCAGCGCTGGTGCGACAGGCCTACGAGCGTGGCATGAACTTCTCGTTTGTAGCCAGGCAGGAGGGCATCGCAGCGAGCCTGTTGTTTCCGTGGCGAAATCTTAAACGTCAGGATGCACTGGCATGCGCCCCATTTTGTTGCTGCGTGCAATCCTACAGACTGTGTGTGACCAGCTTGAAGTCCGGATCTCCCGGATAGGCTTTGACCTGATAGCCCAAGCTGCGCATGAGCTTGAGCATGCGGGAGTTATGGGCCAGAACCAGACCCTCAATCTCGGACAGGCCTCTTTCACGCGCCACGTCCATGATGCATTCCATTAGGCGTGAGCCCATGCCCTTGCCATTGAAGTCGTCGGCCACCGCCAGTGCGAAGTCGCAACTCGACTGGTCCGGGTTGGTGACATAACGCGAGACACCAACTATGCGTTCAGTCTCGGTGATGTCGCCCTCGGGTGTGACCTTGCGTTCCTTGACAACGGCCGCCAACGCCATTTCTCGGTCGTAGTCGATCAATGTGAAGCGTGCCAGCATTGCAGGCGGCAGCTCGGCCATGCTGGATACAAAGCGGAAGCGGCGACTTTGCGGCGACAGTTCGCTGAGTAGATTCTTGAGCATCTGCGCATCGTCGGGATGGATCGGGCGAATAGAGTATTCGCCGCCACCGCGCAGAGGCAGTGTCATCTCGTAGCGGGCCGGGTAGGGCAGGATGGAAAGGTGGTGGTAGTCGTTGGCGCGACCGCTGCTGCCTTGGGGCGCGCTGTCGATAGCGATTCGCACATCCACCGCCACAGCACCGAATTCGTCGACGATGATGGGGTTGATATCCATCTCGCGTAAGTGCGGAAATTCGCACACCATTTCCGAGACGCGCAATAGCACCTGTTCCAGAGCATCCATGTTCACCGCGCTAGCACCGCGCCATTCGCCCAGGGTTTCGGACACCCGCGAGCGGTCGATCAGCCGACGTGCCAGAAACTGGTTGAGAGGCGGTAACTCCATGGCACGATCATTGAGCAATTCGATCATGGTGCCGCCAGCGCCAAACACAATCACCGGACCGAACGGGTCATCGGTGACAAGGCCCACATAGATCTCGCGGCCACGGCGGGCGTTTGCCATCTTCTGCACGGTCACTCCATTGAGGAGGGCCTTCGGCATGATGCGCTTGACCCGCTCCACCATGTCGTTGTAGTTGTCACGTGCACTAGTGGCATTCATGATGTTGAGCGCCACTCCCTGCACATCGGAATTGTGGCTGATGTCGGGCGAGTCGATCTTGAGCGCCACCGGGTAACCCAGCTGCGCCGAAATCATCATGACCTCGTTGGCGTTGCGCGCCAAAATGGTTTGCGTGACCGGAATGTGGAAGCACGACAGCAATGTCTTGGACTCCATATCGGACAGCACCTTGCGCCCTTCGGCCAACACACTCTCGATGATGAGGCGCGCGCCTTCGATGTCGGGCTTGTCCAGGATTGACAGCGGTGGCGGCGTCTGCTGCAGCAGTCGCTGGTTTTGATAGAAGGTGGCGATGTTGCCGAAGGCGCCCACCGCCGCCTCCGGTGTGCGGAAGGTGGGAATGGCGGCCTCGTTGAGAAGCACGCGTGCCTCGCCTACTGTAGCGTCACCCATCCAACAGGTCAGCAGCGGTTTGCCCATGGCGCGTTTGATTTCCGCCATGGCCTTGGCGATACTGATGGAGTCGGAACCGGTCTTGGGTGAGAAGATCACTAGCACGCCGTCTATTGATGCGTCATGGTAGGCAGCAATGACTGCGGCCTTGTAGTGTTCGGCCGTAGCTTCTTCTGACAAGTCAATCAGGTCGGTCAGTGACGCCATCACAGGCAGCTTGGGCTTGAGCTCGGCGCTCGTCTGCTCCGATAGCTTGCCCAGGTGCAGATGAATTTCATAGACCCAGTCCACCGCCAGCCTGCCAGGGCCTCCGCCATTGGTGACGATGGCTAGGCGCTGGCCCACCGGGCGGTAACGCGAAGCCAAGCATTTGGCCGCCGAGAACAGTTCCATAAACGAGGTGACGCGCACTGCCCCGGCGCGGCGAAGGGCCGCGTCAAACACATTGTCGCTGCCGACGATGGTGCCGCTGTCGGTTTGTGCTGCCTGGTTGCCTGCGGGCTTGCGTCCGGCCTTAAGCACGATGACCGGCTTGGTATGGGCTGCCGAGCGCAGCGCGCTCATGAAGCGGCGTGCATTGGAAATGCCTTCCAGGTACACGATGATGCTTTGCGTGCGTGCGTCGTTGGCCAAGTAGTCCAGCACCTGCGCGATGTCCACCGCGGTGTTGGAGCCCAGCGAAACCACCGAGGAAAACCCCACGGCATTCTTGCGCGCCCAGTCCAGCATGGACGCCGTTAACGCGCACGATTGCGACACCAGCGCCAGCGAACCGCTACTGGCCAGGTCACCCGCCACGCTGGCATTGAGTTGCAGCAGCGGGTTCTGAAAGCCCAGGCAGTTAGGCCCCAACAGTTGCACGTCTTCGCGCTTGGCCACCTTTTCCAGGGACTGGGCCAGCTCAGCGCTGATACCGGTGGAGATGATCAGGGCCGAGCGGCAGTTCATGCGACCTGCGACCTCCAGTGCGGCCAGCACTTCGTCCTCAGGCAGCGCAATGATGGCCAGATCAGCGCGCGTTCGCGACAGATCGGCCAGCGTGCCATTGCTGTGGATATCCAGAAATTGCAGCGTACCCTTGTAAGCCTGCGCCTTCAGGTTTTCGGCCAGTTGCCGGGCTTGGGGTGTATGGCCCTCCACGGATTCGGTGGGGCCAGCGAATACCAGAATCGATTGGGGGGCGAAAAGAGGAGCGAGGTAGTGTTTGTCCATACGTATCGGCACCGATTCAAAACTGACCCCCTGGGACCGATTGAATTTTGACCAGGGGCTAAAGTTGTCAGCTTGACTTCCAATTGTGGATAACTATAGCTGTTTGCTGGTGTTGGTGATCCTGTTTTGAAGTGGTTTCTTGTGAAGCTCACTCTCCATAGGGGAAGTCCGAAGCTGCTTGATGCGCAGTTGCAGGTCGTCAAGCGTCAGCGGCTTTAATCCTTGCTCCACGACGGTCGCACCATGCTCGCGCAGCACGAGCGAGCCCGCAAACACCGAGCCAAAGTATCTCAGCAGGCCGAACGCATCGGACCGGTCGAACTTCTCTTCCATGGCCAAGACTTCGCGCAAAAATTCTTCTGGCAGCAGGTTATCAAAGTTCCACTGAACGGGACGATCGCATGAGCCGTCAGTGTGGAATGGCCTGGTCATGGATAAGCCATTGGACAGACTGAAACCTAGACGCCGAAGCTAGCATAAATAGGACTAACATTCATGATGCAGGTTCAATGAAGGTATTGTGTAACCTTACCGCCCTGCCCGCCCGCCTCATCCTCAAACAACCACCCCGGAAAGTCCCCCCGACACAGCTCTTTCCTGTCAGCCGCAACAGCATTGGCCACGGCCTCCAGGGTCAACTGATAAATCTGGCGGGCTGGCAAATGCGCCAGATGCCGGCGCAGCGACACATCAGGCTTGAAACCCTTGATGCCGACCGATTGAATGCTGGCACGCATCACCTCTTCGGCCAGCACCAGGCACTCTGCGGCTGTGGGTGGCATGATGTGGAACTCCCGAAACCGGCTGCGCAAGGGCGGATCCAGATACATCGCGGTGTTGGCGGTGGCAATCCAGGTCACTTGGCTGGCGTCGAATTCGAACATCAGTGAGATGTCACGTACCCCTTTGGCGCTAACCGGTTCCAGTACCGAATACAGGCTGCTCACGGGAGAGGCGTAGCTCATCGAGCGTGAAGGCTTGTCGATCTCATCGAGCACGATGATGGGATTGGCGTGCTGACCCAGAACCACGGTCTCAAACAGCACGCCATGCTGGGAATTACCCCAATGTCGATCGGAACCCAGAAAGACCGAAGAGGTCAGATCGGAATCAAGGGCTTGAATGTGGATGGTGGTACTCAAGGCCTGCGCCAGGGCCTGGGCAAAGTGGGTTTTTCCCACTCCAGCCTCCCCAACCAACAGCATGGGCTGCAGACGAACCGGTTTCTGGCTGCACCTGGCCAGGTTGATCTGCGCCATGACGAAGGCCACCGCCTCTTTCATGTGCGGCTGCTTCTGCGCCAAGGTTTCCAGTGACTTGAGTGACTTTGGCCGAGCGATCTCGCGCAAGGTGGTGCCGGCATGCACCAACTCCTGATAGGTTTGGTCCAGCCTGGCCCGCTCATCCCCATCACTTTTGCTCAGACGCTTGCGCAGGACCAGGGCCTGTTCTGACTTGAACACCGGATAACGATGTCGTGACGACCGGGTCCGGTCCGATTCATCAATGCGAGCCCAGGCCTGGGTTGCCTTCTCGAGTTCGATCTGGTCTTTGCTCTTGAAGCTGTTGTCGGGACCGGAATCGGTGGACTCAGACGCACGGAAGCTGCTGATGGCCTCCTCACGCGCCTGGGCCTTTTCCATGGCGGTCACCTTGTCCTGCTCTGCTTCCTTTTCCTTGAAGCGACGCTTGCTTTCAGCCTCCAGGTCGTCCTTGAGGTGGGACGGCACAAACATCTCGTGGCGACGGCTGTAATCATCCTGATACAGCCGGTAAAGGGCAAAGCCCGGTGGGTCAGTGTCTGGATTTTCCATCTCAGGCTCCTGATGAATGAGACTGGTGATCAAGATCCCCAGAAAAGATAACCTCGGCATGACCGTCCAGGTCAATGGCGGTGATGCCACACAGGCCGACCCCAAAGCTTTTGAATCCCTGTTGCACCCAGCGGTGACTGCTGTCCATCCGGTCGTGTTGATGACCGTGAACGCTCACTTTGACGCCCATGCTGCGCGCCAGCTCATCCAGGATCTCAAACCCGTTGGGGTGATAACCGGGTGCCTCATGCGTGACCAGAATGTCAGCACGCTGGGTCGCCAAGGCTTTGAATTCCTCCGGGTAGATGCTGGACCAGTGTTTGCGGTGCACACCGCCCTGCCAGCGATCCTGCCGGGGGGTAGAGCGGGCATGGCTGGAGCGGCTTTCGAACCTGGCGTCACTGTGGCCGGGATACCAGACCGATTCACGGAACACGCCGCCCAGACCCGCGAGCTTGAGGCCATTGGGCAGTTCCACCACCCGGCCATGGAGATTGCGCTCAGCCAGTGTGCTGCCCCAGAGGTGGTGCCAGTTCTGGTCACTGTCAGTATCGTGGTTGCCATGGATGAACCACAGCTTGTTCGGATCGATGGCTGCGAGTTCCAGGTGCAGGGGCTGCTCTGGCTCAATGTCCCCAAGCAGGACAATGGCCATGGGGTCCAGCAGCTCAGCCGCGCGCAGGATGTGGTCAAACCGGCCATGGGGGTCACCGCAGAACAGGATGGGTTGGGTGTTCATGGTCGTGGCTTTCATTTGAGGGCGCGCATGTGGAGGAACTTCGCCTCGCGGTCAGCGGTGACCTGAGACGACCAGCCCTTCCCTCCCGGTCTCTTGCCACCCATGCAGTCTTCCCAATAGGCCACGGCGGTCTGGGCTTCCTCCCGCTTGCGAACGAGAAAGGGCAGCAAGATGGTGATCAGACGCAGCGCGTTTTTGCCACTGCAGATCAGCGTATAGACCTGGCGGCTGTGCTGAGGCAGGCGCTTGACTTTGTAGATGGGCTCGGTGATACCCATCCCGCCCCTGAAGTGTTCGAGCACCTCCAGATCATTTTGCATGATGCTAAAGCCCAAACGATAGGATAGCTTGCGCGTGGGATCACGGAATCTTTGCTTGCAGATGTAGATGCAACCTTCACCATCGACAAACCCGGCAGCCCACGCCAGGGTGAAAGGCGGTTTGGTGAGCACCCCACTGCCTGGGGAGGTTTGGGTTTGGGTCTGGGTCTGGGTCTGGGTTTGGGTTTGGGCTGTGCCCAGGTTGACTTCCGATGTCATGGTGTCTTGGTTCATTTCTGTTCTCCCGTTGGTGTTGAATCGTCTGAATTTGCTGCAATGGCTGAGTCGATGTGCCAGGCCTGCTGGATGGCCTGGTGGATGTGTTGCTTGAGGCTTGGCACAATTCCCGGCGGCGACAGCCATTCGGTCCAGTCACAGGGACCCAGCAGCTGGTGCACGGCCACAAACAGATCCGGCTCAAACCTGGCCACGGCATCCAGGGCCAGGTCAAGCAAGCCTGCGGTGCCGGGATGTGGCGCCAGGCCAAGGTGGCACCGCATCCGGTCAGCTTCATACCGTTCATCAGTGAGCTTGCCCAGATCGAACAGCAGGCACACCAGGGCCATCAGGCCGCGTTCTTTGGTCCCGATCTGTTGCAGCTGGAGCACCCGCTCGGCGGCTTCGATGCTGCAGTCGAACAAGCCACCCGGGTAGGTGTGGTGATCCGTGGCCGCAATGCGCAGGAAGAAACCCTGCTGGATCCGGGTATCAGCCATCACGGCCATGAAGATGGCTTGCTGCCCAGGCGCAAGTTGCGAGAGCAGCCGATAAAGCCGGCGCATGTGAGCGAAGCGGTGAAAGGGTACCGTCGGGGTCCAGGCCGTTGGATTGGGTTGACGCGGATGGATGAGGCTGCTACTGAGCAGCAGCGTGCTGATCCCCGAAGGGTCAGAACTTCCCCTGCGCAGCATCAGCTTGGCCCTGACCCAATGGCCGTTTTGAAGATCGAGCGGCAAGCTGTCCCGGTTAGCCCGCAATGGCACATCGCCGATGGACAGACACAGGGTGCAGTGAATGCGCCCGGCCCATGTCAGGGTCCAGTCCTCGATGCGGCCGATGACGGTGATGACCGTGTGCCGGGGAAACAGCACATTCGGATCAATGGTCAAGGTGTTGGCGAACGGCGTCGCCTGAGATGCGGCTGTGCGAGAGGCGTCTGTGCTGGCAACACGGCCTGCCGGGTGGGCTTGCCTCCAGGAACCTCGGTTGGGGTACTCGACACCAAGGGAGGAGAAGTAGTTTTGCTTGTTCATGAGATGCTTTCTTAATGGTTGATTCAGACAAATCCGGTTTTTAGGCAAAGTCTTTCCCCTGACCCGGTGTCTGTGAACAGACAACAGGCTGGAAGAATTGAATGGCGGTGGGTCGGCGGGCTAGTTCAGCGGCTTGGCGGCTTGCGCGCGCTGCCACGATTCCGCGATGTCTTGCCAGGACAGGGGCGGTGGCGACGCTGGCGGGGGCTGTGTCGCAATGGGGGCAGGAATCGCGATCAGTGTCGGCATCGGTACAGGTGCCGGAATCAGTGTCGGCATCGCTGCCGGTACAGGGACCAGCGGCTGATCCTGTGTTGCCATATCCTGACCGTCAAGCACTGGAGCCACTGCGGCTTTGCGCTTCACACCCCGTGGTTTCGGAATGGCTTGTTGTGCCACCTCCTGGGCCGGGACATAGATCGTCACATGGGAGTCCGGCTCCTTTTGTTCAACCAAAGGTCCCTGGGACATGTGGCTGGCCAGCAGGCGTTCCATGGCCGAACCGTCCTGGCGGGTCAGGTTGGGCACGTAACGGCTGTAAACCCGAAACAGCATCTCGGTGCTGGTGTGGCCGAGTTGGCGGGCAATCCATTCGGGTGCTTCGCCCGAGGCCAGCCAGAGTGTGGCTGCGGTATGGCGCATCTGATAAGGACGACGCTTGTCCAGGCCAAGGTGGCGCAAGAGCGGGTACCAGACCCGGTCCGAGAAGTTCTTGTTGTCCAGTGGCTGCCCGGCCAGGTTGCAAAAGACGTACTCGGATGTCTTGCCTGTGACTTCGAACTGGCGCTTCAATGCATCGAAGACGGGCTGGCTCATCTGGATGTCGCGCTGGCTGCCGTCGGTCTTGGTGTATTCGTCTTCACCCAGGACAAAGGTTTCCCTAACCCGGATGATGCGCAGGTCCCAATCGATGTATTTCCATTTGAGGCCATGGACTTCACCAGTGCGCATGGCGGTCAGGAAGCGGGTTGTCATGTAGTCCCTGTAATCAGGCCGGACCGTGGCCACGATGCGCTGAACGTCGACCAGGCTGAAGGGGTTCACATCGGTCTTGCGTACGCGCAGCTTTTTGATGCTCAGCGCGGGTGAAGTAAACTGGAACTGGTCGGCGGCTTCGGTGAGAATTTGACGCAACAGACCAATGATTTCATTGATCCGTTTGGATGAAAGCCCAACTTGATTTCCGCGACCTTTAACTTTGGCGAGTGTGGCGCGGAATTCAAGAATGTCAGATTTGCTGATACTGCCGACCGCCTTGTTTCCGAATTCCGGGACGAGGCGACCGTTCAGGGTGGACAGCAGCGAGCGAATGTGGCTGCGACGCCATTCGATGCTGTGGTCGTCTACCCATTTGCTGGAGAATTCGCTGAACAGGGGGCCAAGGTCTACCGCTTCGGCTGCAGGTGCCGCCAGTACAACTGGAGCGACCACCAAATCAAACCTTGCAGCAAGCGCGCTTTCAGGGAAATAGTCACTGTAGTGGAATGACCCGTCTTGTTGTGCCTTCTTGATCTTATCGATCAACATCTGCACCCGTTTGCGATTGAGTTGCGAATCAGGCAAAGCCGTCTGTTCTCTGCAGCGAACCCCACAATAAGTGAAGTCGATGACAAGTTTGCCGGTTTCTTTTCTGACAGTTACTTTAGCCATGGAGAACTGCTCCGCTGGCCATGGGAATTGCATTCATTCCACGAGGTTCGTGAGTCGAAGCGTTTTTCATGTCTCGTTCAATTGCCTCCCACACAAACAAGATTTTCCGACCACCAAACGGCCGAAAGTAATGCACGCCCTCCAACAGGACACTGTCTTTAAGACGTTCACGAATAGTGCGCACGTCGTACTTCAACTTTAAGGAGAGTTCGTCCGTAGTGAGGTAGGTCTGAGTAAGCATGATTTGATCCTTTACAATCTTTGTTAAAGTGATTAAAATAATTATCACTTGACATCAATATATCGCATGAACGATCTCTTGTCAAGTCATTTGACACATTTATTTATCATTCAATTGTTTTATGCATCATGATTAGGTTCAAACTGGGCGAAATGATCGAAAAGAAGCAGTTCTTGGAAGGACGGCGCGTAACGATCAATGAGATCGCCACTGCGACCGGTCTCAATAGAATGACTCTTTCGAAGATCCTGAATCAAAAAGGATATGGCACCGGGACCGACACCATGGACAGGCTATGCGGTTATTTCACTTGCAGAATCGAAGACCTGATGGAACACGTTTCCGACGGCGCGAGCTGAGCATCAAGTGCTACGCTGGATTTGCAGTGCTTTGCTTGAGGCCAGGATTGGGCAAATCGCATCGCAGTTAGTTACCGTTCCCGACGCTCTGTAAACGGACGTCGACGCCGTCGTGTAAGGTAACCGGCTATTCCTGACCGGCAGCTATCTGGCAGTCCAACACATTGCATGTCAGAAGCCGGTCGTGAGCTTCGCGTTAGTGCCATAGCCGAACTTCGGTTTATCGAAATGCCAGCCCGATACCGGCCGTTGAACCCATCAAGTGATGTTCGCCGAATTGACGGTGGAGTTCCAAAAAGCAGCCTTTCATTTCACGTCAACTGAATCATATTGTCGACTTTGGCGGCTGAAAAGTCTGGGACAGAGTTGCAGCGGGAGCGGCATTACAGAAGTTCAAATTGACAGCTCGGAACCAGTCATTGGTGCCAGTGGCCTGGATGATTGAAAATGGCTATTAATTCAAGCTAAGGTGAACCCTTTATCGGTCAGGACCTGCCATATGGCCTAGCTGCTCCGCACGACCCAAAAAATTGGTATCTTAGAGTTTTGTTAAATCATCGCCCACAGCAGGCTGCATGCTGAAACGAGTTTCCTCTGCATCACTTGAAAAGCACCTCACCGTCGATCCAGCGCTTCTTGCTCTGCGACAAATCCCGCCTCAAGCACGGATCGCCCTAAATTGGGCCAGCCAGCTGCGCAAGCGAAGTGGTGAATGCGCTCCAGGGTCCGAGTAGACGCCTTGACCCGCATCTCAGCTGGCACATCGTCCGGTGACATCGCGTAGGGCTGGAGCTTATGGCCCGTCGCCTCGCAAACCGCGGCGATTGTGGAGGCGATCCGGAACCCTCCTTCATCGACGTCACCCCAATGAAACATAGGCGTGCCCGACGGTAGGCTCTTCAACAAACGCATGTACATGGCACGCCAAGCCGGTGAGGGCATGCCGGCGGTGTAGATCAGAAGCACTTCATCGCTTTGGCGCCTCTTAGCCTCGCTGTGGAACGTCGTCTTGTTCTCGATGGTGATGACTTCAATGACCCTGCTTGCCACCCCCTTAATGGTCGAAGCTGGTAGTCCCAGGTAGGGCGCGTCAATCAATCCGCTGGTGCGGTCGCGCGCGATGTGTACGAGGCCGGCCAACAGCACGGGATGCTCCTCCCGGAACAATCCCAACTCTTGCCACACCTGCGCCGCAGCTCTTGGGCTCTCCTCGATGCTTCCACTCAGCAAGATGTCGAGCTGGGCGGTGAGCGCTTCAATTCGCTTGCTGTCGAGAAACAGTCGCGCGCTGAATTCACGCACAGGGGCAGCAACCGTGTCTTGGCTGCGCGCAGCGCACGCCCGAATGGTCTTGGCTGCGTCGATCCAGGCGCCAGCGTCCTGCGGGCCCAGGCCGCGCACCTTGGCCATACCGGTCCAGCGCCCAATTACCTCCAAGATCACTGGGAAGTCAGCCTTCAATGGCTCCAACAGGGCAGCAGTCTGGGTCAACTGGTCCGCATAAGTGCTGCGCCCCAGAAACCGGGCCAGCGCCTGCACATCTACCAGGTCAATACGCTCAAAAAGTCCATCATTCGGATTCAGCTTGTCCCGCAGCAAAGTTACGGCACCTGCGTCGCGAGCGGCCAGAAACGTCTCATCGCATTCCTGCTTTTGTTGCCAGCTTCTGAGGTCGCTGTAGGGCTTCAAGTGCGTGGCTGTCAGTGCTGGTGCGCGCGCACGTGCGCCAGCAACGTGCTTGTTGCCGGCCTCGAGCAGTTTGACCAGCAATTCCCTGGCGATGGCGCCGGCGCTCATGGTGCGGGGGCAGCTACAGGGCGTGGAATGGGCTCCTGGCGAACTGCCAGCAGCTCCGCCTCCAGCAACTCGGGGTGGTACTCCCACATGTCCTCGCGGAACTGCTCCCGCATCGCCTCGCTAACGCGGCGCTCTTCCACTTGAATCACGTGTTGGGTTTCGTCCTTCATGATCTCGAAGTACCGGTGCAAGAAGGCGGTCAGCGTCGGCAGGTTCTCTCCCGGGCTGGCCAGCAGCACCTGCAGTCCGAGTTTTTCGAGGTAGCGCATGGTAGCCACGATGTTGGGCGTGTCCATTTTGTCGAAGGCTTCGTCCAGCAGGATGAGCCGCAGTCCGTCCTGGTTGTTCTCATCCATGCGGTAGGCCGAGGACAGGGCTGCGCCAGCAATCACGTACAGGGGGGCACGATGCTCACCACCGGAACCGGGACCAATCCGTTTGCTCAGATGTCCAATGGTCTTGGTGACACCAGTGACTGGGTCGTCGGTCTCAATCTCGATGTCGAACTCAAAGAACTCCCGGTAGTCATCCAGCGGGCTCTTGACCGCGGCATTGCCCGTGGTGGTTTTCTCGCGCAGCAGCTCCGCGAACTGGGCAGGGATTTCCCCGGGCTCTCCAAACAGCCCGCCGTCGGCGCCAAAGTCGGCAATGTTCTCAATGAACTTCTTTAGCGGCATCAGGTCTGGACGGACCTTGGCCTGAAACTGATACCGCTCCCCATTCGTGAAGGCGGGGGAGGCCTTGAGCGCATCGTTCAAGCGCTTGAAGGTGGTGGTCTGGTACTTGAGGTTGGCGTGCAGGGCCAGCGCCACGTCCTGCCGGAAGGTGTTCTGCGACGCAAGGTAGGCATCTTGGGCTTGATCCTTGTACTGGGGCAGCTCCGTGTTCTGCAGCCTGGTGACTTGCTGTTCCATCCAGGCCTTGGCCTTGCGCCAGTCGGACGTCACTTCATCGCTGACTGCTTCGCGGTGGTCGGTCAGGAAGGTCCCCAGCAGCGTCTGCGCCGGGCCTAGGTGGCGCACCATGGCAGAGCTGCAGCGCTTGGACTGGGATTCGCAGTGGTCCGCCATGGCCTGGTAGTTGTCGCCGAATTGCTCCAACAGCGAGTCCCAGCGATCGGACGCATAGCCCGAGTCATAGTCGGCATGGCCACGGCAGGTTTCGTGCACCGTCCGCTTGCCCTGGAGCTCCAGCAGCTTGGCCGTGCATTCTTTGGTCAATCTTTCCAGATCAGCCTGAGCCCGAATAACGGCATCACGGGCATTTCTGGCATCAGCTTCAAGCCCTGGTTTGCGTTCCTGCATCGCCAGGAGCTTGGCGCAAAGCGCTTGGTATTCGGCGCTGGTGCTGCCTGAGATTCGCCGAATTGCGAGTTCCTTTTCGGTGAGCGCTTCACCCAGTTGGGCCGCGAAGCTAAGTAAAAGGCGTATGGATTCCGGCGACGACAAACTCTGTACCGCTTGGCGAATGCGGGTGATGGACTGTTCGCGTTTCATCAACTCGGCAATTTTTCCAATCAGGGTACGGGACTCAGCCCTAAGACCGTCAACCTGACCTTTGGCACCGGCGCCGATCTGCAAGTCCGCCTCAGGCACCAGCCGCAGCCGTTCGAAATCCCCGGGCCCCACCAGCATGCCGTCCAGGGTCAGCGTCCGTTCGCCCCGCAGGGCCTCCTGGGCGGTATTGGCACGCTTGAGGTTGCCCAGCTTGCCACGCAGATAGGCCACAGCCACCTGGTTGCTGCCCTGTATCAGGCTGGCCACCGTGTCGGCGGCCGGTTGGCCATATCCAGGTCGCGCTCTGTCCGAGCGCACGATCTTGACGCCATAGATGGTGCGCTGACCTTTCAACGACTGATAGATGTCAAAGGCTTTTTCCTCTTCCTCGGAGTCCCGTAAAAGGATGGCTTCCACGTTTTTGGCCAAATAGGCTTCGATCGCTGGCTGCCATTTGGGATCGGTCACCTTCACCAGATCGCAGACGGGGGTAGGGTGCAATCCGTGGTCCGCGAACTCATGCATCAGCCGGGCCGTCGGTTCGCTGACCTGCGCGCGGTTGGTGTTGGCTCGCTCCATGCCCAGGCCGATCGTCGAGAGCCGTTCTTTGGCGATACGGATATCCTCCTTCACGAGGTCGTATTGCTTACCGAGTGGCTTAGCTGCTGACTGCAGCGTGTCCCCCAGACCCCGGATGATCTGCCCCAGCACATCCTGGTCGACACGGTTTTGCTCCCACGAGAACTCACCAAGCTGCTGCGCGGCAAGTGCAAGTTCCGGCTGCCACTGGGCCAACAGTTCGTTGGTACTGGCGTCTTGGAGCAGGTGCCGGATGTTGCGCAGCTCCTGTTTCAACTCTTCTTCCCGGCGGGTGGTTTTTTCTTGCGCCTGCGCCAGGGCTTGTTGGGCGCCCGCATTCTCGGCATGGTCCGCATGGGCGCTCTGCAGGCCGGTCAGTTGACCCACTTCGAGAGTCCAGTCCGCCAGCGCTATATCGGCGGTCGTGCTCCCTTTGGTGCATTCCCCAACCACCCCCTCCTGATCAAACTTCTCGGCCGTTAGCATTTCGTGGGCTGCATTGCTCAGCTCGTACGCCGCGGAGGCCTGCAACCCGGTCCACGTGGCGGATTTTCGAGCCTCGGCCAGGGCGGCGTCAAAGTTCTTGCTCACCTCCAGGCCCTGCTTGATTTTTTGCTCGACCCCCTCGACCAAGAGGTTGATCCGCTTGAAGGTCTCCACCAGCTGCTTGAACCTGGCAATGTTGGTGGGCCGGTCCTCCAGGACATCCTGGCGCACGATCTGGTCCACCGACTTGGAGAAGCTCATGCGCAGCGCAAAGCGAAACGCGCGCGCAAACGCGTCGTAGGACGCTGGGCCCGCCTTGCCGCGCAGCATGAATAGCACCTGCTTGACGTAGCTGGCGCCATCGTCGAACAGCGGATCCTCGCCAGTGACCTTGGATTGCTCCAGCAACCGATGCCGGAAGCTGCTCCAGGGCAGCGGCATGGTTGCACCGTCCACCGTCTGCAGGTGCTCGGACATGGACAGCTCCACGCCGCGGATGACGTAGCGACCCAGCACCTTCTCCGCCTCATTGTTCAGAGAAGCCTCAATGCACACCCCCATGGAGACCGGCTCATTGGTATCGGTGTCCCGCCAGACCAGCGTGACGTAGGTGGTGGCCTGCGGCCGTGCGCATTGTTCGATGGTGTCGCCGTACTGACCAAGGCAGTACGACCGCAAAGTGCGGCTCTGGTGCGACTTGGCGTCGGCCTGTGCATTAAAGTGCATCAGATTCTTGTTAGCGCCCAAAATGGCGACCTGTACGGCATCGAGCACCGAACTCTTGCCGCTGCCGTTGCGGCCGAACAGACCGGTGATCTCTTCCAGGCGGATTTCTTGTTGCTCATACAACAGGAACTGCACCAGTTTGACGCTCTCAAGCCGCTTCATCGTTCATCCCCCGGTTGTCTTCGATCGCCATAGGCTCGCCGGTGGCACCATCGGCATGCGTCTCATCCTTGGCTGCTCCCCACTGCGCCAGCCGTAGCAAGGCAGTCTCGCCTAGCACGTCGACGATGGCCGGGCGGATGGCCACCCCGCCAGCCGACTGCTCCTGTAGAGGCGTCAGATGGCCACTGTCATCATCTTCCAGTCGCCGGGCGATGCCCCAGCGCTTGGCGGAGCGCAGCAGCGTGTCGAGCTCGCCGCGGGTGGGCAGGTCGCGCCCGGTCATGAGGTGGAACTTCTCCTGCAGTTCGATGTAGTCGCACAGGACCTCGCCATCTTCGGTGAGGCCGCCGGCGCGCACGCCTTCGTCATACAGACCGCGTAACACCAGGGCAAACAGCGTCTGGGCCACGGTCGCGGTACTGGCCTTGGCGTGCCGCGGCAGGGCGGTGACATAGCGCAGCTGTCGGTTGATCGACAGGGACACCCCCAGCGGGGCCAGAGCCTTGGCGAACTCGCGCTCGTAGAGATCCAGGATGGCATAGGTCACCCTGCTGCTCCGGTCGGAGTGGTAGATCACCTGTTCGGCCACCATCCGGTAGGCGGCGGTCTCGAAGTCTTCGACGGTATAGATGCCATCCAGCCGACTGGCCAGATCCTCCCAATCCCGTGGATTGCTCATTTGGTCTCCCTGTTTCTAGTCTGGCGTTTGCGCCAGCTCAGTATGAATGGCTTGCCGCTCAAATACGGGTGTTCTGCAGCTTCGTCACTGGTGTAGCGTAACTCCATGCCCGGAGCTGACGCCCGACCTTCCATTTCCAGCCTGGGGATCCGGGAGTTGGTGGCCATGGCCACGCTGGTCAGGACTTGGAAGGCGCGCAAGTCTTCGATGGATCCGCAAGGCAGGGCATCGCTGCCGGCAGTGGTCGTGTCCTGCAGCACTTTCTCGGCATAGGCGCGCAGCTTCATGGGCGTGATGGACCGTCGCTCCTGGGCGCGGCGCACCAGGTTACCAATGGCGCGCGTGCGGTCGGAAATGATGATTTGGCGCAAGGGCGCGGGCGCCAGCCGCGGCACCTCTTTGCGCGGCTGCGCTAGGCGGACGCCACCCATGAGGGCATCCGGCGGAAACACGGGGGCGACATCGCTATCGGGATTGGCAATCAACCGGTCCATGGTCTGCCGGAGCAGATTGTCGATGGGGCGTATGGCGCGCAGTTTGTATTCCAGGAAGGCCAGCGCGCGCCGATTGGCACTGCGGATTTCTTCGTCCAGGCGCTCTAGGTACTCCTCAATCCGGTCGAGCTCATAGAGGCGCTGCAGGTCCCGCTGGAAAGCGGCCTGGCCTTTTTTATCGTCCCCGCTACACAGGCGATTCACATACCAGTCCAACAAGCGAATGCGATGCTCTGGCAGGGAGTCAATGTCTGTGACAGCGTCCAGGATTTGCTGGCGCTTGGACAGCGGATGCTCCCGGGTGCGCAGCTCTTGGTAGTCACCGATGAAGACCTGCTGAATGTAGTCCTGAAAGAAGGTCCGGACGTACTGGGCTGTGGTCGCTTGCGCGCCAATGGCGGCCATGAGGTCACGCACGTTGGTGCCGGTATTCCTGATGTAGACCAACAGGTTGCGGCACTGCTCGGCCGCCTCCCGCAGCAGGTCACCGCTGGCCTCACCCTTGTGCACTTCCGCCACGGCGGCGTCAATCGAGCGGATCTTGCCCGAAACAAACACGGGACCTGTCTCGGCGAAGTTGATCAGCTGGGTCAGCAGCTGGCCCACTGCAGGCGCCATGCTGACAGTCTTCTCGATGCCGTACTTCTCCAAACGGAACCAGCCCGCATCGACTAGGCGGTTGAAGATGCCGATGGCCCGGATGTTGAGTGGTGTGTCGGGCTGCTCGCCGGACTCGGGCTGCCATTCGTCGGCATATTTGAGGTGGTCCTCGATCTCCTGGGTAATCTCACGCTGCAGGAACCCGTAGCTGGGAGGCAGGGGGGCGTCGGGACCAAAGCGCCGGCGGTGCAGATGGCATAGCAGCGCCCAGTAGCCGTGGCGGTTTTGCGATGCCAGTGGACCGAACAGTCGCTCTGGGATGCGCTGGAAGAGCGCCATGGAAGCTGGGGTTACGCTGGGAACAGCCATTTGCGCACCTCGTCGACGTTTTCCACGGCCAATTGGTACTCGGGAGGTAATTCTTTGGTCACGTCCAGGGCCAGTCGCAGCTCATGGACCAGGTAGGGCAACAGGGCGCCGCGGCAGCTATGCACGCGCGCTGCGGTCCCATCGAAATACTCACTGCGGACAAGGTCCTGTTGTTCGTGCGTCAGATTGGGATGCGCCTGAATGCGCACTTTCACCACGGAGGTCCATTTTGTGTCCTCTGCGACCGTGGTCTCGGACTTCTGGTCCATGGTGGTGAGCTTCGTGATACGCCCCAACACGAAGTCACGGAAATCTCCGGTTTCCAGGCAGTAGCCGCGCATGTGCCAGCGCCGGCCGGCTTGGACCAAGCTGTGCGGCTCCACCGTCCGCGGGTGTTGCTCGGGCGTTCGCATGGATCGGTACTCCAACTTCATCCGTGTACCTTGCTCGATGGCCAGACGGATACGGGAGAAGGTGCTGGGATTGACCTTGGAGAAGCCCCACGGAGCGACGGTGACCGGGCCGGCACCCGGGGTGAGGTCAGCATGAATATCCGCCTCTGCCAGATAGGCTGCCAGACTTAGATCCGAGAGGCCAGCCTTCAACTCAGCCTGTGCCCTCTTGAACGCGGCGGGGGTGACAAAGTAGGACTTGCTCTTGCTGTCCCATTCAAACCATTCCGGGGTTTCTTCCCTAACCTCCCGGAGGAGCTGGCTCACTCGGATGCCACTCAGGCCTAGGACGTCCATCAGCCGGCCGCGGCTCAGGCGACCCTCCCACAGAGCCATGCGGCGCATGACCTTATAGCGGTTTTTTTCGAGCAGATTTGAGTTCATTTTGAACGTCACTAGATGGCATAATAAACCATATCATATACAAAAATATATTATAAAAAATCTATCGCCTGCATAACGATACTTAACACCAAAGATTGGACAGACGGTAGACGGGCGACCTCCATCAGCCTTGAGGGAGTTGGCCTTAGGTGGCAACCAAAGGACTCCCAAGAAGCTTGTCTTGCGTGCCCCGTCGATTAACGGGGTCTGGTGAGTGTCTGCGCTCGCTCTGCAATCAAGTGAATTAAACATTAGCCCCTAACAGCGCCAGCTGCAAAGGCCAATAGCGTTTGAACGTGCGGCTTTGCTAGTTCCCCCAGTATGTTGCCCGCTGCGCCTTCAGCAATGGCCTTGATGCTGCGGGCCGTGCCCTTGATGATTTCCCACTTCGGCTTCGGTGATGCAGCTTGCGCCTTCAGGGTCGCCAGTTCGGCCCGTAGTTCGTCGGCTTCATCACCTTGCACGGTTCCACGTTCTATGGCAGTGCCCAGAGCTTCAATCAAGCCTCGAAGACCTTCAAGGTCGGTGCCAGTGATGGTGTTGGCATGGGCCTGGACCTGGGTTGATCCGTTGGAACTTATTTGAATCTGAGAACCCGACACGTTGTCGAAGTGGTAATGCTGTTCTTGCACGGCTTGCTTCTCCTGTGGCGTAAAGGAAATTCCCTCACCGATGATCCCGCGCCCTTCAAGGTCCAGCGCCCAATCAAGGATGCGGCTTCGTACGGCTTCAATCACGCCTTCGATCTGAACCGTCGAGAACTTCAAGGCCGGGCGCATTGCCACCCCCGAGCCCTCCCGCATCATATGCATCAAGGTCTGTTCAATGTCTGCGGGAAAGTGACTGAAGATGCCGGTTTCGCTACTCTGGAGGCGGGCAAGTTCCGGGATGGACTGGCGCACAGGAAAATCCGCCAGCATCTCCGCCATCTCAGGCGGTGCGAACAACGGGATTGCCCCGCGGTAGGGATTCTCGGCCACCAATTGCCCGCGTAGCCGCCTGTAATCGGGAACTTCCTCGAACTTGTACCCGGTCAACTCCGAATTGATCCAGTCCACGAGCTCAGGGACTGCAAGGCGGCGGGCCACTACGAGGGCGCGGCGCAGTAGGTCTGCCGTTGATACGGCTGGTGTGCTTGCCATGTTGACAAGCTCGGGCACGAGTGCAGGCATGTTCTCCCCTTGGGTTGCCTGCATTGGGAGGGCGCTTGTTGTCGGTGTGGCGTGTTATCGGTAGCGCCCGCTGCAGGTGACCACATTATCCGCATGCACGGGGGTAGCTGCTGCAAACAGGACGCTGTCAATCAGGCTAGAAGCTACGTGGTTGGTTTATGCTCAATGCCTATGGCATCCTCTGATGCCAAAGACAAAATTAAAGGGGCTGCGGGATGATCGAGACCATTTCCTTAACGATCGCATTCAGCCACCGCTCACCAATGTCGGCAGAGGCCGTCACAAGCCAGCCATCGTCTCAAAATGCTAACCTCATACCTGACGTTGGCACTTTGATTTAATCGGGCGATCATACAGTCGCCCGTCGTGACCGTGAACTACGTGGCCATAAGAGGGGTATACGACAGGCAGCTTCTATGGGGACTCATTTGTCAAGCCTTTTCCTTGATTTCGTTATTTGGCTTTTGACCTCATGGTCCGCTTATTATGATCGTCAGCAGTGAACCGATTTGATGGGCGGCTATATGCGACTCGAAGCGGTTGCCACATTCAGATCCGAGGCTGGGGTGTGATGAGCGTTCGAGCCAGTGCTCGGACGAACTTCTATCCGTGCAGGGCTCATTTACCCGGCACCCGATGCAGCATGCGCACAAAGTGCGCTGGCAAACCCCAATTATCGGCGCGCCCCATCTTACGGGACGGTCACTGTTTGGTGACCCGCTGCCTGTACGGGCGCGTCGACCTTTGATCATGATGTGTTCCATTTACAGCCGTTTGTTGATGCCCGGTCTATTGGCTCTCAAGCAATTACAGGCTTTAATACAGCGCCCTCAGGAATCTCGCCGTTTTGCAGGTAACGCCAAAGCGCAATGACCAAGCGCCTGGCCAACGCCACAATGCCGACTCGACGCATGCGCTTGCCTCCAGCTGCAAAGCGTCGGTTGAACCACTGGGTCAGGGCGCTAGTGGGTTGCAGTCGTAGCCAACTCCAGGACAACTCCACCAGTAGGGCGCGCGCTCGATGGTTACCAGCTTTGCTGATACCTTGTTCAATTTGACTGTCCCCACTCGCGTAAGGAGTAGGTGCCAGTCCCAGACAACCCGCCAATTCGCGCCGGTTTGCAAAACGGCGCCAGCCAAACAGCTCCTTGACCAGGATCCAGGCGCCCTTGGCGCCAATGGCGCGAAGTTGGGTTAGTTGTGCCACCAGTGGCTGCTTGCCATCGGCAATTTCCTGCAGCCGCGCGGCTTCCAGTTCTTTGACCTGCAGCTTGACCAGTGCCAGGCGCGCGCACTCGCGTTCGATCTCAGTGCGCAGCACAGGCGGAACCTGCTCGCAGTGGCTTTCCCACCAACTCGCCCAGTACCGTCCACCAATGACGATGCCAGGACGCAGGTTGTGCAATACCAGCAGCGAACTGATTCGGCTTGTGTGTGCGGTGCGCTCCTTGGCAAGCCTTGCCAGTTCCCGGTGCGTGCGCCGCGCATCCTCTTCCTGCACAGAAGGCTCGTGCAGAACTGACCACACCCGCTCACCCGTGCGGTGGCGCAGCAGCATTGTCAACAGCTTGTCGCCGTCGAGCTGGTCAGTCTTGGCTCGCCGGGCATGCCGGTTCACCTCAATGCTCGACGAGTCGACCACAATGTTGTCGATGCCTTGTTCGACGAGCCAGCGGTGTAGCCACCAGCCGTCGCGTCCAGCTTCGTAGCAGCTGTGAACTTTAGATTGCGAATCAAGCTTGCAGCGCTCACGGGCCTTGCCTATGCATTGCATAACAGCAGCAGTATCACCGGCGCCAACGCTGTATCGGCTCGGGCCACGGCGACCATCGCTCAACGTCAACTGCCACTTCTTGTCACCTAGTTCGAAGCTCATGTACAGGTCAGCTGGGATCCCCGTATCTTGGCCTTGCAGGACTATCTGGGTAGACATTTCAGTTCTCCTTTGCAACGAAGTTTGAAATCCTCTTTTTTAGCTCAACCGGTCTCGATTGAGTAGTCCCACATAGCATCTTACGGGCTGCACAATTCATTGCCCTTCATAAGCAGCTCGTGCGGACTTCAACGCGCCTAGAGCGGTTAAACACCCTGCAAAATTGCTCTGCCATTTGCAGTCGTTCAGCTACCCAACTTGACAGAGTGACTTGTATAACAAATTTTCTCTAAACCCCCCATTTGGGGGATAGACACCAACCTCTGCAGCCTATACGCTCCCAATCTAAGATTCATAATTTAGATCTTGCATTTTTTTACCAATGCCTCTGGTGTCGTTGACATTCATTCTCACAGAATACCCTGATCTAAATTTTCATCAAAGCATCAACACTTAGACAATGCGTGTTTCCTCAGTTATGGTGACTTAGGGCGCTAGTCGGCTGAACTAAGGGCATCAATGACAAAGACGAAGGTATTCGTAAGTTACGACCACTCAGAAGATGCGCATTACAAGCGTCTTTTGCAAGCTTGGGACGCGAACCCCAATTTTGACTTCGAGTTTGACAGTCGTGGCCCCGATGTCGCGATCAATAGTAATGACGCCGCGGTCGTGAAGACTGCACTCACTAAGTTGTTGAAGGCGTCAACTCATCTACTGGTGCTTGTTGGCGAAAAAAGCAATAAGAGTGACTGGATGAAATGGGAAATTGAACGAGCTAAGCAGAGCGACGTAAAGCTCAAGTTGGCAGCGGTCAAACTTGCCAAGGCAAACGTCACACCGAATGGGTTACTTAACGTCAGCACGGCTTGGGCTACAAGCTTTGAGCGCGATCGAATCGTGGAAGCGTTGAAGCAGGCCATAGTCGGCTATTGATGGTATCGACGGAAACCACCGCCAAAAAAGTCGTTGCTGCCTTGGCAGGACGAAGGATTGATGCGGTTGGAACAAGAATCCGACGCTTTTCCATCAATCGGATTGACCAAGTCAGGGCCGACCTGAAATCACTGTTTGAGCAAGAGGCCGTAGAACTTCTAGTCTGCTCAGCCGCATGTGGCGCAGACTTAATTGCTCTAGACCTCGCGAAGAAAGCAGGAATACGGTACAGGATCGTCCTTCCATTTTCCATCGAGCGATTTAGACAATCCTCTGTGGTTGATAGGCCCGGAGACTGGGGGCCGTTGTTTGATCAACTCGTGAAGGACATTCCTCCCTCAGAATTGATCGTATTGCCAGATTTAGCGAATGATGATGAGGCATATGACCACGCGAACAAGGAAATAGTGCGTCAAGCAGCCATGACGGCTGAACCAGGGACGGGGTTGGCAATCGCGGTATGGGAGGGGCAGCCAAGGCTGGGGAATGATGCCACTGCTTCATTTCTGCAGCTTGCCAAGGACGCGGGACTTAAAGAGAGGATTGTCCGTACATGGTGACTGACATCACGAGCTCAATATTAAACTGGATAGGATGGCGTCGGTACAAGCCAAAACCGCCCTCCAGAATCGACCATCGGTCGAAAAATCAAGACGTAGCAGTCGTTTTTGTTCACGGTTTTTCTGGCAATGTTGACACTTGGACTGGGTTCATCAAACTCTTGATGCAAGAACAACGTGTTAACTCTTGGGACATATTCGGAATCGGTTATCCATCAGCCCTACGCATAGACATACCAAATCTGTGGTCGGCTGACCCTGACATCGAAACGCTCGCGACGGAGCTCACTACTAGTACATCAACACAAAACTAACGGAACATAATGGCGTCCCAGCTTGCGATCCGCATCCTGACGAGTGAATTGCCACTCGATGGTTCGCTGCTCGGCATTGCGGGCTTGCTGCCAGGCATCGACTT
>NZ_JAQTWL010000030.1 GCF_028689295.1 Rhodoferax sp.
GCGCATGCCCGTGTATTTCATGCACGGCAACCGCGACTTTTTGCTGGGCAACGACTTTGCCAAAGGCTGTGGCATGACGCTGCTGACTGACCCGACGGTGCTGGACTTCGATGGCCAGCGCTGGCTGCTGTCCCATGGCGACGAACTGTGCCTCGACGATGTGGACTACCAGCAGTTTCGACAACAGGTACGCAACCCAGCGTGGCAACAAGCCATCCTGGCCAAGCCATTGGCCGAGCGCCAGGCCTTGGCGCGCGTGCTTCGTGCCAAAAGCCAACCCCGCAACACCAGTGGCGCCAGCTATGCCGATGTGGATACCGCCGAAGCCAGGGCCTGGTTGCTGGCCAACGGCGCCGGCACGCTGATCCACGGCCACACCCATTTGCCGAAAAACCACCTTCTGGGTGGCAGCATGCTGCCTGCATGGCGCCGGCTGGTCTTGAGCGACTGGGACGCTGCAGCCAAGCCACCCCGGCTCGAAGTGCTGCGACTGCAGGCCGGTCACGCTCCCAGGCGTGAGGCGCTGGCAACCCGCGACTGAAGCTTCAGGGCTTCAACAACACCTTGAGCGCGTTTTGCAGGCGGCGCACCTGCGTTGCGTCGAACGCCGATGCCAACACGGTGGCCGCGTCCTGCGCCCAGGTTTGCGCCGGTGCCGGGTCGTTGCGCCTGGTCAGCAACTGCAATTGGTACATGCGCCGTGCACTCATCTGCTCGGCCGGTGTGGGCAATTCGGCAGCCATCTCAAGCCGCAACAAGGCGGTGACGGCATCGCCAGACGCCGGCTGCGACAGTGCCTTGACCCAGTCCCCGCGCGCCGCCGGGCTGACCCGGTTGCCCAGTTCCTGCACTGCGGGCACCTGTGCCGCATCACGCGCCTCCCAAGCCGCCAGCAAATGCGTCAAGGCCTCACCGTGTGCCTGGACTGCGAGCTTGCGCAGCGCAAACTGGGCTTGTTCCAGCGCGTCGCGCTGCGCCCGAAAGGCGGCATCACCCAGACGCGGCGCGTCAGAGCGCTCGCCATAGGCCGGACGATCTGAACGGTCGCCACGCGGGCCGCCGCGCTCTTCCATGCGGCCCGGGCCGCGCGCACCGCGCCCGCCGTCGCGGTCACCGGGTCGGCCGGCATCTTTGCGGTCACCAAACTTGCCGCCGCGGCCCATGGCGGCGGGTTCTTCTTTTTTCATGCCGGGACGGTCATCACCGCGCATCGCAATCACGCGCTTGGGCGGCGCCATCGGCTTGACCGGTTCAGCGACCGGCGCAGTTTCTGCAGCCTCGGCAGCAACACCTTCGGTCGCAGCCGCTTCGGGCGCTTCTGACGCCGATGAAGACTCTCGCGCTGCCGGCGCAATTTCAGCCTGGGCAACCGGCGTGATTTCCTCGGCAGGCCCGGCAGCAGCCGCAGCCGCCTGCGCCAGTGCCTGACCGGACAGCGCCGCTTCGAGCGCGTTCATGGCGCTGCGAATGGCCTGCGCGTCGCCCGAGGCATTGGCCGCTTGCAGCGCCTTGGAAGCGTCCAGCACGATGCGGTCGCGCTCGCCCAAGGCGCCTTGGGCTTTCTCGCGCTCGGTAGTCTTGCGGTTGAAGGCGTCGTCGATCGGTTTGCGGAATGCGTCCCAGAGTTTTTGCTCCTGCCGGCGGTCGATCGGGACCCGATGCGCCTCGGCCTGCCAGCGCTGCTGCAGCGCCTTGACGGCGTCGATGCGCAGCATGGCTTCGGCGCCCAAGGTCTTGGCCTCCTCGATCATGACGTGGCGCGCTTCAAGGCTGAGCTTTTGCAGGCTCTCCAGCGGCTCGGCAGCATGGTCGATGGCGGCTTTCCAGAGCGGCTGCAACTCGGCAAACATTTTTTCGCCGATATGGCCGGACTCGCGCCAGCGGTCGCCAAACTGGTGCAGCACGCGGCTAAAGCCCTTCCAGTCGTCGTCCAGCGCCACCCGGTTGGCCTCGGCCCAAGCCTTGACCTCTTCGATCAGCGTCAGGCGCTGGGCGCGGTGCTCCGCCGATTCGGCCTTCATTTTCTCCAGCCAGGCCTCCACCACCTTGTGGGCTTCATTACAGGCTTCGTCAAAGCGTTTCCAGAGCGCGTGGTTCGGTACACCGCCCTGGTCGGTCAACTTCCATTGCTCGCGCAAGCCACGCAGCTGGTCCTGCATCTTGCGCCCGCCGATGGCCTGGCCTTCGGGGCGCTTGAGCAAGCCTTCGGCCTTGGCCACCAGTTCTTCGCGCAACTGGTCGGCGCGCCAGCGTTGCCAGCCCTCCAGTTCACCCGCTGCCACCAGCGCCGCATGGGACTGGGCTTCGAGCTTGTCGTCAATCAAACGGCTATTGTCCTTGAGCGCCTGGCGCAGGGCGTTGGCGGCACCGGCGCTGGCCTTGCCATGGCCCTGGGCCATTTCATGCTCAAGCTTGGCCAGCACCTCGGCCACAAAAGCCGTTGCCTTGGCACGAATCTCGGGGTCCACCCTGGGCTTGGCTGGCGTTACCACGGCTTCCAGCGGCAAACCGCGCGCCACACGCAGCTCGTCGGCCCACACTGGCACCTTGGGCAGCGGCGCCGTGGCGTCTTGGGATGCCGCCACCGTGAGCGCCAGGGCTTCCTGGAAAGCCTGCCAGACCAGTTGCAACTGGGCCTGCGAATCGTTCAACTGCGACACAAAACGCACATCGACACTAGCCCAATTGGCGTCGCCCTGCAGCGCCGCGGCCTCTGTTTGCCAGTGGGCCACATCCAAGGCCAGCGCCTCCTGGGCGCCTTGGGCATCGGTCCAGGGTTTGGTGGACAGCACCTCGATGCGCTGCGCCAGCAGCACCGCCGCCTCGCGCTGCACCTGCACCCGGTGCTGCAAATCTTCGATGGCGCGCACGCGCTCGACCAGTTGCGCTTTCAGGCCGGCCAGCGGCTCCTTGCTCAGCGGCGCGCCAGCTTTGGCGGCATCGCGCTGCCAGGCCAGGGCATCGGCAAGATTGAGCTTGCTCAAGGCCAGCAGCGCCTGGGCTTTGTCGGCCCATTCCAGCGCGATGGTCGCCTGCGTTTTGCTGCGCTTGATCTCATCGAGCTTCTCGCGCAGCAATTTGGCGGCACCCTTGTCCTTGCCGCTGAGTTCCTTGAACACCTGCTGCAATTGCTCGTTGCCCGGGCTGCTGGCCAGCCACTCGCGGATGCAGGCCATGCGTTCACCCGAGGTTTGCGCCGAAAACGCGCCATGCGTCAAGGCATCGAGCGGATGGGCATCGGGGGTTTTGGCACTGACGGCAGGCGCGTCAGGGGTGGGAGCTGCTTTACTTTGGGTAGAAAAAGGGAACATCGACATCGCGCGCTAGATAGAGAAGTTGCCCGCTGCTAGGCAGCGGGAGTAAACGCGTATTTTCGCCGGGTTTTGGCGCCCGCCCAAAAAAACAATTTAAGACCAATCTGAATTTGCAGTTCAAGCAGCTGATAACCTGAAACCATGCCATCGTCGTGAGCCAAAACTCCCTTGGCAGGCAAAATTTCTAAATCATTCTAAGAATATAAAACTTAATCCATATGGTTGACTAGGTATATTCAGTCCCCCTAAAATCCGCCATCCTTGACAAAATCAAGGGATAACCCTACCCCGCTGCCGACCCCGGCAACATCAAATCTCTGCAACACCGGGCAAGAACCGCAGGATATTGATAGCGTAACAACCCATGCTTGGGATTCTGATGTACTTTTAGGCCTGCCTTGAAGTTGCGTCAGCCCTCGCGCAAGAAGGAGAAGCTATGACAGCATCTAACACCATGAGTTCCAGTCTGAGGCAAGCGCTAGCTGCCCTGACCAAAGGCGTTTTTCAAATTACCCACAACAGTTTTGCCTTGATCGGCCTGGCTGTCTTATTTACCGTCATGGCCCTGGTGGCCCGTCCCGAGTTGCGCCAAGTTGGCGAAATCAAACTGTTCAGCTGGTTGCAAGAGCGCCAGCAAGAAGTAAGTGGCGTGGTCAGCGACCTGGTAGCCAGCGACCGCGCGACCGCCGCCGACCCCAAAGAATTGCCCAAGCAGCAAGCCGCCGTGGCTTTCTGGCTAAGCAAAAAATACCGTGTGGCACCCGAGCCCATCAGCGCCCTGGTGGCCGAGGCCTACAGCGTTGGTGCGCGGGTCAAGATCGACCCCACACTGATCCTGGCCGTGATGGCTGTCGAGTCCGGCTTTAATCCGTTTGCCCAAAGCCATGTGGGCGCGCAAGGCCTGATGCAGGTCATGACCAAGATCCACAGCGACAAGTACCAAAGCTTTGGCGGTCAATTTGCTGCCTTCGACCCGCTGGCCAACCTGCAGGTTGGCGTGAAGGTGCTGCAGGACTGCATCCGCATGGCCGGCTCCGTCGAGGGTGGCCTGAAATACTATGTGGGTGCGGCCAACATGGAAGACGATGGAGGTTACGCCGCCAAAGTGCTGGCCGAGTACGCCAGACTGCAGTCGGTGGTGCAAGGTCGAAAAGTTCCGATGATGGTGGCTTCTGGCGAGACCAACGCCGGACTCGCTGGCAAAGCTGAGGCAAGTGACACCGCCACACCGGCAGACAGCGCCTCGCCGACAACTGTTTCAGACAAATCTGCCATCGTGGCGCTGAAATAGCCGCGTCAGTTAAACTCGGCCCCGCACGCAACTGGCGATAGGCTGCTTTTCCCGATAGGACAGGCGGTTGATGTGGGAACACCACAGGGGAGCGTGCCACAAAGCCAGCGGCGGTTTTGTGATCAGCCGTTCGCCTGGGCACCTTAACCCACTTCTTTAAGGACTGCCATGTTCAACCGAAACATTCTCATCGAGCAAACCGACCCCGAGTTGTTTGCCGCCATCCAATCCGAAAACCAGCGCCAGCAAGACCACATCGAGCTGATCGCCAGCGAAAACTACGCCTCGCCCGCCGTCATGGCCGCGCAGGGCACCCAGCTCACCAACAAATACGCCGAAGGCTACCCCGGCAAGCGCTACTACGGCGGCTGCGAGTTTGTCGATATTGCCGAGCAACTGGCGATTGACCGCGTCAAACAAATCTTTGGCGCCGAAGCCGCCAATGTGCAGCCGCATTGCGGCGCCTCTGCCAACGAAGCGGTGTTCTTGGCGTTTTTGAAGCCCGGCGACACCATCATGGGCATGAGCCTGGCCGAAGGCGGCCACCTGACGCACGGCATGGCACTGAACATGAGCGGCAAATGGTTCAACGTGGTGAGCTACGGTCTGGACGCCAATGAAGCCATCGACTACGACGCGATGGAGCGCAAGGCCCACGAGTCCAAACCCAAGCTGATCATTGCCGGCGCCAGCGCCTACAGCCTGCGCATCGACTTCGAGCGCTTTGCCAAGGTGGCCAAAGACGTGGGCGCCATCTTCATGGTGGACATGGCGCACTATGCCGGCCTGATTGCCGCCGGCGTCTATCCCAACCCGGTGCCGCACGCCGACATTGTGACCAGCACCACCCACAAGAGCCTGCGCGGCCCGCGTGGCGGCATCATTTTGATGAAGTCGCAGTTTGAGAAAGTCATCAACAGCGCCATCTTCCCCGGCCTGCAAGGCGGCCCGCTGATGCACGTGATTGCGGCCAAGGCAGTGGCTTTCAAGGAAGCCCTGCAGCCCGAGTTCAAGGTCTATCAGCAGCAAGTGCTCACCAACGCCCGCATCGTGGCCGAAACGCTGACCGAGCGCGGCCTGCGCATTGTCAGCGGCCGCACCGAATCCCACGTGATGCTGGTCGATTTGCGTTCCAAGAACATCACCGGCAAGGAAGCCGAAGCGGTGCTGGGTGCGGCGCACATGACCATCAACAAGAACGCCATCCCCAACGACCCCGAAAAACCCATGGTCACCAGCGGCGTGCGCGTGGGCACCCCTGCCATGACCACGCGCGGCTTCAAGGACGAAGAAGCCCGTCTGACCGCCCACCTGATCGCCGACGTGCTCGACAACCCGCGCGACGAGGCCAACATTGCCGCCGTGCGCGCCAAAGTCAACGCACTGACGGCGCGCTTTCCGGTGTACTCCGCTTAACCTCGTCATGAAATGCCCCTTCTGCAGCCATCCCGACACCCAGGTGGTGGAAACACGGGAGTCTGAAGACGGGGGCTTTATCCGCCGCCGCCGCCGTTGCGCCGCGTGCGACAAACGTTTTACCACCTACGAGCGTCCCGATGTCACCTTTCCGGCCATTGTCAAAAAAGACGGCCGCCGCATCGAATACGAGCGCGCCAAACTGCAGGCCTCCATGAACCTGGCGCTGCGCAAGCGCCCGGTGAGCACCGAGCAGGTCGACGGTGCGGTGGAACGCATCGAAGAAAAACTGCTGAACCTGGGCCTGCGCGAAGTGCTGTCCACCCGCATTGGTGAACTGGTGATGTATGAGCTCAAAAAACTCGACAAAGTGGCCTATGTGCGCTTTGCCAGTGTCTATCGCAGCTTTGAAGACATCGACGACTTCAGGACGCTGGTGGATGAGGTAGGGCGCTGAATTGGCTGCTTCCCTTTGAAAATCCAACAACATTTCCCCCCATTTGGGGGATATACGCTGACCGTTAATGTCCCTAGGATGAACAGCTTCGCTTCCAACAAGAGAACGCCATGCTGGGACAACAAGCTATTCCGATCGAAATTATTGCCTTCAGATGGCACCTTGACATCACACCTGCAAGGCTTCTAAAACAGTACGGTATGACCTTGATCGAGGTCATCGTAGTGCTGGGAATTTTGGGCGTTTTAGCCAGTTTGGCGATACCGTCATACCAAGGATTTCAGGAGCGCTATCGACTTGAGGGCTATGCAATGGCCCTTGTCACGGACATCCATTTTGTTCGAAGTGAATCAGTCGCACACAATCGGGGGCTGCGCATCAGTTTCGGCACCGATGCGGGTGGCACATGCTATTTGATTCACAGCGGAAATGCCTCTGACTGCACCTGCAACAGCAACGGCTCGGCACAGTGCGGCGACACGACCAATTCAATCCAGAAAAGCGTTGGATTGGCCACAGCGCTTGGCGTCAGGCTGCAATCCAATGTGACGTCCATGCTTTTTGATCCCAGTCGCGGCACCACCACACCTTCCGGGTCGATCAACGTCATTGGGCAAAGCGGCAATTCGATCCGGCAGGTGGTCAATATCATGGGGCGCACCCGAACTTGCTCACCCCAGGGAAAAGTAAGCGGCTATAAAGTTTGTTGAATCGAGACTTCTTTCTCGGATAAACGGCGTACCCCACCTGACTGACGGCATGAACAAACTGATCTATTTCAGGATGTTGATTCCAAAGTGATGCATATGACTTGCCTGACTTCCAATCGAAATGATCGCTGCTCCTCAAAGGTCAATGGTTTTACCGTGATCGAAGTGATGATCACTGTTGCGATTGTTGCCATATTGGCCAGCCTCGCCTACCCAAACTATATGTCGCAAGTTCGAAAGAGTCGCCGCTCCGATGCCGTACAGGCTTTGTCGCAAGTGCAACAGACGCAGGAGCGCTGGAGAGCCAACGCACCAACCTATACGTCCGCGTTATCAGCAGCGCCGCCAAACGGGTTTGGTCTTTCGTCGACAACATCCGGCGGCTATTACACACTGGCAATCAGCTCCAACACGGCTACCGGTTACGTTGCAACTGCAACTGGAGTCAGTGGCAAAAGCCAAACCGGCGACACGGGCTGCACCACCCTGACAGTGACGGTCACCAACGGATCGGCGGTCAATACTCCGACGGAATGCTGGAGCCAGTAATGCGTCACAAGTCTGGCTTCACACTGATCGCCTTGCCAGCTTTTGCGGGGGTAAGTGACTGCTTCCAGCAGAACAAACGATCCAAGTCCAGGCGTCTTTCTCAAGGCTTGTCGATTGTCGAATTACTGATTGGTATTGCCATTGGTCTATTCATCCTGGCAGGTGCAAGCGCCATGCTTGTCAATAGCGTGACCAATTCGCGGCGTCTTCTGCTTGAAACCCGGATCAATCAGGATCTACGCGCGACCATGGATTTGATCTCCCGTGATTTGCGCAGGGGAGCTTATTGGGGCAACTCGCTAGCGGGTACCGTGGCCACCGGCAGCGCAAGCATCACCCAGCCGAACCCATATTCAGCGGTAACAGTGGGCGGCTCAATCCAAGTCAATTACGCCTACACGCGAGATGCCGTTGAAAATAACGCGCTTGACAACACCACTGAAGCGTTTGGCTTCAGACTGAACACAACGAGCAAAGCCATTCAGATGAATATGGGTGAATCATGGCAAACACTCACCAATACCGACATTTTGATCATCCCTGCCTTCGTGATCACGCCGACCGAGACCACCATTGACGTCCGCGCCGCCTGTGCCAAGCCCTGTACAGACACGGCCACGGCACCCACTTGCCCCAGGATTCAGGTGCGCAGCTACAACTTGACGCTGACTGGCACCTCAAAGACCGACGCGGCGGTCAGTCGCACCCTGCATTCGCAGGTACGGGTGCGCAATGACGCCATGATCGGCACCTGTCCAGCATGAGCATCGAGGTCCAGCAGATGCAACAACCTATACGTCAACCCAGCCAATGCAGACGCCTGCGCGGTGCAGGGACACTGCTGATGACTATGATTTTGCTGTTCAGCACGTCCATCATCATGCTGTATTTGAACCGCAACATCCTATTTGAGCAAAAAACATCTGCCAACCAGTTGCGCTCAACGGCGGCTCTGGAAATTGCCGAGGCAGGCATGGAATGGGCAACCGGAATGCTCAACTCAGCATACGACATCGATGCCAATTGTGATTTTTTTACCAGCACCAATATTTCGTTCCGGCGCAGATACGTCCAGACTGCGTGGGCCAGTGGTTCAGCGAATGCCACGAATATTTTGCCTGCAACCACAACTTACCCGGGCTGCAAAGTCGATGGCAGCATTTTGACTTGCAGTTGCCCAATTGTTCCCAGCAGTGGTAGCGCCACTGCCAGCCTTGGTACCGACGCGCTACCTGGTTTCACCGTCTCTTTTGCAGCGATATCCGATCCCGAAGCTGTTCGCGTCATTGCAACAGGTTGCACAGCGCAGAGTGGCGCCTGCACACCCAGCACGACTGGCAATTCTGATGCGACTGCAACCGTCTCAGCCATCCTCAAGCTGCGCCCCCTGCTCCGCGCCGCGCCCGCATCACCGCTCACCTGTGGCACCACATGCGCAGTCGGCGGCTCCCTCAACATCGTGAACCGTGATTTGAAGACTGGCGGCATTCTGGTGAACGCCGGAGGTGTCATTACCCAGAGCAATGGCACCTCGTATACCAGCATTCCTGGGCAACCCGTGGCAAATGCAGTGGTTGGCAACGATGCCACCTTGGCTGCCTTGTCGAGTTCCGACCCAACCTGCAGCAAATCGGCGATGTTTGGCGCCTACTTTGGTTCCACGATTGCGCAATATGCAGCCGCTCCAACCACCAAAACCATTCCAGGCTGCGCCTCAGCAAATACCTGCGGCGGCCTGGTTGACTCGGCTTATACCGATGGCTGGCGTTCCTTTTACTTTCCGGACGGCTTCGCCCGCAATCACAGCAGTGGCGGCTTGGGTTCAGTCAGTGATCCGGTTACCCTGGTATCGGCGTCGGGATTTGAAGTCAATGGAAACATTGACATTTATGGCATGATTTTTTCCAACTCTGCCAACGTCAATGATCTTGGCACAGGTACGGCTGATATTCATGGCGCCTTGGTCACCTGCGCTGCATACAACAACAACGGCAATGGCACCCTTGTGTTTGATCCGGATGTGCTCAGGGCGGTGCGCCGTTCAACGGGGACACTGGTGCGAGTGCCAGGCAGTTGGACCGACCGATGCACGGCCAGTAGCGCCAATCCACCCGTTATCACCTGCAGCTAAGGCACACCATGAATACCATGAACATCAGCAAGCGTGGACAGACTGGTTTTACCATCATCGAGTCCCTGATTTCCATGATCATCATGGGCTTCGGGATTTTGTCGCTCTCAGGCATGCAGATATCCCTGTCCCGCAATGCAGATGATGCCAGGCAACGCACCGAGGCAGTGCGGCTTGCCCAGGAAAAAATCGAATTTTTCAGGTCTTATACAGGTATTGCAGCAACGCTCGTCGGTCAAGGGACTGCCAGCGGCACCGCCCTGAACTGGAATGCGTTGACTAACGGCACTGACACCATCACGACCAACGCCGTCTATACCCGCAGTTGGACCCTTGGTGGTGCCATTGGCGGCCCCATGCGCAACTTGACGGTTGGCGTTGGCTGGACTGACAGGGCCGGTCAAGCTCAAGCGGCTTCACTGTCAACCGTTCTCTCCAAGACCGATCCGGCAGATTCAGGTTTCCTCGGTTTTCCGCTACCCGAAAATACCAATCTGAAACGACCTAAAAACCGAAATCTGGACATCCCGATTTTTGCAATTGATCTCGGTAACGGAAAAAGCGCCGTGAGTTTCGAATCTGACAAATTCGTCCTGCTTGGTAATATTTCTGGCGAAGCGGTTCAGGTTTGCACACCAGCTTTAGAAGACGATTCCACCACGGCAGAGATTGTTTCGACATTGACAGACTCCGAGACAAGTAACTGCGTCACCATCAATGGGTTTCTCGTTTCTGGTTATGTGGCCCGTGACAGTTCTGTCTCCAATACCGAATGGACTGCCATCAGCACTGGTTTGGGGATTGATCACTCCGGGATATTCCGCAACGCCGCCGGTAGCACAACCATCACCTGCCGGTTTGGTAACGCCATCGATCAAAATTCAGGTGAAACCATTGCCAATTACAAATACTACCTGTGTGTGATCCCTCTCACGAGTCCATCAACCGCTCTGACCGTGAATGGCCCCTACAACTGGTCGGGCACCATTCTCCTCGCGGGACCCTCTTTATGGCATGGCGCCAACAACCAATATTTTGTATGCCGTTACCAATACACGGCAAACAACTTTCTGACAGATCCCAACCAGCAGAACATTCAGCCCTATGTTGAAGTCAACAAGTCAATCGACCAACAGAATTATTTGATAGCCACGACAGGTAACGCCACCAGCAGTGCCGCCCCTGTCTGCCCGGGTTCAATGACAGTAGCTGGTGTTTCCACGGGCGTGCTGCATCAGGATTGCAGATCGGCGTCCAACACAAACCATGCCGCCGATTGCCCACTGCTTGGCACCGCCCAGTAGTACACCATCATGTAGGGCGGCAGGGGCAATACGAGTGGCACTGTCCCGACGGATGCCAACAGCCTTTGCATCTCCGGAAGCCCCAGATGTACTTGGCTGAACCTCCAAGAAAAAAGCCCGTAGCCACGAGGACTTCCGAGCTTTTTAACGCTTTCGCATTGTTTTTGGTGGGCAGTGCAAGTTTCGAACTTGCGACCCCTGCAGTGTGAATGCAGTGCTCTACCCCTGAGCTAACCGCCCTTTTCCTGTTCAGGAAAGAGGCAAATTATGTCACAAATTCGGGCGTTTTCTTCTCTGCGGTGCGCCAAATTGTCTTGGCTTTGCTGGACGCGTCAATCTGCGTCAACACATCTTCGTGCGCTGCCATTTCCTGCTCGCTGGCGCTGATTACCGGCAGCACGAACTGGCTCAAATCCAGCCCGCTGACACGAAAGCCATTGGCGTCTGTGGCTGGCCCCTCGTCCATCAGCAGGGTATTTTGCCCGCGCGTGAGGTTGATGTACATGTCGGCCAGCAGTTCGGCGTCGAGCAGCGCGCCGTGCAACGTGCGGCCCGAGTTGTCCACCTCCAAGCGATCGCAAAGGGCGTCGAGCGAGTTGCGCTTGCCCGGAAAAATCTCCTTGGCCATGACCAGCGTGTCGGTGACGCTGGCCACCACGCTTTTGACCGCCGGCAGCTTGACCAGCGCCAGCTCCATGTTCAAAAAGCCCAGGTCAAACGGCGCGTTGTGAATGACCACATGCGCGTCTTTCAGGTAGTCGAGCAGATCCTGGGCTACTTCTGAAAACTTGGGCTTGTCCTTGAGGAATTCGCTGGTGATGCCGTGCACCTTGAGCGCCTCCTCGTGGCTGTCGCGGCCCGGGTTGACGTAGATGTGGCGGTTGTTGCCGGTGAGCTTGCGGTGCAGCATCTCGACACAACCGATCTCGATGATGCGGTCGCCGTTGTCGGCCGACAGGCCCGTGGTTTCGGTGTCGAGGAAAACCTGGCGCATTAATGGCCCTCTTTGGCATGGTTGATGGAGTATTTGGGGATTTCGATCACCAGGTTCTTCTGCGCCAGAATGGCCTGGCAGCTCAGGCGAGAGTTGGGCTCCAGGCCCCAGGCCTGGTCCAGCAGGTCGTCTTCGTTCTCTTCAGACGGCACCAAAGACTCAAAGCCTTCGCGCACGATGACGTGGCAGGTGGTGCAGGCGCAGCTCATTTCGCAGGCGTGCTCGATGTTGATGTGGTTGTCCAGCAGGGCTTCGCAAATGGAGGTGCCGGCGGGGGCGGACACCTCGGCGCCCTGCGGGCAGTATTCGGCGTGGGGCAGGATTTTGATGATGGGCATAAGCTTAATTAGTTGGTGTCAGAGCACGTTTGCTGCGCAAAGTGGTCTGACCCACAAGGTTTTATATTGTTGCAATGTTTTTGCCGGACAAGGCTTTCTGGATGCCACGGTTCATGCGCATGGCGGCAAAGGCTTCGGTGCCCTTGGCCAATTGCAGGGTGATGGCTTCTATGGCCTTGGCGTCCTCCAAAGTGCGCGCGGCCTGCACGTTCTGCATCAGGCGGTCGATGTCGGCGCGCTGGGCGTCGTCGAGCAGGTCGCCGTCGGCAGTCAGCGCGCTCACGGTGGCCAGAATCATGCGGTCGGCATCGACACGCGCCTCGGTCACGGCGCGGGCCTGCATGTCGGCCTCGGCGGTGGTAAAACTCTCTTGCAGCATGCGGGCAATCTGTTCGTCACCCAGACCGTACGACGGTTTGACGGCAATTTGTGCCTCCACGCCGCTGCCCTGTTCACGCGCCGACACACTCAACAGGCCGTCGGCATCCACGGTGAAGGTGACGCGAATACGTGCCGCCCCCGCGGCCATCGGCGGAATGCCGCGCAGTTCGAAGCGCGCCAGGCTGCGGCAGTCGGCCACCAGGTCACGCTCGCCCTGCACCACGTGCAGCGCCAGCGCGGTCTGGCCGTCGATGTAGGTGGTGAAGTCTTGCGCCTTGGCGGTGGGGATGGTCTCGTTACGCAACACGATGCGCTCAGCCAGTCCGCCCATGGTCTCGATGCCCAATGACAGCGGAATCACGTCGAGCAGCAACAGGTCGCCGCCCGGGTTATTGCCGGCCAGCTGGTTTGCCTGAATGGCCGCGCCCAGTGCCACCACCTCGTCGGGATTGAGGTTGGTCAGCGGTGTCTGGCCAAAAAACTGCGCCACGGCATTTTGAATTTGCGGCATGCGGGTGGAGCCGCCGACCATCACCACGCCTTTGACCTCGTCGGCCGCCAATTTGGCGTCGCGCAGCGCTTTGCGCACCGCTTGCAACGTGCGGTTGGTGAGCACCTGGGTGGCGGCTTCGAAGTCTGAGCGTTTGACGCCAAAGCTGATGTCAGCCTCTGTCAATTGTGCGCTGAAAGTGGCTGACGCCGCATCCGTCAAAGCCTCCTTGCAGGCGCGCGCTGCGGCTTTGAGCGCTGCTTTGTCGGTGGCTTTGGCTACGGCCGTGCCGGTTTGCGCCAGCACAAAGTCGGCCAGCAAGTGGTCGTAATCGTCGCCGCCCAGCGCCGAGTCGCCGCCGGTGGCCACCACCTCGAACACGCCCTGGGTGAGTTTGAGGATGGAGATGTCGAAGGTGCCGCCGCCCAGGTCGTAAATGGCGTAAATGCCCTCGCTCGCGTTGTCCAGGCCGTAGGCGATGGCTGCGGCGGTGGGTTCGTTGATCAGGCGCAGAACGTTAAGACCGGCCAGTTGCGCCGCGTCCTTGGTGGCTTGGCGCTGGGCGTCGTCGAAGTAGGCCGGCACGGTGATCACCGCGCCGTACAGGTCGGCGTTGAACGTGTCCTCGGCGCGGTAACGCAGCGTGGCCAGAATGTCGGCGCTCACTTCGACCGGGGACTTTTCGCCCTGCACGGTCTGCAGGCCCAGCATGCCGGGGTGGTCGACAAAATGATAGGGCAGCTTGGTAGCCAGCGCTACGTCCTTGAGGCTGCGGCCCATGAAACGCTTGACCGAAGCAATGGTGTTCTCGGGGTCGCCCACGCCGCCCACGACGGCCTCATCGCCAATCTGGCGGCCACCGCCGGCCAGATAACGCACCACCGACGGCAGGATTACCCGCCCTTGACTGTCAGGCAGGCATTCGGCCACGCCATGGCGCACGCTGGCCACCAGCGAATGGGTGGTGCCCAGGTCGATGCCAATGGCAATGCGCCGCTCGTGCGGGTTGGGCGTTTGCCCCGGTTCGGAGATTTGAAGTAAAGCCATGGGGGTGTCAAGTTTCTATCCTGTCAAGCCGGTCATTGACATCGGCGGCAAAGCGCTCGATGAACATCAGCGCCCTGACTTGCGCCACGGCGGCGGCGTAGTCTTGCGACTGGTCCAGCAATTGCTCTATTGCAAAAAGCGTCTCAAGCTCGGCCTGGCGACACTGCTGGCTGATTTGCGCCAGCTCTTCGGCACTCACAGCCTCATCGAGTTCTTCGCGCCACTGCATTTGCTGCATCAGGAAAGATGCCGGCATGGCGGTGTTGTTCTCGGCATTGACCGGTGCACCGTGCAGTTCGCACAAATAAGCGGCCCGCCTCAAAGGATCTTTCAGGCGCTGGTAGGCTTCGTTGATGCGCACCGACCACTGCATGGCCACGCGCTGGGCAGCAGCACCCTGAGCGGTGAACTTGTCGGGGTGCGCCTGGCGCTGCAGGTCTTTCCAGCGGGCGTCGAGCACCGCGCGGTCCTGCTTGAAATGCTGTTCCAGACCGAACAGCTCGAAGTCGTCAGATTGGAGATTCACACGCGAAACGATTCACCACAGCCGCAGCGATCACGCTCTTTTGGGTTGTTGAACTTGAATCCTTCGTTCAAGCCTTCGCGGACAAAGTCGAGCTCGGTGCCGTCCAGGTAGGCAAGACTTTTGGGGTCGATCAGGACCTTGACGCCATGGCCTTCGAACACCAGGTCTTCAGGGCCGATCTCATCGACGTATTCCAGCTTGTAGGCCATGCCGGAACAACCGGTGGTTTTGACACCCAGGCGCACGCCCACGCCCTGACCGCGTTTGGTCAGGTAGCGGGTCACGTGCCGGGCAGCGGCTTCGGTCAGCGTCACAGCCATTTTGGTAACAATCCAGGTCGGTGACAGGCTGCCATGCGCTTTCGGGCACAGGCAGTCTGGCGTTTTTAGTGAGTTTGTGTTTCAGTATGCTTTTGGCGGTAGTCGTTGACGGCCGCCTTGATGGCGTCCTCGGCCAAAATCGAACAATGGATTTTGACAGGTGGCAGCGCCAGTTCTTCAGCAATCTCACTGTTTTTTAGCGCGGAGGCCTGCTCCAGCGTCTTGCCCTTGACCCACTCGGTGACCAGCGACGACGAGGCAATGGCCGAACCACAGCCGTAGGTCTTGAAGCGTGCGTCTTCGATCACGCCGGTCTCGGGGTTGACCTTGATCTGCAACTTCATCACGTCGCCACAAGCCGGCGCGCCGACCATTCCGGTGCCGACCGAGTCGTCGCCCTTGTCAAAAGAGCCCACGTTGCGGGGATGTTCGTAGTGATCTACCACTTTTTCTGAATATGCCATTTTGATTTCTCCTTTAATGAGCAGCCCATTGAATGGTGCTGATATCAATACCTTCTTTGTACATGTCCCACAGCGGGCTGAGCTCACGCAGGCGCGCCACATTTTCCTTGATGGTGGCCACCGCGTAGTCAATCTCTTCTTCGGTGGTCCAGCGGCCAATGGTCATGCGCAGACTGCTGTGGGCCAGCTCATCGCTGCGGCCCAGGGCGCGCAATACATAGCTGGGCTCCAGACTGGCAGAGGTGCAGGCCGAGCCGCTTGAGACAGCCAGCCCCTTGATGCCCATGATCAGCGACTCGCCTTCGACGTAGTTGAAGCTGATGTTCAGGTTGTGCGGCACGCGCTGCGTCAGGTGGCCGTTGATGAACACTTGCTCGATGCCCTCCAGGCCGGCAATCATGCGGTCGTGTAGGGCCTGAATCTTGACCAGTTCGCCGGCCATTTCATCCTTGGCGATGCGGTAAGCCTCGCCCATGCCAACGATCTGATGCGTGGGCAGCGTGCCCGAGCGCATGCCGCGCTCGTGGCCGCCGCCGTGCATTTGCGCCTCGATGCGGATACGGGGCTTGCGCCGCACGAACAGCGCGCCGATGCCCTTGGGGCCGTATGTTTTGTGAGCGGTCAGGCTCATCAGGTCGATGGGCATTTTGCTGATGTCAAACGCCACACGGCCTGTGGCCTGCGCCGCATCCACATGGAATACCACGCCTTTTTCACGGCAAATGGCACCAATGGCTGCCACGTCCTGAATCACGCCAATTTCATTGTTGACGTACATCACGCTGGCCAGAATGGTGTCGGGCCGAATGGCGGCCTTGAAGGCATCCAGATTGACCAGGCCGTCGGCTTGCACGTCAAGGTAAGTCACCTCGAAGCCCTGGCGCTCCAGCTCACGGCAGGTGTCGAGCACGGCCTTGTGCTCGGTCTTGACCGTGATGATGTGTTTGCCCTTGGACTGGTAAAAGTGCGCCGCGCCCTTGAGTGCCAGGTTGTTGGACTCCGTGGCGCCCGAGGTCCAGACGATTTCGCGCGGGTCGGCGCCGATCAGGGCCGCCACTTGCTCGCGGGCGGTCTCGACGGCGGCTTCGGCCTCCCAGCCCCAGGCGTGGCTGCGCGATGCCGGGTTGCCAAAGTGGTTATGCAGCCAGGGGATCATGGCGTCCACCACCCGCTGATCGCAGGGGTTGGTGGCGCTGTAGTCCATGTAAATGGGGAAATGCGGGGTGCTGTCCATGTTGGATTCTCTTGTCTGATTTGTCAATTACATCTTGGCATAGCTGGCACCCAGCGCAAACACCGAATTGGGAGCGTTGATGCGGATCGGCTTCATCACCGGCATGCTGGAGATGGCGCGCTTGACGTTGGGTTTTTCTTCCATCTGAAAGCCTTTGGCCAGTTGGTCATCGACCAGTTTTTGCAGGCTGACCGAGTCCAAAAATTCGACCATTTTGACATTCAGCGAAGACCACAGCTCATGCGTCATGCAGCGCGCGCCCTCGCCCAGGCAGTTTTCCTTGCCACCGCACTGGGTGGCGTCGATGGGCTCATCGACCGAGGTGATGATCTCGGCCACCGTGATGTCGGCTGGCGCGCGCGCCAGCGTGTAGCCGCCACCAGGGCCGCGGGTGGATTCCACCAGCGCGTTGCGGCGCAGCTTGCCGAACAATTGTTCCAGATAAGAAAGGGATATTTGTTGACGCTGGCTGATGGCAGCCAGGGTAACGGGGCCGGCCGATTGGCGCAAGCCCAGATCAATCATGGCAGTGACCGCAAAACGGCCCTTGGTAGTTAAACGCATGGCAACACTCCTGAAGTTTTGTTATTGCTTGAATTGATGTTCAAGCCAGACAACGGAACACAGTATAACCAGAAACCAAGCGTTTTAGTCGGGTAAATAGACTGCTCAGTAATTTAATAAGGTTATTTGCCCGCCACCAGCGCCACCACGTTGTCGCTGCCCGCCGCGCCAAAGGCCTGCTCCTTCAAAATGGCCAGTTGATCGCGCACCCGTGCGGCCTTCTCGAACTCCAGGTTGCGTGCGTGCTCCATCATGAGTTTTTCCAGACGCTTGATCTCGCGCGAGATGCCTTTCTCGCTCATGTCTTCCACCTGGGCGCGCTGCATGGCATCGCGCTCCAGTTTCTCAGCCTCTTTACCCGCCTTTTCGCTGTAAACCCCATCGATCAGGTCGCGCACCTCCTTGACAATGCTGCGCGGCGTGATGCCATGCGCCAGGTTGTGCGCCACCTGCTTGGCACGGCGGCGCCGGGTCTCGTCGATGGCTTTGCGCATTGACTCGGTCACCTTGTCGGCGTACAAAATGGCTCGCCCCTCCACATTGCGGGCGGCGCGGCCGATGGTCTGGATCAGCGAGCGTTCGGAGCGCAAAAAGCCCTCCTTGTCGGCGTCCAATATCGCCACCAGCGACACCTCGGGAATATCCAACCCCTCGCGCAGCAGGTTGATGCCCACCAGCACGTCAAAGGTGCCCAGGCGCAGGTCGCGCAAAATCTCGACCCGCTCCACGGTGTCGATGTCGCTGTGCAGGTAACGCACCTTGACGCCGTTGTCACTCAAATAATCCGTCAGCTGCTCGGCCATGCGTTTGGTCAGCGTGGTGATCAGCACCCGCTCATGCTTGTCCACGCGGATACGGATTTCCTGCAGCACGTCATCGACCTGGCTGGTGGCCGGGCGCACCTCCACTTCGGGATCCACCAGTCCGGTGGGGCGCACCAGTTGTTCCACTACCTGGCCGGCATGGTCTTTCTCCCACTGGGCCGGCGTGGCCGAAACAAAAATAGCCTGGCGCATCCTGGTCTCGAACTCTTCAAACTTGAGCGGCCGGTTGTCGAGCGCGCTGGGCAACCGAAAGCCGTACTCGACCAGTGTGGTCTTGCGCGAGCGGTCGCCGTTGTACATGCCGCCAAATTGGCCGATCAGCACATGGGACTCGTCCAGAAACATGACTGCGTCCTTGGGCAGGTAGTCGGTCAGCGTGGCGGGCGGTGCGCCGGGCGCGGCGCCACTGAGATGGCGACTGTAGTTTTCGATGCCCTTGCAGTGACCCACTTCGCTGAGCATTTCCAGATCAAACCGGGTGCGCTGCTCGATGCGCTGCGCTTCCACCAGCTTGCCCTGACTCACAAATTCCTTGATGCGGTCAGCCAGCTCGATCTTGATCGCTTCCACCGCACTCAAAACCTGTTCACGCGGTGTGACGTAATGGCTGCTGGGGTACACGGTAAAGCGCGGAATCTTTTGCCGGATGCGCCCGGTGAGCGGGTCGAACAGCTGCAGGCTCTCGATCTCGTCATCAAACAGCTCAACGCGGATCGCCATCTCACTGTGCTCGGCCGGAAAAATGTCGATGGTGTCGCCGCGCACCCGAAAGGCACCGCGCGAAAAGTCGATGTCGTTGCGCTGGTACTGCATGCGCACCAGTTGCGCAATCATGTCGCGCTGGCCCATTTTGTCGCCCGCGCGCAGCGTCATCACCATCTTGTGATAGGCCTCGGGCTGGCCAATGCCGTAGATGGCCGACACCGTGGCCACGATGACCACATCGCGGCGCTCCAGCACGCTCTTGGTGCACGACAGCCGCATCTGCTCGATGTGCTCGTTGATGGCCGAGTCTTTTTCGATGAACAGGTCGCGCTGCGGCACATAGGCCTCTGGCTGGTAGTAGTCGTAGTAGCTGACGAAATATTCGACCGCATTTTTCGGGAAGAACTCGCGGAATTCGCTGTACAACTGCGCCGCCAGCGTTTTGTTGGGCGCAAACACGATGGCCGGTCGCCCCAGGCGCGCAATCACGTTGGCCATGGTGAAGGTCTTGCCCGAGCCCGTCACACCCAGCAGCGTTTGAAACACTTCGCCGTCGTTGACACCATCCACCAACTGGTTGATGGCCTCGGGCTGGTCGCCGGCGGGCGGATAGGGTTGGTACAACTCAAAGGGCGAGTCGGGGTAGCGCACAAACGTGCCGACGCGCGGGCGCTCGGCAGCGTCGCTCACGGCCAGGGTCAGGGGTTCAGACATTCAGCAGGCTCAAAATTCAAATCAGGGCGAATATTACCGAAAGCATCCGTCAACCACAGGCTGGCCGGGCTCAAGCCCCGACACCAGGTAGTGCTTGCGCCTTAAACCAGCGCGCCACATCGGCCGGGTCATGGAAGGTGCGCACCGCCGCAAAAGCCGTTTGTGCCTCCGGATAGACCCGCCGCAACAGATTGAGCCACTGCTTCAGGCGCCCGGTTTGCTGGTCGCGCTCCAGGTACGCACAGACCAGCCGCCAGAATTCAGCAATCAGCGCCATGAGCTGCGGCCAACTCAGCTTGGCCGACGCGGAATCTGCCCCCAACGCGGCCCGAATGCCGCGCGCCAGCGCCGGGTTGGCCACCATGCCACGCCCCAGCATCAGGCTCTGGCAACCCGACACCTGCTGGCAACGCAGCGCGTCAGCCACCGTCCAGATTTCGCCATTGGCCACCAGCGGCAAGCGCACCACCTGGCGGATGTCGGCAATACGCTCCCAATAGGCGGGCGGCCGGTAGCCGTGCGCCTTGGTGCGCGCGTGCACCACCAGTTCAGAAGCACCAGCCGCCTCAATGGCCAGGGCGCAGGCTTCGGCGCGGCTGTCGTCATGCAGACCAAGCCGCATCTTGGCCGACACCGGCAGGTGCGCTGGCACGGCCCGTCGCACGCCAGACACAATCTGGAACAACAACTCGGGCTCCTCGAGCAAGGCCGAGCCGCCCCGGTGCCGGTTTACCACCGGCGACGGGCAACCAAAGTTCAGGTCAATGCCCTCGGCCCCCATCTCAGCGAGCCGCGCCGCGTTGTCGGCCAGACAGACCACGTCAGAGCCGAGCAACTGCGGCCGCACCGGCACGCCCGCTGCGGTCTTGCAGCCGGTCAATAGCTCTGGCACATAGCGCAAAAAAACGCGCTCGGGAAAGAGGGTGCCGGTGACGCGGATGAACTCCGACACACAGCGGTCCACCCCACCCACGCGCGTCAGGATGTCTCGCAGGACAAAGTCGAGCAAGCCCTCCATGGGAGCAAGTAGCAGAGTAAGTTGGGGCACGCGGGGTAAGTCGAAAATGAGGGATGAGCCCCGGATTGTCGGGCGCTATGCCCCGGTTTTGACAGAAACGACGGCGGTCCGTACAGTCACCCTTTTTTAACCCCTTCCGGAACACCGCACATGGCCATCATTGTCAACATCGATCTGGGTTACGAATTTGCCGTCAAGGCCGACTATGCCGCCGTTTTCGACACCCTGTCCGACGTGCCCAAATCAGCCAGCTTTTTCCCCAAAGTAGATCGCCTGGTGGACCTGGGTGATGGCGTTTATCGCTGGGAAATGTCCAAGATCGGCATCGCCCAGATCAGCCTGCAAACCATTTACGCGTCCAGATACACGTCCAATAGAGCCAAGGGCAGCGTGCTCTGGACACCGGTGCAAGGCGAAGGCAACGCGCTGGTGTCGGGCTCCTGGAAAATCACCGACAGGAAAAAATCCACCCATCTGGTGCTCAAGCTTCAGGGCGAGCTCACCCTGCCCCTGCCCGGCCTGATGAAAAAAATGATCGCCCCGGTGGTCGAAGCCGAGTTCGAAAAGCTGGTGGAGCAGTACATTGACAACCTCACCCGGCACTTTGGCGGCGAGGTGTAATTCACCCGTTATTTGAGCTGGCTGCCCGCCTGCACGCGGGCGCTGAAAATCAGGGCAAGGGTAAATTCCGTCAATCTTTGGCGATAAAGTTTGGCATGGCCCGTTTCATAACCCCACCCCTGGATGAAATAAGGGTAGCCTTTGGTGAGACGGTAGGTTTCAGCCAGGGCTGCATCCGACAGTTGCACGCCTTCAACCAGCGCTGGTTCGCTGATAGCCTTGTTTGAGTCGGCCTCTGAAAGTGATTGAACTCGTTGCGATTCAGCAGTAAGACCTCTTTGACATCAAGTTTTAAAATTTGACCAGGCCAACCACCACCATCCGCATTGATGGCACCTTGAAGGAGCGCATGGTAGGACTGGTCAAGACCCATAAGAGCCGTTCAGGTTTTTTGCCTGATGGGCTGGTCCCGACCTTGGATTCAACCGGTCGATGCAACAAGTTGGCTGAATTGTTCAGCAGGCGTTTCGTAGTTTAGAGTTTTCCGAGGCCTCTCATTGAGCTTCCTGGCCACTGCATTTAGCTGTGCTTGTGTGTAAT
>NZ_JAQTWL010000049.1 GCF_028689295.1 Rhodoferax sp.
TGCGCCGCCGGCCCGGTGGCCGTGGTCTACCCTGAAGGGGTCTGGTACAGCTATGTGGATGAGAGTGACATCGACGAAATTGTGGAGTCGCACCTGAAAAACGGCAGGGTGGTGACCCGCCTGCTGACGCCGCCGGACCTGGGACGTTGAACTGGTTGATGCATGTTTTGATGCATTACCCGCATCCAATAAGCCTTTGTTGCTATATTGAATATAGCAAATCTTTGAAATTGCCTGCTCTGGTGCCAGGTTTCATGTCTTTTATGAAAAAACTGTTTTTGCTGTTGATGGCCTGGCTGGCCTTGTCGGCAGCGGCCCAGGTGCCGCAGCCGCCTGAAATTGCCGCCCGTTCGTATTTGCTGCTGGATGTGACGGCCAACCAGATCCTGGCGCAAAAGGACATCGATACGCCGGTGGAGCCGGCGTCGCTGACCAAACTGATGACGGCGTATCTGGTGTTTGATGCCTTGCGCAACAAAAAAATCGATCTCAAGCAGACTTTGCCGGTGAGTGAGCGTGCCTGGCGGATGCCGGGCTCGCGCATGTTCATTGACCCGAAGATGCAGGTGCCGGTGGAAGATTTGATCAAGGGCATGATTGTGCAAAGTGGCAACGATGCCACCGTGGCGCTGGCTGAGGGAGTGGGGGGCAGCGTGGAGCGTTTTGTGCAGTTGATGAACGAGCAGGCCAAGGTGCTGGGCATGAAGTCAACCAGCTACAAGAATCCCGAGGGCCTGACTGAGGCTGGCCATACCACCACGGCGCGGGACCTGAGTGTGCTGGCCACCCGGCTGCTGCACGATTTCCCGAATGACGTGGCTTATTACGCCATCAAGAAATACCGTTACCCGGGTTCTCCGGCGGCCAATGATGGCAATCGCAACTTGCTGCTGTTTCGCGATCCGACGGTGGATGGTCTCAAGACCGGGCACACTGAAGCGGCTGGGTATTGTCTGGTTGCCACGGCGCGGCGTGAGGTCTCCGGGGTGGGGAGCCGCCGTCTGCTGTCGGTGGTGTTGGGGGCGGCCAGCGAGAACGCCCGTGCCAATGAGTCGCAGAAGCTGCTGAACTGGGGTTATACGGCGTTCGAAGCGGTGAAGTTGTTTGACGCCAACCAGGCGGTGGTGTCGCCGGCGGTCTGGAAGGGCAAGGCGCCAACCGTGTCCCTGGGCCTGCCCTGGCCGGTCGTGGTGGCGGTGCCTGCCGGAACCGGCAGCAAACTGACGACCGAAGTGGCCCGCCCGGAGCCGCTGGTGGCGCCGCTGGCCAAGGGGCAGGCGCTGGGCACGCTGAAGGTCAGCAGCGGTGGCAAAGTGGTGGCCGAGGTGCCGCTGCAGGTGCTGCAGGGCGTGGAGCAGGCCGGGGTGCTGGGGCGCGCCTGGGATGCCTTGCGTCTGTGGATCAAGTAAACGGCTTGCGGCGGCAGGGTTGACCTGATATAGTAGCGGGCTTTTCGGAATTTCCGAAGGGTTTCACGTTTTCGTTATTTTCATGTTTTAAACGTTTAGGGACGTTTGTATTTAGGAGGCTCAGGTGCCAACCATTAATCAGTTAATCCGTCAGGGGCGGTCGGTCGAAACGATCAAGTCCAAGAGCCCTGCGATGGAAAATTCTCCACAACGCCGCGGTGTTTGCACCCGCGTTTACACCACCACTCCGAAGAAGCCTAACTCGGCTTTGCGTAAGGTCGCCAAGGTGCGCCTGACCAACGGGTTTGAGGTGATTTCGTACATCGGCGGTGAAGGCCACAACCTGCAGGAACACAGCGTGGTGCTGGTTCGCGGCGGTCGTGTCAAGGACTTGCCGGGTGTGCGTTACCACATCGTGCGTGGCTCGCTTGACTTGCAAGGCGTGAAAGACCGCAAGCAGTCGCGTTCCAAGTATGGTGCAAAGCGTCCTAAGGCTAAATAAGCTGCTGGTTGTTTGAATGTAAAAAGGTGTTTGTTGCTGCGTGGCGCAGTCAGCAAACGTAGTGGCCCAAGGTTCGGGTCAAGTAAGTGAGAGACTTATTTTTAACTCTCGCGGTGTCCTGAAAAAGGATGCCAACTGAAGCAATAGAGGTGAAAAAATGCCACGTCGTCGCGAAGTCCCTAAACGTGAAATCCTGCCGGATCCTAAATTCGGCAATGTCGAGCTGTCCAAATTCATGAACGTGATCATGGAAGGCGGCAAAAAGGCGGTTGCAGAGCGCATCATTTATGGTGCTCTGGAGCAGATCGCCAAAAAGCATCCCGATAAGGATGCGCTGGAAGCCTTTACCGTGGCTATCAACAACGTGAAGCCGCTGGTTGAAGTGAAATCCCGTCGCGTTGGTGGTGCCAACTACCAGGTGCCGGTTGAGGTGCGTCCTGTCCGTCGTCTGGCTTTGTCCATGCGCTGGATCAAGGAGGCCGCCCGCAAGCGCGGTGAAAAATCCATGGCCCTGCGTCTGGCCAATGAGCTGCTGGAGGCCACTGAAGGCCGCGGCGGTGCCATGAAGAAGCGTGACGAAGTTCACCGCATGGCGGAAGCCAACAAGGCTTTCTCGCACTTCCGTTTCTAAACCGACGGATCGGTCTCCGTATTGACTCAAGGTCGTTGGTGTTTTGCCAGCGGCCTTTTGTTGATTGGGGCTGACGCAAAGTAGCTGGTCCGCTTGGCGAAAACGAGCGGTCTGGTCCCCAAATAAAACGATCAACCAAGGATCTATCATGGCTCGCACAACTCCTATCGAGCGCTACCGCAATATCGGTATTTCCGCGCACATTGACGCTGGCAAAACCACCACGACCGAACGTATTCTTTTTTATACCGGTGTGAACCACAAGATTGGTGAAGTGCACGACGGCGCAGCCACCATGGACTGGATGGAACAGGAGCAAGAACGTGGTATCACGATCACGTCTGCTGCGACCACCTGCTTCTGGAAGGGTATGGACACCTCCTTCCCCGAGCACCGCATCAACATCATCGACACCCCTGGCCACGTGGACTTCACGATTGAAGTGGAGCGTTCCATGCGTGTGCTGGATGGCGCCTGCATGGTGTACTGCGCTGTGGGCGGCGTGCAGCCCCAGTCTGAAACCGTGTGGCGTCAGGCGAACAAGTACAAGGTGCCGCGCCTGGCCTTTGTGAACAAGATGGACCGTACCGGTGCCAATTTCTTCAAGGTCGTGGACCAGATGAAGTTGCGCCTGAAGGCCAACCCCGTGCCCATCGTGATCCCGATCGGCGCCGAAGAAAACTTCACTGGCGTGGTGGATTTGCGCAAGATGAAGGCCATCATTTGGGATGAAGCTTCCCAGGGCATGAAGTTCACGTTCGGCGAGATTCCGGCTGAATTGGTTGAGGCGGCCAAAGAGTGGCGCGAAAAAATGGTGGAAGCAGCAGCCGAAGCCTCCGAAGAGCTGATGAACAAGTACCTCGAAGAGGGTGACCTGACCGAAGAGGAAATCACCGCCGGTCTGCGCATGCGCACCATCGCTGGTGAAATCCAGCCCATGTTGTGTGGCACTGCGTTCAAGAACAAGGGCGTGCAGCGCATGCTGGACGCCGTCATTGAGCTGATGCCTTCTCCGCTGGACGTGAAAGCCATCAAGGGCTTTGACGAAGACGAAAAGGAAGTCACCCGCAAGGCTGACGACGACGAGAAGTTTGCCGCTTTGGCGTTCAAGTTGATGACCGACCCGTTTGTGGGTCAGTTGACCTTCGTGCGCGTGTACTCCGGTGTGCTGAAAAAGGGCGACACCGTTTACAACGCGGTGCGCGGCAAGAAAGAGCGTATCGGTCGTATCGTGCAGATGCACGCCAACAACCGTGAAGAAGTCGACGAAATCCGTGCTGGCGACATTGCTGCCTGCGTGGGCTTGAAGGACGTGACCACCGGTGAAACCCTGTGTGATCCCAATGCGGTGATCACGCTGGAGCGCATGGTGTTCCCGGATTCCGTGATTCGCCAGGCCGTGGAGCCCAAGTCCAAAGCCGACCAGGAAAAAATGGGTATTGCCCTGAGCCGCCTGGCTGCAGAGGATCCTTCCTTCCGCGTGCAAACCGATGAGGAATCGGGCCAGACCATCATTGGTGGTCAGGGCGAGTTGCACCTGGAAATCATTGTGGACCGCATGAAGCGCGAGTTTGGTGTGGAAGCCAACGTGGGCAAGCCCCAGGTTGCCTACCGCGAAACTATCCGTAAACAAGTGACGGAAGTTGAAGGCAAGTTCGTGCGTCAGTCCGGTGGTAAGGGCCAATATGGTCACGTCGTGTTCACGGTTGAACCCAACGAAGCCGGCAAGGGTTTTGAATTTGTTGACGCCATTAAGGGCGGTGTGGTTCCTCGTGAATACATCCCCGCGGTTGAGAAGGGCGTGATCGAAGCCCTGAACCAGGGTGTGCTCGCTGGCTACCCTGTGGTGGACGTCAAGGTCACGTTGACCTTCGGTTCCTACCACGATGTGGACTCGAACGAAAACGCGTTCAAGATGGCTGCTATCTTCGGTTTCAAGGAAGGTTGCCGCAAGGCCAACCCAGTGATTCTGGAGCCCATGATGGCCGTGGAAGTGGAAACGCCGGAAGACTACGCCGGTAACGTGATGGGCGATTTGTCCTCACGCCGCGGCATGGTGCAGGGCATGGACGACATGGTTGGTGGTGGCAAGGCCATCAAGGCTGAAGTGCCGCTGTCCGAAATGTTCGGCTACTCCACCACATTGCGCTCCATGTCGCAAGGTCGCGCTACCTACACGATGGAATTCAAGCACTATGCGGAAGCCCCGCGCAACGTGTCTGAAGCCATCATGGCAGCACGCGCCAAGTAATTTTTGTTTGTCTGCGATGGTGTGCCGCCCTGTTCCCGTGCGGGGCGATTCAGCAACACTGTGCAGACGTAAAACCAATACACGGGAATAGCTCTTTGGAGAATTGAAAAATGGCAAAAGAAAAATTCACCCGTACCAAGCCCCACGTGAACGTGGGCACGATCGGTCACGTTGACCACGGCAAGACCACCCTGACGGCGGCCATCACCACCGTGCTGGCCTCCAAGTTTGGCGGC
>NZ_JAQTWL010000014.1 GCF_028689295.1 Rhodoferax sp.
GCCACGCGGTGGCGCTGGAGAAAAAAGAGGGCCTGACCTTTGTCCATCCATTTGACGACCCCGATGTGATTGCCGGCCAGGGCACCATTGCCATGGAAATGCTGCGCCAGCACCAGGGTCGCCTCGACGCTGTGTTTGTGGCCATTGGCGGCGGCGGCCTCATCAGTGGCGTGGCCAACTACATCAAGGCGCTGCGACCCGAGATCAAGGTGATCGGCGTGCAGATGAACGACTCGGACGCCATGACGCAATCGGTGGCCGCCAGGGAGCGCGTGACGCTGGCCGATGTCGGCCTGTTCTCGGACGGCACGGCGGTAAAACTGGTGGGCGAGGAGACGTTCCGTATCGCCGGCAATCTGGTGGACGACTACATGCTGGTCGATACCGACGCGGTGTGCGCCGCCATCAAGGACGTGTTTGCCGACACCCGCAGCATCGTCGAGCCTGCCGGCGCGCTGGCGGTGGCGGCGGTCAAGCAGTACGTGGCCACGCACAAGAAAAAGGGCGAGACCTACGCCGCCATTTTGTGCGGCGCCAACATGAACTTCGACCGCCTGCGGTTTGTCGCCGAGCGCGCCGAGGTGGGTGAGGAGCGCGAGGCGCTGTTTGCCGTCACCATCCCCGAGGAGCGTGGCAGCTTCCGGCGCTTTTGCGAGTTGATTGGCGACCTGCCCAGCTTTGGCGGGGCGAAAACGGCCAGGAACGTCACCGAATTCAACTACCGTATCAGCGATGCCAACAAAGCCCATGTGTTCGTCGGCCTGACCACCGCCGCCAAGGGCGAGTCCGGCAAGATAGCCGCGCACCTCACCAGGCACGGCTTTGGCGCGCTCGACCTGACCCACGACGAGTTGGCCAAGGAACACATCCGGCACATGGTCGGCGGGCACTCAAGCCTGGCCCAGGAGGAGCGCCTGCTGCGCTTTGTTTTCCCGGAGCGTCCCGGCGCGTTGCTGAAATTCCTGAGTCTGATGCGCCCGGGCTGGAACATCAGCCTGTTCCATTACCGCAACCAGGGGGCTGATTACGGCCGCATTCTGGTGGGCTTGCAGGTGCCGCCCAAGGACAGCAAGGCGTTCGACAAGTTCCTGGCCACGCTGGGCTACCCCTGTGTGGAAGAAACCGCCAACCCGGTGTACCAGATGTTTTTGCAGGCGTGATACTTTGCGGGTCAGACCACTCGCGAAGCGACGTGCTCTGACCCCAACTGATTAGGAATGAATCCATGGCCCTGACACTCGATGGCAAACTGGTGGTGGCGATCTCCAGCCGCGCCCTGTTCGATTTCGAGGATGAGAACGAGGTTTTCGAGCAGGGCGACGACCGGGCCTACATGGCGCTGCAACTCGAGCGGCTCGACATTCCCGCCAAGCCTGGCGTGGCGTTTTCGCTGGTGCAAAAGTTGCTGGCGTTCAACCCTTCCCCGAATGAACCACAAGATGCCAGACCGGTCGAGGTGGTGGTGCTGTCGCGCAACGACCCGGTGTCGGGCATGCGGGTGTTCCGCTCGGCGCAGCATTACGGACTGGCCATTGAGCGCGGCAGCTTCACCCGCGGCGAGGCACCCTGGCGCTACCTCAAGCCGCTGCGCGCCAACCTGTTTTTGAGCGCCCACCTGAGTGATGTGCGCGCCGCGCTGGCTGCGGGTGTGCCGGCGGCGCAGGTGTACCCTCGCTCGGTTCACGCCAGCGATGCGCACCCGTTCGAGGTGCGGATTGCCTTCGACGGAGATGCGGTGTTGTTCAGCGACGAGGCTGAGCGGGTGTATCAAACGCAGGGCCTGCAGGCCTTTCAGCAGCACGAGATTGAAAAGGCGGCGCTGCCGCTGCCAGATGGCCCTTTCAAGCCCCTGCTGTTTGCCTTGCAGCGGCTGCAGCGGGCGGGCACCCCGACCATGCGCATCCGCACGGCGCTGGTCACTGCGCGCAGCGCACCGGCACATGAGCGTGCCATTCGCACCCTGATGAACTGGAACATCGAGGTCGATGAGGCAATGTTTTTGGGCGGCCTGGACAAGGGAGAGTTTCTGCGCGAGTTCGAGCCCGATTTTTTCTTTGACGACCAGACCGGCCACATCGAGTCGGCCGCCCAGCATGTGCCGTCAGGCCATGTGGCCAGCGGTGTGCGCAATGGCCAGCCTTAAGCGCCTGCAACTTTAGGCGGGGTTGTCGTTGTACAGGGTTTGCTGGTCGCGGCTGGCGGCGCCACTGCGCACCAGTTCATCCAGCAAGGCAAGCACCCAGGCTTTGAGTGGCTGCCCAGCCGCTTCGCTCGACAGGTAAATCTGAGCGAGCAGCGGGGTCGCCTGTGCCCAGTGCAGCAGCTCGGCTTGCGCGATGCGCTGGACTTCGAGCAATTTGAATTTGAGCAGCACTTTGGCGGCATAACGGCGGTGCTTTTGTGGCGCCTGGGCAAAGCTGTCGAGTCGTCGGCGCGCCCGCGCCAGGGCCTCGGCCACATCGGTAAACGCAGCGCCATGGCCGGGAATGACCGTGGTCGGGGCCAGCGCCTCGATCACATCGAGGGTTTGCGCCACCTCGGTAAAGGCGTCGGCGCCATCGAGCTCGGGAAACACCACGCCAAAACCGTTTTCCCACAGCGCATCGGCAGAAATCAGCAGGCGGCTTTGCGGCTCGAACAGGATCACCGAATGAGGGTCGTGCCCCGGCGCGGCGTGAATTTGCCAAAGTTGGTCGCCCAAGGCGATCTCGGTGTTGGGCTGCAGCGTGGCGCTGTACGTGAAAGGCGGGCAGATTTGCCCGGTGGGCGCGTAGGACAAGGCGACGGGATCCCACGGCTGCACGAAGCGCGCGTGTCCGGGCGGTATCAGGGTTTGCAACGAGGGGTAGTGCGCTTGCAAGGCAGCGTTGCCGCCGCAGTGGTCGCTGTGCAGATGGGTGTTGAGCAGCAGGTCGAGCGACTGGCTCTGCAGGGCGCTGGCCACCAGTGTCACCGTCTGGCTGGCATGCGTGGCATAGCCGCTGTCGATCAACGCGCAGCCATGCTGGCCACGGAGCAGGATGTTGTTGGAGGACAGCCAGCCGCGCTCGAACAGGGTGATGCCGTGGGGAAGTTGCACAAGTACCTTTACTGGAGGGGGCGGGCTGAAACGGCGTAGCTGATGGCGCTACCGACTTTAGCTGTTTTCAGCCGGAGCCAGGCCCAGGGTCTGGTTCAATTCAGTCATGCAAGCGACAGGCTGGGCGTCGAACAGGCGCGCAATCCAGGCTGATTCGCGTGTTTTGACGGTGTCCAGAAAACTGTCGACCGTGCCGTTGTTGCGGGCCAGGCCGGAAAAAGTGTTAAAGCCTGATTCGAGGAAATTCTGTAGCGAGCCCAGACCTGCCAATTGCGCGGGTTTACGCATCATTTTGAGCATCAGCAGCAGACCCGGTTTGCGCGTCAGCTGGCCGAGTTCCTGGCCTATGTGCAGCACGGTGTCGAGTTGCCATAGCCTGTCCTCGCGGCGACCGACAGCGCGCCAGGCCCGCACATAAGCTTGCTCCCCGGGCAAGCCGGGTTGCAGTGGCCAGTTCAGTGCCATGGCCAGGTCGAGTTCTTCGGTCAGCTGGTGCAGCTCGGCCAGCGCCACGGCCGTGGCCACCACCTGCTGCGGAAAGGTGCGTTGCAGGGCGCCTGCTATGCGGGCAAATTGCGCATCGCGCTCGGCGAAGTTTTTGGCGCTGTAAAGCTCTTCGAGAAAGAAATTGGCGCAAGCCGCGTAGCTGGCGGAGCGAAACAAGTCCTGGTAAGTGCCGGCAAAACGCTGCGCCTGCACATGTTTGACGGTGTGCAGCGCCAGCGCCAAGTCAGGTTGATCGGCGACCTCTTGGCGCAGGGCCACCACCCGCGCTATGGACTCCCTGATCTGGTTAGAAGCATGCATCGTGGCCCAAGTTTATCCAGACAAGCTGTGGTAAACCCAACAACTCCGGGGGAGTTATGCTATCTAGAGATGAATGCCTAGGGAAAACCCTTATATTTGAGTCCTATGACCGACATCCTGCCCAGTTTCCTGTTTTCTGCCGCACCTGCTGTTGCTGCGCCTGCCTTGTCGCCGCAAGGCGTGGCGCCAGCCAAAGCAGCCAGAAAACCCGATGTCATGGTGCCGATCCGTTCGTTGGGCGAAAACCACCGCGCGCGCATCGCCAGGCACCTCAAGGCGCTCGATGCCCATGATCGCTACTACCGTTTTGGTTTTAACGCAAATGATGAGCAGATCGCCCGCTATGTGGATGGCCTGAATTTTGAGCGCGATGAGATCTTTGGCATTTACAACCGGAATCTGGTGCTGATTGCGATGGCGCATCTGGCCTACGCGCCTGACACGGGGGCAGATCAGAGTGCCGAGTTTGGCGTCTCGGTGCTGCCGCAGGCGCGTGGCCGCCACTACGGAACCCGCCTGTTCGAGCGCGCCGTGATGCACGCCCGCAACGTGGGGGTGCGCAAGCTGTATGTGCATGTTCTCAGCGAAAACACGGCCATGCTCAGAATTGCCAGTCACGCCGGCGCCACTTTTGAGCGCGATGGCGCCGAGGCCGAAGGGCATTTGGTGCTGCCGCCCGCTACCTTGAACACGCACCTGACCGAAATGGTTGAAGAGCAGCTGGCCCAGGCCAACTACCGGATCAAGCTGCAGGCGCAGCAATTCCGCCACACGCTGGCCAGTCTGCAAAGCGTCTGGCGTGGCAGCGACGGGGTTGAAAAAGCCGACTGATGGCCGCAACGCGCCGCGCCCGTCAGCGCTGCCCCTGCGTTATCCGCTATCCTAGAGGCTTGTTCAACAAATGCATGTCCTGCTAGATTGGCTGTGTCCGACCCTTACCCTACGCGCCCCGACCGGGAAGACAACCGTACTTTTCTGCAAAAAATTGCCGAGTTCATCCACCCCGGTCCGGATTCGACCGACGAACTGATTGAAACCCTGGCCGAGGCCGAGCACAACCAGCTCATCGGCGCCGATTCGCGCAAGATGCTCGAAGGCGTGATCCGCATGGCCGACATGAGCGCCGGCGACGTCATGGTGCCTACCACCCGCATGGAACTGGTCAACATCGATGACCCCTATGACATCATGATGCACGGGGTGATCGACACGGCGCACTCGCGTTTTCCGGTGTTTGATGGTGAGCGCGAAAACATCATCGGCATCTTGATGGCCAAGGACCTGCTCAAGCTGCAACGCGCGCCGGAACTCAACATTCGCGCCCTGCTGCGCCCGGCCGTGTTCGTGCCCGAGAGCAAGGGGCTGAACGATTTGCTGCGCGACTTTCAAAGCAACCATAACCATTTGGCCATCGTCATCGACGAGTTCGGCCGCGTGGCGGGACTGGTGACGATCGAGGACGTGCTGGAAGAAATCGTCGGTGAGATCGAGGACGAATTCGACATTGCCGAGGACGAAGGCGACATCTTCGGCCTGCCCGATCGCAGCTACCGCGTCAGCGGGGACACCACCGTTGAGCGAGTCGAGTCGGCCTTTGGCGTCAAGCTCGACGGCGATGACGCCGACGAAGACTTTGACACCATCGGCGGCCTGATCGCCCATGAGATGGGCCATGTGCCCCGGCGCGGCGAACACCATGTGAAATCGGGACTGGACTTTGCGGTGATGCACACCAAAGGGGGCGCGGTCAAGTGGTTCAAGGTGTCGCCGGTGCCGAATGCGCCCACCTGACCCGCAGGGCTTTGGCTTGTCTGCGCGGGAATCCCGAAGCACAACCTTGATGAGCTGGCTGGTGCTGCTGCTGGCAGGTGCCCTGCAGGCGGCCAGCCTGGCCTGGCCCGTGGCCATGCCTCAGGCTCTGGCGTGGGCCGGCTGGGTGCAGGGAGAGCCGCTTTGGTGGGGGCAAGGGCTGGCGCTGGCGACCTTGGCTGGATCGTTGCGCAGCGCTGCCTGTTGGCGGCTGGCAGCGTTGCGCGGCTGGATCTTTGCCACGAGCTGGCTGGCCTGCACCTTTGGCTGGCTGTTCACCTCGATGCACACCTACGGCGGCCTGGCGACCCCGCTGGCGGTGCTGGCGGTGCTGGCGCTGGCCGGCTTGCTTGCCCTTTACTACGCGGCGGCTTGTGGCGTTTTCAGGCATTTGACGCTCAAGCATCCGGTTTGGGCCGCACTGGCTTTTGCCGCCCCGTGGCTGCTCGCCGAGATGGCCCGGGGCATGTTGCTGACCGGCTTTGGCTGGGGCGCCATTGGTTATGCGCACTTGGTGGGTCCGCTGGCGGGATTGATTCCCTGGGCGGGACTGTATGGCGTCAGTTTTGTCGCGGCCTGGCTGGCAGCCGTTCTGGCGCTGGGGCTGCTGGCTGTGTTGGCCGGTCGCTGGCGCAACGCCCTCGACGCAGGCGCGGTTCTGCTGCTCCTGATGCTGATGCCGCCAATGCTGCCCCAGCCACAAGGCGGCTCGGCCGGCACCCTGGACGTGACCCTGTTGCAAGGCAATATTCCCCAGAACGAAAAATTCGACAGCCAGACCGGCGTGCTCAAGGCCTTGCAGTGGTACGGCGCCCAATTGCGGCAAAGCACGAGCCCGCTGGTGATCACGCCCGAGACGGCGCTGCCGCTGTTGCCCGGGCAACTGCCGCCGGGGTATTGGCAGGCCTTGCAGCAGCGCTTTGCCAAGGGCGATCAGGCGGCGCTGGTTGGCGTGCCGCTGGGCAGCTATGCCGAGGGTTACACCAATTCGGTGGTCGGATTCAAGCCGGCGCAGAGCAGCCCCTGGCGCTATGACAAACACCATCTGGTGCCCTTTGGCGAGTTCATTCCGCCCTTGTTTCGCTGGTTTACAGATTTGATGGCCATTCCACTGGGCGACTTCACCCGTGGCGCCTTGCCACAGCCTACTTTCGACTGGCAGGGGCAGCGCCTGGCTGCCACCATTTGTTACGAGAACCTGTTCAGCGAAGAGCTGGCCCGCCAGTTTCTGATGGATGCCAAAGCCCCCACGATGCTGGTCAACGTGAGCAACCTGGGCTGGTTTGGCGACCGCCTGGCGATGGACCAGCATTTGCAGATCGCCCGTTTGCGCACGCTGGAGTTCGACCGCCCATTTTTGCTGGCGACCAACACCGGGCGCACCGCCATCGTGGACCATCGCGGCCGCGTGACCCATGCGGCCACGCCGCACACGGCGGTGGCGCTGAACGGCACGGTAGAAGGGCGCACCGGCATCACGCCCTACGCCTGGTGGTTGGCCCGCTGGGGCCAGTGGCCGATGGCAGTGCTGGCTTTACTGGTGCTGGCTTGGGCCTGGACGGTACGCAAGAGGTGAATGGGGCGCAACAAGGCCCTGGTATTTCGGCAAACGCCCCGGCGCCTGAGCGAACGCAGAGGTCAAGCCCGTAAAATCGCCATCTTCCGCGCAAGTGTCTGCGTGAACACGTTTACTTCCTGGCGGTGCATTGCTCCGCGGCAAAAATCTATGTTGACTTTCCAGCAAATCATTTTGAAACTGCAGTCGTATTGGGATGCCCAGGGCTGCGCGCTGTTGCAACCCTACGACATGGAGGTCGGCGCGGGCACCTCGCACACGGCGACATTTTTGCGGGCGCTCGGCCCCGAGCCGTGGAAAGCGGCCTATGTGCAGCCTAGCCGCCGTCCGAAAGACGGTCGTTATGGCGAAAACCCGAATCGCCTGCAGCACTACTACCAGTACCAGGTGGTGCTCAAGCCCGCGCCCAGCAATATTCTGGAGCTGTACCTGGGCTCGCTTGAAGCGCTCGGCTTCGATCTCAAAAAGAACGACATCCGCTTTGTCGAGGACGACTGGGAAAACCCCACCCTGGGCGCCTGGGGCCTGGGTTGGGAAGTGTGGTTGAACGGCATGGAGGTGACGCAGTTCACCTATTTCCAGCAGGTGGGCGGCATCGACTGCCGGCCCATCACCGGCGAGATCACCTACGGACTGGAGCGCCTGGCCATGTACCTGCAAGGCGTCGATAACGTCTATAACCTGACCTGGACCGAGTCGCCCGACGGCACCAAACTCAGCTACGGCGACGTCTATCTGCAAAACGAAAAAGAGCAGTCGGCCTACAACTTTGAGCACAGCGACGCCGACTTTTTGTTCACCGCTTTCACCGCGCACGAAAAGCAGGCCAAACATCTGATGGAAGCGCAACTGGCGCTGCCGGCGTATGAGCAGGTGCTCAAGTGCGCGCACAGCTTCAATTTGCTCGATGCCCGCGGCGCCATCAGCGTGACCGAGCGCGCCGCCTACATTGGCCGCATCCGCAACCTGGCGCGCGGCGTGGCGCAAAGCTACTTCGACTCCCGTGAGCGCCTGGGCTTCCCGCTGGCGCCGCGCGCCTGGGTTGAACAGATGGCCAAGAAAGCAGCCTAATCATGACCCACCAAAACCTTCTTGTTGAATTGTTCGTCGAAGAGCTGCCGCCCAAGGCGCTGAAGAAACTGGGCGAGGTGTTTGCCAGCCAGCTGTGCGCGCAACTGCGCACGCTGGGCCTGGCAGCAAGCGACTCTGTCGCCACGCCCTTTGCCTCGCCACGCCGATTGGCGGCGCATATCACCCATGTGGCGGCCAAGGCGGCTGACAAGGCAGTGCAGCAAAAGCTGATGCCGGTGAGCGTGGGGCTCGATGCCCAAGGCCTGGCCACGCCCGCCTTGCTCAAGAAACTGCAGGCGCTGGGCGCCGATGTGTCCGACCCGGTGTTTGCCGTGGCCGCTTTGCGCAAGGCGCAGGACGGCAAGGTCGAGGCGCTGTTTTACGACCGCCTGGTGAGCGGCGCCACGCTCGACGTCGGTTTGCAGCAGGCGCTGCTGGCCACGCTGGCGCAGCTGCCGATCCCCAAGATGATGAGCTACCAGCTCGAGACCGACTGCGAATTGCCGGGCTGGAGCAGCGTGAACTTTGTGCGCCCGGCGCACGGCTTGCTGGCGCTGCATGGCGGTACCGTGGTGCCGGTGAAACTGCTGGGCCTGAGCTCGGGCAAGGTCACGCATGGCCATCGTTTCGAGGCCTTGGTGTCGCCTGTGGCGGTGGCGCATGCCGATGACTACGCTGCCACGCTGTTGCGTGACGGTGCCGTGATCGCCAGTTTCAGCGACCGGCGCTTTGCCATCGTGCAGCAACTCGCGCAGGCCGCCGAGCGTCTGGGGCCGGGCTACGAGGTGCTGATGGACGACGCCCTGCTCGACGAGGTGACGGCGCTGGTCGAGCGCCCCAATGTCTTGACTTGCGACTTTGAGACGCAATTCCTGGACGTGCCGCAGGAGTGCCTGATCCTGACCATGAAAGCCAACCAGAAGTACTTTCCGCTGGTGGACACCCGGGGCAAGCTGACAGCCAAGTTTTTGGTGGTGAGCAACATCAGCCCGGTTGACACCAGCCTGGTCATGGGCGGCAACGAGCGCGTGGTGCGCCCGCGCCTGAGTGATGCCAAGTTCTTCTTTGACCAGGACTGCAAGAAAACGCTCGAATCCCGCGTGGCCGGGCTCGACAAGGTGGTCTATCACAACAAGCTCGGCACCCAAGGCGCGCGCATGGCGCGCGTCTGCGCCATTGCCCGTGCGCTGGCGCTGCAACTCGGTGGCGAAGCGATGGCCGAAAAAGCGGTGTTGGCCGCGCGCCTGGCCAAGACCGACCTGCTGACCGACATGGTGGGCGAATTCCCGGAACTGCAAGGCATCATGGGCGGCTATTACGCGCGCCACGACGGTTTGGGTGCAGACGTTGCCGATGCCATCGAAGACCACTACAAGCCGCGTTTTGCCGGCGACGCATTGCCGCGCAACATGACGGGCGTGGTGGTGGCGCTGGCCGACAAGCTGGAAACGCTGGTGGGCATGTTCGGCACCGGCAACCTGCCCACCGGTGACAAAGACCCCTTTGCCTTGCGCCGCCACGCGCTGGGTGTGATCCGCATGCTGGTCGAGAAAGACTTGCCGCTGGACGTGCATGCGCTGGTGGCCGTCGCTGTTCCCGCATTTGGTGAACGCATTGTGAATCCTGCCGCCGCCTTGCTCGATTTTGTCTATGAACGGTTTGCCGGTTCGCTGCGCGAGCAGGGCTACAGCGCGCTCGAGGTGGATGCCGTGCTGGCGCTGCGCCCGCAGCGCTTGGGCGACGTGCCGCGCCGCTTGGCGGCGGTGCGCGCCTTTGTCGCCCTGGCCGAAGCGCCGGCGCTGGCTGCGGCCAACAAGCGCATCGGCAACATTCTGAAAAAAGCAGATGCCGATGCTATGGTCGATGCCCACGTCAGTGAACTGCTGCTCCAGGAGCCGGCCGAAAAAGCGCTGTACGCGGCCATGCAAAACATCGCACCGCGCTCCCAGGTGCAGTTTGACGCCGGCGACTACACCGCCGCGCTGCAAACCCTGGCGGCCTTGCGCGCGCCGGTCGATGCGTTTTTTGACGGCGTGATGGTCAACGCAGAGGCGCTTGATTTGCGCCTGAACCGCCTTGGCCTGCTCAAAACCCTGCACAACGCCATGAATCAGGTGGCCGATTTGTCGCGCCTGGCGGCGTGATCGGCTGCCGAAACGCGGACAAAGGCACATCATGACTCCCATCAAGCTGGTGATTCTGGACCGTGACGGCACCATCAACGAAGACAGCGATGACTTCATCAAGTCGCCCGACGAATGGAAGCCGTTGCCCGGCGCGCTGGAAGCCGTCGCCCGGCTCAACCATGCGGGCTGGCACACGGTGGTGGTGAGCAACCAGTCGGGTTTGGGGCGCGGGCTTTTCGAGGTGGCTGATTTGAATGCCATTCACGCCAAGATGCATCAGCTGCTGGCAGCGGTGGGAGGCCGCATCGATGCCGTGTTTTACTGTCCGCATACGCCGGATGAGGCCTGCCAATGTCGCAAGCCCGCCGCGGGCCTGTTTGAGCAAATTGCCGATCGTTACGGTCTGGACCTCAAGAGCGTGCCGGTGGTTGGCGATTCGGCCCGCGATCTTGTAGCTGGCGTGGCGGCGGGTTGCGAGCCGCATCTGGTGCTGACGGGCAAGGGCGCCGTTTACAGGGGCAGGGCCTTGTCCGATGCATTTCCGCCGCACACCCAGGTCCATGAAAACCTGTCGGCTTTCGTTGACGCTTTGCTCAGTCGTGAAGAGCAACAGACCTGAGACCATGCTGGCCCTGATCCGCTCGATGCTGCACATGGCCTGGATGGTGATCACCGTGATCCCCTGGACCTGTGCCGTGCTGCTGGTGTCGTTGTTCTCGCGGCGGGCTGCCTGGTGGACGGCTGTCAACTGGTTCAGTGTGGTGATGTGGGGCACGCGGGTGATTTTGGGCGTGCAGTTCAAGGTGCTGGGCTTTGACAACCTGCCACTCGGCAAGAATAGCGCGGCGGTGCTGTTGTCCAAGCACCAGTCTGCGCTGGAAACCCTGCTGCTGCCTACCCTGATGCCGCATCCGCTGGCTTTTGTTTTCAAGCGCGAACTGCTCAAGGTGCCATTTTTCGGCTGGTCGATGGCGCGCCTGGACATGATCCACATCAACCGGGAATCGCGCACCGAGGCCATGAAACACGTCATCGAGCGGGGTTGCCGCCTGCTCGCCAAAGGCACTTGGGTCATCATGTTTCCCGAGGGCACGCGCATGCCGCGCGGCCAAAAAGGCACCTACCAGACCGCTGGCACGCGGCTTGCCGTGCAGTCTGGCGCGCCGGTTGTCCCGATTGCGGTGGCCACCGCGCGCTGCTGGCCGCGCGAGGGTTTTGTCAAACACGCCGGCGTGGTGACGGTGTCGATCGGGCCGGCCCTGCCCAGCGCAGGGCGCGACCCCAAGGGCCTGATGCGTGACGCCGAGGCCTGGATCGAGACCGAGATGCGCCGTATCGACTCCGAGGCTTATCCACTGGTTTAAGCGCTGCATCACACATGCACCCTCTGCTGCGCTTTACCCTGGATTTGTTTGGTCCCGACCCGGGTTTGACGCCGGTCGTGCAGTCGACAAGGGATGTTGAACATTTTCGCCACCCGCAGGCCAGCCGCGAAGTGCGCCTGGGCGATGCGCTGGTGGCCTATGAATTCAAGCGCGGTCAGCGGCGCAGCATCGGTTTCAGTGTCGGGCCGCACGGCTTGGCGGTGCGCGCGCCCAAATGGGTACCGCTGCATGAGGTGGAGGCTGCGCTGCAGGAAAAGTCCGCCTGGATTTTGCGAAAACTGCAGGAAAGCCGCGAACGCCATGCGCTCCTGGCCGAACATACCATCGCCTGGCGTGACGGCGCCAGGCTGCCGTTTTTGGGGCGGGCCGTCGTGCTCAAACTGGACCCGGAGCATGGCTTTGCCGCCGCCGGCGCCGAGCTGATGGCAGCCGATGCCGGCGCTGCGACCATGACGCTGCGCCTGAGTTTGCCCAACAGCGCCAGTCCCGGGCAAATCCGCGATGTGGTGCAAGCCTGGCTGATGCGCCAGTCAAAACGCGTTTTTCAGGAGCGGCTCGACCACTTTGCCCCGCTGCTGGGAGTGCAGTGGACAAAAATGACGCTGAGCAACGCCGGCACCCGCTGGGGCAGTGCGCGCGTCGATGGCTCGATCCGCTTGAACTGGCGGTTGGTTCATTTCAGCATGGCGGTGATCGATTACGTGGTGGCGCACGAGCTCAGCCACTTGCGCGAGATGAACCACGGCCCGCGCTTTTGGGACACCGTGCAGTCGGTGGTGCCCGACTATGCGGCGCTGCGCCGCCAGCTCAAAGACGAGCCCGCGCCGCGTTGGGCGTGATGCCGACTGGACCGCCTTTGTGGGCTGGTCCGCAAAATGGCGCCTGATTTGCTTCATAATTGACGTTTACGTTAACGTCAATCCACCGCACGCATTCCTCATGGCACACACCTACAGCATCAGTGACCTGGCCAGGGAATTCGACCTGACCACGCGCGCCATGCGCTTCTACGAGGACATGGGCCTGCTGCAGCCCGAGCGCACCGGTCCCGCTGGCCGCAACCGTGTGTATAGCAGCCGCGACCGCACGCGGCTCAAACTCACGCTGCGCGCCAAACGGCTGGGCCTGAGCCTGGTCGATGCCAAGGAGATCATCGACCTGTACGACAGCCCGCGCGACACCTCGGTGCAACTGGAAAAATTCCTGCAGGTGCTCAGTCATCACCAGCAGCAACTCGAAGCCCAGATGACCGACCTGCAAGCCAATCTGGACGAGCTCAAGGTGCACCAGCGCGAGGCCCGCGCCCTGCTCGCCAAATCCCAATCAAAGAAAGCCAGACCATGAGCCACACCGAGCCGCCGCTGCAGCGAGTGCAAGCCAGTTTCGAGCGCCAGGGCCTGATGCGCCATTGGGGTGCGCAGGTGTGCCGTGTTGAGCACGGCGTGTGCGAACTGCGCTTGCCGTATTCGGACAAGGTGACGCAACAACAGGCGGGCTTTCACGGCGGCGCCATGGGGGCGCTGGCGGACATTGCGGCCGGTTATGCCGGTCTGACCCGGGCGCCGGCGGGCATGGAAGTGGTAAGCGTGGAATACAAGATCAACTTTCTTGCGTCCTGCCAGGGCGGCGAGTTGCGCGCCACCGGGCGCGTCATCAAGGCCGGCAAACGTGTGATCGTGACCAGCGCCGAGGTGATGCATGTGGCCGATGATGGCCGGGAGACGGTCTGTGCGGTCTTGCAGCAAACCCTCATGGCCGTGCCCAAAACCTATTGAATTTTCAATTTCAGCCAACAACACCAGACTCAGGAGACAAGCCCCATGAACAACCTGCCCGGACTCAACTTTCAACTCGGTGAAGACATCGACGCGCTGCGTGACGCGGTGCGCGACTTTGCCCAGGCCGAGATCGCCCCGCGTGCGTTTGAGATCGACCGCAGCGACCAGTTTCCGATGGACCTTTGGGAAAAGATGGGGAGCCTGGGCGTGCTCGGCATCACCGTCGGCGAGGAATACGGCGGCGCCAACATGGGCTACCTGGCGCACATGATCGCGATGGAGGAAATCAGCCGCGCCAGCGCCAGCGTGGGCCTGAGCTATGGCGCGCACAGCAACCTGTGCGTGAACCAGATCAGGCGCAACGGCACGCCGGAACAACGCCAGAAATACCTGCCCAAGCTCATCAGCGGCGAGCATGTCGGCGCACTCGCCATGAGTGAGCCGGGCGCCGGCAGCGACGTGCTGTCGATGAAGCTCAAGGCTGAAGACAAAGGTGGCTACTTTCTGCTCAATGGCAACAAGATGTGGATCACCAACGGCCCCGACGCCGACACCCTGGTGGTTTATGCCAAGAGCGAACCCGAGTTGGGCGCGCGCGGCGTCACGGCCTTTTTGATCGAAAAGGGCATGAAGGGTTTCAGCATCGCGCAAAAGCTCGACAAGATCGGCATGCGCGGCAGCCACACCGGCGAGCTGGTGTTCAACAACGTCGAAGTGCCCGAAGCCAATATTCTGGGCGGGCTGAACATGGGCGCCAAGGTGCTGATGAGCGGTCTCGACTACGAGCGCGCGGTGTTGACCGGTGGGCCGCTGGGCATCATGCAGAGCGTGATGGACAACGTGATTCCGTACATCCACGACCGCAAGCAGTTCGGCCAGAGCATTGGCGAGTTTCAGCTGATCCAGGGCAAGGTGGCCGACATGTACACCGTGCTGCAAGCCGGGCGCTCATTTGCCTACACGGTGGCCAAGAACCTCGACCTGCTGGGCGCGGAGCACGTGCGTCAGGTGCGCAAGGACTGCGCCTCGGTCATTTTGTGGACGGCTGAAAAAGCCACCTGGATGGCCGGTGAGGGGGTGCAGATTTTTGGTGGCAACGGCTACATCAACGAATACCCGCTGGGGCGCCTGTGGCGCGATGCCAAGCTGTATGAAATTGGTGCCGGCACCTCGGAGATTCGGCGTATGCTGATTGGGCGCGAGCTGTTTGCGGAGACTTGCTGAAGCGGCACGGCACCCCGGTAACATCGGCGCATGACACCTCTCCAAAACCTGCTCGACAACAACCGCGCCTGGGCGGTGCGCATGGAAGCGCAGCGACCCGGTTTTTTCAGCCAGTTGGCGCAGCAGCAGACGCCCAAATACCTGTGGATCGGCTGCTCGGACAGCCGCGTGCCGGCCAACGAGATCACCGGGCTCGACCCCGGCGAGGTGTTCGTGCATCGCAACATCGCCAACGTGGTGGTGCACTCGGACCTGAACGCACTCTCCGTCATCCAGTTCGCGGTGGATCATCTCAAGGTCGAGCACATCATGGTGGTCGGGCACTACGGCTGCGGCGGCGTGCTGGCGGCGCTGCGTGGCACGCGCGTGGGTCTGGCCGACAACTGGCTGCGCCATGTGCATGACGTCAAGCTGCGCCACCGCCGTCGCCTGGACCATCTGAGCGTGGTAGAGCAGGAAGACACGCTGTGCGAAATGAATGTCATCGAGCAGGTGGGCAACGTGGCGCTGAGCAACGTGCTGCAGGACGCTTGGGCGCGCGGTCAAAATGTGGCGGTGCACGGCTGGTGTTATGGCCTCAAGGACGGTTTGGTGAAAGATTTGGGGGTCAGCATGCAGGGGCAACACGAGGTGGTGAACGTGTTTCGCAAGGCCTTCAAGCGTTATCCTCGGCCGATGCTCCCCCCACTCAATTGATTCGATAAGGTTGATTCATGTTTCCCACGCGCCTAGATTCCACCCTGGCCTACGACATTGCCAAAGCCATGATGGACGGCTTTAACCGCCACTACCGCCTGTTCCGAACCGAGTCGGCCCGCGCCAAGCACCGTTTTGAGACGGCCGACTGGCACGGCCAGCAGCGCGCCCAGCGCGAGCGCATCGAGTTTTACGACCTGCGCGTGCGCGAGGCCTCGATGCGACTGGAACGCGAATTCAAAGCCGGCGAGCAGCCCATGGACATCTGGCACCAGGTCAAGCTCCACTACATCGGCTTGCTGGTGGACCACCATCAGCCCGAGCTGGCCGAGACCTTTTTCAACTCGGTCACCACCAAAATCCTGCACCGCAGCTACTTCCAGAACGACTTCATTTTCATTCGCCCGGCGGTCAGCACCGAGTACATCGAGAACGATGAAACCGAGAAGCGGCCGACCTATCGCTCCTACTATCCCGCGGCCAACAATTTGCCCGAGGTGCTGATACAGATGGTGCATGACTTCGACCTGCGCCGTGAGTTCCTGGACCTGCCCGGTGACGTGGCGATGGTGGCGCTAGCCATGCAGGGCTTGCTGGGCGACGCCAAGCTGCGCGCCAACTACCAGATTCAGGTGCTTTCCAGCCTGTTTTTCCGCAACAAGGGCGCTTATATCGTGGGCAAGGTGATCAACGGCTACAACGAGTTTCCGTTTGCGCTGCCCGTTTTGTACATCGCCGGTGAAACCAGACTGGCCATCGATGCCATTTTGTCTGGCCAGGACGACCTGCTGATGCTGTTCTCCTACGCCCGTGCCTACTTCATGGTGGACATGGAAATCCCCAGCGCCTACGTGCAGTTTTTGCGCAGCATGATGCCGCTCAAACCGCGCAATGAGCTGTACAACGCGCTGGGCCTGGCCAAGCAGGGCAAGACGCTGTTTTACCGCGACCTGATCTACCACCAGCGCCATTCCACCGACAAGTTTCGCATTGCGCCGGGCATCAAGGGCATGGTCATGCTGGTGTTCGACCTGCCGAGTTTTCCCTATGTGTTCAAGGTCATCAAGGACTTTTACCCGCCACCCAAAGACACCAGTCGAGAACAGATCAAGGGCAAGTATTTGCTGGTCAAGCAGCATGACCGGGTGGGGCGCATGGCCGACACGCTGGAGTACAGCGAGGTGGGCTTCCCGCGCGCCCGCTTTACCGACGAGCTGATTGCCGAAATAGAAAAATTCGCCCCCAGCCAGATGGAGATCAGCGACCGCGATGGCAACGGCCAGCTGGAAGTGGTGCTGAAACACGTCTATATCGAGCGGCGCATGATCCCGCTCAACATCTACCTGCAGGAAGCGTTCGACGCAGGCGCTGCCGACCCCGGCAACACCACGCCTGCCGCGCAGCGGGCCAGGGAGCAGTTGAGGCACGGAGTCATCGAATACGGTAACGCCCTGAAAGACCTGATTGCCGCCAACATCTTTCCCGGCGACATGCTGTGGAAAAACTTTGGCATCACGCGCCATGGCAAGGTGGTGTTCTACGACTACGACGAGATCGAATACATCACAGACTGCGTCTTTCGCCGGGTGCCCCAGGCACGCAACGAAGAAGAGGAAATGTCGGGCGAGGTCTGGTACAAAGTCGGTCCCAAAGACGTTTTCCCCGAGACCTTCGGACCGTTCCTGCTGGGCAATGCAGCCGTCAAGGAAGTGTTCATGAAGCACCACGCCGACCTGCTCGATGCCAGTTTCTGGCAAAGCCACAAAGAGCGCATTCAGCAAGGCTACGTGTATGACGTGTTTCCGTATGACCAGCACAAGCGCTTCCACCCCGAACGCGCCAATGCACAGGTGCCGGAGTCGATTTAGTCGGTGACAGGGTAGATTAATTTTTTTCAAAGGAGTTTGACATGACGGATTCAATCGTGATCGTGGGTGCTGCACGCACTCCCCTGGGCAGCTTTCAGGGCGACTTTGCCGGACTGGCTGCGCACGACCTGGGCGGCGTCGCCATCAAGGCCGCGCTGGAGCGCGCCAGCCGCAATTCAAAACTGACCCCCGAGATGGTCGATGAGCTGATCTTCGGCAATTGCCTGATGGCCGGCCAGGGCCAGGCGCCGGCGCGACAGGCCGGTTTCAAGGGCGGTTTGCCCAAGAGCACCGGTGCTGTCACCATGAGCAAGATGTGCGGTTCGGCCATGCGCGCCACCATGTTTGCCAACGACATGTTGCTCGCCGGCTCGGCCGACGTGCTGATGGCCGGTGGCATGGAAAGCATGACCAACGCACCGTATTTGCTGCAAAAAGCACGCGGCGGCTACCGCATCGGCCACGACCGCATTTTTGACCACATGATGCTCGACGGCCTGGAAGACGCCTATGAAGCCGGCCGATCCATGGGCACCTTTGGCGAGGACTGCGCCGCCAAATACGGCTTTACCCGAGCGCAGCAGGACGCCTTTGCCACCACCAGCGTGCAGCGCGCCCAAAACGCCACCGCCTCGGGTGCGTTTGCGACAGAAATCGCGCCGGTCATGCTCAAGGGCCGCGCCGGCGACACCGTGATTTCCATTGATCAGGGTCCGGGCAAGGTCAAGCTCGACAAGATCACATCGCTCAAACCCGCGTTCAAGAAAGACGGCACCATCACCGCCGCCAGCAGTTCCAGCATCAACGACGGCGCCGCCGCGCTGGTGCTGATGCGCGCCTCCACAGCCGCCAAGCTCGGCTGCCAGCCGCTGGCGCGCATCGTCAGCCATGCCGTGCACGCGCAGGAACCCGAATGGTTCTCGACCGCCCCTGTCGGTGCCAGCCAGAAGGTGCTGGCCAAGGCCGGCTGGGCGGTGAACGACGTGGACCTGTGGGAAGTCAACGAGGCCTTTGCCGTGGTGCCGATGGCGCTCATGCACGACCTCAAGGTCAGCCATGAGATCATGAACGTCAACGGCGGCGCCTGCGCGCTGGGCCACCCAATCGGCTGCAGCGGCGCGCGCATCATCGTCACGCTGTTGTACGCACTGCAGGCACGCGGCCTGAAAAAAGGCGTGGCTTCTCTGTGCATCGGTGGTGGTGAAGCGACCGCCGTGGCGCTGGAAATGCTCTGAACGAAAGCCTGCCTCATGTTGCTGACCCAAGACCAGGAAATGATCCGCGACGCGGTGCGCGATTTTGCCCAGGCCGAGCTCTGGCCCAATGCTGCCAAGTGGGACAAGGAACACCACTTTCCCAAGGCGGCGCACCAGGGCTTGGCGGCGCTGGGCGCCTATGGCATTTGCGTGCCGGAAGAACTGGGCGGCGCGGGCCTGGACTATCTGACGCTGGCGCTGGTGCTGGAGGAAATTGCCGCTGGCGACGGCGGCACCAGCACGGTGATCAGCGTGACCAATTGTCCGGTCAATGCCATCCTGATGCGTTATGGCAATCCGGCGCAGAAAATGCAGTGGCTGACGCCCCTGGCGCAGGGCCGGATGCTGGGCGCCTTTTGCCTGACCGAGCCGCATGTGGGCAGTGACGCATCGGGCTTGCGCACCACGGCGGTCAAGGATGGCGATGACTATGTGATCAACGGCGTCAAGCAGTTCATTACCAGTGGCCAAAATGGCGACGTGGCCATCGTCATTGCGGTCACCGACAAGGGCGCCGGCAAGCGCGGGATGAGCGCCTTTTTGGTGCCGACCAAGACACCTGGCTACGCGGTGGCGCGGCTTGAGGACAAGATTGGCCAGCATTCGAGCGACACCGCGCAGATCAATTTTGACAACTGCCGCATTCCCGCAGAGAACCTGATTGGCGCCGAGGGCCAGGGCTACGGCATTGCCTTGGGCGGCCTCGAGGGCGGGCGCATCGGCATCGCCGCGCAAAGCGTCGGCATGGCGCGCAGCGCCTTCGAATTTGCCGTGCAATACGCCAAAGAGCGCCAGAGCTTCGGCACCGCCATCTTCAACCACCAGGCAGTGGGCTTTCGGTTGGCCGAATGCGCGACCCAACTGGAGGCCGCACGTCAACTGATCTGGCACGCTGCGTCCTTGCGCGACGCTGGCAAACCTTGCCTGAAAGAAGCCGCCATGGCCAAGCTCTTTGCCAGCGAAATGGCCGAAAAAGTGTGCAGCGCCGCCATCCAGACCCTGGGCGGCTACGGCGTGGTGAGCGACTTCCCGGTGGAGCGCATTTATCGCGACGTGCGCGTCTGCCAGATCTACGAAGGCACCTCCGACGTGCAGAAAATCATTATTCAGAGAAATCTGTAAGTTCAGCTGGAACGCTTATTGCGTGGGTGTGTTGCCGAACAGTCTTTTGGCTGCATTGCAGCCTATGCTCGCATGAATTGGGCTGTTGCCCGGCCCATTCGCCTCTCATTTGGAGCACCTCTTGACCAACCTGAACAACACTCCCGGTGATAACCCGCATCGAACGCCTGACACCAGGCTGCGCATGCGCGTCGGCTTCGAGATCGAATACGAGTGCCCCAACCCGACGCCGATGCTCTTGTCGCTCAACATCCACCATTCGCGTGCGTCCGACCTGGTGCGTCCGGACATTCTGGTGACCAGTCCGGCGATCCCGATCAGTGCCTACCGCGACCTGTTCGGCAACTGGTGCAGCCGCATCGTCGCGCCTGCGGGAAGGCTGGTGTTACGCACCGATGCGCTGGTCAATGACAGCGGCCTGCCCGATGTGGTGGCGCCCTGGGTCGAGCAGACACCGGTGGAGTACCTGCCAGAATCGGCGCTGGTGTATTTGCTGGGCAGCCGCTATTGCGAGACCGACCTGCTCTCCAACATCGCCTGGCAGCAGTTTGGCGCCGGCCCCACCGGCTGGGCACGGGTGCAGGCGATCTGCGATTTTGTGCACCAGCGCATCGAGTTCGGCTACCACCACGCCCGGCGCACGCGCACGGCCTGGGAGGCATTCAACGAAGGGCGGGGCGTGTGCCGTGATTACGCCCACCTGGCGATTGCCCTGTGCCGCTGCATGAACATCCCGGCGCGTTATTGCACCGGTTACCTGGGCGACATTCGCATTGCGCCGATTCCAGGCCCGATGGACTTTGCCGGCTGGTTCGAGGCCTATCTGGGCGACCGCTGGTACACCTTCGATGCGCGCAACAACACGCCGCGCATTGGCCGCGTGCTCATGGCCCGTGGCCGCGACGCCTGCGACGTGGCGCTGACCAGCACTTTTGGCCTCAACACGCTGCAGCGCTTTACGGTCTGGGCGGATGAAGTGGCCATGGGTTGAGGGGCAAAGCAAACGCAAGTAAAGTTGACACTTGTTTTTTTATAACAGGAGACCCCTCATGCCGATCACCAAAAGCTGTCAACAACTCGTGGCCGAGGCCACGGCCCAAGTCAAGACCTATACGGTTGGCGAAGTCCGGGCGCGTCTGAGTGACCCGAAAGTGCAAGTGGTTGACATCCGCGACGTGCGTGAATTGGAGCGCGAAGGCACGGTGCCGGGTTGTTTTAACGCACCGCGCGGCATGCTCGAATTTTGGGTGGACCCGGCCTCGCCCTATTACAAGCCGGTATTTGGCGACGAATCCAAAGAGTTCATCCTGTTTTGCGGTGCCGGCTGGCGTAGCGCGCTGGCCGCCAAGGCGCTGCAAGACATGGGCATGACCAACGTGGCCCACATCGACGGCGGCTTTGCCGACTGGGTCAAGCAGGGTGCGCCGCTGGAAACTTACGAGCAGCACAAGGCGCGCCGCCACGCCAAGGCATAAGCTCAGCCGCCGCCCTGACGCCGGAATTCTGCCGGCGATTGTCCGGTCCAGCCCCGGAAGGCGCGCATGAAACTTTTTTCGTTTCGGAACCCTGCCGCCTGCGCCACCTGTTTGATCGGGCGCTGGGTGCGCAGCAGCAGCTCGCTCGCGTGGCTTTGGCGCACCTCGTCTTTGAGCGCCTGCAGCGATGCCCCCTCGTCCTTGAGTTGTCGATGCAAGGTGCGCGGCGAGACGTAGAGCAGGTCGGCCAAATCATGGGCGCTGCGGGTTTGCTCGGGGTGCGCGGCCAGTGTTTGCCGCACCCGCTGCACCAGCAGGCGGTCACGCCGGTACTGCAGCACGGTCAGCGGCAGGGCGTGTTGCAGCATCTGCTGCAGCGCGGCCTCATTGCGGCGCAACGGCAGATCGAGGTAGCGTGCGTCCATCTGGATGTGCGCCTGCGCCTGCTCAAACGTGGTGGCACCCGAAAACAACACGGCATACACGTTGTGGTGCGCGGGTGCCGCAAATGGAAACTGGGCACCCTGCAGCGGGATGCGTGAGTCAATCAGCCAGCAGGCCACGCCATGGAGGTTGCGCAACACCGAGACCAGGCAAAACTCCCGCACCGCGCCCAAATCGCGGTGTTCGGTGATGCTGATCGTGGTGATGTCTTTGGTGGTTTGAACCTTTAGTGTGATGTCATCGGTCAGCAGGCCATGGTGGCGGCACCAGCGCTTGAGCGCCACGCCGAGGTTCGGGGCGCTGATGGAGGCGCGCGCCAGCATGCCGTAACTGCCCCAGGGCAGGCGGCGGCTGAACCAGCCAAGCGCTTCGTCGTCCAGCTCCTGCATCGCTGCGTCTGAAATGCGCTCCATTTGCGCGGCGGTGATGCGTGCGGTGGGATTTTCAAGAAGTTCTGGCGCAATTTGTGCCGATTCAAGCGCGTGAACAGGACTTTTGCCATACTTTGCGTAGGCATTCACGATGGCATTGACAAATGCAACCGGGGTAGCTGCGGCGGTGTTTGATGAGTTTTGCATGGTTCGAAGTATCTTTTCGATTGGCACAATATGCAACCTGCATGACAGCTACTGGCGTGCTTTTGGTTTTATGCTCAGGCCATCACCATGGCGCCAGCTTGAACGCCAACCCCGACACACAGAAAGAATGCCATGTCCGTTCTGGAGACAAAACTCAACGCCCGCTCTGCGGATTTCTCTGCCAATGCCGCTGCCATGCGCACCCTGGTGGATGACCTCAATGCCAAGGTCACCCAGGTCGAGATGGGCGGTGGCGATGCTGCCCGCGCCAAACACACGGCGCGCGGCAAGTTGCTGCCACGCGACCGGGTGCAGATGCTGCTCGATCCCGGTACGCCGTTCCTGGAACTGTCGCCCTTGGCCGCTTTGGGCATGTACCCGGACCGCGATGGCACCGACAGCGCGCCTGGCGCAGGCTTGATTGCCGGCATTGGCCGGGTGAGCGGGGTTGACTGCATGATTGTCTGCAACGATGCCACCGTCAAAGGCGGCACCTATTACCCGATGACGGTCAAAAAGCACCTGCGCGCGCAGGAGGTGGCCCAGCAAAACCGCTTGCCCTGCATCTATCTGGTGGACTCGGGCGGTGCCAACCTGCCCAACCAGGACGAGGTGTTCCCGGACCGGGACCATTTTGGCCGCATCTTTTTCAACCAGGCGACCATGAGCGCGCAGGGCCTGGCGCAAATTGCGGTGGTCATGGGCAGTTGCACCGCCGGCGGCGCCTATGTGCCGGCCATGAGCGACGAGGCCATCATCGTCAAGAACCAGGGCACCATTTTTCTGGGGGGGCCGCCGCTGGTGAAAGCCGCGACCGGCGAAGTGGTGACCGCCGAAGACCTCGGCGGTGGCGACGTGCACACTCGCCTCAGCGGCGTGGCCGACCATCTGGCGCAAAACGACATGCACGCGCTGGCGCTGGCCCGCACTGCCGTCAAAAACCTGAACAAGGGCAAGCCGACGGTTGCCACCGACCATGCACCCGCTACGCCCAAATATGCGGCGCAGGAACTGTATGGCGTGATCCCGGTGGACACCCGCAAGCCCTTCGACGTACGCGAGATCATTGCCCGCATCGTCGATGACTCCGACTTTGACGAATTCAAGTCGCGTTTTGGCACCACGCTGATCTGCGGCTTTGCCCGTATCGAAGGCATGCCGGTCGGCATCATCGCCAACAACGGCATTCTGTTCAGCGAATCTGCCCTTAAAGGCACGCATTTCATCGAGCTCTGCTGCCAGCGCAAGATCCCGCTGGTGTTTTTGCAGAACATCACCGGCTTCATGGTCGGGCGCAAATACGAGAACGAAGGCATTGCGCGCAACGGCGCCAAGATGGTGACGGCGGTGGCGACTGCGGCGGTGCCCAAATTCACCATCATCATCGGCGGCAGTTTTGGCGCCGGCAACTACGGCATGTGCGGCCGCGCCTTTGGCCCGCGCTTTTTGTGGATGTGGCCCAACGCGCGCATTTCGGTGATGGGCGGCGAGCAGGCCGCCAGCGTGCTGGCCACGGTGCGCCGCGACGGCATCGAACTCAAGGGAGGGCAGTGGAGCGCTGCCGAAGAAGAAGCCTTCAAGGCCCCGATCCGCAGCCAGTACGAAGTGCAGGGACACCCCTACTACGCCACCGCCAGGCTTTGGGACGACGGCATCATCGACCCGGCCGACACTCGCCGCGTGCTGGCGCTGGGGCTGTCAGCAACCCGAAATGCACCGATTGACGACACCAAATTTGGACTTTTTCGCATGTGATGTGTATGATTAGCATTTTTAGTACACATTAAAAGGACAAATGATGCGAACCAACATTGTGATTGACGATGGTTTGATGGCGGCTGCAATGGCTGCCGGGGGTTTTAAAACCAAACGTGATGCCGTGGAAGAAGGTCTGCGGCTGATCGCCCGGCGCGCGGCGTATCAGGAGATTCGTCGGTGGCGTGGCAAATTGCACTGGAGTGGGGACGACACGGCTGACTGGAGCGTGGACGTGCCCGGTTCAGGTGGTCAACCCAAGGTTCAAGAGGCTGCTGCCAATTACACAGGTCAGACCAAATGATCACAGTGGATTCCAGCGTCTGGATTGACTATTTCAATGGACTGACAACACCGCAAACTGATTTGCTGGATGAATTGCTGGACAAAAGCAGTCATGAACTGGTGCTGCTTGACCTGGTGCTGATGGAAGTCACGCGCGGTTTTCGGTATGACCGTGAACTCGCCACGGCGCAGCGCATTTTGGCGTGCATGCCGGTGATGGATGCCGGTGGGCACGCGCTGGCGCTTGAAGCCGCTGAACATTTCCGGGCGTTGCGCCGGGTTGGCATCACCGTTCGCGGTGCCGTTGATTTGATGGTGGGGGCTTGGTGCATTGCCAATGAAGTGGCGTTGCTGCACAGTGACCGCGATTTTGTCGGCATGGCAGAGCATCGGGGTTTGAGCGTCTGGACCGGGTTTTAGGGGTGAGATTTTCATGACAACATCTTCATCGCGCATCGCGCATCGAGCCGGCGTGGCCACCGTCACCCTGAATCGCCCCGAGGTGCGCAACGCCTTCAACGACGAGGTGATTGCCGAACTGACGCAGGCATTCACCCAGCTAGGCCAAAACGACACCGTGCGCGCCATAGTGCTGGCCGCAGAAGGCACTGCTTTCTGCGCTGGCGCCGACCTCAACTGGATGCGCCGCATGGCCGATTACACCCATGCCGAAAACCTGGCCGACGCCGCGCAACTGGCCGAAATGCTGCGCGTCATTTACACCTGCCCCAAACCCACCGTGGCGCGCATCCAGGGCGATGTTTACGCCGGTGGCATGGGCCTGGTGGCGGCCTGCGACATGGCGGTGAGCGTGGACAGTGCCAACTATTGCCTGAGCGAGGTCAAGCTCGGCCTGTACCCCGCCACCATCAGCCCCTACGTGATTCGCGCCATGGGCGCGCGCGCCGCGCATCGCTACTTTTTGACCGCCGAGCGATTCGATGCGGCGGAGGCGCTGCGCATCGGATTTGTGCATTCGGTGGTGCCCTCCGCGCAACTCGACGAACGGGTGGCGGACATCACCAAGGCGCTGGTCAATGCCAGCCCCAACGCCGTCAAGGAATGCAAAGCCCTCCTTCACGACGTCGCCGGCAAGGACATCGACGCGGCCCTGATCGCCCACACCGTGCAAGGCATCGCCAGCATCCGCGCCAGCGCCGAGGGCAAGGAGGGCGTGCAGTCCTTCCTGCAAAAGCGCAAACCCGACTGGCTGGTTTAACAGGCATGGCCATGAACCGGTATCGTCATTGCGAGCGAAGCGCGGCAATCCATGACCCCAGCTCCATGGATCGCCACGCTTCGCTCGCGATGACGGGCCTCAGCAAACCTAATTAGCGAGAAACACCATGTTCACAAAAATCCTGATCGCCAACCGCGGTGAAATTGCCTGTCGAGTCGCGGCTACCGCGCGTCGCATGGGCATCAAAACGGTGGCGGTGTATTCCGATGCCGATGCCCAAGCCAAACACGTCGCCGCCTGTGACGAATCGGTGCACATCGGCGGCAGCGCGCCCAAAGACAGTTACCTGCGCTGGGAAAGGATCATCGAAGCCGCCCAAGCCACGGGCGCCCAAGCGGTGCACCCGGGTTATGGATTTCTGAGCGAAAACGAAGACTTTGCCAAGGCCTGCGTGGCCGCCGGTCTGGTGTTCATCGGCCCGCCCGCTTCGGCCATCCAGGCCATGGGCCTCAAGGCCGAGTCCAAGCAGTTGATGGAACGCGCCGGTGTGCCGCTGGTGCCGGGCTACCACGGTTCGGACCAGGACCCGGCACTGCTGCAACTCAAGGCCGATGAAATCGGCTACCCCGTGCTCATCAAGGCCAGCGCCGGCGGGGGCGGCAAGGGCATGCGGGCGGTGGAACGTTCGCAAGACTTTGCCGATGCCCTGACCAGCTGCAAGCGCGAAGCCATCAACAGCTTTGGCAGCGATGCGGTGCTGGTCGAGAAATATGTGCAGCGACCGCGCCATATCGAAATCCAGGTGTTTGGCGACAGTTTTGGCAACTACGTTTACCTGTTCGAGCGCGACTGCTCGGTCCAGCGCCGCCACCAGAAAGTGCTCGAAGAAGCGCCTGCGCCGGGCATGACGCCCGAACTGCGTGCGCGCATGGGTGAAGCAGCTGTGGCCGCAGCCCGCGCGGTGAATTACGTCGGTGCCGGCACCGTGGAATTCATCGTCGAGCAACGCGCGGACGGGTCGATGAATTTCTTCTTCATGGAAATGAACACCCGTTTGCAGGTCGAGCATCCGGTGACTGAAGCCATCACTGGCCAGGATCTGGTGGAGTGGCAACTGCGTGTGGCCAGTGGTGAAGCGCTGCCGTGTAGCCAGGACCAGCTCAAGATCACCGGCCACGCCATCGAGGCACGCATTTGCGCCGAGAACCCCGACAACAACTTCCTGCCCGCCACCGGCAGACTCGATGTCTACCGCAAGCCAGACTGCAGCAGTTTTGCCATCAGCGCGGTGCGTTTTGACGATGGTGTGCGCCAGGGCGACAGCATCAGCCCGTTTTACGACTCCATGGTGGCCAAGCTCATCGTGCATGGCGACACGCGTGAACAGGCGCTGGCGCGGCTGGACGACGCGTTGGCGCAGACCCACATCATCGGCCTGACCACCAATGTGCAGTTTTTGCGCCATGTGCTGCAGTCGCCCTCGTTTGCCCAGGCCAATCTGGACACCGGCCTGATACCGCGCGAGGCCGCTGTCCTGTTCAACCAGGAGCGCGTGGGCCTGTCAATGGCTGCAGCCGCGGATGTGGCGCAAACCCTGCTCGACGAGCGCACTGCCGAAGATACAGACCCCTTCAGCAAGACGGACGGCTGGCGCAGCCATGGCGTCTTCACGCGCCGATTTGCGTTTGAATTTGCCGGCGAGCAGGTGCAGGCGGGGCTGACTTATCTGCACGATGGCGCGCTGTCTTTGTCAGTGGGGGAGACCGCTGGTGTGCTGGAATTTTCCGCCACGCCAGCCGGTATCGATCTGCACTTTGCGGGCCAGCGGGCGCTGGTCAACGTGTATCGCAAGGGCGAGGTGGGGCACATCCACACGGCGCAAGGCGCGACGCAGATCATTGCCATCGACCTGCTGCTGCACGCCGGCGAAGCGCCCGCCGAGGTCGGTCGTCTGACGGCGCCCATGCCAGGCAAGGTGGTGTCGTTCGCCGTCAAGGCCGGCGACATTGTCAAACGCGGCCAGGCGCTGGCGGTGATGGATGCCATGAAAATGGAGCACACCATTGCCGCGCCCATCGACGGCGTGGTCGAGGAGTTGCTCTATGCCGCCGGCGACCAGGTGGTGGAAGGGGCAGAACTGCTTAAATTGGTCGTACAGGAATGACTGCTCGTCATTGCGCGCCCGCTGAATGCCGGGTCCCGCTGTGGGAGCGGCGCCCTCGCCGCGATTGCGTTTGGTTCACGAAACTCGAAGCGCGGTAATCCATAAGGTTTGATGATCTCCATGAAAATTACTTTTTGCTGCACCGGCACCGAGCCGGAACCCTGGCTGGCTGGCCTGCGTGCCGCCTTGCCGCAGGCCCAGGTTGAACTCTGGCAACCCGGCGCAGGCCCGGCAGACTACGCCGTGGTGTGGGCGCCACCGCAACAGTTCTTTGACGAGCAGCCGCAGCTCAAGGCCGTGTTTGCCATCGGCGCCGGCGTGGATGCCCTGCTGAAACTGCGCCTGCCAGCCGGCGCCAGCTTCGTGCGCCTGGACGATGCCGGCATGGCGGTGCAGATGGCCGAGTACGTGTGCCATGCGGTGATTCGCCACTTTCGGGAACTTGATCTCTATGCCGCAGACATCAGTCAGGGCCGCTGGACCGTGCACCCGTCGCGCAACCGTGCTGACTTCCCCATCGGTGTCTTGGGCCTGGGCGTGCTGGGGCAGCGCGTGGCACAAGCCCTGACGCACTTTGAGTTTCCGGTGAATGGCTGGAGCCGAACGGCCAAAAACCTGGACGGTGTCCGTGGCTTTTCGGGTGCGCAGCAGCTCGATGCGTTTCTGGCGGCCAGCCGCATTCTGGTCAACCTGCTGCCGCTCACCATTGAGACCCAGGACATCCTGAATCGCAACACCTTGAGCCGCTTGCAACCGGGCGGCTACGTCATCAACGTCGCGCGCGGTGCGCATCTGGTGGACGAGGATTTGCTGGCGCTGCTCGACAGCGGCCATCTGGCTGGTGCCACGCTGGACGTGTTTCGCACCGAACCTTTGCCGACCGCGCACCCGTTTTGGCGGCACCCCAAGATCACCATCACGCCACACACTTCGGCGCGCACCCTGCGCGAGACCAGCATCGCGCAAATTGCCGGCAAACTCATGGCTTTGCAGCGGGGCGAATTGGTGGCTGGGCTGGTTGATGTTGGGCGTGGGTATTGAGCAGGGCTTAGACGGCCGGTGTTCAGTGGAAGCCGACCTTCAGGTGCGACGTTCGCTGGGTTATAGTTTGAACCGAAGCAAACGTAGAAAGCGAACTCGACGTTCGCCATATTTCGCCAGGATAGGCGACAGGGTTCACCGGGATGGAAATGATTTCAATTTTTAGCGAAATTTACCGCAAACCCAGGCGGCATGTGCCTTTCCGCTTGAGGTGCTTCCGTGCCAACGAGTGGTTTTCCAGTTTCTTTCGTCGTTTAGCATGGCTCGGCCAGGATAGACGCTCGGCTACATTACGTTAGCCCGCATTCACAGTACAACGATGAGCGGCTTCCAGAATCTTCTAGTTCGTGACTCAACGCTCGAACTGTTGACGCAACAGCGATGGCCGATTGCGCACCCGGCCGTAAACTTTGCACCGATGCTGCTTGACTACGCTGTACTTTCGGCCAAGGCATACCCGCAGGAGCAGCTTGATCGAAAGATCGCCGGCACGAGCCCATTACCCGAGATTGCTGGATGGCATGAGATTGAAGATGCCCCGACTGAGTTGCTCTCGCATACACACCGCGTCGGTGTTGGCCGCGTCACCTGTCGAGTCTTTCGCTCGTCTCAGCGTCATCCAGAGGAGGTAGTCCTTGCATTCCCAGGCATGGATTTGCGCAATTGGGCGGACTGGTGGGCCGCCCTGCGCTGGGTTACAAGGCATGTTCCCGCTCTCGACGACAAGTTCCGTCAGGTTCGCGCGAACACGCGCAGCCTCATTGAGTGGCTGCGAAGCCGCCATGGTCCGAGCTTCCGTCTTATTGCAGTGGGTCACTCGCTCGGTGGGGGGCTGGCGCAACAGGCAGCTTACGCGACTGGAGGATTTGACGAAGTTCTCGCCTTCAACCCTACCTTCGTGACTGGCTGGTTTGAGACAGCTACCGAAACTGAGAGAAGGGCAAACTCCCAAGGTCTCCATATCTTTCGCATTTATGAGGACGGGGAAATCCTTGCTTTCTTGTGGCGCCTGGTGGAGTGGCGTTTCCCGCTTGCACGACTGCCAAACCCTAGAATCACCAGAATTAGAACTCACTTCTACTCGGGTTTCGCCCCATTTCAGAAGCATAAGATCGTTGAAATGTCCAACTCGCTTCAGGCGCTGGCAGCGTTGAAGGACACGAGTCACAGGTCTTCTCGGGACCTGCGAGAGCAGGTTGAGCAAGTGATTGGTGACCATATCCGTACCGCACCAAAGTCAGTTCAGTCAACAACTGAACCGGATGAGAGGCCGGGCGATGCGGGCTAACCCAGCGGTCGACCTCGCTCCCTTCGGTCACTGGACGCTACGCGATGAAGCCGCGCAGCGCCGGTCACCTCCACGCTAGGCATTGGTGCCAATATGAAACTGAACAATCTATCAATTAGTGATTTCTTATCTGCCTGTGCAATAGGCATCTCAGTAGTTGCACTTCTTTCGTCAATAAAGAGTTGCCAAATTAGCGAGAAGGCACTTGAGGTATCGGTTCTCGAGTACAACAGCAATAGATCATTGGTTCTAAAGGGAGAAGTTCAGGGCACCAGTGCAGACATAAAGGTCACACCGCATGATCCTTCTTTCTTGCTTCAAGAGGTGTACTATCAGTTTCCTTCTGAGATCGGCACAAAACGTAAATTTGTGAGTCCTCCCAACTACGTGTTGTCCTTGAATAGAGAGATAGACTATTTCAAAAAGGAACTTGCAATTCGCTATCGAGACGAATCGGGTAAAGCGACGATCGGAGAAAATGCGCGTATGCCATTTCTAGTCGAGTCGTTTTCAACTGTGAAGGGGCAAGGCCATCGTGACCGTAGCATCTATACGCTGAATTTTGAGTTTCAAGTCCCTAACGATCCGAAGTCGGAGCCGAAAATCGCAGTAACAGGAATTTCGTTTGGTTCTCGTATTGACCGGAACGAAAATGCTGAAGAGATGCTAGAAAAGGCTTGGGCTGAAGCAAAGGCAAACTGACAACCAATGAATCTTGTACAACTCCATATTTGTCTCGTTAAAAAGACGCAGATACGTAAGATCATCAATGCCTAACCCATCATTCCAAGGGACGCTGCCCGATAAAGCCGCGCATCGCCCCTGATTCAAACGTTCTACGTCACCAAGCCCACCACTGCCACCGACGCCCGCCGAATGAACATCAGCACAAGACTCCCGAAGAAGTATGCAAACGAACAGGTTCTTGTCGTTCAATACGCATCACTTAGCGAGCTTCTTCCAACCGTTGGGGTCTGGCCAGTGCGCGACAAGTTGCTTGACCTAGTCGCAAAACCAGGAATCATGCGGCGCGATCAGGCGGAAATGACCACAGCCGTCACGCAACTTGTGGCGTACTACATCGTCGTCAATGAGTCACGCCTTCTAACCCATCGGCGAACGCGTCGTCAGCCAGAGAAACGCCTTACCGCCGTAAGGGCAATTGGTCTAAGCGGCCATATGACCACATCGGATTTACAGACGCTGCTTACCCGCGACCTGTTCCATGCGGGTGAGCATACTGGATACGCGAACCGCGAACTGGCGGAAGAAGTCGCCGTTCGCGTGTCTTCGAAACATCCGATCACGCTGCGCGGTTTCATTTGGGAACCTATCGACGACTTTGGTAAACAACATTTAGGTCTGATCTACATTGTCCCGGCTGAGGCTGAGTTCAGGGTTCTAGAGCCTGGTTTAATCGGAGAAGCGCAGTTTTCAACGCTTCCCGAGATATCACGTTCCGTTGACGCATATACCTCTTGGTCCCGTCTGCTTCTCCAGTCAAACCTTCTTACCGAAGCGTTGACCGTTGAGGGCTAGCCCGTGACTTACCCGTTCACTCCCGATAATTGGACAGATCCAATTAGTCAGAGCATCTACGCAGGCATAGTCCTCCTGGTCTTGCAGACTTTGCTACTTGGGGCCTGGAAACTACTGAAGTGGATTCGGAGAGAACAGCCCGCGTCAAAACTTATTACCGCCCTTGGATGGGCGGGATTAGTGATGCCGCCAATCCTCGTTTTCGCCTTGGCATTGGTGAGGAGAGACGTTGGTATAGTTTTAGCCGCAACTATCTTGGTAAGCGCTATTCCACTTGCATTAGTCGCGGCAAGAGAATACATACGTCAAAAGCAAGTGGTCGAGGCGCTTACCTCGAAGTTGACTCGCTTTAGCGCAATTGGTATTGAAGACGTAGTTGTCAATCCTGACATCGAAGCCTATCGCAGCTTTCTGGTTCGGGCCCACAGTGCATTTGCCTTTCAAGGCGTTGGCGCCGAGAAACTCACCCGCGACTTTGAAGCCTTTCAGTCAATGGTCTCAAGATGCGGGACACCGGCCAACCCTGTCCGCCTCCTGCTTATATCGCCAGAAGCACATTGGCTAAAGCACGGGGCAGTGCGTCGCGGCCTAGGTCGCTCGTCCTTCTCCGATAGGGAAATTCAGTCGCTCCAGCGAATCGCACGCGTGAAGAAGGAATTTAGTGGGCAGATCCTAGTGCGTTTCTATTCGTCGCGTCCTGTGTTTCGGTTGATGTTCGCGAACCAAGCACTATGCTGGCTTGGCCACTACACCGAGTCCGCCGCAATTCCGGGGCAGAATGAGTATGCAGAACAAAGCAACTCAAGCTTGGCACTTGGGAAGCCAAAGGCAAAGGCACCCGATCAGCAGCTCTATGGTGCCCTGGAAATATTCTTTGAAGAACAGTGGGAATCTGCAAAGGGGGAAGAATGGGATTTCGATCGCTTTCTGAACTAGCCTGTGTTCATGGGCGCTTTCAACCGTTCCACCTAGGACATGTGGATTACCTTAAGGCTTGCCTTGAGCGGTGGGATGCCGTAGTTGTTGGAATTGCCGCTCCAACGCCTGTTCCGCTCAGCTTTCCGGGTGTCGAGCACAGAAATAGACCTTCAGCCAACCCTCTGACCTACCTAGAGCGAACGATTCTAATAAGGGAATGCTGCCGCGAGCTTGGCATTGAGGATCGGCGGATTGAGTTCTCCCCATTCCCAATTGATGAGCCGTCGCTACTTAATTTCTTTATACCAAAGACAGTTGTTTGCGCAACGACCAGGCTTTACGCTTGGAATGACGAGAAGATTCGTCGCCTAACTAACGAAGGCTACTCGGCCGTCGTTCTTGACAACTGTAAGAAGGTGCCGTTCAATGGAAGTCGCATCCGATCGCTGATGGTAAATAGCGACAACTCATGGACCGAGATGGTCACGCCTCGGGTTGGTCAAATGCTAGATGATTGGCAACTTGCTGACCGCATACGCGTGCTGTTGGCTGCGGAGGATGACGTACAACCTCTCGTTCAACCGGACCCGCTACGGCAGGCGCCGTAGCCCGGGCTGAGGCACATGGTGCATCATCTCAACCCGGGCTACGGCGCCTGCCGTAGCGGTCCGGTTAGCTCGAACGTTCGGCGTCAAACTTTCTCATCCATCAATCATGGCAACTCTGACATCGTTAATTCCAGATATCAACGTCCTTTTAGCGCTCGCACCGGAAGAGCTCGCTGAGATCGTCCTGCAGTTGGCTCACGAACACAAGCAGAACAATAAAGCTCATATGCAGGCAATTGCGTCCCACATTCACGGTACTCCCGGTGCCGACAACGGATATCCACAAAACCGTAAAAATGATGCCGAGGCGGTTCTAGCCGAAGCATGGAATTGGCTATTGATACAAGGCCTTCTGATTCCAGAGCCTGGACCGAACGGAAACAATGGATGGATGTTATTCAGCAGGCGCGCAAGGGCAGTATTGGCTAATAACTCGTTCAAGACTTATGCACGCAGCGTTGAATTTCCCAAGACCCTGCTTCACCCATCAATTGCTGATGAGGTATGGCTTGATATTGTTCGCGGACATATAGAGACCGCAGTGTTCAAGTCGTTTCGGGCCGTTGAAATTGCCGTGCGCGAGGTTGGTCACTTCGCCGATACAGATATTGGTGTGCCACTTATGCGAAAGGCGTTCGACAAAGCAACCGGACCACTTTCCGATCAAAATCAACCCGATGCCGAGCGGGAAGCATTGGCCCATTTGTTCGCTGGGGCAATTGGTTCATACAAGAACCCTCATTCCCATCGCACCGTCACCATCAATGACGCAACGGAAGCACAAGAAATGGTCGTTCTGGCCAGTCATCTACTTCGTATCGTTGATAGCAGACGGTAACCAATGACGCCGAATCGGGTAGGCAACGGCTTTTAACAATCGCCCCCACACCTACCCTCGTGCGGGTCCGCAGTGGGCGATTCATGCACACTTGAGTGACATTTGGCTGTCGGCTAAGGGTCTTCTACGGCCTCAATCGGCCACACATTAATTGACACCCACGCCTTTCGCTTAGTGACATCGCAAGATGACATCACGCAGCATCCTCCTTGAGAATGTTAGCATCGCCAATCAACCAGACGACAGGACGAAATGGGCAAGATCCAAGACAAATTCGCCATGCTTGCAACCGACAACGCACCGGGGCAAGAGGGGCGCCAGAAGGCGGCCGATTTGGGTTCTTTGCTGCGCGGCGACCCGCTTGAGGGCAGGCCCGTTGATTTTTCGCATGGCGATGTCAATGCGTTCGAACCCACCCCTGGCGCATTTGAGACCTTTGTCGCGGGTGTCGAATCCGGTGCCGACCAAGCCTATACCGAATACCGCGGCAAGAAAAGCATCCGTGATCATCTGGCCGCCAAACTTGCCGATTTCACCGGCGCACCGGTCTCGGCTGACGATGGGCTGATCATCACCCCGGGCACCCAGGGCGCGCTTTTCCTGGCCATCGCATCCACTGTGTCAGCAGGCGACAAGGTCGCGATTGTGCAACCCGACTATTTCGCCAACCGCAAGCTGGTTCAATTTTTCGGCGCCGAGATCGCGCCCGTCAAGCTGAACTACCTTGCCGCAAGCGACCATGCGGGCCTCGATTTGGGGCAGCTCGAGGAGGCTTTCAAAGCCGGGGCCAGGGTGTTTGTTTTCTCCAATCCGAACAACCCGGCGGGCGTGATTTACTCTGACAGTGAAATCAACGCCATCGCGCGCCTGGCACAGGCGTACGGCGCCACCGTGATCGTTGACCAGCTCTATTCCCGGCTGCTGTATCCGGGCAGCCGCTACACGCATTTGCGGGCCAACCCGCACGCCCCCGACAACGTGATCACCATCATCGGCCCGTCCAAGACCGAATCGCTCAGCGGTTACCGCGTGGGCGTGGCCTTTGGCTCGGCGGCGCTGATTGACCGGATGGAAAAGCTTCAGGCCATCGTCTCCTTGCGGGCCGGGGGCTACAGCCAATCGGTGCTGCGGACATGGTTTGCGGAACCCGCCGGCTGGCTGCAGGAACGCATCGCCCTGCATCAGGTGATCCGTGACGCGTTGCTGGCCAGGCTCCGCGCGGTGGATGGGCTGGTTGCCCGCACCCCGCAAGCGGGCAGCTATCTGTTCCCGCGCCTGCCGGAACTGGCCGTGCCGACCCAGACCTTTGTCACCATCTTGCGCCATCAGGCCGGCGTGACGGTCACCCCCGGGGCGGAATTTGGCCCCCACTCCATTGACAGCATCCGCTTTAACTTTTCGCAAGACCGTGAGGCGGCGATTGCGGCGGTCGAGCGCACCTGTGCCCTGATCGAGCGGTATCGGCGATGACGCGCCCGCCGGTTTCGCAAGGGAACTATGTCGCCGCCAAGCGGCATGGCAACCTGGTCCATACCTCCGGCATGACACCCCGGGACAACGGGGTATTGATGTTCAAGGGCGCGGTCAGCCCAGGCGCCCCGCTGGAAACCTATCAAGCGGCGGTCGAGCTCGCGACGAAGAATGCTTTGACTGCCGCTCGCCTGCTGGCTGGCCCGCACGAAAGGGTCGCGGGGGTTCTCAGCCTGACGGTCTATATCGCGGCTGAACCGGAATTCACCGCACATGCACGTTTGGCCGATTTCGCTTCGGCCTTTCTGCAGCGTGAAATGGGTGACGACGGCATCGGCTGCCGGGCCGCCATCGGGGTGGCGAGCCTGCCGGGCAATGCGCCCGTCGAGACTCAGCTTGTCGCCATCATTGCGAAGCAGGCATAACCCGTCAGTTGCCGAGTCCAGCCGCTCGATCCAGGTTTTTCGGCCGCATGACCAGGATGCTTCCGAACGACTGCAAACCAACAACCTCTTCGAGCGCCATGCCGCTGCGCTCAAGCAGCGATTTCCATTGCGCCAGCGTCCGTTCCCGGCCCCGCGTACCCATGAACATTTGCATGTCAAACGAAGCGCTGGCGAGATCGGCGCCTACCTCCGGGAGCACCATCTCCATGACCGCGATTCGCGCACCGCTGCCGCCACTGGCACGGGCCAGATTGGCCAGGGCCTTGATGCAGGTTTCATCGTCGAAGCCGTGCAGCACGGCGCAGAGCAGGTAGATGTCGCTTCCGTTGCGCGCCGGGGGAATGGATGACAGCAAATCACCCGTCTGAAAGCACAACCGTTCTGCGCCAGTGGCATGGTGGGCGGACCAATAGCTCTGCGCTTCAGCGATCACTTGGGCACGGTCAACCACCAGTGCTGTCATATGGGGATGGAGCTTCAATATGGCCAGCGACTTCGTGCCGCGGGAACCACCGATGTCAATAATCCGCCCAAACCGGCCCCAGTCGAAATCGGTGGCAAAGCTATCGCCCGTCAGGGCCTCCACGCTGTCCATGGCTTCGGAAAACAGCTTGTCAAAATCGGCGTGGTGGTCCATGTAGTCAAACAACTCATCGCCATGGCACAGGCGAAAGGGAGGCACGCCTTCGCGCACACCGCGCTCCAACTGCTCGAACCAGGGTCGGCTCATGGTCTCGGAGTTGTGCATGAGGATCATGGCGCGCACGTTCTTCGGCTTGTCGGTTCGCAGGAAATTAGAGAGCTTGTTATTGCGATAAACCTGTGGCGCAGTCTCCTCGAAGACGCCCATGGCGGCCAGCATGCGCAGCAACCTTGCCGTGGCATCGGCAGCGGTGGCAATGCGTGCTGCGATGATTTTGGCATCGAGTGTTTCATCGCCGAGCACGGTGGCAATATCGAGCCGCGCAGCCACATGGAGCACCCGCGATTGCCAGAACATTGAGCCGATCTGCATCAGCCGAAAAGGTGGCGGCGTGAGTTTGTTGGGCAGGGCCTGCAACCAGGCATTGAACTTCATGAGCTTGGCAAAGCGGCCAACGGCACCGGCGTTTTTCTGCAGCTGCATCTGTATCACTCCTGTTGGATCAAGCGCTTCGCGAGCATTCGCGCTCCAGCAATCTTATGCCGCCTATGCAGCAAATGGCGAGAATAAAAGCCAAGCACCGCCTGTGGATATTTTATTAACATCACGCGTTATCAACGTCTGGCGTTAACATTCAGGCATGGCGATCAAAAGTTTTCAATGCAAAGACACGCAGGCACTTTTTCTGGGGCAGCGTGTCCGGCGGTGGGTCCATGTCGAGCGATCGGCTTTGCGCAAATTGGAGCAACTTGACTGGTCTTCGGTTTTGGAGGATTTGCGGATTCCCCCCGGCAATCACTTGGAAGCATTGAGGGGAAATCGCGCCGGGCAGCACAGCATTCGTGTGAACGATCAATGGCGTGTGTGCTTCGTCTGGACTGAAGATGGCCCGAAAAACGTTGAGATTGTGGACTACCACTGAAGGAGATTGACTATGCGAACTGTTCCCCCTGTTTCCCCCGGTGAAATGCTGGATGAAGAGTTTTTGAAGCCGCTGGGCCTCACCAAGTACCGCCTGGCCAAAGACATTGGGGTGCCGCCACAGCGCATTGGTGACATTGTGGCGGGCAAACGCGCGATTACCGCTGACACTGACCTGCGCTTGTGTCGGTACTTTGGGCTCAGCGATGGCTGGTGGCTTCGCGGCCAAGCCAACTACGATACAGCGGTCGCGCGCGAGGCCATGGGTGAAGCCCTTTCCCATATTTCCCGTTGCCAGTTGCTGGCTGCCTGAGTCGCCCGGTCAATTTACGTCAGTGAGTTCTTTATGTTCATTCCTCAACGAGTCAAATTAGTCGAAGTCGGCCCCCGTGACGGCCTGCAAAACGAGAAGAGCCTGGTGCCGGCCGCCGTCAAGATCGAGCTGGTGCACCGGCTGCAAGCCGCTGGCCTGACAGAGATCGAGGTCACCAGTTTTGTCAGCCCCAAGTGGGTGCCGCAGATGGCGGACAACGCCGAGGTGATGGCAGGCATCAACCGACTGCCCGGTGTGCGCTATTCGGTGCTGACGCCCAACCTCAAGGGTTTTCAGGCCGCACTGGCTTCAAAGCCCGACGAAATCGTGGTGTTTGCTGCCGCCAGCGAGGCCTTCAGCCAGAAAAACATCAACTGCAGCATCGCCGAGAGCATTGATCGCTTTGCCCCGGTGGTGGCGGCTGCGCGCGACGCGGGTATTTACGTGCGTGGTGCCATGAGCTGCACGGTGGGTTGTCCGTACGAGGGCGACATTGCGCCCGAGCGGGTGGGCTACCTGGCCGGGCTGATGAAGGGCATCGGCGTGCAGCATGTGGGGGTGGCCGACACCATTGGCGTGGGCAGGCCGCTCAAGGTGCAGCGCGCGGTGGAAGCCACGCTCAAGCACTTCGACCTCAACGACATTTCGGGCCACTTTCACGACACCTACGGGCAGGCGCTGGCCAACACGTTGATCTGCCTGCAAATGGGCGTCTGGCAGTTCGACACCTCGGTGGCCGGGCTGGGCGGCTGCCCCTATGCCAAGGGCGCCACCGGCAACGTGGCGACTGAGGACGTGGTGTACCTGCTGCACGGCATGGGCATTGAGACCGGCATCGACCTGGACTTGCTGATTGATGCCGGCCAGTTCATCAGTGACTTTCTGGGCCGGGCGACCAACTCGCGCGCGGGCAAGGCGCTGTTCACCAAGCGGCAAGCCTGATGTGCGGTGCTGAACTCAAACCCTTGCCCGAAGGCATGCAGCGGGTGGCGCGCGCCTTGCAGGACAAGGGCCACCCGCACCCGCCCGTGCTGCTTGACGACGCCGCGCGCACTGCGCAGCAGGCCGCCGATGCGCTGGGTGTGGCGCTGGGGCAAATTGCCAAAAGCATCATCTTCAAGCGCAAGCCCGATGCGGCAGCCGTGCTGGTGATCACCTCGGGCGACCGCCGTGTGGACGAAGCCAAGGTGCAGGCGCTGGTCTGTGTGGACGGGCAAAAGCTCGGGCGTGCCGATGCGGAATTTGTCAAGGCGAGCACGGGTTTTTCCATTGGCGGTGTTTCGCCGGTGGGGCATGCGGTGGCGCCTGTCACCCTGATTGACCGCGACCTGCTGCGTTTTGACGAAATCTGGGCGGCCGCCGGGCATCCGCATGGTGTCTTCAAGTTGCAGCCGGCAGACCTGGTGCATCTGACCGGTGCCCCCGTGGTGGATGTGACGACAGGAGAAATCCCTTGAGTCCCGACCCAAAAGCCATGAAATTTCTGGCCGCCAGCGCCAGGCACATCCGCGCCAGCGAGCAAAGCTTTGCACAGACGGTGCCATCGCCCTGCTTGTCGGTGTGCCAGATGGATGAAGCCACTGGCTTGTGCCAGGGCTGCTTCCGAACCCTGGACGAAATTGGCCAGTGGGGCAATGCCGATGACGCATTCAAGCGTGTCGTCTGGACCCGAATCGAGGCGCGCCTGACCGAGTTCGAATCATGAAGCACATCACTTTTTACCTGGATTTCATCTCGCCCTACGCTTATCTGGCGTTCGAGCAATTGCCCGAGGCGCTGATGGACCACAGCACCAGCGTGACTTACAAGCCGGTGCTGTTTGGCGCCTTGCTGAAGCACCACGGGCAACTGGGTCCGGCCGAAATCGCGGGCAAGCGCGAGTGGACTTACCGCCAGGTGCTGTGGCTGGCGCATCAGCACGGGCTTGAGTTGCAGTTGCCGGCCACGCACCCGTTCAACCCGCTGGCTTTGTTGCGGCTGGCGCTGGCCTGCGGTGCGACAGAGCAGCCCAACCGTTATGTCTGTGAAACCTTGTTTCGCCACGTCTGGCAGGGTGGTCTGGAAGCCGCTGACCCGGTGCGCTTGCAGACGCTTACCGAGCACTTGAAGCTGGCACGCCCGCCAGACAGCGACGAAGTCAAGACCCGGCTCAAGGCCAACACTGCCGAGGCGATTGCGCAGGGTGTGTTTGGTGTGCCCACCTTCGAGGTCGATGGCAAATTGTTCTGGGGGCTCGATGCCTTGCCCATGTTGCGAGCTTATCTGGCGGGCGATGCGTGGTTTGAGGGCGCGTGGGACGCGGCGGCAGCCATTGCGCCGGGGGTGTCTCGCGCTTAAGCCCCTTTGAGCGGGTTTGGCGGGCGGACATCCCTAGAATGTTTGCCTCACAAATCGGAAAGCCTTCATGTCACAGGGAACCATCCGCATTCGCGGTGCGCGCCAGCACAACCTCAAGAATCTCGATCTGGACATTCGCACGGGTGAGCTGACCGTGGTGACCGGCCCGAGCGGCTCGGGAAAGTCCAGCCTGGTGTTCGACACCCTGTTCGCCGAAGGCCAGCGCCGTTACGTGGAGACCTTCAGCGCCTATGCGCGCCAGTTTCTGGACCGCATGGACAAGCCGGCCGTGGACAAGGTGGAGGGTGTGCCGCCCGCGATTGCCATCGACCAGACCAACCCGGTGCGCTCCAGCCGCTCCACCGTGGGCACGATGACCGAGCTCAACGACCATTTGAAGCTGCTGTTTGCCCGCGCCGGTTCCTTGTTCGACCGGGTCACGGCCCAGCCGGTGCGCCACGACACCCCTGAGACCATATATGCCGAACTGCAACAGCGCGTGGGCAACAGCGACGCGCGCCTGGCCATCACGTTCCCGGTGGAGTTGCCCGCCAATGCCACGCCGGCCGAGGTCGAACAGTGGCTGTCGGTGAGTGGCTTCACCAAGGTGCAGGCCGAGCGCGAAGTGGAAGTCGAGGTCAGCACGACAGTCGACAAAAAGAAAGCCGGCAAAACTGCCGCCGAGCCGATCTCAAAGCGCAAAGTGCTCGACGTGGTGGCGGACCGCTTCCGGCTGGATAATGCCGAGCGCGCCCGTGTGCTGGAGGCCATTGAAGTGGCGCTCAAACACGGTAGCGGTCGCATGACGGTGTACCTGCTGGATGTGCCGGCGGATGCATCGGAGCCCGTCATCTGGAAGTTTTCGACCGGCCTGCATTGCCCGGAGAGCAACCTGCGCTACACCGATCCAATTGCGTCGATGTTTTCCTTTAATTCGGCAGTGGGCGCCTGCAACACCTGCCGCGGCTTCGGCCGGGTTATCGGGGTTGATTACGGCTTGGTGATTCCAAACGACAAGCTCACCTTGCGCGCCGGGGCCATCAAACCGATACAAACACCGGCTTGGTCAGAGGCGCAGGACGATCTGATGCGCCATGCCGAAGCGGAGGGCATTCCGCGCGACACGCCGTGGAACAAGCTGTCACCCGAGCAGCAGCACTGGGTGATTCACGGTTCACCGCACTGGAAGGGCAAGTGGAACCAGCACTGGTTTGGCGTCAAGCGTTTTTTCGAATACCTGGAAACCAAGTCCTACAAGATGCACATCCGGGTGCTGCTGTCCAAGTACCGTAGCTACACGCAGTGCCCGGATTGTGGCGGCGCCAGGCTGAAAACCGAGAGCCTGCTGTGGCGCATTGGCTCCAAGGTCGATGCCGATGCCGTGCTGGCGCCATCACAACGCTTCATGCCGCAGGGTGTGCGCTGGACCCGCGATCAGCTCGAAGCGCTGCCGGGCTTGTGCCTGCATGATTTGATGCAGTTGCCGATGGACAAGCTGCGGCAGTTCTTTGCCCGGCTGTTCGACAGGGAACAGCCTTCGTCGCGAGGGCGCGACTCCTACAAATTGCCGGCCATCTCACTCCCTGTAGGAGCGGTGCCCTCGCCGCGAATGGATGCCCCTCGGGGCCAGCAGCAAGCGCTGAAGCTGCTGTTCGAGGAAATCAGCACCCGCCTCAAATACCTGTGCGAGGTGGGCATTGGCTACCTCACGCTGGACCGGCAAAGCCGCACCCTCAGTGGCGGCGAGGTGCAGCGCATCAACCTCACCACGGCGCTGGGCACGTCGCTGGTCAACACCCTGTTTGTGCTCGACGAGCCCAGCATCGGCCTGCACCCGCGCGACATGCACCGCATCATCAAAGCCATGCAGCGCCTGCGCGACGCCGGCAACACGCTGGTGGTGGTGGAGCATGACCCGGCCGTGATGCTGGCCGCCGACCGCATGATCGACATGGGACCCGGCCCTGGCGAGCGTGGTGGCCAGATTGTGTTTGATGGCAGCACCGCCGATTTGCGCAACGCGGACACCCTCACCGGCGCGTACCTGGGCGGGCGCAAGACCGTGGGCATGGGCTTCAAGCGCCTGGTGGCCGCCAGCACGCCACGGTTGTTGCTGGAAGGCGCCAGTGACCACAACCTGAAGAACGTCACCGTCGAAATTCCGCTGCAGCGCCTGGTCTGTGTCACCGGCGTCAGTGGTTCCGGCAAGTCCACTTTGATCCAGGACACGCTGGCCCCGGCGCTGTTGCGCCACTTCGGCAAGGCCACCGAGACGCCGGGCGCCTTTGAGCGCCTGCTGGGCGCCGAGCAGATCAGCGACGTGGTGTTTGTGGACCAGTCCCCCATCGGCAAAACGGCACGCTCGAACCCGGTGAGTTATGTCGGTGCCTGGGACGCCATCCGCGAGATTTTTGCCAACGCGCCGCTGTCCAGGCAGCGGGGCTACACCGCCACCAAATTCAGCTTCAACAACGGCGACGGCCGCTGTCCCACCTGCGGCGGCTCGGGCTTTGAGCATGTGGAAATGCAGTTCTTGAGCGATGTTTACCTGCGCTGCCCGGATTGCGACGGCAAGCGCTACCGGCCGGAAATTCTTGAAATTACCATTGAGCGTGAGGATCGAACGGTTGTCATTGCGAGCGAAGCGCGGCAATCCATGCCACCGCAATCCATGGATCGCCACGCTGCGCTCGCGATGACGGAGCCCGTTCGGGCCATGCGCCACCTCAACGTGGCCGACGTCCTCAATCTGACCGTCAGCGAAGCCGCTGCGCTGTTCAAGGCCGACCGTGACGTGTTGCGGGCGCTGCAACCCATCATGGACGTCGGTCTGGACTACGTCAAACTGGGCCAGCCGGTGCCCACGCTCAGTGGTGGCGAAGCGCAGCGCCTCAAGCTCGCCGGTTTCCTTGCTGAAGCCGCCAAAAGCGCCAGTGCCAGCCGCCAGCCCACGGCCAGGCGCGGCGTGCTGTTCATGTTCGACGAGCCCACCACCGGGCTGCACTTTGACGACATTGCCAAACTCATGCGGGCGCTGCGCAAGCTGCAGGATGCGGGGCATTCGCTGCTGGTGATCGAGCACAACCTGGACGTGATTCGTGCCTCGGACTGGCTGATTGACCTGGGCCCCGAAGGCGGCGACGCCGGGGGTGAGGTGGTGGCGTTTGGCACGCCCGAAGAGGTGATGCTGCACGCCAGCTCGCACACCGCGCTGGCGCTGCGCGACTACGCCGCGCAAATGGGCGTGGTGCATGAGGTGCGGGATGTTGAGAACCATTGGCGTCAAAGTCCCCTGGATTCTGTTTCGTCATCGCGAGGAGCGCAGCGACGCGGCGAACCAGGAAGTCATGGATTGCCGCGCTTCGCTCGCAATGACGGACCAGCGGCCAGCCATGGGAATGCCGACAGCATCCAGATCATCAATGCGCGCGAGCACAACCTCAAGTCCTTGAGCGTCAACATTCCACGCGGCAAGTTCACCGTGGTCACGGGGGTCTCGGGTTCGGGCAAATCCACCCTGGCGTTCGACATCCTGTTCAACGAAGGCCAGCGCCGTTATCTGGAGTCGCTCAACGCCTATGCGCGGTCGATCGTGCAGCCGGCGGGTCGGCCCGAGGTCGATGCGGTGTACGGCATTCCGCCCACGGTGGCGATCGAGCAGCGCCTGAGCCGGGGTGGGCGCAAATCGACGGTGGGCACCACCACCGAGGTCTGGCACTTCTTGCGGCTGCTGTTCGTCAAGCTCGGCACCCAGCATTGCATTCATGACGGCACGCCGGTGGCGCCGCAAACGCCTGAGAAGATTGCGGCTCAGTTGATGAAGAATTTCCGCGGCCAGCACATCGGCCTGCTGGCACCGTTGGTGATGAACCGCAAAGGCGTTTACACCGAACTGGCCGATTGGGCACGGCCGCGCGGCTTCACCCATTTGCGGGTCGATGGCAACTTTTTGCCGACCACCAACTTCCCGCGCCTGGACCGATTCAAGGAGCACACCATCGAGCTGCCGGTGTTCAGCCTCGATGTGTTGCCGGAACGGGAAGCGGAGTTGCGCGAGGCGCTGGCCCGGGCCTTGCAGCATGGCAAGGGTGTGGTGCATGTGCTGAGCGACCTGGCGGGCTTGAGCGAAGCCATGCAGGCGGGCACGCCCACGGCGGGCATTGGCAAGTTGAGTGTTTTTTCCACCCTGCGCGCCTGCCCGGTCTGCAGCACCAGTTATGCCGAGCTTGATCCGCGGCTGTTCAGTTACAACAGCAAACACGGCTGGTGCCCGGACTGCGTGGGCACCGGTGTCAAGCTCACGCGCGAGCAGCGCAAGGTGTTTGACGACTCGGTGCGCGATGACGACAACAAGGGCCGTGAGCAGACCTTTGCCGAGCCCGAGGTGGAAGACCTGGTCGATGCCGTGTGCCCGACCTGCCAGGGGACCCGGCTCAACGCGACGGCAAGGGCGGTGAAGTTTGGTGCTGGTGACGTCATTGCGAGGAGCGAAGCGACGCGGCAATCCATGCAGTATGGGGCCATGGATCGCCACGCTGCGCTCGCGATGACCTTGCCAAAACCGGCCAATGTCGCGGGAGTTGCCATCACCGAGCTCGCGCGCCTGAGCGTGAGCGACCTGCGCGGCTGGGTCGAAACACTGCAAACTATGGGCCGCCTGAGCGGGCGCGAGAGCGACATCGCGCGCGACCTGATCCCCGAGATCAAGGGACGTCTCGAATTTCTGGAGCAGGTGGGCCTGGGCTACCTGACGCTGGACCGGGGCGCGCCAACCTTGAGCGGCGGCGAGGCACAGCGCATCCGCCTCGCGGCGCAACTGGGCAGCAATTTGCAGGGTGTGTGTTATGTGCTCGACGAGCCCACCATCGGCCTGCACGCGCGCGACAACCAGATCCTGCTGGGTGCCTTGCAGACCTTGAGCGACCAGGGCAACACGCTGGTGGTGGTGGAGCACGACGTGGACACCATCCGCCACGCCGACCACATCATCGACATTGGCCCCAGCGCCGGCAAACGCGGCGGGCGCCTGGTGGCCGAAGGCGCGGTGGCGGACATTCAGGGCGCTGCCGACTCACAAACCGGCCGCTATTTGCTGCACGCGATGCGGCACCCACTTAAACCACGACGGATGGTCTTGACGACCAGCGTTGCAGTGAATTTGGGGTCGGATCCCAATTTCGTCCCACCGTCATCGAGAGCGGCGAAAGCTTTATCGAAATTGGGCTCTGACCCCAATTTCACGGACCACCAAGAACAGCGCTGGATCACTGTCACCGGTGCTACCCTGCACAACCTGCAAAACGTCACCGCCAGGATTCCTTTAAGCCGCCTGGTCGCCATCACCGGCGTCAGCGGCTCGGGCAAGTCCACGCTGGCGCGCGACGTGTTGCTGTCCAACGTGCACGCCGCCGTGCAAAAACGCAGCACCAAGGCCGGCCGCGATGCGTTGGCCGCGGGTGAAACCATCGCCTGGGTCGGCTGCGCCGACGTCACCGGCTTTGAGGCGGTGGACCGCGTGTTGGAAGTCGACCAAACCCCCATCGGCAAAACGCCGCGTTCATGTCCCGCCACTTACATCGGTTTTTGGGACACCATCCGCAAGCTCTTTGCCGACACGCTGGAAGCCAGAGCGCGGGGTTATGCCGCGAACCGTTTCAGCTTCAACACCGGCGAAGGCCGTTGCCCGGGTTGCGAAGGGCAGGGCATTCGCACCATCGCCATGAGCTTCCTGCCTGATGTGAAAGTGTTGTGCGAAACCTGCAAGGGCGCGCGCTTCAACCCCGAGACCCAGGCGGTGACCTGGCGCGGCAAAAACATCGGTGATGTGCTGCAGATGGAAGTCGACGAAGCCGTGGATTTTTTTGCCGCCATGCCGGTCATTTCCCATCCGCTCCAATTGCTGAAAGACGTGGGCCTGGGCTACCTGACACTGGGCCAGCCGTCACCCACCTTGAGTGGTGGCGAGGCGCAACGCATCAAGCTGGTGACCGAATTGAGCAAGGTGCGCGACGACATCACCCGGCGCGGCCAGAAGGCACCCCACACGCTGTACGTGCTGGACGAGCCCACAGTGGGGCTGCACATGGCCGATGTGGAAAAGCTCATCAAGGTGCTGCACCGCCTGGTCGATGGCGGTCACAGCGTGGTGGTGATCGAGCACGACCTGGATGTGATTGCCGAGGCGGATTGGGTGCTGGACCTCGGGCCGGAGGGCGGCAACGCGGGTGGCTGCGTGGTGGCAGCGGGCTCGCCCGAAGCCGTGGTGGCGCTGGGCACGCACACCGGGGTGGCATTGAAAGGCGTACTGGCGCGTTAACACATTAGCCCGTTAGCCGGGTTGCGGCAGGATTACCCGCCCGACTCCAGCTCGAACGCATTGTTCTGGTCTTGCGCCAGCACCTGCGCCACCTGTTTCAACGTTTCCTTCAAGGCGCTTTTCAGCGTGTGCGGCGGGTTGATGACAAGCATGCCACTGGCGGGCAGGCCCGGGCGGATGACGTCCCCCTCGTCGTTGGTGAGCAGCTTGCTGGACTTGACCGTGAGCGTGGCGTTGAGCCACGGTTTGCCGGCTTTGGTCGCCAGCGTCTTGAGCTTGCGCGGCAGCTGGTGCGCTTCGGGGCGCGGGATGATCGGGTACCAGATGGCATAGGTGCCGGTAGAAAACCGCACCATCGCATCGGCCACCATATCGACCACGCGGCTGTAGTCGTTCTTGATTTCATAACTCGGGTCGCACAGCACCAGGGCGCGGCGCGAGGGTGGTGGCAGGAATTTCTTGATGCCTTCAAACCCGTCCTCGCGCAGCACGGCCACCTGTCGCCCTACATCGAGTTGGGCGATGTTGGAGGACAGGGTTTTGGTATCGGTGGGATGAATTTCAAACAGTTTGAGCTTGTCGCGCTCGCGCAGCAGGCGCTGGATGATGAAGGGCGAGCCCGGATACACCTTGTGGCTGCCCGGCGTGTTGAAGCTGGCAACCGTCTCCAGGTAGTCTTGCAGCGCGGGGGTGGGTGTGATGCTGGCGAGCTTCTCGATCAGGCGCAAATAGCCTTCACCGGCTTCGCCACTGGTGCTGGCGTAGTCGCCATCGAGGCGGTACAAACCGGCGCCGGCATGGGTGTCGAATACGGTGAAAGCCGTGTCCTTGAGCGCCATGTGGCGCAGGATGGCCAGCAGCGTGGTGTGCTTGAGAACATCGGCATGGTTGCCGGCATGAAAGGCGTGGCGATAACTGAACATGCACCAATGTTAACCGCGAGGCGCCAGGAACTTTGTATAATGCCCGGCTTCGCAGCGCTTTTGTGGCTCCGCGGCGAAGCTTGAAACCCTACCTAAGAGATTCCCATCAGAGGAACGCCGACCGTAGAAAAGAGCCCGCCAAACCCTCCTTTAATAAAGAGAAATCTCATGTCAACTTTCAGCGCAAAACCCGCTGAGGTCGTGCACGAGTGGTTTGTGATTGACGCGACCGACAAGGTCCTCGGACGAGTAGCCAGCGAAGTTGCTCTCCGTTTGCGCGGCAAACACAAGGCCATTTACACGCCTCACGTCGATACCGGCGACTTCATCATCGTCACCAACGCAGCCCAGTTGCGCGTGACCGGTGCCAAGTCGCTGGACAAAATTTACTACAGCCATTCGGGTTATCCGGGTGGCATCAGTTCCACCAACTTCCGTGACATGCAAGCCAAATTCCCCGGCCGCGCTTTGGAAAAAGCCGTCAAGGGCATGCTGCCCAAGGGGCCGCTTGGCTACGCCATGATCAAGAAGCTCAAGGTGTACGGTGGTGCAGAGCACCCGCACACTGCCCAGCAACCCAAAGTGTTGGTACTTTAAGGAGCTCTAAATGATTGGTGAATGGAACAATGGTACCGGCCGTCGCAAATCCAGCGTCGCCCGTGTTTTCCTGAAAAAAGGCTCCGGCCAAATCGTCGTGAACGGCAAAGACATTCAAAACTTCTTTGGCCGCGAAACCTCGATCATGATCTGCAAACAGCCCCTGATGCTGACCAACCACGCTGAAACCTTTGACATCATGGTCAATGTGGCAGGCGGCGGAGAGTCGGGCCAGGCTGGCGCCGTGCGCCACGGCATTACTCGCGCCCTGATCGACTACGACGCAACACTCAAGTCCGAGCTGAGCAAAGCTGGTTTTGTGACCCGTGATGCCCGTGAGGTAGAACGCAAGAAGGTCGGTTTGCACGGTGCCCGCCGTCGCAAACAGTTCAGCAAGCGTTAATTTTCGCTGCCAATCAAAAAACCGCCCGAATGCAAGTTCTGGCGGTTTTTTGCATCCTGATGGACGCTCCAACCGAAAAAATGCCCACACTGCAACCAGCGGCAAATAACGAATGATCCAAAACTTGATCAAATTACTGTAGCATTCACAAAATATAAATTAATGGAGAAATTCATGAGCGCTGTTGCCGAAGACATTCAAACCGACATGCCCGCCCCGATCCTGTTCACCGACAGTGCTGCCGCCAAGGTGGCCGACCTGATCGCCGAAGAAGGCAACCCCGACCTGAAACTGCGCGTGTTCGTGCAGGGCGGCGGATGTTCGGGCTTTCAATATGGTTTCACGTTCGATGAAATCACCAATGACGACGACACCACCATGACCAAAAATGGGGTGTCATTGCTGATCGATGCCATGAGCTACCAGTATCTGGTGGGCGCAGAGATTGATTACAAGGAAGACCTGCAAGGCGCGCAGTTTGTCATCAAGAACCCCAACGCCACCACCACCTGTGGTTGCGGTTCGAGCTTTTCAGCCTGATCAACCGCTTACCGCGGGTAAATCGCACCCAATACACGGGCACCTCGGGTGCCCGTGATGCTTTGCAGGTTCAGCGCTTCGCGCCGTGTGGTTTTGCGGGCCAGCCAGGCGAAGGCTACGGCCTCCACTTGCTGTGCTGGCAAGCCGTGTTCGTCTGATGGGCTGACAGCCAGGTCGGGCAGCAGCGCTTGCAGGCGCGCCATCAAGTGCGCGTTGAAGGCGCCGCCACCACAGACGATCAGTTGTTGACTGGCTGCCCCGAAGTTCTTGACGCATGTGGCACAGGTGTTGGCGGTCAATTCCGTTAACGTTGCTTGCACATCTGCTGGCGCCACATTGACACATCCAAAAAGTTGCCGCTCAAGCCACTCCCGGTTGAACAAATCACGCCCGGTGCTTTTGGGTGGGGGCAAAGCAAAAAATGGCTCTGCCAGCATGGCGCTCAACAGGTCGGGCTGTACCCGACCCGACTGCGCCCAGGCGCCATTGGCGTCGAAGGGCTGACCCAGCCGACGCAGACACCAGGCATCCATCAAGGCATTGCCGGGGCCGCAGTCAAAACCCAGCACATCATCGGCCAGGTTGGGGCCCAGCACGGTCAGGTTCGCCATGCCACCGATGTTGAGCACGGCGATCGTTTCGCCAGCTTTGCCAAAGACGGCCTGGTGAAAGACCGGCACCAGAGGCGCGCCCTGACCACCAGCGGCGACATCGCGGCTGCGGAAATCGGCCACCACGTCAATTTGTGTGAGTTCGGCCAGCAGTGCCGGGTTCGCCAGTTGCAGGGTGTAGCCGCTGCCATCGAATCGTTGCGGCTGGTGCCGCACGGTTTGTCCATGCGCACCGATGGCAGAGATATGAAAAGGCGCCACCGAGGCTTTGGAGAGCAGTTGCTCGACCACGCCGGCATAGATTCGCATCAAGGCGTTTGCTGCCAAGGCGGCTCGATGCAGTTCGTTGCCTCCTGGCAGGTTGAGCGTCAGCAGTTCCGCTTTCAGGTGTGGCGGGAGCGCTGCACTGGCGTGGCCGAGAACGGCAGGCACGGACGTGCTGAAGTCTGCCAAAACACCATCCACCCCGTCCAGCGAGGTGCCGGACATCAGGCCGATGAAGAGTTCAGCCACAGATGGCCTCCGGCAGCAGGATTATTGCGCGCTGGTGCCCCGCAGGCTGGCCGCGGCCGCCAAGGCGATTTTGGTTTGCTGTGCCACGCGTTCGAATACAGGCTTGGCGGAAGCCGCCACGGGGATGGTTTCGCTCTGTTGGGCAAATTTCATCGGGTCGTGCTGCACGCCATTGGCGCGGACTTCGAAGTGCAGATGCGGTCCGGTCGCCCAGCCCGTGGAACCGACCAGGCCAATGGTCTGGCCCTGGCTCACCGTGTCACCGCGGCGCACCAGCAATTTGCTCAAATGGGCATAAACCGTTTCGGTGTTGCCGCGATGCTTGATGAAAACAACATTGCCATAGCCGTTTTGAACGCCAGAAAATGTCACCACGCCGTCACCGACGGTGCGCGCGGGAGTGCCGGTCGTGGCGGCAAAGTCGGTTCCCAGATGGGCGCGCATTTGTTTCAGGATGGGATGAAAGCGCATTGAAAATCCGCTGCTGACACGCGAAAACTCAACCGGCGAGCTCAAGAAGGCGCGGCGCATGCTTTGGCCGTCGAGCGTGTAGTAGCCGCCTTTGCTGTTGCTCTGGCCCACTTGCAGCCTCTCAGCGGTTTGCCCCGCAGCCGGTTCCGCGAACCACATGGCCTGAAAAGCCTTGCCCGCGTTGACAAATTCGGCGCTGAGCACGCGCCCGGTGCGCAGCGGCTCGCTGTCGCCTTCGAGGGTTTCATAGACCACTGAAAAGCGGTCACCCTTGCGTAGCGATCGACGGAAGTCGATGTCGCCAGAAAAAATCTCGGCCAATTGCACGGCCACGGCATCGGGGATTTTGGCTTCATCGGTGGCGGCGAACAAGGTGCTTTGGATGGTGCCGCTGGCCAACTGACTGCTGGCGCGCAAGGCCGCAGTTTCCAGGTGCGAGGTGAAATTATTGCCGTTGCGCTCAATGACCAACCGCTGGAATTGGCCCTCCGTGTCAGCGCTCCAGCGGGCAGTGAGCTTGCTCAGACGCTGGTCAACCAGGGCTTCTGCGGTGACTTGGCGGCCGTTGCGGCCCAGCAAAATCTGCCGGGCATTGCTGTCACTGCGCAGGAAGGCGGCAGCCTCGGCATCATCCACTCCCAGACGCTTGAGCAGTGTGTCGGCAGTGTCATTGGTGCGGGTGGTGTCAGTGCGGTAGAGCACAAACACTGGGGATACATCATGGTTATAGTCGGTCATGACCAGTGGCTGCACGGATTCAATCATCTCGCGCACGGGCAAATCGGCAGCATCTGGTGCCAGTGATGCCACGGCGAAAGCGCCACCGCCACCGCCCAGCAGCAAGGCTGCCACGGTGGCAGCTACACGTTTGTGATGTTGTGTCAGCCAGCGGGCAGCAGCGTTTGAAAAAACCTGGCCGTTGACAATAAATTGGTTGATCAAAAGAGAATCCCGGATGAGGCTTGTCTGAAAGACACAACGGTTGTGAAAATATGAGCGGGGATGCCCACGTAAAATCACACGATGAAGCAAGGTTCGAGTATAAACCTTGCCCTTTCCGCCGCATCCAGAAAAACCCTTATGACACACGCCAAAACGCCAGAAATTATTGTGACCAATCGTGTGAAAGAGGCTTTGGCCGTGACGCTGCGCGGCTGCGAAGAGCTGATTCCCCAAGATGATTGGCTGAAAAAACTGGCGCGCTCGGAGGCCACCGGCACGCCGCTGCGCATCAAGCTGGGCCTGGATCCCACCGCGCCCGACATTCACATCGGCCACACGGTGGTGCTCAACAAAATGCGCCAGTTGCAGGATTTGGGGCACACAGTCATCTTTTTGATCGGCGACTTCACCACCCTGATCGGTGATCCGTCCGGGCGCAACACCACGCGACCACCGCTCACCCGCGAGCAAATCGAGGTCAACGCCCAAACCTATTACCGCCAGGCTTCGATGGTGCTGGATCCGTCCAAAACCGAGATTCGGTACAACAGCGAGTGGGGCGACACCCTGGGTTCGCGCGGCATGATCGAACTGGCAGCGCGCTATACCGTGGCGCGCATGATGGAGCGCAATGATTTTCACGACCGATTCCATGCCGGCACCCCGATCAGTGTGCATGAGTTCTTGTACCCGCTGATGCAGGGCTACGACAGCGTGGTGCTCAAGAGCGACCTGGAGCTTGGCGGCACCGACCAGAAATTCAACCTGCTGGTGGGTCGCCATCTGCAAGCCGAATACGGCCAGGAACCGCAGTGCATCCTGACCATGCCGCTGCTCGAAGGGCTGGACGGCATCGAGAAAATGTCCAAGAGCAAGAACAACTACATCGGCATTTCTGAAGACGCCAACACCATGTTTGCCAAGGTGCTGAGCATCTCCGATGTGCTGATGTGGCGCTGGTACACGCTGCTGAGTTTCAAGTCGGAGGCCGCCATTGCTGCGCTGAAGGCCGAAGTGGCCGCCGGGCGCAATCCCAAGGACGCCAAGGTGGCGCTGGCCAAGGAAATCACCGCGCGCTTTCACTCGGCGGCGGCGGCTGAAGCGGCCGAGCAAGACTTCATCAACCGCAGCAAGGGCGGCGTGCCCGATGAAATTGCCGAGCTGACGCTGCCGCTGGGCGACGGTGGCGGGCCTGTTGGCATTGCTGCGCTGCTCAAAATGGCGGGGCTGGCGGCCTCCAGCGGCGAAGGCAACCGGCTGATCGATGGCGGCGGCGTGCGGGTAGATTCAGGCGTGGTGAGCGACAAGGGCCTCAAGCTCGGTGCGGGAGCTTACGTGTTGCAAGTGGGCAAGCGCAAGTTTGCCCGCGTGACGCTGGCTTGATCGTCGCTCAGGCCACCCAGGCATGATGGCTTTGTTGCAGCGCGTGCGCCAGGCACGTGTCGAAGTGGCCGGCAGGGTCGTCGGCGAAATCGGTGCCGGTTTGCTGGTGCTGCTGTGCGCCGAGCGCGGTGACGGCAATGCGCAAAGCGAAAAGCTGCTGGCCAAAATTCTGAAATTGCGCATCTTCAGCGATGCGGCGGGCAAGATGAACCACAGCCTGCAAAACCTGGACGGTTCAGGGCAGATTGGCGGCCTGCTGGTGGTGAGCCAGTTCTCGCTGGCGGCCGATGCCTCGGGGGGCAACCGGCCCAGCTTTACTGCGGCGGCTGCACCCGAAGAAGGCAAGCGTTTATATGACTATTTTGTGGCGCAGGCGCGCTTGCTGCACCCGCTGGTGCAAACCGGCGAGTTTGCCGCTGACATGCAGGTGAGCTTGGTCAACGACGGGCCGGTGACGATCCCCTTGCGGGTGCTGCCGGCCGATGGCGCTCCGTCATAATCGCGCCCCATGCCGCTGGTTTTTGAACGTCCTTCATTGTCGCGTCGCCTCTCGCCCTGGTTTTCCGGGTTTGACGGACCGCTTGCGTTCGCCGTGTTCATGCTGGTGTGCGCGGGCTTGCTGACCATGTATTCCTCGGGCTACGACCACGGCACGCGCTTTGAGGACCATGCGCGCAACATGCTGATTGCCGGCTTTATCATGTTCGTGGTGGCCCAGGTGCCACCGCAGCGCCTGATGGCCTTGGCGGTACCGCTCTATATCTTGGGTGTCACGTTGCTGATTGCAGTGGCGGTATTTGGCATCACCAAAAAAGGTGCCCGGCGCTGGCTCAACCTGGGCATGACGATTCAGCCCAGTGAAATCCTCAAAATCGCCATGCCACTGATGCTGGCCTGGTGGTTCCAGAAGCGCGAAGGCCAGTTGCGGCCGCTTGACTTTCTGGTGGCCGGCTTGTTGCTGGCGCTGCCCGTGGGCCTGATCATGAAACAGCCCGATTTGGGCACATCGCTGCTGGTGCTGGCGGCGGGCTTGTCGGTGATCTTTTTTGCCGGCTTGAGCTGGAAGCTGGTGGCGCCACCCCTGTTTCTGGGCTTGCTTGGCATCACGCTGCTGATGATGTTCGAACCCGAGTTGTGCGCCGACGGCGTCAGTTGGCCCCTGTTGCGCGAGTACCAGCAGCAGCGCGTGTGCACGCTGCTTGACCCCGGGCGCGACCCGCTGGGCAAGGGTTTTCACATCATCCAGGGCATGATTGCTATCGGCTCCGGCGGGGTTTGGGGCAAGGGCTTCATGCAGGGCACGCAAACCCATCTGGAATTCATTCCGGAGCGCACCACCGACTTCATTTTTGCGGCATTTTCGGAAGAGTTCGGTCTGATTGGCAATCTGCTGTTGATCGCTGCTTTTCTCTTTCTTGTGCTGCGCGCGCTGGTGATCGCCTTGGAGGCGCCCACCATGTTCACGCGGTTGCTGGCCGGCGCCATGGCGATGATTTTCTTTTGCTACGCGTTTGTGAACATGGGCATGGTCAGCGGCATTTTGCCGGTGGTGGGCGTGCCACTGCCTTTCATCAGTTACGGCGGCACAGCCATGGTCACGCTGGGGCTGGGCTTGGGCATATTGATGTCGATCGCCAAATCCAAACGGCTGGTGCAGTCCTGATACTCTGCGGGACAGACCAAGATTTGCACGGCAAATTTGCTCTGTCCTCAAGTGATTGAGATTTCCCTTTTCCTCAACATTTTTTCGGATGCTGGCTGTTACCGCATGGTTAAAGTGGTTGAGTCTCACGCTGAACATGCTCTTTTGACCCCAAGCCCTAAAATCGCTCGATGATTTCACGCGAACCCACCCTTGAACGCTTAAGCGTTGCCAAATCCCTGCTGCTCACCCCTTTTGGGCTGGACGAATCGCACCTGGCCCGGGCGCTTGCCGAGATCAAGGCGCACAAGGTGGATGAGGCTGACCTGTACTTTCAATACACCCGCTCGGAGGGCTGGAGCCTGGAAGAAGGCATCGTCAAAACCGGTTCGTTTTCCATTGACCAGGGTGTGGGTGTTCGCGCTGTTAGTGGTGAAAAAACTGCCTTTGCCTATTCCGACGACATCTCGGAGGCCTCGTTGCTGGATGCCGCCCGCACGGTGCGCTCCATCTCGACAGTGGCCCAGTCCGGGCGCTTGAAGGTGGCGACCAAAAAAATTGCATCTTCGCGCTCCCTGTACAACGGACTGGACCCGATTGCCAGCCTGGACAGCACGGCCAAGGTCAAACTGCTGGAAAAAGTGGAGCAGTTGGCGCGCGCCAAGGATCCGCGCGTGGCGCAGGTCATGGCCGGTCTGGCTGCCGAATACGACGTGGTGCTGGTTGCGCGTGCCGACGGCACCCTGGCTGCCGACGTGAGACCGCTGGTGCGTTTGAGCGTGACCGTGATCACCGAACAAAAAGGCCGCCGTGAAGTCGGTTCGGCCGGTGGCGGCGGCCGTTTTGGCTTCGCCTATTTTGATGATGCGCTGATTGGCCAGTATGTCGATGAAGCTGTTTCGGCGGCGCTCACCAACTTGGAAGCGCGCCCGGCCCCGGCCGGTGAAATGACGGTGGTGCTAGGTTCTGGCTGGCCTGGCATATTGTTGCACGAAGCGATTGGCCATGGTTTGGAGGGTGACTTCAACCGCAAGGGGTCGAGCGCCTTCAGCGGCCGCATCGGCCAGCGCGTGGCGGCCAAGGGTGTCACAGTGCTGGACGACGGCACCATCAGCGACCGCCGTGGCTCGCTCAATGTTGACGACGAGGGCAATGCCAGTGGCCGCAATGTGCTGATCGAGGACGGCATTCTCAAAGGCTACATCCAGGACGCCATGAATGCCCGCCTGATGGGGGTCAATCCGACGGGTAACGGCCGCCGCGAGAGCTACGCTCATGTGCCGATTCCGCGCATGACCAACACCTATATGCTTGGCGGTGACAAGAGCCCGGAAGAAATTGTGGCCAGCATCAAAAAAGGCCTGTACGCCACCAACTTTGGCGGTGGCCAGGTGGACATCACTTCGGGAAAATTCGTCTTCTCGGCCAGCCAGGCCTACTGGGTTGAGAACGGTAGGATTCTGTACCCAGTTAAAGGCGCCACGCTGGTGGGCAGCGGGCCGGAAGTTCTCAAGCGCGTCAGCATGATCGGCAACGACATGAAGCTCGACAGCGGCGTCGGTACCTGTGGCAAGGAAGGCCAGAGCGTGCCGGTGGGTGTGGGTCAGCCCACGCTGCGGATTGATGGCCTGACGGTGGGCGGAACGGCCTGAGGCAACTGTGCTACATTCCACACCCATGAAGTCAGTTACTTTTTTCTTTGGCTATTTTTGGTTCTCAAGCGCCGCCGGCGGTAGAGAGTTCTGAACGTAGCTGATCCAAACGTCCTGATCTCCCAAAAACCGCCGGCAACCCCGGCGGTTTTTTTATGCGTTTTTGTTTTCAACCCTGTGAGAAAGCTTTTCATGACTGCCAAAGCCACTGTTGTCGCTGTTCAAGATGCCTGGGGCACCAATGCGCTGAGCCCCGCCACTGACCGCACCGGTCAGACCGATAACCAACGCATCAAGGACATCACCGTGCTACCACCGCCAGAGCATCTGATCCGTTTTTTCCCGATCCAGGGCACTCCGGTTGAGAAGATGATCAGCGTTACCCGGCACAACATCCACCAGATCATCGCGGGCAAGGACGACCGCTTGCTCGTCATTATCGGCCCGTGCTCGATCCACGATCCGGCGGCGGCCATCGAGTACGCCCGCCGCCTCAAGGAGCAGCGTGACAAATACGCCGACACGCTGGAAATTGTGATGCGGGTGTATTTTGAGAAGCCACGCACCACGGTCGGCTGGAAAGGCCTCATCAATGATCCGTATCTGGACGAGTCGTTCCGCATCGACGAAGGCCTGCGCATTGCCCGGCAACTGCTGATCGAGATCAACCGGCTGGGTTTGCCCGCTGGCAGCGAATTCCTGGATGTGATCTCGCCTCAATACCTGGGTGATCTGATTTCCTGGGGCGCCATTGGCGCCCGCACCACCGAGAGCCAAGTGCACAGAGAACTCGCTTCCGGCCTGTCGGCACCGATCGGCTTCAAGAACGGCACCGATGGCAACATCAAAATCGCCACCGACGCGATTCAGGCTGCAGCCGGTGGTCACCACTTTTTGTCGGTGCACAAAAGTGGCCGGGTGGCGATTGTGCAAACCAACGGCAACAAGGATTGCCATGTGATTTTGCGCGGCGGCAAGGCGCCCAACTACGACGCAGCCAACGTGGCGGCGGCTTGCGCCGAACTGGAGAAAGCTAGGCTGTCTGCGACCCTGATGGTGGACTGCAGCCACGCCAACAGCAGCAAGCAGCATGAAAAACAGCTCGATGTGGCGCGCAACATTGCCACCCAGATTGCGACGGGCTCGCATCAGGTGTTTGGCGTCATGGTAGAGAGCCATCTCAACGCGGGCGCACAGAAGTTCACGCCGGGCAAAGACAAGGCCGACAAGCTCGAATACGGCAAGAGCATCACTGATGCTTGTCTGGGCTGGGACGATTCGCTGGCATGCTTGGATGCTCTGTCACAGGCGGTGTTGGCACGACGCGGGCGTTAAGTAAACAGAGGTCTTTGGCCTCTGAAACCGTCTGAAAAGCGCTTGCGGCTATTTGTTTTGTAGCGCCTGCAACAGCTTGGCATGGACCCCGCCAAAACTGCCATTGCTCATGCACAGGATGTGGTCGCCGCCACGGGCCGCCCGGCTGACCTGCGCCACCAGCGCCTCGATGTTGTCCATCACCATCGCGCGCCCGGCCATGGGCGCCAGCGCTTCGGTGGCATCCCAACCCAAGCCGCCGCTGTGGCAAAAAGCCAGGTCGGCGTTTTCCAGGCTCCACGGTAGTTGCGCTTTCATGGTGCCGAGTTTCATGGTGTTGGAGCGCGGCTCGAATACCGCCAGGATACGTTCGCCCGCCGTAAGCGTGCGGCGCAGACCATCGACCGTGGTGCGAATGGCAGTGGGGTGGTGGGCAAAGTCGTCATAAACCGTGATGTTGCCGCTGGCGGTCTTGACGGTACCGCGCAGTTCCATGCGCCGTTTCACGTTCTCGAAGCCGCCGAGTGCCTGTGTTGCCATCTTTGGAGAAACGCCGACATGTTCGGCAGCGGCGATGGCGGCCAGCGCGTTGAGCTGGTTGTGGATGCCGGTCAATGACCAGGTCACGCGACCGACCACCTGGCCTTGTTGCAGGACATCAAAATTGCTCGCCTCGCCCTGTGCCGTGAAGTCGCTGACCGCCGCGCCGAAGCTGCGCACTTCACTCCAGCAACCCATGTGCAGCACGTTCGCCAGGCTTTCCTCCAGCCCATTGACCACAATTCGGCCGCTGCCGTGTGCGCCGGTGCCAGGCACGGTGCGAATCAGGTGATGAAACTGGCGCTCGATAGCCGCCAGATCGTCAAAAATGTCGGCGTGATCGAACTCCAGATTGTTCAAAACGGCAGTGCGCGGCCGGTAATGCACGAACTTGCTGCGTTTGTCAAAAAAAGCGGTGTCGTATTCATCGGCCTCGATGACAAAGGCCTTGCCCTGGCCTAGCCGGGCCGAGACACCAAAGTTGAGCGGCACGCCACCGACCAGAAAGCCGGGCTGGAGGCCGGCGGCCTCCAGTAGCCAGCTGGTCATGGCCGTGGTTGTGGTTTTTCCATGGGTGCCGGCAATGGCGATCACATGGCGGCCTTGCAGCACATGCTCCGCCAGCCACTGCGGTCCGCTGGTATAGGGCAGGCCGGCGTCGAGAATGGCTTCCATCAAGGGGAATTTGGCTGCGCCATCGCTCAGGTGCGCACGGCTGACCACATTGCCAACGACAAACATGTCGGGTTTGAGTGCCAGTTGATCGGCGCCATAGCCCTCTAACAGTTCAATGCCAAGGGCGCGCAGCTGGTCGCTCATGGGCGGGTAAACACCTGCGTCGCAGCCGGTCACCTTGTGGCCCGCTTCGCGCGCCAAAGCGGCAACTCCTCCCATGAAGGTGCCGCAAATGCCAAGGATGTGAATGTGCATGCGTTGATTTTAGGCGGGTCGGCAAGTCGCTGCGGGTGGATTCACTAGGCATGCCAGGTGAAGGTGATTCAGGGCAAAATGCAACTTGTATGACCGATGAACAACACGAGATCGCTGCCCAAGCTGCGCGCTGGGTGGTGGAAGAAGGCCTGGAGTATGGTGCTGCCAAACGTCGCGCAGCCAAGCTGTTGGGGTTGAGCGGGCGCGGCGCGCTGCCTTCCAATGAGCTATTGGAGGAGGTGGTGAGGGATTACATCGCGGTGTTTTGCGCGGACACCCAGCCGTTGGAACTGATGGCGCTAAGGCGCCTGGCGCTGATCTGGATGGAGCGCTTGAGCGAATTCCGGCCCCATCTTGGGGGCGCGGTCTGGCACGGTACCGCCACTAAAAACTCGGATATCTATTTGCAGTTGTTTTGTGACGATAGCAAGTCGGCCGAAATTGCATTGATAGACCAGAATGTGCGGTATGTGCCGCGCACGGTCACGGGTTTTACCGGCGAGTCGGTAGAGGCCTTAAGCGTGCATGCTTTTTGTGCTGAATTGAACCAGGATATTGGGGTGCATTTGATGATTTATGACTTTGATGATGTGCGCGGCGCGCTAAGAGTGGATGCCCATGGGCGGTCGCCGCGCGGCGATACCCGTGCCTTGCGGCGTTTGTTATTCCAGGAGTCCTCTTGAGCTCATCCCGGCGCGGCTGGTTGGCGGCTGCGGCGGGCATGGGGCTGGCTGGTGTCGGCGCTGGCCTGGCTTGGCGCACCTCCAGGCGCCAGGCACAATCCCTGTCAGAGGCGGAGCACATCTTTTGGCAGCATCAATTTGCCCAGTTGGACGGCGTCATGCTGGCTGCGAGCGCATTCAAAGGCAAGCCCCTGCTGCTGAATTTCTGGGCCACATGGTGCCCGCCTTGCATCGAAGAGTTGCCGTTAATTGACAGCTTTTTTCTTCAAAATAAATCAAAAGGCTGGCAAGTGCTGGCATTGGCGGTGGATCAAGCCGTTCCCGTATCGCGTTTTCTGATGCAATCTCCGCTGTCTTTTCAGGTGGCTTTGGCAGGGTTTCCCGGAATCGAGGTCAGCAAGTCGCTCGGAAATGTCACTGGTGCTTTGCCCTTTACCGTGGTATTTTCTTCTGTCGGCAACGTGTTGCACCGTAAAATGGGCAAGCTGACAGGCGATGACCTACGCACCTGGGAGCGCTTGTCAGTTTGAATGATTTATTAAAGAAAATATAAAATAAAGCATAGTTAGCTTGTTTTAATGAAAATTATTGTGATTTCATTCAAATCCAAGTGAATTTCAGTTGACTGTTACTTCCCTTTCGTTGGAGACCCCATGGACCTCAGAAAACTCAAAACCTTGATCGATCTGGTATCGGAATCAAACGTCTCCGAACTAGAAATCACCGAAGCTGAAGGCAAGATCCGCATCGTCAAAGGCGGTGGTGCGATGGTCCAGAACTTCATGCCCGTGAGCCAGTCGGTGCCCCATGCGCAGCCGGTTGCGCAGGCTGCTGCTGCCGTCGTGGCTGTGGCACCGGTCGAGACGGGGCATACCGTCAAGTCGCCAATGGTTGGCACGTTTTATCGGTCAGCCTCTCCGGGCGCCAAGTCTTTTGTTGAAATCGGCGATGTTGTCAACGAGGGCGACACCCTGTGCATCATTGAGGCCATGAAAATACTGAACGAAATCGAGTGCGACAAGGCTGGCACGGTACGAAAAATCTTGGCCGACAACGGGCAGGCCGTGGAATACGGCCAGCCTTTGTTCATCATCGACTAAGCTCAGGCGCCATCCATGTTTAAAAAAATTCTGGTTGCCAATCGTGGCGAAATTGCCTTGCGGATCCAGCGCGCCTGCCGTGAGCTGGGAGTCAGAGCCGTCATGGTGTACTCGGAGGCTGATCGCGAGGCTAAGTACGTCAAGCTGGCGGAAGAGGCGGTGTGCATCGGGCCGGCTTCCTCGGCTTTGAGCTACCTTAACATGCCAGCCATTATTTCGGCCGCCGAGGTGACTGACGCCGAGGCCATTCACCCGGGCTACGGATTTTTGAGCGAAAACGCGGACTTTGCCGAGCGGGTCGAGCGCAGTGGCTTCCAGTTTATCGGCCCCACGCCGGAGTCGATCCGCATCATGGGTGACAAGGTGTCGGCCAAGCAGGCCATGATCAAGGCAGGCGTGCCCTGTGTGCCGGGCTCGGAGGGAGAGTTGCCCGACGATCCGGTGCAGGTCAAACGCATTGCCAAAATGGTCGGGTATCCCGTCATCATCAAGGCCGCAGGGGGCGGCGGCGGTCGTGGCATGCGCGTGGTGCACACCGAGGCGGCGCTGATCAATGCGGTGGCCATGACAAAAAACGAAGCGGGTGCCGCCTTTGGCAACCCGGCGGTGTATCTGGAAAAGTTTTTGCAGAATCCACGCCATGTTGAAATCCAGATCCTGGCGGACAAATACAAGAATGCGGTGTATCTGGGTGAACGCGATTGCTCCATGCAGCGTCGCCACCAGAAGGTCATCGAAGAGGCGCCCGCACCCGGCATTCCCCGCAAGCTGATTGAGCGTGTGGGAGACCGTTGCGTGGCGGCCTGCAAAAAGATCGGTTACCGGGGTGCCGGCACGTTTGAGTTTTTGTACGAAGACGGCAATTTTTATTTCATCGAGATGAACACGCGGGTGCAAGTGGAACATCCTGTAACCGAGATGACCACCGGCATTGACATTGTCAAGACCCAGATCATGGTCGCGGCAGGTGAGAAGCTGCCGTTCACGCAGCGCCAGATCCAGATTCGTGGTCACGCCATTGAGTGCCGACTGAACGCCGAAGACGCTTACAAGTGCATTCCCTCACCCGGGCGTATCACCATGTGGCATCCGCCGGGCGGCCCGGGTGTGCGGGTGGATTCGCACGTCTATACCAATTATTTTGTGCCCCCAAATTACGATTCGATGATCGGCAAGATCATCGTGCATGGCGATACCCGCGAGCAGGCCTTGGCGCGCATGCGCACCGCTTTGGGCGAAACGGTGATCGAGGGCATCAACACCAATGTGGCCCTGCACCGTGAGTTGATGGTCGATGCCAAATTCATGGAAGGCGGCACCAATATCCATTATCTTGAGGGTTGGCTTGCTGACCATGTACGCTGAGCCTGGGCTGTGATGTTTGAACTACGATTGATGTGCCCCGAGCACCAGGTTGAAGCGCTGAGCGAAGCGCTTGACGCGCTCGATGCCCTGAGCGTCAGCGTGGAAGATGCCGATGCCCAGACCGATGCCGAGCAGGCGCTATTTGGCGAGCCGGGCATGCCACCCCCCAAAGAGGGCTGGCAACGCTCCAGGGTGCTCGCCTTGTATGACAGCCGTGAACAAGCCACTGACGCGCTGGCGTTGTTACAGGCGCAGGATTTCTTTGCCGAATGCGAGGTGTTGGGTTTGCCGGAGGTGCCTGAACAGGACTGGGTGCGTTTGACGCAATCACAGTTTGCCCCGGTGGAGATCACGCCAGAATTCTGGATTGTGCCAACCTGGCATGAGCCGCCTGCACAGGCGCGTATCGTGATCCGTCTGGACCCCGGTCTGGCCTTTGGCACCGGCACCCATCCCACCACGCGCATGTGCTTGCGCTGGATTGCCAGTCATGGCAGTGCCGCCCTTAACCGGGTGTTGGACTACGGCTGTGGTTCCGGCATCCTGGCCATTGGTGCGGCCAAGTTTGGCGCCGCGGACATCGATGCGGTGGACATCGACCCGGCGGCAGTCGAGTCCACGCTGCTCAACGCCCAAGCCAACCATGTGCTTGTGCGCGCCGGTTTGCCAGAAAGCGCCAGCGGCGTTTATCAGGCCGTGCTGGCCAATATCCTGGCAACGCCCTTGAAGGTGCTGGCACCGCTGCTGTGGTCGCGCGTGGCGCCTGGTGGGGCGCTGGTGCTGGCAGGTATTTTGGAGCGTCAGGCCGAAGAACTGCAGGCTGCCTACGCGCCCTACTGCAAGCTGACGGTGGCCGATACCGAGGACGGCTGGATATTGATGACTGCGATGCGTTGAGGCCGACTGGCCGAACGGCTGATAAATTTCAACTGCCATGAGCTTGATCGCCCGCTGCCCCGCTTGCCAGACCTGGTACAAGGTGGTGCCAGACCAGCTGCGTATTTCGGGTGGCTGGGTTCGTTGCGGCACGTGTGGTGAGATTTTTGATGTCTCGCAACAGTTGATCGAGGCTGATTCAGAACTGCCTGCCGATCTAGCGTCAACGGATGCACGGGAATTCCTGCTTCAGCCGGTGGCGGCTGACCTTGCTTTGCGTGATTCATCGACGCGGTTAGCGGAGCCGGTGACGGTTGAGTCTCGGTCTTCTTATGGGGACGAGGCGCCAGCGATGCCTCCGGCCACCGAGGATTTTCGCCCCGATGTGGAGCCCGATGTGCGGCCTGAAGAGTCTTGGGATTCGGCGGCCTTGCTCATCAAGCCCTCGATGGAGATTGAAGCCGAAGCCGCTCCGGAAAGTGTCTATGAACCCGAGCCTGAAGTCCCAGAGCCAGTTGCCGCTGCACCCGTGCCGGTTACGGAGCCTGTTTCATTCATGCGCGCAGTTGTTGTTCGCCCGGACCTGCATCAACATGGCAAGCGCTTGCTGTGGGGTGTGCTCTGTGTCCTTTTGTTGCTTGGCTTGTTGGTGCAGGGCATGTACCGTGAGCGCGACCAGTGGGCAACTTTGAAGCCTGAAATCAAGCCAGTCTTACAGACATTTTGTAAGGTCCTGGGTTGCCGCATCTCGCCCGTGCAACGCATTGAAGCCTTGATACTTGATTCAGCCACCTTCCACCAAGTGGACCAGGAGACGTTTCAGTTGCATTTGGTCGTGAAAAACAAGACGCAACTTGCATTGGCGTTGCCAGCGGTTGAGTTAACGCTGACAGACCTGACAGATCAGCCGGTCATGCGGCGCGTGTTATTACCGGCCGAATTGGGTGCCAAGTCAGACACGGTAGCTGCGGTTGGCGAATGGTCTGCCATGGCGAACTTGCGTGTCAAGGCGGATACGGCGCAGCCTAGCGCACTGGGCTATCGGTTGCTGCTTTTTTACCCGTAAAAAAGCCCGCTGCGGTTTGGGCAACGGGCTGGCGCATTTGCCGTACGGTTTGATCAGGGCTTCGATCCAGAAGGAAAAGGCCAGGCTGCTTGGGGGTTGAGCTTGGTCTTCGCGGCTGGAGCGGCCGGAGCTTTGGCGGGTTTTTTTGCAGCTGGTTTGGCAACTGCTTTTTTGGCTGGTGTTGCAGCCTTTTTAGCCGGTGCAGCCTTCTTGGCCGGTGCAGCCTTTTTAGCCGGTGCAGCCTTTTTAGCCGGTGCAGCCTTTTTAGCCGGTGCAGCCTTCTTGGCCGGTGCAGCCTTCTTGGCCGGTGCAGCCTTCTTGGCCGGTGCAGCCTTCTTGGCCGGTGCAGCCTTCTTGGCCGGTGCAGCCTTCTTGGCCGGTGCAGCCTTCTTGGCCGGTGCAGCCTTCTTAGCCGGTGCAGCCTTCTTAGCCGGTGCAGCCTTCTTAGCCGGTGCAGCCTTCTTAGCCGGTGCAGCCTTCTTAGCCGGTGCAGCAGGTTTCGCTACGGGTTTGGCGGCAGGTTTCGCGGCCGGTTTTTTTGCAGTTGCCATTTCTATCTCCTTGATCAATTTGCAAAGAGCACTTCACGCAAATCATTGTGCGTCAAGAGATCCATGGGGTTGGGCGGGTTCCCAGCGCCATGAACAGGGGTCAACAAAACTTTGCCGCCAGCAGCCGGTTCAAAATTTTGTGAAATTTGGAAGCTCATCAGTTTTCGTCATTCCCACGACAGTGCGCCGCCGGATTGGTATTCAATGACACGGGTCTCGAAGAAGTTGCGTTCTTTCTTCAAGTCGATCATTTCGCTCATCCAGGGGAACGGATTTTCTTCATTGGGGAACAGCGTATTGAGCCCGATTTGGGTGGCACGGCGGTTGGCAATGTAGCGCAGGTAACCCTTGAACATGGAGGCGTTCATTCCCAACACGCCGCGCGGCATGGTGTCTTCGGCGTAGCGGTATTCGAGGTCCACGGCGGTCTCGAACAAGGCCTTGATCTCGGCCTTGAACTCGGCCGTCCAGAGCTGCGGGTTTTCCAGCTTGAGCTGGTTGATCAGGTCGATGCCAAAGTTGCAGTGCATGGATTCGTCGCGCAGAATGTACTGGTACTGTTCTGCGGCGCCCGTCATCTTGTTTTGCCGGCCCAGTGCCAGAATCTGGGTGAAGCCGACATAAAAGAACAGGCCCTCCATCAGGCAGGCAAACACGATCAGCGACTTGAGCAGGGTTTGATCAGCCTCGGGTGTGCCGGTCTTGAACTGCGGGTTCATGATGGCTTCGATGAAAGGGATCAGGAATTCGTCCTTGTCGCGGATCGATTTGATCTCGTTGTAGGCGCTGAAGATCTCGCCCTCGTCTAGCCCCAAGGACTCCACGATGTATTGGTAAGCATGCGTGTGAATGGCTTCCTCGAACGCCTGGCGCAACAGGAACTGGCGGCATTCTGGCGCGGTGATATGGCGGTAGGTACCCAGCACGATGTTGTTGGCTGCCAGTGAGTCTGCAGTGACGAAAAAACCGAGGTTGCGTTTGACGATGCGGCGTTCGTCTTCGGTCAGGCCGTTGGGGTCTTTCCACAGCGCGATGTCACGCGTCATGTTGACCTCTTGCGGCATCCAGTGGTTGGCACAACTTGACAGGTATTTTTCCCAAGCCCATTTGTACTTGAAGGGGACCAACTGGTTGACGTCGGTCTTGCCGTTGATGATGCGTTTGTCGGCTGCGTTGACACGGCGCTTGGTGCTGGCCGCAGAGGGACTGGCCGATGTCGTCGGGCGTGGTTTGAGTGGTGCGGGAGGAGGGGTGAGGGTGACTTCGGCGAGCATCGCAGAAGGGCTGGAAGAAGGCTCTGCCAGCAGCCGGTCTGAGCGGCTGGGAGAGGATGACAAACTGGCGGTAGGTGTAACTTCTTCGTCCCAGGACAACATAGTGATTTCCAATGCGTGGATTATGAGATCTAGTGCAAAAAATAGAAAGAAATTTAATCGTGCTTTGTGCTCATGCGTGTGGCACTGTGGCGTGCCAGCATCGCATGCACTGCGCACATGGCATGGCTACTGACACGACTCGCACGTTGGGTCGTCGGTACCACAAAATTTGATGTCGGTGGCAGGCATGGCGGCCATCTGTTGACGCGCCGCCGCAGCCGCTGCATCGAGCGCACTCATGCCGCTTGTTCCTGCCGTCTCACCGCCCGATGACACTGCATTCAAACGGCCCGCAGTGACGGTGGATTTTTCAGCATGGGTGGCCGATTGGGTGCGCAGGTAGTAGGTGGTTTTGAGGCCACGGACCCAGGCCAGCTTGTAGGTGTCATCGAGCTTTTTGCCCGAGGCGCCAGCCATGTAAATGTTGAGCGACTGGGCCTGGTCAATCCACTTCTGGCGATGCGCCGCAGCTTCAACGAGCCAGCGGGTTTCCACTTCGAAGGCGGTGGCGTAAAGCGACTTGATTTCTTTCGGTACACGGTCGATGGGGGCCAGCGATCCATCAAAATGTTTGAGGTCCATCACCATCACATCGTCCCATAGGTCGAGGCGCTTGAGATCGCGCACCAGGTAGCTGTTGATGATGGTGAACTCACCCGATAAATTGGACTTGACCGAGAGGTTGCCAAAGCAGGGTTCTATCGAGGCATCAACGCCGATGATGTTGGAAATGGTGGCAGTGGGCGCAATCGCCACGCAGTTGGAATTGCGCATGCCGTCTTTGGCGATTTTTTGTCGCAGCGCATCCCAGTCCAGCTTGCTGGAGCGATCGACTTCGACGTAGCCACCGCGCTCACGTGCCAGCAGGTCGAGCGTGTCGATCGGCAGGATACCTTGGTCCCACAGCGAGCCCTTGTAGCTGGAGTATTGGCCGCGCTCGCGCGCCAGTTCAGTCGAGGCCTGGTAGGCGTAATAACAGATGGCCTCCATGGACTCGTCAGCGAATTGCACAGCGGCGTCGGTGGCGTAGGGGATGCGCAATTCATACAGGCTGTCCTGGAAGCCCATCAGACCCAGCCCGACCGGGCGATGCCGCATATTGGAATCACGCGCTTTTTTGACGGCGTAGTAGTTGATGTCGATCACGTTGTCGAGCATGCGCATGGCGGTGGTGATCGTCTTTTGCAGCTTGGCGTGATCGATTGCTCCGTCCTTCAAATGCTGCAACAAATTGACCGACCCCAGATTGCACACCGCCGTCTCGGTGCTGCTGGTATTGAGGGTGATCTCGGTGCACAGGTTGCTCGAATGCACCACGCCCACGTGCTGTTGTGGTGAGCGGATGTTGCACGCATCTTTGAACGTGATCCAGGGGTGACCGGTCTCGAACAGCATGGTCAACATCTTGCGCCAGAGGTCGCTGGCCTGCACCGTGCGGTAGGGATTGATCTCGCCGCGCGCTGCTTTTTCTTCGTAGACCACGTAAGCCTGTTCGAACGCGATACCGAACTTGTCGTGCAGGTCGGGCACGTTGTTGGGCGAGAACAGCGTCCACTGGCCTTTTTCCATGACGCGGCGCATGAACAGGTCGGGGATCCAGTTGGCGGTGTTCATGTCGTGCGTGCGGCGGCGGTCGTCGCCGGTGTTTTTGCGCAGTTCCAGAAACTCCTCGATGTCGAGGTGCCAGGTTTCCAGGTAGGTGCAGACTGCGCCCTTGCGCTTGCCGCCCTGGTTGACCGCCACCGCTGTGTCATTGACCACTTTCAGGAAAGGCACTACGCCCTGGGATTCACCGTTGGTGCCCTTGATGTGGCTGCCCAGTGCGCGCACGCGGGTCCAGTCGTTGCCAAGTCCGCCGGCAAACTTGGACAGCAGTGCGTTTTCCTTGATGGACTCGTAGATGCCGTCAAGGTCGTCGGGCACCGTGGTCAGGTAGCAGCTTGAGAGCTGCGAGCGCAGCGTGCCGCTGTTGAACAGCGTGGGCGTGGACGACATGAAATCGAACGAGGACAGCACTTCATAGAACTCGATGGCGCGCGCTTCGCGGTCGATTTCATTGAGCGCCAAGCCCATGGCTACACGCATGAAAAACGCTTGCGGAAGTTCGATGCGGGTTTTGTTGATATGCAAAAAGTAGCGGTCGTAAAGCGTTTGCAGACCCAGGTAATCGAATTGCAAATCACGCTCTGCCTTGATAGCCCCGGCCAGGCGAGCCAGATCGAATTGCTGGAGTTTTTCGTCGAGCAGTTCATGCTCGACGCCGCGCTTGATGAACTGCGGAAAGTAGTCTGCGTAGGCTTGTGGCATGTCAGCTTGCGCCACGTCTTCGCCCAGGATTTCCTTGGCGATGGTGTGAAACAGCAGGCGCGCGGTCGCGTAGGTGTAATCCGGGTCCTTTTCAATCAGGGTGCGGGCCGCCAGTACCGAAGCTTTGTACACCTCGTCCATCGGCACGCCGTCATACAGGTTGCGCAGGGTCTCGGCCATGATGGGCTCGGGCTTGACATCGCCACCCAGGCCGCTGCAGGCGTCGGTGATGATGCCTTGCAGGCGCGTCAGGTCGAGCACCATGCGCTGGCCCTTGTCCAGGGCGTGCAAGACTGGTGTTGCAGGGGCTTGCTGATCCACTCTCTGCGCGCGTTCCTGGGTGCGTTTCTCGCGGTACAGCACATAGGCACGGGCAATTTCATGGTGCCCGCCGCGCATCAGGCCGAGTTCGACCTGGTCTTGCACATCTTCGATGTGAAACGTGCCGCCGGCCGGGCGTGAACGCAGCAGGGCGCGAATGACCGCCTGTGTCAGAGCTTCAACGGTTTCGCGCACACTGGCCGAGGCAGCACCCTGAGTGCCATGCACGGCTAAAAAGGCCTTCATCATGGCCACGGCGATCTTGTTGGGCTCGAAAGACACCACGGCGCCGTTGCGCCGGATGATTTGGTATTGGCTCAAAGCCACAGGGGTGGACGTGGACAGTTCACCTGGCTCCGACCTGACGGGAGGGTTGCTGTAGTTGGCGGCAGAAATAGCTTGGGCAGTCTGCATGGCTTCCTCTTCTGAATTGGGTATGGAAATAGCGGATGGGGTCGCGCCGAAAATCTGTCGGCCCGTCATCGGAGACCCTAGCTTATCACTATACCTAGTGATTTTTGATCAGTGAAACACTACCAGTAGTGTTTTTGAGGCTGGGTTGATTCTACGCCATGACGCGATATTCTGAGGTTTTGATAGCGCTTGATGTGCGCCTGATCTTGTTTCGCTGTCACCGCTCAGCGTGGCAACGGGTGGCTTGAAAGATACGGGGTACGGGTATTTGCGCCCACGGCTAGGGGTAAATACCGAGCCTCAAGCCCGAGGTTTTTTTGCAACCGCAGCCAGTCAAAGCCCGCGCCTGGGTCGGCCTTGCGGCCTTGGGCAATGTGTTCGTGTCCCGCCACATGGGCCACAGGGTAGTGTTGCATCAGGGCGGCGCACAAGCTGCCCAAGCATTCGTACTGCGCGGCTTCAAACTGATCGCCGTCCAGGCCTTCGAGTTCAATGCCGATGCTGTCGTCATTGCAGTTGTTTCGGCCCCGGTAACAAGACGCTCCGGCGTGCCAGGCGCGGTCATCGCAACTGACCAACTGCCAGAGTTCGCCGTTGCGTCGGATGAAGAAATGGGCGGAGACCTGCAAGCCTTTGATTTGGCTGAAATAGGGGTGCGCCTGCCAATCCAGCTGGTTGTTGAAAAACTGGAGCACTTCTGGTCCGCCATACTGGCCGGGCGGCAAACTGATGGCGTGCAGCACGATCAAGTCAATGTTTGCCTGAGGCGGACGCGGGCCGAAGTTGGGGGAGTCCTGATGTGCGGCAAAGCGATACCAGCCCTGCCGCCAAAGCGAATCGGCGGGCGGGCGTTTTGGCAGGGATTCAGTCGGGCGTGACAACGGGGTCATCCTGGTTTGGGGTATCAATGCGCAGCCGGGCAATGCGGTAGCGTATCTGGCGCAGGCTCAAGCCCAGGCGTGTGGCGGCTGCCGTGCGATTGAAGTCGGTGGCCAGCAAGGCACGGCTCAGAATGCTCCGCTCCAACTCATCGAGGTAACGTTGCAGGTCGCCTGGAATCATTTCTGGATCCGCTTGGATGGGCAGGCTGTCAGCAGACTGTCGAGTGCCGCGGTGTAATGGGTTCGGTGGCTCGAATTGCAGGCTTTTTCCGTCACCCAGCGCCACAGCGCGGTGCAGCAGGTTTTCAAGCTCGCGCACATTGCCCGCCAACGGCAAGCTGGCCAGTTGTTCCATTGCGTCAGCTTGCAGCGCCGGGGTGGCGATGCCAGCCTCATCGGCGATGCGAGACAGCAAGGCGTTGCACAATTCCGGCAAATCTTCCGTGCGTTCGCGCAGTGGCGCGATCAACATGTCGATGACGTTGAGCCGATAAAACAGGTCTTGGCGAAAGTCCCCTTTTTCCACCTCTTCTGCCAGTTGTTTGTGGGTGGCACTGACGATGCGCACATCCACCACATCCTCTTGCGTCGAGCCCAGCGGCCGTATCCGGCGCTCCTGGATGGCGCGCAACAATTTGGATTGCATCGCCAGCGGCAGGTCGCCAATCTCGTCCAGAAATAGCGTGCCCCCGCTTGCAGCCTGAAAAAAACCTTCACGGTCAACCTGAGACCCTGTGTAGGCGCCTTTCTTGGCGCCAAAAAACTCTGCCTCCAGCAGCGCCTCAGGGATGGCGCTGCAGTTGACGGCCACCCAAGGCCCTTTGGCGCGATGACTGTTGGCATGAATCGCGTAGGCGACCAGTTCCTTGCCGGTGCCCGACTCACCGGTGACTAGCACCGGCGCCATGCTGGTGGCGACCTTGAGGATGCGCTCCTTGATCTGGCGCATGCAGACTGATTGGCCTACCAGCCGGTCCAAGGCCCGTTGACCCAGTGCTCCGGCACCCGCCTGGGTCACAGGGATAGTCTGCGCCATGGCCAAAACCGATGTCACTGGACTGTTCACGGCTGATGCAATGACACGGCGAAACTGCTTCAGGTCAACTGGTTTGGTAAGGTAGTCAAAGGCCCCGCCCTTGAGCGCCTCGACTGCGTTTTCTGCCGAACCATATGCGGTGATCACCACGCAGCGCTCGCTGCGTTGCGCTATCTTGAGTTCTGTGATCAAGGACAGTCCGACACCATCTGGCAAGCGCATGTCGGTGATGAGCACATCAAAACTATGCTCCGCCAGCAGCTTGCGCGCCTGCTGCAAGTCGCCCGCCGTGTCAACCTGGTAACCCTCGCGCAAAAGCGTCAGTTCATACAGCGTGCGCAGATCTGGCTCATCGTCAACGACCAAAATATGCGCGGGGGATTTGGAACCGGTCATGACGCGGTTACCGCTTGGCTGCTGGTGGCTGGATTGCTGGGGGGCTGGCTGCAGAACATGACACTGAACTCATTACCTGGTTGAAACTTTTGACCAAACGTCCGACTATTGCGTTCATACGCCATGCTGGCGCCATGGCTTTCGCACAGTTCCCGGCAAATATAAAGCCCCAGGCCGCTGGAGCGGCTCTCGGACGAAAAAAAAGGTTCAAACAGATGCTGCTCAACTGAGGGGTCCAGTGGATCACCGTCGCTCCAGACCAGCAGACAGACGCTTGGTGCGGCGGCGGCACCCAGGCAACTGTGCAGACTGATTTGAATCGGTTCGGGGTCAGGGCTTGCGTAGCGTTGGGCGTTGTCCAGCAGGTTGATGAGAATCCGGCGCAAGTGTTCGGCATCGAACCAGACCCAGGCCGCGCTGGTGGGGACTTGCACCGCAATGTCCGATTTGTTGGCGACCTGGCTTTGCCAGTCCCGGCAAATTCGCGGCAGTGCCTGTGCCAGGTCAATGGATTCGGTCTGGGCGACATGACTGGTGTTGGTTCGCTGGGCGATGTGCAGGATGTCGTGCACCGTTTTTTCAAGTCGCAGCGCGTTTTGCTGGACCAGTCGGGTCAACTGTTGTTGACCCGGGTCTGACACATCTTCTGACAGCAGGGCATTGGCTTGCACGATAGCCGCCAGGGGGTTGCGAATCTCATGGGCAACTGCGGCCGACATACGCCCCATGCTGGCAAACTTCTCGGTGCGGATGCGCGCCTGCAGCTCCCGCTGGTCCTGCAAGAAAACCACACACATGCCCTGTGCGGCCGGATTCAATTGCACCGTCAGCTGGGTGCGCGCCGACATAAGTCTTACGCCCTGTCCTGGGTGCTGGATGCTGATTTCCTGTTGTTGCGCCAACTGCGTTGCAAAGGTTTCATCGATCAACTGGCGCAAACCCTGCCAGACTGGCGCCTTGGCCAAATCCAGCGGCTGGTTCAGTGCGCTTTGGGGGGGGCTGAGCAGCTTTTGGGCAGCCGGGTTGGCTGAGCGAACCTGGTGCTGTGCATCAACAACCAGAACGCCATCTCCCAAGGTCTCGATGATCAACTCATTGACTTGCCGCTGCACGGCGGCGGCAAGTTGGCTGCGCTGCGCCTTTAACTCAACGCTGGCCAGCCGGGTCACCATTTGGCGGGCAATGAATGAAATGGCAAAACAGCCCGCACCTGTCAGTGCCGCCTGTGAAAAAAGCGCGCTGGTGTTCCAAGGCGCCTGTAAAGACAGCCAGCCAGCATAGCCGAACAGCAGCAAGGTGACGCCGGCGGCGCTGGCCATGGCCATCAATTGCGAACCCAGGATGGAGGCCATCAAGACCGGCAGGGCGAACAGCGGGGTGTAGTTGATGCTGCTGTCCTGCAGTGTTTGAAGCGCAGCAAACGCCAGCATGTCCACGCCCACAATGCGCAGCCATGAACCGTTGAAGTGGGGCCCCAGTTGGCTGGGCGCAGCCATGATGCGCTCGGCCAGTGTGGCCATCAGGTAGGCGGTGCAAATCAACAATGAGATCAGGCTGGGAGTCTGCGCGGCCAGCATAAACAACCCGGCCTGCAAGGTCATCAGCACTCCTCCCAGAGTGGCGCGGGCGGTCATGAAGCCGCGCCACAAGCGCTCGAACTCGTCGGGGAGGTCTTCTAAATCGGCGTTGGCCTCGGGCGTCTTCAGGCCAAACCAGGTGGATGCCCGCGCGGACAACATCGTTCAGGGTTCCGTCTGGTGCAAGTGTTCCAGGCAGCAATAAACCCCGTACTTGCCCTGAACCGCTTCTATCCGGGGAATATGCACCGTGCAACGGCTGCAGGCCACGGTGTCGAGTGTCGGCGGCGGCTCAACAGACGGCGGTGACGGTCGCTGGCCCACGGACGACGTGCGACTGCGCCAGAGCCAGACGCCAGCGAGCACCAGCAGCAAAAGCAACACGCCTTTCACAGGCTTTGTCCCAGCACGACTTCCATGACAAAGCGCGAGCCGGCATAGGCCAGCAGCAGCAGACCTGAACCCGTATAAAGAAAACGCACCGCGCGCTTGCCGCGCCAGCCAAAACGGGCGCGGCCGATGATCAGAACTGCAAAAATCAGCCACGACAGCACAGAGAATATAGTCTTGTGGTCCCACCTGATGGCGTGGCCGGCGCCATACAACTGGTTGCCAAAGAAAAAGCCGGCGAACAGGGTCGCCGTCAATAAGGCAAACCCGAGGTGGACAAAGTGAAATGTCAGCCGTTCCATGGTCAACAGGGGCAGCCCGCCAGCGTTGTTTGTGGCCAATCGCATACGTGATTCGGCTCGCGTCATGAACCAGGCGTGAACCACCGCCACGGCAAACAATCCATAAGAAGCAATGCCTAGCGCCCAATGCAGCGGCAGCCAGGGCGAAGCATTGGTATTTAATGAGCTACCCGGAAACAACAATGCCAGCAGCACGGCCGCCGACCCGGCGCCAGAAAGCAGCCAGGGTGTCTTGAGCTGCGGGAAAACATAGGTCTCGATGGCATACACCAGCCCGACCAGCCAGGCGGTTACTGACAGCGCGGGTGCAAAACCGAAGCGCGGCTCACTGCCCCACAGACCGGAAGCCAGCAAGATGCCATGTAAACACCACGCCAGCCAGACTGCTATCCGGGGCAGCGTCTGGCTGATACGGGCAGCACCCGTGGCAGACGCCGCATAGGCGGCTGATGCGCCAAGCGCCAAAATCAAAGTGAAGGGTGTTGCACTGGCTAAAATCATGCGCACAGTTTAGCGTTTTGTACTCTGCCTTTCCATCCTTGGCTCTAACTCAAGTTCCCTTTGCCGGAAAAAATTAACCTATGGCTTCCGCTCTCACCGACAAACTCTCTCGCCTGGTTAAAGAAATACGCGGTCAGGCCCGCATCACCGAAACCAATGTGGCTGACATGCTGCGCGAAATCCGCATGGCGCTGCTGGAGGCCGACGTGGCGCTGCCGGTGGTGCGCGACTTCATCGCACGCGTCAAGGACAAGGCCTTAGGCCAGGACGTGCTGGGTTCGCTCACGCCGGGTCAGGCCCTGGTGAGTATCGTCAACAAGGAACTGGCTGTCACCATGGGCGATGGTGTGGCCGACATCAACCTGGCGGCGCAGCCGCCGGCGGTGATTTTGATGGCGGGTTTGCAGGGGGCGGGCAAAACCACCACCACGGCCAAGCTGGCCAAGCATTTGATCGAGAAGCGCAACAAGAAGGTGCTGACCGTGTCTGGCGACGTCTATCGCCCGGCCGCCATCGAGCAGCTCAAGACCGTCACGGCCCAGGCTGGTGCCGAGTGGTTTCCGAGCACGCCCGAGCAAAAACCGGTGAACATTGCGCTGGCGGCGCTGGACTATGCGCGCAAACATTACTTTGATGTGCTGCTGGTTGACACCGCTGGCCGATTGGCCATCGATGACGTGCTGATGCGCGAAATCAAGGACCTGCACAGTGCCATCAACCCGGTGGAAACCCTGTTTGTGGTCGATGCCATGCAGGGCCAGGACGCGGTCAACACGGCCAAAGCCTTCAAGGAAGCGCTGCCATTGACCGGCATTATCCTGACCAAGCTGGATGGCGACTCACGTGGTGGCGCGGCTTTGTCGGTGCGCCAAGTCACCGGCGCGCCGATCAAATTTGCCGGCACCAGCGAGAAACTCGACGGACTTGAAGTGTTTGATGCCGAGCGCCACGCCGGCCGCATTCTCGGCATGGGCGACATTCTGGCGTTGGTGGAACAGGTCACGGCGGGGGTCGATATGGCTTCGGCGCAAAAGCTGGCAGCCAAGGTCAAAAGCGGGGCGAGTTTTGATCTGAACGACTTTTTGAGCCAGATTCAGCAAATGAAACAGATGGGTGGTTTGAGCAGCCTGATGGACAAACTGCCTGCCGCCATGGCCGCCAAAGCCGGTCAGATGGACATGGGTCGGGTCGAGAAAGATGTCAAGCGCAAGGAGGGCATTATCCAGAGCATGACGCCGCTGGAGCGGCGCAAGCCCGAGCTCATCAAGGCTACCCGCAAGCGCCGCATCGCCGCCGGTGCCGGCGTGCAGGTGCAGGAGGTCAACCGCATGCTCAAGGAATTCGAGCAAATGCAGGACATGATGAAAAAGATGAAAGGTGGCGGCATGATGAAAATGATGAAGCGCATGGGCGGCATGAAAGGCATGCCGAAAATGCCGTTTTGACCAGCGCGGCGCCTCGCGGACATCAATTCTTCAGCAGCACCAGATCAATGCGCCGTTGGATGCCCGCTGCCGTTTCGGCATTGCCGATGGTCTGATCGCGTTTGAGCTGCACGCCCAGCCACGCCAGCAGGGGTCGGCGCCAGCCCTGAGCTGAGGCCGTTTCAACCGCCAGTTCAATGTCGGCGGTGCTTAACGGTTCTCGTCGAATGAGCGCCCCTGCTGCAACCAGGCGCGCCAACGGGTCTTCAATCTGGTTCAGCTTGCTTTGAATCGGGGCGACTGTATCTGGTTCTGCTTTGGCATTTTGGCTGGCCTGGGCCTGGGTTTGGGTCACCAGCGTGCGGTAGTGCATGGGTAATTGTTCCGCTTGCAGCGCAGCCCAGCGTCCCGCGATGAAGCTGGCATAGGCATGCTCGGCCGGTGCCGCATCCTGTGCCAGAGCCTGGTAGCCCGTGCAGGGGTTCATGACCAGGCTGGCCACTTGCGTGGCACAGCGCAGCAGCTCAAGGCGCGCCATCAGGTCGGGGCGGCCGGTGCGGGCGACTTCGGTTTTGGCGCGCTCAAATTCGACCTCAGCCACGCGGGTGTTGCCGCTCAGGTAAGCCGCCTTATAACTCTTGATTGCTGACAAAGACTGACTTTGCCATTCGGGTGTCGGTGGTGCGCTGGTACAAGCAACAAGCAGCAGAACGGCGGTCAGGATCGGCAATTTTTTCATGGCAACTTGATCTCGGTATCGCGGGCAAACGGCCACTTGCGGTTGATCTCGTCGGTGAGCTGGCTCAGGCGGCGCAGGCTGGCCTCGACTTCGGCGCGCAATGTCCCGAGGTCGGTGCTGGCAACGCGCACATTGGTACCAACCGCCTGGGCTTCGGCCAGCACCGCATCGACGTTTTTCAGGGTGTTGCGGGCGTCACTGAGAACTGTCTGGAGTTGGTCGAGCGCCGCTTTGCTACTGCTCAGGGTGGCCTGGGTGCTGTCCACCACGCCGCCCTTGTCGAACACGCGTTGCTCTGCCTTGGTCAGCAGGCTGTTGACGCGCTCCAGCGCCTGCATGATTTTTTGGGCATTGCTGTCGCTGCCCATCACGCCCGACAGCACGCCATAGGGTCCGTTCATGCGTTCGGTAGTGGTTTTGAGTTGGTCCAGGCTGGCGTTGAGGGGCGAATCGGTGCCGGTCATGGTCTCCAGGTTTTCCAGCAGCGCCCGGGCCGAGGCGATCAGGCGCGGCATCTCGGCCGAGGTGTCGCCGCGTAACAGCGTGCGCTCAGCGTCGGGCGGCAGCGGCGGGTCGCTCAGGATGCCGCTGTAGGCGCGAATGCGGGTGTCCCCCACCATGCCTCGCTCCAGTGTGAAGACGCTGGATTTGCGCAGCCAATGGGCGTCTTTGTGCGGCACGTCGATCACCATGCGGGCCATGCCATCGGGCGCTAGTTCGATGCGGCTCACCCGGCCAATCGGAAAGCCTGAAAACGTCAGGTCCATGCCCACAATCACGCCCTCAGAATCGTCCGAAATAAGCACCAGTTGCTGGGTGCTCTCAAACACGCCACGGGCCACCATCACGTAAAGCACAAAACCCGCCACCAAGCTGGTAATCAGCAACAACAACCCCTTGGCGCGACGCTCGATTCGGGTCATGGCAGGGCTTGGCTCGGTAATTTCAGTCATGCTAACTTCTTGGGGTGGTCAGACGTATTTGACGATGAGTGAAGCCGCTTCAAGCAGAAACAAAACCAGGAACAGGCGCACTGCGCCGGGCTGGATGGTATCGGTGGCGCGATGTTGCGCAGCTTCCAGGCTGGCTGCCATCGGCACCACAGCGACCGCCAGACTGAAAAACAGCGTTTTCAGGGCAAAGCCCAGGCTCACAGGCAAATCAAACACCTGGCCCACGGTGCGCGTGAAACCGGGCAAGCCCCAGGGTGACAAACCATAGACCGTCAGGTAAGTCAGTAGCAGAATCACCACACTGCTGAGTGTGGCCAGCGCCAGCACGGCAAAGGCATCGGCCAGTACGCGCGGCGTCAAATGGTCGCGCAAGCGATCGAGGTCAAGCGTCTTTTGCGCCATGGCTGGCTGGTCGGTCATGCTCACGGCGCCGGCGTTGAAGGCCAGCCCCGCGCGCAATGCCACAAACAGGGCGGCCGACAAGGGGATGAGTTCCAGCACCAGCACCCGCACCACCATCTGCAAGGCATATTGCGACAGACCGTAGCTCAGCGCGGTGACCACCACGATGCGGATCAACACCAGGCTCAGCAGGGCCGAGATCGCGGTAAACCAGGGCATCACCTGCCAGGTGCTGGTGTAGATGTGCTGGGCGGTGCGCTGGCGAAACGCCGGGGTGTAGCTGCCCGGGCTCAGTGCCAGCACCAGCACCACCGAGCCCATGTGCAGCATGTGCCCCCAACTGCGCAAATGATGCAGCAGCGCATGGTGCAAACCGATGTGATGGCTGGGTAGGCTTGGGTTGGCGGGCATGGCGTGATGATAATGAAATCAATGCATGGATCAATTCGTCCCGTCATTTTTTCAATGCGTGCAAAATTCGAATATGCCGCCACCACCCACCACCGCAATCATCAAGCCCCTTACCGGCCCGCAAAAAGCTTTGCGCAAGCTCGGGTTGGTGCGGCCGATCGACCTGGCGTTGCATTTGCCGCTGCGCTACGAGGACGAAACCCGGTTGGTGCAATTGCATGACGTGCGCGAAGGCGATGTGGCGCAGGTCGAGGGTCGGATAACGCATGCCGAGGTCAAGCTCGGTGACCACCGGCAACTGCTGGTCACGCTTGACGATGGCACTGGTACCTGTTTGCTTCGCTTTTTTACCTTTTACCCTTCCCAGCAAAAGGCGCTGGCGCTGGGCAACCGGATTCGAGTGCGCGGCGAAATCCGGGGTGGTTTTGCCGGGCTCACCATGATGCACCCGGTGGTCAAGCCCGCCGGCGGTGAACTGGCCACGGCACTGACGCCGGTGTATCCCACGGTGGCGGGTCTGCCGCAAAGCTATTTGCGCAGGGCGGTGCAGGCCGGGTTGGCGCGCGTGGAACTTGCCGATACCGTGCCGCCACAGTACCTGCACGACATCGGTTTGCATCCTGCTTGGCAGCTGCGACAGGCGCTTGCTTTCTTGCACAATCCGACGCCCGATGTGTCGCTGGAGACGCTGGAAGATAAAAGTCATCCCGCTTGGCAGCGGCTCAAGGCCGAGGAACTTCTGGCGCAGCAGCTCTCGCAATTGCAGGCGCGCCGTGCCCGTGCCTGCTTGCGCGCGCCAGTGTTGACCGGAACTGACGATGGCAGCTTGTCTGAACGACTGCTGGCAGCACTGACGTTTCAACTCACCGCTGCGCAGCAGCGCGTGGTGGCCGAGATCAGCCATGACATTGCCCGCCCCATTCCCATGCACAGGCTGTTGCAGGGGGATGTGGGCGCTGGCAAAACCGTGGTGGCCGCGCTGGCCGCCGCGCAGTGCATGGACGCAGGCTGGCAGTGCGCGCTGATGGCGCCCACCGAGATTCTGGCGACCCAGCACTTTGCCAAACTGGTGAGGTGGTTGGCGCCGCTGGGCGTGACCGTGGCCTGGCTCACGGGCAGCCAAAAAGTCAAGGAGCGGCGCGAGATGCTGGCGCTGATCGCTAGCGGCCAAGCCACTTTGGTGGTGGGCACCCACGCGCTGATCCAGGACAAGGTGCAGTTCCACAAGCTGGCGCTGGCCATCATCGACGAGCAGCACCGCTTTGGTGTGGCACAGCGCCTGGCGCTGCGCGACAAGCTGGGTAGTCAGATGCTGGAGCCTCATTTTCTGATGATGACCGCCACCCCCATTCCGCGCACGCTGGCCATGAGTTACTACGCTGATCTGGACGTGTCCACCATCGACGAACTGCCGCCCGGGCGCACCCCCGTCGTCACCAGGGTGGTCAACGAGGCGCGCCGCGACGAGGTCATCGCCCGTATCAGCGACCAGTTGGCGCACGGGCGACAAATCTACTGGGTTTGCCCGCTGATTGAGGAAAGCGAGGCACTGGACTTGCGTAATGCCACCGAAACACATGCCCAGCTCAGTGCCGCCCTGCCGGGCGCGCAGGTTGGCCTGCTGCACTCGCGCATGCCGGTGGCTGAGAAAAATGCGGTGATGCGCTTGTTCGCCCATGGTCAGATCGGGGTGCTAGTGAGCACCACGGTGATCGAGGTTGGGGTGGACGTGCCTAACGCCTCGCTGATGGTGATCGAGCACGCCGAGCGCTTTGGCCTGAGCCAGTTGCACCAGTTGCGCGGTCGTGTCGGTCGCGGCGCTGCGGCTTCGGCCTGTGTACTGCTGTATTCCACCGGCGATGCCACGCGCCTGGGCGAGATAGCGCGCGAACGGCTCAAGGCGATGGCGCAAAGCAGCGACGGTTTCGAGATCGCACGGCGCGATCTGGAGATACGCGGCCCCGGCGAGTTCATGGGCGCGCGCCAGTCAGGCGATGCCATGCTGCGCTTTGCCGATGTGATTGAAGACGCCCGCTTGCTCGATTGGGCGCGCCGCTTGGCCCCGTTATTGCTGGACCATCGCCCGGCACTGGCCGAGCAACATGTGCAGCGCTGGCTGGGTGGCAAGTCGGACTATTTAAAGGCGTGACTAAAGGCGTGACGGCTTAGCGGTAGTGTTCACGCCGGCGCTGATCCGCGACGAACTCTTCCAGGTCGGGGTCCATCGCGTTGCGCGACGAAATAATGCCAATGGCTTTGCCATCTTCGACCACGGGCACATGCCGAAAGCCGTTCTCTTGCATGATCACCAGGGCATGTCCATAGCTCTGGGTCGGGCCGAGTGTCTTGGGCTCGGTCGTCATGACTTCTCGCAAAACGGTCGCCTTCGGATCGCGTCCCAGGGCGATGACGCGAAACACCACGTCACGTTCGGTAAAAATGCCGATCAACCGATGGTCTTCAACGACCAGCACGGCGCCCGCAACATGCGTCGCCATCAGGCGCGCCGCCGCGCTGACCGTGTCGGTGGGTGCTGCGGTGATGAATTTCTTGCGTTCCATAACGCTGCGGATGGGTAAATCGAACATGGTGAACCTCTTTGGCGCATGCTAGCAAGGCCAGCCATGATTTCATTGATGCAAATCAACCAGCATCTCAATCTGAAAGCCGCGTATGCTTGAGCGCCCATGCCAAAACTGACCCAAGCTCCCAACGTCGCGATCGCCACCCTGTGGGCTGATGCGCTCAAGGTCGAAGGCATTGACGCCAGCGTGCAGCGCCAGTATTTGAGCGGCGTCGCCGGTGAGCTGCCGCCCGATCAGTGCCTGCCCGAGGTCTGGATTCAGGACTCGGCGCAGGGGGCGCGCGCACGTGAATTGTTGTACCACTTGCAGCATGTGCCGCAGCGGCGCTGGCAATGCGTCTGCGGCGAACTGGTGGAAGGCGGTTTCGAGCAGTGCTGGGCCTGCGGTGCCTGGATGCCCGCCTAGCGCACTCTGGGTGAAAATAGTGCCATGACCCTGACCGAACTCAAATACATCGTGGCGGTGGCGCGCGAGCGGCACTTTGGCAAGGCGGCCGAGGCCTGCTATGTGTCTCAACCGACCTTGTCTGTCGCTGTGAAAAAGCTCGAGGAAGAACTCGATGTGAAGCTGTTCGAGCGCAGCGCCAATGAGGTCACGGTGACCCCGCTGGGCGAGGAAATCGTGCGCCAGGCGCAAAGCGTGCTGGAGCAGGCCACCGCCATCAAGGAGATTGCCAAGCGCGGCAAGGATCCGCTGGGTGGACCGCTCACTTTAGGCATCATCTACACCATCGGCCCCTATTTGTTGCCCGATCTGGTGCGTCAGATGATTGCGCACACGCCGCAAATGCCCTTGATGCTGCAAGAAAACTTTACCGTCAAGTTGCTGGAGATGCTGCGCACCGGCGAAATTGATTGCGCCATTCTGGCCGAGCCGTTTCCGGATACCGGGCTGGCGGTTGCACCGCTCTACGACGAGCCGTTCATGGCCGCTGTGCCATACAACCACCCGCTGGCGGCAAAGACCCGCATCACCAGCGAAGAGTTGAAGAACGAGACCATGTTGTTGCTCGGCAGCGGTCATTGTTTTCGGGATCATGTGCTGGAGGTTTGCCCGGAGTTTGCCCGTTTTTCCAGCAATACCGAGGGCATTCGCAAGAGCTTTGAAGGCTCGTCGCTGGAAACCATCAAACACATGGTGGCCGCCGGCATGGGTGTCACCCTGGTGCCGCGCCTAAGTGTGCCCAAGGAAGCGCTGGCGGCCAAAGCCAGGCGCCATGAAGATGCCTTTGTGAAATACCTGCCGTTTGCGGGTGACCCGCCGACACGCCGGGTGGTGCTGGTCTGGCGGCGCAGCTTTACCCGCTACGAAGCCATTGCCGCGCTGCGCAATGCCATTTATGCCTGCGAGTTGCCGGGCGTTAAGCGCTTGTCATGAAAAATAAAAGTGCAAGTTACCAAACGATGCGTTGGCGAAAAAAACCGGATTTGTATCTGGCGCTGATCCGCTGGGACCGCCCGGCCGGCTGGCTGTTGCTGCTGTGGCCGACGCTGAGTGCCCTGTGGGTGGCCGCAGGCGGCTTTCCGGGCTGGCATTTGCTCAGCGTTTTTGTGATCGGCACGATTTTGATGCGCAGCGCGGGCTGCTGCGTCAACGACGTGGCCGACCGTGACTTTGACAAACACGTCAAGCGCACGGCAGGGCGGCCGGTGACCACTGGCGCCGTCTCGGTGAAAGAGGCGCTGGCCTTGGGCGCTGTGCTGGCGCTAATTGCTTTTGCGCTGGTACTCACCACCAACGCCATTACGGTGGGTCTGTCGGCTGCTGCGCTGGCTGTCACGCTGGCATACCCTTATGCCAAGCGCTATGTGTCGATGCCGCAGGCGGTGCTGGGCATTGCCTTCGGCATGGGGATTCCGATGGCCTTTGCCGCCGTGCGCGGCGACTTGCCGCCGCTGGCTTGGCTGCTGATGTTGGGCAACCTGTTCTGGGTGCTGGCCTACGACACCGAGTACGCCATGGTGGACCGGGATGATGACCTGCGACTGGGCATCAAGACTTCGGCCATCACATTGGGCACGTGGGATGTGCCGTTGGTCATGCTGTTTTATTTGGCATTTATCAGCATATGGACGCTGGCGCTGAGGGACTATGTGCAGGGCGTGCTTTTTTATATCGGCCTTGCTGTGGCGCTGGCCCAGGTGGCGTGGCATTTCACCCTGATCCGGTCACGCACCCGCGACGGCTGCTTCAAGGCTTTTCGGCTCAACCACTGGCTGGGTTTTGCTGTCTTTGCCGGCATTGCTGTCAGCTATGCCGTGCAATAAATAAATCAGGCCGCACCGAACTCATCGCCGAGCTCCCTGGCGCGTTCGCGGGCGGCGTAAATGGCGTCGATGAACAAGGCGCGCACGTCGTTGTCTTCCATGCTGGAAATCGCTGCGAAGGTGGTGCCACCCTTGGAGGTGACGCGCTGGCGCAGCACTTGTGGCGAATCGCCCGAAGTTTTGGCCAAAGCGCTGGCACCCGTGAAAGTGGCTACGGCCAATTGGTGCACTTGTTCGCGGCTCAGGCCCATCTCGGTGCCCGCCATGATCATGGCTTCCATAAAATAAAACACGTAGGCCGGTCCGGAGCCGGACAAGGCGGTGACCACGTCGAGCTGGTCTTCGACCTCCATCCAGAGGGACTCGCCGGTGGTCGCGATGACCTGTTCAACGAAGGCTTTGTCGTTGGCTGTGACGCTGGCGCGGGCAAACAGGCCGGTGATGCCCTGGCCAATCAGCGCCGGGGTGTTGGGCATAGCGCGCACCACGCGCTCGGTGCCAAGCCAGGCGGCGATGCTGTCGCTACGGATGCCGGCCGCCACGCTCAAGTGCAAGCCGCCCAGGACGTGCGGGGCTGCGGCCAGCGCCGCCTCCTTGAAGGTTTGCGGTTTGACGGCCCACACCAGCAACGGGGCATCCAGCAGAAAGTCACCCGCTTGCGGGTGGGCGGTGATGCCAAAGCTGGCCTGCAGCTTGTCGCGCGCCTCGGCTAAAGGCTCGACCACGTCAATCAGTTCTGTGGGGAGTCCCTGTTTGATCAAGCCACTGACAATGGCGCTGGTCATGTTGCCGCCGCCGATGAATGCGATTCGTTTGCTCATGAATGGTGTGCAGAGGTAAATCCGCGCTAGGTTTGTAAAGGCTGCAAGTCTAATCAAAAGTCAGGACGGGTCGATTTCAACGATCGATTGGCAGCACGGTTTGCCGCACAGCATGTTTTCCCAGCGCGCCATCGCCTCTGCGGCGTGCTGGGCTGCCACAGCGGGCTCGAAACGGCGCTCGACTTGCCACAGGCTGCCAAGTTCTTCTGTGTTCTGGCACACCCCGGCCAAGTAAGCCGCGCCGATTGCTGTGGTTTCAATCATCGCTGGCAGTACCTCCGGAATGCCAAGCAAATTAGCCTGAAACTGCATCAGCAGGTCGTTCACACAGGCGCCACCGTCCACTCGCCACTCCTTGACTGCTGTAAAGTTGTTGCGCGAGGCATTGCCGGCATCCGTGGCATGCACCCGCAACCGGGTTGCCGGTCGTGTTGGGTGAGTTCTTGTTGTGCTTGCACACCAACTGAACCTGGGCGTTGAACACGATGCGGCGTGAGCCCAAGGTACCCTGGTCCAGAGCGAGCAGATAGGTCATGGAAGTATCCTGAAGTGGCGAATAATGGGACGGTTTGTATCCAAGATGAATATCGCATGGTCACTTTACCCAAAGCACTTGCAACCCGGCGTTCCGAATTGATCACCCGTCTGGCGGAACCGTGGCACTACGACATCGCCATTGTGGGCGGTGGCGCGACAGGTTTGGGTGTGGCTCTGGATGCCGCTGCGAGGGGCTTGCGCGTGGTTTTGGTTGAATCGCATGATTTTGCCAAGGGCACCTCGTCCCGATCGACCAAGTTGGTGCATGGCGGCGTGCGTTATTTGGCACAGGGCAATATTTCTTTGGTGCGGGAAGCCCTGAATGAGCGCTCGCTGTTGTTGAATAACGCGCCATATCTAGCGCAGCCGCTGCAGTTTGTGATGCCCACCTATCGCTGGTGGGAGGTGGGGTTCTACGGCGCCGGACTGAAAATGTACGACTTGCTGGCGGGGCGCGCCGGCTTGGGGAAAACCGAGCTTTTGGGATGCAAGGAAACCCTGGCGTATTTGCCTGCGCTGCGTGCTCAGGGACTGCAAGGGGCGGTGAAATATTGGGATGGTCAATTCAATGATGCGCGTCTGGCCATTGTGCTGGCGCGCACGGCGGCCAGTTATGGGGCGCTTTTGGTCAACTATTGTCGAGCCACCGGACTGACCTATGACAACGGCAAAGTCTCCGGTTTGGCGTGCGAAGATCAACTGACTGGAAAGGGGTATCAGCTCCCAAGCCCGTGCGTCGTCAATGCCACCGGCGTTTGGGTGGATGAATTGCGACACAAGGACGGATTGGCTGTGCCTGGTGACCACGGCCGCGCCACGCAGCCCATCGTGGCGTCCAGCCAGGGGGTGCATATAGTGGTGGAGCGTGACTTTCTGGGTGCCGACGTGGCAATGATGGTGCCCAGAACGGCCGACGGGCGCGTGCTGTTTGCAGTGCCCTGGCTGGGAAAAGTCATCCTTGGAACCACCGACACACCGCGCCACGATCTGGCCCGTGAGCCTATCGCCTTCAAGGAAGAAATCGAATTTATTTTGAGCGAATCCGCCAAATACCTGCGTCGCGCGCCCACGCTGGCCGATGTCAAAAGCATTTGGGTGGGACTACGCCCCCTGGTCAAACCGCAGCAGGATGAGGGCGGCAGCACCAAGGGACTGAGCCGGGAACACACGATTTTGATCAGTCGCAGTGGGATGGTGACCGTCACAGGCGGCAAGTGGACGACATATCGGGCTATGGCTGCGGATGTGCTTGATAAATGTATCGAGCACCAACTGATTGCACCGACTCAGGAGAGCACCACAAAAACCCTGCGTTTGTTGGGTAGTGGCGCCGAGTCAGCTTCGGCCGCTGTGAGGCCGCTAACTGGGGCGCCCGGATGGCACTCCTATGGCACTGAACAGGCATTCATCAAAACATTGCCAGGAGCCGCAGAGGCGTTGTGCGCCGGATTGACCGTTGCCATGGTGCGCTTTGCCGCACGTTATGAATATGCATTGACAGTGGAAGATGTGTTGGCCAGGCGATCACGCCTGCTGTTTCTGGATGCGCGTCTTGCCATTGAGCTTGCAGCACGAGTGGGTGAAGTACTGCGTGAAGAAACCCAAAAAGATCCAAAAGTTCAAGAATTCCGATCGTTGGCAGCCAATTATTTGCTGCAATCCTGAAAAAGTTTTGACAGACCCCTGTTTTTAGTGCATAATTCAGGGCTTCGCTTTACACCGAAGTGTCTGCCCCAACCTAACAACATGAGTGGTTCATGTTGCGTGCGCCGGGCCCAAGACTGACCGAAATCAAATTTGCATTGTGCGGGTTTGATTTTGGTGCAAGTTGGGAATTAAACAAATGATCCAAACCGAATCTCGACTCGAAGTCGCCGATAACACTGGCGCAAAGTCCGTTCTGTGCATCAAGGTGCTGGGCGGATCCAAACGTCGCTACGCTAGCGTGGGCGACATCATCAAAGTCAGTATCAAAGAAGCTGCGCCTCGTGGTCGTGTCAAAAAAGGCGATGTCTATAGCGCTGTGGTGGTTCGTACTGCCAAGGGCATTCGCCGCAGTGATGGCTCATTGGTCAAATTTGATGGCAATGCAGCCGTGCTGCTCAATGCCAAGCTTGAGCCTATTGGCACCCGTATCTTTGGACCAGTCACGCGCGAGCTGCGCACTGAAAAGTTCATGAAGATCGTGTCTTTGGCCCCTGAAGTTTTGTAAGGACATCACATGAACAAGATTCGCAAAGGCGACGATGTCATCGTGCTCACTGGGCGCGATAAAGGTAAACGTGGCAAGGTCACGTTGCGCAAGGATGATTCTCACCTGGTGGTTGAGGGCGTCAATATCGTCAAGAAACATGCCAAACCCAATCCGATGAAGGGTGAGGCTGGCGGCATCGTTGAAAAAACCATGGCCATTCACCAGTCCAATGTTGCTATTTTTAATGTAGCAAGCGGCAAGGCTGATCGCGTGGGCATCAAATTGCAGGCTGACGGCAAGCGCGTTCGCGTTTACAAGTCCAGCGGCGAAGAAATCAAGGTGGCATGAAAATGGCTCGTTTGCAACAACTCTATCGTGAAAAGCTGGCGCCCGAATTGATGGCCAAATTCGGCTACAAATCGCCCATGCAAGTGCCGCGCCTGACCAAGATCACTCTGAACATGGGTGTGAGCGAAGCCGTGGCAGATAAAAAAGTGATGGACCACGCCGTGGGTGATTTGACCAAAATCGCAGGTCAAAAACCTGTGGTGACCATGTCGAAGAAAGCCATTGCTGGATTCAAGATTCGCGAGAATCAAGCCATTGGTTGTATGGTGACATTGCGCGGAGCCCAGATGTATGAGTTTCTGGACCGCTTTGTCACGGTAGCTCTGCCGCGCGTTCGTGACTTTCGCGGTATTTCGGGCCGTTCGTTCGATGGCCGCGGTAACTACAACATTGGCGTCAAAGAGCAAATTATTTTCCCTGAAATTGAGTACGACAAGGTCGATGCCTTGCGCGGTCTCAACATCAGCATCACAACAACGGCCAAGAGTGATGACGAGTGCAAAGCTCTTCTCGCCGGTTTCCGTTTTCCCTTCAAGAACTGAGGTGATCTGTGGCTAAGATGGCTTTAATCCAACGCGAGCTCAAACGCGACAAACTGGTTGCCAAGTACGCAAAAAAACATGCGGAATTGAAGGCGATTTCTACGGATGCCAAGCGCACGGACGAAGAGCGCGCGGCGGCTCGTTTGGGCCTGCAGATGTTACCTCGTAACGCAAACCCCACCCGTCAGCGCAACCGTTGTGCTATCACGGGTCGTCCACGTGGTACGTTCCAGCACTTCGGCTTGGCGCGTGCAAAGATTCGCGAAATGGCTTTTGCCGGTGAAATACCTGGCATCGTCAAAGCTAGCTGGTAATCGGCAGGAGAAATAGATATGAGCATGAGTGACCCGATCGCCGACCTGCTGACACGCATTCGAAATGCGCAAATGGTTGCAAAAACATCTGTTCGTGTACCTTCATCCAAAGTGAAAGTCGCGATTGCCCAAGTCCTGAAAGACGAAGGCTACATCGATGGATTCAAAGTCAATCCGGCAGATGGTAAACCTGAGCTTGAGATAGCTCTGAAATATTACGCTGGCCGTCCGGTGATTGAGCGCATCGAGCGCGTCAGTCGTCCTGGCCTGCGCGTGTACCGTGGCAGCGATGCCATTCCACAAGTTCAAAACGGCCTGGGTGTGGCAATTGTCACAACACCCCAGGGTGTCATGACTGATCGCAAGGCGCGTGCTACCGGTGTCGGTGGCGAAGTGCTTTGCTACGTCGCCTAAAGCGTGACATTGAGAGGAAATACAAGATGTCCCGTATTGCGAAAATGCCCGTCTCTATTCCATCTGGCGTAGATGTGACGGTGGGTGAACAAAATCTGAGTGTCAAGGGTGCTGGCGGCTTGCTGTCGCTCACTCAAAATGCCCTGGTCAAAGTATCCAGCGAATCTGGCAAGTTGAGTTTTTCAGCGGTCAACGAATCGCGTGAAGCCGACGCCATGGCTGGCACGATGCGCCAGTTGGTCAGCAACATGGTGATTGGTGTTACCAAGGGTTTCGAGAAAAAATTGACCTTGATTGGCGTTGGTTACAAAGCGCAAGCAACCGGCAACAAGCTTAATTTGACGGTGGGTTATTCGCATCCCGTCAACATGGACATGCCGGTAGGCATCTCTGTTGCTACGCCCACGCCGACAGAAGTTGTGATCAAGGGCGCTGACCGTCAGCGCGTTGGTCAGGTAGCGGCTGAAATCCGTGCAGTCCGTCCGCCCGAGCCTTACAAAGGCAAGGGCATTCGGTATGCCGACGAAAAAGTCGCGATCAAAGAAACCAAGAAGAAATAAGGATCTGCACCATGTTGAGCAAAAAAGAGCAGCGTCTTCGCAGAGCCCGTCAAACCCGTATTCGCATCGCTCTCCAGGGCGTCGCGCGGTTGACGGTGAATCGCACCAATCTGCACATTTACGCCAGTGTTATTTCTGGCGATGGCAGCAAGGTGTTGGCCACAGCATCCACGGTGGAAGCCGAAGTGCGTCAATCATTGGGCGGGTCTGGTAAAGGTGGCAATGTTGCTGCTGCCCAGGTTATCGGCAAGCGTTTGGCTGAAAAGGCAAAAGCTGTAGGTGTTGAAAAAGTGGCGTTTGATCGTTCCGGGTTTGCGTACCATGGCCGTGTCAAAGCGCTGGCTGATGCAGCACGTGAAGCTGGCTTGCAGTTCTAAGCAGATCGGAAACTAATAATGGCTAAAGTACAAGCAAAAATGCAAGGTAAGGCTGAAGGGCCTGAGGATGGTCTGCGCGAGAAGATGATCGCGATCAACCGGGTCACGAAAGTGGTCAAGGGTGGTCGTATCCTCGGATTCGCAGCATTGACCGTGGTCGGTGACGGCGACGGCACAGTGGGCATGGGCAAGGGAAAGTCGAAAGAAGTTCCTGCAGCTGTGCAAAAAGCCATGGAAGAAGCGCGTCGCAACATGACCAAGGTCTCGCTCAAAAATGGTTCCATTCACCACAAGGTGATGGGTCACCATGGTGCGGCTTCCGTCATGATGGCGCCCGCTCCCAAAGGTACCGGCATCATTGCTGGCGGCCCGATGCGTGCAGTTTTCGAAGTCATCGGAATCACCGATATCGTGGCCAAGAGCCATGGCTCCTCGAATCCTTACAACATGGTTCGTGCTACGTTGGATGCGTTATCGCACGCCACAACGCCTTCAGTGGTTGCCGCCAAGCGTGGAAAAACCATCGAAGAAATTTTTGCCTGATTGGAGTCTTCAAAATGACAACGCAAAATAAAGTGACAGTGCAACTCGTGCGTAGCCCCATCGGTTGTGCAGAGTCGCATCGCGCCACCGTTCGCGGTTTGGGTTTACGCAAGATTCGCAGCACCAGCGAGCTGGTGGACACCCCTGAAGTCCGCGGCATGATCAACAAGATCAGCTACCTGGTCAAAGTGCTCTAAGAGGTAAATGATGGAACTCAATGGCATCAAGCCGGCTGACGGCGCAAAACATTACAAACGCCGCGTTGGTCGCGGCATCGGCTCAGGGCTTGGCAAAACGGCGGGTCGTGGCCACAAAGGTCAAAAATCACGCGCTGGCGGTTACCACAAGGTTGGTTTCGAAGGCGGTCAGATGCCCATGCAGCGGCGTTTGCCCAAGCGCGGCTTCAAGTCGGCGTTGTTGAAGTTCAATGCAGAAGTGACTTTGTCCGCGCTCAACCAGCTTGATGCGTCAGACATTGACTTGCTCGTTTTGAAACAGGCTGGCTTGGTCGGTGAACTGGCCAAAGTGGTCAAGGTCATCAAGACTGGCGAAGTAAGCAAAGCATTCAAGTTGAATGGCATCGGTGCCACCGTCGCGGCCAAGGCAGCCATTGAAGCGGCTGGCGGCAGCGTTGCTTAATTCAGATTCAGGACTGGTGTAAGTGGCTACTAGCTCGGCTCTTTCGGCAAAAACAGACAAGTATGGCGACTTGCGTCGTCGGCTCGTCTTTTTGTTGCTCGCTCTCGTGGTGTACCGTGTGGGAGCGCATATTCCTGTGCCCGGCATAGACCCGGTTCAGCTGCAGCAGTTTTTCAAAGGCCAGCAAGGCGGTATTCTCGGCATGTTCAACATGTTTTCCGGCGGCGCCTTGTCCAGATTCACCATATTTGCCCTGGGGATCATGCCGTATATCTCGGCTTCGATCATCATGCAATTGATGGGTTATGTGTTGCCGGCATTTGAGCAGCTTAAAAAGGAAGGCGAGGCCGGTCGGCGCAAAATCACGCAGTACACACGCTATGGCACACTGGGCCTGGCTTTGTTCCAGTCTCTTGGGATCGCTGTGGCATTGGAAAGTTCTGCTGGTCTGGTGATTGCGCCAGGATTCGGTTTCCGCATGACTGCCGTGGTCACGCTGACTGCGGGTACCTTGTTTTTGATGTGGCTGGGTGAACAAATTACCGAACGCGGACTGGGTAACGGTATTTCGATTCTGATTTTTGCCGGTATTGCAGCTGGTTTACCCAATGCCATCGGTGGTCTGCTGGAACTGGTCCGCACGGGCGCCATGAGCATCATTATTTCTTTGCTCATTGTGCTGCTGGTCGGCTTGGTGACTTATTTTGTCGTGTTTGTCGAACGTGGTCAGCGCAAGATTCTGGTGAATTACGCCAGGCGCCAAGTGGGTAATAAAGTGTATGGTGGGCAATCGTCGCATCTGCCGCTCAAGCTGAATATGGCGGGTGTGATTCCTCCGATTTTCGCTTCGTCAATCATCCTGTTGCCGGCAACTGTCGTTGGTTGGTTCAGCGCTGGCGATTCGATGCGCTGGCTGAAAGATATTGCGGGTTCCCTGACGCCGGGTCAGCCGATCTACGTCATGTTATACGCCGCGGCCATTATTTTCTTTTGCTTTTTCTACACGGCGTTGGTATTCAATAGCCGCGAGACGGCTGATAATCTAAAGAAGAGTGGCGCCTTTGTTCCAGGTATTCGCCCCGGCGACAACACCGCCAAATACATCGACAAGATTCTGCTGCGCTTGACATTCATCGGTGCCATTTACATCACTTTGGTTTGTTTGTTGCCAGAGTTCCTGATTCTCAAATACAACGTGCCTTTCTATTTTGGTGGCACATCACTGCTGATTATTGTGGTGGTGACCATGGACTTCATGGCCCAGGTACAAAATTATCTGATGTCGCAGCAGTATGAATCTTTGCTGAAAAAAGCTAACTTTAAGGCGACTTGAGGTTAAGAATATGGCAAAAGACGACGTTATTCAGATGCAGGGCGAGATTGTTGAAAATCTTCCCAATGCAACCTTCAGGGTCAAACTTGAAAATGGTCATATTGTTCTAGGTCACATTTCCGGAAAAATGCGCATGCATTACATCAGGATCTTGCCAGGGGATAAAGTGACGGTAGAGCTTACACCGTACGATTTGAGCCGGGCACGCATTGTGTTTCGTGCCAAGTAGTTTCAATTGTTAAGAATTGTTTAGGAGAATGCAATGAAAGTTTCGGCTTCGGTAAAGAAAATTTGCCGCAACTGCAAAATTATTCGACGCAAAGGCGTTGTTCGTGTGATCTGTACAGATCCACGACACAAACAGCGTCAGGGTTAATTGCAAGAGTTATAGAGGACCAAAATGGCACGTATCGCTGGTATTAATATTCCGCCACAAAAGCATTCCGAAATCGGCTTAACCGCTATTTTCGGCATTGGACGTAGTCGCGCTCGCAAGATTTGTGAGTCATGCGGCATCGACTACTCCAAAAAGATCAAAGATCTGACCGATTCTGATCTTGAAAAAGTGCGTGATGAAGTCGCCAAATTCACCATCGAAGGTGATTTGCGCCGTGAAACCACCATGAACATCAAGCGTTTGATGGACATTGGCTGCTATCGTGGCTTTCGCCATCGTCGTGGGTTGCCCTTGCGCGGTCAGCGCACGCGTACCAATGCGCGTACGCGTAAAGGCCCTCGCAAAGCTGCGCAATCACTCAAGAAATAACAGGCACTGAAAGAACATTATGGCCAAAGCACCCGCCAATAACGCAGCTCAGCGCGTACGTAAAAAAGTTCGCAAGAACGTGGCAGACGGTATTGCGCACGTTCATGCCTCTTTTAACAACACCATCATCACGATCACGGATCGTCAGGGCAATTCACTTGCCTGGGCATCCTCTGGTGGTCAGGGTTTCAAAGGCTCTCGCAAGTCCACTCCTTTTGCTGCTCAGGTGGCGTCGGAAGTGGCTGGTCGCACTGCGATTGAACAGGGCATCAAGAATCTTGATGTCGAAATCAAGGGCCCCGGTCCAGGTCGCGAGTCTTCGGTTCGTGCCTTGGCTGCTCTGGGCATCCGCATCAATATGATCGCCGATGTGACACCTGTACCGCACAACGGTTGCAGGCCGCAAAAGCGCCGTCGTATTTAATTCATAAACCAAGCCCACCGCCAATGTGTTCGCACATTGGCTCCCGCTTTTTTTGAGCGGTAGCTGATCAAAAGGAAATTCAAGTGGCACGTTTTTTAGGCCCCAAGGGCAAACTCTCCCGCCGTGAAGGCACCGACCTGTTTCTCAAGAGCGCACGTCGTTCCATCGGAGACAAGGTTAAATTCGATTCCAAGCCGGGTCAGCATGGCCGCACTTCGGGTGCGCGTACCTCTGATTTTGGCATTCAATTGCGCGAAAAACAAAAAGTCAAGCGCATGTACGGCATTCTTGAAAAACAGTTTCGCCGTTATTTTGAAGAAGCTGATCGTCGCAAGGGCAACACTGGCGCCAACTTGTTGACCCTGCTTGAAACGCGTCTCGACAACGTGGTCTACCGTATGGGCTTCGGCTCGACCCGCGCTGAATCACGTCAGTTGGTTTCACATAAAGCCATTCTGGTGAATGCCAAGTCGGTCAATATTCCATCCTACTTGGTCAAGGTCGGTGACATTGTTTCTGTTCGCGAAAAATCCAGCAAGCAAAATCGTATCGTTGAGGCCTTGCAACTGGCGCAACAGGTTGGCATGCCTGCTTGGGTTGAAGTCAACGCTGAAAAGGCTGAGGGTGTTTTCAAATCGGTCCCGGATCGTGATCAATTTGCCGCAGATGTGAACGAATCGCTGATTGTCGAGTTGTATTCACGTTAAGTGTCATCAGCCTATGTTTTGGCAACCGATGGTGTATTGCTCGTCAGTTGCATCGTAAGCCTTTTCCGGTGTCATTTGCCGGGGGTACTCAGAGGATTTATACATGCAAAATATATTACTAAAACCTAAGGCTATCAATGTTGAGCAGTTATCTACCAACAGGGCTAAAGTTGTATTAGAACCTTTCGAACGAGGTTACGGCCACACCTTGGGTAATGCATTGCGCCGCGTGTTGCTTTCGTCAATGCCCGGTTATGCACCGACCGAGGTGACCATTGCCGGAGTGCTTCATGAATACTCTTCGATCGAAGGGGTTCATGAGGACGTCGTCAATATTCTGCTCAACCTCAAAGGTATCGTTTTCAAGTTGTACAACCGTGACGAAGTCACCTTGAGCTTGCGCAAGGATACCGAGGGCGTGGTGAGCGCTGGCGATATCCAGACCCCGCATGATGTTGAAATCATCAACCCTGATCATGTGATTGCCAATTTGGCGCACGGCGGCAAACTTGACGTCCAGATCAAGGTGGAGCGTGGTCGTGGTTATGTACCTGGAACCTTGCGCCGGCACCTGGATGACACCACAAAGTCGATCGGCCGGATTGTTCTGGATGCTTCCTTTTCACCAGTCAAGCGTGTTAGCTACACGGTGGAGAGTGCACGGGTCGAGCAGCGTACCGACCTGGACAAGTTGATTCTCGATATCGAGACCAACGGCGCCCTTTCTGCTGAGGATGCGGTACGTGCTTCTGCCAAGATTCTGATTGAACAGATGGCAGTTTTCGCTCAGCTCGAAGGTGGCGATGTTGATTCCATCATTGCGTCGCCGGTTCGTGGTGGAAGTTCCAATTTCGATCCCGTGCTGTTGCGCCCGGTAGATGAACTTGAGTTGACGGTGCGCTCTGCGAACTGTCTGAAAGCTGAAAATATTTATTACATCGGCGATCTGATTCAACGCACCGAAAACGAGTTGTTGAAGACGCCAAATCTGGGCAGAAAATCCCTCAATGAAATCAAGGAAGTTCTGGCTTCCCGTGGCTTGACTTTAGGTATGAAACTGGAAAGTTGGCCACCTGTTTCTCTCGAAAAAAAATAATCTCACAAATTATCAATGTGACATGAACAGTACCTGATACGGCTGTTTTAATTAAATAAAGGAATCCACTATGCGTCACGGCCTTGGTCTTCGTAAATTAAATCGCACTTCTTCCCATCGTTTGGCGATGTTGCGTAACATGATGAATTCGCTGATTGAGCACGAGGTTATCAAAACCACCGTGCCAAAAGCCAAAGAATTGCGTCGCGTGGTTGAACCCATGATTACCTTGGCCAAGACGGCAACGCTGGCCAACCGTCGTCTGGCCTTTGACCGTCTGCGTGATCGCGACTCGGTTGTCAAATTGTTCAATGTGCTGGGTCCCCGTTTCAACGCCCGTCCAGGCGGTTACACCCGCATCCTGAAAATGGGTTTCCGCGTCGGTGACAACGCGCCGATGTGTCTCGTTGAACTGGTTGATCGGGGTCCTGAAACTGTTGCTCCAGAAGCTGAAACAGCCGCCTGATCGGCTACAATACACACATACCGCGCGATGGAGCAGTCTGGTAGCTCGTTGGGCTCATAACCCAAAGGTCGGAGGTTCAAATCCTTCTCGCGCAACCAGTTATAGCGTCTAAAAAGGTCTACTTGTGTAGGCCTTTTTTTTGTCCAATTGATGCGTTGAAGTAAATACTGCGGTTACACGGTGTCAATTAAGGCAAAATGAACTTGCAGAAAGAGCTGTCGTAAATTGTCGAACTGGCTATTTCATTCGTGTACCCCCTGTTTTTTTCGCTGTTGATCAAGCCTCCATGACAAACTATCCACTGACTGAATTGCCTGATGTATCGGCCAATGGCGCGCCGCGTTGCGCTGAAGTCGTTCGTCAGACCGCAGAAACAAAAATCACCGTGCGCGTCAACCTGGACGGCACCGGTCAGTCGCACCTGCATACCGGCATTGGTTTTTTTGATCACATGCTCGATCAAATTGCCCGCCACGGTCTGATCGACCTCGACATCGATGCCGACGGTGATCTGCACATCGACGGCCACCACACCGTTGAAGATGTCGGCATCACGCTCGGGCAAGCCGTTTACAAGGCGGTGGGAGATAAAAAGGGCATTCGCCGCTATGGCCATGCCTATGTGCCGCTGGATGAGGCCTTGAGCCGGGTGGTGATCGATTTTTCGGGTCGTCCCGGCTTGGTGATGGACGTGCCTTTCACCAGCACCATGATCGGCAACTTCGACAGTCAATTGATGCATGAATTCTTCCAGGGATTCGTCAATCACGCGCTGGTGACGCTGCACATCGATAATCTGAAAGGCGTCAACGCCCACCACCAGGCCGAAACGGTGTTCAAGGCCTTTGCCCGTGCCCTGCGCGCGGCGCTGGAGCTTGATCCGCGCGCCCTTGGCAGCGTTCCTTCCACCAAAGGTTCGCTCTAGTTCCAAGAAAAATAGGGCTCTGACATTTGCCTATCGTGCTTAAGTAGCAATGAATTCAATCGTCAATCCTGGTACCGGCAAAGTGGTTGCGGTGGTCGATTACGGCATGGGCAATTTGCGCTCTGTCTCGCAAGCAGTCCAAGCGGCGGCTGTGGGCACTGGCTTTGAAGTCGTGATCACCCAAGACCCCGATGTGGTGCGTGCTGCCCAACGCATTGTGCTGCCGGGCCAGGGCGCCATGCCGGATTGCATGCGCGAGCTGCGCGAATCGGGCTTGCAACAGTCGGTGCTGGATGCCGCTGCCAGCAAACCCTTGTTTTGCGTCTGTGTGGTCATGCAAATGCTGTTGGACCACAGCGCGGAGGGGAATACGCCAGGT
>NZ_JAQTWL010000050.1 GCF_028689295.1 Rhodoferax sp.
TGCGCTGAACTTCATCACGCCGCACCAGAAGTGGGGCATTCACTCCACCTACAGTGACAACCTGATGATGCTCACGCTGAACCGCGGTGGCAGCGTGGTCTGGCTGAGTGAAGACGACGCCAAGAGCGCTGGTATTGAGGACAACGACTGGATCGAAGTCTTCAACATCAACGGCGCCATTGCGGCCCGCGCCGTGGTGAGCCAGCGTGTCAACCCCGGCATGACGCTGATGTACCACTCGCAGGAGAAGATCATCAACACTCCCGGCTCGGAAATCACCGGGGTGCGCGGCGGCATCCACAACTCGGTCACCCGCATTGTGCTCAAACCGACCCACATGATTGGCGGCTACGCCCAGTTCAGCTACGGTTTCAACTACTACGGCACCATCGGCACCAACCGCGACGAGTTTGTGGTGGTGCGCAAGATGGCCAAGGTGGACTGGCTGGACGAAGAGGGAACTGCAGCATGAACCGCGCTGCCTTACTCCTTCTCCCCCTGGGGGAAGGTAGGGATGGGGGCTGGCTTACCCGCAGCGTACGTCGGGTATCCAACTCCGCGAATGTCCCCCGGCTCGGTCTGCGACCGTGCCTCCTCCTTTATTTCGCTACGTCAGACACCCAACGCACGCTGCTAGCCGTTGTCGGGGTCATTTCATGGTTGATGGGTTCAACTGTTTTGATGAATGAAAGAGAGATTTGAAATGAAAATTCGCGCACAAATCGGCATGGTGCTGAACCTGGACAAATGTATTGGTTGCCACACCTGCTCTGTCACCTGCAAAAATGTCTGGACCAGCCGCCCCGGCATGGAATACGCCTGGTTCAACAACGTCGAGACCAAGCCCGGCATTGGGTACCCCAAGGAATGGGAAAACCAGGACAAGTGGAACGGCGGCTGGATTCGCAAGGCCGACGGCAAGATCGAGCCGCGCCAGGGCGCCAAGTGGAAACTGCTCATGCGCATCTTCGCCAACCCGAACCTGCCGCAAATCGACGACTACTACGAGCCCTTCACCTTTGACTACGCCCACCTGCAATCGGCGCCCGAGTCCAAGGCCGCACCCACGGCCCGTCCGCGCAGCCTGATCACCGGCAAACGCATGGAGAAAATTGTCTGGGGCCCGAACTGGGAAGAAATTCTGGGCGGCGAGTTTTCCAAGCGCAGCAAGGACAAGAACTTCGACGACATCCAGAAGGACATCTACGGCCAGTTTGAAAACACCTTCATGATGTACCTGCCGCGCCTGTGCGAGCACTGCCTGAACCCGGCGTGCGTGGCATCCTGCCCGTCGGGCAGCATTTACAAGCGCGAGGAAGACGGCATTGTGCTGATCGACCAGGACAAGTGCCGCGGCTGGCGCATGTGCATCAGCGGCTGCCCCTACAAAAAGATTTACTACAACTGGAAGTCCGGCAAGGCCGAGAAGTGCATCTTCTGCTACCCGCGCATTGAGGCCGGCCAGCCCACGGTGTGCTCCGAGACCTGTGTCGGGCGCATCCGTTACCTGGGCGTGCTGCTGTATGACGCCGACCGCATCCAGGAGGCCGCCAGCGTAGAACATGACCGTGACCTGTACCAGGCCCAGCTTGACATCTTCCTGGATCCGAACGACCCCAAAGTGATTGAGCAGGCGCGCATCGACGGCATTCCCGACAAGTGGATGGAAGCCGCCCGCAAGAGCCCGGTCTACAAGATGGCGGTGGAGTGGAAAGTCGCCCTGCCCTTGCACCCCGAGTACCGCACCTTGCCGATGGTCTGGTATGTGCCACCGCTCTCCCCCATCAGCGCCGCAGCCAACGCCGGCAACATTGGCATCAACGGTGAAATCCCCGACGTCAAGCAACTGCGCATTCCGGTCAAGTACCTGGCCAATCTGCTCACCGCGGGTGACACCATGCCCGTCGAGCGGGCGCTGGAGCGCATGCTCGCCATGCGCGCTTACCAGCGCGGCAAACACGTGGATGGCAAACCCAACATGGCGGCGCTGGAACAAGTGCAAATGACCACGCTGGAAGTCGAGGAGATGTACCAGGTGATGGCCATTGCCAACTACGAAGACCGTTTTGTCATCCCCAGCACACACCGCGAATACGCCGAAAACACCTTTGACGTGCGCGGCGGCTGCGGCTTCTCGTTTGGCAACGGCTGCTCGGACGGCGCCAGCGAAAGCAGCCTGTTTGGTGGCAGCAAACGCCGCACCATTCCCATCCAGGCGGAGGTCTGATCATGAGCCTGTTTTCCAACCCTGCTCCTGCTTCTTTGAGCCTGCGCGTGCTGGCGCGGCTGCTGTCCTACCCGGACGCACAACTGCGCGGCGACCTGAATGACATGCGCCAGGCGCTGTTGTCCGAAAAAGCCATCGCCCCGGCGCGCCTGGACGAACTTGACGCACTCATCAACAGCCTGGCATGTGGCAATGCGCTTGAGAATGAGGCTGAGTACGTCGAGGTCTTTGACCGCGGCCGCGCCACTTCGCTGCACCTGTTCGAACATGTGCATGGCGACTCGCGCGACCGTGGCCCGGCCATGATCGACCTGGCCCAGACCTACGAAAAAGCCGGCCTGTTCCTTGGCCCCGACGAGATGCCGGACTACCTACCGGTGGTGCTTGAATTTGTGTCGACCCAGCCCCCCAAGGAGGCGCGCGCCTTTCTGGGCGAAATGGCGCACATTTTTAATGCCATTTTCAACGCCCTGCAACAGCGCAACAGCGCCTACGCCAGTGTGCTGGGCGCACTGCTGGAGCTCAGTGGCGAAAAGGCGCACCCGGTCAAGATCGTGGCCGATGAGCCACTGGACACCGCTTGGGAAGAACCGGTGGTGTTTGATGGTTGCTCCGTCAAGGGACAGACCCGGCCCGATCAACCCCAACCCATTCATTTTGTTAAAACCGATGCGGCCAAAGCCCGTCAAAGCGCGACCGCAACCGCTGGAGCCCCACTATGAACACCCTTGACTATCTCTTGTTTGGCGTCTACCCCTACATCGCCTTCGCCGTCTTCGTGCTCGGCAGCCTGATCCGCTTCGACCGCGACCAGTACACCTGGAAAAGCGACTCGTCGCAAATGCTGAAAATGGGGCAACTGCGCTGGGGCAGCAACCTGTTCCACATTGGCGTGTTGTTCCTGTTCTTTGGCCACACCTTCGGCATGCTGACACCGCACTTTGTCTACGAGCACTTCATCAGTGCCGGTGACAAACAACTCATGGCCATGATCAGCGGCGGCTTGGCCGGCCTGCTGGGTTTCATTGGTGTCACCATATTGTTGAACCGCCGCCTGACCGAGCCGCGCATCCGTATCAACTCCAAGACCAGCGACATCGTGCTGCTGGTGCTGCTGTGGCTGCAACTGGCGCTGGGTCTGGCCACCGTGCCGCTGTCAGGTCAACACCTGGACGGCAGCATGATGATGAAACTGGCGGGCTGGGCACAAGCCATCGTGACCTTCCAGCCGGGTGCGGTGGCACTGTTGACTGACGCCGGCTTCATCTTCAAGGCGCACATGTTCCTTGGCATGAGCATTTTCTTTATCTTCCCGTTCACCCGCCTGGTGCACGTCTGGAGCGGCTTTGCCTCAGTGACTTACCTGCTGCGCCCCTACCAGGTGGTGCGCGCCCGGCGCCTGAATGTGCCCGCCGGACAAAATCAGCCACGGCGCCCTGGCGCGGGTGTTTAAGGTGACCACCATGCAATCCACTACCCTTGCCGAAACCCCGGTGGCCAGCATCAACGGTGTGGCGCTTCACACCGCCGGTGACGCCCTGACCGCCGACGAATTGCGCCAGCGCGCTTACGCCGAATTGTTGCGTCAGACCGCCATGCAAAAGGGCCTGCTCGACGCCCATGACGCGCCCAGCACCGACGGTGTTACCAGCGAGGCGGCATCCGTCGCCATCGAGACCCTGCTGGAACAGGAACTGCTGGTGCCTGAGCCCTCCGAGGAAGCCTGCCGGCGCCACCACGCGGCCAACCAGACGAGCCACTACACCACCGGTGAGCGTGTCCATGTGCGCCACATCCTGTTCGCGGTCACGCCAGGGGTGGACCTGAATGCCCTGCGCAAGCAAGCCGAAGGCACGCTGCTCAATGTGCGCTGCTTTGACAGCAACAACACCAACGACGCGTTTGCCAAGGCTGCCAAGACCTTGTCCAACTGCCCCAGCGGCGCCGAAGGCGGCCAACTGGGCTGGTTGACCACCAGCGACTGCGCACCCGAGTTTGCCAAGGAACTGTTTGGCCACGCCGAGGTGGGTGTGCTGCCGCGCCTGGTGCACAGCCGTTTCGGCTTGCATGTGGTGGAGGTCATGGGGCGTGAGGCCGGCGTGGCCCAGCCCTTCGAGTCGGTGCACGGCGCGGTACGCATGACGCTGAAACAGCAGACCTTTGTGACCGCGCTGCGTCAGTACCTGAGTCTGCTGGCGGGCGAAGCGATTGTTCAGGGCGTGGACCTGGAAGCCGCCGACACACCGCTGGTGCAATAGGTCTACCCAAGATGCCGTCTGCTGCAGTGCCTGATGAATTGCTGGCGCGTATCCGGCGCTTTCACGACCACACCTTCCCGGGTGTGCAGGAGCAGTTCCAGACCCTGATTGCAGAGGGTCAGCACCCCACCATTCTTTTCATCGGCTGCTCGGACTCGCGCCTGGTGCCCTACATGCTGACCGGCATGGGTCCGGGCGAGCTGTTTCTGGTG
>NZ_JAQTWL010000051.1 GCF_028689295.1 Rhodoferax sp.
ATCTGACCTTGACCATGACTTCAATGACCACAACGTCCTTGAAGTCACCAATGTCGGGCACACGCACTTCAACCGGTCCGCTCACCACAGCAGTGACCGGCGCGGCGACTGCGGCTGCCACGGGTGCTGCCGCTGCCGGCGCCACCGCAGCCACTGCTGACGCAGCTGTGGGTGCAGCGGCTTCGCCAGCCACTTCGAGCATCAGCACCAGCGAGCCTTTTTTTACCTTGTCGCCCAGGGCGACCTTGAGCGCCTTGACCACGCCAGCGTGGCTCGACGGGATTTCCATCGAGGCCTTGTCCGACTCAACGGTGATCAGGCTTTGCTCCGCCTTGACGCTGTCGCCGGGTTTGACCAGCAGTTCAATGACGGCTACTTCATCAAAATCCCCAATGTCCGGGACTGTCACTTCTATGATTGCCATGTTGGTGTCTCCATATTCAGAAAGTAATTACGGCGCTGTCATTGCGGGCTCCGACCCACAACCCATGACTTCATGGCTCCCGGATCAGGTCCGGGATAACCGTCGTTGCAAGGATAAAACTTACGCGTAGAGCGGATTGACCTTGTCGGTATTGATACCGTACTTGGCAATGGCCTCGGCCACTTTGGCGACCGGCACTTTGCCGTCTTCGCTGAGGGCCTTGAGGGCAGCGACCACAATGTAGTGGCGATTGATCTCGAAGTGTTCGCGCAGTTTGGAACGGAAGTCGCTACGGCCAAAGCCGTCGGTACCCAGCACCTTGTAGGTGCGCCCTTTCGGAATGAACGGACGAATTTGTTCGGCATAAGACTTCATGTAGTCCGTCGACGCCACCACCGGGCCGTCATGGCCTTCGAGCTGCTGCGCCACAAACGGCAACTGGGGCGCGTCGGTGGGGTGCAACAGGTTGACACGCTCGCAGGCCTGGCCGTCGCGCGCCAGCTCGTTGAAGCTGGGGCAACTCCAGACGTCGGCGGTCACGCCCCAGTCCTGGGCCAGCAGTTGCTGTGCGACAAAACTCTCGCGCAGGATGGTGCCCGAGCCCAGCAACTGCACACGCGGTCCGCTGGCATTCGCATCACCGGGTTTGCACAAGTACATGCCCTTTATGATTTGTTCTTCAGTGCCCGATGTGAGGCCCGGCATAGCGTAGTTTTCATTGAGCAACGTGATGTAGTAATACACGTTTTCCTGACGCTCCACCATGCGTTTGAGGCCATGGTGCAGGATCACGCCAACTTCATGGGCGAATGTCGGGTCGTAGGACACACAGTTCGGAATCGTGCCCGCCAAAATGTGGCTGTGGCCGTCTTCATGCTGCAAGCCTTCGCCGTTGAGCGTGGTGCGCCCAGAGGTACCGCCCAGCAAAAAGCCGCGTGCCTGCATGTCGCCCGCCGCCCAGGCCAGGTCGCCAATGCGCTGGAAGCCGAACATCGAGTAATACACATAGAACGGCACCATGATGCGGTTGCTGGTGGAGTAGCTGGTGGCCGCAGCGATCCAGCTGGCCATGCCGCCGGCCTCGTTGATGCCTTCCTGCAACACCTGGCCCTTGATGTCTTCCTTGTAGTACATGACCTGGTCCTTGTCGACCGGTGTGTACTGCTGGCCATCGGGGTTGTAAATGCCAATCTGGCGGAACAAGCCTTCCATGCCGAAAGTGCGGCCCTCGTCGACCAGAATCGGCACCACGCGTGGCCCCAGTGCCTGGTCACGCAGCAGCTGCGTCAAAAAGCGCACGTAAGCTTGCGTGGTCGAAATTTCACGGCCTTCGGCGGTGGGCTCGATCACACTCTTGAAGACTTCGAGTGCAGGCACGGTGAATTGCTCGTCGGCCTTGGTGCGGCGGTGCGGCAAATAGCCGCCCAGGGCTTTGCGGCGCTCGTGCAGGTACTTCATTTCGGGCGTGTCGTCGGCCGGTTTGTAAAACGGAATGTCGGCAATCTGGCTGTCCGGAATCGGGATATTGAAGCGGTCGCGGAAGATTTTGATGTCTTCGTCGGTGAGCTTCTTGGTCTGGTGCACGTTGTTTTTGCCCTCGCCACTTTTGCCCATGCCAAAACCCTTGACGGTCTTGATCAGCAGCACAGTGGGCTGGCCCTTGTGCTTGACCGCCGTATGGTAAGCGGCGTACACCTTTTGCGGGTCATGGCCACCGCGGCGCAGGTTCCAGATGTCGTCATCGCTCATCTTGGCCACCATCTCCAGGGTCTTGGGATCGCGGCCAAAGAAATGCTTGCGCACATAGGCGCCGTCGTTGGACTTGAAGGTCTGGTAGTCGCCATCGAGCGTGTCCATCATGACCTTGCGCAGCGCGCCGTCCTTGTCGCGCGCCAGCAGCGGGTCCCAGTTGCTGCCCCACAGCAGCTTGATCACGTTCCAGCCGGCACCGCGGAAGGTGCCTTCCAGTTCCTGGATGATCTTGCCGTTGCCGCGCACCGGGCCGTCCAGGCGCTGCAGGTTGCAGTTGATGACAAACACCAGGTTGTCAAGCTTTTCGCGGGCAGCCAAGCCGATGGCGCCCAAAGATTCGACCTCATCCATTTCACCGTCACCACAGAACACCCAGACCTTGCGGTTTTCGGTGTTGGCAATGCCACGGGCGTGCAAGTACTTGAGGAATCGTGCCTGGTAAATCGCCATCAGCGGGCCCAGGCCCATCGAGACAGTGGGGAACTGCCAGAACTCGGGCATGAGTTTGGGGTGCGGGTAGCTCGACAAGCCCTTGCCAGCGGTTTCCTGGCGAAAGTGCAGCAACTGGTCTTCGGTCAAACGGCCTTCCATGTAGGCGCGGGCATAGACACCGGGCGCCACGTGGCCCTGAATGTAGAGGCAGTCGCCGCCATGGTTTTCAGATTCTGCATGCCAGAAGTGGTTGAAGCCGGCGCCGAACATGTGCGCCAGCGAGGCAAACGAGCCAATGTGGCCGCCCAGGTCGCCGCCGTCTTCGGGGTGGTGGCGGTTGGCCTTGACGACCATGGCCATGGCGTTCCAGCGCATGTAGGCGCGCAGGCGTTCCTCGATTTCGATGTTGCCGGGGCAACGCTCTTCCTGGTCGGTCTCGATGGTGTTCACATAGCCGGTGTTGGCCGAGAACGGCATGTCGATGCTGCTTTGGCGGGCATGCTCCAGCAATTGCTCAAGCAGGAAGTGGGCTCGCTCAGGGCCCTCACTTTGAATGACGGCGCTTAAAGCGTCCATCCATTCGCGGGTTTCCTGGGTATCTGGGTCTGGCGCGGATACGCCTACTCGGCTCTCGGGTATGACTGACATGCTGGGTCTCCTGTATTGTTCGGCCTGTCGATGGTAGTGGAATTTGCCATTTCGGGAACTGAATAAATTTTAGCCAAATTTATTAAAAATTTCAAATAGTGTTTTCTGTTTTTGTAATGTGAAATAAATAAAGAATCGCGCGTCTCATACACTTGACACATGCCGTTGTCAGAAAACCTATTCCTTCCCAAAGTGTTGCCTGCCTCGCCCTTGCAACGCATGAAATCCTGGTGGTCGCGCCTGACACCCCAGCACCAGGATCGTTTTGCCATGTTGGCGCCGCTGGCAGCCGTGGTGCTTTTTTTGGTGGCCATCCTGTCGGCCTTTGCTTACCTGCGGCTCGAAGAGATCTCACGCGAGCGCGAAGCCATCAGCCGTGATGTGGAGTACACGCAGCAGCGCCTGCGTTTGCGCCTGCTCGAACAACAGGAGCAATTGGGACGTTTTGCGCGTGAAGTCGCCAGCCGCGAAATCAGTCACCAGGACTTCATGAGCCGGGCCGAAGCCCTGGTCAACCTGTACCCGGAGGTGCAGGGGCTGACCTGGGTTGATGAGCGGCGTCGGGTGCGGGTGGACTACCACACCGCCAATCTGCCGTCCCCGCCACAAAAGACAGGTGAAACCGCCGATGGCGACACCCAGGCCGTCGACAACTTTGCGTTGGTGCGCCAGTTGCTGGTGCCGATTTATTCCACACCGCAAGCCAAGCCCGGACTCGACAGCACGCTGGAGTTGAACCTGCCCTTGATCGAGAAAGCAAAGTTCAAGGGCACCCTGCTGGCCATGTATTCGGTGGATGCCATGTTCCGGTATGGCATCCCGAATGAAATCAACGCCAAATACGCCATGTCTCTGCTTGATGCGCAGGGCAAGTTGCTGGCGGGTAGCACCATCTCCGTGGGCAAACTCAAACGCCAGTTGTTGCCCTGGGCCAGCCCCATCAATGCCTATGAAATGCCGGTGTCGCCCATTGGCAATGGTTTAACCATTCAGGGCCAGGCCTACCGCACGTCATTGGGCGTGATTGGCAGCGGCCTGTTCTGGCTGGTGATGGTGCTCAGCGCCATTACCGCCTGGCTGCTGCTGGCCAACTGGAGCCACACCCGTCGGCGCATCAGGGCACAAGACGCGCTGGTACAAGAAACGGCATTTCGCCGCGCCATGGAAAACTCCATACTGACCGGTATGCGCGCCATGGACCTGCAGGGTCGCATCACCTACGTCAATGCCGCTTTTTGCCAAATGACGGGCTGGAGCGAAGACGACTTGGTGGGTCAGACCGCGCCTTTCCCCTACTGGCCGGATGAAGATTTTGACCTGCTCAAGGCCAGAATCGGCGATGAACTGTCGGGCAACATTCTGCCCAGCGGCATCCATTTTCGTGTCAAACGCAAAGATTGCGTCATCATTGACG
>NZ_JAQTWL010000052.1 GCF_028689295.1 Rhodoferax sp.
GTTTCTAAATAAGAGGAGTTCCGTCAATGGACGCAGGTACAACCATCTTTAATCCAATAGCAGCTATCCTAACCCAGCGCATTGGCGTGCCGCGAGAGATTTTCCCAGGTGAAAAGCGCGTGGCCACGGTGCCTGAGGCAGTGGAAAAGCTGATCAAACTGGGCTTCTCCGTCGCTGTTGAGTCGGGTGCGGGCGATGCGGCCAATTGTTCTGATGACACTTACCGGGCCGCAGGCGCCACGGTGGCCGAATCCGCCGCTGCCTTGTGGTCCGGCTCCGACATCGTGTTCAAGGTGCGCCCCCCGTCTGCCGACGAAGTCGCGCAGATGCGCGCCGGGCAAGTGCTGATCGGCTTCATCTGGCCGGCGCAAAACCCTGACTTGATGCAGCAACTTAGCGCCAAGAAGGTCACCGTGCTGGCCATCGATGCGCTGCCGCGCATGCTCAGCCGGGCCCAGAAAATGGACGCCCTGACCTCGCAGGCCGGCGTGGCCGGTTACCGTGCCGTCATCGAGGCCGCCAATGCCTTTGGCCGCTTTTTCAATGGCCAGATCACGGCCGCGGGCAAGGTGCCTCCAGCCAAGGTCTTCATCGCCGGTGCGGGTGTGGCCGGTCTGGCCGCCATTGGTACCGCTGCTGGCCTGGGCGCCATCGTGCGTGCCAACGACACCCGGGCCGAAGTGGCTGACCAGGTGGTGTCACTGGGCGGTGAATTCGTCAAGGTGGACTACGAGGAAGAGGGCTCAGGCGGCGGCGGTTACGCCAAGGTCATGAGCGAGGGTTTCCAGCAAGCCCAGCGCGCCATGTACGCCAAGCAGGCCCGCGAAGTCGACATCATCATCACCACTGCGCTGATCCCCGGCAAGCCGGCGCCCAAGCTGATCACCGCCGAGATGGTCAAGAGCATGAAGCCGGGCAGCGTGATCGTCGACATGGCGGCCGAGCAGGGCGGCAACTGCGAACTGACCGAGCCCGGCCAGACCGTGGTGAAGCACGGCGTCACCATCGTCGGCTACACCGACCTGGTCAGCCGCCTGGCCAAGCAGTCGTCAACGCTGTACGCCAGCAACCTGTTCCGTCTTGCCGAGGAACTGTGCAAGACCAAGGACGGTATTGTCGACGTCAACATGGAGGACGACGCCATCCGCGGCCTGACGGTCATCAAGAACGGCGAAGTCACCTGGCCGCCACCGGCGCCCAAGCTGCCGGCTGCTCCCGCCGCGGCCGCCAAACCGGCGGCTGCACCCGCGGCCAAGAAATCCCACGGCCATGGTGGGGGCGACAGCGAGCCGATGGCGGGCAGCAAGCTGGCCATCCTTTTCGGTGTGGCGGCTGTGCTGTTCTGGTTGATTGGCTCAAGCGCTCCCAAGGAGTTCCTGTCGCATTTTACGGTGTTCGTGCTGGCGTGTTTCGTCGGCTACATGGTGGTCTGGAACGTCAAGCCGGCATTACACACACCGCTCATGAGTGTGACCAACGCGATCAGCAGCATCATTGCCATCGGCGCCCTGGTGCAGGTGTCGCCGTGGGCCGCCGGGGCGGTTGATCGACCCAACGACTTGATCAGTTGGGTGGCCGCCGCCGCGATCGTCCTCACGGCCATCAATATGTTCGGCGGCTTTGCCGTCACCCAGCGCATGCTGGCCATGTTCCGTAAATAAGAAAAAGGAGCCAAGAGCATGTCTTCAAATTTGGCCACGGTTGCATACATCGGCGCAACCATCCTGTTTATCCTGAGCCTGGGCGGTCTGTCCAACCAGCAAACCGCCTTACGCGGCAACCTCTACGGCATGATCGGCATGACGCTGGCGGTGCTGGCGACGGTCTTTGGCCCGCAGGTGACCTGGGCGGGGATCCCCTGGATCCTTGGCGCGATGCTGGTGGGCGGCTCAATCGGTCTGTACGCCGCGCGCACGGTCCAGATGACGCAAATGCCCGAGCTGGTGGCCTTGATGCACAGCATGGTGGGTCTGGCGGCGATGTTGGTCGGGATTGTCACCTTCATCGACCCGACCGCGTCCTTCCATTGGGTCGATGGCAAAAGCATTCCCCTGTCTTCTGCCGAAGAGTCTATCCACAAGATCGAAATCTACATCGGTATCCTGATTGGTGCGGTCACTTTTTCAGGCTCTATCGTGGCGTTTGGCAAGCTCTCCGGCCGCATCGGCGGCAACCCGCTGCTGTTGCCAGGTCGCCATTGGCTGAACCTGGTCGGTCTGCTGGTGGTGATTTATTTCGGTCGCGCGTTCATCAACGCTCACTCCATTGCTGATGGCATGCTGCCCTTGATCGTGATGACCGTGATCGCCTTGCTGTTTGGTATTCACATGGTGATGGCCATTGGGGGTGCCGACATGCCGGTGGTGGTGTCCATGCTCAACAGCTACTCCGGCTGGGCTGCGGCTGCGACGGGTTTCATGTTGTCCAACGACCTGCTCATCGTGACCGGTGCCCTGGTCGGCTCCAGCGGCGCGATCCTGTCCTACATCATGTGCAAGGCGATGGCGCGCAGTTTCATCAGCGTGATTGCGGGCGGCTTTGGCACGGCCAGTGCCGCGCCGAAACCGGCGGGTGGCGCCGCACAACCCGCCGGCGAGGTGGCGCCGGTCAGCGCCACCGAGACCGCCGAGTTGCTGCGCGAAGCCAAAAGCGTGGTCATTGTTCCGGGTTATGGCATGGCGGTGGCGCAGGCCCAGCACACGGTGTTCGAGATCACCAAGCACCTGCGTGAAAAAGGCGTCAATGTGCGCTTTGGCATCCATCCGGTGGCGGGGCGCATGCCAGGTCACATGAACGTGTTGCTGGCCGAGGCCAAGGTGCCCTATGACATCGTGTTCGAGATGGACGAGCTCAACGACGACTTCCCCAAGACCGACGTGGTGATGGTGATCGGCGCCAATGACATCGTCAACCCGGGTGCCCAGGACGACCCGAGCAGCCCGATTGCCGGCATGCCTGTGCTCGAAGTCTGGAAAGCCAAAACCTCGATTGTCATGAAGCGCAGCATGGCCTCTGGTTATGCCGGCGTGGATAACCCGCTGTTTTACAAAGACAACAACCGCATGCTGTTTGGCGATGCCAAGAAGATGCTCGATGAAGTGCTGACGGCCTTGAAGGCCTGATCTTCCTAAGAAAAACCAACCCTCCTGTCAATTGGGGTGGGTATCAACATACTTAGAACTTATCCGTAAATAATATTTATGTCCAGTTTGATTTTTCTGAACGCCATGATGGATGCCGCCAAGTGGTTTAGTGCCAAGAAGTTGCGATCAAGTTTCTCATATTGCACCAGGAGCTTTCGGAATCGATTGAACCAACTGTGCGCAACTTCGACAATCCAGCGCCTGGCTTTTTTCTCAGGGTCACGTTTGAGTTCGCTGGCCTCTTGCCCTCTGCCCTTGACGTGAGGAATGTAGCCATGTTCCTCAATGACTTTCAGAGCCGGTGCGCCGGTGTAGCCCGCGTCGGCACACAAATGTTTGTGTCGCCTCCGCGGTGGATTGGGTCGTTCGACTTTGATGCCATCGAGCAAGGCCTCAATTTGAGAAACATCATGCCGGTTTGCTCCGGTCACGACGAGGGACAACGGGACGCCACGACCGTCCACCAGCAAATGGCGTTTGCTCCCATTTTTTTCTCCGATCCGTTGGGTTGGGTCCAACACTCGATTGAGCCAGCGGCGCTTTCATCATCGTCCCGTCAATGCTTTGCCATCGCCAAGCGATACCTTCAAAGTCATCGTATTCAGCCAGCCCGGCCTTTCAAAGGGCTTCAAAGACTCCAGCCTTCTCCCACTCAAGGAATCGGGCATGGATCGCACTGGCGCTGCCGAAACGCTCTGCCGGGAGTGTTTTCCACTGGAAGCCTGTTCTCAAAACATAGACGATGCCAAATACAAGCCGCGGATCTTTGGGCTTGCGCCCACCACCGGCTTTGCGCGCATAGGCCTGATCCGTCAAGCGTTGGCGTATCGGGATTAGCGGCTCTACGCGCTTCCAAAACTCATCGGTGACTCTCCATGATTTCGCCTTCGACATCTTTACTCCACACGCGGTCGTTGCGTATGGAGAGTTACTATTTTATTTACGGATAAGCTCTTAATCGTTGAAAGAAAATCTCTTGCCTAGCTGCACTAACCCAACGACGCCAAGTCATGTGCTCGCTTGAGCAGTACCATCACGAAGCAACCCCACGCCTTCATGGCGCGGGCAATTTCCGCAGCCTGCGTGGCATGCCTGCCGCCAATGGAGCCCGAATTGGCAGTCATGCGTTGCTACGCAGCGACCATCTTGTCAACCTGACGGAATGTGACTGGAATACCTTGGGCGAGTTGGGCCTGCAAACGATTTGCGACCTGCGCGGCCCGGAAGAGCGCATCAGAGCACCTACTTCCGTGCCGTCTCACTTGAACGTGCGAACGGTGAACTTCGACATACAGAACGACGTGCGCAACAACCCCAAGCTGGTACGCAGTTTAGCGGACTCCCCGACGCCAAACGGAGCGCACGAGTTGATGCTGCGTATTTACCGCAACTTCCCTGCTGCATTCGCACCTTGGTTGTCAGACTGGTTCG
>NZ_JAQTWL010000015.1 GCF_028689295.1 Rhodoferax sp.
GTGCCCTGGTTGCGGATGTCTGCAGTGGCAGACAAGCCTTCAATACGGCTCTTGATCAGTTCAGAAATTTCTGCGGGATTGAGTTGCATGACTCTTTCCTTCTTTCATTAGTGGGGCCAACGGTTCAAGGCAGAGCCTCAAGCCGTCAATGCCATTTTCATTTGTTCCAGACGGGCCTTGACAGAGGTGTCAAGAACTTCGTCACCCACGACCACCCTGATGCCTCCGATGAGCTCAGGCTGCAACTCAACCGACACATTGAGCTGGCGTGCAAAACGCTTCTCCAACATTTGCGACACCTCGGCCAGCGCCGCGCCTTCGATGGGGAAGGCGCTATAGATCACGGCATCGCTGGAGCCGCTCTGTGCATTCACCAAGGCACGGAACTGCGCGGCGACTTCAGGCACGAAGGCCAGGCGGTCGTTGGCAATCACGGTGCGGATGAAGTTTTGCGCATGGTCGTCCAGCTTTGACTTCATGACGCCCGCAATGACCTCATACACCTGCGCGTGGGTGGCCTTGGGGCTGTCAGCGAACTGCTGCAACTGGGCCTCTTGTGCCACGCGGGCCAGCTCGTCAAGCCATGCCAACACGGCTTTGGCGTTAGCGGCGCTGGCTTTGAACAGGGCTTCGGCGTAGGGACGGGCAATAGTGGCAAGTTCGGCCATGTCGTCCTCTTACAGCTCGGTCTTCAAACGAGACAGCAAATCAGCATGCACGCCGGCATTGACTTCCTTGCGGAGAATCTGCTCGGCGCCCTTGACGGCCAGGGCAGCGACCTGCTCGCGCAGGGACTCGCGTGCCTTGACGGCTTGCTGCTCGGCTTCCACCTTGGCGGCGGCAACAATCTTGTTGCCTTCGTCAGCGGCTTTGGCCTTGGCTTCTTCAATGATGGTGAGGGCACGCCGTTCGGCGTCGGCCAGGCGGCCAGCCGTTTCGGTGCGCGACCTGGACAGTTCGTCCTCGACCCGCTTGTTGGCGGATGAAAGCTCGACTTTGGCCTTGTCGGCGGCAGCCAGACCGTCTGCAATTTTTTGTGCGCGCTCGTCCAGTGCGTTTGCAATGGGTGGCCAGATGAATTTCATCGTGAAGACCACCAACAGGAAAAACACCACGAGTTGCGCGAAGAATGTTGCGTTAATACTCACAACAACCCCTTTCTAGTGAATGAAAGGCGAAGAGAATTACTTCAAAACGAACGGATTGGCAAACGCAAACATCATCGCGATACCGACACCGATCAGGAAAGCAGCATCAATCAGACCAGCCAGCAAGAACATTTTGGTTTGCAGTTCGTTCATCAACTCGGGTTGACGAGCGGCTGCCTCGAGGTATTTGCTACCCATGATGCCAATACCGATACAGGCACCGACAGCACCCAGACCAATGATCAAACCAGCGGCCAACGCCACAAAACCAAGCACGTTTTCCATTTAAAAGCTCCTATGGATTCAAGTTGAAAAGAAAAAGAAAGAAACCGACTGACAAACCGTTAATGGTGCTCATGCGCCTGACCCACGTACACCAGGGTCAGCATCATGAAAATAAAGGCTTGCAAGGCAACAATCAAAATGTGAAAGATTGCCCAACCAAGCCCTGCCACCAAATGTCCGAACCACAGGGCGATGCCCGTGGCAGAACCAAAACCGACCGCACCCATGAGTGCAATCAACATAAAAACCAGTTCGCCCGCATACATATTGCCAAACAGCCGCATGCCGTGCGACACGGTTTTGGCAGTGAATTCGATCATTTGCATGCTGAAGTTCAGGACACCCAGAATCAGGGCAAACAAGGGGTTCTTGCTGGTGCCAAAAGGGGCGGTGACCAATTCGTGCACCCAACCGCCGGCACCCTTGATCTTGACGTTGTAGTACAGACAAATCAGCAGCACGGATGAAGACATGGCCAGCGTGGTGGACAAGTCCGCGGTGGGCACTACACGCATGTAGGCATGGTGCGTGTCACCACCGGCAGCGCCGTAAATCATTTCCCAGACCAACGGCAGCAGATCCACCGGCAAAAAGTCCATGGAGTTCAGCAAGAACACCCAGACAAATACCGTCAAGGCCAGGGGACCGACAAATTTGCGCGACTCGGCATTGTGGATGATACCTTTGGCTTGGGTGTCCACCATTTCGAGCAGGATTTCTACCGCAGCCTGCATGCGCCCTGGCACGCCGGCCGTCACGCTTTTGGCCACACGCCACATGACAAAAAGACCCAGACAGCCCAGCAGGATGGACCAGACGATGGAGTCAAGGTTGAACACCGACATGTCGATGACACCCGATTGCTCGCCCGTTCGTAAGTGTTGCAAGTGGTGACCAATGTACTCACCAGCGGTGGGACCTTGTTGCGCAGCGTGTTCTTCAGCAGCCATCTTTACTCTTTGATTTTTACTTTTGCCGTCAGGCAATCGTTCAACATGTTTTACCGCACCGGTTTGGCCTTGCGTTTGAACGCCAGCGCCAGCCAGTACACCTTGAGAGTCAGAACCAGGCCCACCAGCATGGCTGGCCAATTCAAGTCTTCCACAAGACGATGGGACGCAAAAAGCACCCCGATCGTCATCACAATCTTGACCAGCTCCCAAACAAAGAAGCTCATCACCGCCATGCCCGGATTGGCCCTGGCAAAACGGCTGGTCAGGCCGCGCGCAAACAAAGCCGCAGGCAAGACAACCGCGAACGCCCCGCACGCCACCGACTTGGCAACACCGTCGCCAAACACCAACCAGGCCACCAGGGTAGTCAAACCACCCACCGCCACCTGACCCAGTACCACCCACCAGAGAGAAACTGCCGGATGGGCCGCTGCCAGCGCCTGCGCTTGCGAGCGGGTCAATGGCACAACATCTGGCAGCTCGCTATCGAACCCGGAGTTCGGCGCCTTTGAAGGTGGTATTGTCACCATTTACATTACGCTTACTTTACAGTTCGTCAGGGCCAGATCAGCCTCACATTATACGTAGAAACCCACCCTCGAAATTCAGCCAAATCCGCATCATGTCCGATCAGCCCCCTGCCAATTCAGTCAGCGTGCCCAGCACGAATGAGCCCTCGCTCATCACCTATCCTTGCGCATTTCCGATCAAGGTGATGGGTGCCAAAGTGGACGGCCTGGTGCACGCCGTCACCCATATTGCCCTGCAGTTCGACCCGCAGTTCGATGCTGGCACGATCGAGTTGCGCGAAAGCAAGGCAGGCAACTATCTGGGTGTCACCATCACCGTCAACGTCACCAGTCGTGTTCAGCTTGACGAGATTTACCGCACGCTGTCCACCCATCCGATGGTCAAGGTGGTGCTGTAGCCATGCCGATGGATGTGCAGTTTCTGGGCCGCGTGCCCTACGAGCCCACCTACGCCGCCATGCAGGCGTTCACCGCCATACGCTCTGACAGCACGCCGGATGTTTTATGGATGTGTGAACACGCGCCGGTGTATACGCAAGGGCTGGCGGGAAAAAAGGAGCACATCCTCAACCCAGGCGACATCCCTGTGGTGGCCACCAACCGTGGTGGCCAGGTGACTTACCATGGCCCCGGCCAGGTAGTGGCCTACCCGCTGATCAATCTGAAACGCGCGGGCTATTTCGTCAAGGAATATGTTTACCGCATTGAAGAATCTGTCATCCGCACCCTGCTGCATTTCGGCATCACCGGCCACCGCGTGGCAGGCGCGCCGGGTATTTACGTTCGGCTCGACGACCCGTCTGGCCATGCGCTGCTGCCGCAGCGGCCGGTAAAAATGGGGTCGGATCCCGTTGAATTGGGGTCGGATCCGGCCGCGCAGCGGAACGGCTCTGACCCCAATTTCTCCGGCCTCGGCAAGATCGCCGCTTTGGGCATCAAGGTCAGTCGCAACTGCAGCTACCACGGCATGGCGCTCAACGTGGCCATGGACCTGGAGCCCTACTCGCGCATCAACCCCTGTGGTTACTCGGGACTGCAAACGGTGGACCTTTCTACAATTGGCGTCTTTGCCAGCTGGCAGGAAGTGGCTGACGTGTTCAGCCAGAAACTTGCCGTTTACCTCGCCCCCTGATGCCGTCGTTGCGAAGGCAGTGAAGCAATCCATGACGACCAAATGCATGGACTGCCGCGCTACGCTCGCAGTGACAGCCTACAAAGCAGCACATGAACACAGTCAAAGAATCCAACACGAACACGGTCCGAGAACCCCAAAGCGCTGAAAGCTACGACGCCACGGCCAAGCAAAAATCGGCGGCCAAGTTGTCGCGCATCCCGGTCAAGGTGGTGCAGGGTGAAGTTTTGCGCAAACCTGAATGGATCCGCGTCAAGGCGGGCTCGCCCACCACCCGCTTTTATGAAATCAAGGACGTCCTGCGCAGCAACAAACTGGTCACCGTGTGCGAAGAAGCCAGTTGCCCCAACATTGGCGAATGTTTTGGCAAGGGCACGGCCACCTTCATGATCATGGGTGACAAATGCACCCGGCGCTGCCCGTTTTGCGACGTCGGCCATGGCCGTCCCGACCCACTCGATGTCAACGAGCCCGTCAACCTGGCCAACACCATCGCCCAGCTCAAACTCAAATACGTGGTGATCACCAGCGTCGACCGCGACGACCTGCGCGACGGCGGCGCCGGGCATTTTGTGGCCTGCATCGAGCACATTCGCGCCAAATCGCCGCAAACGCAAATTGAGGTGCTGGTGCCCGACTTTCGCGGCCGGGACGACCGGGCGCTGGAAATCCTCAAGGCAGCCCCGCCCGACGTGATGAACCACAACCTGGAAACCATTCCGCGCCTGTACCGGGAAGCGCGCCCAGGCTCGGACTACCAGTTCAGCCTGAACCTGTTGAAGAAGTTCAAGGCGCTGTTCCCCGACGTCCCGACCAAAAGCGGCCTGATGGTGGGCCTGGGCGAAACCGACGAGGAAATTCTGGAAGTCATGCGCGACATGCGCGCCCATGGCATCAACATGCTGACCATCGGCCAATACCTGGCGCCATCGACGTCCCACCTGACGGTCAAGCGCTACGTCCATCCGGACGTGTTCAAGATGTTCGAGGTCAAGGCCTACGAGATGGGCTTCAGCCACGCCGCAGTGGGCGCCATGGTGCGCTCGAGCTACCACGCCGACCAGCAGGCCGGCCATGCGATGGGCCACACGTCAGCCTGAGGAAGCCGCGTTCATGCAAACCCATTGGCACGCCTCCAGTCTCTGGCTGGACCTGGCCTCGTTGGTGCAGCGCTGCGACACCGCCACCTACGCGCGTGGTCTGGAGTTGTACCGCAACCAGCGCGTGCTGAGCCTGTCGATCGAGCCGCAGACAGACAACTGGCTGCTGCTGGGCAACGTGCAGGGCAGCGCCCGCCTGCCCTATGCGGTGTCCATCGAAGTCAAGCGCAGCCCCGATGGCCGTGTGCTGGAATGGGACAGCGACTGCACCTGCCCGGTCGGCTACCAGTGCAAGCACGGCGTGGCGCTGATGGTCAAGGCGGCGTACAAGGGCCAGCAAATCCTGGGCGCCAGCGCATCGGCACCCAGCTTCAAACCGCTTACCGAACAGCAACTGGCGGCACAGCGCCAGGCTGACCTGGAGCGGCGCCAGGCTGCGGCCCAGCTCGAGGCCGAGAACCAGGTGATCCGCTGGCTCGGCGAAATCGAACGTGGTGGCGCCAAGGCACCGCTGGCAGCCGAGCGCAGCGGTCAAAACCTGCGCCACGAGCAGTTTCTGTACCTGCTCAATGTGATCGCAGCGCAAGGCCCGCAGCCGCTGCTGACCCTCGAAGCCGTGGTGTCCTACCCCAAGGTCAACGGCGGCTGGGCCAAGGCCAAGCCCATCAAGACCACGCCGGAACACGGCCAGCCGGTGTACGACCTCGCGACCGAGGCCGACCGCGACGTGCTACAACTGATGCGCACCATGCCGAGCGCCGCGAGCGCCTATTTTTACAGCTATGGCGCCAAGTCACGCGTCACGGTGGAGGGAAAATTCGGCGTGCAGGCGCTCGAACTGGCAGCCAGCACCGGGCGTCTTTTCATCGGTGACAAAAACGGGCAACCCACCACACCCGCGCAATGGGGCCCGCCGCTGGACGTGCTCTGGCAATGGCACGAGGTCACGCAATCCCAAACCAATGACAGCGCCTGGGTGCTGCGCGCCAGGCTCGACCATTCGCTGGCCCAACTGTGCCTGAACAATCCGCCGCTCTACCTGGAAAGCCAGCACGGCATCTGCGGCCTGGCCCGTGTCGCGAACATGAGTCTGGGCCAGGTGGCGGTGCTGTTGCGCAGCCCGCCGCTCAAAACGACTGCTCTGAAAAAACACCAGGCCGAGCTGGCCGAGCGACTCGGGCCGGTGCCCTTGCCGCCCGTTCTGGAGCCGTTGCCCACCTTGACCGGCATCGCGCCCGGGGCCTGCCTGCATCTGGCTCCCGTGGCGCCCGCCGACGCGCCGGTGTCGGGCCTGATGCAGGCCACGCTGCGCTTTGACTACGCGGGTCACCGCGGCTGGTGGGTGGGCCAGGGCGCCACGGTGCTGATCGACAACGCGCAGGGCCGCCTGCTGCTGCACCGCGACCCGCAGGCCGAACTCGAAGCCATCACCAGCCTGGTGCAACTCGGCCTGAGTGCCACTGGCAACGGCGTCTTTGGCATCCAGGGCAGCCCAGCGCAGCAGCTCTGGCTGGAGTGGGCCGATACCGATTACGCCGCGCTGCGCGAGGCCGGCTTCGACGTGACGCTGGACGATACGCTTGCCGGCTGGATCCAGCACGGCGAGGCGCTGGATGTGCGCCTGGATGCCCAGAGCGACGACGAGGCCACCTCACCCTGGTTTGACCTGTCCCTGGGCATGGAAATCAACGGCGTGCGCCACAACATCCTGCCCCTGCTGCCCGAGCTTATCAAAGTGGCGGCGCGCAGCCCGCGTGACGCCGCCACCGGCCTGCCCGACATGCCGCACTTCGTGTACCTGCCCGCGCCCAGCGGCGGCTTTATCCGCCTGCCCACCGACAACCTCAAACCATGGCTCGGCGCGCTGCTGGAACTGGTGGGCGAGCGCGCCCATGATTTTGCAGGCGACAGCCTCAAGCTCTCGCGGCTGGACGCCATGCGCACCACCGCCTCATTGGGCGAAGGAGCGGTCTGGCAGGGTGCGCAGCACCTGCGCGAGTTGGTGCAGCGCCTGCAAGGCCGCACCGAATTACCCGAAGTGTTGGCACCCGCAAGCGTCAACGCCTCACTGCGCCCCTACCAGCAGCAAGGCGTGAACTGGTTGCAGTTTTTGCGCGAATATGGTCTGGCAGGCATTCTGGCCGACGACATGGGTCTGGGCAAAACGCTGCAAACCCTGGTGCATATCCAGCTTGAAAAAGACGCCGGCCGTCTGACCCACCCGGCGTTGATCATTGCACCGGTGAGCCTGATGGGCAACTGGCAGCGCGAGACCGAACGCTTCTGCCCCGAGCTGCGCAGCCTGGTGATTCACGGCAAGGATCGCCACGAGGTGGCAGGCAACATGATGGACCACGACATCGTGATTGCGCCCTATTCGCTGTTGCACCGCGACCGCGAGCGCTGGCTCGAAGCGCAGTGGCACCTGGTGGTGCTCGACGAGGCGCAAAACATCAAGAACGCCAACACCCACGCTGCCCAGGTGGCCAGTGAGCTCAAAAGCAGGCACCGCCTGTGCCTGTCGGGCACACCGATGGAGAACAACCTGGGCGAGCTGTGGAGCCTGTTCCACTTCCTGATGCCGGGTTTTCTGGGCAGCCAGAAGCGTTTTGCCGAACTGTTTCGCGGCCCCATCGAAAAACAGGGCGACCCCGAGGCGCTGCAGCAGCTGCGTGCCCGCATCACGCCCTTCATGCTGCGTCGCACCAAGGCGCTGGTGGCCAGCGAGCTGCCACCCAAGGTGGAAACCGTGATGCGCGTCGAGCTATCGGGCAAGCAGGCCGACCTCTACGAGACCATCCGCCTGGGAATGGAAAAAACCGTGCGCGAAGCGCTTGATGCCAAGGGCCTGGCCAAGTCGCAAATCACCATCCTGGATGCGCTCTTGAAACTGCGCCAAGTTTGCTGCGACCCGCATTTGCTCAAACTCGAAGCTGCCAAAAAGGTCAAGACCTCCGCCAAGCTGGAACAGTTGATGACGATGCTGCCCGAGATGCTGGCCGAGGGTCGGCGCATCTTGCTGTTCTCGCAGTTCACCAGCATGCTGAGCCTGATCGAGGCCGAACTCAAGCAACGCAACATCCTCTGGGTCAAGCTCACCGGCCAGAGTCAGCAGCGCGACGCGCTCATCGACCGATTCACCAGCGGCGAGGTGCCGCTGTTTTTGATCAGCCTGAAGGCGGGCGGCACCGGCCTGAACCTGCCGCAAGCCGACACCGTGATCCACTATGACCCGTGGTGGAACCCGGCAGTAGAAGCCCAGGCCACCGGCCGGGCCCACCGCATGGGTCAGAACAACAGCGTGTGGGTGGTCAAGCTGGTGGCGCAAGGCACCATCGAGGAACGCATCCTGGCGCTCCAAGACCGCAAGGCGGCGCTGGCCGAAAGCATGTACAGCGGCTCGGTCGGGCGCAAGCAGCCGCTGTTCAATGAAAGCGATCTGGCAGAGCTGCTCAAGCCGCTCTCGAACTGATCACGAGCACTCGCCCGGCCGGGCAAAGCCGCCCTCCGCCCACGCCACGGCGCTGCTGCGGTTGAGCTTGAAGGACGACGCCACGCGCACCTCAGCCAGCAGCTCGTCGCCCTCGTCCCTGGCGCTCAGCATGGCATAAGGGTTGTCCTCATCGGGCACGATGTCCAGACACACGGCAACGCGGGTCGATCCGGCGGTCACGGTGATGCTCTGGTGCAGCGAGGCATGTAACTGCTGCTCGCTGCGGCGCACAAACTCGCTGGCGGTTTTAACCAGGGTGCTGAAAGCATTACCGTCCAGCGGTTTGGGGTTCTTCTTGTCGCGCCCCATGGTCCAGGGGCCGACCAGTGCCGCCTCAGTTTCGCCGTCCTTGAACATGGCCACGGCCCAGCCGTCGTCGTCTTCGTTTTTGATTACCCGGGCGGTCCAGCCGTCATCGCGCCACAAGCGGGGCTGCTGTATTTTTTCGGTAAATTCAGTCATGCCCGAAACCGCTTGCGCGTGAGCGCCAGCGCCACCCAGAAACCTAAGCCCGCGTAGGTCGTCAGCACCGCCAACGGGCGCAGCCAGTCGGCGGGCCACTGGTCCATGAACAGCGGGCGCACCAGCGCCACCGCATTGGTCAGGGGCAGCCATTGCGAAATCTCGCGCACCACTGGTGGCAACTGCTCCAGCGGGAAAAAGATACCGCTGAGGAACATCATCGGCGTCAGGAACAACGTGAAGTAATAGGTGAAGAAGTCATAGCCCTTGGCCAGCGCATTGAAGATCAGCGCCACGCAACTGAAGGTGATGCCCACGCCCAGCAGCACCGGCCAGGCCACCAGCAGTTTGGGGCTGTAGCTGATGCCCAGCGCCAGCATCACAACCAGGATGGCCGTCACGGTAAAAACCGACTTGAACGCCGCCCACAGCATTTCGGCCATCACGATGTCGTCCAGATTGACCGGCGCGTTCATGATGCCGTCCCAGGTTTTTTGCACGTGCATGCGCGAGAAAGCCGAGTACAGCGCCTCGAAACTGGCGGCGTTCATGGCGCTCATGCAGATCGAGCCGCTGGCCAGAAACAAAATATAGGGCACCTGCACGCCATCGACCGTGACCTTGCCCACCAGCGCGCCCATGCCGTAGCCAAAGGCCACCAGCCACATCAGGGGCTCGGCAATGTTGCCGACCAAACTCGGAATGGCCAGCTTTTTCCAGACCAGCCAGTTGCGTCGAAACACCGGCCACCAGCGCATGGACAGTTGCGGGGCGCGCCAGTGCGATTGATTGATGGCGCCGCTCATGCGTCCTCCCGGATTTGGCGGCCGGTCAACTTGAGGAACAGGTCTTCAAGGTTGGCCGGTCGGTGCAGCGTGCGCAACTGCGGGTGGGCGGCCAGTGCCTGCATCAGCGGCTTGGCGTCCGCCGTGTAGAAGAATACGGTTTCACCACTCACTTCTACCCGCGCCGCCAGGGTTTTCAGGGGCGAATCCACCAATTGCAAAGCGCCGCTGCCAAACACTTCCACCACGTCGGGCTCCAAGTACTGCCGGATCAGATCGCGCGGCGCGCCTTCGGCAATTTTCTTGCCATGGTCCACCACCAGCAGCCGGTGGCACAGGCGCTCGGCTTCGTCCATGAAGTGCGTGGTCAGCAAGATGGATTTGCCCTCGGCCAGCAGCAATTGCAGACGCTCCCACATCAGGTGGCGCGCCTGCGGATCGAGGCCGGTGGTGGGCTCGTCGAGCAGCAGCAGGCGCGGGTTGTTCACCAGCGCACGCGCCAGACTCAGGCGGCGCTTCATGCCACCCGACAACTCGCCCGGTTTGGCATTGGCCTTGCTGGTCAGGGACGCAAATTCCAGCAGCGACGGGATGCGCTCGCGAATCTGCGCGTCCTTCATGCCGAAATAACGGCCGTACACCAGCAGGTTCTCGGCACAATTGAAGTCGGGGTCGAGCGTGTCCAGTTGGCTCACCACGCCCAATTGGGCCTTGATGGCCAGCGCATCGCGCGGCATTTGCAGGCCAAAAGCCGTCACCGTGCCCTCATCGGGCACCGTCAGGCCCAGACACATGCGGATGGTGGTGGTTTTGCCGGCGCCGTTGGGGCCAATCACGCCCAGGCATTCGCCCGGCGCAATGGCAAACGACAGGTCGCTGACCACCGTGGCCCCGCCATAACGCTTGACCAGATGTTGAACAGAGAGGATGGATTCGGGCATGGGCTGAATTGTCGCCGAGGCAGCAACTCCGGTTTGCTGCACGATCACTGATTTTCATCAACACCCGAGTCCGGCAAGCTGTAGATCATGTCTGCAGATGGCAGGTTTACTAAAATCAAGCGTGTTATTTTCTTGTTACCTTATTGAACGCGGCAACGCGCAAAACCTCATGACCACAATCGGCACCCCCCTGTCCCCCAACGCCACCCGCGTCATGCTGCTGGGCAGCGGCGAGTTGGGCAAGGAAGTCATCATTGCGCTGCAGCGCCTGGGCGTGGAAACCATTGCCGTGGACCGTTATGACAACGCGCCCGGCCAGCAGGTGGCACACCACACGCGCACCATCGTCATGAGCGACCCGGCGCTGCTCAAGGAACTGATCGAGGAGGAAAAGCCCGACCTGGTCGTGCCCGAGATCGAGGCCATTGCCACGCCCATGCTCGAAGTGCTGGAGGCCACCGGCGTGGTGCGGGTGATCCCGACCGCCCGCGCCGCGCGCCTGACCATGGACCGCGAAGGCATTCGCCGCCTGGCCGCCGAAACCCTCGGCCTGCCGACCAGCCCCTACCAGTTTTGCGACTCACTGGCCGAACTGCAGGCGGCCATCGACGGCGCGAACGGACAAACGGGGATAGGCTACCCCTGCATCGTGAAGCCAGTGATGAGTTCCAGCGGCAAGGGCCAAAGCAAGCTCAACGGACCGGCCGATGTGCAGGCCGCCTGGGACCACGCCATGGCCGGCGGTCGCGTCAGCCACGGCCGCGTGATCGTGGAAGGCTTCATCGACTTCGATTACGAAATCACCCTGCTGACGGTGCGCGCCAAGGGCTCCAACGGCCAGATCGAAACCCATTTTTGCGAACCCGTGGGCCACGTGCAGGTGAATGGCGACTACGTGGAAAGCTGGCAGCCGCACCCGATGCACCCGGCGGCGCTGGCAAAAGCCCGCCAGATTGCCAAGACCGTCACCGACGACCTCGGCATCGAGCTTGACGGCCAGGCCTCAGGCTTGGGGATTTTTGGCGTCGAGCTGTTCGTCAAGGGCGAGCAGGTCTGGTTCAGCGAAGTGAGCCCGCGCCCACACGATACCGGCCTGGTCACACTGACCACTCAATGGCAAAGCGAGTTCGAGTTGCACGCTCGCGCCATTCTGGGTCTGCCGGTCAACACCGCGCTGCGCAACCCCGGTGCCAGCGCCGTGATTTACGGCGGCGTGGCTGCCAGGGGCGTCGTGTTCGATGGCGTCGATGACGCGCTGCGCGTGCCCGGCACCGACATCCGCCTGTTCGGCAAACCCGAGAGCTTCGTCAAGCGCCGCATGGGCGTGGCGCTGGCGGCGCATGCCGACATCGAGCAGGCACGCGTCAACGCCAAACTGGCGGCGTCAAAGGTCAGGCCGCGAGCGGTTTGAAGTCATTTAATCAGTTGGGGTCAGAGCACGTCGCTGCGCGAGTGGTCTGACCCGCAAGGCTTCGGTTCGTTGGGGTCAGAGCACGTTTGCTTCGCAAAGTGGTCTGACCCGCAAGGTATCAAATTTCGCCATCTGCGTCGAGCTGCCGCGCACCGGGTCCGGTGGCCCGAGGTCGGAAAAACTGACGCTGTAGCCATGACGTTGTGCCACCCCTCCGGCCCAATGCTGAAACTGGGCCCGGGTCCACTCGAAGTGGTGCCCCGGATGACGTTTTCGCCCGGCTGACATGCCGTGCAACACGTTGTATTCCTGGTTGGGCGTGGTCACCAGCAGCAGGCGCGGGTGCATGCCGTCGAACACGGCACGCTCGACCCGGGGCAAGTGGCCGGGCGGGATGTGCTCGATGGTCTCCAGCATCACGGCGGCATCGAAGCCCTTCAAGTCGCGGTCAGGCTCCTCGAAGGAGCCCAGGCGCACGCTCAGCCGCGGGTCGGGTCGCAGCCAGTCAATGCCAAGGGCAAAACGCGCATCGGCCAGCACCCGTTCGTCAATGTCGATACCCAGCAGTTGCACAAACTGCGGATGAGCACGCAATCTCAGCAGCAGCTCACCCGGCCCGCAGCCCAGATCCAGCACACTGGTTGCGCCACTGTCCCGCAGCGTGCGGACCACCGCGTCGAGCCGTCCAACATGCAAGGGGGTGGACACGGCTGACCTGCCTACTGAAACGCCACCTCGGCAAAGCTGCGCAATTTGCGGCTGTGGAGCTGGTCGATGCCCTGTTCGCGCAGCAATTCCAGCGCACGGATGCCGATGCGCAAGTGCTGGTCCACGCGTTCGCGGTAAAAGTGGTTGGCCATGCCGGGCAGCTTGATCTCGCCGTGCAGCGGCTTGTCGCTGACGCACAACAGGGTGCCATAGGGCACGCGAAACCTGAAACCATTGGCGGCAATGGTTGCGCTTTCCATGTCGAGCGCCACCGCGCGGCTCTGGCTGAAGCGTCGCTGCGGGCCATTGTCGGGCAACAGCTCCCAATTGCGGTTGTCGGTGGAGGCCACGGTGCCGGTGCGCATGATGCGTTTGAGCTCCGGCCCCTTGAGCTGCGTGACCTCCGTCACGGCAGACGCCAGCGCCACCTGGATTTCGGCCAGCGCGGGTATGGGCACCCACAGCGGCAGCTCTTCGTCGAGCACATGGTCCTCGCGCACATAGCCGTGCGCCAGCACATAGTCGCCCAGTTGCTGGCTGCTGCGCAGGCCGGCGCAGTGGCCCAGCATGATCCAGGCATGCGGGCGCAGCACGGCAATGTGGTCGGTAATGGTCTTGGCATTGGCCGGGCCGACGCCGATGTTGACCATGCTGATGCCGCTGCCGTCCGGGCGCACCAGATGGTAGGCGGGCATTTGCGGCAGGCGCACTGCATTGTCCGGCTCGACAAAGGCGATGTATTCGCTGGCCGCGTCCTGCATGGCCGCATGTCCCAGCGCAATGAATTCGTCGATGTAAAACTGATAGTTGGTGAACAGCACGAAGTTCTGGAAATGCTCGGGCGCGGTGCCGGTGTAGTGGCGCAGCCGCTGCAGCGAATAATCCACCCGCGGCGCGGTAAACAGCGACAGGGGTTGTGCCTCGCCGGGGCGCGGCTCGTGGGTGCCGTTGGCAATGCCGTCATCCATGGCGGCCAGGTCGGGCAGGTCGAACACGTCGCGCATCAACTGGCGGCGCTGCGGGCTCAGGCTGCCTTCCACATGGTCGCTCTCGGCAAAGGAGAAATGCACCGGAATCGGCTGGTTGCTGGTGCCCACTTCAAGCGCCACACCATGGTTGTCCAGCAGCAGCGTGAACTGCTCCAGGTAGTAGCGGGCAAAAAGGTCGGGCCGGGTCAGGGTGGTCTCGAAGCGGCCCGTACCGGCGACAAAGCCATAGCTCAGGCGCGCGGATTCTCTGGAGGCCTGGCGCCGCACGGTGTCGGTTTGCACCCGCACAAACGGGTAGCAGGCGCGCGCATGGCCGGGCAAGTCTTCACCCGCCACATAGCGCTGCATGGCCTGGCGCAAGTGGCCGATGCTGTTGTCATAGATCAGCCGTGCCTGCGCCAAGGCGGCGGCCGGGTCGTTAAAGCGCATGGGCGCGATGAAAGCGGGTAGGTATGGCATGCACTGATTGTTTCACGCCTGCATGACATTGGCGCGACGCGGCGCCGGGTAAAAACTGCCATACTTCCCGACTTCGAAAAAGACCAAGCCCCGTCATGCTGAAATTCACCTGTTGCGACGAAGTGCGCCAATTTTCCGACCCGGCACAGGCCCGGCTGCTGCGCGGGATTCAGCGCGGCTATGAGCGCGAGTGCCTGCGGGTGGACCGCGGCGGCCAACTCGCCAAAACGTCGCACCCGCCAGCTTTGGGCGCCAAGCTGACGCACCCCTGGATCACCACCGACTACGCCGAGGCGCTGCTGGAGTTCATTACGCCGCCGTCCAGCGAGCCAGGTTTTCCGCTCGAATTCTTGAAAGACATCCACCGTTTCAGCGCCCAGCAGCTTGAAGGCGAGTTCCTCTGGGCGGGCTCAATGCCCTGCAAAATTGGCGTTGACGCCGACATTGCCATTGCCGACTACGGCCCGTCCAACGCGGCGAGCTTCAAAATGGTCTATCGCGAAGGCCTGGGCCTGCGCTACGGCCGCGCCATGCAGACCATTGCCGGGGCGCACTACAACTGGTCGCTGCCGCAAGAATTCTGGCTCAGCCTGCGTGGCTGCTGCGGCGGCGCAGCCAACTTGCAGGACTTCATCGACGACCGCAGCTTTGGGCTGATCCGGAACTTCTTGCGCTACGGCTGGCTGGTGCCCTACCTGTTTGGCGCCTCGCCAGCGCTGTGCCAGTCGTTTTTGCAGGGCCACCCCAGTGACCTGACCGAACTGGTGCCCGGCACCCTGCACGGGGCTTATGCCACCAGCCTGCGCATGAGCGACCTCGGTTACCAGAACCACGCGCAAGACAAGCTCAACATCAACTTCAACTCGCTCGCTGAATACACCGACGGACTGGAGGCGGCCATCCGCACGCCTGATCCGTATTACACCGAATTGGGCGTGCGCGACGGCAACCACTGGAAGCAACTCAGCGACAGCCTGCTGCAGTTGGAGGCTGAGTTTTATGCCCCCATGCGCCCCAAGCGCATCGCCCCGGAAGGCATGCGCCCGGCCAAGGCGCTGCGCACAATGGGCGTGCAGTATCTGGAAATGCGGCTGTTCGACCTGAACCCGTTCATCGACATCGGCATTGCGCCCGAACAAAGCCTGTTTGCCGACGTGCTGCTGCTGATGTGCCTGTTTCGCGCCAGCCCGCCCATCACCAGCCGCGAGCAAAGTGAAAACGACGAAAACAAACACCGCGTGGTCACGCGTGGCCGCCAACCCGGCCTGCAACTGCTGGTGCACAACCACGAGCAGCCGCTGCGCGCGCTGGCGCATGAGCTGTTCGACGACATGGCGCCGTTTGCCGCCATGCTCGACACCGCCTACGGTGGTCAGCGCTACCAGCAGGCACTGCAAGACCTGCGCCTGCGCATCGACCAACCCGAGCGCACACCGTCGGCCCAGGTGATTGAAGCCGTCAGAAAGCACGGCGGCTACTTCAATTTTGCGTTCGAGATGTCAAAAACCCACACCCGGGACCTGCAAGCCACCGCCCTGCCCGCCAACACGCTGACCAAATTCAAAACCAGCGTGCAGCAATCGCTGCTGGCGCAGCAGCAGCTCGATGCCGCACCGCAAGTCCCGTTCGAGGATTTTGTGGCGGCTTACTTTGCGTAAGCCTGCGCTTGTTCCACCACCTTGACCGATTGGCCGACGCGCGGCTCGCCACCGCCGTAATAACCGTTGATGAGCCGCAACTGGGCTTCGGCCTGCGGCAGGGGTGAGCGCTGGGCCAACTGGGCAAAGCCGCCGGCGGGGTAAGCTGTGGTGCGTAGCGTCCAGGGCCTGGCAGCGGCGCGGTCTTGCGCCGCCATGGCGCGAAAGCTGCCCTGGGCCTGCGCCAAACCGGCTCTGGCCTGCTGCAGCGCGGCGGCATTTTTGCCGGCGGGCAACATCACGAACACCGTGCCCCCAGGTCCGGTCACCAGCGTGGCATCAATCGCCTGCTGGCCCTGGTTGGAAGCGCGGCTGCCGACAAAACGGGTCGCTTGCAAGCCGTTGATGCTCAGGCGCTCGCTGCGGCCCTGGCTGGGCTTGAGCAGGTTGCGAATAATGTCCTCATGCGTGGACCCCGCCTTGGGCGGCGCCACCTGGATCATTAACGCGGCGTCCCTGGCGGCATTGATCAGCGCCAACTGGCTGGACTCGTTGTGAATCTGCCAACCCGCAGGGGCTGTGATGGCGATGCCCAGGTCGGTATGGTAAAAATTCTGGCCGCGCGTCAAACCCTGGTCAGCACTCTCGCCATAAGCCATACCGGCAATGGCCTGCAGGTAGCGGCTGCGGCCATCATCAGCGAAATTGCCTTTGAACCGGGTGGCCTGTTGGCTGATTTGCTGCAGGCGCTGGTCGTTGCTCGGGTGGGAGGACAACCAACTGCCCGAAGTCGGGGCGGAGCGGCCCGCGGCACGGGCCTGGTCGGCGGCAAAACGCTCCAGGTTTTTCAGCGAGTTGATCACGTTGACCATATGACGCGGGTCATATGCGGTGCGCGCCAGGTATTCGGCGCCCAGACTGTCGGCCTGCAACTCCTGGTCGCGGCTGTACGAGGCGATGTAGCCTGAGGCCACGGTTTGCGACAGATCGCTGGCCAGCCGCCCGGCGCCGCTCACGCCCTGGCTCTCCAGCACTGCGCCCAGCACGCTCGCCGCCAGCACACCCAGGCCGGCGTCCTGCTGGCGGGTGGCGCGCTGGGCGCCGTGGCGTGCCGTCACATGGCCGATTTCATGGCCGATGACGCCGGCCAGCTCGGCCTCATCCTGCAGATGGGCCATGATGCCGCGCGTCACATAGACATAACCGCCGGGTAACGCAAAGGCGTTGACCTCGGGGCTGTCGAGCACGGTGAAATGCCACGTCAACTGGTCACGGTGCGACTGTTTGGCCAGGCGCTGGCCCAGGCTGTTCACATAGGCTTGCAGCCGCGCGTCACTGACCACGCCGTATTCCTGCAGCACCTGCTGGTGCGACTTGGCGCCCTCGGTCAATTCCATCTGCTCGCTCATCACCGAGCGCTCGGCCTGGCCGGTCACCGGGTTCACGATGTCGCTGCCACAGGCTGTGAGCAGCGTGGCCAGCAGCAGCGGCCAGCCGATGCGGCGGGTCAGTGTTTGCACCATGGGGGTTCTCCTTTCAGATCGACAACAACGCCTATTGTGCCCAGCTCATTTTGCCCACATGGGCATTCACGATAATCCTGCCATGACAAACACCACCACCCGGTCCTTCGACACCCTGGGGCTCAATCCCGCCACGCTGGATAACCTGCGGCAGCTGGGCTACCTGACCATGACCCCCATTCAGGCCGCCAGCCTGCCCACCGCGCTGGCCGGCAAAGACCTGATCGCGCAGGCCCAGACCGGCAGCGGCAAAACGGCCGCCTTTGGCCTGGCGTTGCTGGAGCGCCTCAACCCGCGCCGCTTTGCCGTGCAGGCGCTGGTGCTGTGCCCGACGCGCGAGTTGGCCGACCAGGTGGCGGTGGAAGTGCGCCGGCTGGCGCGCGCGCTCGACAACATCAAGGTCGTCACCCTGTGCGGTGGCGTGGCGCTGCGCGGCCAGCGCGCGTCGCTTGAAAACGGCGCGCACATTGTGGTGGGCACGCCAGGTCGCGTGATGGACCACCTGGCGCGCGGCTATCTGGCGCTGGACGCGCTCACCACGCTGGTGCTCGACGAGGCCGACCGCATGCTCGACATGGGTTTTTTGGATGACATCGTGACCGTCACCAAACAGTGCCCTCCCGAGCGCCAGACGCTGCTGTTTTCGGCCACCTACCCAGAGGGCATCGAGAAACTGGCGAAACAGTTCATGCGCTCGCCCGAGCAGGTCACCGTGGCAGACGGCACCGCAAAAAGCCTGATCGAACAGCGCTTTTACGAGGTCACCCGGCCCACCCGCTTCGAAGTGGTAGCCAGACTGTTAAACCACTTTCGCCCGGTCAGCACGCTGGCGTTCTGCAACACCAAACAGCAATGCAAGGACCTCGTCACCTATCTGCAGCAGCAGGGTTTCAGCGCGCTAGCCTTGTACGGCGAACTGGAGCAACGCGAGCGCGACCAGGTACTGGCGCAGTTTGCCAACCGCAGCACTTCCGTGCTGGTGGCCACCGACGTCGCCTCGCGCGGCATCGACATCAAGGAACTCAGTGCCGTGATCAACGTTGACATCACGCCCGACCCCGAGGTGCATGTGCACCGCATCGGCCGCACCGGGCGCGCCGGCGAGTCTGGCCTGGCGCTGAGCCTGGCCGCCATGTACGAAATGGGGGCGGTGGGCAAGATCGAGCAGTATCAGAAGCTGCCGTCCACCTGGTACAAGGTCGATGAACTCACACCCACCGGCAAAGGCCCGCTGCTGCCGCCGATGGTCACGTTGCAGATTCTGGGCGGACGCAAGGAGAAAATCCGCCCCGGCGACGTGCTGGGCGCCTTGACGGCCGACGCCGGCTTCAGTCGTGAACAAATCGGCAAAATCGTGGTGACAGAGTTCACCACCTTCGTGGCGGTTCAGCGTGACATCGCCCGCCTGGCCATGGACAAGCTCAATGCCGGCAAGGTCAAGGGCAAAAGTGTCAGGGTGCGGTTGCTGGGAACTTAAACAGCGCGAGCCTGCAGCACCCGGTAAACCGCCATGACCTTTAGCACATAGGCCTGGGTCTCTTTGTAATTGGGAATGCGGTTGCCGGCGCGCGCTACCGCGCCTTCACCCGCGTTGTAGGCGGCCAGTGCCAGCTCGGTTTGGCCGCCAAACAGGCGCAGCAAGTCGGCCAGGTGGCGGGTTCCGGTGTGAATGTTCAAATCCGGGTCTTTGAGTTTGCTGACCACAGTGGCACCAGGTTCAGCCAGCACGCCATAACGCCTGGCGGTGGCGGGCATCAGTTGCATCAGACCCACTGCGCCCTTGTTTGACACGGCACCCGGGTTAAACGCAGACTCGGTTGCCACCACGGCCTTGATCAGATCCAGGTCAACCCCATAAGCTTGTGAAGCCGAACTGATGCTGCCCTGTGCCGCCTTGTACGCGGGCAACCCATCGATGACGGCGACTGTGGTATGCGCTGATGTGTGCGGCATTGATGCCGCATTGGCGCGTGCCGTTCCAGACGATTCATGATTCGATTGAATCACCAACTCTGCCTTCCTGGGTGGCATCTCATTGGTAAATTGAGTCACACCGTTTGCATCGACGTATTTCCAGACATCAGCCGAAGCTGCGCAGTGAAGGCCGGCAAACAGCAGGGCAAACAGACTGACCCCGGCGGTGTGTCGCAATAAATATGAAAAAACCACTACAAAAGCCCTTTTCAATCGACCCTCTACAATTAAAAATGAGTCAAATTAACCCATCACATCATTTGGCATGACGCCCAAATCTACCCACGCGCTGTACGCGGTCGCCCTGGCAGCCGGTATTTTAATGTTGTATGCCTTCGGTTTGAACAACCAACTGGTATTTGACGATGGCCGTCTGACCGACGGCACCATTTTTGCGCAATACGGCAGCCTGCTGCACCTCAAAACCCGGCTGGTGTCATACGGCAGTTTTGTCTGGGTCCAAAATATTTTAGGTGAAAACTGGCCAGGGCAACGCCTTTTCAACACAGGCTTGCACATTGCCACGGCGCTGGCACTGTATGCGCTGGTGCTCGCGTTGCTTGAGCGCGCCAGCTGGGGTGACGGGCAAAAAAGTCAGCCAAATTTTGCATCATCGTTGCCTGGTGCAGCGCGCGCGGGGGTGGCGTTATGGGCTTTTAACCCCGTTGCCGTTTACGCAGTGGCTTACCTGATTCAGCGCTCCATTTTGATGGCGACCTTGTTTGTAGTTCTGGCCTGCCTGGGGTTCGTGCGCGGGCTTGTCAGTGGACGACCCGGCTGGTTTGTGGCTGCTTTCGTGTGCTACCTGCTCGGGGTGGCAGCCAAAGAGCATGCCGTGACAGCCATCCTGCTGACCGTGCCACTTTTTGTCTTCATCAAACGTCCTTCCATCCTGCGGGTTATGGCTGCGATCAGCCTGGCTGCTACTCTGCTTGTGGCCGTGGGCGCGGTGCTCTACAGCCAGTACGGTGCCGTCGTCGGTGCCGTGTTCGATGAAACCAGCCGCGCCTTTGCCCTGCAACTTGAACAACAGCAGCCCGGCATCCGCCAGCATCTTTATCTGTTGAGCATCGTCCACCAGGCAGGGCTGTTTTTCAAGTATGGCCTGATGTGGCTGGTGCCTTATGTGGGCTGGATGTCGATCGACATCCGCCCGGCGTTTCCGCTGACCCTGATCAGCGCAAGCCTGATTGGCGGCGTGGCCTGGCTCTGCTTGCTGCTGGGTTCTGCCTGGCTTGTATTGCGGCGCGGCGATGTGTGGGGATTGGTGGGGCTTGGCCTGCTGATGCCCTGCCTTTTGTTTGTCACCGAATTTGCGACGGTCTGGTTGCAAGACCCGTTCGTGCTTTACCGCAGTTACCTTTGGTCTATGGCGCTGCCCTTGCTGCTGGCGTTGCCACTGGTGGGCATTTCAAATCGCAAAGTTGATGCTTTGGTGCTGATCCTGGTGGGCGTGTTGGCTGCATTCAGTTTTGAGCGCATACACAGTTTGCGCAGCCCCGCCGTGGCCTGGCTTGACGCCGCTGACAAGATCGACTTGCAGGCTCCGGCCAGTGCCGTGGGCCGTTGGCGACCCTTTCTTAATTTGGGCGCTGAGAAACTGGAGGCCAGCCTGTTCCAGGATGCGTTGCACCTGTTTACCCAGGCCGAAACGCTGGGTGAGCCACTGGGGTCTGCGCGCTTTAACATGGGCGTGAGTTTGCAACAACTCAACCAGCACCCACTGGCGCTCGACAACTTTGCCAAGGCCGAGGCCAAAGGTTTTACTGAGGCCGCGCTTTATTTCCAACGCGGCGAATCGCAATATGCGCTGGGGCAATTTGCACCGGCCTACGCCAGTTTTACACAGGCTTTGGCGCGCCCGCAGACCGAAGAAGCCACCGAATTCACACGCATGCGCCAAGCCGAGTCAGCGCAAGCCAGCACGAACTACGATGCAGCCATTTCTGCCTACCGCATCCTTATTCAAATAAACCCGGGCAAGCAGCGTTACAAAGTTGGCCTGAGCATGGCCTACCTGAGAAAAAATGACTTTGGTGCTGCACTTGATATCCTGAACCCTGAACTTGCCGAGCGGCCCACGGGCCCCGCATATTACGCACGTGCCCTGACCCACTACGCCATGGGCAAGCACCTGGCCAGCGCGCAAGACCTGGCCATGGCACTGCAGACTGATGACAATAATCCGGCCTATCTTCAACTTCAGCAACTGCTGGCCCAGCCATCCGCCGCAACCCAACCCGCGACAAAACCCTGATGGTCAATTTGCAAGTCACCACCAGTCTGCTTGGCTTGGGCCTGGCCGTCGTCATCATTTATTTGCTGCGCCGCGACCACATCTACATTCTGCATGGTCTGTTCTGGATTGTGATTGCCGCACTGGGCGCGCTGTTGGGGCTGTGGCCGGGGCTGATTGACCGCATTGCCGGCTGGGTAGGCATCAGCTATCCGCCGGCGGCGCTGTTGCTGGGGGCCGTGCTGGTGCTACTGGTCAAATCTCTTTACTCGGACATCACGCAAACCCGGCTTGAGCGCCAGTTGCGCCGGCTCAATCAACGCATTGCCTTGCTCGACGTGCAGGCGCCCGATGACCCGCCGCGCGGGCATTGAGTGCAATGTCGGCTCAAGCCCACAGAAATTTACTCCTGGTTACACATTGCAACCCGGACAATCCCGTACCCGAGCAATGCCAGTCATGTGTATGCTATATTTTTGACCGGTCAAGACTCTGCCTGCGCGTCACGCCAATTGCATGCGGGCTCTCCCGCCTGTGACGCCGTTATCTCAAATTTTCAACCGGACTCGTTATGCAAGCTGTCGCTGTCGTGTGGATTGCCCGTCTGGTGTTGTTTTTTGCCGCCCTGATGGCTGCCATGCAACCGGCACATGCGGGGCCGGCCAACCCTGTGCCGCAGCAGATCATGCAGCCTGACGGCACGACGTTTCAGGCCATCATGCAGGGCGACGAGTTTCAGGGCTGGATGGAAACCGACGACGGTTACACGGTCGTCAGGAACCCGGCCACCGGGTTTTTCGAATACGCCCAACAAAATCCTGCTGGCGAATTGATTCCTTCGGGCAACATCGTCGCGTCCAGCGTCCAGAGACAAATGAAAGCCCAGGGCCTGATGCCACCGCAAGGGCTTCGCCCGCCAGCCAATACCGGCCTGCAAGAGTACCAGGCAGAATTTCTGAACAACGTCCGCGCTTCAAAAACGCCAGGCATCCAACAGTCTGACCCGCAATATACCCCGGCGCTGACCGGCACCTGGGCGCCGACACTGGTCACCGGGACCAAAAAAATACTGGTGATTCTGGTTAATTTTAAGGGCGTCAGCCTGAGTTCCGGCGCCGCCAGCTACTGGAACAATGTCGTGCATAACCCGGTGGACCCCTCCGTGGCCACTTACTACGAAGACAATTCTTTTGACGCCCTCGCGATATCGCCGGTGCCTCACACCCAGGTCGCCAGCCCCGCCGGGGTCGTCACCGTCACGCTGGCGCAGAACCATCCCAATTGCGGCATCAATTGCAGTTATGCCACCGAGTCAGGCTGGATCAACAACGCGCTGGCCGCCGCCGCACCCTATGTTGACTTTGCAGCGCTCGACACCAATCTCAACGGCACAATTTCCGTTGACGAAACGCTCATCTATTTCGTCCTGGCGGGTTACGAAACCTCTGCTGGCTCAGGACTGTCGCCATCCATTTGGGCGCACGCCTGGGGCGGCAGCGGTGTCAGTGCCGGCGGCAAATGGGTTGACCACTGGGCCTTGAACGGAGAGATGTACGACGCCACCACCCGAATGACGATGGGCGTGATTGCGCACGAGATGGGCCACGCCATGGGCGGCCTGCCTGATCTGTACGACATCTCAGGCACGAATCAGGGTTTGGGGGTTTTCAGCCTCATGGCTAGCGGCTCCTGGGGCTATACAGCGGGCGATGTAGCCGCCGGCGCAACGCCGGTCGGCCTCGACGCCTGGAGCCGGCAATACCTCGGCTGGTCCAATCCGCAGTATCCCGCCAGTGGCAGCGGTTTTACATTCGTCAGCGGGCTGGCCAGCCCCAACGCTTCAGTCATGCTGATGAACAATGTCCTGAGTAGCAGTGAATACTGGCTCATCGAGAACCGTCCACCAGTGAGCTGGGACGCCGGGATGTACTACATGCCCGAGATGCGCGGCTGGACCGGCGGGTTGCTGATCCAGCATATCGACCTGAACATCGGCACCAAATGGGCCAACAGCTTTAACCGCTACACCTACAACCCGCATCAGGGGAATATGGCCGAAGAGCCATCGACTGCGCTTTGCTCCCTGAAAGCGACCAGCGGTTCATCACGAGGTTGCAAGACCATTCTTTATTATTCCGGCAACAGCGCGGTGTTCAATGGCACCTCCACGCCCAACTCCAACTACTACAGCGGCGCTGCCAGCAACCTTGGCATCAGCGCCATTTCAGCGCCCGGGAGCACCATGACCGGGACGCTGCAAACGGCATCCAGCACCCCCAGCTACACGTTATCGATGGCCAAAACAGGCACCGGCGCGGGCACCATCATCAGCAGCCCGGCCGGCATCGATTGCGGCGCCACCTGCAGCGCATATTACACCGATGCCCCCACGGTTACCCTCACGGCCACGCCATCCGCCTACAGCACCTTCACAGGCTGGAGTGGCAGTGGCTGCTCGGGCACCGGTACTTGCGTGGTCAGCATGAGCGCGGCGCGCAGCGTTACAGCCACTTTTAGCATTCTTGAAATCCTGACCGTCAGCAAAACAGGCACTGGCGCGGGCACCATCACCAGCAGCCCGGCCGGTATCAGTTGCGGCGCCACCTGTAGCGCAGGCTATAGCGATGGCGCCTCGATCACGCTCACGGCCACGCCAGACGCCTACAGCACCTTTACCGGATGGAGTGGCAGTGGCTGCTCGGGCACCGGCACTTGCGTGGTCGGCATGAGCGCGGACCAGAGCGTAGCGGCCAGCTTCGATCTCAACCCGGTGGATTCAAGCCTCTCCAACATCTCCACCCGTGGCCGCGTGCAAACCGGTGACAGCGTGATGATCGGCGGCTTCATCATCGATGGGGCAACGGCCAAAACAGTCTTGATCCGCGCCCGCGGCCCGTCGCTGTCGGCCTATGGCGTGCCCGGGGTGCTGGCCAATCCGAAAGTTGACCTGTATTCGGGCCCGACCGTGATCGCCAGCAATGACAACTGGGGCAGCGCGACCAATGCGGCTGACATCACGGCCACCGGGCTGGCACCGACCAATTCACTCGAGTCGGCCATCCTGACCACCCTGAGCCCGGGCGCCTACACGGCTATTGTCAGCGGTGTCGGCAACACCTCGGGCGTTGGCATTGTGGAAGTGCTGGAGATGGACAACCCGGCGGCGCCGCTGATCAACATCTCCACCCGGGGCCAGGTGCAAACCGGCGACAACGTGATGATTGGCGGCTTCATCATTGATGGCACCGGCCCCAGGACGGTGCTTATCCGGGCGCGTGGGCCATCCCTGTCGGCCTATAACGTGCCGGGTGTGCTGGCCGACCCGATGATGGGGGTGTATTCGGGCCCGACGGTGATTGCCAGCAATGACGACTGGGGCACTGCGACCAATGCGGCTGACATCACCGCCACCGGCCTGGCGCCCACCAATGCAATGGAATCGGCCATCCTGACCACGCTGGACCCAGGGGCCTACACGGTGATTGTGCGCGGCTTCAACAACACCACCGGGGTCGGCATTGTGGAAGTGCTGGCGCAGTAGGAAATGACAATGAAATTATCTTTTTGGACCAAAATTGCGCTGTCGGGCGCCCTCTTTTTTCAGCTTGGGGCAGCGCTGGCGGCTGTTTCAGAAGCGCAACTTCGTGACTCTGGCGCACGCGTTGTTGCCAACAGTCAGACCGGTGTTGTCCGCTTTGTCGGTTTTGATGCCCCTCTGGCAGTCCGTCAACAAATTGACGCTGCGCGCCTGCAGATGCCAGCACAGATGGCGGCTACACAGCACTTGTCTGATTACGCTGAACTCTTTGGTCTGCGCGATGTTTCCAGCGAAACAACCGTCATCAAACACCGTGATGCCAAAGACGGCAGGTCAGTGACACGCTACCAGCAAAATTTCCAGGGCATCCCGGTCATTGGCGGTGAGCTGATCGTCAACCAGACAGCGCAGCGCCAGTTAAGCTCCATCAACGGCAGAGTATCACCACAACTTCAGATCGCCACCACGCCGGTCATTACATCGCAGCAGGCGATGGCCATTGCCCGCGAGGCCATGGTCAAGTGGTACTCGATTGCCGCCGATGAGTTTCTGGTGCCGGTGCCAACTTTGTCGATTTATGACTCCAGGCTGATATCCCCACTGGCTGCGCCGGTGGCGCTGGTTTGGCGGCTTGATGTCACGACCAAAGGCGATTTGCCGATTCGGGAGTTCGTGGCCGTCAACGCCGTCAACGGCGCGATCACCCTTCACTTCAACCAGGTGCCGCACGCCAAGAACCGGCTGACCTATGACGCCAACAACACCGCCGCCGACCCGGGCACGCTGGTCTGCAACGAATCAAATCCGACCTGTTCCGGCGGTGTCGCCGATGCCGTCTATGCCCATCGTTTTGCTGGCGCCACCTACGATTTTTATTCGGCAACGCTCGGTCGCGACAGCATTGACGGTCTGGGCATGACCTTGGTCTCTTTGGTGCGCATTTGCCCGGTGGGAGAGTCATGTCCTTACCAGAATGCCTACTGGAATGGCGTCAAGATGTCGTACGGGGCAGGATTCGCAACCGGGGAAGATGTGGTGGCGCACGAATTGACCCACGGCGTGACCGAAAAGGAATCCAATCTTTTTTACTACTACCAGGCCGGCGCCATCAATGAATCACTGTCTGACGTTTTTGGCGAACTGGTGCAACAAAACGACCCGACCGGGACGGTCGTCCCGGCCACAAAATGGCTGATGGGCGAAGACTTGAGCATTGGCGCCTTGCGCAGCATGTCCAACCCAACGCTTTATGGCGACCCCGACCGCATGACCAGCGCCAACTACTACACAGGCTCTTTGGACCAAGGGGGCGTCCACACCAACAGCGGCGTCAACAACAAGGCAGCCTACCTGATGGTGGACGGCGGCACTTTCAATGGCCAAACCGTCAGTGCGATTGGCTTGGTGAAGACGGCACAAATTTACTACCGGGCGCAGACTTCGCTGCTGACGTCCGGATCGGATTATCTTGACCTTCATCACGCACTCTATCAAGCCTGCCAGGACTTGATTGGCAGCGCAGGCATTGGCGCGGCTGATTGTCTGGCAGTGCAGCGCGCCACCCTTGCTGTTGAAATGAACGCATCACCAAGCGCCGGCTTCATGCCTGCCGCCGTGCTGTGTCCGGCTGGCCAAAGTGTCAGCAGCACCCTATTTGCCGACGGGTTTGAAGGCGGAACCAGCAATTGGTTATTTACCCACGCCGCGGGAACAGACGACTGGAGCAGAACGACCGGGTATGCCTCCACCGGTATTTACTCGCTCTACGGATTTGATCCGACGACCAGTTCTGACCTTAGAGCCGCCATGGCCAGCAGCGTGACGCTGCCTGCCAACGCCCACCTGTGGTTCAACCACGCGTTCGGTTTTGAAAAGGGCACTACAAAATTCTATGACGGTGGCGTGCTGGAATACAGCAGCAACGGTGGCGCCAGTTGGATCGATGCGGGCAGTTTATACACCGAAGGCCAGAATTATGGCGGCGTGCTTGCTGTCGGCAACCCGTTACAAGGTCGTTCCGCGTTTGTTGGCGCAAGCCATGGCTATGTGTCAAGCCGCTACAACCTTGCCACCCTCGCAGGGCAAAACGTGCGCTTTCGCTGGCGAGTCGGCACCGATTCAGGCGCCAATTTATTGGGATGGATCGTTGACGACGTCAAAATCCACGTGTGTGCCGCGGATGTCAACCCGGACACTCCCCGCCTCTCCAACATCTCCACCCGCGGCCAGGTGCAAACCGGCGACAGCGTGATGATCGGCGGCTTCATCATCGACGGGGCAACAGCCAAAAAAGTTCTGATCCGCGCCCGCGGTCCGTCCCTGTCGGCCTATGGCGTGCCCGGCGTGCTGGCCAATCCGAAAGTTGACCTGTATTCGGGCCCAACCGTGATTGCCAGCAACGACAACTGGGGCAGCGCGACCAATGCGGCTGACATCACGGCCACCGGGCTGGCGCCGACCAATTCACTCGAGTCGGCCATCCTGACCACCCTGAGCCCGGGCGCCTACACGGCCATCGTCAGCGGTGTCGGCAACACCTCGGGCGTTGGCATTGTGGAAGTGCTGGAGATGGACAACCCGGCGGCGCCGCTGATCAACATCTCCACCCGGGGCCAGGTGCAGACCGGCGACAACGTGATGATCGGCGGCTTCATCATCGATGGGGCCAACCCCCAAACGGTGCTGATCCGGGCGCGTGGCCCGTCGCTGTCGGACTACGGCGTGCCGGGCGTGCTGGCCGACCCGACGATGGAGGTGTATTCGGGCCAGAGCGTGATTGCCAGCAATGACAACTGGGGCACTGCGACCAATGCGGCTGACATCACCGCCACCGGCCTGGCGCCCACCAATGCAATGGAATCGGCCATCCTGACCACCCTGGACCCAGGGGCCTACACGGTGATTGTGCGGGGCTTCAACAACACCACCGGGGTCGGCATTGTGGAGGTGCTGGCGCAGTAGCTTGGTGATTTCGGCGCGAAACAAGTCACATTCATCGGCGCTGGCGGCGCAACCCCAGCGCCGTGCCAAAGGCCAGCAAACCGGCCAGCAAGATCATTCCCCACTCACTCAGGGTAGGAATGGCTTGCGGAGTTGATGCGCCTCCTGCCGGTGACGAAAGGGTGATCGTGTAGGGGCCTGTTGCTCCTTCACTGTCAGAACCGAAGTGATCCAGCACACTGATCGGGTCATCAGTGCAATCACCGTCATCATTCGCGCAAAAAACGATGTTTGATGAATCTCTTGCATCGATATTGTTGTCGCCAAATGCCAGGTAGTACGTGCCCGGAGTCACGTTAAAGACAATCTGGCTGTCAAGACCGCCACCGCCGTCGTCATCACCCCAAAGTCCATGGCCTGCAGCATCGAACAGGATCAGGTTGCTGTCTATGTTTGTCGCTGGCGCATAAAAGGTCACTGTAGCATTGGCGGCAAATACCAGTTTGTATAAATCAACATCTCCTGCTACTCCAAGTGTGCCGTTGATTTGTGTCGTGTTCGCTGCAACCGACTGGGCGGTGCCAAGCGTTTGCCCTGCATCTCCTGTTTCAGCATAAATTGCAGCATGGCTGCTGGAAACGAGCATATAAAACAGGGCTGATGCCAAAAGTTTTAATTTCATAGTTTGCCTTCTTGAACTTGACAGGTTACGACAGTGACCGTTGGAGCGATAAAAGTATACGCTCTGGCAGGTAATTTGTAACAGTTTGCGACTACAAAACCATGATTGCGGCGAATGCGCAACAGTCGAGCAGAGTATTCTGGAATTAGCGGAAATGATATTGCGATAGCGCCAATTTTTGTGGGCAAAATGCTGGCTGATATTGAATATCACCCAAATATCATCCCCAATGTCCTCATGAAGAAAGAAAAAATGTACGCCCTATCCCGAACTCTTGTCATGCGCTTGAGCGCCGCCATGGCTGCTGCCGTGCTGATGCTGATGTCTGCTCCCGCCAGCGCCCAGCTCACTGAAATCATGTTTTGCGGTAACACGAGCCGAACCGGTGCCAACCTGTATGGCGCTGCCGGCCCTTACACCGAAGTGACTGGATGCGCACCGACTGGGAGCACCAGGGCGATGCTGGTTTCCCGCTCCGGCACTATCGGCGGCAATGGCGCCGCCTGGCTTGCCTATCTCAATGGTGGCGGCAAGATCATCACGGAATTCTCAATATCTCATACCGTTTACAACGAAATTTATGGCACCGCCTACCCACAAGGTGCCTGGTATGGAAACTGCCAGGACAATGCGATGCCGCAGGTCAAACTCAACCCGGCGCATCCTTTCTGGGTGGCCAACAATATTGCGGAAACACCCATCAATGAAGCAAGTTGCGGGTATAGGCTGGATACCCTGGTTGCCGGAGAATCCGCCGTGACCGCATTGGGTGGCGCACTGGACGGTGCCGTGATGTTTGCCATCCGACCCCAGGGGACTGCTGGCATGCTGTATCTGCTCGAAGCAGACTGGCAAGATAACGAGGCATCCTATACAGACGACTCCAGAGCGTTCATGGCCGCACTGATTGGCAGCCAATGGGTCAACGCCGGACCGGTGGCGGCCAAGCCAATTCCGACCTTGTCCCAATGGGGAACCATGCTGCTGGCTGGCCTGCTCGGGCTGTTTGCGCTGATGCGACTGCGCCGCCAGATGTGATTTCGAGCCATATGAGCTAAGGGTGCAACAGCACCCTTAGCTGTTTTTGCGGCCCAAGGCGACCAGTGCGCTCAAGCCCATCAAGCCAACGAGAGCCATCTGGCCCCATTGTGACAGCGTGGGAATGGCCTGAGTGGTCGCAACAGGCGGGGTGAAATCAAGGGTGATGTCGGAGACATACATCTCTTGAGAACCGTATTGGGCATCATAGTGCGGTTCGAAGACGATGGCGTCATGAGCAAAATTCCTGGTGAATTGACGCTCATTACACCGACCCGAGTACTGCACAAAATTGTCGTTGGTTTCAATCAGGTCCGGGCCAAGATACCACTTGACAATGTCACCTGGCAAGGGCGTTTGGCATGACCCATAACCATAGGTAACAAACGTACTCGAGGTCATGGCACCGGATGTTCTGATGGTGACTCTGCCTTGCGTGTTGTTGCCAAGCATGAAAAATCCGTTTCCACTTCCGATACTGTGGTTGACCTGCGCTGTAGTTCCTGGCGAAACTTCAAAAGTCACTCCGGGAATCGACAGGCTGGCGATGGGCGTGCCAGACGGGTAAGCGCTGAAATCCAGTGTGACGGGAACAGCATGGGATAAGGTGGACGCGCACCAGAACGAGGTTATCGAAACCAGGCGGTACAGAGTTTTCATTTTTTTGAGACGAACTGGGTTAAAGCCGTTGCCGACGCAAAGTGATGATTGCGCCTGCGGCCAGCAGACTGGACAAAATGATCATGCCCCATTCGGACAAGGTGGGAATGGGTGTGGCCACTGCAGCCGTCCCGGTGGCTTCCACCTGAAAGCCGCCTATGGCGTCTGTGCCTGAGGAGTCGTAAGGGGTGAATCCGTCTGCATCATTGTAAAAACGCTTGACAAAATAGCCGCTGGTATCCGAGGAATCTGCACTCACCAACACCTGGGAGCAGGAGTTGTCGAGCTGATACGCTGCCGATGGGTTAGAGAAGCGAATGATCAAGCCACCACCGGGAAAATTGAAGTTTGCCTGCGAAGTAAAGCGGAGCTCAAAATTACCAATGATCGTGTCACCCGTCGGATTGGCCGGGGTTTGCGTATTGGTCACAAGGGTGGTAAACGTTCCGGAAGGAATGTCACCCCCATTGACGGTCGTCGGCGCCATGTCAATTTGCAATTGAATGTTTTCGACAGTTTGTGCGCCCAGGTCAAACGCGAGCGTATCCCCTGTTTTGAGAATGAAAGCGGGAATGTTTTGGTATATAAACCCGGCAAATGGCGGCCATCCCGGAGCACCCCCTCCAAACGGGTAACAGTTATGGACCGAAGTGGACGAAGTAGGGGCGATCGTAATGGTCGCGGCCCACACCGGCGTGTATGTCATGAGCAAAAACGCACTGGCCCGTAGAACCACTTTAAGGCACCTTAAAGCACTCATTTCAATTCCTTGTGTTAGATGGGAGGGAGTCAATGTATAACCACAACATTATTGTGGTTTCAGTTTAAATGTGAGAGCAATAAAAAGCAATTTCTTTTTTGGTCAAGGCTATTCCGCCATATCCTGTCCGAACTCACCGGTCCGGTAGATCGGAAAGTAGCTGGAAGCCGCCTGCTCGCCACGCGCAAGGCTGGTATAGGCTTCACGGTCGAGGATCGCGCCGAGGAAGTGCGCAGTGTGCCGATCTGTCGTCCAGCCTTGTTTGTATTGCGCCAGCCCGCTCGTGTCGGCTTCGGCAAGGCCCGATCCCCCGCCCCAGTTGATGAAGCGAACCTTGCCACGGAAGGTATCCAGGGCAACGCGATCAAGCAGGTAAGAGGCGCCCAGCCGATAGCCCGTTTCGGTGAATGCCGCAAGGTGAGCATGCGCCACATTTCCCTGAATCAGCATCATCTGCGCGCCGACAATGACACCATCGTGCAGCGCGCGCATCAGAACCGTCCCCGGCAGTGCGAGCATCCCCCGAAATGCTTCGACCGAAAACCGCCTCATGCCAGTGATGTTGTACCGTCTGACCAGCTGCGCGTATAGCCCGACCCATTCATCCAGATGGTCAAGCGGACGAGGGGGCATATCGCATTCCAGTTTTCTGGATGCCCTGCGTGCGCAGGCTCGATGGTGCCTTGAGAACGCCTCGTCGAGCGGCACGGTCAAGTCAGCCACATAGTGCGTCTTGAACGGGCGAACAATGTCGAAACCGGCAAATGGCTTGCCATCGATCGGACCTGACAACGGGTCCGTGACCAGCGCCACGCTGACCAGTCCCGAGCCACGGAGGTCATCGATATCGGCGGCAAGTCCCCGCCAGTCGTTACAGCAGAAGAGTGGGTAGGGGCCCATCGCATCGTGGCGGTCGGAACCCGGAATGCGTCGCTCAATGATCCATCCTCCGCTGTTGCGAAGGCGTCTCGGCGTGCCCTGGCTGGCAAACGTGGCGAGGTAATCCGGGTGTAGGTAGGCGTGCGAATCAATTTGCATTCTGGGGGCGTCAAGCGCGATTGTGGCGGGGGTTGATACGATGAATCCAACTCGCCGGCCAGAAATCCAGGCCTGTGACCGATAGCCGCTGATGGTCGGCGCTTGTAAAAGACAGGGGTGCGCCGTTTTCGCCATCGCCAATAGCCGTGACAGGCCACCACCGCCCGTCAATTTGCGTCTGGATGCGCAGGAATGCGCGCAACCGGCGCTCCCACTCCTCGCGACAAAGCGCCGAAGGGTCGGTAACGCGCGTAGCCAGTTCGTACGCGCTGCGGTTGTACTCGCAAGCGATGCCATGCTGGGCACGACCGTCGTCGCAAGCTACGATCGAATCCAGTAGCGCGGGAAGCAGTGCGCGTGCGGCGAGCGCCTTGCGCAATTCGAGTTCTGCCGCGGTATCGTGGGTGCGCACAGGCACTTGGGTGGTCGCAAGAATATGGCCTGCGTCCACCGCTTCGGTCATCAGGTGAAAAGACAGGCCGCTGCTGGGGGCTCCCATGTAAAGCGCCCAATTGCTGACGCGCCATCCCCTGAATCCGGGCAGGCTGCCATTGTGGTAGTTCACAACACGGTCGAACCGCTCCAAAAGCGGTTGGCGGAAACGCCGGGTGCAGTACAGATTGATGGCTACCGGTGTGCCGGGCAACTGATCGATGCACCTGAGGATCGACGCATGATTGGGGTCCCCGGTGGGCATGACCATGATCGCCGTGCCAGAAGGCTGTGCCAATCGATACAGGTTCAAAGTGCGAAGGTCCAGGCTTTGCTCCCACCGCCCGGAGGCAAGCATCACCTGGAGGCGTCGCTTGCCGCGCGCAAGATGCCAGTCCCATTGTTGTCGCCAGGTCGAGACGTGGTCAGGAATGCAGATGCAGGCGCAGTAAATGTCTTCTCGTGGTCGCAGCGCAGCGAGCAGTGCCGGCAAAAGAACCCGCGAAGCGATATGCAGCGGATCGGTGAACACCACCAAGGCTCTCGGCGAGTCACATGGTGACGTCACGAGAGATCTTGCCTACCATTCGTTTTGCCGGGTTGCCCACATAAACGCCGTCGGGTTCGGTGTCCGACACCACCACTGCCCCCGCACCGATAAAGCACCGGTCTGCGATCCTGACACCGTCACGAATCACTGCGCCGAGTCCGATGCAGCAACGCGCGCCAATGGTCACTTTCCCGCCCGTGACCGCGCCCGAAGCAATAAAACAGTGATCTCCGACCACGCTATGGTGACCGATATTTACCCCTGCGCGCACGGTCACATCGGGCCCAAGCGTGACGAAGGGTTGCAGGTTTGCTTGCTCGTAGATGAGCACGTTTTCGCCGATCGCGGTTTCGGGCCAGACAATCGCCCGGCTGGACACATAACTTGCCAGCGTGTAGCCCATCGCTTTGGCCTGGGCACATTTCGCGATGCGCAGTCCATTCATTTGCCGAAAACCCAGGGGAATCAGGACGTCATGGCCAGCCGGCGGAAAGCGCGTTGGAAGCAAGTCGAAGGCCACCAGCGGCAATCCCTCGTGGGCGTCCGTCGATACATAAGACGCATCCACTGTAAACGCCGCGACCGTTCGGCCGGCATCGCGCTCCAGGCACGAGCGCGCCAGCGTCGCAAAGGTCTTCAAACCGAACAGAACGACGGGCTTAGCGATGATTGCGCCTGCTACTGGCGGCGCCGATTCAGCGCGAGCGCGGTGGCGCCCAAACTCAACGCCAACAGGATCAAGCCGAACGACGAAAGTGTCGGCACCTGCGTGATCGACGCTGTCGCGTTCTCGTAGGCACCCATGTCCACTGCGGGTCCCTTGATACGGGCCAGTCCGTCCAGATCGCCGGTGATATCGACGGGAACTTGCGCACTGTTGCCGGTGTCTTTTGCCGGTGAAATCACCTGCAGGTGAAAGTCGTTCGGACCGATGAACTGCGGGTTGGTGTACAGCGTGCCCGGCCCGGCGCTGAAGTACTCGCTCCCGTTGTCGAATACCAGATTGTGGTCATTGGTGAAAGTGGCCTCGAAGTCGGGGTCAATCGAGATACCGGTGCCGGAGTGGCCACTGACAATGTTGTTCGCCAGGATACCGGTGATCGTGGCGCCAAGGTCGCTGCGGCCATTCACCATGATGCCGCGGGCGCCGTTGGTGATGGTGTTGTTGACGACGGTAAAGGCTCCGCTGCCCTGGCTGACGTTAAGCCCGATGCCACCCGGCTGTCCGGCAACATCGATCTGCCCACCGCGCAAGAGGTTGTTGATGACCCGCGCCGTCAGTGATCCGCCAGGCGCAAACTGATAAATCGAGATGCCATTATTGAAGCCCTGGCCGCTAATGTCGTTGTCAAGGACATCGACACTCAGCGCGTGAACGCCGTTGGCGGCCTGGATCACCGCATTCTGGGTCGAAACTCCCGTCTGGACGATCACGTTGCCGACCACGCGTCCGGTGGCATCGCTCTCGAAACCGCCCACCGAGATCGCACCCACCTGGTCACCGACATCGAAACCGTTCACGGTGATCTGGTTGCCGGACACGTCGAAGTGGACCGGGCCGTAGGGTGGCTGGGCATTGCCGCTGTAAATTTCAATGGCCGTGCCGTAACTGAAAGTGTCGAGGATGACGTTGCTGCGAAAGGTGACATCGAACGTCCCGGAGCCGCCCTGAATCCCCATGAGACGGCCATTGGCAATGGTCATGCCCTCGACCACGTTGGTTGCCGACACGTCACCACCGACGACGATGATACTGTTCGGCGAAGCGAAGACCGGGACGAATCCGGGAGCAGCGCGCAGCGTCAAGCTCTTGTCGTTGATTTGTGGGCTCTCGTTGATCGGGCCGTCGGTGGCAACTTCGACCACCTCGCCGACGGCGGCGGCGTCGATGCAGGCTTGCAGCGTGCCAGCGCACCCGAGCGACGGCCATGTGGCCGCATAAAGCGAAAGAGGACTAGCCACCATGACGGCACACGCAAGCACAAGCCTGGCGGACATTGAAGTGACCGGTCGCGCAAATGATAATAATTTCATGAATTCCCCTGGTGTTTTTCGTTGCCACATGGCGCGGGAAATCCTATTCGATTTCAACGAGTTACACAAGACCAGGTTTGATCCTGTGTCAGGATACTGACGCCATCCATGCAGCCCTACTGCGCCAGCACCTCCACAATGCCGACCCCGGTGGTGTTGTTGAAGCCCCGCACAATCACCGTGTAGGCCCCTGGGTCCAGCGTGGTCAGAATGGCCGATTCCATTGCATTGGTGGGCGCCAGGCCGGTGGCCGTGATGTCAGCCGCATTGGTCGCAGTGCCCCAGTTGTCATTGCTGGCAATCACGCTCTGGCCCGAATACACCTCCATCGTCGGGTCGGCCAGCACGCCCGGCACGCCGTAGTCCGACAGCGACGGGCCACGCGCCCGGATCAGCACCGTTTGGGGGTTGGCCCCATCGATGATGAAGCCGCCGATCATCACGTTGTCGCCGGTCTGCACCTGGCCCCGGGTGGAGATGTTGATCAGCGGCGCCGCCGGGTTGTCCATCTCCAGCACTTCCACAATGCCAACGCCCGAGGTGTTGCCGACACCGCTGACGATGGCCGTGTAGGCGCCCGGGCTCAGGGTGGTCAGGATGGCCGACTCGAGTGAATTGGTCGGCGCCAGCCCGGTGGCCGTGATGTCAGCCGCATTGGTCGCGCTGCCCCAGTTGTCGTTGCTGGCGATCACGGTTGGGCCCGAATACAGGTCAACTTTCGGATTGGCCAGCACGCCGGGCACGCCATAGGCCGACAGCGACGGCCCGCGGGCGCGGATCAGAACTTTTTTGGCTGTTGCCCCGTCGATGATGAAGCCGCCGATCATCACGCTGTCGCCGGTTTGCACGCGGCCACGGGTGGAGATGTTGGAGAGGCGGGTATCCACCGTGGTGCCGACAAGAGCCACCTCAAACGTCGATCCGGCGCGGCTGAGCACTGAAACGCTGAATCCGTAACTGCTGTTGGTGTAGGTCTGGCCCGGACTCCACTGGGCGTTATAGAGGGCGAAGTCGGGATAGTTGCGGCCGCCCTGGTTGCAATTGACCGAGTCGTAATCGTTCGGAGTTGAATCAATGGGCACGGCCCAACCGGACTGGGAATTGAAAAAACAGGTGCCGCTGATGGCAGGCCGGTCGCCCTTGAATTCGTGGATGATGATGCCTTCATTGGGAAGACCATTGTCATATTGGGAAGGTATTCCTAAACCTTTCACTCGCGCTTCGACAGTAAAGTAATGCGCACTTGCGCCGCTGCACGGCGACCCGGTGATGCAAATCTTCATGATCTTGGGCAGGGTGCTGAGCGGCAACGCCCCGGCCTCCAGAGTCACGGTCGTGCTGTCGCTGGTAGTGGTGACGATTTGATTGTCAACCGGGATCCAGCCCAAATAGTCCTTGTGCGCAGTGATGTAACCGTCGCCCGGCTCGCTGCAATACAGGTCATTTGAAGAGCCCGAATTTTTGGACACATACGAGCCACACAGGGCGTACTGGGCGGCCACCCGGTTGCTCATCATGTCCCACGGGCTGTCATAGGCGTGATAGACCCAGCCAGAGTGCGGCAAGCCCAGGCTATGGCCCATTTCGTGGGCATAGGTTCCGGTTTCCTGACCCCACGGGGGTTCCCAGGTGGCACCATAAACCTTGGCATCGACCGAACTGTAGTAGCCCCCGCCCCAGGCGCAGCAATCAAGGTCATTGCTCAACACAAAATTGATGTTGTCGTAATTTTTGAAGTCAATGCCCTGCGCCCGTCCAAGCGCTGTGCCATCATCGCTTATGGCTTGCAGATTTGCACAGGCGCTGCTCCAGCCACAGGGCGCGTAGTAGCTTTTGGGATGCGGCAGTGTCAGCCAGCCGCCCGCTGCGCCTACGCCACCCAGCCCACCAACATCACCAATCCATGAGAACTGGTCCCAGGAAGTTTTTTTGAAAAACCCGTTGATGGTCGCGGGACTCGCCTCGCCCACAGGTGGTGTGTCAGGATTGTTGAGGTTGGTGAAAAAAAGCGGTGGGTGCGGCACGGCCACATCGTCAGAAAATTTAAGCAACAGGTAAATGACCTTCTTCGTTCCGAACACGCCGGGTGCCAGACCTGGGCCTTGCTGCATCCGGACCGGGGCGATGGTGTCAACAACCAAAGTCACTGAACTCTGACTCTGCGCTAATCCCATCTGCTTTGCCACCACCTGCCCGGAGACAAGCACACGCTTGCCAAAGTAAAACACGGCCAGGTTGTCTTGCCCATTCATGTCCAGCGCTACCGACTTGCCATCTGGCAATACCAGCGTATGCAGCATTGCACCGGCTGCACCGAGTTCTGGGTGCGGGTCGCCCCATACGGTGTTCAAAATTCCCTCGATGCTTGTGCCAGGTTGTTGCGCGTGCAATCCTGTGGCTGCCGTCAGCAGGGTGGCACCGGCAAGAAGCAATGCGCCAAGCCGGCTCAGGCTCATGCCGATAAAAGTTGACCAGTTTTTAAACATACCCATTTCCCTGGAACTAAAAACAAATTGTCTAGCCGGAAAAGCGACACCACTTTCCCCAACTAACTCAGGTTTGCAATGTATCTGATTACAACCATGCCTGTGTGTATTCAGCCCTTTTTTACTGAACTACTTGGCTTTTGCGCCCTTGCCTGCTGTGCGGCGCAGGGCTAGCCAAAGCGTTGCCGCAGGTCATTTCGGGCCGGGTTCTCAAACCAGAGGTAGGCCCCGATGGAGGCAAGGATCGTGACCATAATGACCGCCACCACCGCCAGCGGGTGAGGCGCCATGCCGACGGATTTCAGGGCCGTCAGCGCCGTCCACGGTATCCAGTGAAATATGTACAGGGCGTAGCTTGCATTGCCCAGCAGCACGCACACGGGCCGCCGCAACAGCGCCGACAAACAGCTTGGGCCCGCTGCCAAGGCAACAATGACCCCGGCAAATGGCAGCATATAGCCAATGTCCAGGCGAAATTGCCGCATGAACACAAACGCACGCGGGTCGGCCGGCCAGGGCAGCAGGTTCAGGAGCCAAACCGTGGCCAGGCTCGCCAGCAGCAGCGCATTGCGGTTGCGGCTGCGGTTCAGCCAGCCAAGATGGTGGCCAAACAGGAGCCGTGCGGCAATGACACCCGTCAGGAACTCCGGCAGGCGCCAGACGATGTGGCGTGAGGCAAGCGTGTCAACCCAGTAGGCCTGGTCCCAGCCGAACCCGAGCGCCAGGATCAGCATGAGGGCTTGCGCCAGGGCGCCAAAGGTGATGGCAAGCAACAGCAGCAGCACCAGGCCCGTGCCGTCGCGGATGTATCTGGCAATGCCGGCAAGCACCAGCGGCAGCAGCAGGTAAAAGGCAAATTCGGTCGAAATGCTCCAGCCGGGTGCGTTCCAGAATTGCTGGGTGGCCAGCGTGGGCGCAAAGGTCTGAACAGCCAGCAGGTTGGCCAGCCATGAAACGAGCGGATCGGCTGGGAAAGTGACAAGCTCCGCGCGCCAGGCCGCCAGGGCCAGATACAGGCCGGTGATCAAGAGCAAAGCCAGCACATAAAGCGGATAAATGCGGGCAATGCGCGCCACACAGTAGCGGCGAAATGTTGCGGCGCCGAGGCCGCCACTGAAGGTGTCCCAATAGCTGTAGCACAGGATGAAGCCCGACAGGACAAAAAAGAAGCTGACGCCAATGCCACCGCTGATGAATTGCGATAGCAGCGGCGGCAGGGCCAGCAGGTCGGCAAAATGCCCCAGCAAGACCGCCATGGCGGCAATGAACCGCGCACTGGTCAGCTCGGTCAACTGGGGTTTGTTCAGGGCAGTGGCCATGACTCAGGCCAGCGAGGCGACTCTGGGCGGCCAGGCCAGACTGAAGTCTGTGCCGATCAGGGTCAGGTTGGGGTTGTAGGCCGGATCCGTCAACAGCAACTCGCCCCAGCGTTGTTTCATGTACTGCACTTCGCTGTTGAAGCGCGCCTGCTTTTCAGGAGTGTCTTCATGACCCCGGCTGGCAGACTCATGGTGGTACAGCTCGGCAAAGGGTGTCCAGACATTGCGATACCCCGCCTCGCGCACGCGCAGGCAGAAATCAACGTCGTTGAAGGCGACAGCAAGGTCCGTCTCGTTCAGGCCACCCACCTCCTGGTAGATGGCCTTGCGGATCACCAGGCAGGCCGCCGTGACGGCAGAAAACCCCTGGGCCAGGCAGGCGCGCGAGAAATAGCCGTAAGCGCTTCGCCCGAGCCTTTTTTGCGCGTGCCCGGCCACGCCGTCCAGGCCCAGCACCACCCCGGCATGCTGGAGCGTGTTGTCAGGGTACCAAAGCCTGGCGCCCACGGCGCCAACGCCGGCTTGCAGGGCCAGGCCGACCATCTCGGACAGCCAGTCGGGCGAGATCACTTCGAGGTCGTTGTTGAGCAAAGCCACCAGTTCGCCCCGGGCAAGCGACACGGCGGCGTTGTTCAACGCCGAATAGTTGAAAGGACAGTTGTCGCGCAGCACGCGCACCCGCGGCTCGGCCTTGAGCGCATCGAGGTAGTCAAGCGTTGCCGGGTCGTCGGATCCGTTGTCAACGATCAACAGTTCGTAATTGGCATAACTGGTCTTGCTGATGAGGCTGGCCACACAGGGCTGGAGCAGTGCCAGCGCGTTTTTGGTTGGCATGATCAGGCTCACCAGCGGCAAAGCTGCAGGCAGTGCGTAGCGCACCCGGTAGCCGCAACCGGCAAACTCGGCCCTGGCGCTGGTGTGCTGCCGCTCGAAGTGCTCGTTCAGCGCCCTTTCACCGGCCAGCACCGCATAGGGTTTGGCGCTGCCCGACAACGCCGTGCTGTCGGCATGCGCACGCCAGTGGTACAGCACCCTGGGGATGTGATGAATTTGCCGGGGTGTCATGCGCTCGATGCAGCGCAGGGCAAGATCGTAGTCCTGCGAGCCTTCCAGCCCCGGCCTGAAGCCGCCGACCGCGCGCACGGTCGGGGCGTCATAGACACCCAGATGCGAGATCATGTTTTGCGAATGGAACAGATCGACGTTCCAGTCGCACTTGAAGTACGGGTCAGACCGCTGGCCCGATGGGTCGATTTTGTCCTCATCGGAATAGATCAGCCGTGCCTCGGGGTGCCGGTTGATGGCATCGGCAACCCAGAACAGGGCGTGCTCGCGCAGCAGGTCGTCGTGGTCCAGCAGCGCGATCCACGCCCCTGTGGCAAGCTGCAAGGCGCTGTTGGAGGCGGCGCAAATGTGCCCGTTTTGCGCGCGAACAATGAGCTTGATGCGCGCATCTTCGCGGGTGTAGCGCTGCAGCAGGGTGCGGACACGCGGGTCGGTGGAGGCGTCGTCGGCGATGCACAGCTCCCAGTGCGGGTAGATCTGCTGGCGCACCGATTCAATCGCCTCGGTCAACCACTTGGGCTTGGGGTTGTACACCGGCATGATCACTGAAATCAGCGGCTGGCTGGCCAGGCTGCTGGCGCGTGCGCGCAAGTTGGCGCGCACATCATCGGTCAGGGTGTCGTAACGCAGGGTCCACTCGGCGTAGTCATTTCTGTCAAACTCTCCCGAGCCGGGCGCAGGCACCGCGGGCGGCGGTGTGGTGTTGATCCGGATGCGGTGCCAGGCACCTGCCAAACCCTCTTGCCGAAGGATTTGCAGTGTGGCAGCCACTGTATTGGACAGCCCACCGAGGCGCGCCATGGCCAGCCGCATGCGCCTGAAGACGCGTAATGGCGCTGTCAACGCCTGCATCAACTTATGCCTTGACACGTTTGAGGATGGCGGCCAGTTCTGCCGCCTGGTCTTCGAACAGGGTGATGGCCGTGGCCCCCAGCGCCACGGGTTCGCCAGGGCGAATGGCCTCGTAATGGGTTAGCGTGTCGAGCACCGCCTGCCTGAGGCCTTCGCCCGTGTCCAGGAACGGCACAAGGTAGCCGTTGCGCCCGGGCACGATGTCTTCGGCCACGCCGCCGGCATCGGTGGCGATCACCCAGACGTTGCGGGCCAGCGCCTCGCGCACGGTCAAACCGAAACTCTCCTTCCCTTGTGTAGGAAACAGCAACACATCGATGCCGGCAAAAAACGCGTCGATCGTGCGCTGCGTATAGGCAGGCACCACCTCCACGTTCGCCAAGCCAGCCAATTCCTGCGGGCCAAAGGATGAAAAGCCCAGGTTCAGGGTATTGTCCACCAGCACCAGGCTGGCTTTGGCACCAGCCAGTTCAGAGAACACTTGCCTGACCAGATGGAAACCCTTGATGGGCGTGTTGCCTCCGACATAGCCAAACCTGAGATGCCCGGTGTGGCGCAAACGCATGGCCGTGCCCGGCTTGACGATGCCGTTCTTGTTGACCTGCACCTTGGCAAAGCCGTTGGCCCGGTAAAAATCTGCAAAATAACGGCTCGGCGCCAGCAGCGCAGCAGCCTTGTGCAACGCGTCGTGCAGGCGCTTGCTCCGGTACAAATTCAAGTGGTGGCTGTCAACACAGGTGGCGCAGACACCGAGGTCGATGGTTTCCTGGCCGCAAGACCGGCCCTGCCTGTTGATCATGAATTGCCGGCCGCACAACCACCAGGCATCGTGCAAGGTGACAACGTACTCGATGCCCTTTTGCGCGCAAACATCGAGCAGGCCGACACCAAGACCCTGAATGCTGTGAAAGTGAACCACGTCGGGCTGCAGCACAGCCAGCACACTGGCAAAGGCGCTGAGGCAATGGGGATTTTCAAACTGCTCTCTGGCATCGAGCGGCTCCGGCAAAACCACCCCGAAGACGTTGATTCCGTCCGCTTCGTAGCGACGGCAGGAGTAGGCAGCCCCCGTGGCAGGCGGCAAGGCGGTAAAGACATGCACCTCATAACCATCATAGGCATTGATGCGCTTGTTCAGCTCCTCGGCCACGACGGTTGCGCCGCCAAAGGAGCGCGGTTGGTACAGGCAATTGACGCTGAGCACCCGAAGCGTGCCGGGCTTGCGCTGGTGCTGCGCCAGCAGGGGCAGAACCTGTTGCCGGGCGACACTTTGCGGCGCATAGAGACGCATGGCATCCAGATAGGCAGCCTCACCAACCTGGGCCCGTTTGGCGCTGTCGGTCACGAGCAGGGCCAGTGCAGCCTCCCATTCAGCATCGGTCTCGCACAGGAAACCATTGACGCCATGCACCATGACTTGGACAAAAGCGGCGCGTGGCGAACACACCGAGGGCAGCTTGAGGATGGCGGCCTCAAGAAACTTGATGTTGCTCTTGGCATCATTGAAAAGGGCATTTTCAAGCGGTGCGATGCTGATGTCGCACTCCGCCAGGTTGGCCAGGTAAGTTTCATAGTCACACAGCGGCAAGCGTTCGATCCGGCTTTCAAAAGGCGTGAAGCTGGCGGGCAAATTCAGCGTGCCAGCGAGGCGGAATCGCACCTGCGGAAAAGCGGCCAAAATTTTGACGATGGCTGGCGCTGCTTCCTCAAAATCAAGGTCGTGCGTGTTGGTGCCGGAGCCATAGACGATGCGGACAATGCCCCCGGCCGGACCGGCATGTTCGGACCGAACTATTGCCGCAAGAGCCAGCGTCTGCTGATCCAGCGCGTTTTCAATCACCCGCACCTGGGCCATACCGGCGGTCTTCATGGCCTGCGCCAGCACGCGCGTGGAGGCAATGCCCGCGCCGCACCGCAGCATGGCCTTGCGGTACCGCTCTGCGCCGTCCAGCAACTCGTCGAAGGTATGCCTGTCAAGCCGGGCCAGGGTCTTGCTCTTGGCCAGCTCCGCGCGGTCAAAAATGAAATCATCGACCTCCCACAGGGTCGTGATACGCAGTCGCCGCGCCTCATCGATCAGACTCTCCACGCCGGGGAAGGAGGGCACCCGGTAGAAAATGGCCAGGGAATGTGTTTGCAATGCATCCAGACACGCCTGCGTGTCATGCCAGTTGCAGACCGTGCAATCGACCCCAAGCAACTTGAACATGTCGCACTTTTGCTGGACACGGTATTTCTTGCACTGGGGCAAGGACAACTCGGCAATGATGAGGACGCGTGGCACCAAAAGTTCTTCTGCCTGGTGGCTGACCGGCTTCAGATAAACCGGGTTGACCCCTTGCGTGCCTCGGGCCTGGTAGAGGGTCCAGCCCATGCGAAAGGCGTTGCTGAAGCTGCCGCCACGCAGCATGAGTGGCACAAGCCATTGCACTGCGCGCAGCAAAAATGTCATTCGCTCCAGGACATGGCGCAACGGGCTCGTGATGCGCCAGCTCAACGAGTTGCGCAGCGCCGATGCCTGTGCCGCATATTCGGCCAGAGATTGCTTGAGACGGGCGATCTCGAGCTGGGCATCAGCAAGCGCCAGTCGGGTATCGGCGTTGTCCTCGTCTGGGGGCAAGGTCCGTGCGGTCCAGGGGTTGCCGGTCTGGTTAATGACGGGATGCTCGGCATAGGGACTGTCATGGTAGTGTCTGTGCCCCGAAACCACCAGTTCCTGCGAACCGGTGACGACTCGGTGGCCAAGCCCATTGGCGGCGGGACTCGCCTTTCGGACCACACATATGGAATTGATGAACTCGACCGAGTGCACCTGCGACAGCACCTGCGCCTCCATGGCACAGCCGTATTTGGCAAAAATGCCCTGCAGGACAGAGCTGGCGGCGCGGTCCACACCCCAATGCTCATGGTTGATGACGTCCGCCAGCCGCTTGAAGAAGGTGATGGAGGAATAGGGATCGAACAAACCGCCCTCGAACTCGCCCCAGTAGCTGCAGTGCAGGTCTTCGGCGATGAACACGCCACCCTCCACCAGCGCGGGGAAGTAGCGCGCGAATGATTTGACGATGTCGCTCGACCGATGGGAACCGTCGTCGATCACGATGTCGAATTCTGGCGCGTGCTGCAACACCCGCGCATGGACGTCATGCGCATTGGCGTCGCCAATGACAACATGGATGCGCGGATCGTCGTAGCTCAGGCGCGCGCAATCGGGGTTGATGTCGCACCCGATCAGGGTGACCGCGTGGCTGAAGTATTTGGACCATATCTCCAGCGAGCCACCGTTCTGGATGCCGATCTCGAGCAGTCGCACTGGTTGGTCGCGGTAAGCATCAAGCAAACGGTCGTATTCGCTCAGGTACAGAGACCACTTGTCGGAGACCTTGCCCGTGTGCCCGGCATAAAGCTCGGTCAGTGACTGGTTACGCATGGACGACCTTCAACTCGACACGCTCAAACGGTATGCCGACGAGTCCCCAGCGGATCTTTTCGGATGAAACATGGATGATCAAGGCATCGTGCATGTAGTGGTGCTGCACATTGTTGTAAAGGTCGCCATCCGCAACCGAGACCATCACCGCATAGTCGCCATTGGGCAGCATGGGCAAGCGGAATTCAAAAATGGCCTCGAATTGCTCGCCCGCGCCGATCGGCGTGGGTTGCTGACTGGAAAATGGAAGCGTGTTTTCGCCGAACAAATCCTGCCCCAGGCGATCACGAACGAGAAAACCGAGAATCGGGTTTTGCAGCGCCTCGTTGGCCTTGGCGCGAACCGTCACGCGAACACGCTCACCGCCTGAAAAAACATTGTCAGACCCGGGTGAAACCGGCTTGAAGCTCACAAAAACAATGTCGGCCTGGCCAGATTTCCAGCCTTTGGCCGCGCCGCTGTTGTCGCGTACCGTGGCCACCGAGCCATAGTCGAGTAGCGGTGCCGCTTCGGCATCAGGGGCACTTGACCCGTCGCCTGCTTCGTCACCCAGGGTCTTCGGTGTCAACGGGCTCAGGCTTGACTCGTCGCCGTAGATTTCCTGCAGTGTGTACTGCAAATACGCTTGCGAGACGCCCTTGGCGCTGCCAGTTTGCGCCACCCGGCCATGCTTGAGCCAGAGACCTGACTGGCAGAGGTTTTGCACCGCCGCAGTGTCATGGCTGACAAAAATCAGCGAGCCATTTTCCTGAAAGCGCCGGATGAAGCGCATGCATTTTTGGGTAAACACGGCGTCTCCCACCGACAGCGCTTCATCGACGACCAGGATGTCGGCGTCCACATGCGCGATCACGGCAAAGGCCAGGCGAACGTACATGCCGCTGGAGTAAGTTTTGACGGGCTGCTCAATGAACTGGCCAATGTCGGCAAAAGCCGCAATGTCGGCAAAGCGGGCATTGATTTCGTCGCTGCTCAAACCCAGCACCGACGCATTCATATAGACGTTTTCGCGGCCGGTGAACTCGGGGTTGAACCCCGATCCCAGCTCCAGCAGCGCGGCCACGCGGCCTGTGGTTTGTATGCTGCCACTGGTCGGTGTCAGGGTGCCGCAAATCATTTGCAGCAAGGTTGATTTGCCGCTGCCATTGCGCCCGATGATGCCGATCGCCTCACCTTTTTTAACTTCAAAAGACACGTCCTGTAATGCCCAGAACTCGCTGAAATAGTGTCCCGCTCGGCGACCGGCGAGGCGTTGCAGCGGCGGCAACACAAATTGCTTGAGCCGGTCGCGTGGTGCACCGTAAATCTCGAAACGCTTGCTCAAGTTGTGGACGCGGATGGCAATATCGCTAGAGGACATCTGCAAACCCTTTTCTGGTCTTTTGAAACCAGGCGTAACCAGCCCAGGCGATGGCCGTCGCGACCAGGGTGTAAACGCCCAAACCCAGCCAGTTTGGCAAATGCCCCCAGATCAACACCTCACGCGCCTGTTCGATGATGAAGGTCAGCGGATTGGCCATGATGAAGGGCCGGAACCGCTCGGGCACGGCGGTCATGGGGTAAAACACCGGGGACAGAAACATCAGCACGGTGGTCACAATGACAACCACCTGCCCCACATCGCGCAGAAACACCCCCAGCGATGCCAGCATCCAGGCCAGGCCGGTGGTGAGGATGAACAGTGGCAGCAGCACCAAAGGCGTCAACACCAGGGTCCAGTGCAGGAAGCCGTTAAAAAGCAAAAAAGCGGCCAGCAGCACGCCCAGGCTGATCAGGCTGTGAAACAGCGCCGCGGCGGCGGCAACGACGGGCAATATTTCCAATGGAAAAACGACTTTTTTGACGTAGTTGACGTTGGACAGAATCAGGCCGGGGGCGCGGTTGAGCACGTCGCTGAACAGGCTCATGACGATCATGCCGACAAACAGCAGCACGGCAAACTGGGTCTTGCTGTCGTCAGCGCCAGCGCCGCTCCAGCGCGATTTGAAGATCACCGAGAAAACGAAGGTGTAAACCACCAGCATGAACACCGGGTTAAAGAACGACCAGGCCAGCCCCATGGCCGAGCCCTTATAGCGCCCGACCACATCGCGCCTGGTCATTTGCACGATGAGCTGGCGGCTGCGCCAAAGGCTCTTGCCCAGCGCCACCAGCGATGTGGGTTGGGCGGCGTGGGGGTTGATCGTGGTGGGGGAATGGGTCATGCCAAAAGTTCAGCGCCGGGAGCACTCGTTGGATTATCGGATATCACGCCAGCGTTTTCTCCATTCAGCAAGCACAACCCGGGCATAGCCTTTACGGTAAAACCGCTTGCTGATGGCACGGCCAAGAATGACTGGCGGCACCCGCGCTGCCAGCTGAAACCGGGCACGCTCCTGGCGCATGGCAGGCAGTTGTTTGAAGGCGTCCCGGTACAGCGCCAACACGACGCCTGGCCGCCCGGACAGGCTGTGTCTTGCGACGGTCAACAGGTGCGACAACAGCAACCAGAAGGCGTGGCCGATCAGGAGCGAGGTGGGCATATATTTCCAGTGCATCCATATGGCGTTGCGCAGACCGTGGTAAGCGATGAAGGTGTTGTGCCTTGCGCGGCTGCTGGCCTGGCCTTCGTGCAGCGCCACCAGTTGGTCAACGTAAGCAGGTTGGTAGCCCAGCAGATTGGCGCGAATCACCAGGTCGGTGTCTTCGCAATAGCAGAAAAACCGTTCGTCAAAATAGTAGCCGGTGGTGGCCCTGATGTCTTGCAAAAAGGCGCGCGTCATCAGGCAGCAGCCGCCGGTGGGTCCGAGGTAGGGGTCTTGCGTGTCTTTGCGGTCGGCCGGCATCAGGCTGGCATAAAGGGAAATGCCCAGGGTGTCCACTTCGTCCGGCTTGTCGAGCTGGTGCATGCGGCCGCCTGACATGCCGATCTGGTTCCCGGTGGACGCCAGGGCATCCCGCAGCAGATGGACCAATTCGGGTTGCGCCACGGCATCGTTGTTCAGCAGGCCGATGTAATGGCAGCCGGGGGTGGCAAGCAAGCGGTCGATCAGAAAATTGCTGCCCGCGGCAAAACCCAGATTGCGGCTGCTGCGAAAAAGTTGGATGTGGCTGTGATCGGCTTGCTGCAGCCCATGCGCCAGGATTTCAAAGTCGGTTGCCGAGGAGGCGTTGTCGAGCACCAAAATCCATGCCGGGGGCTCGGCGCACCGGGTCAACGACGCGACGCATCTCAGCGTTTGGCTGGCCGTGTTGTAGTTGATGACGGTATAGCCCACATCGTGGGACCCTGTTGCCGGCCGGGCTGCCGACAGATCGCAAGCAAGTTCCGGCGGGCTGGTCATGCAGGTTTTTCACCTGGACTGCAAGGTGGGCAAGCCGGTTTGGGTGCCATTGGCCAGTGCGCCAGGCAGATCAGGGTAGTGGTGAGCATGTAGCGCGCCACGCTGAACCAGGAGTCAAAAATGCGGGAGCGGCCCACCTGACGCAAGCTCATGTTGACTGGCACTTCGGTGATGCGCAAGCCGGCTTTTTGCAGGATGATGATGACGCCGATGTCCTGATAGTCGAGCAAGGTGGCTTCGCTGGCTGCCAGTGTGGCAATGGCCCTGCGGTTGTAGTAGCGAAAACCCGAGGTGAGGTCGTGCAGGTGAATGCCACCCAGCAGCCGAAACCAGCGCCAGGCCAGGCGTCGCAGCCGGCTGGCGCGCTCGGTGTGTGCACCGATGACCACATCGGCCTGCTCTGCCCCCGCCACCAGGACCGGTATTTCGGCCACCTCGTGTTGTCCGTCGGCGTCCATCGTGATGACCGCCCGGTAGCCATGGGCGTGGGCGTAGCGTATGCCCATCTGCATGCCGCCCCAGGCGCCCAGGGGCAATAAAGGGCGCGTCACGCTGGCGCCAGCCTGTCTGGCCAGGGCGCCCGTGCCGTCGCCGCTGTGGTCGTCAACCACCAGCACGTGCTTCCAGCCGGTTTGCAGCAAACTGCTGACCACCGCGCCAATGGTGGCGGCCTCGTCGCGCGCGGGTATGACGACCAAAATGGCGTCCTGGCTGGTTTCCGGGCGGGATTCGTTTTGCGACACAAAGTATTCAGTGGCCAGTGCGTTTGAGCAGCCCGTCATGGAAAACCGCTCGTGCAAGGCGCGCTGGCCGTCGGCGCCCCAGCGGGCCAATTGCCCGGGCTGGTCAGCCAGCGCTTGCAAAGCCTGCCGCCATGCCTTGACGTCACCCACCGGCAGGTGGCACAACCCGGCGCCGCTGGAGGACACCAGCCAGGACATGCCGGAGCCAGGCAGGTCGCTCACAATGCAGGGCTTGGCATGCGCCATGGCTTCGAGCAGCACCACGCCAAAGGCCTCGGTGCGCTCGCAGGAGGCCAGGCAGAACGCGTCGCAACTGGCCAGCAGCTGGTGTTTGCGGGCCTCGCTGACCTCGCCGATGAGTTGCACATTGGGTTGGCCACCCGACGGCGTGCCCGCCTGGACCATGTCCTGCAAACTCGCCATGTTTTCACCTTGCCCGGCAATCACCAACTGCAGGCCGGGAACGCCGCTGACGGCCCGGATGAGGGTGTCGAACCCCTTGTAATGGGCCAGTCGTCCCAGAGACAGCAGCCTGAGCCGGCCAGACTGCCAGGGCAATGCAGCATCGTCAGGCGCAGGCAATTCAGGCCGGATACCCAGTGGCACCACCACGCATTTGTGTTGCCAGTGCTGCAAGGGCTCGCTGGCATACAGGTAGGGTAGCGACGTGACAATGATGCGCTCAGCACGCTCCAACACGGCTTGCTCGAATGGCCGGTAGAGCGTGTAGGCCAATCGCAAAGCCAGGTGTTCGCTGGAGACCACCACGTCTGAGTGCCAGTGCACCACCCACGGTATTTTGTGCGCGCCCATCAGGGTCAAGGCCCAAAAGGCCGACACATTGGGCATGTGCAAGTGCAGCACCTGGGGCTTGAGGCGGCGTATGGCGTGCTTGAGCGCCGCCCGAAAACCGAGCGCGATGGGCGTGTAGATCAGATTGAGTTGCACCGGCACGCGGCATAACCAGGTCGGATCTTGCGGCAAGGGGTCGCCGTGCACCAAGGCATGGCTGTCGATACCCTGCTCTCGCTGGGTAAGTACCAAATCTGCCAGAAACGACTCCATGCCACCCCGGTAGGGAGGAAAGAATTTGCCGATATGGAGGATGCGCAGCGCCATCGTTCAATGCTAACTGAGTTTCCGGCCTGCCCGGCACAGGGGATAATCCGGCACCATGCCGCAACTCGATTCTTCGCCTCACATTTACCAACGCGCCGTCAGCGGTGACAGCCAGGATTCCTTGTCCATCATCGCCAGTCTGATTGAGCCGGGTCAGACCCTGCTCGATCTGGGTATGGGAACCGGCGGTTTGGGGCAATACCTGAGTCAACGCCATGCAATCGTGGCCGATGGTGTCACCCTGAACCCGGCTGAGGCGGAAATCGCCAGCACCTGGTATCGCAAAGCCCTGGTGGCCGACCTGGACCACGATAATTTGACCGCCCTTTTTGGCGATCAGCGATACGACTGCATTGTCTGTGCCGATGTGCTGGAGCACCTCAAGGCGCCTGCCAATGTACTGGCGCAATGTCAGGCGCTGCTCAAGCCCGGTGGGCGGCTGATCACGTCAGTGCCCAACGCGGGTTATTGCGGGCTGATCGCAGAACTCATCCTGGGCGATTTTCGTTACCGGCCGGAGGGGCTGCTCGACAATACCCATCTGCGCTTTTTCACCCGCAGGTCCCTGCAACGGTTCTTTGACGAGAATGGCTGGGGCACGCTGTCCGTCAACATCACTCAGCGCAGCCTTCTGGCATCGGAGTTCAAGGTGGCTTTTGACAGCCTGCCGCCCGCTGTGGCGCGTCACTTGCTGGCCACACCTGACGCGCTGACCTACCAATTTATTTCTGTTTTACAGCCCGCCGACCTGGCCATGCCAACCCTGGTCGGGTCATCAGCAGGCGGGCACGCCGAAAGCGCGGCCTCAGAGCCTGCCAGCGCCCTTTATTCCGCTGAAATCTATTTGGCAACCCAGGGGCATTTCAACGAGTGCACCAAACTCGTTGCGCCCGGGCGCATTGGTGACCCTCGGCAAACTTTGCTCTATGAGATACCAGCCGCTCCCGAGCCCTATACCCATGTCCGTTTTGACCCGGCAGACCGTCCCGGCTTTTTCCGGCTGCACCATCTAAAGCTCAGTTTGCCCGACGGCCAGAGCTTGTGGCAATGGCAAGCCGGGCAAGACGCCCTGGCAGTGCTGGCCAATGCGCATCAGCAACAAATTTTGATCTCATCACCATGGGAAACGTCGGCTGGGGCACTGTTATTGCTGCACGGAGACGACCCCTGGCTGGAGCTTCCTCTTGACGACGCGGTGCTCCAGCAAATTGGCCAAAACGGTGCCCAGTTGGAGGTCTGCGCCGGCTGGCCCATGTCGGCCGATTATTTGCAGGCCAGCGCAACCATCAACACCTTGCAAACCAGTCAGCAACAGTTTATGGCCTACCTGCAGAAAGACCTTGATGAGCTCAGGCATCAAAAATCCCGGATTGACAGCCTCGGACTGGTCCTTCAAGAAGTGAGAAACGAAAAGCAGCAGCTGATCGGCGAGCTGCGATCGAGCCAAAGTGAGCGCAGCTTCCTCCAGGAACAGTTGACACAGCTTAGCGTGCACTTGCATGGCATTGAACAATCCACCCTGTTTCGCGCCACGCGACCTCTGGTCCAAATCAAAATGCGACTCGATGGCCTGATGGGGCGAACTTTGCACCAAAATTTAATGCGACAAACCCACGTTATTACGCAGCCGCAACCCCGACCAGAGCACCCGGTTGACATCATCGTGCCGATTTACCGCGGACTGGAAGACACCCGCTGCTGCCTGGAATCGGTGCTTGCTGCGCCATGCCACACCAGCTGGCGATTGATCGTCATCAATGACTGCAGCCCTGAACCCGAAGTGGCCGAATGGCTGCGCGTGTTTGCCCGGCGCGACTTGCGAATTGTGCTGCTGGAAAATCCTGAAAATCTTGGCTTTGTCGCCAGCGTCAACCGCGGCATGGCACTGAGCGATGACAACGACGTGATGCTGCTCAACAGCGACACCGAAGTCGCCAACGACTGGCTGGACCGCATTCAGCGCGCCGCTTACAGCCGCCAGCGCGTGGCCAGTGTTTCCCCGTTTTCCAACAACGCCACCATCTGCAGCTACCCCCGCTTTTGCCAGGCCAGCGAAATGCCCGGCGGTCAGGACACCGCCAGCCTGGACCGTTTGTTTGCCCAATACCTTGCCGGCCAGACTGTCGAAGTGCCCACCACCGTGGGGTTTTGCATGTACATCCGGCGTCAGTGCTTGCGTGAAACCGGTCTTTTCGATGTGGAAAATTTTGGCAAGGGTTACGGCGAAGAAAACGACTTTTGCGTGCGCGCGCACAAAACCGGCTGGGTCCATTTGCATACCCTCGACACGTTTGTGCGCCATGCCGGGGGTATCAGTTTTGGTCAATCCAAGAGTACCCGTGAACTTCAGGCCATGGAGACCTTGGGCCGACTGCATCCCCGCTACGAGAGCGACGTGCACACCTACGTGCAAAGCGACCCGACGCGCCCGGCAAGACTGCTGATTGACATTGCCCGCATCATTGCCTGTGAGCGTCCGGTCATACTTAACGTCATCCACAACCGTGAAGGCGGCACGCTGCGTCACATCCAGGAACTGGCGCAACATTTCGGCGCCCAAGCCACGTTCCTGAGCCTCACACCTGCCCCTGAAGGGGTAAAACTGCGGATCGAAGGCCCGCAAGAGGGTTTTGCCTTGCATTTTGCTTTGCCTCGCCAAGGGGGCGATTTGCGACAGACCCTGCGCCAGCTCCAGGTGGGCCACATCCACTACCATCATCTGTTGGGTTATGCGCCCGACATCACTGAATTGCCAATCCAACTCGGCATCACCCACGACTTCACCGCGCACGACTACTACAGCTACTGCCCGCAGATTTCCCTGACCGACCATACCGACCGCTACTGCGGAGAGCTTGGCCTTCAACAATGCCGACCGTGCCTCAAGCGCAACCCCGCCCCCGATGGGGAAAGTATCGAGAGCTGGCGTGCTCGCCACGCGCAGCTGCTCAGCCAGGCACGCTACGTCATTGCCCCAAGCGCCGATGCTGCACAGCGGCTGCAATGCTTTGTGCCAACTGCCCGCATTCAGGTGGTACCCCATGCCACGCTCGCGGAAAAACCAGTGGTGTACCCGCTACCCAAGCCGCGTCAACTGAACAGCAATGAGCCTTTGAAAATTGTTGTTCTCGGCGCACTCAGCAAGATCAAGGGGGCGGACATATTGGAAGAGGTGGCTTTGCTGGCCGCGCGGGAAAACGCCTTGGTCGAATTTCACCTGCTCGGCTTCGCCTACCGCAGCCTGCACACCCAGTCCAAAGCCAGACTCACCGTGCACGGCGGCTACGAAGAAAAAGACTTGCCCCTGTTGTTGCAATGGTTGCGACCCGACGTCGTGTGGTTTCCCGCCGTATGGCCAGAGACTTACAGCTACACACTCAGCGCCAGCCTGGAGAGCGGTCTGCCTGTCGTCGCCCCCAACATCGGCGCATTTGCAGAACGCCTGCAAAACCGCGACTGGACCTGGCTGTGCGACTGGCAACTGAGCGCCAACCAGTGGCTCGAATTCTTTAGCCAGATCAGGCAACAGCACTTTTGCCGGGCGGTCGGACCAGGACCTATTCCTGAGTTGGGCCACGATGCCATCGAGGGGACATCGTTTACTTATCGCAGCAGTTACCTGCAATCCTTACCAAGGCCCCTGACACCCGATGCGCAGGAAATGGGCCGAATCCAACGGAATATCTTCAATTACCTGCAGTACCCAAGTAACGGTAGCGGCCCCTCCACGGTACTCAAGACGTCCTCCTTGCGCGCGCTGATGCGTTTGCGCATTCATCCAGCGCTCTCGTTTCTGGCAAGACTCATTCCAATGCATCAGCAAAGGCGGATCAAAACCTGGCTTGGCAAATAAAGACCTCCTCGACTCGGACCCATGCAAATGAAACACACTCATCAAAGCCCTCTTCAGGCACGTGCCAATAACTTGTGTAATAGCCCAGCCTTTCGTGACGTGATTGCGCGGCACATGGGCGTGCCCTTACAAAATTCCATGGCGACACCACTGAACCTGACGATTCACCCGAATGATCAAATGTTGGACCATTCACTCAGGCACTTTGGTCAAGCCGGTCCAGCCGTGAGTCAATATTTTGGTGTGGCGCTTGAGCAATATCGGGCTGCGGATCAGATATTGAAGACTTTCTTTCCCGATCTGACTCACGTCGCCATTCTTGATTTCGCATGCGGGTATGGACGGATGCTCAGGTTCCTCGCTCACGCCATTCCTCCCACTCAGATATGGGCGTCTGATATTCAGCGAGATGCTGTCGATTTTGTTTCAACGCAGTTTGCTGTGCATGGAGTGTATTCAGAGGCTGATCCTTCAAAATTTGCTCCCGAAAGAAAATTCGACTTTATCTGGGTTGCTTCGCTGTTCTCGCATTTACCCGCCTCGCTATTTGATGACTGGCTTGCAAGACTATCTGCATTATTGACCAATGACGGTGTACTGTGCTTCAGCGTGCATGATGAATGCCTGTTGCCAAACGAACGGGCAATGCCAAAGAACGGCATCTTATTTGTTCCAGAAAGTGAAAACTCCGAGCTTGACCGTCACGCCTATGGCACCACGCACGTCAGTGAATTTTTTGTTCGTCAAGCCATTGAACGTGCTTTCGGAAAATCACATCCCTACTTCCGGATCAAGCGTGGACTGGCTTATCAACAAGATATCTACGTTGTTGCAAAAAATCCATTGCGAAGCATGTCGGCGCTCGACATTTTCCGCTGGGGACCTTGGGGCTGGGTCGATGTGCGTCGAATTCTCGAAGGCGGGGCACTGCAACTCTCTGGTTGGGCGACGTCGTTCGATGAGGGCGGGATTGATCGCGTATTTATCTCGTTCGATGGGCAAGCACATGAATGCCAAACCGTTGTCGAACGCAGGGATGTAGAAGCTGTCTTTCAGGACACACGGCTGAGGTGGAGCGGGTGGGAGTTGACACAGGCCAGGAAAGTTGGTGGCAACATCCCCTTTGTTGAAGTAAGTGCGCAGGCACACAATGGCGAAAGGGCATTGCTCTATGCTGGCCCAATGATCGAAACCAACGACCGTACATGAATTTGAAGAACTTCAATTCAGCTCAGTCAAAACGATCCCTTTCGCTGGATGCAGTTCGTGGCTTTGCCATTTTGATGGTTATTGTTTTCCATTTTTCTGAATTCGGTTTACTTCCCGCCTTATCTTCTCCTTTCTCAGCAGTGCCGTTTTTCGGCATGTTCGGCGTCGATCTATTTTATGTCTTAAGTGGCTTCTTCATCACCAAGGCCATATTAAGTCCGCTAACATGGAAGCCAAGTGCATTTTTAATGTCCAGATTTACGAGAATATATCCTGCTTATTTATTCTCAATAATGTTCTTTGTTATTTTCAATATATCTGGTGGAAATAGTCTTGATCCACAGTATATTGCTAACATTTTGCTTCATTTTTTCATGTTGCATAATTTATTTCCAGGTGTCGGTGGTTCAATCAATGGAACCTATTGGACCCTGGGGGTTGAATTTCCCTATTATTTTCTTATGCTGGCAATCGGTTATTTTATTAGAGAGCAAAAATATTTCTGGATTATCTCTATTGCCATGCTTTTGGTCTGCCTGGTATGGCGCGCTGCGGTGTTTCAAATCGTGCCGACCGACATGGGACGCTTTTTTGCGGCAACCCAGTTGCCGGGCGCATTGGATGCCTTTGCTTTGGGCGGTGCTGCGGCGGCCATCACACGGCACGGGAAATTTGACGAAATCTCCCAACAATGGCGCTGGCCAATATTTACGCTTGGGTTGGCTTTAACCCTGTTGAATTTTTATTACGTGGTACATCATGCAGGCCATTACTGGTCTCACGCATGGACGGCCATCTTGTGGCGAACAAGCCTGGAAGCTGGATTTGCGGTCTTGATCGTCGCCTGTGCAGGAATGAAGTACAGCCCGATGCTTCATTATTCCGGCTTGCCATGGCTCGGAAAGATCAGCTTCAGTCTCTATATTTATCACCTGTTCCCCGCCGTTTTAATCAAGAAGTTTATTCCGGAACTTGATTGGCAATGGAAGCTTTCGCTTGGTGCTGCGGTGGCTTTGTCGCTGAGCTGGGCGAGTTGGCGCTTCATCGAGGCCCGTTTTCACCCAACAGGGGGCTTGACCTCCAAATAATCAGGTGCCAGGTCATTCTGATAACGCTCCACCATCTGCATATAAGCGGCTTCCAGGTGCCGGGTGAACAGCCGGGTGTCAAACAGTGAGGTGGTCAGGAGATTGCGTTGCAGCTTTTCCTTGATGGCTTTGAACCGCATCGGTTGGGTCGCCAGTGCGATGGCAAGTGCTTCATAAGCCTCCTGGGTTGATGTGATGAGTTCGGGCAAACCCATGGCGGTGAGCAAACTCGCAGCCACCCGGCTGGCAAAGGTTTCCCCAACGCAAGTTAACACGGGCAAGCCCGCGCACAGCGCATCACTGGCCGTGGTGTGAGCGTTGTAGGGGAGCGTGTCGATAAACAAGTCGGCTGCGCGCAGGCGGGACAGGTGTTCTGGCAGCAGCCGCATGTGTTTGGCAAACACCAGCCGCTCGGCAGCCACGCCTCTGAGCCGCGCCTGCTGGCGCAAGTTGTCAAGCGCGCCGGGAGTGCCGTCAAAAAGCCAGAGCACGCTGCCGTCCACCCGTTGCAGGATACGCATCCAGCCATCGAAGGTGGCGGGCGTGATTTTGAAGCTGTTGTTGAAGCAGCAAAACACAAAGCCCGTCGCTGGCAGCCCCAACTCCTGGCGGCTGAATACCCGGTCAGCAAGCTTGCGCTTGTCATCGTTGACCTGGTAGCTGTGGGGCAGATAGGCAATTTTTTCTGAGTAGCCGGCCTGGCTGGCCTCGGGTATCAGCGTTGGGTCCGCAATCAGGTAGTCCATGTAGTCTGCGCCCAGAGTGCCAGGATAACCCAGGTAGCTGACTTGCAGGGGTGCCGCGCGGTAAGAAAAAATACCAAGCCTGTGCCCCTGCGTGAAGCCCGAGAGATCAACCGCTATATCGATCTGAAGACGCCTCGCCAGCTGGGCGACCTCTTGGTCCGTGTGAGCGCGGACATCGATGAACTGGTCGAATGCTGCGGCAATGCGTTGGCGCATTTCATCGTTTGATTCTGGCCCGAAAGAAAAGGCAAACAGCTCAAACCGGTCTTTGTCGTGCTTCTCAAACAAACCGGCTGTCAAGTAGCCCATGGCATGGATGCGAAAGTCAGCCGAAAAATAACCAAGGCGAATTTTCTTTTGTCTGGGGCGTTTCGGGATCACGCCCAGTTCTTGATGGGCTGGATGATTCTCTTTCACATACAGCTCTGCCACTTTGCGCTGCAAGGTCAACGATGACGATACCGCCAGAACCTGAAATGGCGCTGTCACCGGTTCGTTGCGTTGCGCCCGCGCTGCCAACTCCGACACATCGTCGGAGGCATTGCGCCAATCGCAAATTCTGATCTTTGAATACAGTTTCTCGCCACTGACGTACGCGTAATCGGGTTCGATGGCGATAGCTCTGTCAAAGCTGTCAATCGCCTCCTGATAGCGTTGCAAGGCATTCAGGGCCAGGCCCCGGTTGTAATGAAAGGCGGCATGATCAAAGCTGATGGCGATCGCTTTATCGTAGCTGTCAATGGCGGCCTGGTGCATTTTGCAGGCGTTCAAGGCCAATCCCCGGTTGTTGTATGTCCCGGCGATGTCAGGCCTTAAAGCAATCGCCTTGTCAAAGCTGTCAATGGCGGCCTGATGCTGCAATAGCTGGTACAACGCGATGCCATGGTTAAAGTGCAGCTCCGCCGAACCCGGACTGATGGCAATGGCCTTGCGAAAACTGTCAACGGCCTCCTGGTGCAGTTTCAATTGACAGAAAGCGTGACCGCGTCCGGCGTGAGTTGCCGCGAAGTCTGGCTTGACCTCAATGGCTTTGCCGAACCATTCAACCGCCCGGGCAGGATCATTTTTTTGTCCAGCCAGCACACCCAACAAGTGCAAGGCCTCGAAGTGCCCGGGCATCAGTTGGAGCACCTGTTGGTAAATTGCGTGTGCCTGCGCCAATTGTCCCTTGCGATGCAGCAGCAAACCCTCGTTGAATTTTTCATCCAGGTGGGTGAGCTCGGAAATATCGCGTGGCATCGGAGGGCTGGGTTGCATGGCAGGATTTTATTGTCAACAGGTTTGCAGGCGATGCCGGAGTTGGCGCGGGTTTGCCTTTAGACTTGACGCATCCATAGCCAAGCATGCCCACTGAATGATGAGCCCCTTTTCAAACGCCGAAACCTATGTTGCCCAGCTCAAGAACATAGAGCAGCAAATCAACCAAAACCAATTGCAGGAAGCCGCCCGGCAGCTGAATTTTCTGGCCGGGACCAACCCGGGCGATCCGCGCCTTTTTTTGCTGGGTTCGCGTCTGGCCGAAGCCGCGCATAACCCGGCGGGCATGCTTGAGGCCGCGCGCCAGGCGCATCAGCTCGCGCCGGGGTGGCCCATTGCCACCATCCACCTCGCCGAGGTGCTGTCCGGCCGGGGTGATGCCGATGAGGCCATGTCAATGGCCTCGCTGGCCGTTGAACAAGGCTCTGCGCAAGCCCCCATCGACCCGGAACTGTTGATCAAGGCCGCCGCCATCGCGCGCCGCGCCAGTCAGCCCCAAACCGCATTGCAGTGGCTGCAGCAGGCCCAGGAATTCAGGCCCACTGACACCCGCATTCGCTTCCAGATCGGACTCAACCTGGCCAGCAGCGGTGCGCCCGGGCGTGCCATTGAAATTTTTACAGCGTTGCTGGAACAGCAGCCCGGCAATCAGGTCCTGCTGCGCGAACGCCTGCGCGCCTGCCTCAGCGCGCGTCAAACCGACCAGGCGATTCATGATGGCGAGGCCCTGGTCGCGATGGAACCCAGCAACGAGGTTTACCAGTTCTTGCTGGACATTGCTCTTGGCAAGACCCCAAAAACCCAACCAGGCGCCATCATCACCGGCCTGTTTGACGGCTACGCAGCGCATTTTGACCACAGTCTGGTGGTTCAGTTGCAATATAAATTGCCCCGCGACGTCGCCCAGAAAATCATCGAGTGGTACCCGGACCGCAAGGTTGACGTGCTCGACCTGGGCTGTGGCACGGGTCTGCTGGGCGCCTGCCTTGGTCCGGTCAATGGTGCCCTGATTGGCGTTGATCTGTCACAGCAAATGATAGATCAGGCGGCGGTGCACCAGGTTTACCACCGCTTCCACCGTGTCAATATTCTGGACGCGCTTGCAGCCACACCGGCAGATCATTACGACGTCATCACCGCCCTCGACGTTTTTATCTACGTCGGTGAACTCGATACGGCCATCCCCAATGCCTGTCGCATCCTGACCGATGGCGGGCGTTTTGTCTTCTCATGCGAGGCCGGGGCTGGCGATCAGGCTGACTACACCCTGCAAAGCACCCTTCGTTACACGCATCAGCGCAGCTACGTGCAGCGCCTGCTGCAAGAAGCCGGTTTCGCCGACATTGACATGAATGACCTGGTGTTGCGCCACGAGGCAGGCGAGCCGGTGCCCGGGTTTTTGGTGACCGCGCGCAAGCCGCTCAAAGCGGCCGAAAAAAGCGCTCGGAAATCCCCCAAAAATGCCAAGCCGGTGCGTCCTGCGCAATAAGCTGCTCCAGTTCACCAAAAACCCTGGCGGCCAATGCATCGATCGTGGTCGGAACGCCAATCGGCTTGATGTGCAAAAAACGTTGGCCATTGGCGGTATTCAGGCCGGTCACATAGATCACTACCGGCACTTGGCTGTCAACTGCCAGGCGCAACAAGCCGCGCGGCACGCGGGCCTGCATCCCCAGCAGCGCAATGGGCAGACTGGCCTTGACCTCATCGGCCGGCACATCGACCACCCCCAGCAATGAATGTCCGTCGCGCAAAGCCCGGATGACCTGCTTCAGATGCAGCGCCACATCGATGGTGGGGGAACCCAGGGTGCGGGCCACATGCGCATTGCGCGAACGGGCATACCAGGACATGACGCTTCGACCCTGATATGTATGGGTGTCCAATGATGCAACCAGCGCGTGCGGCCGCAAGCCCTGGGCAGCGGCATGGCGCAAGCCCCAATAACCGGCACCCCAGTGAAACGTCAGCAACATGACTCCTTGCCGAGGCGCAGGCCAGGCGCCCTGCACCTGCAAGTGCCGGCGCATCCAGGCGTCGCCGCGCCAAAGACCCAGATAGTGGTCGGCGTGGTCCACCAGGGTCACCAGCCGTCGGCCCCAAAGCCAGTGCGCCTCATCGACGCCGGCCCAACCCCGGCTACGCGCTTGTGCCAACGCTGCTTCACACGGCTCCCGATACAGCCAGCGCCAACGGGCGAGCCGCTTAAAAACATAAAAACACCAACGCCAGGGCAAGACCGCAGCCAGACCGGGGAGCAAAACGAGCTCCAGCAAATCGCGCCATTCGGCACGCCAACGCGACAGCCCTGGGGCAGGATTCAGCGCCATCGGTGCGGCAAATGAACCAGCCCCGGGGTCAGGCTGGGGCTGACCCACTGGAACTGGATAAAGTTTTTCCATTCATCGTAAACCACCAACCCCTGCGCGTCGAAGAGGTAAAAGCTCAGGCAATACTGCCCGGAATGGAGTGGCAATTGCGGAAAAGTCAAGTACACCTGCCACGTCGTCCATCCCTCCTCGCTCGCAATCGCCGTCAGCGTTACGCCATCCGCGTGCGTGGCAACCGAGCAAATTCCAACCCCTTGATACTGTTCCAGCATCACGCCGACACTGGGCACTTCGGTGCTCAACGAAACCGCCTGCACGCTGATGACCAGATCGGGCTCGGTTAATCTGGCTGCCGAATCAAGGCTTGCGCCATCGTGCAAGCCACTCACTGCGGCTGCCAACAAACCGGCACGCCTGCCCGTTGCCATGCAATTTTGCACCGCCTGGGTCGCAGACAGTGCAGACGTCGCACGAGGGTTTTCAGCGCGGGCGGGCACATCAGGCTGGTCCTGCAGGCGCACATGCAACTCGTAGTCGGCCAGCACGGCGTCCGCGTCACCCAGTCCCATTGCCTGCCCATGATCCAGCCACAACACCTTGTCACACAACTGCCGCACGTGGTACAGACTGTGCGAGCAAAACAAAATGGTGCAGCCGTTCGCCCGAAACGCTTCAATGCGCTGCACGCACTTCTTTTGGAAGTGCTGATCGCCCACGGACAAGGCCTCGTCGATGATCAGCAGCTCGGGCTGCACTGCCGTGACCAAGGCAAAGGCCAGACGCACCACCATGCCCGAAGAATAGGTTTTGACCGGTCGGTCAATCGCCTCCCCCAACTCCGAGAAAGCGATGATGTCATCGGTGAGGCGTTGCATTTCCTCGCGCGCGATGCCGATGAAGCTGCCGCCAAAGAGCAAATTGTCGCGCCCGGTAAAGTCCGGGTGAAAACCCGCCCCGAGCTCAAGAATGGCGGTCACGCGCCCGATCCGCTGCACTTGCCCATGCGAGGGTTGCAGCGTGCCCGCCAGCAACTTGAGCAAGGTACTTTTGCCAGCGCCGTTGTCGCCCACCACGCCCAGGCACTGGCCACGCTGCAGCTCAAAACTTACGTCCCTCAAGGCCCAATGGGGCTGCGACCGGTCGGCCCAGCCCAGCAAGGCCAGCAAACGTTGATGCGGCGAGGCATACAAACGGTAACGCTTGCCCAGCCCCTGCACTTGCAATACCGCCTGGCTCATAACCAGTCCACCAATTCATCGCGGCTGCGCCGAATCAAAACATTGAGCAGCAAGGCCAGCGCCAGCAGCCAGCCGGCAAGCACCAGCCATAATTCCCAGGGTGGCCAGGCACCCGATAACAACACCGATTGATAACCCAGCACCAGCGCCGTCATGGGGTTGGCAAATAACACCCATCGCCACGCCTGCGGAAACAGACTCAGGGGAAACAACACCGGCGACAGAAAGATGCCTACCGACAGCGCAAACCCCAGCACCTGCTGTGTGTCCCGCACGGCGGCAGTCAAAATAGCCAGCCCATACGCCAGCAACAAGACCAGCAAGCCCTGCAGCAGCAGCAAAAGGGGAATGGCCAGCAGGGCCCAGCCAAGACCGGCCACAGACAAATAGCCCAGGGTGAGCAACACCATCAGCGGCACAAAGACCACCCAGCCGGCAAGCACGCTGCGTGCCACAAACAGCACGGGTGGCAGGGCATTCTTTTGCAACAAACTGCCCGCTTCCACCAGACTGTTGGCACCACGTGAAAGCGATTCCGCAAACGACAGCCAGGGCAGCGAACCCACCACCAGGTAAGTGCCTACCCGACTGGTGGGCGCGTTGTCACCCATGCGCATGGCAAACACCACGTCGAATACCAGAAAATACGCCGCCACCATCAACAGGGGTTGCAGGTAAGCCCACAGAACCCCGGCTGCCGAGCCGGCAAAGCGGGACGAAAGCTCGCGCCGCGTCAACACCAGCAACAGCTCTCTGTTGCGCCACAAGGTGAGTGCGTCGTGCCCCAAGCTCATGCGCGTTTCTGCCCGCTTGCTGGCATCACAAGGCTAACGCCCGGTCATCACAAAGCTGGCTTGACCGCAAATGACTCGATAGCCTTTCGGTCATACTCGATGCCCTGGGTCAGACTTTGCGCTTTTTTCAGCCGGGCCTCGTTCAGCAAGGCCTGGCGTGCTTCGCGCATCAACTCGGCTCGCACCTCGGCAAAGGGGCGCTTTCCGGCGGCGCGCCGCTCTTCCAGACGAATGATGTGATAGCCAAACTGGCTGACAACGGGCTCGCTCAGGTCGCCGGGTTTTTGCAGCGCATCGAGCGCATCCTCAAACGGCCTGACCATCTGGCCAGGACCGAAGAAGCCGAGATCGCCGCCGCGCGCTGCGCTGCCCGGGTCGGTGGAATGCTGTTTGGCCAGCTCGGCAAAGGAAGCGCCGGCACGCAAATCGGCCAGAATCTTCTTGGCCTTGTCAAGTGAAGCCGGTCCCTCGTTGCCGATCAGGATGTGGCTGGCCCGGGTTTGTGCCGGCGCCTCGAAGCGCTGGGGCTTGGCGTTGGCCTTGTAGGTTGACTGCGCATAGGCATCCAGCGCGGCCTCTGAAGGCTGATTCTGGACATCCAGGCGGGCCAGTCGCGCCTCGGACAACACACGGTCGCGCGCCACTTGCAAAGTTGCCGCCGTTTGCGGGTCGTCCTGCAGGCCATCTCGCTGGGCCTCTTGGGCCAAAGCACGGCGCACCAGCAAATTGGTGGCAATCTGCTGCACATTGTCCGGACTGGACAACACGGTCAGTCGCTTGTCGGGTGGAATGCGCTGGCTATCGGCCAGCACGTCGTCTGCAGAAACGGCGACGGCATGCCCACGCGCCATGATCAGCGGCTGGGCTTGGGCTGACAGCCCCGCTGCCATAAAAAGCGCGGCCATACCGGCGCGCGACACCTTGGTAATCAAAACGTTCAAAATGATCCTGCCCTTGAAATTCGATGAATCCGTACACGAAAAAAAGGCGGGGAAACCCCGCCTTTTTTATTGAAAGCCAAAAAACTTATTTGGCTGGGGCATTGACAGGACCAGAAGCCCTGACAGCACTGTTGTAGCGGTGATCCCAATTGGCACCGAAGGTGCTGGCACCAGCGGTAGCACGCACAAAGGCGCCACCGAGGACCGGCAGACCCCAACCCACTTGTGCACCTGGCGTTGTCAAATTGATCCAGCCATCGGTATAAGTCGATGTCTGGATGTCCTTGACGGTCAGCGCAGCGTTCAGCACGCCAGACTGCGCAGCACCCGGGTTGTTGATGGTCAAGATACTGGCTTCACCGCAGAACAGCACCGGATCAGGCAGGGTGTTCGGGGAAATCACCACGTCGATCGTGCTGGCGGGAGAATTTTCGCTTTGATCCCACACAGAGTACGTCACGTTCTTGACGCAAATCTGATCACCGTCAACGGCAGTGTTGCCTGCGGTGAACCAGCGTTGCAGCAGGTCGTTGTACACAGGCTCCGAAGTAGCCGGAGCATAGTCCATGGCAACGCTGTAACGACGGGTAGGCATCGAGAACACCCAGTCAGTCGAAGCATTGATGTCAGGATTGGTCAGGTACTCGTTGATCACGTTGTCAACCGAAATGGTCCGGGTCAACTGACCAGCTTGTTCAGAAGGCTGAATATCAGCGGGCAGACCAAACAAACCGGCGTCAGTCAGATAAGGCGTGGACATGTCAGGCAGGTCATACAGAGCTGCTGCAATGAACCCACCGACCAACAACGGATCAGCCGTGAACGTATCGATCAGCGTCGGGTCAGCAGCTGTTGCGACTTGCGGGAAGTAAACAATACGGCCCAGACCGTCGGTACCTTGGCTGGTAGAAGCCAGGACGGCAGGCGTGGTAGAACCCCAGGCAGCAGCATTGTTGACGTTGATGATGGTCCAGTTGCCCATCAGGCCCGTGGAGGGGTTAGCCAAGCCAGCTTCGACATACAGACCGTAGGAGCGGTCGGTGTCGAGGTAGGTCCAGGCGGTACCCTTGCAAGGCGCCACGCCGTCCACGTGCTTGATGGCCGTGAAAAGAGCAGAACCCGGGGGCACGTCAGCCATGTTGAAAATTTCAACGTAACCTTCACGGGTATTGGCGGCTTTTCTCTCGGCAGTCCAGGTGCTCTTGAGGCGAGCGGTCACAAATTCGCCATTGACGTTGGCTGGTTTGGTGCAGCTGTTGTCAACAGTCGTCAACCGGGCTTTGCCTGAAGCAGCGTCTTGGCTGACATTGGCATTCCAGACGTCGCCGGGCGACAGGAAGACCTGGAAGTCATACACGTCGTCAGAGTTGGCAGCGCCGCGGAAGCGGACCTTGACAGCTTTGCCGTTGACCGTGTCAGTGTTGACCAGGTTGATCAGGGTGGCATGCTCGGTTTGGGCGGTGTAGTACGGAACGATCAAACTGTGGCCAATGCCATTCTTGCTGATGTTCTGTGTGTCTGCCGTTGCACCAGTCGAATCAGCTGAAGTGATAGCGTGTGCGCCACCAACCAGACCCAGGCCGCCGATGGCGGCTGCAATACTCAAGGAGAGAAGATTTTTTCTCATGGATACTCCACAGTTGTTGAAAGTTAGAAAGCGCAAAGTAAATTGGAATTACGCTGAGGATTATGTTAGCACAAGCCTTGTGATGAATTTGCTGAAATTTCGCTAGCTTTAAGCACAGTGTTGATTAAATACAACGGATCAAGGCCACTCTTTTAAAAACTGACAGTCAATGGGTGAAATCGATAGTCATTCCTCCTGTAGAAAAAAAGCTCCGGTTTTATTCTATGGGAGACACCTGCAGCCTGCAAGAAGCTCATTGTCCCATGCGGAAATCACAAACGGATGTGTCTTACCGGCACAACAGGCTTAGAGTCGCTCGGCCAGCCACCATTGGCCGTCTTCAAACACCCATGACTCATCAACGGTCGCAGTAATAACCGTGCCGAAACGCTTACCCAGTGGCGGTTTGACACCGACTTCGACGCGAGCAGTGCATTTGCTGGCCTCTGGACAATTCACACTGAAGACCTTGGCAGACACCCGCTGCACGGCAACACCCTGACGGCTACGAAAAGTGTCTTGCGACACCAGAGCCCGGTAACTGGGCATGGCGAAGGAATAAACCTTGGCATAGTCATTGGCCATCACGGCTTGCCAGCGTTCGGTGGAACGCTGTTTGACCCGCTCTTCTGGCGGGCTGTTATTGAGCGTGGCGCAGGCGGCCAAGGCCATGCAGGCGCCGATGGGCAGCCACCGCAAGCTACGGCTGGCATTCAATGGGGGCTTGGCGAGCTGACGGACCGGAGTTTTGGTTTCGGCAATTTGCATGTTGTTTTTTGCAGATGAATGGATGGAAAAGCCGAGCTGAGGCGGGTTAGTGGTGTAGCGCCTCTTCCTGGGGTCGTGGCGGCACTTCAGGCGGGTAAAGTGTTTTCATGCGGTCTTTGAGTTCCTGACCCAGCTCACGCATGTCTTGCGAGGTACGCACGACACGCGGTGTGATGATGACGAGCAACTCGGTGCGATTGGTGCTGTTGGCGGTCGTGCCGAACAAGTTGCCGAACAGGGGAATGTCCACCAGCCCCGGCACACCGCTTTTGCCATTGGTGGTGTTGTCGCGAATCAGCCCGCCGAGCACCAGGGTCTCGCCGGAGCGCACCGCCACCTTGCTGGAAAACTGGCGTTGCAGAAAGCTGCGCTGACCGGTCGCTGCGTCCACCTGACCCACATCGGTAACCGCCTGGCTGAGTTGCATGGTCACCATGTTGCCGGCATTGACCGATGGCGTGACCGTCAGGCTGACGCCGGTGTCCTTATATTGAATGTTGGTGCTGACGTTGCCGCCGGAGGTGGTGGTCTCACCGACCTGGATCGGCTGCTGGTTGCCCACCGCGATGCTGGCGGTGTAGTTGTCGAGCACCATCAGGGAAGGGCTTGAGATCACCTTGACCAGCGACTTGTCGGCCAGAGCGTTCAGCACGGCGCGCACATCACCCAGGGAGTTGCTCAACGTGTATGAAAAACCCGCTGGCGTATTGCCAAAGATGGCGCCACCCACCAGGTTTGGAACCGTGCTGAGCAAGCCAGCCCCGCCCAGCCCGGCGCTGGTGCGAGCTTTGTCGGTAAACGACCACTGAAGACCGTATTTGAGGTCGTCATTGAGGGTGACTTCGATGATACTGGCCTCGATGAGCACCTGCGTCGGGGGAACGTCGAGGCGTTTGAGGGTCGATTCAATTTTTTCGTATTCACCTTTGGTGCCGTAAATCAACACGGCGTTGTTGATTTCATCGGCCATCACGCGCAAACCGCTGTTAAGGGTCAGAGAGGTCAGGCCGGTGCCCTGAATGGTGCTGGTGCCTGCACCAGCCTGGTTGCCCGCCGCGCCACCCCCCGCCAACCCCAGGCCGGCACTGTTAAAGCCAGCGGTATTGGCAGAGGATGGTTTCAGGCCGGGTGCCACGCCACTGCTGGCGGATTGCGACGACGAGGATGCGCCGCCGCCAAAGAGACCGTTGAGAACGTTGGCCAGATGCTTGGCATTGCCGTTTTGTACGGCATACACAAAAAGCTGTGCTTCAGCAGAATTGCCACCGGGTTGATCGAGCTTTTCGATCCAGCGCCGGGCTTCATCCAGATAGGAGGCACGCGAAGTGACGATCATCACGCTGTTGATGCGGGCAATCGGCAGAACGCGCAGCGCCCCCACCAGTGGCAACGAGGTGGGCGTGCTGTTGGCGGTTGCGGCCCCTGATGCATTGCCAGACAGCATTGCCGAAGTAGCACCTGTACCGGCACCGGCACCGGCACCGGCACCGGCACCTGCGCCTGCGCCAGCACCACCGGTCGTGAAGAGGCGCAGGGCGGCTTCGACTTCGCTGGTGGTCACATGCTTGAGCGGAAAAACGCCAACCGACATGCCCTTGAGCATATCGATGTCAAAGGTGTTCACAATGTCAAGCCAGCCTTCGGCCTGGGTACGGGTGCCCACCATCACCAGCAGGTTGCGCACCGTGTCCACCCGCACGATGGCCTCGGGTGTGGACAGGGGCCGAAGGATGCTGGCCATTTCACCGGCGCCAATATATTTGAGGGGCACCACGATGGCACCGTAGCCGGGGGGCAGCGGTCCACTGCCGCCTGACTGACGAATGGCAGGTACGATGCCCTTGAGAGCTTCGGGGCGGCCTATGTGGTAAACGCCCCGGGTATCACGCGCCATTTGCAAGCCATTGGCCTGCAAGGCAGCTTCGAGCAGCAGCACGGCTTGATCGGAAGATATCTGGGCTTGGGTGGCCAGGGTCACGGTGCCGTTGATGGGCGGGTGAATGACGTAGTCCACCTTGGCAATTTCCCGCAAAATCAGGCTGACGACATCGGCCAACGGGGCTTCTTCGAATTTAAGCCCAGCCGCCACGCCAACGATCTGCCCCTTGTTGCTGATGGGGGCAAGCACTTGATCATTGCCACGAATGATGCGGGTTTGCATAGTGTTGTCTTCAGCCGCCGGATCTCCTGGAAGCGCATATGCCGGCAGCCACGCCAAGAGCGCGAGAGCCAATAAGACAGTTCGTTTTGTGGTCAGAAATAGAGTACTCAACACAATCCTTATCTATTTATCGGGGGCAAGCCGCGGCTTGCGCGCGATTCATTTAAACGCCTTAACCTGTCACGAGTTTCGTCCTGTGAATTTTTGGATATGCCGCCAGCGCCTGATTCTGGCGCAGGCACCGGGGCAGACGCCGGGCGGGCACTGGAGGCGGCAGCTTTCGGGCTGACCGCATTAAGCCGGGCATAGGACAAATGCAACTTACGGCTTGTAGTGCCTTGGGTAAAGGTGACATCCCGGTCGTCAATACTCTTGAGGGTCCATGAACCAATGGTTTCGTTGATCTTGACACGCCGCATCTTGTCCTCAACCCGGGCGATGATACCTGCGTTTTCACCCGAAAAAATTCCATGAAGGTGGATGTTCGCCAGTGGATCAGGTGGCGGCGGCGGGGTTGGCGCAGGGGGCGGTGGCGGTGGTCTGCGATCAGGCGCAAAGATCGGACGCTCGAGAACCGCGGCAAACCTGGACGGATCATTGGCAGCGGCATCGACCCTGGTTGGGCCAACTGGCACACTGATGTCAGGCGGCAACGCTTTTGGAGCCACCCAGGTCACATGACGCAATTGGGCATTTTGATCGAACCAGAGCCAGGCCAGGCCGCCCACAAAAAGCAAGACCAGGAGCAGCAAGAAGCGCACGGGTCGGAACCGCATGTAAGCGTGACTCATGGCTGCACTCGCAGAACAAAAAGATTGAACTGGCCGCCCAGACGCTGCGTGCTGGCCGGTTTGACCGCGCCAATGGTTTGCAGCGACAGGCTGTCAACCAAGACCACAGGGTGCTGACTTGAAAGCTTGATCAAGGCGTTTTGAATGCCGGCCAAGTCACCTTCCACCCGCAGGTTGATCGGAATACGGTCGAATTTAAGCTCTTCCTTGGGGGACGGGAGCACTTGAATACTGATGATGTCAAGCTTGCTCTCGGAAAATATGCCACGAATACGCTGCTGCGCATCGTTACCAGCTTGCGTGATGTCTTGCGAAGCCGGGTAAACCAGTGAAGCCAATTGTTGACTCGCTTTTAAGGTCATCGCTTTGAGGTCAGCCTGCCGCTCCAATAGACCAGCCAGGCGCGCATAACGAGGCTCCAGGTCGGCCAGATGACCCTCGATGCGCTGATGATGGATCCAGACAAACAGGCCCGCGCCCATCAAAGGCGCCAACAGGGCGACAACGGTCAGGGCCTGCAGCCATGCGATTCGATTGATGATCATTCGACTCATGATGCAGGTTTGAGTTGCGCCGGATCCAGCGTGAATTCAATCGTGAAAGATTCACGTGGCGCGCCCAGGGGTTTGGTGGCAGGAGCCGGCGCCTTGACATCACGCAGGCCTGGCGTGCTCCCGAGTTGTTTCATGAGGGCGGCAGCATTGCCGGTCTGTCCGGTCATCATGACTTTTTGGCCTTGAAGTTGCAAAGTGAGCAGGGAAGTGTCGTCGGGTAAAGCCTCGGTGACGAGCTTGAGCGTCTGCAAAGGTGGCACCGATTTGTCGGTGAGAAGCGCGAGACTGCTCAGTTGATCACTCAAACGCACCAAAGCTTCACGCTGGGCGATGGCTGGACTGACCTTTTGACCCAGGCTGGTCATCGCCTGATTGGCTTGCAGAGCCCGCAGATAAAGTTTAATGCTGGGAGTAAAAGCCATGGCAGCCAGCAACGCCAGCGCCACCAGGACAAGTACCACACTGGTCCAGCGCCAAATTGTGCTTTGGCGTTGGCGGCGGGCTTCACCAAAACCGGGCAACATGACGAATCCGGGTCCTTGTGCGCGGGCGACCCAAATTTCGGCATCCTGCAATTTCAATGGTGCGTGCACTGACTCTGCGTGCTGCTGAATCAATTTACGAGAAGTCAGCACAACTTGCACGCGCAAGGTGTTGCCTGGCTGCTGGATGATTTCATGATTCCAGATGACATCAGTTGCCGGAAATGGGCTGAGCGCCTGTATTTCGAGGGTGACCGCAGCCTCAAGCTCGGCAGACTGGAGTTTTGGGAGCTCAAGGGTACGGCGTAGCAGCAGGTCTTCGGGCAACAGAACAGCCTCGAAACGGGCTGACTGGACGCTTTTATCCGCATCGGTCAATGGTGCGCGCAGATCAAGGCTGATCGCTTGGCCCCCTGTGGGTAAATGCACGCGCACCGCTTGCGTTGGCCAGGCCCAGGCAAACACGGGCCATTCCAGCATGTCTCGCCAGGCGGCAAGAAGGTCACGCCAAAGCGAGGCCAGGTCAAGGCCAAAAAAATGGGCCTTGCCGGGTTGCGTGAGGGGTCTCGTGGAGACGGGCGAAGTGAGCATGGTGGTTGACAATTCAGTTGTTTGGCTGGCGCATGCGTTGCACTGATTGCTGCGAGCCAAGGACGTGCCACGGCAAGCCCGACCGAGGGTCGGTGCTCCACGACACTCGCCAAGCCTTGCTCAGTAGCCCGCCATCAGGCATGCCGATGCCAACTTGAAATTGCAGGCTGTCCGATGTGGTCATTTCAATATGGTCTGGTTTGAAAAAAGAGCTATCCATAAGATTGGGATTGGCGTCGCGATTGGCCGCAAAAATAGCTGCCCGGGATACATCTCCGCCTGATAATACTTGGAGCACGCCCAGCGGAGCGGCCATGGGATTAACGCGTCCACTTGCCGTTATGAGATCTGATGTGATCAGAGATTTGATCTTAGCATAGAGGTCATAAGTCATGCCCGACACTCGCAACAGGTCTTCAATGCTGTGAAAACCCAGTGCTGTTCCCTTGACGTTTTTGGTCTGCCGGGCGTCAATTGTGGCTTGCGCCAAGGCCTGAGCTGAGCCCGGGTCCATGCCTCCGGCATAGTGATAAAGGTCGGCGAGGAGCAAGGCGCTGGCATTATTGATGTCAATGAGTCCATTGAGCGGTCGAACCGAGACATCGCTGATTCGGCCCTCGAATTGAACCTGAATGGTCTGGATGGTGATGGGCAACTCGGTTTTCTGTGCGTCCATGCCTTGAATGGCCAACAAGATCGCAGCATCGGCCAGCGCACTGGCCACAAGGGCTTGACGCTGCAATCCGATGGTCCGAGCTTCGCTGCGCACGGCCTGTACGACGCCAGTGATGATGAGCCCCATGGCGGCAACCAGCCACAAAACTGCAATCAAAGCCACACCGCGCCGTTTCATTCCCGGGCATTTCATCGTACTGCGCCCCCCCCAATGACAGTACTGCCTGAGCCGCTATCGCTTTGTGGCAAAGCGCGAAGCGTTATGTTTATGTTCCACTCAGGCCATTCCCCTTGCGCGTCCACCACGCCCAGGCGCACCTGCTCGGGCAAGCTGTCGGTTATCGGCCAGCCGCTTTGCCACCCAGCGGGCCAGGCTTGCGCAGGGTTGTATCCTTCAGGAAGCAATCCTTGGGCCTGGACACTGATTTGCTTGATGCCACGAAGGAGAACACGTGATTCTGAACTCGACCAATCGGGCCAAGCGATGTCAGGCTTCCAGGGCGAGAATTGCAGCACCAGTTCATTGCTTGTCTCGGTGTCTTTCATCGCAAGCCGAAAAAAATGGCGCCCTCCGACGTTGGACCTGGCGGGCAGGATACCAACCCAAGTCAAGCTGTCTGGCGTAGCAACAAATGGCACGATAGTTTTGCCTGTGGCTCCGGGCGCTTCGAGCGACGTGGCCGAAACACGGGAAAGGGTCTGCTGCAAAAATGCGCGTGCAACGCGAATTTCATCCAGGCGCTCCAGCCGCTGGTCGATCTTGCTTTCGGTCTGCGCCATGGTGCGCAAGGCGGATACGAGCCCGATCATGATGATCGACAGCAATGACATGACGACCAGCAGTTCCAGCAGCGTAAATCCCCGCTCAGAGCCGTTTAACGGCAAATTAAACTGTCGCACCGCCTTATTTTTCAAAAGCAGCGGCTTGCCGGCAAACGCCATGCCCGAAGTGTTCACTGAGTTACCTCGTTCGGTCGCGGCTTGCGCTCAGGCAGCAACGTGACCAGGTCAAGCTGGCCAGGTCGCGAACCCATTGTCCAGGACACCGATAGCCTGATTTCGTGAAGCGGAACAGCCAGCGGGGCGTTGATGCCACCGGCATAGGGCTGACTGCGCACTTGCCATTTGAATCCAGCAGATTCACCGTCTTCGTTCCAGCCGTTTGCCCGCACACTGCTGCGGCCGGCCAGCAATGACTCAGCCAACCAGGCGGCTTGCTGATGCTGAACCACGTCTGCAACATGACGCGCACTGCCACCAGCCACCCGGTACAGCAAACCCAGGGACATGGCCATGATGGCGAAAGCCACCAACAATTCCAGCAAGGAAAACCCATGCTGAAGGTCGCGCCGCCTGCAACGCGTTGATGACCCGACACGTCGTTTCATGGGGTGCGCGGCTCTTGGGTAACTTGCCCGAACAACCAGTCAACCCGAATGCGAACGCCGGCACCAGATGGCCTGACCAGTTCGATCGTGCCACCTGATGAACCACCTTCCGGCATAAAGACGATGGCTGCATGCTGTGTCTCTGTCGGCTGGGCGTTGGTGCCTACGGTGGTTTTGAGCTCGAGCGAAGCAGGCAATGTTTTCATGGGGCTGCCTTCAATACCAAACTGTCGTGCTGACAGATCAACATTAAAAGCCACCGTTTGGCCGTAAGCCAGCGCCATCTGACGGGCCTGCTTGAGGTCAACCACCATGGCGCGCACGGTGTCACGGTATTGGCTGATTTCACGCAGCCGATCAAAGGCAGGGGGCACCAACGCGACCAACAAGGAGCCAATGGCCAGCACGACCAGCAACTCGATCAGCGTAAACCCTCGCTGGTGGCGCTCGACCTGATGCTGTTGTTGGTCAGGGCTTATTGCGGATATCGGCGTTTTCACCTTCGCCGCCCGGTAATGCGTCAGCTCCCAAAGAAACAATTTCGATCTCGCCGTTAGCCGTCGGGCTTGTGAATTTGTAGGAGTTCCCCCACGGGTCATTGGGCACACCACCTTTGAGGTATGGGCCGTTCCATCCGTTGGCAGCGGCGGGCTTGCTGACCAATGAGTCCAGGCCCTCGGCCGTCGTCGGAAAGCGTCCGACATCGAGCTTGAAAAGTTCGATGCTTTTTTCAATGTCGGCAATTTGTACAGCGGCGGTCTTGGATTTGGCGCCACCCAGCAAACTTAAGACGCGCGGACCAACCAAGCCGGCAAGCATCGTCAAAATGGCAAGCACCACCAGCAATTCGATCAGGGTGAAGCCTTTGTTTCGCCGCATTACGGACGGCATTTGGGAGAGGGTTAGTTGCATTGGCGATCACAATTGTTTAAAAAAAATTATAGGTGAGTTCCAAAACCCAGATAGTCACCGCCCAGCCTGGAAGGATTAAACCCTAATGTAGCGTCGCCGCAGTCTCAGAAATGGGCCCTCAACAAAACGCATGCTGAGGTAACCGATGGGCATCATCGCAACCAGCGCCAACAAGGACACGGGCAGCGCCACATAAAAATTGGAGATATCGAGCACATTGACGTGAATCCATTGAGCAACGGTAAAGACAAAGTAGAAATGCAGCAGATAGATCGAGTACGAGTATTCACCTAGAAGGCTGAACATTTTTGACAGCGGTCCATCGCCATGAGAAAAAGATCCGTCGTACCAGGCGATCAGTCCGGCAAATGCAGCGCCTTCCAGGGTTGGGAGCACGATCCAGAGTCTGGATGGTGAGGGGTAGGATGGCTGCAGGTAAAACCCCCCCTGGTGATCGAACCACCAATACAGTGTGACGAAAGCCACGGCAATGGCCACAGCTCTGCCGTGGTAACCGATCAGATGCGAGCGGCCGTGAAAAGCGATGATTCCGAGAACAAACTGGTCAATACGGCCAAAAATGGTTCCGTAGGCAAGATGCTGAACTTCACCTGTCCAGTAATGGATGCCGGCCCGAAAAAGGATGGCCAACACCAGCAACAGCCCGAGCCCCTGGTACCAGCGCCGAAGGCAATACAGCAACAAGGGTAACAGCAGGTAAAAATGCAACTCAATCGTAATGGACCAGCCACCATTTGGCCATGTGGGCCAGATGAATCCGCCTGGCAAGGCGCGCAGGTACTCGTACGCGGCCCAGATGTCGTGGCTGACTAGCGCCTCCCTTGCGGCATTGATGGCCATGACAAGCAGCAACAGGGGCATTAGTCTGAGTAATCGATTCCAGAAAAAAAGAGGGTAGCTGACGCGTTTTCCATCCAGCAGTTTTGCAAACAGATAACCGCTCAAGGTCATAAACAGGGCAACGCCGACATGCCCTTCGTCAAACAGCACCAGCGGACTCCAGACCGGCCCACCTTCGAACGAGACGGGTGATCCCTGGTGTCCGTGCGTGAAGTGCCAGACAAACACCAACATGGCAGCCAAGGCACGAACATGATCAAGTGCTATGTAGTGCTCGCCAGACGTTGCCTTCATCGTGAATTTACAGGAAATCCCCTACACAGCCAAGTCGTTCACCGACAGGATGCCCAGCATGATCGACACGATGATGGTGGCAATCAGCAAGCCCAGCATCAGGATCAGCAGGGGTTCGAGCAAGGTCAGCCCACGTTTGATGCCGGTTTCGACATCACGGTTGAAAATACGGGCCAGTTCAAGCAACATGGGCCCCAGGCGACCCGTTTCCTCACCAACCTTGATCAGGTTGATGGCCAGGGGCTCAAAGATACCGCTAGCCTTGAATGCGTCAACTATTTTGCCGCCCCCTTTGACCTTGGGCACGACGCCTTCAAGGGCTTGGCGCAGCTTGAGGTTGCCAACGGTTTGCGTTGCAATGTTCAGGGCTGAAATCAGGGGCACTCCATTGCCCAGAAGAGTGCCAAGTGAACGTGCAAACAGGGTGAGGTCGTACTTGAGCATGAGTTTGCCCACCAGTGGCAAGCGCAAGGCACGCGTTTGTCGCCATTGACGCCCTGACGGTGTGCGCCACCAGCGCCTCAGCAGCCCGAACAGAACGACCAGGCCAAGACCCATCATGAGTCCGTAATCTGTAAAGACGTGCCCGATGGACATGATGATCCGGGTAGGAGTAGGTAGGGCGTCGCCCATGCCCTTGAACAGGGTTTCAAACTGGGGCACGACAAACCCCAGCATGGCGATGATCGAGAGCACCGCCACGCCGAGCAGGATGGCGGGATAAATGGTGGCAGACACAACGCTTTCGCGCAGTGCCCGCAGTCGCTCCAGGTGCTCAACCATCCGCTCAAGCACATCACTAAGCTGACCGCTGGCTTCGCCGGAGCGGATCATATTGATGTAAAAGTCACCGAACTGCTGCGGATGGCGCTTGAGCGCGCGACTTAAGGGAACGCCACTCTTGACATCATCAAGAATGGTCTGGCTCAGGCTGATCATGGCAGGTTTGGCGCTCATTCCAATGAGCACCCGCAATGCGCTGTCGAGCGCCAGGCCGGCCTTGAGCATGATTGAGAGTTCGCTGGTCATCACCAGAATGTCAGCCTGGGTGATCGCGTTGGATGCAAACAGTCCCCCGAATCGGGACGAGCCCGAAGGCTGTTCGGTCGGCGCCAGGGCAAGGCTGACGACGGCCCCCCCCGCCTCGCTGATCTGCAACGGCGTCAGGCCCTGAGTACGCAGTTGGATCATGGCCTGCGCGAGGCTCGCGGCCTGAATGTGACCTTCCACGATTTGCGCGTCAGCTCGTGCGGCTTTCCAGAGAAAATTAGACATCAGCGTGGTCCTGCGTCACGCGCAGCAACTCGTCCAAACTTGTGACACCATCTGCCACCTTTCGCAGACCGTCTTCATATAAAGTATGCATGCCCGAAGCAGTCGCTTTGGCATGCAGGGCGGAGGCGTCCAGCCCATCCAAAATGCCGCGACGCATACTGTCGTCAAGGACGAGCAGCTCATGGATACCGCAGCGACCGTCGTAGCCGGTCCGTCGGCAATGCTCGCATCCAACTGCACGAAACAGCTGCGCCGGATTCAATCCGATGCGCTGCAGACCACTGCTGACCACCAGACTGGGGTCTGGTGCGTAGGCCGATTTGCAGTGCTCGCACAGACGCCGAACCAACCTTTGGGAGATCACACCATTCACTGACGATGTGATGAGGTAAGGCTCAATGCCCATATCTTGCAGCCGGACAATGGCTCCTGCGGCGGTATTGGTGTGCAAGGTGGAGAGCACCAAGTGACCCGTTAACGCCGACTGAACCGCAATTTGTGCGGTTTCGCCGTCGCGCATTTCTCCGATCATGATGATGTCGGGGTCTTGTCGCAGGATAGAGCGCAAAGCACTGGCAAAGGTGAGCCCGATTTGCGGGTGCACCTGGATCTGGTTGATGCCTTCGAGCTGGTATTCCACAGGCTCTTCCACCGTGATGATTTTGTGGGCGGTCGAATCAAGTTTGGACAGGGCGGTGTAAAGAGTGGTGGTCTTGCCGGAGCCAGTGGGGCCGGTAATGAGCAGAATGCCGTGCGGGCGGGCCAGCAACTGATTGAAGTGTTCCAGGTTGTCTGGCGCAAAGCCCATGGCCTCCAGGCTGTAACGCACGCTGGATCGGTCCAAGACACGCATGACCACGCTCTCGCCATGCACGGTGGGTACGGTGGAGACGCGCAGGTCAAGTTCGCGGCCCTTGACTCTGGTTTTGATGCGCCCATCTTGCGGCAGGCGCCGCTCAGCAATGTCTAGATGTGCCATCAGCTTGACGCGCGAGTTGACGGCAGCACTGAGCTGCGACGACACGACTTCAGCAACATAGATGACACCGTCAACCCGGTAACGCACGTGCAGTCCATCGTCGAATGGCTCCAGGTGAATATCGGAGGCGCGCAGATCGATCACGCGGCCAATGACCTGATTGACCAACCGGATCACCGGGGCCTCGCTGGCGAGGTCTTTCAAATGCTCGACAAAATCGCCAGCATCGGCTTCAAAACCGGGCTCTTCTTCGGCATCAACTGCCTCGTCGCCGGAGGCAAGCGCCCGCTCGATATCTGAGGCAACCGCCGCACAGGGATAAATCGTCAAGCCCGTGGCCAACTCAAGGGCCTTGAGAATGAACGCATCGTCGGGCGCAGCCATGGCCACGGTCAGGCCAGATTCATCGAGCTGCAACGGATAAACATGGTTGGTTCGCAAAAAATCTGGCTGCAGACCCTTGACCTCAGGCGTAAGAGACGGAAATTCTTCTGCAGCGACAAAAGGCAGCCCAAGCAAACGAGCCTGTGCCTCTGCCACATCAAGCTCGGACACCAATCCCAAATTGATCAAAACGGCGGGCAACAAACCACCCGCTTCAGCCTGCGCAGAGACGGCACGCTCCAGATCCCGAGCCGAGAGTTTGCCCATGCTGACCAGCAAATCACCCAGGCGGTGCTGTTTTTCTTCAGGTTTGAGGCGACTCGTCAAGGTATCAGTGGCTGCGGTCATAAAGTGTCTGCACGGGTTTGTATCAATAACCTGTTATGGTAATGGCAAACAGATGTGCCTCATCAGGTTCGCTTGTCAATGCAGCGCGCCTCAACGCGATTTTGCAGAATTGAGGGCTTGCGCCAATGCCAACGCAATCTGTTGCATCGCAGCTTGCGACAACAGATGGTGCCATGGCAATCCCAACGCGCAGTAAGCCAGCTTTTCAGTCACCGCCAAGGATGTTGCCGGGGTTCCCCAATGGCCTGAGTAACGCTCAAACGCTGGATGTCGGTGCAGCGGCGGATAGTACCAGCGGCGCGTTTCAATGCCGGATTGCGATAGCGCCCTGGCGACCACTTCAGCGGCCATTGGCAAGGTGACAATCAAGTTTGCTGGCGGCATGGATGTTTCAAAGCCGGACTGACACTGCACCTCATCAAGCGCCGCCAAACACTCGTGATAATGCGCCCATTGCGCACGTCGCCGGATCTGCATTTCTGGCCAGCGAGACCATTGAACAAGGGCGATAGCTGCTGCGTATTCGGACAACTTGGCGTTGGTTCCAACCAGAGTCGATAGCTCATTCTCAAATCCGAAATTCGACAATCGACGCACACGCTCTGACAGCTCGGCATCACGTGTGACAAAAAGACCGCCTTCCCCGATGCCGAAGGGTTTGGTGGCATGCAGGCTGAACGAGGCGTGGACAAGTCTTCCGATGGCCTGGTTGCCAAATGCCGCGGCAGCATCCATCAACACGGGAATCCCGGTGTCTTCAACGAACTTGTCCCAGGCGACCACATCCAGCGGGCAGCCAAAGGTGGCAACCGGCATGACCAGGGCGAGTGGATGTTGCGCCGCCGTCGCTCGCGCCAAGCTGGGTGTCAGTTGCCAGCTATCAGCGGCGACATCGCTGAAAACAGGTTTCAAGTTGTTGCGCAAAAGGGCCGAGGCCGTCGCCGGAAAGGAAAAGGAGGGCAACAAGACATTGCTTCCCTGAGGCAGCCCCAATGCGGCAATACCCAGTTCAAGCGGGGCCGTGCCTGAGTTAAGCGTCACGACCTGCAATGCTGGCAGCTCACCCATGCTCAAGGCCAGTGGAATTGGCCACTGTTGACTCAGCTTTGCCTCGAATTCCTTGACCAGCGGGCCAAAGTTTGTGTACCAGCGTGTCGCGTCGATCCTGCGCAGGAGCGGCAGCAAGTCTTCAGCCAAGGGCAGGTCGGGCAGGAGCAGTTTGATGGGTTGCATAGGGAAACTTGTCATTGGACGTTCCCAACACCATGAACATCCATCTCCAGGTGTTGTACTGGCAAACCTGCACACCAGCGGTGCCACATCATGCGAAATGCGTGCGACATCCACTTGGCGACGGTTTCTGGCTGCCGCAGTGGCGCATCACTCATTCGTTTGCGCAAGCCTGTGCGCAGGCTTGCCAACTCGTCGAGCGAATTTGTCCAGTGCACTGCAATCTGAACAAACTGGGCGATGTCTTGTGCGATCCAACCTTCAAGCCCGCAGCGGCCGATCACGGCGGCTGAAGCACAATGCGCGCGCAATGGCCCCATCAAGGTGACGACTGGAACCCCCATCCACAAGGCAAAGTTGGTGGTGGTGCCACCAGTGTATGGCCAAGTGTCAAGAATGATGTCCACCCTGTGGTGGAGTGCCAAATAGTCATATAGCGGCACTCGTGGTTGAAACAGCAGGCGCTCTGCTGCAACACCATGTAACCCGAACTGATCCTTCAATCGCTGCGCATGGGCCGCATCCGACACATTTCCCAACATCATGACTGAGTTGGGAACGGCGAGCATTACCTGGCACCACGTCCTGATCACTTGCGGTTGCAACTTGTCAGGGCGATTGAAACTGCCAAAAGTGATGTGTTTGCAGCCCAGCGCGGGCAACTCGTTGATATCAGGCGCCTCGAATTGAGGGACAAAGGTGCCAGAGGATGGAAGGCGGGCAAACTTCTCCACGTAATAGGGTTCATGCAGACCCACTGGAGAATTAAAGCGATCACCCAGAACATAGTCCATGGCACTTAGTCCGGTGGTATTGGGATAACCAATCCAGCTGATTTGAATGGGAGCGGGTTTTCGAGCCAAGGTGAGCATCCGGTTGTAGGCCGTGTGCCCGCTCAGATCGACCAGGATATCTATGCCATCGTTGATGATTTTCTCGGCCAGCGCAGCGTCTGTCATCCTTGAAACCGAATGCCAATGCGAAAAGTATGCCTGCAGTCGTCGAGTGATATCGTCTTCTGCCGTATGGGTGTAATAAGCATGAAGAACACATCCAGATTGCTTGCGCAACTCGGCCAGCACCGGCTCGACAAAATGGGACACCGCGTGGTTGCGAAAGTCGCCTGAGACAAATCCAATCTGCAAAACCCGTTCAGGGTCGCGCACATTGGCATGCTTCGGCCAGGTTTTGACAAGGGGCGCCTCGAACCTCTCGGCAAAGCGACAGTGCTCGGCAAAGATCGACTGCGGACTCATTGCCTCGCTGTGACTCAGGCAAAACAAATAGCCGCTATAGGCTTGGGCAAAGTCCGGATTGATTGCCAAGGCCTGACGATAACTCGCCAGCGCCTCATCAAGTTGCCCAAGATGACTCAGCGCCGAACCAAGGTTGCAATGCACATCGGCCAAATATGGGTTGATGCTCAGCGCGTGGCGGTAGCTGTTTTCCGCAGTCTTGAGCTGCCCCAGATCACGCAAGGCGTTACCCAAATTACTGTGGGCCTCTGCAAAATCTGGCTCTATCTCAACTGCCTGGCGACAACTTGCCACAGCTTCATCAAGACGCCCAAGATCACGCAAGACCTTGCCCAAATTATTATGGGCTGGAGCATTTCCGGGCTTGATCGCCAGGGCTTTCCGAAAGAGGTTTGCAGCGGCTTCATTTTCTCCACGCTCGCAGAGAACGCTGCCCAGATTGAGGTACGCCTCGGCAAAGCGGGGATTGGCTGCCAGTGCCTGGCGGTAGCTGGCCTCGGCTTCGTCGGTCAAGCCGCGTTCGCGCAGGGCCAGCCACAGGTTGCCGTAGGCATTGATGTCGCCGGGAAATAACTCCACAATCCGCTGCAATACCGCCAATGTGTTTTTTCCCACATCTGTTTGCCGCAAAGTCTCCGCTCCCTGGCGATTCATGCAGCATTTTTTGAATTTTTTTCCACTGCCACAATGGCAAGGATCGTTCCGACCCAGAGGCATCCGTATCTCCTTTGCGCGTCAATTGGTTTTGCCACAGAACGACCAATAATTTTTCATTCTAGGGTATGCCTGACCGATGCATCATCGACCTCTATGTCAATACAATCTCGGCCAAGCAGGAACCCCTCACCTTTTGTCAATTTATGGCGATTCAACGCTTGAAAGGTCTGGTCAATGATTCGGTTTGTACTTGTATTTCTGGCTCTTTTGATTGCACTTTTTACCGCGGAACTCACGCACCCGGTTCAAAATGCCATCGTTCTGCCGTGGACCAGCCTGTTGGCAAAAATCAGTGCCATGGTGCTGGGTTTTTTCGATAGCACTGTCCTGTCTTATGGCAAGGTGTTACAGAACTCGGTCACCGGCCAGGGAGTGTCCATTGAGGCAGGTTGCAACGGCATTGAGGCCAGCCTGATCCTGTTCGCTGCGGTGTTGGCCTACCCGGCTTCGTGGTCGATGCGTCTGGCTGGTCTGGTCGTCGGTTTTGTGGCAGTGCAGGCGGTCAACGTCTTACGTGTTATCGCGCTGTTTTATCTGGCTGGACAAAGCAAGGCCATCTTCGAATTTGCGCATCTCTACCTTTGGCAGGCACTGATCATGCTCGATGTGCTGGTGGTGTGGCTGCTGTGGGTGCGCCAGGTAGCGCGTCATGAAGCGCGCATGGAGGTGGCCAATGCGCCAGCCCAGTAGTGTCATCGCCATTTTTTTCGTGCGCGCCCTGGCGTTCCTGGTGCCTGCATTGGCGCTGTGGTATTGGGCGCGCGACTATGTGGTGATGCCCGTGGCCTGGCTGGCCGGTTGGCTGATGCGCTACTTCTTTCCCGGCTGGGTGTCTGGCAGCGAGCTCGACGGCATCAATCTGACGCTGTTGACCCGCTTGACCGTACCGCATGTGTCGGGGCAGATCGCCGAGCTCACGCCGGAAGTCAGCGTATTGACCTATTGCTACGGCCTGCCGCTATTGGTGGCGCTGTTGCTGGCCGCCCGCGCCAAAGGGTTATGGTGGAAGCTGCCGACGTGTGCAGTTGGCTTGTTGCCGTTTCAGGCTTGGGGCGTGTGCTTTGCCTGGCTACTGCAGGTGGCGGTTCAGTCTGGTCCGCAAACACGCGCCGTCACTTACTTCAATGCCTGGGATGTCAATCTGATCGGCTTGGGAAACCAGATTGGCTTTTTGTTGTTGCCAACGCTGGTGCCCATGCTGATGTGGCTGTACCTGGAGCGCAGCTTTGTCATCACCGTGGCGGTCGAGGGGGCGATGGAGGGCACGGTATCGCGTCATTAGTAATGGGTAATGCGGAGCTATTCAATATCATCGTCCCGCGCTCTTTAAGACACGCTTGATTCGTTCAAATCAAAATAAGGCAATATTTCCTGATATAGTTTTATTATCGCAGTGCTGCCTGGAGAGCTGGAATCAGTCCAACGATAGAGTTGACATTGAATTATTTGTAAGGAATTCTTGATGCGCAAATTCTTGAAATCATCACTGCTGAGGTTCTTTGCAGTTGTATTCCTCATTTCTTCCTTTGCGGCCGCCGCGCAAGCGCAGATATTTTTCGTGCCGTCAAATGACCCCACTGGCCATGTATTTTCAACCAATACCAATGATGGTTGGAGTTCAAGTCGTGGCGTCGTCTTCCAGGCCACAGCGACACAAACCATCACGGGTATCGGACTCTATCAGGACCTGACTGGCGTGCTGGTCAATTATGAAGTCGCTCAGACAACCGGTGCCAGTGGCGATATCAGTGTCGGCAAGACGGTGCTGCGCTCGGGCAGCAACACCTTCACCACAACCGGTTTGCAGTACATCACTTTCCCGATTACACCACTACAACTGATGGCCGGGAATTTTTACCATGTGCGATTTGACTTCGCTGGCAATTCGAACCAGAACTTCTTTTATGATAACGACAACGTCGCTTTCAGTCAGTCTGGCTTCGCACAAATTGACGGGACACAAGGTGACGATACAGGTAATTCAGTGATGCCACGCATCCAACTTTTGCAGGCGGCGGCAGCGCCAATGCCGATCCCGACGTTGTCTGAATCGATGCTGGTGGCACTGGCTTTGCTACTTGCTGGCGGCAGTTTCGTTGCTTTGCGCCGACGTCCTTCTTAATCAAAGCCACTGGCCTTGACTGACAGCAGAATCAAACGAGCAAAAGTTTGAGATCAGGTTGGCAAAGGCGACGTTTGTCAAAATTAATCATCTGATCAACAAAAGATATTCAGATTTCGATTTGATGGCGCGTTTGAGGTTTGTGACTTTTATAGTGGACTATTTGACCAGGATTTCCAACGACGACGGCATCATCGGGAACATTCTTGTCAACAACAGCGTTGGCGCCAACAGAAACATTGCGGCCGATCGTAATGTGTGGATAAACCACGGCGCCCGGCCCGAAAAAACAAAGATCGCCAATCGTTACTTTTCCCCCAATGTGGGTGCCTGGGCAAAATTGGACACAGTCGCCAATTCGTCCTTCATGTCCAAGTGAGGTGAATGGCTGAACTATGGTATTCAACCCGACTTGGCATTCCGCTCCGATCAGACTCTGGGCATGCAAAAAGGAACCCTTGCCAACGACGCAGTCGGTCATCAAAGACGACGTCGGGTGGACGATGCTGACCAGCTCAAATCCACGGGCGATCAAAAGGGCTGATACACGAGCGCGCGCCCGGTTGCTTCCAATACAAACCATGGCTTTCGTGATCCCTTTTTGCCTAAAAAGATCAAGCTCGTCCATGCCGCCCAGTACCGGATAGCCCAGAACCCGTTTTTCATTTTCTCTGTCGCCTTCTTCCAGTAAACCTGCCAACTGCCATTTGGCTTGGGCTTGCAGGACACTGATGACTGACTTGGCATGCCCTCCCGCGCCAAACAGAATGATGGTTCGATCTGAAATCTCAAACATAATGGAATGGATTTTATGGAAAGCCTGCAGATTTCAGCAAGATGAATAACCCATTTCGACGAAGATCCTTTATTACCCATTCGGCAGCTTGTTCATTGGCCACTTGGTTGCCGTCAGCATTTGCCCAATCCGGCAGGACCATTCGCTTGTTGGCGCTGGAGCCTGCTGCGCAGTCTGATATGGTGGCTCGGGCATTGCAGGACGGTTTGGCAGCTGCGCTTGACACGCGTGTCATTGTCGAGAACTATGGTGGCGCCGGTGGAAGAATCGCTGCACAAATGACTCTGCGCAGTGAACCCGACGGATACACCCTTCTGGTCGGTGGCGCCAACAATATGGTGATGTCGCCGTTACTCAGCCGCCAGGCCGGGTATGAGCCACTACGGGACTTTGTGGCCATTGCTCCTCTTGCGACTGTGCCTTTCGCCCTGGCGGCCTCCAAGCGTCTTGGCGTTTCAGATCTTGCTGGACTAATTTCCGTTGCACGATCTGCCAAGCAGTCACTTTCTGGCGGCTCTGCCGGTTTGGGTGGGTCGGCACACATTGCGTTGGAAGTGCTTTTTCAACAACTTTCACTGCCGCTCTTACATGTGCCATTTCGTGGTACCGCGTCAGCCACACAGGAAGTATTGGCAGGGCGCCTTGATCTTGTGGTCACTGATTTGCCGCGTTTACTGCCACTTGCACGCGATGGGCAATTACGCGTTGTGGGTGTGACAGGCTCACACCGCTCGGCGTTGGCCCCGGAAATTCCGACTCTGGCTGAACAAGGTGCGCCAGGGTTCCGGGTTGAGCCGTGGTATGCACTCTTTTGCCGGTCTGAAGTTGCGCAGTCCCGCATTGAGACGATTGCAAGCGCCATCAATCGCGTGACAGCAGAACCTGCGTTCCTTAGACACCTGAAACGCATAGGCTTTGAGCCCTGGAGCGATTCAGTTGAAAGTGTGTATGGGCGTATGAAACAGGATCATGACCGGGTACTTGCGCTTCTTGCCAGTGGTTTGCTGCACCGTGAATGACAAATCAAACAGAAAACTTTTTATGAACAAGAAAACTATCACCCTGCTTTTTCTCTCTGGCGGGAGTCAGGTCACGCAATTTTTGATGACCACTCTTGTCGGGAGACGGGCTGACATGCGTTTGATCGCCACATCGTCCATTGCGGATGATGCAGGGCTTTTTGGTTTCGATGCTGTCTATCTGGCTCCGAAGACAGCAAAGGATCCTGTCGGGTTTGAGCGCCTCATGGAAAAAATCATTACCAATGAAGGCATTGACCTCATCGTTCCAGCGCGCGATGACGACGTTGCATTTTTAGGCGCATGGCGCGATCGAAATCCGGATCGCTCGCATATGGCCGCCGTGGGGCCTGGCCATATTGCACGAATGGCTTGTGACAAGTGGCTGAGTCACGAATATGCAGTGGCGCATGGTTTGCCATTTGCCCGTTCGCTGCATGAAGCCAACCCATCGAGCATTCGGGCGTTTATTGACGAAGTTGGGTTTCCGGTACTGGCAAAACCCCGTGACGGGTTCAGTTCAAAGGGCATTTTCCTGCTCGATTCCATGAAGCAGATTGAACGTTGGCTGGCCGTGGGCAATTACGTGATTGAGGAGTACCTTGGCCCGGCAGATGATGTACAAAAGTTCCGAGAGGGGCTGGAGCATGACGGTGTTCCACTTTTTTATATGTTTCACGGGCGTCCGCGTTTTTCAGCGGAGTTGATCATTGGGCCGTCTGGCGATTTGGTGGGGGAATTTTGCAGCGACAACGAACCCCAATGGCGGTCCCGCTATGTTGAGCATTGCAAGGATGAGGATGGTGCTGCGTTGATGCGGCAGTGTGCTCAGGTGTTCATTCGCGACGGCTGGCGCGGGCCGTTCAACATTCAAGCGCAACGGGATCGAAAGGGTGTTCTGCGTATTCATGAATTCAATGGGCGTTTGACGGCACCAACCGCCGAGCGTTATTTCATGGGGCATGACGGGTTTGCGAAACTTGTCGAGGCATTTACCGGTTTTGAGCTACCGCCGAGTCCGTGGAACACGCATCCGGCACCTCGTGCCAATTCACAACTCTGCTCGCGGGCGGCCGATCCGCGTCAGGTGGAGCGACTGTTGTCTGAAGGGCACTGGAAGGCCGGCGTTTAGCTTTACGCCCGCGGCGAACCCAACTTGACCTTGGCTCGTTGCACGGAAGATCTAGATGCAAATGTGACTGCATGATCTGGGATAATCACCGTTTTTATTCATTTACTGGAGTCACCACATGGCCAAAGAATTCCGCACCGAAGCCGAGCGCAAAGCTACCCCCCGACCAGTTGCCCCCAAGGGCGTGTGTTTTACCGCCCCGCACGGCCAGATGCGCAGCCTGGAGCGTGGCGTGGCGACCAACAACAAGAAGAACCCCGGCAAGCGCTGCAAAAAAGGCGGTTGATTGGCCTCTTTGGCGCGACAGGCGAGTGAAGGACTCCCATCTCCTTCCTGCCTGCGAACCGTTTGGGTGCATCGCTCAGGAAACCGTCTGTAGCACATCAGCAACAAGTTCGGCAGAGAGTCCTGACCTGATCGTATTAAACGCGCACTTTTTCGGGTGACAAGAATAAACTGAAGCGCGGAAAGCCCGTCGCAGAGGTGGCGGAGCGGTTGTCATCAATGCAAGGGGAATCAACGTGACAGGCTTCAAAAAACTGATTCGTGGCTTCGTGCTTGGCGCAACGATGCTGATGGCGGCGGCCAGCGCGATGGCGCAAGGCCTACCCAAGCTTTTGATCATCTATGCGGGTTCCGTACCACCAACATCCGAAATGCTGGCAAGCGGAAAGTTCGCTTCGGTCGATTCCTTCGACGCGGATGCCGGCACACCCACGCTGGTCCAGTTGCTCCCTTACGACGCGATCCTGGCTTTCAGCAATTCGACTCCCTTGGACCCGAGTGGCTTGGGCGATGTCCTTGCCGATGCTGTCGATGCCGGGCGCTTCGTGACGATCGGAACGTACGGCATAAGCCTGCCTTGGGCGATCACCGGCCGGATGCAGACCACCGGGTACAACCCCTTGGTTATCGCGTCCAACGCTGACGTCAGCGGGACGTTGTCGGCTGTGGTGCCGACCGACCCGATCTTCACAGGCGTCACGCTCGCTGCCATCACCTACTCTCACAACAGCAATTTCGCGCACCCGACCCTCGACACAGGGGCGACGCTGCTCGCCACCGACGGCGCCGGGGTCAACATGATCGCGCGCAGCGCCAGCGGTCGTGTGATGGGGATAAATCTGTTTCCGGACGCGAGCGATAGCGAGAATAATGCCGAGTTCTACAAGCTCGTTGCCAACATCGCGTCCAACAACGCCATCGGCAGGGCACCGCAGCAGATCCCAACACTGTCCGAGTGGGCGTTGATCACAATGGCGCTGTTTGTCGCCGGGATCGCAGCGTTTTCGCTGCGCCATCGGACCCGCTGACCGGACTTCATACAAAAAAGACTCCGCAATCGGTCGATCGCGGAGTCTTTTCATTTACTGTTCACTCAATTGCCGGGCCGGACAGCGGGTCCGGGCGACGGTAATCCCCCCGATAAACCAAAGGCACCAGAAGTAGAATTTTCTTAGAAAGAAGTTCTACATGAAGAAATCGAGATTTACCGACAGCCAGATCATGGACGCGCTCAAGCGTGTTGAGGCTGGATTA
>NZ_JAQTWL010000053.1 GCF_028689295.1 Rhodoferax sp.
CAATGGCCTTTGCGTCCAAAGCTGCGGCCGTGGCCGCTGCGGTGGCGGCTGTCGGCCGTGGCGAAAGTGTTGATATGGGCTTGGCGCAAATCAATAGCAAAAATTTGCCCGCGCTGGGGCTGACTGTCGAACAGGTGTTCGACCCCTGCACCAACATTGCAGCAGGTGCGAAGATTCTGGCTGCGGGTTATGCAAGAGCCGACTCGCTCGGCGGCGCTCTGAGCATGTACAACACAGGCCAGTCTGATTCAAAGATCGGGGCCACCTACGCCCAAAAGGTGTTTAGACTAGCCGGGGTACAGGTGCCAGCGATACCTGGTGGACATCTGGCAAAACTTCCTGAAGTGTCTTCTTTTGCACCCAACCCCGCCGCCATGGCGGCCGTGCGGCTGACGGTTAGGCCGTCGCCGTTTGCTGCCGGACTTTCGCCCGTACAGGCGGCTCTCCAGCCCGCAAGTTGGCGTTGAAGCGCTTTTGGGCACTGGCGACGATCTGCTTTTTGAGTTGGGACAAAACAGCCCGGCCATTTGCACCCGTGAAACCGAAGGCTTCCCCCAGGTCGCTACCGGCCAAATTGTTCAGTTCATCAATTTGGTCCAGCTCATTGCTAAACACCTGTTCAAATTGCAGCCGCTTGTCGAGCTGATCGGCTTTTTCATCTGGCGATTCGTACTCGTCATGAGTGTCGATCTCACAGGCCTCGTCGTCATCGCCAGCGCTTCCTAGTCGCCTGCCGCTGCCACCCAGGCTCTCCAGGTTGTTGCCCCTGATCTTGTGCTTCAGCAACTCAAAGAGCGCGCCTTCATGGCCAGGTAGAAAGATGTCGAGGTTTTTGTTTTCTGACTGCCTGGTGAGATAAAAAATAATGATTTCCTGCTCGATATCCTGTGCATCCTCGCGCAGTTTGAACGCCCATTTCTTTGACAGGGATTTGAAGTGTTTAATATCCATCGAGCACCACCTTTACGGATTGATGAAGTGGTCATCAGGCAGGCAACATTTGCAAGCTATTTGCCTTGATTAGTTTCTCGATCTGTCTTCTCAATGAATCTGGCAACTCAGCAAATTCTGTCAAGCGTTTGAACCCGGCCACCATCGCCTTGAGTGCCGCCTGAAGTGCCTTGACAGTAATTTTCCAGGTACGGGCTTGACCAAATTTCTGCCAGGTTCGGCTGAGCAGGAAAGCTTTTTGAAGTAATTTTTGACAGGCTTGATATTTCTTGACTGCTGCTACAAAAGCAGTGTCGCTGTTGCAAACCGTCTTCAAGGTTTGAAGGCTTTTCAGTTCATCCGAATTGGCCGTTTGAATGATGTTGTGGGCGACTTCCGATACCTTCATTTTGATCCCTTGGAAATGTGTTGATTTCTGTAAATGTACAGAGTGGCCACAATTTCACAAGCAGAATAAATACCCCAAAATAAGGCAAGTGTCGGGCCAATAATTGGCCAATTGACAGCCAGTATTCGACGGCAATACCCCTTCAGTGCTGTCGGATTCTCGGGTTAGCCCGCATCTGAAAATGGATCTGCTTTGTGCTTGCGGATGGGCTGTATGCCGGCATGAGCACACACCAGAACACGTCCAGCCATGAGTTCCGCCGCAGGTCGGACGATGCACTGCGGCGCGCCCTCGGGGCTGACATCCTGGTAGCCCTGGCTGATGATCGGGTGGTGGAGATCATGCTCAACCCGTCGGGTGACCTCTGGACCGATTCCCACACCGGCGGGATGCAATGCATTGGCAAGATTGACCGTGTGCGAGCCATGGCGATTGTTGCCACGGTGGCAGCCATGCTGGGTGCCACCGTCACAACTGACAACCCGATTCTGGAATGCGAACTGCCATTGGATGGTTCGCGTTTTGAAGCCCTGATTCCGCCGGTTGTACCGGCGCCAACTTTTGCCCTCAGAAAAAAGGCAGCATTGATTTTTAGTCTTGCTGACTACGTCAGCACAGGAGTGATGACTGAGCTGCAAGCCACATTGATTAAAACGGCGGTTGCGGACAGAAAAAATATCCTGATTGCAGGTGGCACTGGCTCTGGCAAAACGACCTTAGCCAACGCCGTTTTGAATGAAATATCCAACATTACCCCGGATCACCGGATCGTCATCATCGAAGACGTGCTGGAACTGCAATGCAGTGTCAAAAACACGGTATTTTTAAGAACGTCTGCCAATATTGACCAGGTCAGTTTATTGCGAGCAACGCTTCGATTAAGACCAGACCGGATTGTTGTGGGCGAAGTCAGGGACAAGTCGGCTCTGGCGCTGCTCAAGGCCTGGAATACAGGACACCCTGGCGGCATTGGTACCGTCCATGCCAATTCCACCGGCGCCGCCTTGGTCCGAATCGGACAGTTAATTCAGGAAGCGGGCGTGCCTGCAGCACCTGAATTAATCAGCGAGGCGGTCAATATGGTGATATCCATCCGCAGAAATTCCACCAGCCGAATTATTGATGAAGTGGCCGAAGTTACCAATTGGTCGAGCGCGATTGGTTTCGAGCTGAGACGACTTGGATGAGACAGAAACTTCATGCGCGACCTTACGATATTCAATCACCGTCATGACAAGCTCATCAACACCATTTTTATTCAAAGAACCTACGGCAAGTTAATGTTGGCCCTTGAGTTGCTGCTTGTCTGCGCCATGCAATTCGACATTGTTGCCGGCAATTTTTATGGTCAAGCTGCATGTCTTGTGATTGGCATGGTGTTTGTCAAATTGGCACACGTGGCAACACAATCAGGAATCGGTAAGGCGGCTCAAATAGAGTATGTAATCAAACAAAAAAACAGGGCCAGGGATGCACATCAACAAAATATTTTCAGGATACTGCGGCGCGCTGCAATCGCAAGGGTTGTGGCGCAATCATCGGTTCTTTGGTCTGCCATAAAAGCAATCGTTGCAGCTGAACTGCGCGTGCGCTCCATTGTCAAATCGGTCCTGTGCACGGTGACCGATACGCTCACCCCAAAACTTTTTCCGTGCCCGCCAATCGCCTGCGCGTAAGCGTCGGCGGGTTATCGATCCCGTCCGCTGGCTGCGTGGGCGCGCAAAACCTCCAAGAATCTCGTTGGGATCAACTTTTAATAGTTGATCAGAATGCAAAGTTTGGAACTTCTGACTGCTGCCGAGGTTGCGGTCATTCTCAAGATCAGTGAAGCATCCATTTGGAATTGGCAATACGGGCGCAAAACGCCGCCAGTCGGCTTCCCTCCCCCTGTCAAAATTGGCGCCTCGGTACGGTGGCGCTCATCGGACATCCAGGAATTTATCAAGGGTTTGCCACACACGACCACCGGCTGCATCCCAGTGCCCGGACTGGTACAGGCAACGCCACCCACGGTCGTGCTGACCACGCCGGTACGTGGCCGTGGTCGGCCTCGCAAGAATCAGAGTGGCGCGTCGGGTTGATGCGCCAAAAAAGGACCTTTGAAGAAAACCTGACGCTTGCCAAAGCGCGGGGGCAACCGGCAGAGGCACTTCAACCCGTTGGCGCGAATAGACCTTTGGATGTGCAACTGCCACTGTGGGCAGAGGTCTGCCGGGGTGTTCCCAACAGCGTCCTGCGATCGGCACTTTTTGGCGTGGTACGACGCGGCCCCAGGTCTTTTCAGCAGCGTGTGCAAAAAGCCAGCGTCGAGGGTGTCAAGATCATTCACACCGGGCCGCAACTGGATCAGGCTGATTTGGACGTCTGGGAACAAGCGCTGCAGTTGGCCAGAACTGGCGGGCTGGGGTGCAGGATTCAGTTCACGGCATCACAATTCTTGAAGTGCATTGGACGTGGAAACGGTAAAAGCCAGCATGAGTGGCTGAAAGGCGCGTTTGCGCGCTTGGCGGCCAGCGTGGTGGAAATCAAGGATGGTCACCGGGCCTATTTCGGAGCAATCCTGAGCCACGGCGGCAGGGACGATCAGAGTGGGCGTTACGTGATTGAGATGAATCCGAAACTCATCGAGCTCTATGGCCTGGACGGCTGGTCAAGCGTGGAGTTTGGCCAGCGCATGGCCCTGAAAAAGCGGCCTCTCGCCCAGTGGTTGCATGGGTATTACAGCTCCCATGCCAAGCCCTTCCCAGTCAAAGTTGAAACCTTGCACCGGCTGTGCGGCAGTCAAAATTCCAGCCTCAAAGGGTTCAAACAGGACCTGAAATCAGCCCTGGAAAAGCTGGAAGAAGTCACCAACTGGACCTGGAAGATCGATGCGTTGGATCTGGTGCACCTGTCAAAACTACCAACTGCAAGTCAATCAAGGCACCTGCTGAAGCGTGGTCGATTTCGCGGACTGCCCTGAGCCCGAGCGTCAAATCAAGGTAAGCGCCCGGTGAACCCATCTTGACCACAGCACAGCATCTGTGGCCTGGAATCAAAGAGTTTGAACTTGGGGCTGCCAGCGGTGCGGCAACAACTCATGAATCTGACTGGCCCGCTGCGTTGGCA
>NZ_JAQTWL010000016.1 GCF_028689295.1 Rhodoferax sp.
TGTAGACATGATGGATGACCTGCCAACCTCGTAAACGTGGGTTATGTTTCGAGGTTGGAGAACTTCGTAACACAGAGCCATTAACGAGGAGACAGGTCATGGAAAAGTTTAACGGCATTTATGTTGGCTTGGACGTACACAAAGCCACGATAGCGGTGGCGCTCGTCAGGGGGCTGCGCTCACAGGTGCAGTACTTTGGCGAAATCGCCAACACACCCGCGGAAATCAAAAAGCTGGTCAAAAGACTCAGCCCGCAGGGCGAAGTGATGAACTTCTGTTATGAGGCCGGAGGCTGTGGGTACGAGGTCTACTACCAGCTCAAAAAGCTTGGTCAGGCGTGCGAGGTGGTGGCGCCCTCGCTGATCCCGCGCAAGGCTGGCACGCGCATCAAGACAGATCGACGCGATGCCATGATGCTGGCCAAACTGCACAGCAGTGGAGATTTGACAGCCGTGTGGGTACCCGACAAAGAGCAGGAAGCCATGCGAGACCTCAGCCGCGCCCGCGAGGACATGATGCAAATGCAAACCAAGGCGCGCCAAAGACTGGGGGCGTTCTTGCTGCGCCACGGCAAGGTATATGAAGGCAAGAGCCGCTGGACCCAGGCTCATTGGCGCTGGATGGAGACGATCACCTTTGAGACGGCCATGCAACAGATTGTGCTGCAAGAATATATCGAAGCAGCCAAAGACCTGGAGCGCCGGGTGCTGGGCTTGGAAGGCCAGATCAGACTGGCCATGGCGGGCTGGAACCTGGAGCCGGTGGTCAAGGCCCTGATGGCACTGCGCGGGGTCAGCATGATCACGGCCGTCGCCACAATCGCCGAACTCGGAGACCTCACTCGCTTTGACACCCCGAAAGAACTGATGGCCTATCTGGGTTTGGTGCCCAGCGAGCACTCCAGTGGAGGCAGCAAACGCCAGGGTGGCATCACCAAAACGGGCAATGGCCACGTTCGCCGCATGTTGGTGGAGTCTGCTTGGAACTACCGCTTTGCGCCAAGAAAAACGCGCGACATCCAAAAGCGCGCTGAGCAAACCAGCGAGCAGGTGCAGGCGATCGCTTGGGAAGGGCAAAAGAGGCTATGCGCCCGGTATCAAAAGCTGATCAATGCAGGCAAGATCAAACAGCAAGTGACCACGGCGGTGGCGCGAGAGCTCACGGGCTTCATTTGGGCTATCGCCTGTGAAGTCAGTGGCAAGGCGCACGCCAGCAAGGCCACCCAATGAGCACCAGAGTCGGTGACTGCGGTTCAGGGGTTGCAGGAGCCTTTTGCAGAACCCCTGACGCTCCCATGTGGCGCTTCTTTGCAAAAAGGAGCTGACCCACGACTGTAGAGAAGGGCAGCTGCGCGATGAAGACAAGTCAGGTCGGTAACCAACCCACGCATATCAGAGTGATCCACCGTCGCCCCACAGCCTTGTAGCCCCTGAACCACAGTCACTGACTCAGAAAAACCAAGAAACAGAGAAAAAACCTAATCAACTTATTGACAGGTCAATCCATATCGGGAGCGAGATTGGAGCTATGCAACTTGTGGTCAAATTATAGGTTTCACTCTTTAGCGACCACGCCCGGAGGGACTTTGAAGACCATACGCAAATCAGCCAAACTGGCCAACGTCTGTTATGACATTCGCGGCCCGATCATGGACGCCGCGCGCCAGATGGAAGAAGAGGGTCACAAGATCATCAAACTCAACATCGGCAATCTGGCGGTGTTCGGCTTTGATTCGCCTGAGGAAATCCAGCAGGACATGATCCGCAACCTGCCCAATTCGGCGGGCTACTCCGACAGCAAAGGCATCTTTGCCGCGCGCAAGGCGGTCATGCACGAAACCCAGAAACAGGGCATCAAAGGCGTCACACTGGACGACATTTACCTCGGCAACGGCGCCAGCGAACTGATCGTGATGGCCACCAACGCTCTGCTCGACGATGGCGACGAGATTTTGCTGCCATCGCCAGATTACCCTTTGTGGACGGCAGCTGCCAGCCTGTCGGGCGGCACGCCGGTGCATTATCTTTGTGATGAGGCCAATGGCTGGATGCCCGACCTCAACGACATTCGCGCCAAGATCACGCCGCGCACCAAGGGTCTGGTGGTGATCAATCCCAATAATCCGACGGGTGCGCTGTACGCCGATGAATTGCTGGTATCCCTGGTGCAAATCGCCCGTGAACACGGCCTGGTGATTTTTGCCGACGAAGTCTATGACAAGGTGCTATACGATGGCGCCAAGCACACGGCCATGGGCTCGCTGAGCGAGGATGTGTTGACGCTGACGTTTAATTCACTGTCCAAAAGCTACCGCTCGTGCGGCTACCGCGCGGGCTGGATGATTGTCTCGGGTGACAAAAAACCCGCCAAGGACTACATCGAGGGCCTGAACATGCTCTCCAACATGCGCTTGTGTTCCAACGTGCCGGGCCAGTGGGCGATTCAGACGGCGCTGGGTGGCTACCAGAGCATCAACGATCTCGTCTGTGAGGGCGGCCGGTTGCGCCGTCAGCGCGATCTGGCCTATGAACTCATCACTGCGATTCCGGGTGTGAGCTGCGTCAAGCCCATGGCCGCGCTGTACATGTTCCCCAAGCTTGACCCGGTCATGTATCCCATTGCCGACGACCAGCAGTTCTTTTTGGAACTACTGCAGGAAACCAAGGTGATGCTGGTGCAGGGCACCGGCTTCAACTGGCCTGCGCCCGACCATTTCCGCATGGTGTTTTTGCCCTATGAAGACGAGTTGCGCGAGGCCATTGGCCGTGTGGCCAAATTCCTAGAAGGCTACCGCAAGCGGCACAGCAACTAAATTTTTTCCTTATCAACTTTATGAAATCTATTCAAGTCGGCCTGTTGGGCATCGGAGTCGTGGGCTCGGGCACTTTCAATGTGCTCAGGCGTAATCAGGAAGAAATCAAGCGTCGCGCCGGGCGCGGCATCGAGATCACACAAGTGGCCGACCTGAACGTGGCGCGTGCCCAGGAACTGGTGGGGCCGGATGTGACCGTGGTCAACGACGCCCGTGCCGTCATTGCCAACCCCGACATCGACATCGTGATCGAGCTCATTGGCGGTTACGGCATTGCCAAAACGCTGGTGCTCGAAGCCATTGCCGCGGGCAAACATGTGGTCACGGCCAACAAGGCCTTGCTGGCTGTGCATGGCACGGAGATTTTTGCGGCAGCATCAGCCAAAGGCGTGATGGTGGCGTTTGAAGCAGCCGTGGCCGGTGGCATCCCGATCATCAAGGCGCTACGTGAAGGGCTCACGGCCAACCGCATTCAGTGGATTGCCGGCATCATCAATGGCACCACCAACTTCATTTTGAGCGAAATGCGCGACAAGGGGCTGGACTTTGCGGTGGCGCTCAAACAAGCGCAAGCATTGGGCTATGCCGAAGCCGACCCGACTTTTGATATTGAAGGCATTGATGCCGCACACAAGGCCACGTTGATGAGTGCGATTGCCTTCGGCGTGCCGGTGCAATTCGACAAGGCCTACATTGAGGGCATCACCAAGCTCGGTGCCGCCGACATCAAATACGCCGAGCAACTGGGTTACCGCATCAAGCTGCTGGGCATCACCAAGCGGCGCCAAGGCGACGCGACCAAGGGTACGGTGGATGGCATCGAGCTGCGCGTGCATCCCTGCCTGATTCCAGCCAAGCGGCTGATTGCCAATGTCGAAGGCGCCATGAACGCCGTGGTGGTGCAGGGCGACGCTGTGGGCACCACGTTGTACTACGGGAAAGGCGCCGGTTCAGAGCCCACGGCCAGCGCGGTGATTGCCGACCTGGTGGACATCACCCGCCTGCACACCGCTGACCCCAAGCAGCGTGTGCCGCACCTGGCCTTCCAGCCCAACGCCATGAGCGACCTGCCGGTGTTGCCGATGGGCGAGGTCGTGACCAGCTATTACCTGCGCTTGCGTGTGGCCGACGAGACCGGCGTGCTGGCCAAGGTCACGGGCATTCTCGCGGATGCTGGCATCAGCATCGACGCGGTGCTGCAGCGCGAAGCCGACGAGATTGGCATCGAGGTGGCCAGCGGCCAGCCCCAGGTGCCGCAAACCGATGTCATCATCCTGACCCACGACTGCATGGAAGCCCGCATGAACGCGGCCATCGCGCAGATGCAGGCGCTGCCAACGGTGCTGGAGCCCATCACCCGCATTCGCAAGGAAGAACTGGCCTGACATGAAGTACATCTCGACCCGGGGCGACCAAAGCCCCAAGCATTTTTGCGACATCCTGCTTGAAGGCCTGGCGCCTGATGGTGGTTTGTACCTGCCTGAGTCTTACCCGCAGATTGACGATGCCACGTTGAGCCGCTGGCGTGGTGTGTACCACAGCCAAGGTTATGCCGAGCTCGCTTTCGAAGTGCTGTCGCTTTACATCGACGACATTCCCGCGGCCGACCTGAAGGCCCTGTGCCACAAGACCTACACGTTTGAAGTGTTCGGCACCCCGGAGATCGTGCCGCTACGTCCGCTTGAAGATGGCATCTGGCTGGAGGCCCTGTCCAACGGCCCGACGCTGGCCTTCAAGGACATGGCGATGCAATTGCTGGGCAACTTGTTTGAGTACGAGCTGGCGCGCCGTGGCGAAGAGCTCAACATTCTGGGTGCCACCAGCGGCGACACCGGTAGCGCCGCTGAATACGCCATGCGCGGCAAAAAGGGCGTGCGCGTCTTCATGACCAGCCCCGCCGGGCGCATGAGCCCGTTCCAGCAGGCGCAAATGTTCAGCCTGATGGACGACAACATCGTCAACATCGCGGTGGACGGCGTGTTCGACGACTGCCAGGACATGGTCAAGGCGGTCAGCAACGACCTCGATTTCAAGCGTCAGTACAAGATTGGCACCGTCAATTCGATCAATTGGGCGCGCCTGCTGGCGCAGGTGGTCTATTACTTTGCCGGTTACTTCCAAGCCACTCAAAAGAATACCGAAAAAGTCAGCTTCACCGTGCCCAGTGGTAATTTTGGCAATGTCTGCGCCGGGCATGTGGCGCGCATGATGGGCTTGCCCATTGCCCGTCTGGTGGTGGCCACCAACGAAAACGACGTGCTCGACGAATTTTTCAGGACCGGCGTTTACCGGGTGCGCAGCAGCACCGACACGCACGAGACCTCCAGTCCGTCGATGGACATTTCCAAGGCGAGCAACTTCGAGCGCTTTGTGTTCGACCTGTTGGGGCGCGACGCGGCCTTGACCAAATCGTATTTCGGCGATGCCCTGAGCCGCGTGGGTTTCTTTGACCTCGAAGCGCACCCGGCCTTCAGTCAAGCGGCCAGACGCTACGGCTTCGACAGCGGCAAAAGCACCCATGCGGACCGCCTGGCGACCATCAGGGACACCTGGGAGCGCCACGGCATGATGATCGACACCCACACTGCGGACGGCGTCAAGGTGGCACGAGAACACGTGCAGGCTGGCGTGCCGATGATCGTGCTCGAAACCGCTTTGCCCATCAAGTTTGCCGAAACCATCGTCGAGGCCACCGGCCGCGAGCCGGACCGTCCGGCCAAATTCATCGGCATCGAGGCCCTGCCCAAGCGCGTGGTCAGCATGGCGGCCGATGTGCAGGCCATCAAGACCTTTGTCGCCGGGCATTGCGCATGAAGGTGGTTGGCTTTGCCGGTTTTTCCGGTTCGGGCAAGACCACGCTGGTCGAGCGGCTGATTCCAGCGCTGCGGCTCAAGGGCCTGCGCGTCTCGGTGGTCAAACACGCCCACCACCGTTTTGACATTGACCACGAAGGCAAGGACACGTATCGCCATCGCGAGGCCGGGGCCTTTGAAGTGGTGGTGGCATCCGACAAACGCATGGCTCTGATGCGCGAATTCGAGGTCGCCAGGCGGCCCACGGTGCACCAGTTGCTGGCCGAGCTGTACGAGGGCGTGGACTGGGTGCTGGTGGAGGGCTTCAAGGATTCCGATTTGCAAAAAGTGGAAGTCTGGCGCGCCGTATCGGAGAAGCCCGCGCGCTACCCGCAAGACGACTTCATCACGGCCATCGCCACCGATTCGCCCGATCACTTGCCCGTGCCCACGCAACTGCCGGTGCTCGATCTCAACGACCCCGATGCGGTGGTGGACTGGCTGATCGCGCAAGGGCCGCGTTTTGACTATCATTTTGAGAATTACGCATGACCACAGCCCGTCCCGCCCCCAAGCCTTTGATGGCGCTCGATGATGCGCTGGCACAATTGCTGGGCCACGCCACAGCGCTGGTGGGTCAGGAGCAGGTGAGCACTTTCGATGCCGATGGGCGGGTGCTGGCGCAAGATTTGGTGTCGCAACTGCAAGTGCCGCCGCAAGACAACAGTTCGATGGACGGTTACGCGCTGCGGTGTGCTGATTTGGCTGACCTGGCTGATCTGACCCAGTCGCTGCCTGTGTCGCAGCGCATCCCGGCGGGAAGCGCGGGCGCGCCCCTGAAGCCCGGGACCGTGGCGCGCATTTTTACCGGTGCGCCGATTCCGTCAGGCGCCGATGCCGTGGTGATGCAGGAAGACTGCGATGTGCTCGCCGATGGCAGCGTGCGCGTCAAGACCCGGCCTGAATTGGGGCAGTGGATACGTCGCGCTGGTGAAGATGTCACGCGCGGCGCGGTCGTGCTTCAGCAAGGCCAGCGGCTCACGCCCGCCGCATTGGGAATGGCGGCCAGCATTGGCATGGATGTGCTGAGCGTGGCACGTCGCCCCAGGGTGGCCCTGTTTTCAACCGGCGATGAGCTGGTGATGCCGGGCACGGTGGCACCGCAGGACATGCCGCCCGGTGCCATTTACAACTCGAACCGATTTTTCCTGAGGGCCCTGCTGATTCGCCTGGGTTGCGAGGTGACCGACCTGGGAATCGTGCCTGATCAGCGCGATGCCACCATCGACGCCTTGCGCGGTGCTGCCGAACATCACGACGTGATTTTGACCAGCGGCGGAGTTTCGGTGGGTGAGGAGGATCACATCAAGCCTGCGGTGCAAAGTCTGGGGCATCTGGACCTGTGGCAAATTGCCATCAAACCGGGCAAGCCGTTCGCTTACGGTCGCGTTGCCAAGGCACACGTTATCGGCTTGCCGGGTAATCCGGTGTCGAGCTTCGTCACCTTTTTGCTGCTGGTGCGGCCGTTTTTGCTGAAGCTGCAAGGGGTACCGGACGTTGCGGCCAAGCCCATTGCCATGACGGCTCATTTCAGCTGGCCCAAGGCTGACCGGCGGCGCGAATTTTTGCGCGTCAAGCGCGACGGGGCGGGCGGCCTCGACCTGTTTGCCAACCAGAGTTCGGGTGTCTTGACCTCGGCGGTATGGGGCGACGGTTTGGTGGACAACCCGCCGGGCTGCCTGATTGCGCCCGGTGATGTCGTGCGTTTCATTCCCTTTTCGGAGTTGCTGGCATGAAGGTCACCGTTAAATATTTTGCCTCCATCCGCGAAACCATCGGCACCGCCAGTGAACAGCGTGACACCCGGGCAAACTCGCTGGCCGCGCTGCGCGATGAACTCATCGCCTTGGGCGGCGGCTACGCCGAGGGTTTGGCGCGCGGCAAGGCGGTGCGCCTGGCGCTCAACCAGGTGATGTGCGATGAAAGTGTGGTCCTGGGTGAGGGCGTCGAAGTGGCGTTTTTTCCGCCTGTGACCGGAGGCTAAGTTCATGCGCACTGGCAACACGCCCCGGGTTTCCATTCAGACCTCCGACTTCGACCTCGGCGCTGAAGTCGCGGCATTGCGTGCGCAAGATCCGCGCGTAGGTGCCGTTTGCAGCTTCATCGGCACTGTGCGCGATCGCACCGCGGGCGAACCTGGCGCCATCGCGAGCATGGAACTGGAACACTACCCGGGCATGACCGAGAAGTCGATCGAGGCCATGATCGATGCGGCACATCAGCGCTTTGATATTTTTGGTGCCCGCATCATCCACCGTGTCGGGCTGTTGAAACCCCTGGATCAAATCGTCATGGTGGCGGTGACCTCAAAGCACCGGGGCGAGAGTTTTCAGGCCTGCGAGTTTTTGATGGATTACCTCAAGACCCAGGCGCCCTTCTGGAAAAAAGAACAAACGCCGACAGGCGCACGCTGGGTCGATGCCCGCGTCAGTGATGACGCGGCGCTGGCCAAATGGGGCATTGCCCTCGAAAATACGAGCTTATAAGCCCAACCATAGATTGACATGCAAGACAAGACCCCCGAAACGCAAGCTGATCACCGCGTCATCAAGAAGTATCCCAATCGCCGTCTCTACGACACTAAGACGTCCAGCTACATCACCCTGTCGGAAGTGAAGGGCCTGGTGATGCAAAGCGAGCCGTTCGAGGTGGTGGACGCAAAGACCGGGGACAACCTGACGCGCAGCATTCTGCTGCAGATCATTCTGGAGGCCGAGACCAGCGGTTCACCGATGTTCACCGCGCCGGTGCTGGAAAGCCTGATCCGCTTTTACGGCCACGCCATGCAGGGTTTCTTGGGCGGCTATCTGGAAAAAAATATCCAGACCCTGATCGACACCCAAACCCGTTTTGCCGAGCAAACCAAGGGCTTCACACCCGAGATGTGGAAACAGTACACCACCCTGCAGCCACCGGCGATGCAGGCCATGCTGGGCGGCAGTCTGGAACAATCCAGGTCGTGGTTGGCGCAAATGCAGGAGCAAATGCAAAAGCAGGCCGGACAAATGCTTGGCGCCTTTGGCATCAACAACGCGCCTCCCAAAAAAGGTTGAATGTTTGAATGAATGCATCCATCTTGCCGGCGGTTAGAGCGCCGAAAGTAGGCTTTGTCAGCCTGGGGTGTCCCAAGGCGCTGACCGACTCCGAACTGATCCTGACGCAGCTCAGCGCCGAGGGCTATCAAACCTCCAAGACATTCGAGGGTGCCGACCTGGTCATCGTCAATACCTGCGGCTTCATCGACGATGCCGTCAAGGAAAGCCTCGACACCATTGGCGAAGCGCTGGCCGAGAATGGCAAGGTGATCGTGACCGGCTGCCTGGGCGCCCAAACGGGAGAGGGCGGAGGCAACCTGGTGCGCCAAATGCATCCCAGCGTGCTGGCCGTCACCGGTCCGCAGGCTACCCAAGAGGTGATGGACGCGGTACATGCCAACCTGCCCAAGCCGCACGATCCATTTTTCGATCTGGTGCCCAACGCCTTCGGTGTGGCGGGTATCAAGCTCACGCCCCGGCATTACGCCTACCTCAAGATCAGCGAAGGCTGCAACCACCGCTGCACCTTTTGCATCATTCCGTCGATGCGCGGTGACCTGGTGTCGCGTCCGATTGGCGATGTGCTCAAGGAAGCGCAGGCGCTGTTCGCGGGCGGTGTCAAGGAATTGCTGGTGATCAGCCAGGACACCTCGGCCTATGGCGTTGATGTGAAATACCGCATGGGTTTCTGGAACGGCAAGCCCATCAAAACGCGCTTGTTCGAGTTGGCCCATGCCTTGGGCGAGATGGCGAAAGCGAATGGTGCCTGGGTGCGACTGCACTATGTCTATCCGTACCCAAGCGTGGATGACATTCTGCCGTTGATGGCCAGTGGGCTTATCCTGCCTTATCTGGATGTGCCGTTTCAGCACAGCCACCCCGATGTGCTCAAGCGCATGAAACGCCCGGCCAGTGGTGAGAAAAACATGGAAAGGCTGCTGCGCTGGCGCGAGGCTTGCCCGGACATCGTGGTGCGCAGCACCTTCATTGCCGGTTTTCCGGGCGAAACCGAAACCGAGTTCGAACACCTGCTGGATTTTGTGCGCGAAGCACAAATTGACCGTGCCGGGTGTTTTGCCTACAGCCCGGTGGCAGGCGCTGCCGCCAATGAGCTTGGCGGCATGTTGCCCGAGGCGCTGCGCGAGGAGCGCCGTGCCCGCTTCATGGCGGTGGCCGAGGCTGTTTCTGCTTCCAAGCTGCAAAAGCGGGTCGGCACCACAATGCAGATTCTGGTGGACTCGGCGCCTGGCCTGGGGAAAAAAGGGGGCGTCGGGCGCTCTTATGCCGATGCGCCAGAGATCGATGGCCTGGTCAAGCTGCTGCCGCCGGAGAAGATCAGCAAAACGCTGCGCGTGGGCGAATTCACCAAGGCGAGAATCGTCGCGGCGCAAGGCCATGATCTGATTGCCCAGCCATTTTGACGGTCCCGGTTAAAATGGCTGTAACCCACAAAAAAGCCGTTGCAGAAATGTCCACTTTGGTGGCCACTCATGCAACGGCTTTTTGTTCAAAACCCCCAATTACTTTCACAAAAGATAATTGGAATTCATTTATATTGGTGCCCAGGAAGGGACTCGAACCCCCACGAAGTTACTCGCTAGTACCTGAAACTAGTGCGTCTACCAATTCCGCCACCTGGGCATTTCAGGAAAGAAAGGCATTGTATCAAAAATACCAAGCAAACCAGCGCACTGCTGGAAGAAGTTGAGGGAATAGTTCAAGGGCATCGCGACGGTCACGGCTTTGTCATCCGCGATGATGGTGAGGCCGATATTTACCTGCCACCCAACGAGATGCGCGCGGTGCTGCACAAGGACCGCGTCAAGGTGCGCGTGGTGCGCAGCGACCGCAAAGGCCGGCCGGAAGGGCGCGTGGTCGAGATTGTGGAGCGCAGCACCCAGGTCATCATTGGCCGCCTGCTGTGCGAGAGCGGCATCTGGATCGTGGCGCCCGAAGACAAGCGCTATGGACAGGACGTGATGATCCCCAAGGCAGCCACCGGTTTGGCCAAGGTGGGCCAGGTGGTGGTGGTCGAGCTGACCGAGCCACCGGCGCTGTTCGGGCAGCCGGTGGGCCGCATCAAGGAAGTGCTGGGCGAAATGGACGACCCCGGCATGGAGATTGAAATTGCGGTGCGCAAATATGATGTGCCGCATGAATTCTCGGAGGCCTGCATTGCGCTGGCCCGCACCTTGCCCGATACGGTGCGCCCGCAAGACAAAAACCAGCGTGTCGATCTGACCGATGTACCGCTGGTCACCATCGACGGCGAAGACGCGCGCGACTTCGACGATGCCGTCTATTGCGAGCCCACCAAGATCGGCCGTGGCAAGGCGGCTGTGCCGGGCTGGCGTTTGCTGGTGGCCATTGCAGATGTCAGTCATTACGTGGGAAACGGCTCGGCCATCGACATCGATGCCTACGAGCGCGCCACCAGCGTCTATTTCCCGCGCCGGGTCATTCCGATGCTGCCCGAAAAACTGTCCAACGGCCTGTGTTCGCTCAACCCCGAACTGGAGCGCCTGTGCATGGTCTGCGACATGTTGGTGAGCCAGGACGGCGAGGTCACCGCGTACCAGTTTTATCCAGCAGTAATGTGGAGTCACGCGCGCTTTACCTACACCGAGGTGGCCGCCATTTTGGCCAACACGCGCGGCCCGGAGGCAGCCAAGCGACCGGAGCGCATCACCGACCTGATGAATCTGCACGACGTTTACCGTGCCCTGCTCAAGTCGCGTGAGCGCCGCGGTGCGGTTGATTTTGAAACGGTGGAGACGCAAATCGTCTGTGACGAGGCGGGCCACATCGAGAAAATTGTGCCGCGCACGCGCAACGACGCGCACAAGCTGATCGAGGAAGCCATGCTGGCGGCCAACGTCTGCAGCGCCGACTTCATTGCGCAAAGCAAGCACGTCGGCTTGTACCGGGTGCACGAAGGTCCGACCCCTGAAAAAATTGAATTGCTGCGCAATTTCCTGAAAATCATCGGGGTGGGTCTGAGCGTCAGTGACGACCCAACGCCTGCTGAATTCCAGGCCATCGCCAAGGCCACCAAAGACCGGCCAGACGCGCAGCAGATTCAAACCATGCTGCTGCGCTCCATGCAGCAAGCCATTTACACGCCCGAAAACAGCGGCCACTTTGGCCTGGCTTTTGAGGCCTATACCCACTTCACCAGCCCGATCCGGCGCTACCCTGACCTATTGGTGCACCGGGTCATCAAGGCGATTTTGCTCAAGGGCAAGTACCAGTTGCCAATTTTGCCGACACCGGGCGAACAGCACGCCAAGTTATCCAAACGGCTGGAAAAAAACCTGGCTTCGCGCGTCAAGGAGCCCGGCCAGAAACCGCGCAAGCTCAGTGCCGAGATGCAGGGCTGGCAAGCCGCCGGCCTGCATTGCAGCGCCAATGAGCGCCGCGCCGACGAAGCCAGCCGCGATGTGGAAGCCTGGCTCAAGTGCAAGTACATGCGTGATCACCTGGGCGAAGAGTTCGGCGGCGTGGTCAGCGCGGTGACCAGCTTCGGCATTTTCGTCACGCTCGACGCCATGTACGTCGAGGGCCTGGTGCACATCACCGAGCTCGGTGGCGAGTATTACCGTTTTGATGAAGCGCGCCAGGAGTTGCGTGGCGAGCGCACCGGCATGCGCTATGCGCTGGGCACGCGGGTGCGGGTGCAGGTGAGCCGGGTTGATCTGGACGGCAGGCGCATTGATTTCCGCCTGCTCGCCGAGAGCGATGGGCTGCTGGCCCGTCCGTCAAAGGAGCGTGAGTTGGCCTATGAAGGCATCGACCGCAAGTTGTTCGCCGACGATGCCGGTTCGGGCAGTGCCGGTCGGCGCAACCGCAGCATCACCGAGCCTTTGCCTCGTGCCGGTGCAGCCAAACGCTCGGGTGGTGCCAAAACGTCTGTGCCAGCCAAAGCTAAGGACAAGGCGCGCAAACCACGCCGGCGCAGTTGATCAAAACTTGAATCACTTGAAAACCATGACGGATACAAACAGGGTCGCACTGGTCACAGGCGCGGGTTCAGGTATCGGCAAAGCGGCCGCGCTGGCCTTGTTGGCCGGTGGCTGGCGGGTGGTGCTGGCGGGGCGGCGCTTGCAGCCTTTGCTGGATGTGGTGGTCTTGTCGGGCGCCGTCGAACGCGCACTTGCCGTGCCTGCCGACGTTTCGCAAGAGGCTTCGGTGGTCGCGCTGTTCGATGCCGCCGTGCGGCAATTTGGCCGAGTCGATGTGCTGTTCAACAACGCCGGTACCAGTGCACCGCCTGGCGTGCTACTGGAAGACCTGACATTGGCCGATTGGCAAAAGGTGGTAGATGTCAACCTGACCGGCATGTTCTTGTGCCTGCGCCAAGCCTTTCGCGTCATGAAAGCGCAAACGCCGATGGGCGGGCGCATCATCAACAATGGCTCGATTTCAGCCAACGCACCGCGCCCCAATTCCATCGCCTACACGGCCACCAAGCACGGCGTGTCGGGCCTGACCAAAACTGCCTCGCTCGATGGTCGCAAATACAGCATTGCCGTGGGACAGATTGACATTGGCAACGCGGCCACCGACATGACCCAGCGCATGCAGACGGGTATCTTGCAGGCCAATGGCACGCTGGCGGTCGAGCCGGTGATGGACGTGGCCATTGTGGGCCACTCCGTGCTTTACATGGCCAATTTGCCGCTGCAGGCCAATGTCATGTTCCACACCGTGATGGCGACCAACATGCCGTTTGCCGGGCGCGGCTAATAAGCCGCGCTCAAGCCTTCAGCGCCTGGGCCAATCTCGAGGCCGTCAGCGCCTGGTCTTGCGGCCATTGGTCTGCTGCGGAACCATGCTGATAGACGGCCTGGCAAGCGGCGTCGAAGGTATGGAGGCCAGCCGCCAGGCGCGCACCGATCAAACCCGCCAGCACATCCCCCGTGCCGCCCGTCGCCAGCCGGGCATTGCCCGTTGGGTTGATCACCGGTACCACATCGGCTTCGGCGATCACCGTGCCGGAACCCTTGAGCACCACGGTGCAAGCAAAACGCCGGGCCAGTTGTTGCGCCGCTGCCATGCGATTGGTTTGAATGTCGGCAGCACTGCATGCCAGCAGCCGGGCCGCTTCCAGCGGGTGCGGCGTCAGGATGGTGGCGTGTTGCTGCCGGCCGCGCTCGGCCAGCAGGGCTTGCAACGGGGCGAACTGGGCGATGGCGTTGAGGCCGTCGGCGTCGATCACCAGGTGTTTGGCAGACTTCAAAATTACCGGCAGTTGGGCTGCTATCGCATCACCACCACCGCAGCCACACACCACGCTCATCGTCTCCAATGGCAGAGTGTCCAGATCCCGGAACATCAGCTCAGGCTGCACGGTGTCGAGTCGCAAGGGCTGCTCGTCCAACAGACTGACAAACACCCGCCCGGCGCCGCCGTGCAACGCTGCCGAGGCTGCCAGCAGGGCGGCACCGGACATGCCTCGGGCGCCGCCGACCACGGCCACGTCCCCAAAACTGCCTTTGTGGCTGGCATGGGCGCGGCTCGTTTTCAGTGGCCTGCCTGCCAGCCAGGCGCTGGGTGGCAAGGGTGGCGGGGCGCTCGGGTCGGACTGATCCTGTCGCAAGTCGTCCAACCAGACGGTTCCTGCCAGGTCGCGGCCCTGTCCGGTGAACAAGCCGGGCTTGAGCGTCAACAGGCTCAGTGTATGGGTGGCTTTGACATGGCACCTGCTGGCGGCACCAGTGTCGGCCTGCAAGCCACTGGGCACATCCACCGCCAGCACCGGCGCACCGCAAGTGTTGATCTGATGCATCCAGTCAGCCATCAAACCCGCAGGCTCGCGCAATTGCGAGCCGATACCCAGCAAGGCATCGATGCACAGGTCGAAGTGCGTCGGCGGACCAGCGCCAAATGCCACACCCGCGTCGAGGGCGGTTTGATAGGCCAGGCGTGTGTCGGCAGGCGCCTGGTCTGGCTTGCCCAGCCAGCTCATCAGGGGCTGTTTGCCCCAGCGCTGCAAATGCATGGCGGCCACGATGCCGTCGCCACCGTTGTTGCCGGTGCCGGCCGCAATCCAGATGCGTTGGGCGTGGGGTGCTATGGCCAGCGCCAGCCTGGCCACGGCCAGACCGGCGCGCGCCATCAGGCTGTGCTCGGGCAGGCCATGCTGCAAGTGGTGTTCGAATTGCCGCGTCGTTGCCACGTCATGCAGCGCTTGCCGATTCAGGAAGTTGACCAGGCGCACGGCAAAACTCAAATCAGCTCGTTAGAACTCAAAGCAGTCGCCTTCGCGCGCCAGGCGGTAGATGGGGTCGCCGGCCTGACGCGGGTGTTCCGCAATGGCCTCGGCAAAAGCCGCCTCAAGCGCGTCGTCGCTGCGCGTGGGTTCATGGTGGGTGCAAAACAGGTTTTTGACTCCGGCTTTTTTGGCGTATTGGATGCTCGAATGATAAGTGCCATGGCCCCAGCCAATTTTGGCCGGGTATTCGGCAGTGGTGTAGGAGCAATCTGCGATCAACACATCCACCCCCTGCATGGCCTGCAACAGATAGTTGTTTCTGGCCTCTATTTCTTGCTGCAACTGTGCAAAACCGGCATCACCCGGGGCGAGGTGGTTCAGGGGCGGCTCATGGTCGCCGGTGAAAAACAGGGATTTGCCGTTTTCCTCAATCCGGTAGCCAAAATCGACCACCGGATGACACATCAGGTACGGCGTGACCGTGGCGCTGCCGATCTGGAAGCCTTCATCGGGCGCCAGGGTGACGTACTCGATGCGCGCCTTCATTTCTTCCTCGCGCACGGGAAAGTAACTGTACTGAAGCTGCACCGCCATGACCTGCTCGATCCCCTTGCCGGCAATCGGATCGAAGGCGCCATGCAAACGCATGGTGTTACCCGCGATGAAGTTCGGCTGGAAAAAAGGCAAACCCTGAATATGGTCCCAATGCGAATGGGTGATGAGCACATTGGCGGTGACCGGTAATTCGTTGAGCAGGGTTTGGGACAACGGAAAGATACCGGTACCGGCATCGATGATGATGAGTTCGTTGTTGTCAGTACGGATTTCAATGCAGGTGGTGTTGCCGCCATAGCGCATGGTGTTGGGGCCGGGCGAGGCGATGGAGCCACGGACTCCCCAGAATTTGACTTTCATGCCGTACCTCTAAATTGTGCGATCCGCACACATGTCGCCAACCTGAATGGCAAACTGTTGATTCATGTCAGGACTTGCTGAGTGCATAGGGTGCTGATCGTACCGCCAAATGTTTTAGACAGGCCTGATTTGGCAATTGACCTGTTGGCAAAAAATGGTCATCTGGCAATTCAATACTAAAATTGCGACGTTGGTGCTCGCGTCGTGGTTCACACGCCGCAGTTCAACGGGAAGCAGGAGGTCACGCCGTTCGCACTGAGCTTGTCGAAGTGCCGAGTGGTTGAACTAACCTGCGCTGCCCCCGCAACGGTAAGTGGACGCATCTTTTTGATGCCGCTTTGATCATTGCCACTGAGCGTTCTGAACACGCGCTTGGGAAGGCGACCAAGGTTGATTCCATCAGCCCGGATACCGGCCAACACGGTGGCTGCGCGCGCGAGTGCGCAACCGTGACGCTCATGCACTGTCGGGGACGACGGTGAGAGCTTTTTGATGGTTCTTATTCCAATTATGAAAACTTGTATTTCTTCCATGCGCGGTCGCGATGGCGTGCGCTTGTGCGCGTCTGTTGTGGCCGTTTTTGCTGCTTTTCCGGTGCTGGCTCAGGGTCAGACTGCAACACTTCAGGAGGTGGTGGTGACGGCCAGCCGCAATGAGCAGTTGCTCGGTTCCGCCTTGCCGCACACCAGCGTGATCAGCCGCGAGGACATCGAGCGCTCGCAGGCCACCGATCTGGTCACGCTGCTGCAACGCGAGGCCGGCTTGCAGCGCACCCAGAATGGTGGTATCGGAACGGTGTCGAGCGTGTTCGTGCGCGGTGCGCCCTCGCTGCAAACCCTGGTGTTGATCGATGGCGTGCCGCAAAACAAGCAGGATGCCTCTGGCGCCGTCAGCCTGGAGCATTTGATGCTCGACAATATCGAGCGGATCGAGATTGTGCGCGGCAACGTGTCGGCCATTTATGGCTCGGGCGCCATTGGCGGTGTCATCCAGATTTTTACCAAAAGGGGCAGCCGTGAGCCTGCGGCCAATGTGTCGCTGGAGGTCGGGCCGCGTGCTTCACGCAAAATTTCCGGCGGAGTGGGCACTACTTTGGGTGCCACGACGATCAGCGCCGGCCTGTCGAGGGTGAGCACGGATGGCTTTTTGGCGATCGACACCACACAGTTGCCAGGCGCCAATCCGGATGCCGACGGCTACAGTAATACCAGTGGCACTATTTCCCTGGAGCACAAACTCTCTGCTGCGCATAACTTTGGCTTGCGGCTCGTTCGGTCCGACGCTGACACAGAATATGACAATGCCTATGGTGCGCCCGCTGACATTCAAACATCGACGAATCGCTTGAGCCAGTCCACGCTGTTCGCAGACAACACCTGGGGTAACTGGCGCAGCCGTTTGTCGCTCAGTGAGCAGTCTGACAAAAGCGAGAGCCATGACAACGGTATGTATGGCTCCAACGATGGCTTCACAACGCAAGCCACAGTGTTGAGTTGGGTCAACGCCGTGGCGCTGAGAGACAATTGGCGGGTCAGCGCCGGACTGGAGCAGCAGCGCCAGCATGTGGATACCCGCAGTGATTCTCCTTACGCGTCAACGTATGACGCGGATCGTGACACCAGCGCCTTGTTTGCAGGCCTTGAAGGCCAACTGGGCAAGGGCAATGTCCAACTCAATGTGCGTCATGACAGGGTGGGCGACTTGAGTGAAAGCACCGGTTTCCTGGGCTTAGGCTACCCGGTGACGGAGCACATCAAGCTGACGGCAAGCACGTCGAGCGCCTTCAATGCGCCGCCGCTGGGTTACTTGTTTGCGCCTGGCTACGGCAACCCCCTGCTCAAACCAGAGCGCGCCCGCAGCAAGGAACTGGGCGTGCAGTACGAGCAGGGTAGCCAATGGCTGCGCGCCACCTATTTCGATACGCGCATTGAGGACCAGCTCAACTATGATTTCATCACTTCAGCCTTTGAAAATATTGGCCGCACCCGAAATTCCGGTCTGGAACTCTCGTACCGGGGCAGCGTGGGCGCCAGCGATGTGCGCGCCAGTCTGACCGTGCAGGATCCGGTAGATGAAATCACCAACCAGCGCCTGTCGCGTCGTGCTGCTACGCTGTTGTCGCTTGGGGTTTCATACCCGTTGGGGCCGTGGCGAATGGGTGCCGACCTGCAATACAGCGGCGACCGACCCGATACCTACAGTGACTCGGCCACTTTCAGTACCGTCAACACCACACTGGACGCCTATTCGGTGCTTGATTTGACGCTGTCCTACGCGGTATCGCCCACTGTGCTTCTCAAGGCGCGCCTGGACAACGCCACAGATGAAAAGTACCAGACGGTTTACGGTTACAACCAGCAGCCACGTAGTCTGTATGTGGGCCTGATCTGGGCTCCCAAGCTCTGATTTCACCGATGAACCCGTCTCTCGCCCAAGCAATGTCTCCCCGGCGCATTGTCTGCCTGACCGAGGAAACCACCGAGTGGCTCTACTTGCTGGGGCAGGAGAACCGCATCGTCGGCATTTCGGGCTACACGGTGCGGCCGCGCCGGGCGCGGGAGGAAAAGCCGCGGGTGAGCGCGTTCACCAGCGCCAAGATCGACAAGATTCTGGCGCTGGAGCCGGACTGTGTGCTGGGCTTTTCCGACATGCAGGCCGACATTGCAGGCAGTCTGATTCGGGCTGGTGTTCAGGTCACGGTGTTCAACCAGCGCAGCGTGACCGAGATTTTTTCGGTGCTATACCAAGTGGCGGCGATGGTGGGGCAGGGCGAGCAGGGCTTGGCGCTGATTGCTGACATGCAGCAGCGGCTGGCTGCCATTGCCAAGACAGCGGCCGGCTTGCCCCGTCGTCCCAAAATCTATTTTGAAGAGTGGGATGTGCCGCTCATCAGCGCGATACGCTGGGTGTCCGAGCTGATCGGCATCGCGGGCGGCGACGACATCTTTCCGGAGCTGGCAGCGCAATCGCTGGGCAAGCACCGCATCATTGCCGATGGTGCCGAAATCGTCCGGCGCAATCCGGACATCATCTTCGGCTCCTGGTGCGGCAAGAAGTTTCGTCCGCAAAACGTGGCGGCGCGCCCGGGGTGGGGCGAGGTGGCGGCTGTCCAAACCGGCCAACTGTTCGAGATCAAGTCAGCCGATATTCTGCAGCCCGGCCCGGCCGCGTTGACCGACGGCGTGGCGCAACTGCACCGCATCGTCATGGCCTGGAGCCAGGCGCATGGCTGACTTCACGAGGCTGAACGTGGCGCGCAGCGAGTTGATTCTGGGCGGCCAGAAGAGCGGCAAATCACGCCGCGCCGAAGCCCTGGCGCAAAGCTGGCTGGCGCGGTCTGACGCGCACCGCGCCGTGCTGATCGCCACCGCGCAAGCCGGCGATGACGAGATGCGCCTGCGCATCGCGCGCCACCAGGGCGACCGGGCGCAACGTCTGCCCGCCATGGTCACTCTGGAGGCGCCTTGGCAACTGGCGCAGGCAATTCAGACTCACAGTGCTCCCGACACCCTGATCGTGGTGGATTGCCTCACGCTGTGGTTGACCAACTGGCTGATGCCGGTCGCGTTGAGCTCTGCCAGTCAACCCGCAGGAACCGACACACCGGAGCCAGCCTTTGAGGCGCAAAAAACCAGATTGTTTGCAGTGGTTCAATCATCGCCCGGCCCGCTGGTGATGGTTGGCAACGAAATTGGTCTGGGCGTGATTCCCCTGGGCCGCGAGGTGCGCGCCTTTGTCGATGCGCTGGGCCTGCTCAATCAAGGCGTGGCGCAAAACTGCCAGCGGGTAACGCTGATGACGGCGGGCTTGCCACTGACTTTGAAGGACTCGCTATGAAACCGGCGTTGGTGTTGGTCTGGTTGGTATTGCTGCACACGGCCCATGCCTTTCAGGTCACCGACGACCGGGGTATGACAATCAGTTTTGAGACGACCCCCCAGCGCATCGTCAGCCTGCTGCCGTCCTTGACCGAGACCGTGTGCGCATTGGGCCAATGTGAGAAACTGGTGGCGGTGGACCGTTATTCCAATTACCCGGACCGCGTCACAAAACTGCCGCAAGTAGGCGGTGGACTGGACCCCAACATCGAAGCCATCGTGGCGCTCAAGCCCGATGTGGTGCTGATGGCCACCTCATCAAGAGTCGGCGAGCGTTTGCAGGCGCTGGGCATCAAGGTGGTGGCGCTGGAGCCCAAAAACCATGCCGATGTCAAGAGCGTGCTGGCCACGCTGGGCGTGTTGCTGGGCACCAGCGCCGCGCCACAGGTCTGGCAGTCCATCGAGCTCAGCATGGCGTCTGCGGCGCAGTCGCTGCCTGTGCGTATCAAGTCCAACCGGGTTTATTTCGAGGTCAACCGTGCGCCGTATGCGGCCGGTGAGGCATCGTTCATCGGCGAGACCCTGACGCGCCTCGGCGTGCAGAATATCGTCCCTGCCAGTTTGGGGCCGTTTCCGCTGCTGAACCCGGAGTTCGTGGTGCGCGCCAACCCGGACGTGATCATGGTGGGTGACATCAATTTTGCCGGCATGGCGGGGCGCCCGGGTTGGGACAACGTTCGCGCCATTGCGCGCCAGCAGGTGTGCATCTTCACTCCGGCGCAGGCCGACGTGCTGGTACGGACCGGCCCGCGCATGGCCGAGGGTGCGCAGTTGATGGCGCAATGCCTGCGCAAGGTGCTGCCATGACCGATGTGGGCCGGCAACTGCGCCTTGCCTCCAGACTGGAACTGGGTTTGCTGCTGGCCGGCCTGCTGTTGCTGCTGCTGGGCGCCAGTGTCGGCAGCACCGGCTTCGAGAGCGTGCTGCAGGCCTGGAGTGACCCGCTGGCGCTGCAAATCGTTTGGGACATCCGGCTGCCGCGCACGCTCGGTGCTTGGGCCGCCGGCGCCCTGCTGGGGTTGGCCGGCGCGCTGGCGCAGGGCCTGTTTCGCAATCCGCTGGCCGACCCCTATTTGCTGGGCAGCGCCTCGGGCGCCTCGCTGGGCGTGGCGCTGGCGCTCATTCTGTTTGGCGTCTCGCCATTTGCTTCTGAGTGGCTTGTGCGCCTGGGGCTGACCGGCGCGGCGTTTGCCGGCGCGGTCGGCGCGGTGCTGCTCACGCTGGTGCTGGCGCAGGGCGTGCAGCACACGCTGCGCCTGTTGCTGGCCGGTGTCATCGTCGGTGTGGTGCTGGGCGCCATGACGTCGCTGGTCATGCTGATGAGCCCGGAGGTGATGCAATCGATGCAGGCTTTCATGCTCGGCAGCACCGGTTTTGTCGGATGGAGCGCCTGGGTGCTGATGGTGCTGGTCTGGCTGGCCTGCATGGCGGTGGCCTGGCTGCTGAGCCCGGTGCTCGACGGTCTGTCGCTGGGCGAGGCCACCGCGGCCAGCCTGGGCCTGCCGCTGGCACAAATGCGCGCCTCCCTGGTCGCGGTGCTGGCGCTGGCCACGGGCGCGGCGGTGGCACAAACCGGCTTGATCGCCTTTGTCGGCCTGGCCGCGCCGCACCTGGTGCGCTCGGTCACCAAGACCACGCATCGGCGCCTGATATTTCTGTCAAGTCTGATGGGTGGCGTGCTGCTGATGGCCGCCGACGTGCTGGCCCGCGGTTTGCTGGCGCCGCAGGAATTGCCGGTGGGGGTGCTCACCGCGGTGCTGGGCGGCGGCTATCTGCTGTGGCTGATGCAGCGCAGCACGCGCTCGGTTTCGGGCACCGGGTTATGAAAAACGCAATGGCTTATCAAGCGCTGCAGGCCGGCGGCATCAACGCCAGCCTGGGCCATGTCCCGATCCTGAAGGACATCGATCTGGCGCTGCCAGCCGGGCGCTGGTGCAGCATCGTCGGCCCCAACGGGGCCGGCAAATCGACGCTGCTCAAGGTGCTGGCCCAACTGTTGCCACACACCGGCAGCGTCACCTTGCTGGGCCAGCCGCTTGCCACCCTGCCTGCCAGGGTGCGGGCGCAACAACTGGCCTGGCTGGGGCAGAACGAGGTCACCGGTGACGACCTGACCGTGTGGGACGTCGCCATGCTGGGCCGCCTGCCGCACCAGGCTTGGCTGGCTGCGCCCAGCGCTGCCGACCATGCCGCGGTCGAGCAAGCCTTGCGCGCCACCCAGGCCTGGGACTGGCGCGGACGTACGCTGGGCCAGCTCTCGGGCGGCGAACGCCAGCGCGTGCTGCTGGCGCGCGCGCTGGCGGTGCAGGCACAGGTGCTGCTGATGGACGAACCGCTGGCCAACCTCGATCCGCCGCACCAGGCCGACTGGCTGCACATGGTGCGCGACCTGATTGCCCAGGGCAAGACCGTGGTCAGCGTGCTGCATGAAATCTCGATGGCGCTGCATGCCGACGACATGCTCATCATGGCGGCCGGCCGCATCACGCACCAGGGTGCCTGCAGCGATGCCGCCACGCACCGGGCTCTGGAGACGGTGTTCGAAGGCCGCATTGCCATTCATGCGCTGGCCGGGCAGTGGCTGGCGTTGCCAAAATAATTGGAATCTGACCCCCATTATTTTCCCAAGGAAAAACATGACTTTTACTTTTCCCGAACTCGCAGATATTCGCTCGATCACTTTCACTCAAGCGCTGCAGCACAAAATTGATACCAAGACCAAGCCGTTGGGCTCCTTGGGACGGCTTGAGTCGCTGGCGCTGCAGCTCGGAGAAATATTGGGCGCCGACAGCCCGGTGCTCACAGCGCCGCAGCTGGTAGTGTTCGCCGGTGACCACGGCCTGGTGCGCCGCGGCGTCTCGGCTTACCCGAGCGACGTGAGCTGGCAGATGGTGGAAAACTTTCTGGCTGGTGGCGCAGCCGTGAGCGTGTTTTCAGGCGCCAACCAGATCGCGCTCACGGTGGTGGACTGCGGTGTCAAGCACGACTTTCTGGCGGGTTTGCCGGCCGGTGCCGCGCGCCCGGGCCTGCGGGTGTGCAAGGTGGCAGGGGCAGAACGCGGCACGGCCGACTCCAGCGAACAAGCCGCCATGACCGCGCTGCAATGCCGGCAAGCCATACAACACGGCATCGAATTGGTCAAAACCCTGCCCGGCAACGCGCTGTTGCTCGGTGAGATGGGCATTGGCAATACCTCGGCAGCGTCGCTGCTGCTGGCGCGTTTGGCAGGTCTTGATATTGAACTGTGCACCGGCGCCGGTACCGGCCTGGACGCCGCCGCCGTGCAGCGCAAAACTGCCATTTTGCGCGAGGTGCTGGCGCGCCACCCGCAGGCCACCGCGCCGCTGGACGCGCTGGCCGCCTTTGGCGGTTTCGAGATTGCCACCATGGTGGGTGCCGTGCTGCAAGCCGCGCACGAGCGCCGCGTGATCGTGGTGGACGGATTTATTGCCAGCAGCGCGGTGCTGGTGGCGCACGCCTTGCAGCCGCTGGTGCTGCAACGCTGCGTGTTTGCGCATCGCTCCGGTGAACGCGGTCACGAGTTCATGCTGCAACATCTGGGCGTGCAGGCGCTGCTGGACCTGGGGCTGCGCCTGGGTGAGGGTTCGGGGGCCGCGCTGGCCTGGCCGCTGCTGCAGGCCGCCTGCGCCATGCTGCGCGAGATGGCCAGTTTCGAGTCAGCCGGGGTGTCGGAAAAAACTGGAGCAGAGCCCGTGACAGTAGTTTGAGTTGTCGCTTGGCAGCTTGCGCGCCATGCTCATGGCTGTTGAATTTCCAGCATAACCTCGTTGCGCCGGAACATCGGCAGCGTCCAGGGCGGGTTGTAGCGTGCCAGTTGCGGGCTACCAAGGGTTTTGATTTTTTTGTCTGCCAGCCAGGCCACCAGTTCGTCAGTTTTACGCTGAACGCGGGCTTCTGTGTTGAACCCGGAGTAGCGCAGCACCGCCCAGGTTTTGGCTGGCACCTCGCGCAGGCTCACCGCCGGATTGTTAGGCTTGGGCAGGCCGGCCAGCGTGTACTGGCTGGGCATCACAAAATGCATGCGCCAACGGCTTGCACCTTGCAGGGCGGGCAGGCCGGTGCTGCCGGCAGTCTGGCTGACCAGCGGTTCCATGGCCACCGGCGCCGTCATGGCGATTTTTTGTGACGCAGGGGCCACCGGCTCCATCGTCACCGGCGCGGTCATGGCAATCTTTTCGGACGCGGCGTCCGGGCTTGGCACCACCGACTGGTTGTTGCCAAAAATATAGTCGGCAATCGCCCTGAAGCCCTTGCCGGAGGCCGCTTCCATGTCGCCTTCCACCGTGGTTTCGGCCACCACGAACGCCGGGTAGCGGCGCAGCTCGATGTTTCCTTGTTGGGACAAGAGTTCAAATTGGGGTTCTTCTGTGGCCATGACGGCACCTCCAGGCAGCACCAGTGCCGCCAACAATGTCAATCGGAGGCTGGTGGACAATCCCAGCCTGTATCGCGCCAGAGTGCGCCACCCTGTCCTGGTTGATTTCAATGCCTTCATTTTTGCTTCAATTCTTTCGCCACTATTTGTTGAGTCTGCAGTTTTTCACCCGCATACCGGTCACCGGACGCTTGGCGGAGTGGGTGGGTTACAGCCCCACCATGTTACGTGCCAGCGCCGGTCATTTCCCGGGTGTGGGCATTCTGCTGGGCGCTGTGCTGGCGCTGTTCACGGCCGGGCTGTTGGCATGGCTGCCGCCCACCGGTTCGGCGCCGCTGGTGGCGGCCGCACTCGGTACGGCGCTGGGAGTGTTACTGACTGGCGCGTTTCACGAGGACGGGCTGGCCGACGTGGCCGATGGTCTGGGCGGCAGTGCCGACCGCGACCGGGCTTTGCTCATCATGAAAGACTCGCGCGTCGGCGCTTTTGGCGCCATTGCCGTGATGCTGGTGCTGCTGTGCAAGGTGACGCTGCTGGCGCTTTTGGGCGACATCAGCGCGCCACTGCTGGTGGCGGCGCTGTTTGTGGCGCACGTGGTCTCGCGCACCTGGCCACTGCTTACCATCCGCTTGCTGGCGCATGTGGGCGATGCGGCGGGGTCCAGGTCAAAACCGCTGGCCGATCAAATCAGCGGGTTAGCCCTGCGCACGGGCTTGATCTGGTGCCTGTTGGCGCTGATCCTGACGGTTTCTGTGCAGGCGGCCACTGATTTTGTCGCCATCGACATGACCGATGAAGGCTTGCTGCTTGCCTTGTTGAACGCCTTAATGGCTTCTTTGGTGGCTTGGGCCGTGATGGCGCGCTGGTTCTGGCGGCGCCTGGGTGGCTTCACCGGCGACTGCCTGGGGGCCACTCAACAGGTCTGCGAAGTCGCCTTTTACTTGGGGCTGGGGTTGAGCCTGTGATCTGGCTGATGCGCCATGCGCAGCCCCTGATTGCACCCGGTATTTGCTACGGCGCGCTGGATGTGCCCGCCGATGCAGCTGCCACGCAGCAGGCGGCGCAAGGCCTGGCGGACCGTCTGCCGACCGGGGCGAGTGTTCTGGTGTCGCCGCTACAGCGCTGCCAGCAACTGGCTCAAGCCCTGGAAGTTTTGCGACCCGATGTGCGCTTTGGCACCGACCAGCGGCTGAGTGAGATGAACTTTGGCAGTTGGGAGGGCCAGCGCTGGGACGCTTTGCCTCCCGACGCTTTTGATGCCTGGATCAGTGACTTCTGGCGCCACCCCGTCGGTGGCGGCGAGTGTGTGGCCGACTTCATGGGCCGCGTCGCAGCGGTGTGGGATGCAGCTACGGCCGCCTGCCTGGTCGATGTGCCGCTGGTCTGGATCACCCATGCCGGTGTGATTCGGGCAGCCCGTTCGATCGCGTCTGGCCAGCGCGAGGTGCATGCGGCGGCCGATTGGCCAGCGGCTGCGCCCGGTTACGGGCAGTGCTGGCGTTACCAGGCGCCTTGCAACTGGCAGGAAGATGCCTGTTGACTTTTGCGTAATCCGCAGCGCGCATTGGGTATCTGACTGCGCTCATGTCCCCCGGCTCGGGCTTGCGCCCGAACCTCCTCCTTTACTTCGCTCCTTCAGACACCCAACGCACGCTGCTCGGGTTATCTGCGCGTCATCCGGGTTAGCCGGTATTCATGCTTCGAACACCAGAGTGGTCCAGGCCATGCGGGCCAAGGCGGGTGACCGATGTCGCAAAGCGAAGCGCGTCTGAGGCCGCCTGCCTTGGCCCGCATGGCCCATCCCAAGCGCCAAGCGGCCACTCATTCCAATCGCCAATCATCAAGCCATCAATGAATGCGCCATCAACTCCGGCTTTTTGGCTGCGGTGTTTTGTCCTTGAAATCGCAATACGGCGCCACCGCGCATTGCCAGCATTGCGGCGTTCGCGCCTGGCAGACGTAGCGGCCCAGCAAGATCAGCCAGTGGTGGGCGTGCATCCGGTAGGGCTCGGGAATGCGCTTGAGCAGTTTCATTTCGACCTCAAGCGGCGTCTTGCCAGGCGCCAGCCCGGTGCGGTTGCTGACCCGAAAGATGTGCGTGTCCACCGCCATGGTCGGCTCGCCAAAGGCCACGTTGAGCACCACATTGGCCGTTTTGCGGCCCACGCCGGGCAGCGTTTCCAGCGCCTCGCGCGTGCGCGGCACTTCGCCGTTGTATCGATCCACCAGGATCTGGCAGGTTTGCAGCAGGTGTTTGGCTTTGCTGTGGTACAGGCCGATGGTCTTGATGTAACGCTCCAGACCTTCCAGGCCCAGTGCCAGCATTTTTTGTGGCGTGTTGGCCACCAGGAACAGGCTTTGCGTGGCCTTGTTGACGCTCACATCGGTGGCCTGGGCCGACAGCAGCACGGCGGTCAGAAGTTCAAACACGCTGCTGTATTTCAGCTCGGTTTGTGGCGCCGGGTTGGCTGCGGCCAGGGTGGCAAAAAAATGGTCGATGGTGTGGGTGTTCATGGCTTCATTCGCGTGGGTTGAATCTCGGTGACAATTTGACCTCCATTCATCCGAGCTTATCCCATGCAATTCGCCACCCGACTCGACGCCATCGAAACCTCCGCCATCCGCGAGCTGTTCAAGCTGTTGGGCAAGCCCGGCATCATCAGCTTTGCCGGCGGTTTTCCCGACCCCGCGTTGTTCGACGCGGAAGGCATTGCCAGGTCCAGCGCGGCGGTGCTGGCCTGCAACCCGGGCCCGGTGCTGCAATACGGCGCCACGGAGGGCTATCAGCCACTGCGCGAAGGCATCAGCAGCTTCATGGCCGGCAAGGGTAGCACGGTGGCCCCAGATGGATTGATCGTCACCACCGGCAGCCAGCAGGCGCTCGACCTGATCGGCAAGACCATGATCTCGCCCGGCGACACCGTGATTGTGGAAGCGCCCACTTTCCTCGCCACCATCCAGTGTTTCCGGCTCTATGGCGCACACATCATCGGCGCGCCGATCGATGCCGACGGCGTCGATGTGGACAAGCTCGAAGCCCTGATCGAGGAGCACAAGCCCAAACTGGTCTATCTGATCCCCACCTTCGGCAACCCGAGTGGCGCCACCCTGAGCCTGGCACGGCGCAAGCGAATTCTGGAAATTGCCGCACGCACCCAGACGCTGATCGTGGAAGACGATCCCTATGGCGAGCTGTACTTCGATGCACCGCCGCCACCGAGCCTGCTGGCGCTAAGCGACGACGTTCCCGGCAGCCGCGACTGGCTGGCGCACTGTGGCAGTTTCAGCAAAATCCTGAGCCCCGGCCTGCGCGTTGGCTGGCTGATTGCGCCGCCCGAACTGCTGGCCAAGGCCACCATGTGCAAGCAATTCAGCGACGCCCACACCAGCAACTTGACGCAGGCCATTTGCGCCCACTACCTCACCTTGAACCGCTTGGGCGGTGCGCTGGCCGTGGTGCGCAAAACCTACGCCGAGCGCGCGCGCGTGATGGCTGAGTCGCTGCGCCGGGAATTGGGTGATGCCATCGCCTTCAACCAGCCGCAAGGCGGCATGTTTTTCTGGGCCAGGCTCACCGGCGCCCATGGCAAGCCGGCCAACGCCGCCGAATTTGCCAAGCGCGCCATCGACAAGCTGGTGGCCTTTGTGCCCGGCGCGCCGTTCTACGCGCACGACCCCGACCTGGCCACGCTGCGCCTGAGTTTTGCCACTGCCGATGTGGCCAAGATCGAAGAAGGTATTGCGCGGCTGGGGCGAGCGCTCTGAGAGCTTGATTTGATTTCTGAAATCCTGCCGGGGGAAAAACATGAACGAAAACGACCTGATCTACAGTTTTGCCAAGGCGAATGTCATCCAGGCCTCTGGTTTGATTGCGCTGATGATGCCGCAGACGCTGGGCGCCGGGGTTGCCGTCAAGGCCATGGACGGCCGTTACAAGTTGGTCAACCAGGTCATGCAAGGCTATTTCAGCAAGACCTCGCAGCAGTTCTCCAGTCTGACCGATGCCGAGCTGTTTCCGACCGAAGTGGCGGCGCAACTGCAGCAATCCGATGCGCAGATCATGGCGGGTGCCGCCACCTGCAGCGACCAGCTTGATTGTTGGATTGACGGCCGGTCCATTCAATGCCTCTGGTTCAAGTTCCCGGTGCACGGCCCGGATGGGCAAATCCTGTTCATCGGGGCCGCCATGCTCGACACCGCACGCATGGGAGATATCGACAAGATGCAGAAGTCGCTGGAACTTTTGCAAAACACCAACCAGGAGTTGCAGAAGACCCTGGTCGAACTGTCCAAACTGGCCAGCACTGACAAGCTCACGGGGGCCTGGAACCGGCGCCGGCTCGAAGAAGCCCTGCTCAATGAAATGGACCGGCTCAAGCGCTACGACCACCCCTTGAGCATGCTGATTCTCGACATCGATCTGTTCAAAAAAGTCAACGATGAACACGGCCACAGCGTAGGCGACGAGGTGCTGGTGAAACTGGCGAATGTGCTGCAGTCAAGCCTGCGCGCATCAGACACGCTGACACGCTGGGGTGGCGAAGAATTTGTGGTGCTGTGCCCCAACACCACTCTATCCACTGTGACCTTGCTGGCAGAGCGCTTGCGCACGAATGTCGCCATGGCCATTTTTCCCACGGCAAAGCATGTGACGATCAGTCTGGGCGCGGCAGAGTGCATGGTGGGAGAGGCTTGGGAAGACTGGTTCAAGCGCGCCGATGCGGCGCTTTACCGGGCCAAGGCGGGCGGTCGCAACCAGGTGCAAGTTGCCCCGGAAGCGCCTCAGCGCGATGGTGCCGGAAATGCCATGACCGCTAATCTCGTACGATTGTCCTGGCATGCGGCCTACGAGTGCGGCAACCCGGTCATCGACGAACAGCACCGCGGCCTGTTTGCCGATGCCAATCATCTGCTCGGCGCGGTGCTGTCAGACCGTCCCGAAGCAGAGGTGGCTGCGCTGGTCAATACCCTGGTCAGGGATGTGGTGCAGCATTTCAAGGATGAAGAAGTCATCATTCGCGCAGCGGGCTATCCGCACGCCGCCGAGCATGCGGCCATTCACAACGCGCTGGTTGACAAGGCAGTGCTGCTGGTCAAACATTTTCATGACGGCACGCTGGCGATTGGCGAGCTGTTTCAATTTCTGGCCCACGACGTGGTGGCACGGCATATGCTCGGCGCCGACCGCGAGTTCTTTGGCTACCTGCAGCCCAAACCAAAGTCCTGAATGAATGTGCCCGACGCAGTCTCAATGCCTGTGGCGATGTTGCGCGTCCGGGAAATGCGGATGGCTGTGGGTCAAGGTGCCATGCTGATGCGCATGGTCGTGGCGTTCGGTCAGGTGCAGCCAAACGCCGACGCCCATGGCCAGAGCGGCAAACAGCAGGCTGGGCGTGACCGGGTCGCCCAGTAGCGGCACGGTCAGCGCAGCGCCAAAAAACGGTGCCACTGAAAAATAGGCGGCGGTGCGCGCCGTTCCCAAATGCCGCAGACCCACCACAAACAGCGTCAGACTCACGCCGTAGGCCATAAAGCCGACGCCTGCCGCGCCCAGCAACAGCGGCAGCGACGGCAAACTGGCCCCGGCAAACAAAGCCAGGGCCAGGTTGACGCTGCCGGCCACCGCGCCTTTGACAGAGGCGAGCCAACTGGCATCCACTTGTGATACGCGCCGTGTCAGGTTGTTGTCGAGTCCCCACGCAAGACAGGCGCCAAGAATGGCCAGCGCCGGCCAGCCAGGGGCAAAACCAGTGGCTTGAGACCAGCTCAGGCTCAAGGCCCCGAGCACAATGGCCAGCATGCCCAGCGCGGTGCGCCGGTTCACGTTTTCCTTGAAGATGAACCAGGCCAGCAGGGCGGTAAAAATGCTCTCGGCGTTGAGCAACAGGGCGGCGCCAGTGGCGGGCATGTTGGCCAGCCCCAGCATCAACAACACCGGGCCGATCACGCCGCCCGTGACGATGGCGCCGCCCAGCCAGGGCCACTCGCTGCCCGGCAGGCGAACCGGCGCGGCGCGGCGCAGTCGTCGCAGCAGCCACAGGCCCAGACCGGAACCCAGATAAAACAAGCCAGCCAGCACCCAGGGGTCGATGTTGCCCAGCAGCAGTTTTGCCAGCGGCGTGCCAGCGCCAAACAAGACGGCTGCGCCCAGTGCGGCGAAAACACCGGATTGGCCCAGGCGGGCAGCCACTGTCATGGGGCTGCGGGCAGCGGGTCCACATGCACCTGCAGCCACCACTCCAGCAGCGCCAGGTGCCATAACTTGCTGCCATTGATGCGGGTGAAATGCTCGGGCGCCTCCGGGTTGGCCAGCAGCTTGTTGACGTAATCGCGCTGGTACAGGCCGCGCTTGCGGCAGGCCTCTGACATCAAGATGCCGCGCATCATGTCCAGAAACGGGCCGCGCACGTACTTCAAGGCAGGCACCGGGAAGTAGCCCTTGGGCCGGTCGATGACCGAGTCCGGAATCAGCCCGCGCGCAATCGCCTTGAGCGGGAACTTGCCGCCTTCTTTCAATTTGAGCCCGGGGGGCATGTGCGCGGCCAGTTGCACCAGCTCGTGGTCCAGAAACGGCGTGCGCACCTCCAGGCCCCAGGCCATCGGCATGTTGTCCACACGCTTGACCGGGTCATCGACGATCAGCGTGGTGGCGTCGAGCCGCCAGACCTGGTCGAGAAATTCATCGGCGCGCGGTTTGCCGAGTTCGCTGGCAATGAGTTCCGAGGTGACATCGCCCACCTGGAACGCTGGCGCGATCATCTGCAGATACTCGGCGTGGTCGCGGTCAAAATAATGCTGGCTGAAACGCTCCAGCGGCGTGCCTGGCGTGCGATCCATTTCGGGGTACCAGAAATAGCCGCCAAAAACCTCGTCGGCGCCTTGGCCGCTCATCACCACCTTGACCTCTTTGGCCACGCGCTCGGCCAGCAGATAAAACGCGATCACGTCATGGCTGACCATGGGCTCGGTCATTTGCGCCACCGCCTCTGGCAGGCGCTCCATGACCTCGTGGTTGGGGATGCTGAACTGCTGGTGCCGGGTGTGAAAATGCTGCGCGATCTGGTCGGAGAATTCAAATTCATCGGCTTTTTCCGAGCCGGCACCCACATCCTCGAAGCCGATGGAAAAGGTGCGCAGATCGGCCACCTGGTCGGTGAGCAAGCCCACCAGCAGGCTTGAATCGAGCCCGCCGGACAGGAGAACGCCGACCGGCACGTCAGCAGCCAGCAGTCGGCGCTTGACACTTTGCGCCAGTTGTTCGCGTGTGGCGGCGAGCCACTCGGTTTCAGTCAGCGGCTGCGCGGGCCGTGTGGCATCCAGCGTCCAAAAGACTTGCTCGGTGACCGTGCCGTCCGGGTCGAAGCGCAGGGTAGAGGCGGGTGGCAATTTACGCACGCCTTGCAGAATTGTGCGTGGCGCCGGCACCACGGTGTGCAGCGTAAAGTGGTGGTGCAAGGCCACTGCGTCGAGCGTGGTATCGACGTCGCCAGCGGCCAGCAGCGCGGGCAGGCTCGACGCAAAGCGCAGCCGGTGACTGGTCTGGTTCAGGTACAGCGGCTTGATACCAAAACGGTCGCGCGCCAGAAACAACTGGCTGCTGCGCTGGTCCCAGAGGGCAAAGGCAAACATTCCCTTGAAACGCGTGACGCACTGCTCACCCCAGGCGTGGTAGGCCTTCAGAATGACTTCGCTGTCGCCTTCCGAGAAAAATTGGTAGCCCCTGGCTTGCAGTTCGGCGCGCAGTTCGCGGTAGTTGTAAATGGTGCCGTTGAAGACCAGCGTGAGCTGCAACTTTGCGTCAACCATGGGCTGGTGCGCATGGCTTGAGAGGTCGATAATCGACAAGCGCCGATGACCAAAGGCCAGTGCGCCGTCCTGGTAGGTGCCCGCGTGGTCGGGGCCGCGGCGCGCCAGCTGGTCGGACATGCGGCCGATGGCCGCCATGTTGGGCACTGCGCCATCAAAGCGCAACTCGCCGCAAATGCCGCACATCAGCGGGCTCCTGCGGCAATCTTGGTTGACGGCACCACAATCACCGGCGCAAAACCTCCGCCCTGAGTGCGGAAATTGGTGGTTTGACCGGCATACATGCGCGCCGCCAGCAGTTGCACCTGGCCGGCATAGGTATAGGCGCGGATGTCGAACTTGAGATCAGTCTGCACACCATCGACCTCGATCTTGCGGCCGCTCGGCGGCACCAGCGCCTGCGCCACAAAGTCGCTCTCCAGAATCTCGGACCAAACGCGACGCGTGAGCTTGTCGCCACGGTAAGCGGCCTTGGCGCCGTAACCCGCCACCGGCTTGAAGAATAGCTGGCGTCGTTGTGCCCACAATTCTTCGGCGCGCTCGATTGTGACCAGGCGTGTGGCGGGAACGCTGGCCGAGAGCAGCTTGCGGTCGGCCGCAGCAGCGCCCCAGGCCAGCAGCAGCTCATCCTGGCTCAGGGCGATCAGGTTGCGCTTGTCGGCCAGCAAGGCGTGGGCGCGCGGGTGCGGCGTCAGCACCACCGCATTGGCTTCAAAGGCCTGGCGCAAGGCCAGGTGGCCGGGCTCGGTGAGGGAAAAGTCGGTCAGTCGGTTATAGACCATATCGACCGGCGTGCCCTGGTGCAGCAGACGGCCGTTTTGCCAGATCAGCTCTGACGGGTCGGCAATGGCAGCGTGAATGCCGTTTTGCGCAAACAACTGGCGAAACAGCTCGAATTCTGGAGCCAGGTATTGCGCCAGGGGCGCATCGTCCACGATCACCACCGAGCGCCAGGGTGCGCTGCCGCACTGCAATTGCCACTCAGACGCAAACATGTCAAAAATGGTTTTTTTCAGGGTGTCGCGCCGCTCACTGGATGGAAAAGCCCAGTCCATCTCGTCGCAACAGGCCTCCTGTGCGCGCGCCAGGGCCACGTTGAGCAGCAGGCCACCGGCGTTGGTGTTGATTTCGATGAGCTGCGGACCGTCTGCACTCAGGTGAAAGTCATAACCCATACAAACGCCCAGCGGACCAAAGTCTTGCTGCGCCGAGGCGTCTGCGCGCGACAACGCCTGCACCCGGTAGCCGGGCAGGGCCGCGACACGCTCGATGGCCGCAATGGTGTCCGTGATTTGCAGCTGTACCTCTTGCGAAATAAACACGACTGTGGAAGAAAACAGATTGGGCCTGGTTTGGGTGATGTTGCTCATCATGCCTCTCAGGCTGGGCTCGCTTTCAAGCTGCTCGCGCAGGCGATCCATGTTCAGGGTGCGGCAAAAACAGTCGCGGTTGAGGGCCTCGGCAGAAGGCGAGGCAGTTGCGGTGGAGGGTTGGGCGGTCATACAGTGCTGGATTCTGCCTCAGTCGGCCTGGCCTTGTCAGAAAGCAGAAACGAGCACTTGCTATCCACGTGCCTTGCGCATGATAAAAATCAACGTGGCATGACGTGACTTGTCTAGACTGCCTGCATGCATTCACCACGGAGTAAACCATGAAGAAGACATCATCGCTGGCAACGCTTCTGTTGCTCAGTTTGGCTTTGACAGCCTGCACCACGACCGGTATCGGTGGCGGGCAATTGGCGGGCGGCGGCGCAGCAGATGAACCGGTCACATTCAGCTGGACCAGCACCGACGGCGGCCTGTCTGGCTCCATGACGGCGACTTTGCCCGACATGAGCTACCAGGGGAAATTCTTTCAAATCACCCAGCAGACGCGGTCTGAAGTGCTGACACCGTTGTGGACGTACTGGAACCGTGGCTGGTACGACTGGCCGTATTGGGGCAGCCCCATGATGCAGCCTTACCCGACGACCCAGTTCATCACCCACTACTCCGGCAAGGTGGTGGCCACGCTGACAGGGCAGGGCGACCAGCGCATGCGTTGCCGCTTTCACCTGGTTGCGCCAGCCAGCGGCATGTCTGGCGGTGGCGAAGGCCAGTGCCAACTCGCCGACGGTCGGGTGGTGCGGGCAGTTTTTCCTGGCAAATAGGCGATACGACTCCTTCTTGCCGCTGCAAGAGCTAGTCTTTTTGGCAGCCCATGCCCGGCCGCAAGCCGCAAATTAGCGCATAAGCCGGGGTTTCCAGTTGCAGCGTGACATGGCGGATTTCAAAGTGCTCGTGCAACTCTTTCTCAGCCTCATGCAGTAGCGCACCGGTGTTGGTGGTGTCGGTGACCAGATGGGCGGTAAGCGCAATCTGGCTGGTGCCCATGGCCCACACATGCAGGTCGTGCACGTCGGCCACGCCGGGCAGGCCTTGCAGCAGGCTGCGCACGGCGCCCGGGTTGACGCTGTCAGGAACGCCGTCGAACAGCATGTGCAACGACTGTTTGAACAAATCCCAGGTGCCCCACAAAATCACCGCAGCAATGAGCAGGCTGACCACCGGGTCGAGCCAGACCCAGCCCATCCAGAGCGTCAGGGCACCGGCCACCACGACGCCGACTGAGACCAGCGCGTCAGCCGCCATGTGCAAAAAGGCGCCCCGGATGTTGAGGTCGTCTCCTCCGCGCATGAACAGCAGCGCGGTGGCGGTGTTGATGACGATGCCGATGCCCGCCACCATCATGATGGTCACGCCCTGCGCCTGCAGCGAGACATCGCCAGACATCAGCCGCCCAATGGCTTCCCAGACCAGGCCGCCCATGACCACCAATAGCAGCAAAGCATTGGCAAAGGCCGCCAGAATGGTGGCGCGCTTCCAGCCGTAGGTGTGGCGCGCATTGGGCACCAGCTTGACGGCCAAGGCGCCGCCCCAGGCCAACACCAGGCCGGCCACGTCGCTCAGGTTGTGCCCGGCGTCGGCCAGCAGCGCCAGCGAGTTGATGCGCCAGCCATAAAACGCCTCGATGGCGACAAAAATGATGTTGAGTGCAATGCCGATGGCAAATGCCCGGTTGAAATTGGCTGGCGCATGGCTATGACCGCTGTGGCTGTGCTCGTGTGTCTGGCTCATGTGGTTCCTTGGAATTGGCCTGACTGATTTTGGCTGGCTTGCTGGCTTTTGTCACCGTCGAAGCAGACGGTGATCAGTTCACGGTCGGTGGTACAGGCTTCTGACATGCAGGTATTCACAAAGCGGAAGCGGGAGTATGAGCAACTCAGTGGGTTAATTTTCAGGGCTGCCAAACAGCCGGCGCCACCAGCTCGCGCGTGCGCCGGGCTGGGGCGTGTCGTCTTCGAGGAGTGTTGGCTTGCTGCGCGACAGCACCCAAAGCGGCTGAACCGGTGTGCTGCTGCAACTGCAAAAAGAACCCATGTTGTGCGGGTCGTAGATTTTGATGAAACCGGGTTGCTCGCGGTTGTCAGCGTAAACAATGCCGCAAAATGGTTGCTTGTGCTCGCGTCGCAGCAGCGCATCCACCTCGTCGATGAATCGGTTCAGCGCGCCATTCGACAGCGGGCTTTGCGGCACAGCTTCGCCGCTCTGGCTGGCATACCAGCCCTGTGGTTCGGACCGGACCCGGAGCCACAAGGCATCCAGTTGCGGCCAGTCCAGCATGCCGACAAAATTGCCGTTGAGTTGTTGCGAGAACGCGGTCGTCATGGTGTGTGGTGAACGGTCATCAGAAATCTCCGTTGTGTTGCTTGTCAGGTCCGCTCGTACCAGCCCTTGCTGCGGTTGACGATGTTGACCACCAGCAGCATGACTGGCACTTCGATCAGCACACCGACCACGGTGGCCAGCGCAGCCCCTGAGTTGAAGCCAAACAGGCTGATGGCCGCCGCCACCGCCAGCTCAAAGAAATTGCTGGCGCCAATCAGCGCCGACGGGCAGGCGATGTTGTGCTTTTCGCCGACCGCGCGGTTGAGCAGGTACGCCAGGCCCGAATTGAAAAACACCTGAATCAGAATTGGCACCGCCAGCAGGGCAATGATGAGCGGTTGCTTCAAGATTGCCTCGCCCTGAAACGCAAACAGCAGTACCAAGGTGGCCAGCAGGGCGGTGATCGACCACGGGCCAATTTTTTCCATGGCGGCATCAAACGCAGCCTGACCATTTTTCAGCAAGGCTTTGCGCAGCAATTGGGCCAGGATGACCGGAATCACGATGTACAGGCCCACCGAGATCAGCAGCGTGTCCCAGGGCACGGCGATGGCCGACAAGCCCAGCAAAAACGCCACCAGCGGCGCATAGGCCACGATCATGATGCCGTCATTCACCGCCACTTGTGACAGGGTAAACAACGGGTCGCCCCCGGTGAGCCGGCTCCAGACAAACACCATGGCCGTGCAGGGTGCGGCGGCCAGCAAAATCAGTCCGGCGATGTAGCTGTCAATCTGGTCCGGCGGCAACCACGGCGCAAACAGATGGCGAATGAACAGCCAGCCCAAAAAAGCCATGCTGAACGGCTTGACCAGCCAGTTGACAAACAGCGTAACGCCGATGCCTTTCATGTGTTTGCCCACCTCGCGCATGGCCGAAAAGTCCACTTTCAGCAGCATCGGGATGATCATCACCCAGATCAGCACGCCCACCGGCAGGTTAACGTGCGCGACCTCCATGCGGCCAATGGCCTGGAATACGCCTGGAAAGAACTGTCCCAAGGCGATGCCGGCCACAATGCACAAGGCCACCCAGACCGTCAGATAACGCTCGAACACGCTCATGGTCGCGCCAGTGGCGCGTTTACCCGTTATTTCACATTGGGCGCTCATGTTCAGGCTCCTTGTTTGGACAATTGCCGCAGGCGCTGTACGGCGACAGGTTCTACTTTCAGCAACGGGGAACTCAGGGCGGCTACGCTGCAAATCAAACCGGTGTCAGGGCACCAATGCGGTCCAGTTCGGCCTTGAGGCGGGCCGGATCGTACCGCAGTTGTGCCAGCGGCAGCGCCAGAAAGGCCTCGATGCGTGTGCGCAGCGTGCGGTAGGTGGTCATGAAGGCGGCGTCGATCTCGGCATCGGTGCCGGTGGCGTGCGCCGGGTCTTCCACGCCCCAATGGGAGCGCAGCACCGGACCCAGGTAAGCGGGGCAGGTCTCTCCGGCAGCGTTGGCGCACACCGTGACCACGATGTCGGGCGTCTGCGGCAAGTTGTCCCAGGATTTGCTGTGGTAGCCCGTCGTGGCAATACCCTCGCGCGCCAGCAAGGCCAGCGAGCGTGGATGCACCGTGCCGCTGGGCTGGCTGCCCGCGCTCATGGCGTGCCAGCCCTTTGGGGCCAGGTGGTTGAAAGTGGCTTCGGCCAGGATCGAGCGGCAGGAGTTGCCCGTACACAAGAAGAGAATGTTCATGGTTTGGGAAGATGAGAAGGCGTGGACAAGGTTCAGGAACAGACAGGTTCCAGACAGATTTCGGCGCACTGCTCGGGGTGGCCAGCGCAGCACTCGGCGGTCAAATACACAATCAGTTGCTGCATCAGCGCGAGGTTGGCGCGGTAGCGCTGGAAGCGACCCTCCTGCACCACCGACACCAGTTGCGCGTGCGCCAGGGCCTTCAGGTGAAACGACAAATTGGTCGGCGGCACGTCCAGTGCGCTGCCAATTTCACCGGCCACCAGGCCTTGCGGCCCGGCTTTGACCAAAAGCCGGTAAATATCCAGGCGAACGCCCGAGGCGAGCGATTCAAAAACGGTGGTAGCTATCAGTTTATCCATGAATTTAATCATACAACGATGATTGAAATATTGAATAAATTGACAAAAAGATTTATGCGGCAGCAGTCGCCCACCGCCGCCGTGGCCCCGCCGGCGCTGTTTTTAGAGCGCTTTCTCGATGGCGGCCACCAGGGCCGGGCTGTCCGGTTCGACCTTGCTGGCAAAGCTGGCCAGCACCTTGCCGTTGCGGTCGATCAGGTACTTGTGGAAGTTCCACTGGGGTGACTGGCCGGTGGCCTTGGCCAGCGCGGTATGCAGCGGATTGGCCCGGGCGCCCTTGACCACGCTTTTGGAGAACATGGGAAACTTGACGCCGTAGGTGTTGAAGCAAAAGTCGGCAATTTCCTTGCTGCTGCCGGGCTCCTGTTCACCAAAATCATTGGACGGGAAACCCAGCACCACCAACCCCTTCGCGTTGTATTTGGCATGCAGGGCCTCCAGCCCCTCGTATTGCCCGGTATAGCCGCAGAAGCTGGCGGTGTTGACCACCAGCAGCACCTTGCCCGCATACTGGCACAGGTTTTGTGGCGCTTCGTCCTGCAGCCGGTTGAAGCTGTGCTGCAGGATGGCCGGACAGGCCATGGGCGTTGCGGCGCCGGTCTGCGCCATGGCAGCAGGCGCACCCAGTAGCAACACTGTGCCTGCCACACCTGACAGAGCTGCCAAACAAACGCTACGGCGACGGATCATGCTTGAAAAAATCATCGGTTAGCCCCTGGTTGAATAATCGATTTCTGAGTTTACGGTTTTGTCGATAGGTCCGCCGAGGGTGCTGCCAATGGCAGTCGCACGGTGGCATCGAGCCCGTCGATGCGACCCTGGACCACCCGGTTGACCAGTTCGATCTGCCCGCCCAGCGTATGGGTAATCTCCAGGCAAATGGCCAGCCCCAAGCCACTGCCGCTGTGTGCCTGGCCGGCTGAGAACGGCTGGAACAGGCGCTTGCGCAGTTCCTCGCTGATGCCCGGTCCGCTGTCGCTGATCACCAGCGCGGCGTGGCTGGCATCGCACAGCAGGCGCAGCTGCAGCTTGCCGTGCTCGGGGCTGTAGCGAATGGCGTTGTGCAGCAGGTTGCGCGACAGCTCGCGCAGCATCCAGGCGTGGGTTTGAATGGGCGCGGTTTGGGTGTCGATGTCAAAATCCAGCGCCTTGTCGGCGATCAGGGGGGCCAGATCGAGCGCCACTTCACGCAAGATAATGGCCCAGTCCATCGATTCCGTGGCCTTTTCCTGCGCCAGTTGCGCCACTTTGGCCAGCGCCAGCATCTGGTTGGCCAATTGGGTGGCGCGCTCCACCGTGTGGCTGATTTCCGTCAAACCCTGCCTGGCATCCACGTCGCCACGCAGGGCCGACTGCACCTGCACCTTGAGCACCGCCAGCGGCGTGCGCAACTGGTGGGCGGTGTCGCGCACAAAGCGCTTCTGGTTGTCCAGCAGGTGGTGCAGCCGGCGCATGGTGGTGTTGGTGGCATCGAGCAGCGGGCGCAATTCAACCGGTGTATCGTCCAGCGCCAGCGGTGTCAGGTCATCCACGCGGCGCTGCTGCAGCTGCAGGCTCAGGCGGCGCACGGGCCGCGTGGCGCGCTGCACCACCACAAACACCACCAGCGCGATCACCGAAGCCAGCGCCAGCTGCCGCCACAGGGTGTCCAGCAGAATTTGCCGGGCCAGCGCGCGGCGCAGTTCCAGCGTTTCGGCCACTTGCACCACCGCCATGCTGCGCGCGCGTTTGATGGCCACCGGCTGCAGCAGCACGGCCACGCGCACGGCATCACCGCGGTACACATCGTCGTAAAAATCGACCAGCGCGGCATAGGGTCCCAGCGCGGGCAATTGGCCGCGCCACAGCGCCAGGTCTTCATAGCCGTCGATCAGCGCGCCACGGGTGTCCGAGATCCGGTAGATCATGCGGCTGCGGTTGTCGGCCTCGAACACTTCCAGCGCGGCGTAGGGCACCAGAGCGTGCAGCGTTGCCGACTCGGCCTCGCCGTCGGCCTGGATGTGCTCGCCAATTGCCTTGGCCGAGGCCAGCAGGGTGCGGTCGTAGGCGGTATTGACGGCGGCCAGGGCCTGGCGGTAGATCACCACCGAATCCACCAGAATGAACAGCACCACGGGTAGCAAAATGCCCAGCATCAGGTAGCTGCGCAGGGATAAATGGCGGAAGTAAGTGCGAATGGATGCGCTCATGCTTGCGTACGGCCGGATTCAAGTTTCAGCAAATAGCCCAGGCCGCGCAGTGTGGTCAGGGTGGCGCCAGTGCCCTGGAGTTTCTTGCGCAGGCGGTAGGCCACCACCTCGATGGCTTCGAACTGCACCTCGGCCTGGCCCGGGAAAACCAGTTCGAACAGCCGCTCCTTGGTGACGGCCTGGCCCGCGCGAGCCAGCAGGGCGCGCAGCATGGCGAGCTCGCGGCTGCTCAGGTCGAGCACCTGGCCGGCGTGGTGGATGGCTTTGCTTTCCGGGTCGTAGCGCAGCCCGGCTGATTCATTTTGACTGGCGCCCGAAGTGTCGTGAAGTTCCGGGTGACGGCGCAGCAGGGCGCGCACGCGGGCTTCGAGCTCGTCCAGATCGAAAGGCTTGGGCAGATAGTCGTCAGCCCCGGCGTTGAGGCCCTGCACCCGGTCGCCCACGGTGCCGCGCGCCGTCAGGATCAGGACCGGCGTGGTCAGGCCCTCGTCACGCGCCTGTTGCAGCACCGCCAGGCCGTCGCGCCCGGGCAGGGTCAGGTCGAGCAGCACCACGTCGGGGTGGCTGGCACGCCAGCGTGGCAGGGCGGCGCGGCCATCCACGCACACTTCCACCTGCCAGCCGATCCGGTTCAGCGACCGGCTCAAGGCGGTGTGCAGGGCGGTGTCGTCTTCAATCAGCAGCAGCTTCATGGGCCTGGCCCGCCGCGGGGGCGGGTTTTTGCAGCGCCAGCCGCCACAGCGAGGTAACCTCCCGGGCGCGAGCCTGGTGCAATGCGTCGGTCACGTCAGCGGCCTTGGGGTGCTGGGCCCTGGCGTCGATGCGGCTCACCACGCGCAGGCCGTGTCGGGCAAAAGCGGCCAGCAAGTCGTCGCGCTTGCGCATGCCAAGCAGCTCGGCCAGGTTCGACAAAATCAGCCAACCCTCGCCGCCGGGAGCCAGGTGATCCGCCAGTCCGGTCAGGAGGCCGTTGAGCATGCGGCTGCCTTCGTCGTACACCGCGCGCTCCAGCGGCGAGCTGGGCCGCGCCGGCAGCCAGGGCGGGTTGCAGACAATCAACGAGGCCCGGCCGGGCGGGAACAAATCGGCCTGCAGCACGGTGATGTGGTCTTGCAGCCCCAGTCGCGCCACATTGTCCTGGGCGCAAATCAGGGCGCGGGGTTCATATTCGGTGGCAATCACATGGCTCACGCCGCGGCGCACCAGCACGGCCGCCAGCACGCCGGTGCCGGTGCCAATGTCAAAGGCCGTGAGGCTGCTTTGCCCCTTGGGGGGCTTGGGCAGGTGGGCCGTGGCCACCAGGCCGATGTATTCGCCACGCACCGGCGAAAAAACGCCGTAATGCGGGTGGATGCGGTTGCCAGGTGCCTCGCCGAGCGCGGCAATTTCCACTCCCACGCGGCGCCATTCATGCGCGCTGGTGACACCCAGCAGTTCGCGCAACGACACCACCGAGCTGCCTGCCTCCGCTTGGCCCTCGCCCCAGGCCTCGGTGCAGGCCGCGCTCACATCCGGGGCGCGGCGCAGCGCCATGTGGTAACTGGCGTCGAGCTCGACCAGCAGCATGCCCAGTGTGCGCGCGCGTTGCGCCTGCGTCTGGCGGTGCAAATTGAACGCCTCGGTAATGGGAATGGGCTGGACGGCCTTGACGCGCTTGCGTTTGGGCACTTGGTCGATGCGCCGGGCGATGGCTTGCAGCAGCAGGCGGGCGTTTTGAAAGTCGCCGCGCCATAGCAGCCCGGTGCCAGCGCAGGCCAGGCGGTAGGCGCTGTCGGCAGTCAAAGTGTCGTCGGCCAGCACCACGCGTTGGGGCGCCGGGCCACCGCGTTCGCTGCGCCACTGGGCCGAGCGATCCTGGTCGGCCTCAAGCCATTGAACGCGTGGCAAAAGGGCGGCCGCATCGGTGGCGGGGCTGGCTGGGTGGTGGGGCATGAAAGCAGTCTGGAGTGGAATAGCAAGGGTTGTAACAGATTGGGCCAACAGTGGTCGCGTTGGTATTTTCCCTAGGTTGTCCGGACAGCCGTTTGACAGCTTGGGCCTGCATCATCACAGGGTCATCAACACCTAAGGAGACTTCGATGCGTCGTGATACTTTTCTGAAATCCATGGCTGCGCTGGCCGTCAGCGGCGGTCTGCCGCTATCGGCCTTTGCCGCCACCAACGTCAAAATGATGATTCCAGCCAACCCGGGCGGTGGCTGGGACGGCACCGGCCGGGCCCTGGGCAAGGCCCTGATGGACGCCAAGGTGGCCGACACCGTGACCTACGAAAACAAGGGCGGCGCTGCCGGCGCCCTGGGCTTGGCGCAGTTTGTCAACGCCAGCAAGGGCGACCCCAACGCCCTGATGGTGATGGGCGCGGTCATGCTGGGCGGCATCATCACCGGCAAACCGCCGGTCTCCATCACGGCGGCCACACCGATTGCGCGCCTGACCAGCGAGTACAACGTGTTTGTGCTGCCGGCCAATTCACCGTTCAAGACCATGGCCGATGTGGTGGCCCAGCTCAAGAAAGACCCGGGCAGCGTCAAGTGGGGCGGCGGTTCGCGCGGCTCCACCGAGCACATTGCCGCGGCCATGATTGCGCGCGCCGTGGGGGTCGATGCCGCCAAGATCAACTACGTGGCTTTCCGGGGCGGCGGTGAGGCCACGGCAGCCATTCTGGGCGGCAATGTGACCATTGGCGGCAGCGGCTACAGCGAGTTTTCCGAGTACATCAAGGCCGGCAAGATGAAGCCGATCGGTGTCACCTCTGCGGCGCGCCTCAAGGGTATCGACATTCCCACGCTCAAGGAGCAGGGCATCGACGTGGAAATCGGCAACTGGCGCGGGGTCTATGGCGCCCCTGGCATCACCCCGGCGCAGCGCAAGGCGTTGACCGACATGGTGGTCAAGGCCACCCAGTCCAAAGCCTGGAAGGAAGCCCTGGAAAAGAACAACTGGACGCCCGCCCTGCTCAGCGGCGACGCATTCGAGCAGTTTGTCGACAATGACTTTGCCTCGCTGCGCGCGACCATGGTCAAGTCCGGCATGATCTGACCGCCAGCAGGAGCACACCCATGCGACAGCACGCCCCGGCCACCCACTCACCGTTTTTGCAAGCCTTGGTGGGTATCGGCGTGCTGCTGCTGGCCTTGGGGCTGGGCGTGGGTGCGCTGTTCATTCCATCCAACGCGGGTTATGCCGGCGTTGGACCCAATTTTTTACCCTGGGTCGTTGCAATCGCTCTGGGTTTGTGCGGTATCGCGCTGGTTCGCAAGGCGATCCGGGGCGGCTTTCTCCACATGGAGGAGCATGGCGGCGAACGACCCTATTGGGCGGGTTTTGCCTGGATGACGGCAGGCATGTTGCTCAATGCCGCGCTGATCACCCGCATTGGTTTCATTTTGAGTTGCGCGCTGTGCTTTGTGCTGGCCGCGCGCGGCCTGCGCAACGCGCAAGCCAGCACCGGCTCGGGGCTCAGGAGCTGGCTCACCGATGGGGTGGTGGCCCTGCTGATCGCCGCGCCGGTGTACTGGATGTTCACCAAGTTCCTGGGCATCAACCTGCCTGGCTTGACTGAAAGCGGGTGGTTGTAATGGACCTGATGGAAACCTGGAACCTTCTGCTGCAAGGCTTCGCCACGGCGGGCACGCCGGTCAATCTGCTTTGGGCACTGGTGGGCTGCGCACTGGGTACTGCGGTCGGGGTGTTGCCGGGCATTGGCCCGGCCACGGCTGTGGCCATGCTGTTGCCGATCACCACGCAAGTGGAAGCCACCGCGTCGATGATCTTTTTTGCCGGCATCTATTACGGCGCCATGTACGGCGGCTCCACCACCTCGATTTTGCTCAACACGCCGGGCGAGACCGCCACCATGGTGACCGCCATGGAAGGCAACAAAATGGCCAAAAGCGGTCGTGCTGGTGCCGCGCTGGCCACTTCGGCCATTGGTTCCTTTGTGGCTGGCACCATTGCCACGGTGATCGTCACGCTGTTTGCCCCGGTGGTGGCCGACTTTGCCGTCAAACTCGGGCCGCCTGAATACTTCATGCTGATGCTGCTGGCCTTTACAACCGTGAGCGCGGTGCTGGGGCAGAGCACGGTGCGCGGCCTGACCGCCCTGTTTGTCGGCCTGGCCGCTGGCCTGGTGGGCATGGACCAGATCACCGGCCAGGTGCGCTACACCGCCGGCGTGCCCGAGTTTTTGGATGGCATCGAGATCGTGCTGGTGGCGGTGGGCCTGTTTGCCGTGGCCGAAGCCATGCACGCCGTGCTGTTCGAGGGCAAGACGGTGGAAACCGAAAACCGCATGAGCCGCGTCACCATGTCGCTGAAGGACTGGCGCCGCTCCCTTCCTGCCTGGCTGCGCGGCACGGCCATTGGCGCGCCGTTTGGCTGTATTCCCGCGGGCGGCACCGAGATACCCACGTTTTTGAGTTATGCGCTGGAGAAAAAGCTCGCCAAGGGCGAAAACCAGGCCGAATTCGGCACTAAGGGTGCCATTGAAGGCGTGGCCGGGCCGGAAGCGGCCAACAACGCCACGGTGACCGCGGCATTGATTCCCTTGCTGACCCTGGGCATTCCCACCTCGAACACCACCGCCATCATCCTGGGCGCGTTCCAGAACTACGGCATCCAGCCCGGACCGCAGTTGTTTACCTCCGCCTCCGCCCTGGTGTGGGCGCTGATTGCCTCGCTCTACATTGGCAACGTGATGCTACTGGTGCTCAACCTGCCCATGATCGGTCTGTGGGTGAAACTGCTCAAGGTGCCCAAGCCGCAGTTGTATGCCGGCATCCTGATTTTTGCCACGGTCGGCGCCTACGGCATGCGGCAAAGCGCGTTCGACCTGTTTTTGCTCTATGCCATCGGCCTGGTCGGGCTGGTGATGCGGCGCTTTAACTTTCCCACCGCGCCGGTGCTGGTGGGCATGATTCTGGGGCCGCTGGCAGAAGCGCAGATGCGCAACGCCATCTCGATTGGCGAGGGCAGCCCGATGATTTTCCTGCAACGCCCGATGTCGCTGGGTCTGCTGGTGGTGATCGTGCTGATTTTGGTGCTGCCGCGCTTGCTGAAAAGGCGGGCTTGAGTCATGCGCCAGCCGGCGTGACTTGGTGGAGCCGCTGGCGACGCTTGACCAGGGTTTTGCCGGCTTCGTCAAAGGTAAACTTTTGCAACTGGTCGGCCAGTGGCTTGAAGTCTTCGCCCAGCGCCAGCGCCAGTGCCGCCGCATGCTGCTGGAAAAGCGACAAGGCCGCTGCGTCGCTGTGGCGCAATAGCTCTTCAAGCTGTGCCAACACGGTTTGCACCAGGCGCGCATCCGGCATGACCAGCGGTTCGGTCGGGGCATCCGCCGCATCGCCCGGCCTGCCGGGTTGGACGATGCTGGCGCTGGCTTGCGGTAACCATGTCAGCAGGCTGGCGTACAGGGTCTCCGGCTCGATTGGTTTGGCCACAAAGTCGTTCATGCCCGCCTCACGGGCCAGCTCGCGGTCGGGGGCAAAGGTGTTCCCCGAGAGCGCAATGATCGGTAGCGTTTGCCCCATGGGCAGGGCGCGTAGCGCGCGGGTGGCCTGCAAGCCGTCGATCAGCGGCATTTGCAGGTCCATCAGGATCAGGTCATACCCATCAGGCTGATCGCGCACCAGGTCCAGCACCTGCTGGCCATTGCTGGCAGTGGTGACCAGCAGCCCGACCTGCAGGAGCATTTCTTGCGCCACTTCAAGATTCAGCGGGTTGTCGTCGGCCAGCAAGACCCGCTGGCCGCGGTGCAACGCCAGCAGTTGTTGTCTGCCATTGGCTCCCGATGGCAAGGCGAGCCGGAGCTGCGGGCTTTGTCTGAGTGTGACGCGGGCGGTGAACCAGAACGTGCTGCCCTGGCCCGGTACGCTGCTCACGCCGGCATCGCCGCCCATGAGTTGTGCCAGGCTGCGGGTAATGGCCAGGCCCAGTCCGGTGCCACCATATTGCCGGGTGGTGGAGGCATCGCCCTGCTCAAAAGTAGTGAACAGGCGGCTCACGGTGGCAGCACTCAAGCCAATGCCGGTGTCGGTGACTTCAAAGCGCACGGTGACCTGCTCGCCCACACGGCTGACCTCGCTGACGTCGATGCTGACGCTGCCTTTCGGGGTGAACTTGATGGCATTGCCGGCCAGGTTCAGCAGCGCCTGGCGCAGCCGGGTGGCGTCGGCCTGGACCCATAGCGCCAGGGCGTCGCCCCCCACCTGCAGTGTCAGCCCCTTGTCCAGCGCGTCGGCTTCAATCAGGGTTTGCACATTGCCGACCACCTCGGTGATCTGGAACTGGCGGCTCTCCAGCGTGATCTTTCCGGCTTCTATTTTGGAAATGTCGAGCACGTCGTTGAGGATCGACAACAGGTGGCGGCTGGCGCTGTCGATCTTGTTGAGTTTGTCGATTTGCGCCGGGTTGTCACTGCCGCTGCTGCGCAGCAGGTGGCTGAGTCCCAGGATGGCGTTCATGGGCGTTCGGATTTCATGGCTCATGTTGGCCAGAAATGTGCTTTTGGCCTGGCTGGCCGCCTCGGCCTCGGCGCGCGCCTTCGTCAGCTCCTGCGTGCGCTGGGCTACCAGCTCTTCGAGGTGGTGGCGGTAGCCGTCGAGTTCGAGGCCGATGTTCTTTTTTTCGGTGATGTCTTCCTTGACCGCGACGTAATGGGTGATGCTGCCATCGGGCTGGCGCAGCGGGGTGATGATGGCGAACTCGACGTATTCGCTGCCGTCCTTGCGCTTGTTGTAAAACTCGCCTTTCCACATCCTGCCCTGGCGCATCGCAGCCCACAGGTCGTCGTAAGTGCGCTTGGGCGTTTTGCCGGAATGCAGGATCTTCGGGTTTTGCCCCGTCACCTCCTCCGATGTGTAGCCCGTGGCCTGCAAAAAAGCCTCGTTGACGTATTCAATTTCGGCGTTCAAGTTGGTGATGACGATGCTCTCGGGGCTTTGCGCCACGGCCAGCGACACTTTGCGCAATTGCGCCTGTGTTTTTTCGCGCGTGGTCACATCCTGGACCAAGACCATTTGGGCGGATCGCCCGTCGAAGGTGATCGGGTGCGCGGCGATTTCGACCAGCATCACCTCACCGTTTTTGTGCAAATGCTGGCAGATGCTGCCCTGGCAAGGCGCTTCAGTGCCGCTGGTCAAAATGTCTGGCAGGACGGGTAGCATCTGTTGTGGCCGGATGTCGCGCAGCGTCATGGCCATGAATTCGTCGCGACTGAAGCCATAGTGGTCAACGGCGGCGTCGTTGACCGACAAAAATGCCAGTGTTTCCAGGTCGAACACCCACATCGGGAGGGGGTTGCTGTCGTACAGGGTTTTGTAGAGTGCCTGGCTGTTTTTCAAGGCAGCATCGGCACGGCGCTGGCGCACGATGCGCCAGATGGCCTCGGCAATCAGGCGCACGGTCTCCAAATCTTTGTCGGTGTAAAGCGTTGGCTTGTTGCCCACGCCAGCCATCATGCGCACCACGCCGCCCTCCAGCACCGGCACGCTGATCAGACGGTCCAGCCGCGCGTGGCCCTCTGGCAGACCGTGTTCACCGCTGGCTTTGGCGTAGTCGTTGAATACCACCGGTGCCTTTTGGCGCAGCGCGTCGGCCCAGATGCCCGCCTGGCTGACGGGATAGTTGCTGTCAAAAGCGGCGCTGCAGTAGTGCGCCAATGTGTCGCTCGACCAGGTCACCAGTTCGATGGACTCCTGGTCTTCGTTGACAACATGGATGAAGCCGATCTGGCTGGCGGTGAGTTGTTCGGCGACCTCCAGGCCATGCCGCATGAAGCTGCGCTCGTCCATGGCTTCGGCGGCGGCAGGCAGGTCGAGCAGCGCCTGGGCGCGGCGCGCGAATTGCGTGAGGGTGCTTTGCTCGTGCAGTTGCGCCGCCGCGGACTGCTGGAGCCAGCGCTGGCCCAAAATAAACAGCCAGGCGCTGGTGACCAGCACGAACAAGCCACCCTTGTAGGTGCTGAATCTGACGAGGTCGGCCGGGTCGTTGACCAGCCATCCCAAAATTTGGTCAGAAAAGACGATCCACAACATCGCAAAGCTGGCATAACTCAGCGTGATCTTGAGCGCCATCTGGTTCGGTGTCAGTTCAAGTGAGGTTTTGCGCGCAGACCTTGGCGGCACAGAAGGATTCATGGCGTCATGCAGGGAGCCAGTGGTGGAGTTCAGGCGCTGATCACGGCATCGTCACGATGCTGTACAGCGATGGCGACGAATGCCGCGAAATTGGCCAGAAAGGTATCAACGATATCCGGATCAAAATGCTTGCCACGTTGCTCGGCCATGATGTCCCGGGCTTTGTCAAACGAGATTGCCGCTTTGTACACTCGCGCCGAGATCAGGGCGTCGAATACATCGACCACCGCCATCAGGCGCGCAGCGACCGGGATGGCATCGCCCGCCAGCTGGTCAGGGTAGCCCGTGCCATCCCATTTCTCATGGTGCCAATGGGCAATTTCCTTGGCCAGCGTCAAAAACTCCAGCGGCCGTTCGATGTCCTGCTCTGCCAACTCGATCGCATCGCTGCCCAGTTTTGAATGGCTTTGCATGATGGCCCACTCCGGGTTTGTGAGCTTTCCGGGTTTGTTCAGAATATGGTCGGGAATCCCCACCTTGCCGATGTCGTGCATGGGGGTCGATCGCGTCAACAGGCTGATGCAGCGCGGGGTGAGCGTTGACTGAAAGCGCGGGTGGTCCTTGAGCAAGTCAGCCAGCAGCGCCATGTAGCCCTGGGTGCGCGCCAGATGCTTGCCGGTTTCGGGGTCGCGGGTTTCGGCCAGATGCGCCAGCGCGCGGATGCTGACCTGCTGGATGAGATCGTTCTCGGTCATGCGCCGGGCCACTTCGGCCTCGAGTGTGGCGTTTTGGTCCTGCAGCCAGTCACGCGCCTGCTTGGCCTGCAACTGCGTGCTCACGCGTGCCAGCACAATGGCTGGCGTGATCGGTTTGGTGATGTAGTCCACGGCGCCCATGCCCAGTCCACGTTCTTCTTCGCGCGGATTGCAAAGCGCGGTCAGGAAGATCACCGGAATGTTGGCGCTGAGCGCATCGGCCCGCAGTGCCTGCAACACCTGGTAGCCGTTCATGCCCGGCATCATCACGTCGAGCAGGATCAGATCGGGACGCGGCACGGTCGTGGCAATTTGCACGGCGCGTTCGCCGTTGTTGGCGGCCAGCACACGGTACAGCGGCTGCAGCAATTCGCTCAGGACGAAGAGATTCTCGGGTGAATCGTCAACAATCAGCAGGGTCGGACGGGTGGAGTCGTGCATGCTTGTCTCCAGCAAGTATGAGAACACTACGAAAGGACGCATTAGACATCAAACGCATGGGTGCCTCAACCCGTGATGGCGTGGCTTATTGTTTGGCACCCAGCGCCATTGCAGCAGCCCGAGAGGCGGCCAGAGCGTCGGCGTCGGGAGGCGTCTGGGTCGGCCAGCCCTGCAGGTGCTGCTGGGTGATCTCGCTCAAGGCGGTGATCCAGGCAGGGTCGTCGTTAAGGCATGGAATGTACTGAAACTCTTTGCCGCCGGCGTGCAGGAAAGCCTCGCGCGCTTCCATGTTGATTTCTTCCAGTGTTTCCAGACAGTCGCTGGTAAAGGCCGGGCACACCACATCGACGCGTTTGACACCGGCCTGGCCCATGTCGATCAGGGTCGGCTCGGTGTAGGGCTCCAGCCATTTGGCACGGCCCAGGCGCGACTGGAAGCTCACCTTGTACTGCTCTTTCGACAAGCCCAGATGCTCGGCCAGCAGGCGCGCGGTCTTGAAGCATTCGCAGTGGTAGGGGTCGCCCAGGTGCAGCGTGCGCTCGGGCACGCCGTGAAAACTCATCAGCAGCACATCGGGGCGGCCATGGTCTTGCCAATGGTGCTTGACCCGGCCGGCCAGGGCGGCAATGTAGCGGGCGTCGTCGTGGTAGTGGTTGATGAAACGCAGCTCCGGGATGTTGCGCGTCTTGCCAGCCCAGTCGTAAACCGCGTCGAACAAACTGGCGGTGGTGGTGGCCGAATACTGCGGGTAGGCCGGCACGATCAGCACGCGGGTGGTGCCCTCGGCCTTGAGTTGGTCAAGCTGCGATGCGATCGACGTGCTGCCATAACGCATGGCGTAGCGCACCTGCACCTGGTGGCCGCGCTGACCCAGCCAGCCATGCAGCATCTTGGCCTGTTTTTCGGTCCAGATTTTCAGCGGCGAGCCCTCGGGCAGCCAGACACTGGCGTATTTGGCGCCCGATTTGGCGGGCCGAAAGCGCAGGATGATGCCGTGCAGGATCAACAGCCAGAGCAGGCGCGGCACCTCGACCACCCGCGGGTCGCCCAGAAACTCGCTTAAAAAACGCCGCACATCGGGCGTGCTGGGCGAATCTGGCGTGCCCAGATTGCAGTACAGCACGGCGGTGCGCGGCGTTTGGCCGTGTTGAAACGGCGGTTCTTTGGCGAAGGGGGAGGTGAGTAGGGTCATATGGCTATTTTCGTTGACTTGGATAGATGGATGCCGCACGGGGTTTTTGAATCCGTCACAGCAAGGCCACCACAGCGCAGCCGCTGCGCACAGCGCCTTCCAGCGTGGCAGGGTAAGGGCCGGCCACATAGTCGCCACAGGCCAGCAGGCCCGGCGCAATGTCGATGGGCGGGCGTTGCAGGCCCGGGGTGCAGGCAAAAGTTGCGCGCTTTTCCAGCACCGTTTGCACCGGTTGCAAGGCCAGGCCAAGCTGCGCCTGGGCCTGCGCCAGCACCTGGGTTTGCAGCGTGGCGCGCTCGCCCTGGGCGGCGCTGACCACAAAAGCCAGCAGACCTGCCGGGCCGCCCAACTGACCCCTGTCAAAGACAAACTGGGCTGGCTGCTGTGCGCTGCTGTGCAAGGCGAGCATGGGCTGAGGCAAGCTGGTTTGCGGCGCCCAGGCATAGACCGTGGCAATGGCCTCAAACTGCAGGGCCTGTGTGGTATCGACCCAGTTCTGCACTTTTGCTGCGACGGCCGGGGACGCCTCTTTGGCGCAGGCGTTGATGACTTGTGCCGCTTGGGACGCCGAGGTGGCCAGGATCACTGCGTCGAACAATTCACTCTGCACAAGCCATTGCCGTCCTTGCATTTGCATGGATCCAACGCGCTGCCCCAGCTTGAGCAGGCCGCCGCGCGCAAGCAGCCAGCTTGCGGCCGCGTCAGGAAACAAGGCGCTCAGGTCCATCCGGGGAAGCAGCAGGCGCGAGCCACCTGGCACGCCGAACAGGGCGTCGCGCATGACGCGCAAAAACACCTGGGCGCTGGATTGTTCGGGCGCTGTGTTGAGTGCCGAGACACACAGCGGATCGATCAGTTCGGCGTTAATTTTTGGCGTTAGGTGTCGGCAGAGCTCAGCCACCGAAAGCGTGTCCGCACAGTTGAAACTCTGGCGCTTCCAGCCCAGCGCCGCACGCAACAGCGACCATTTGTCACCCGGCGACCAGCCACGGGCTTGCAGGATGCCACCCAGTGCGTCCAGCGGGGTCGGCCACGCGGCAAATCTCAGGCCCAGGCCGTCGGGGAACTGCAGCGTCATGGGCAAATCGAGCAGCGCGGCCTCGGGCGAAATGCCGACCAGGCGCAGCAAGGCCAGCGCTTCGGTGTAGGCGCCAATCAGGATGTGCTGGCCGTTGTCGAGCCGCACCGGCATGCCATCAGGCAGCGTCCGGGTGGTGCTGCTGGTGATGACTCTGGCGCGGCCGCCGATTGCATGGGAGGCCTCGAAAACCGTGACCCGATGGCCCGCTTGCGTGGCCTTGACGGCAGCTGCCAGACCGGCCCAGCCGGCGCCGATGATGGCAACTTTCAAAGCCGCCCCAGCGCCTGCACTTTCCAGGCCAGCCAGAGCTTGCGCAGGGGCGTCAGGCTGATGCGCTGGTGCAGCACGGCAAAGTTGTCGCGTTCGATCTCGGCCAGCAGCGCGCGGTAAATGCTGGCCATCATCAGGCCGGGTTTTTGCGCGCGGCAGTCCGATGCGGGCAGCAGCGCCAGCGCCTGGTCGTACAGGCTTTGGGCGCGCTTGGCCTGAAAGCGCATCAGCGCAATAAAGCGGTCGGAATAAGTGCCGTTCAAAATCTCTTGCGCCGTGACGCCGAACTGTTTCAGGTCGCTGGCCGGCAGGTAAATGCGACCGCGTCGCGCGTCCTCGCCGACATCGCGAATGATGTTCGTCATCTGCAGCGCCTGCCCCAGGGTGTGCGCGTACTGGATGGTTTGCGGGTGGGTCTGGCCAAATATCTGCGCCGCCACTTCGCCGACGACGCCGGCCACCAGGTGGCAGTAATTTTGCAGGCCTGCGTAGTCCAGGTAGCGGGTCTGGCTGAGGTCCATCTGGCAGCCTTCGATGACGGCCTGCAGGTGGCGCTCCTCAATCTGGTAACTGGCCGCCAGAGGCATCAGCGCCTGCAGCACCGGGTGGCTGGGCGTGCCGGCAAAGGCCTTGGCCACTTCGGCGCGCCACCATTGCAGTTTGGTGGCGGCCACGCCGGGGTCCACCATGTCATCGACCACATCATCGACTTCGCGGCAAAAGGCATAAAAGGCGGTGATGGCGGCGCGCTTGGGCGCTGGCAAAAACAAAAAAGCGTAATAAAAACTGCTGCCCGAGGCGGCGGCTTTTTGCTGGACGTAGTCTTGCGGGGTCATGGGCGGTTCAAGGATGGCGTCCGAGTTTAAACAGGTCGGGCGATTCACCGCATCCACAGCGCCCGCCAAAGCATCCCGGGTACATCCCGGGCTGTGAGTTTGGGCCTTGTGCGCCAGGTGGCAAAGCGCAAAGCCTCGATTTTGTCCAGAATGCGCAGGCCGCCTTGCACGACCAGGCGCAGCTCCCAACCTGCTCGGCCCGGGATGCGGCGGGCCAGCGGCGCGCCGGCTTGCATCAGTGCACGGGCTGACGTGGCGTAGGCGGTGATCAGCCGTGTTGCGCTGTCACTGTGGCTGCCGGGCTGCAGGTCTGCGTCCAGCACGCCGTGCGCGGCCATCGTCTGCACACTGGGGTACCAACGCCCGCGCGCCACATCGGTTGAGACGTCCTGCCAGAAATTGATGAGTTGCAAGGCGCTGCAAATCTGGTCGCTCTGCGTCAGCGAGAGGTTGTCGCTGATGCCGTACAGGTGCAGCAGCAAACGCCCCACCGGGTTGGCCGAGCGCGTGCAGTAGTCCAGCAACTCGGCATCATCCGGGTAGCGGCGCTGCGCTGCGGTGTAACGAACGTCCTGCGCAAAGGCATCGAGCAGGTCGGTCAGCAGGGGCACCGGCAAGCTGAAAGCGCGCAGCACCTCACGCAGGGGCTCGAAAACCTGCGGCCATTGGCCGCTGTGTGCCTGCTCGCTGGCAATGGCCAGCAGGTCAGCCCGGTACCGCGACAGCGCGTCCAGCCTTTGCGCGGCGCTGGCATCGCCTTCGTCGGCCAGGTCATCGGCCGTGCGGGCAAAGTGGTAGATGGCGGCAATGGCCGGGCGCAGGCGTGGCGGGCATAGCCAGGAGGCCACCGGAAAATTTTCGTAGTGTTCAACCGGCGTGCTGGTGGTGTGGGTGTTGTCGGGTGGCGTGTTCACAGGGGTCGGCGCAAAGATCGCCTCTTGGGCAGGATGGAGGACAACTGTAGCAGGCGCGGGCTTGAAAGCCGGACAAATGGCCTCACCTCCTGAACAATCCAATTCGAAGGGAACTCTCATGCGACAAGATAAATTGACCACCAAATTCCAGGAAGCCCTGGGCGACGCGCAAAGCCTGGCGCTGGGCCAGGACCACGCCTACATCGAGCCGGTGCACCTGCTGGTGGCCATGCTCAAGCAGGCCGACGGCCCGAAAGCCCTGTTGCAGCGCGCCGGAGTCAATGTGACGGGCTTGCTGGCGGCCGCCGAGGCCGCCGTCAAACGTCTGCCGCAGGTGACGGGCCAGGAGCAGGTGCAGGTCAACCCCGAGCTGACCAAGTTGCTGCAGGCGACTGAAAAGGAAGCGCTCAAGCGCGGTGACCAGTTCATTGCCAGCGAGCTGTTTTTGTTGGCGGTGACCGATGCCAAGGGCGCCCTGGGTGACATGGCCCGCGCCAACGGCCTGACCCGCAAGAGCCTGGAGGCCGCCATCGAGGCGGTGCGCGGCGGTCAGAACGTGGACAGCGCCGACGCCGAAGACCAGCGCGAGTCGCTGAAAAAATACTGCCTCGACCTGACCGAGCGCGCGCGCCAGGGAAAGCTCGACCCGGTGATTGGCCGTGACGACGAGATCCGCCGGGCCATTCAGGTGTTGCAACGTCGCACCAAGAACAACCCGGTGCTGATTGGCGAACCCGGTGTCGGCAAGACCGCCATTGTGGAAGGCCTGGCGCAGCGCATCGTGGCCGGCGAGGTGCCCGAATCGCTCAAGGGCAAGCGGGTGTTGTCGCTCGACATGGCCTCGCTGCTGGCCGGCGCCAAGTTCCGTGGCGAGTTCGAGGAGCGCCTGAAAAACGTGCTCAAAGACCTGGCCAAGGATGAAGGCCAGACCATTGTTTTTATCGATGAGCTGCACACCATGGTGGGTGCCGGCAAGGCCGAGGGCGCGATGGACGCCGGCAACATGCTCAAACCCGCGCTGGCGCGTGGCGAACTGCATTGCGTGGGCGCGACCACGCTCGACGAGTACCGCAAATACATCGAAAAAGACGCCGCGCTGGAGCGCCGGTTCCAGAAAATCCTGGTGGGTGAACCCACGGTGGAAGCCACCATTGCGATTTTGCGCGGCCTGCAGGCCAAGTATGAAACCCACCATGGCGTGCAGATTACCGACCCGGCGATCGTCGCGGCCGCCGAGTTGAGCCATCGCTACATTACCGACCGTTTTCTCCCTGACAAGGCGATCGACCTGATCGACGAGGCTGCCTCCAAGATCAAGATCGAACTCGACTCCAAGCCCGAGGTCATGGACAAGCTTGACCGGCGTTTGATCCAGTTGCAGATTGAGCGCGAAGCCGTGCGCCGGGAGAAGGACGAATCCTCGCAAAAACGCTTCAGCCTGATTGAAGAAGAAATTGTCAAGCTGCAAAAGGAAATTTCCGACTTTGATGAAATCTGGAAGTCCGAAAAGGCTCAGGCACAGGGCTCCAAGACCATCATGGAGGAGATCGAAACAGTGCGTTTTCAGATTGAAGAGTTCACCCGTAAGGGCGATTTCAACCGCGCGGGTGAGTTGCAGTATGGCAAGCTTCCGGGTCTGGAAAAACAGCTCAAGGACGCGCAAGATATTGAGGCCGGCAAAGCCAAAAACGCCAAAGATGGTGGCCGCCCGCAATTACTTCGTTCCGTGGTCGGTGCCGAGGAAATTGCCGAGGTGGTGAGCCGCGCCACCGGCATTCCGGTGAGCAAAATGATGCAGGGCGAGCGCGACAAACTGCTGCTGATGGAAGACAAACTGCACCAGCGCGTGGTGGGCCAGGACGAGGCCATCGCCGCCGTGGCCAACGCCATCCGGCGCTCGCGCTCGGGCCTGAGCGACCCGAACCGGCCCACGGGCTCCTTCCTGTTCCTGGGCCCGACGGGCGTCGGCAAGACCGAGCTGTGCAAGGCGCTGGCCGGCTTCATGTTCGACTCGGAAGACCACTTGGTGCGCATCGACATGAGCGAGTTCATGGAGAAGCATTCGGTGGCCCGCCTGATCGGCGCGCCGCCGGGCTATGTGGGCTACGAGGAGGGTGGTTATCTGACCGAGGCCGTGCGCCGCAAACCCTACAGCGTGCTGCTGCTCGACGAGGTGGAGAAAGCCCACCCGGACGTGTTCAACGTGTTGCTGCAAGTGCTGGACGACGGCCGTTTGACCGATGGCCAGGGCCGCACCGTGGACTTCAAGAACACCGTGATCGTGATGACCAGCAACATCGGCTCGCAGATGATTCAGGCCATGGTGGGCCAGGACTACGAGGACGTCAAGGAAGCGGTGACGGGTGAACTCAAGAACCATTTCCGGCCCGAGTTCCTGAACCGCATTGACGAAACCGTGGTGTTCCATTCGCTCGACGCCAGCCACATTGCCGACATTGCCCGCATCCAGCTGGCGGTGCTGAAAGCACGGCTGGAGCACATGGAGCTGGGGCTGGAGGTGAGCGAGGCTGCGGTGGCCGAGCTGGCCAAGGTCGGTTTCGACCCAGTGTTTGGCGCCCGTCCACTGAAACGTGCGATACAGCAGCGGCTGGAAAACCCGTTGTCCAAGCTGCTACTGGAAGGCAAGTTTGCGCCCAAAGACACCATCCACGTCGACGTGGACCCGATCCGCGCACCGGGGCAGTTCAGCTTTGCGTGAAGAGGGTTTGAACTATGCCGGAGCCAGCCTGATTCGGATCAGGCTGGCTCCGCTTTTTTTGATCACCAGATGCGTATGGGCGTGTTGTTAATTGTGCCACTTAGTGGCATAATTAACATATGAACCGAGTATTCAAAACCCGTTATTTCAGCAGATGGATGCGCAAAACAGAGTTGAAAGACAACGCACTCTGCGCTGCGGTGTCCGAAATGCTGCAAGGTTTGATTGACGCCGACTTGGGTGGTGGCGTTGTCAAGAAGCGCGTCGGGCTCGCCGGGCGTGGCAAGCGCGGCGGTGCCAGAACGCTGGTTGCGACCAATAGAGGGAACCGCTGGTTTTTCGTCTACGGTTTTGAAAAAAATGACCGGGCCAACATTGCAGACGATGAACTGGAAGCATTGAAAGGTATCGCTGCAGAGTTGTTGTCCATAACAGGTCAACAGATCAACGAAGCTGTTGCGGACGGCTCACTACAGGAAATTTGCCATGACGACAAAAGCTAAAGCCAAGAGTCCAATTTTCGATGCTGTCCACGAGACCGCCAGCGATCTTCATCGACTGGGTTTTATTGACAAGCGCAATATGCGCAAATTCGACGCGCTTTGTCTTGACCCCGTTCCTGATTACGACAGCGAAAAAATTCGTGCGCTGCGTGACCACCTTCAATTGAGCCAGGCTGTGTTGGCCGCCGTGCTCAATACAAGCTTGTCAACAGTTCGGAAATGGGAAATTGGTGAAAAACATCCAAGTGGCCCATCGCTGAAACTGCTTAACTTGCTGGATCGCAAAGGCCTGGAGGCGGTGCTTTGACAGGATCTTGAAGCAGTTTTCCCTGCTGCATTCCAAGCAACACCAGGACGGACACCAAAATGCCGCCCAACAAAAACTGCGAATCAGCATTATTTAGAAGCTCGGAATCTAGGTAATCATGGTGCGCAAAATAGTTGCGTGCCAGTTCGCAGCAAACCATAGCTTCCAGCACAAAGTGGCCACGGCGGTAGCAGTCAATGCGCCCGGCGCTGCTGGAGCCGTCACCATGACTGAAGGTGATGGGGCGCTCGAACATGTAGTCGGGCTCGTGCGTGGGCGGCGGGAGATTCAGCAGGGTGCAGAGCCCTGAGACAAAACTTTGCGCTGTGGCGATCTCGGAGGTGCTGACTTGGCTCCAGAAGGCGATGAACTGCTGAACGGCGATCTCGTCAACGGTGCCTGTTTTTGTGGTCCCCATGGAAGCGCTCATTTGCTGAGCATTCGCTCCACATAACGCGCGATCAAATCAATTTCAAGATTCACACGGGAACCCACCTGCAAAGTTCCCAGCGCGGTGTTTTGCACCGTGTGCGGAATCAGGTTGATGCGCATCTCGCAGCCCTCGGCGTTGTCCTGAATGTGGTTTACGGTCAGGCTGACGCCGTTGATGGTGATCGAGCCTTTGTAAGCCAGGTACTTGGCCAGCGCGGTGGGCGCCATCACCTGCAGTTGCCAGCTTTCGCCGACCTGGGCAAAGAAAGTGACGCGGCCGATGCCATCGACGTGGCCCGACACAATGTGGCCGCCCAGCCGGTCGTGGGCGCGCAGGGCTTTTTCCAGGTTGACGGCGCCCAGTTGGTCGAGCCCGGCGGTCTTGTCGAGCGACTCGGCCGAGATGTCGATGGTGAATTGCTGCTGCGCGGCGTTGAGCGTGGTCACGGTCATGCAGGCGCCATTGAGCGCGATGCTGTCGCCCAGGCCCACGTCGTCGAGGTAGCCGGGCGGGCAGGTGATCGTGAGGCGCTTGCCGTGGGCGGCGGTGTCGCCCAGGGGGTGCACGGCGCTGATGTGGCCGATGCCGGTGATGATGCCAGTGAACATGTGGTTCCGATTAAAAAACGTCGCGGCCGCAAACGCGGGCGACCACACGCAGGTCGGGCCCCAGCATGGCCGTGGACTTGAATTCCAGCGGCACGGCTTGCGCCAGATCCTGCAACGGCCCAAAGTGTGCCATGCCGCGCCCCTGGCCTATCAGTTTGGGGGCCAGGTACACCACAAATTCATCCACCAGGCCTTCGCGAATCAACGAGCCGTTGAGTTTTTCACCGGCTTCCACATGCAGTTCGTTGATCTCGCGGCGCGCCAGGTCGCGCAGCATGGCGGCCAGATCGACCTTGCCGCTGGCGTTGGGCAGCAGCACCACGGTGGCGCCGCGCGCCTCAAGCGCCGCCTGTTTGGCGGCGTTGTGCACGGCGGCGTAGATCAACAGCGCCCGGCCCGGCATGAATAACGCGGCATCCAGCGGGGTTTCCAGGCGGCTATCCACCAGCACCAGGGCGGGTTGCCGTGGTGTGGCCACCAGCCGCACGTCGAGCCTGGGGTTGTCGGCCAGCACCGTGCCGATACCGCTCAGCACGGCGCAGGCACGGGCGCGCCAGGCGTGGCCGTCGGCGCGGGCTGCGGGTGAGGTGATCCATTGGCTAAGGCCGTTGTCGAGCGCGGTTTTGCCGTCCAGAGAGGCCACCAGCTTCATGCGCACCCAAGGGGTTTGGCGCAGCATGCGGCTGAAAAAACCGATGTTGAGTTCACGCGATTCGGCAGCGCCAGGGCCGGTTTCGACGTCGATGCCTGCCGCCCGCAACCGTGAGAAGCCCTGGCCCGTGACCAGGGGGTTGGGGTCGCCGATGGCGGCAACCACTCGTCTGATGCCGGCGGCAATCAAGGCATCGCAGCAGGGTCCGGTGCGTCCCTGGTGCGAGCAGGGTTCCAGCGTCACATACGCGGTGGCGCCCGCCACGCTGTGGCCATGGGCGGCGGCGTCGCGCAGCGCCATGATTTCGGCGTGCGCCTCACCGGCGCGCTGGGTGTAGCCCTGGCCGATCACTTGGCCGTTGGGGGCGGCAATGACGCAGCCGACGCGCGGGTTGGGCGACGTGATCAGCAGGCTTTGCGCGGCCAGTGCCAGCGCTTGCTGCATCAAGAGGGCGGATTCAGGCATGCGGCTTCAAACGGCGGCTTCCAGGCCACTTTCGAAATGCGCCTGCATGCGCTGGGTGCAGGCTTGCGGGTCGCGGGCCGCCAGCGCGGCCATGATGGCGCGATGCTCGCCCAGCGACTCCTGAATGCGTCCGGATTTGAGCAGCGAGTTGTGGCGGTTGAGCTTCATGACCTTGCGCAGGTCGGCCACCATCTGGTTGCGCCAGCGGTTGTCGGCGATTTCGAGCAGGCGCATGTGAAAACGTTCGTTGATTTCAAAAAAGCGCTGCCGGTCAAGTTGCTCTGGCCGCGCGGCGTCTTCGAGCTCCTGGTGCAGCGTTTTCAATTCGCTCATTTGGTCATCGTCGGCACGTTGCGCCACGACACCCGCGGCGTCCGATTCGAGCAGGCTCAGCAGGTGATAGACATCGGCCAGGTCGCGCTCAGAAACCTCGGTGACGTAGGCACCGCGACGCACTTTCATGGTCACCAGGCCCTCGGTGGCGAGCACCTTGAGCGCCTCGCGCATGGGCGTGCGGCTGATGCCGTAGTCCTGCGCAATCTTGAGCTCGTCGATCCAGCTGCCGGGTTCCAGCTCACGGTTGAAAATACGCTGACGCAAGAGCTCAGCCACTTCTTCGTAAAGTGCGCGGGGGGCTAATGAAAGTTCTGCCATGCCGCAAATTGTAAGCTGGAAGGAATTTTTTGCATCAATAATTATAAATAACGTAAACTCGCTTGTTCAAAATGCGCATCGTTGTAAAGTGGATAGCGCCGATCCTCCAACACTTAACTGTCTGCCACCATGACCCAAAACAACCCTGAATTTCAGCCCGCCAATTTGGACGCCTGGGCCATAGCCGCCGCCAAATCTGCGCCAGGGGGAGATGTGAATGCGCTCAATTGGCTCACGCCCGACGGCATTTCGGTCAAGCCTTTGTACACCGCCGAGGACACGCAAAACCTGCCCTACGCCAACACGCTGCCGGGGTTCGAACCCTACCTGCGCGGCCCGCAGGCCACCATGTATGCGGTGCGGCCCTGGACCATACGCCAGTACGCCGGGTTTTCCACCGCCGAAGAATCCAACGCGTTTTACCGCAAGGCACTGGCGGCCGGCGGCCAGGGTGTGTCGGTGGCGTTTGATCTGGCCACGCACCGCGGCTACGACTCCGACCACCCGCGTGTGACCGGCGACGTCGGCAAGGCCGGTGTGGCAATCGACAGTGTCGAAGACATGAAAATTCTGTTCGACCAGATTCCGCTCGACAAGGTCAGTGTCTCGATGACCATGAACGGCGCCGTGCTGCCGGTGCTGGCGGGTTATGTGGTGGCCGCCGAAGAGCAGGGCGTTTCGCAAGACAAGCTCAGCGGCACGATTCAGAACGACATTCTGAAAGAGTTCATGGTGCGCAACACCTACATCTACCCGCCCGAGCCATCGATGAAAATCATTGGCGACATCATCGAGTACACGGCCAAACACATGCCGAAATTCAACTCGATCAGCATCTCGGGCTACCACATGCAGGAAGCCGGTGCCAACCAGGCGCTGGAACTGGCGTTCACGCTGGCCGACGGCAAGGAATACGTCAAGACCGCCATTGCCAAGGGCATGGATGTCGATGGTTTTGCCGGCCGCCTGAGCTTCTTCTGGGCCATTGGCATGAACTTCTACCTGGAAGTGGCCAAGATGCGCGCCGCGCGCCTGCTGTGGTGCCGCATCATGAAGGGCTTTAACGCCAAAAATCCCAAGTCGCTCATGCTGCGCACGCACTGCCAGACGTCGGGCTGGTCGCTCACTGAGCAAGACCCCTACAACAACGTGGTGCGCACCACCATCGAGGCCATGGCCGCGGTGTTTGGCGGCACGCAAAGCCTGCACACCAATTCGTTCGACGAGGCCATCGCGCTGCCGACCGAATTCAGCTCGCGCATCGCGCGCAACACCCAGCTCATCATCCAGGAAGAGACCCACATCACCAGCGTGATCGATCCCTGGGCGGGCAGCTACATGATGGAAAAGCTGACGCAGGACATGGCCGATGCGGCCTGGGCCATCATCGAGGAAGTCGAGGCCATGGGCGGCATGACCAAAGCCGTGGATTCGGGTTGGGCCAAGCTCAAGATCGAGGCGGCTGCGGCAGAAAAGCAGGCGCGTATCGACAGCGGCAAGGATGTGATCGTGGGCGTCAACAAATACAAGCTCAAGACCGAAGACGTCATCGAGGCCCGCGACATCGACAACGTGGCCGTGCGCGACTCGCAAATTGCCCGGCTCAATGCCATCAAGCAGAAGCGTGACGCCGTGCAGGTGCAGCAGGCACTCCAGGCCATCGAGGAGGCTGCCGCCAGCGGCACGGGCAATCTGCTGGACTTGTCGATCAAGGCGGTGCGCGCCCGTGCCACCGTGGGTGAAATCAGCGACGCCATGGAAAAATCCTTTGGCCGCCACCGTGCCGACACGCAAAAAGTGACCGGCGTCTATGCCGCCGCTTACGATACCGATGCCACCGCCGGAGACACCATGGATTACTGGAACGCGTTGAAAGCTGAAATTGCCGACTTTGCCACCGAGCATGGCCGCCGGCCGCGCGTGATGATCAGCAAGCTCGGCCAGGATGGCCATGACCGCGGCGCCAAGGTGGTGGCCACGGCCTTTGCCGACCTCGGCTTCGACGTGGACATGGGTCCGCTGTTCCAGACCCCCGAGGAATGCGCGCGCCAGGCGATTGAAAACGACGTGCACGCCGTGGGTGTCTCGACGCTGGCCGCCGGCCACAAGACGCTGGTGCCCGCCATCATTGCCGAACTCAAAAAGCAGGGCGCCGACGACATCATCGTCTTCGTCGGCGGCGTGGTGCCGCGCCAGGACTACGACATGCTGTATGCGGCCGGTGTCAAGGGCATCTACGGCCCCGGCACACCGATCCCGGTGAGCGCCAGGGATGTGCTCGAGCAGATCAAGGCTGCGCTGAAGTGAATCCAGGCGTTTTAGCGGCGGCCGTGCTGCGGGGTGACGCCACCGTGCAGCGCCGCGCCATGGCCAAGGCCATCACCTTGCTCGAATCAACCCGCGCCGACCACCGTTTGCTGGCCGATGAGTTGCTCACGGCCTTGCTGCCGCACACCGGCCAGTCGTTCCGGCTGGGCATCAGCGGCGTGCCGGGGGTGGGCAAATCCACCTTTATTGAGGCGCTGGGCTTGTACCTGATTGGCTTGGGTCACCGCGTCGCGGTGCTGACCATCGACCCGTCTTCCACGGTCTCGGGCGGCTCCATTCTGGGCGACAAGACCCGCATGGAATTGTTGTCCGTCAACGACAAAGCCTATATCCGTCCCAGCCCCAGCAGCGGCACGCTGGGCGGTGTCGCCGAGAAAACCCGCGAGGCCATGCTGGTCTGCGAGGCGGCGGGTTATGACGTGGTGATTGTGGAAACCGTGGGTGTCGGGCAAAGCGAGACGGCGGTGGCCAACATGACCGACATGTTCGTGCTGATGCAGTTGCCCAACGCCGGCGACGATTTGCAGGCCATCAAGAAAGGCGTCATGGAACTGGCCGATCTGGTGGTCATCAACAAGGCCGATCTTGACTTCGCTGCCGCCACCCGCGCCCGGGCTCAGATCACGTCCAGCCTGCGCCTGCTGGGTCTGCATGGCAACCCGCAAGCCATGCACCATGACGAAAAAATATGGCACCCGCAAGTGATCCAGCTCAGCGCCCTGCACGCCCAGGGCGTCGATAGTTTTTGGGACAAAGTGCTTCAATTCAAAACACTTCAAACCACCAGCGGCCGCTTTGCTGCGCGTCGCCATCAACAGGCGCTGGCGTGGATGTGGGAGCGCATCGATGCCGGGCTCAAGCAAGCCTTTGCCCAGCACCCGGCGGTCAAAACGCTGTTGCCTCAATTGACACAAGATGTGCTGGAAGGCCGGGTGGCGGCCTCCACTGCCGCAAGAAATATGCTGCGTGCCGCAAGCGCAGGTGACCGTGAAGTTTTATCCGTTCGGGCTGAGCCTGTCGAAGCCCATGCGAACATTTCTGAGAGCCCTTCGACAGGCGCAGGGCAAACGAACCATTGAGAAAAGAGGAAAACCATGCACGACATCCTTGAACAACTGGAAAAAAAGCGTGAACTCGCCCGCTTGGGTGGGGGCCAGAATCGCATCGCCGCGCAGCATAAGAAAGGCAAACTCACCGCCCGTGAGAGGCTGGAGGTGCTGCTCGACGAGGGCACTTTCGAAGAATGGGACATGTTCGTCGAGCACCGCTGCTCGGACTTCGGCATGCAGGACAACAAGATTCCCGGCGACGGCGTGGTGACCGGCTACGGCATGATCAACGGTCGCCTGGTGTTTGTCTTCAGCCAGGACTTCACCGTGTTTGGTGGTGCCTTGTCGGAAGCGCATGCGGAGAAGATTTGCAAGATCATGGACCAGGCCATGAAAGTGGGCGCGCCGGTGATCGGCCTCAACGACTCGGGCGGCGCGCGCATTCAGGAAGGCGTAGCCAGTCTGGGTGGCTACGCCGATGTGTTCCAGCGCAACGTGATGGCCAGCGGCGTGGTGCCGCAAATCAGCATGATCATGGGGCCGTCAGCCGGTGGCGCGGTGTATTCGCCCGCCATGACCGACTTCATTTTCATGGTGAAAGATTCGAGCTACATGTTTGTCACCGGTCCCGAAGTGGTCAAGACCGTGACGCACGAGGAAGTGACGGCTGAAGAACTGGGCGGTGCCATCAGTCACACCACCAAGAGCGGAGTTGCCGACCTGGCGTTCGAGAACGATGTGGAGGCGCTTTTGATGCTGCGCCGCCTCTACAACTACCTGCCGCTCAACAACCGCGAAAAGGCCCCGGTGCGCCAGAGCGGCGACCCGGCAGGGCGCATGGAGCACAGTCTCGACACGCTGGTGCCAGACAATCCCAACAAGCCCTACGACATGAAGGAACTGATCCTCAAAACGGTCGATGATGGTGATTTCTTCGAGTTGCAACCCGAATATGCCAAAAACATCCTGATCGGTTTTGCCCGCATGGACGGCCAGACGGTGGGCATTGTGGCCAACCAGCCGCTGGTGCTGGCCGGTTGCCTGGACATCAAGAGCAGCATCAAGGCGGCGCGTTTTGTGCGGTTTTGCGATGCCTTCAACATCCCGGTGATCACCTTTGTCGATGTGCCAGGCTTCATGCCCGGCACGGCGCAAGAGTTTGGCGGCATCATCAAGCACGGCGCCAAGCTGCTGTATGCATTTGCCGAATGCACCGTGCCGAAAATAACCGTGATCACGCGCAAAGCCTACGGTGGCGCCTATGACGTGATGAGTTCCAAGCACCTGCGAGGTGATGTGAATTTTGCCTGGCCCAACGCCGAGATCGCGGTGATGGGCGCCAAGGGGGCGGTGGAAATCATCTTCCGCGAAGACAAGGGCAATCCTGAAAAGCTGGCAGCCAAGGAGGCCGAATACAAGGCCCGCTTCGCCAACCCGTTTGTGGCGGGCGCGCGCGGCTTTATCGACGATGTGATTTTGCCCAGCGAGACCCGCAAGCGCATCTGCCGCAGCCTGGTCATGCTCAAGGACAAGAAACTGGAAAACCCGTGGCGCAAGCACGGGAACATCCCCTTGTAAGCCAAGACATGAAGACATTGACTTCGCTGTTCTTGGGCGGGAGCGGGCTGCCCGGGCGCTTTGCTTCGTGTCCCCCGGCCTGCGGCCTCCTCCTTTACCTGCGCAAAACGCCCAGGCAGCCCGATCCTGAATCGGCTGGTTGGGTTGGCCTGCACAAAGCACAAAAACTGATTCCCGAATAGGAGACCTCTATGTTTACCAAAATCCTGATTGCAAATCGTGGCGAGATCGCTTGCCGCGTCATTACCACGGCCAAAAAAATGGGCATCAAAACGGTGGCTGTTTACTCGGACGCCGACAAGGATGCGCGCTTTGTGCTGCTGGCTGACGAGGCCGTGCACATCGGCGCACCGCCGAGCCGCGAGAGCTACCTGGTGGGCGACAAGATCATTGCCGCCTGCAAAAAGACTGGCGCCCAGGCGCTGCACCCGGGCTACGGCTTTCTGAGTGAAAACGCCGAGTTTGCCAAGCGGGTCGAAGAGGAGGGCATTGTCTTCATCGGTCCCAAGCACTATTCCATGGCGGCCATGGGCGACAAGATCGAGTCCAAAAAGCTGGCCGGCGCCGCTGGTGTCAACTGCATTCCGGGGGTCAACAGCGCTATCGAAACGGCTGAACATGCGGTTGAGATTGCCCAGAGTATCGGCTACCCGGTGATGATCAAGGCCAGCGCCGGTGGCGGCGGCAAGGGCTTGCGCGTGGCCTGGAACGACAAGGAAGCCTTCGAGGGCTATACCAGTTGCCGCAACGAGGCGCGCAACAGCTTTGGCGACGACCGCGTGTTTGTCGAGAAGTTTGTCGAAGAGCCGCGCCATATCGAAATCCAGCTCATTGGCGACGGCTTCGGCAACGTGGTTTACCTCAACGAGCGTGAATGCTCGATTCAGCGCCGCCACCAGAAGGTGATCGAGGAAGCGCCTTCGCCCTTTATCAGCGATGCGACACGCAAAGCCATGGGCGAGCAGGCCGTGCAGTTGGCCAAGGCGGTGAAATACCAGAGCGCGGGAACGGTGGAATTTGTCGTCGGCAAGGACCAGAGCTTTTACTTTTTGGAAATGAACACGCGCCTGCAGGTCGAGCACCCGGTGACCGAGTGCATCACCGGCCTGGACTTGGTGGAACTGATGATTCGGGTGGCCGCCGGTGAAAAACTGCCCTTCACGCAAGCCGAGGTCAAGCGCAACGGTTGGGCGATGGAATGCCGCATCAACGCCGAAGACCCCTATCGCAACTTTTTGCCCAGCACCGGCCGCCTGGTGCGCTTCTCGCCGCCCGCACAGACCATGGCACAGGCCAACACGACAGACTGGTTTGGCGTGCGCGTGGACACCGGCGTGCAGGACGGCGGCGAGATCCCGATGTATTACGACTCGATGATCGCCAAGCTGATCGTGCATGGCGTCGATCGGCTCGATGCGATTGCCAAGATGCGTGAAGCGCTCAACGGCTTTGTGATTCGCGGCATTTCCAGCAGTATTCCCTTCCAGGCCGCCTTGCTGGCGCACCCCAAGTTTGTCGCGGGCGATTTCAACACCAACTTCATTGCCGAAAACTACGCCCACGGCTTCAAGGCCGAAGACGTGCCGCACGAAGACCCGCATTTCATGCTGGCGCTGGCCGCGTTTGTGCGACGCAAATCGCGCGAGCGTGCCGCCAGCATCAGCGGCCAGTTGCCGGGTTATGCCGTCAATGCGGGCAGCGATTACGTGGTGGTAACCCTGGGCGAGGATGGTACCAATGCCTACACCCCGGTGCATGTCGATGAGTTCGTTGGCCGGACCGGTTCAGCGCGCGTCAGGCTGGGTGCCAGCAGTTATGAAATCAGCAGCGATTCGCGGCTCAATGACGTGTGCATCACCGGCACGGTCAACGGTTCGCCTTTTACCGCACAGGTCGAGCGCGGCACGCCCAAGAACCCGCTGGCGCTGCGCGTTCAGCACAACGGCACACGCCTGGACGTGCTGGTGATCTCACCGCGGATGGCCGAACTGCACGCCCTGATGCCGTTCAAGGCGCCGCCCGACATGAGTCGCTATGTGCTTTCACCCATGCCCGGCTTGCTGGTGGATGTGGCGGTGCAGGTGGGCCAGAAGGTGCAGGCCGGCGAGCGCGTGGCGGTGATCGAGGCCATGAAGATGGAAAACGTGCTGTTTGCCACGGCTGACGGCGTGGTTGGCAAGGTGCTGGCCGCCAAGGGTGAAAGCCTGATGGTGGATCAGCCGATCGTGGAGTTTGTATGAGCCAGCGCCCCTTTAAAGTGCTGGGCATCCAGCAAATCGCCATTGGCGGCACCAGCAAGGCGCGGCTCCAAAAGCTGTGGGTCGAGATGCTGGGCTTGCAGGTCACCGGCACGTTTCAGAGCGAGCGCGAAAACGTCGATGAAGACATTTGCGCCATGGGCGTCGGCCCGTTCAAGGTCGAGGTCGATTTGATGCAACCCATGGACATCGACAAAAAGCCCGCCGTGCACGCCACGCCTCTGAACCATGTGGGCCTGTGGATCGACGACTTGCCTAAAGCGGTGGCGTGGCTCACGGCGCAAGGTGTGCGTTTTGCGCCCGGCGGCATTCGCAAGGGTGCGGCAGGGTTTGACATCTGCTTTCTGCACCCCAAAGCCAACGATGAATTTCCGATTGCCGGCGAAGGCGTGCTGATCGAGATGGTGCAGGCGCCGCCCGAGGTGGTGGTGGCCTTTGCCAAACTGGCGGTTTGAGCGTCCTGTGGGAGCGGTGCCTTCGCCGCGAGTGAACCCCAACAGCCATCGGCCCGAGGTGGGCCTCCTACAGGGTTTGACCGCGTTTGGCGCGTGCCCGGGCCAGCGCCGCTTCGATCACAGCGCGCTTTTTGTCCAGAATCGCCGGGTCGGTGTGCTGCGAATGGGCCGCCAGGTCTGACAGCTTGAGCAGCGCTTTGGCTTCGAGCTTTTGATCGTTCTCCAGCGCTTCACGCTGTTGCTTCAGGACATGAAATTCATAACGCTGACGAGCTTGCTCAGCCAGCGCGGGGGACCAGGCGGCCCAGCCCGTGGCTTCACCGCTGACATTTTCAATCTCGATGCAATCGACAGGGCACACCGGCAGGCACAACTCACAACCGGTGCAATAAGGCTCGATGACCGTGTGCATCAGCTTGTTGGCGCCCACAATGGCATCGACCGGGCAAGCCTTGATGCACAGCGTGCAGCCGATGCACCAGGTCTCGTCGATAAAAACCACTGTGCGCGGCACCTCGAGGCCGTGGTCAGGATTGAGTGGTTTGGCTGCGCGCCCGCTCAAGGCTGCCAGGCGCCGCACCCCTTCAGCGCCTCCGGGCGGACACTGGTTGATGTCCGCCTTGCCTTCGTGCAGGGTCTGCGCGTAGCCCGCGCAGTCCGGATAACCGCAGCGCGTGCACTGCGTTTGCGGCAACACCGCCAAAAATTCGGCGGCGCCGGGCTTCATCCGTGGCGTTGGGTCGGCCGCTTGCGTGCCGGTTTGGCAGCTTCTGCCACGCTGGCAACGGCTTTGCCGCCAGCCGCTTGACTGGCAATTGCGGGCGCTGCAGCTTTGCTGCGCGGCTTGGTTTTGATTGGTGATTTCTTTGCCTTGACTACCGGTTTTGGGGCCGGTTTGATGGCCGGGCTGAGCACCTGGATTTTGGCTTCGGTCGTTGTTTTGGGCATGGAAAAGGCAGGTGCCGCTGCTGGCTGCACGGGCTCGGGGTTGGTCAGAACCGGGGCCGGGCTGGCCTGCATCACCGGGGTTGCGGCGACCGGCTTGGGTTGGTAGGCCAGAATGAAGTCCTTGACCTGTGGGTAAACGACGTCACGCCAGCGACGGCCGGCAAAGATGCCGTAGTGACCGGCGCCTTCAACCTCAATGTGGCGCTGGTCTTCCTTGCTGACGCCGGTGCAAATGGTGTGCACCGCAGCGGTCTGGCCGGAGCCCGAAATGTCGTCGAGTTCGCCTTCGATAGACAGCAGCGCTGTGTTGTGGATGTCTTCCGGGTGCACGCGCTCAATCTTTCCGTCAACGCCCTTGACGTCCCAGGTGCCGCTGACCAGGTTGAATTCCTGGAACACGACCTTGATGGTGTCGAGGTAGTAATGCGAATCCATGTCGAGCACGGCGTTGTACTCGTCATAAAACTTGCGGTGGGCATCGGCACTGGTGTCGTCGCCCTTGACCAGGTCCTTGAAGTAGTCGTAGTGGCTTCTGGCATGGTTGCTGGGGTTCATGGCGACAAACCCGGAATGTTGCAAAAAGCCGGGGTAAACCTTGCGTCCGGCGCCCGGGAAGCGGGTCGGCACGCGGTAAATCACATTGTGTTCAAACCACTCGATGCTCTTGTTCATAGCCAGGTTGTTGACCGCCGTGGGCGATTTGCGCGCGTCGATCGGGCCGCCCATCATGACCATGCTCAGGGGCGTGAGTTCGCCCCGGCTGGCCATCAGCGACACCGCGGCCAGCACCGGCACGGTGGGCTGGCAGACGCTCATCACATGGCAGTTGCCGTAGCGGCCTTGCACATGGCGGATGAATTCCTGCACGTAATTGATGTAGTCGTCCAGGCTGAAATGGCCCTCTGACAGCGGCACCAGGCGGGCGTTGGTCCAGTCGGTGACATACACCTTGTGGTCTTTCAGCATGGTTTTGACGGTGTCGCGCAACAGCGTGGCGTAATGGCCCGACAGCGGGGCCACGATCAGCACGGCAGGCTGGTCCTTGAGCTTGGTCAGGGTGTCAACATCGTCGGTAAAGCGCTTGAAACGGCGCAGTTCACAAAACGGTTTCCTGAGCTCGATGCGCTCATGAATGGCGACTTCAACGCCATCCACATCCACCGTGCGCAGGCCGAACTCCGGCTTTTCGTAGTCCTTGCCCAGTCGGTGCAGCAGGTCGTAACCCGCAGAAATACGTTGCGACAGGGGATGCTGGCCGAACAAGGACAGCGGGTTGGCGTACACCTTGGCAGCTGACTGCGCCAGATCGGTGAAAGGCTCCATCAAAGAACGTTGGGTTTCGTAGAATTTGTAGAGCACGGGAATTCACCTTTGAAGAAAATGTTGCAGTGCAATATAACAGGTCTTGCACTGCCACGACTGCTGTCTGATTGACGTTATATACGCACCGCATGATAAACGTTCACGGGGCTTGACTTGCTGACACTTTCTGTGATAGCCGATCATTCAGTGGGCTTTTTGCGCAGTGCCAGTTGCCCGGCCAAAGCGCTCAGCGCCTGGTACGCCAGGCCGGCGCTGGCATTCCAGTCCCGCACCGCTTTGGCCTGTGTTGCCAGCAGCGCGGTATCGCCCCGGGATGCCGGTCCGGTCAAGGCGGCTTGCGGCCCCAGCTTGACGATGTTGTTGATGGCGTTTTGCAGCAGGCTGGCGCGCAGGTGCTGCACCAGGCGTGGCGGCATGCCGGTGTGCTGCCAAAGCTGCTCGGCCAGGTCTTGCAGCACGGGCAAAAAGTTGGTGGCGAACACGGCCCCGGCGTGGTAGAGCAGTTTGTCTTCTGAGCGGATAGCAAAACACTGGGCGCCCAGACGGGTCAAAAGAGGGCGCAGTTCAGCCAGCGCCTGAGCATCACCTTCGAGCGCGCAGGGGGTGTCGGCAAATTGCTCCAGCGCTGTTACCGGGCTGGCAAAGCTGAGCAGGCAATGGACGCTGGCTGCGTGCCAGCCTATGTCCTGCAAGGGTTTGAGCAGTTCGGCGCGCATGGCGCCACTGGTATGAAAAACCGTGGCGGGAGTCAGGCCTTCACAAGTTGCCAAGTCCGAAGCAACCGGCGCAATCTGGTCATCTGGCACCGCCAGCAGCCACAGATCTGCCGGGCGCAGGTCTGCCATGTGCACCACTGCGCGCCCCTTGCCGATGAAATCAACGGCTTGTTGGGCCGATGCTGCGCTGCGCGTCAACACATCCTGCACCTGGTAGCGCCCATCCTGCGCCAGCAGGCGCCCGAGCGTCTGGCCGACCCGGCCCCCACCCATCAGGTTGACGGTTTTCAAGACCAGCGGCCTTACATCACCTTGGCAATGCTGGCGCAGACGTAGTCGATGTTCTTGCTGTTCAGGGCAGCCACGCACATGCGGCCGGTGTCGGTGCCATAGACGCCGAACTCATTGCGCAGGCGAACCATCTGGTCCTTGGAAAGGCCGGAGTAGCTGAACATGCCGATTTGCTGGGTGATGAAGCTCATGTCCTGCTTGACGCCAGCAGCTTTCAAGCCATCCACCAGCTTTTGCCGCATGGCCTTGATGCGCACGCGCATCTCGCCGAGTTCGGCTTCCCACTGCGCGCGCAGCGCCGGGGTGCTCAGCACCGTGGTCACGATGGCGCCGCCATGGGTCGGCGGGTTGCTGTAGTTGGTGCGGATCACGATCTTGAGCTGGCTCAGCACGCGGGCCGCTTCTTCCTTGCTGGCGCAAACCACGCTCAGGGCGCCGATGCGTTCACCATAGAGGCTGAAGCTCTTGCTGAAGCTGGTGGCGACAAAGAACAACAGGTCGGCAGCGACAAACTTGCCGATCACGGCGCCGTCTTCTTTCAGGCCATAACCAAAGCCCTGGTAGGCCATGTCGAGGAACGGCACCAGATTTTTGGCCTGGACCACGGCAATCACCTGGTCCCATTGGGCCGGGGTGATGTCGTAGCCGGTGGGGTTGTGGCAGCAAGCGTGCAGCACCACGATGGTGCCGGCAGGGGCCGCATTCAGGTCGGCCAGCATGCCGTCGAAGTCGAGGGCGCGGGTGGCCGCATCGTAGTAACGGTAGGACTCGACGGTAAAGCCGGCATTGGTAAACAGGGCGCGGTGGTTTTCCCAGCTGGGGTCGCTGATCAGCACCTTGGCGCCGGTGTTGAGAAACTTCAAAAAGTCGGCGCCCACCTTAAGGCCACCGGTGCCGCCGAGCGCCTGAATGGTGGCGACACGGCCCGAGGTGACGGGCTCGCTGTCAGCGCCGAAGACCAGCGCCTTGACCGCGGCGTCATAGGCGGCAATGCCGTCGATGGGCAGGTAGCCGTGCGGCTTGGGGGCGTCCATCATGGCTTTTTCAGCCGCCAGAACACAGCCCAGCAGAGGCAGTTTGCCGTTGTCGTCAAAGTACACGCCCACGCCCAGGTTCACCTTGGCGGGGTTGGTGTCGGCGTTGAATTGTTCGTTCAGGCCCAGAATCGGGTCGCGCGGGGCCATTTCGACAGCGGAGAAGAGTGACATGACAAAGTCCTGTGGTGGTTTGTGAAAGTGACCTTTTGGTCACTGGTAGAAACCCTGTATTTTACCGACGCCCGGGGTGTCATGAACAGCCTGGTTAAACTGATTTATTGGAAAAATGCAGGACTGGACCCGGAGAAAACAGATGGATCAAGTGGATTGTGTGGTGGTGGGTGCCGGTGTGGTCGGCTTGGCGGTGGCGCGCGCGCTGGCGCTGCAAGGGCGTGAGGTGCTGGTGCTCGAGGCGGCAAACGCTTTCGGCACAGGCACCAGTTCGCGCAACAGCGAGGTGATTCACGCCGGCATTTATTACGCACCGGGTTCGCTCAAGGCCGTGTTGTGTGTGCAGGGCAGGGCGCTGCTGTATGACTACTGCCAGGCGCGCGGCATCAGCCACCGCCGTTGCGGCAAACTGATCGTGGCGACCACTTCTGCGCAAGTGGCGCAGTTGCAGGGCATTGCCGAGCAGGCACGGCGCAACGGCGTGGCTGATCTGGTGATGCTGAGCGCTGAAGAGGCACGCCAGATCGAGCCGCAGCTGGTGTGCGAGGCCGCTCTGTTGTCGCCCAGCACCGGCATTCTCGACAGCCATGGCCTGATGCTGGCGCTGCTGGGCGACCTGGAAAACGCGGGCGGTGTGCTGGCACCCAATTCACCGCTGGAGGGCGCGCTTGTCGGGCCATCAGCGATCGAGTTGCATGCCGCTGACGGCACCCGCTTGCAGGCCAGAACCGTGGTGAACGCGGCGGGTTTGCAAGCGCCAGCGCTGGCCGCGAGGTTTGCCGGCCTGGACCCGCAGTTTGTGCCGCAAGCGTTTTACGCCAAGGGCAACTATTTCACGCTGGCCACGCGGGCACCTTTTTCGCACCTGATCTACCCGGTACCCCAAGCCGCCGGGCTGGGGGTGCACCTGACGCTCGACCTGGGCGGTCAGGCCAAATTCGGCCCCGATGTGCAGTGGGTCGATGGATCGGATGACCTCACGGTGGACCCGGCGCGGGGCGACGGTTTTTACGCCGAGGTGCGCAAGTATTGGCCAGGTTTGCAAGACGGCGCACTGCTGCCCGGTTATGCCGGCATCCGTCCCAAGATCAGCGGCCCGGGTGAGCCCGCGCGCGACTTTATGATCCAGACCCAGCGCGACCACGGCGTACCGGGCCTGGTCAACCTGTTCGGCATCGAGTCACCCGGGCTGACCAGTTGCCTGGCCATTGCTGACATGGTGGCAAAACAATTGGAATCTGACCCCAATTAAAAAGTCTTCTTGATCAGGGCTGCGGCCTGTTTGACCAGGCCTGGCCCCTGATAAATCAGGCCGGTGTAGATCTGCACTACATCGGCGCCGGACCTGATTTTGCTCACGGCATCGTCGGCGCTCATGATGCCGCCGACACCGATGATCGGGAACTGTGGCCCTAAGGCGGCGCGCAACTGGCTGATCACCTGGTTGCTCATGGCCAACACGGGCGCGCCCGACAGGCCGCCGGCCTCATCGGCATGCGCCAGGCCCTTGACGGCTTCGCGGCTCAGCGTGGTGTTGGTGGCCACCACGCCCCAGGCGTTGTTGACTTTGCCAGCGCTGTCCAGGCCGTAGCGCTTCAGGGTTTGGGCGATCACCTTGATCTGATCCGCGTCGAGGTCGGGTGCAATCTTGAGGAAGATCGGGATGCGCTTGCCATGTTTTTGGGCCAGCGCCTCGCGTCGCTCGGAAATGGCGCCCAGCAAGCCATCCAGCGCTTCATCACTCTGCAGGCTGCGCAGGTTCTTGGTGTTGGGGCTGGAGATGTTGACCGTGACGTAGTCGGCAAACGGATAAACCCCGTTCAGACAGGTCAGGTAGTCGTCAATGGCGCGCTCGATGGGCGTAAGGGCGTTTTTGCCAATGTTCAGGCCCAGCAGCATGGGCGAGGCGTCAGGCGCTTTTGCCTGGCGTTGCTGATATAGCCTGGAGCGCTTGACGTTGGCAATAAAAGCAGCCAGTCCGTCGTTGTTGAAGCCCAGCCGGTTGATCAGCGCATGCGCCTGTGGCAGGCGGAACATGCGCGGCTTGGGGTTGCCGGGTTGGGCCAGCGGCGTGACGGTGCCGACCTCGACAAACCCAAAGCCCATGGCGCCCAGGCCGTCGATGCAGCGTGCGTTTTTGTCCAGCCCGGCGGCCATGCCGACGCGGTTGGGGAAGGTCAATCCAGCCAATTTCACAGGATCGTTCACGCGCCCGCTGGCGTAGGCCCATTTCAAGGCGCTGCCCTGAGTGCGCGCCAGCGAATGCAGCGTTAACTCGTGGGCGGTTTCGGGGTCCAGGCTGAATAAAAAGGGACGGGTGAGGGCGTAGGGGACAAGAGCCATTGGATAATTCCATCAAGTTTCAGGTATTTTCCCCGATCAACCCGCACAAGGATTCCACGATGGCCACACTTTCACAAGACGAACTCAAAACCCTGGTGGGTCAGGCTGCGCTCAAGTATGTGGTGCCCGGCGAGATCGTGGGCGTGGGCACCGGCTCCACGGTCAACAAATTCATCGATGCGCTGGCCAGCATCAAGGACCAGATCAAGGGTGCGGTGTCAAGCTCCGTGGCCAGTACCGAACGCTTGCAGGCCTTGGGCATCCGGGTCTTTGATGCCAATGACGTGGCTGAACTGGCGGTGTACATCGACGGCGCCGACGAGATCGACCATCAGGGCTACATGATCAAGGGCGGCGGTGCGGCGCTCACGCGCGAAAAAATTGTGGCAGCCCAGTCGCGCCAGTTTGTCTGTATTGCCGACGAGTCCAAGCTGGTGCAAACGCTGGGCAAATACCCGCTGCCGGTGGAAGTCATTCCGATGGCGGCGCAGCGCGTCATGCGCCAATTTGCCGCCATGGGCGCACACGCGCAACTGCGGCTAAGGTATGACTCGCCTCTGGTGACTGACAACGGCCAGTATCTGGTCGATGTCACCGGCTTGCAAATCAGCGACCCGCTGGCCTTCGAAACGCAGGTGAACCAGTGGCCGGGCGTGGTGACGGTGGGTGTGTTTGCCTTGCAAAAAGCGCAGATTTGCCTGTTGGGTACCGCCGCTGGGGTCAAAACACTGACGTTTTGAGGGTAAACCCGGGCGCTTGTCCTGGGCGCGGTCGAGCGGATCGAAGGCATACTTCAGGCAAGCGTTATTTGTAACTTCTCAGGAGCCGATATGAGCCAGCAAACCAAGTACCTTTTGAACGAAAACCAGATGCCCAAGTTCTGGTACAACCTGCAGGCCGACCTGCCCAAGCCCTTGCCCCCGGTGTTGCACCCCGGCACCATGAAGCCGGTGGGGCCGGATGACTTGGCGCCGCTGTTCCCGATGGCCCTGATCATGCAAGAGGTGAGCCTGGAGCGCGAGATTGAAATCCCCGAGCCGGTGCGCGAAGTGTTTCAACTGTGGCGCCCAGCCCCCCTGTTTCGCGCCCATCGCCTGGAAAAAGCGCTGGGCACGCCGGCCAAAATTTATTACAAATACGAAGGCGGCAGCCCGGCCGGCAGCCACAAGCCCAACACCGCGGTGCCGCAGGCTTTTTTCAACAAGGAGGCCGGCATCAAGCGCCTGGTGACCGAAACCGGGGCCGGCCAGTGGGGCACCTCGCTGGCATTTGCCGGCCAGATTTACGGTCTGGAAGTCGAGGTGTTTCAGGTGCGTGTGTCCTACGACCAGAAGCCCTACCGCCGCGCTGTCATGGAAACCTATGGCGCGCGCTGTTTTGCCTCGCCTTCCACCGAGACCGCTTATGGCCGCTCGGTGCTGGCCAAGCGCCCCGATCACCCCGGCAGCCTGGGCATTGCCATCTCGGAAGCGGTGGAACTGGCCGTGCAGCGCGACGACACCAAATACGCGCTGGGCTCGGTGCTCAACCATGTGCTGCTGCACCAGACCATCATTGGCCAGGAAGCCATGCTGCAGATGGAAATGGCCGACGCCTGGCCCGACGTGGTGGTGGGCTGCACCGGTGGCGGCTCCAACTTTGCCGGCATCGCCTTCCCGTTCATTGGCCACGGCCTGCGCGGTGGCCCCAAGCCGCGCATTGTGGCGGTCGAGCCGGCGGCCTGCCCGTCGCTGACGCGCGGCAAATATGCCTACGACTTCGGCGACACCGGCCACATGACGCCGCTGACCAAAATGCACACCCTGGGCAGCCAGTTCACGCCGCCCGGTTTTCACGCCGGCGGCCTGCGCTACCACGGCATGGCGCCGATGGTGTCGCACGTCAAGCAACTGGGCCTGCTGGAAGCCGTGTCATACAACCAGGTCGAGTGTTTCGAGGCAGGCGTGCTGTTCGCCCGAAACGAGGGCATCGTGCCCGCCCCGGAAGCCAACCACGCCATCAAGGGCGCCATTGTCGAGGCGCTGCGCTGCAAGGCCGAGGGCAAGGCCGAGACCATTTTGTTCAACCTTTGCGGCCACGGCCACTTCGACATGACCTCGTACCAGAAGTACTTTGCCGGTGAACTGACCGACGAGCACTACGACGAGGCCGAACTGGCCATGGCGCTGGCGGGGCTGCCCAGCGTGCCGGAGCCTGCGTGAGGTAAGGATTGTCGATAACGTTGAACTGACGCTGATTTTGTTCAGTTGCTAAAGGTGATTGAACTGCTTGGTGATCGATGTCGGTTGTGGTGAACTTTCCGGCCTGAATGCCGGATTTGCGTGTCGTTGGGATGCTGTGTGTGGGTGGCACTTGACGACTAATTGCGGGTGCTCATGGGTGGCAGCTTTCGGGCAGCAGAAAGATTTTCACTGCCGAGGTTCCATAAAGCCGTCATTCAATTGGCGGCGTCCGATCCGCATTGCTGACATTGGCCGCGGGCAACTCTGAGACAGGACTACAGCGATTCCAGTCTAAGAGAATTGCGATCTGCCTGCTCGGTAGCAGTCGCTGGCAAATAGGATTCGACCGGCCGCTTTGTGGCGACCGTTTCGTCAAAGTGGGCACCCGCCATCGACCAGTTGCAGTCGCACACGAATGACTGCAATGTAGAGATCCAATTCATTGAATCTTGAGCCGTGCAAAACGAAATCCATTTGACGTCCAACTAATTACATCCCATCACCACTAGGCAACAAAATCCTTCGAACGTTATCCCTCACTGCAGCGGCAATCGAAGAGGATGTGGTTTGATGGATACGTGCCACCCCTTCCAGAACCAGAGTTACATCAGAAGGCTTCGAAGGACGATCACCTGTCTTTGTGAATGGTCCATCGGTTTCGGTCAGCAATCTATCAAGGGGGAGGGACGCAACAAGTGACGCATGTCGCTCATTCATTAACATCACTGCGTTGACCGAGAAATAGCAGCCCAAGTCGAGCGCACGCTTTGCCTCTCCCTTAGTGCCTGTGAACCAATGAAGCACGACCTTGCCTTTTGCGGATGGCAAGTAAGCTTCGATATGATCCAGCACAGCTTTCACAGCCCGGATACTGTGAACCGTAACGACTTTGTCTCCTGTATCCGCACAGCGCTGTAAGACATGCTGAAAGGCTCGTTTTTGCAGATCAAATGACCTGTAGTAGCGCGGCCCGGCGTCGAGACCAACTTCACCGATGTAGCGGGTCTCTGAAAGATACCGATCCCAAAGATCAAGCTCGTGCGCTCGCTCAGCTACCAACTGAGGGTGTAGTCCAAGCGCCGCCCGGACGTGTCGCGTGCGTTGCGCCAACTCATGATTGCGTGGCCAAGCCCTCGGCGTTGTCGTCACAGCAAGCGTAAACACACCAGCATCCTCCGATTCCTGAACCGCAGCCTGATGATTCGGGTATAGATCCAGATGGCAGTGGAAGTCCACCAAACCATTTGTCGCGATCATGTATGCCTCCACATTAGCTAGGTCTCGTGCTCACGCCATCGATCAGGCGCGCAACTTCGTCAAGGCCACGCCGATAAACATCCGCCAGTTGATCCAGCCTCGCGACTTCGTCCGCAAGCGACCCTGGTTTGTGGATGAGGAGATTCGCGAAGCCTGGGTGTCCAAGCAAACGCGCGATCGCATACTGAAAAGAGCGCACCTGCTTTCCTGTCGACTCACGGGTGTCCAGTATTTGGGCGCGAAGGTCGGACACTGTGTATGTCGTCTCGTCTTTACCGGCTCCCCACGCGCTATCCAAAGCAGCGCGCCGAATCAGGCAGGGGAGACAATATCCGCAGTGCTCGATCCCAAGGCCGTGCCATCGCCCTTTGGTTGGGGATGAGCACGACAAGGCATCAGGTGCGAGCTTGAGCAGCAATGGCCCGTTGGCGCAACCCTTGGTCATTTCGCCTTTGGTCTTGTCCCAATACGGATTCTCGACACGGCCATCGATCCCCAGCTCTGTGAGCAGCTCGTTCCAGCGCGCCATGTAGTACGGATGCGTTGTACGGGTGCTGTTTGACCCGAGTCGCAAAGGATCTAGCGGCACATTCAATGCGATCAAACCATTCTCGGGCACCCTCAGCACGAAGCCATTGCCAAGCCCTGTGCCAGCGAATACGCCCAGGGCAAAGAACAAGAACGACCTACCTCTCGTGCTGTTTTCCGAGCCGACATCCTTTACCAAGCCTTTATCGAACGTCATGCCGACGCGCAATCGGTCGAATGCCGAGTTTGCGTATTGCTTCTTCAGGCCCGCAAACAATTTCCCTTGCGCGTCACTTGTCGCGCCTTCGCCAAAGTGGCTCACCAATAAAGGGGTCGATCCGGCGTGAAGAAGATCGATGGCACCGATCAAGCTGTCCAGTCCCCCAGAAAACAGGCTCAGCGAATCAAACGGCGGTGTCAGCAGACTGGGCGGTGCTTGCTTCGCAATAGTCGCGAACCGGTCAGGCCGCGCCCGAAAGCCTATAGTCCATTGATCGCCCGTCAGAAAATTCAAGGCCTTCGTCAAGGTCGATGTCGCAGCACCCCAGCGCGCCGGGTCACTCACGGGAACGACCAGGCGGATTTCTCTTGTCCACGAATCCTGAGACTGTTCCGCACGGGAGATGCGCGTGTCTGCGGCGTGGACATGTGCGGCGACCACCAGCAGATCAATACCGATCTCCGATGGGAAGACGCCCAGGGCCTTCAGACTGGTCAGTGCACCGCCGATTCCGTGGTCCAGCATCTTCTCACCAGCCACCACTTCAAGCCGGGTCAGTTGCTCGTCGGCCGCAGTGGGAATAGACGTGCGATCGTCAGGACCGAAGTTACCTGCCAACAGTTGTCGCTTCATTGGTTCGCCTCCGCTTCGCCGAGAGACTGAAGAATCGCGAACGCGGACTCATACACCGTGTCCACGAAGGACTGAATGCGCTCGGGTGTCAAGTCGGGCGTTGCGGCGCGAGCTGCGGTGAGCGCATCGCTGACCCCGCCACGGATGAAATCACGCAGCTGGGCTTCTACGCGGTGCGCTGCCTGCGCATCGGCCGGCATCGTGACCGCCTTCGTTCCGATGTCGTTGCAAATCCTCGCTTCAATCGCATGCGTCGCATACAACTCGAAAACCGTTTGCATTTGGTCCGGCGTGAACGTCGAAAGATCGGTCAAGCCTTCGGTGGTCAACTCGATGATGGTCTCAATATACGCTTCGCGCGCGATGCCTTCATCGACTGTGCCGGCCCCTGGACAGATGTAGTCGGCAAGGCCGACAAAAATCTCCGCGATGGGGCGACCTGCGAGCGCTTCAAGGTCCAACGACCGGAGCGCTTCGCGTACACCGCGCACTTGGGCATCGGCTAGAAACCCCAGCAATCTCGCCCCGGCACCTCGCGATGCACCCATGCGTTGCGCTGCCTGGCGCGCACCGCCTGATGATGTGGATACGTAGCGTGAGACCGCCCGTCCGAGATTGGCGCGATCTCCGCCACCCGAACCGGCAAAACGAGTGAAGCTGTTGCGTGCGCCGGAGAATCTACTGGGATCGGCCGCCGCAGGAATTGCTGGACGGTTCGGCGGCGCAGGTGGCGCCGCAGGGGGAGACGGTGCAGCCCCGTCTCCATTTGGTGAGACATCCGGCGGAGTTGGGGCGGGAGGCACACCCCCACCATCCCCACCCAGCCAGGAAGGCACAAGCGGTGTACCGCCACTGGGACCACCGTAGGCTGTCGACGTTCCCATTAGCGAACTCCCTTTGTGTCTTTGAGCACCAGTTCTGCGGCGGCTTTGAGGCCCACATTGTTGGTGACCTTGCTCCAGTCATTCAACAGCTTCGTCAGGCGCGCGACACCATCCGTGTCTTTGATGACACCCTGCCACCCACGAACCGCCCAGGGGCCGCATTTGCTGGTTGGCAAGCCTTCGAGGAAATCCAGCAATTTCCCTTGCAAGCCGGGCTGGGCCTTGACCAAAACGACGAGCCCATCAACACCTGGGGGCATGGTTTCAAAAGCACCGCTGCCCATGATCTTCGTGCGTACCGCCTCGAACACCTTGTCGGCCTCGGGCTGCACGAGTTGCTTCAGTTCGGCTTCGTATGCCTGGACCGACATCTTTCCGCCGAACAACTTTTCGACCACGGCAGCGAGATGTCCGAGAACCGACACAGGACCGAAGTAGTCTTTCTTGTCCTTCGTAACAAAGAGATAAGGGCGCAGATCGACCCCCGTCAAGAACGGTTGAACGCGCGCCCAGTCGCGAATCGTCTCCGATGACTTCCATTCCACCAGCACTGCATTGTCGCCAGGCGGAGCGACCACATCACCCGGTTTGGCACCTTTTCGTTCATCCGCCGCAGGCTTGTCATCTGCTTTTGCGCTGTCCGCAGCGATGCACTTTTCCAGCGCGCCGATGTCTTCGCACAGACCGTTCACATGAACCGCCGAAACGAAGGCGATTTGTTCAAACAGCCTGGGGATGAATCGTTCGGCCAGCATCAGCTTCGCCAGCACCGGCAAGCTGATGTCCGCGCCAAACCCGCGCGCCGTTGCCGTGCGCTCCCGAAGCAACAGCGTATTCAGGAACCGCTTAATCTGACGCGGGTTGCCCTTGGTGCCGCTCGCCAGGATCGGACCGATCTGATCACTGAGCGCAAGCGCGTTGTGGGTCTTGTCGGCCTTTGCCCCGAGTGCGGCCTTGACCGTTGCGGCATCGAGACCGGCGCTCTCCCAAGGTCTTTTGAGGCGTTCACGCGCCACACCAATGAGCTTCGCGTAGCTCTCGTCATCGTCACCAATTTCGGCCCCCGTCAGCAGCAGCGTGACATAGATGCGAGTCTCTGTTTCGCCCAACGCCGGGATGCGGAACGGCACCTGGATGAGTTTTTCCAGATAGTTCCGCGCGTAGTCTCGCGGCCCGGTGGTTTCGGGTAAATCGGGAAAATGCTTGCGTACCGCGTACTCGATCATCGCCTCGTCGGCGGCAACGACGAAGGCTGTGCGCGCGGTGAAGACGAACAGCCGGATTGCTTCGAGTGTCTCGATGGCCGTATCCGGCAAGCATCGGTCGAGGTCATCAATCAACACGATGAGCTGCTTGATGCCCGCATCTTTCAAGAGCCTGTCGAACGCCTTGCGAAAGGCTTCAACCTCCTCCGGCACGTTCCTGGTTTCGCCCGGCTTCAATATCGACTTCACACCGTCGATTGCGGCGGTGAGGTTTTCTTTCGTCGCGACTTTGCTTGGGTCCGCGAACAGCCCTTCGAGAGTTCCGACGACAGCGCTGATCTGGTCCGACGTCGGAACGCCGGTGAATGCGGTCACTGCCAAGCCACCCGTCCTCTTCGCAACTTTTAGCCAGTCGATGCGATTGAAGACATCCTTGACCGTCCCTGCAGCCTTCGTCATTGCCGGGCGCTTCTCCACGAGACCTGTGACGATGCCCTCGATCAACGCGATCTTGGCGTCTTCGAAACCCTGGAAGCGCCAGCCATTGAACTTGAGGCAGAGCACGTCATCGTCGCCCGCGAATCCCGCTTCGATCATCTCCAGGACACTGGACTTCCCGGCGCCCCAGTCGCCGTGGACACCGATCGTGACGGGGTGATCCGGCTTCTCGCGCAACAGCCCGATGATCGTCGTCGCAATCGCTTCGTTGTTGAGCAAATCAACTTTGGTTTCGTTGTCAGTCAATATCATAAGATCCCTCCCTGTAACGCGCGTTATTCTTCTCGCATAGTATCCGACACATCGCTGTGAATCGCAATGTGTCCTTTCGCAATTGCGCGTTTAGCAGCGGGACCTTTAGGTCGATGCCTCGGGGTCGTGTTTGAAGAATTGGGCCAGCTTCGTGTGGCTGGATAGATTGGTGGGGCGGTATTCCCGGTCTAGGCCATGGTGAAGGACGTTTGGCAGGGCAAACCGCGCTAGGACTGTGTGATGTAACGGCGCCTGTACATCTACTTCACGCAGCTTTTCGGCCAAAAGATGGCTGAGCCAGGGATAAGAGTCGCGCATGCTCTCTACCTCGCTGTGTTGCATGCCTTTGGCGTCCGGGAAGATGTGCAACCTAGACCGGTCAACCTGAAGTGGGTGGGGTAAGCCACTGGCCTGCTCGACCATCCATTGCAGCGAGATGTCCGAGAGGCGCGACTCGTCCTCGGGATAGCTGCCGCCTATGTCTGAGTGGTTACCTGCGAACCAGACCTGCTGCAACCATTCCGGCTCGCCTGGCCGCGCCGGCCAGTCTCCGGGGGTAGCCCAGGGAACGCGGGCGAAGTCCTTGCGCGTTTCGTCGATGGATAGCGCGTGGCGGGCGTATCGCACCCGCATGTTCAGCGAGTTGTCGTAAAAGCGGAAGCGCCAGGCCGCGAGGTGCCAACGTAAGTCGCCCTTGTTGGGAAAATCGTGGATCGTCTTGAAGCTGGACTTCAAGTAGTCGGCTGCCAGCGCGATCACGATGGCGACAACGAAGGTCCCGAAGACCGGCCAGAAATTGAACCAGGGCAGCATGGAAACCATGCCTGCGGCCACTGCGGTGATCAATCCGACAAAGGAGACCAAGCCCAGGAACATGAGGAGTCGGCGCGATCCGGGAGCACCCAGCGCAGCCACCGTGTCGAAGACGCCGATGAAATATGGCACCACGTTGGACTCGCCGACGTCGTTTTCGCTGCCGTATTTGGCTCGGAAGCGGCGGGCCTTTTCCATGCGCTCTTCCCTATGCTCGGGCTTGTCGCTGCCCGAACCGTGCTCGTAGACTTGGGAGACCGCCTCATCGGCGATCTTGCGCAGGCCCTTGCCGAAGCGGGGCAATGAACTACCGTCCTCGGCGTGCGTGGGTAAGCCGCACAGGGACATAACGCCGCCCACGCACCGAGCGGTGTAGGCGCCACGGCTGAAGCCGAAGAGGAAGATGCGATCGCCGGGCTCGTAGTGCTTGAGAATCGCCTCGTAGCAATCGGTGATGTTGCGGCTGATGCCCGTGCCCGTGGCACCGCTCCATATCTTACGGAACATCTGCACCGGCCTGAATGGGATCTTGCCCTCATCGTTTTCAGTGCCCAAGCCCGCGTCGTAGAACGCGATCTGCTCCGTCGGATTGATCGGACTTTCTGAGCCAGTGCGGGATGCCCGAAACAGCTTGTAGATGTTGCTCAGGTTCTGGTCCGGTCTGAGGCCGCCGGCTTGGCCGGTGCCGTCCGAGAAGATGATGATGTTCTTAGGCATTTTCTTTTCCTCCTTTAGATCGCGCTACCGCGCGCAGACAAAAAAATTGCTCAAACTTGCCCGGCCATTGTCAGCTATGGGGGATATGTCACCAATGTCCATTTCTGGTAGAAACATTCCGGCCACTTTGAGATTCACGGCACCTAATAGCGGTCGTCAGGGGTTGTCGGGTGGAATTTGAATAGCGGCTTTCGGGCAGTGTTTTCGACTAAGCGAATGACCGGATTGGGCCTTGGATTCAACCGGTCGATGCAACGCCTTAAATTCTGCATGAGCAGAAGGAGTGTTGCAGATGAAACAAAGACCCAGGATTTACTACTCTGATAGCCAGAAGGCTCTGATGTGGGAGCGCTGGAA
>NZ_JAQTWL010000054.1 GCF_028689295.1 Rhodoferax sp.
CAGGCTGATCTGGATGTGTGGGAACAAGCGCTGCAACTGGCCAGAACGGGCGGGCTTGGGTGCAGGATTCAATTCACCGCCTCAAAGTTCTTGAAGAGCATTGGGCGCGGCAACGGCAAAAGTCAGCATGAATGGCTGAAGGGAGCCTTTGCGCGACTGGCGGCCAGCGTGGTTGAGATTAAGGATGCACATCGGGCCTATTTCGGCCCCATTCTTCATCATGGTGGCCGGGATGATCAGACCGGCCGGTACGTCATTGAAATGAACCCCAAAATAGTCGAGCTTTACGGCCTCGACGGCTGGTCAAGTGTGGAATTTGGCCAGCGCATGGCACTCAAAAAGCGGCCCCTTGCCCAGTGGTTGCACGGCTATTACAGCTCCCATGCAAAGCCGTTCCCCGTCAAAGTCGAAACCCTGCAACGACTGTGCGGGAGTCAAAACGCCGCCATCAAAGGGTTCAAACAGGAACTGAAGTCAGCCCTGGAAAGGCTGGAAGAGGTCACACACTGGCGCTGGGAAATCGATGCTTCAGACCTGGTGCACTTGTCAAAAGTGCCGACGGTGAGTCAAGCAAGGTATCTACTCAAGCGTGGGCTTGTCCACAGTCGGTCCTGACTTATCCACAAAACCACGGCATAGCACATACCGGGAAGCACGGCATAGCGCATACCAACACGGCATAGCACATACCAAACCACGGCATAGAGCATACCCAGTCACGGCATAGCACATACCGCGGCGAACTCAAAATGATAAAAATAGCAAGTCAAATCAATGACTTCCAGATAGCGCCAAAAGTAGCTAATCTTTCTTTAATCTATCTCTAATCTGTCGCCTGCAAAAAAAGTCTGGGTGAGTGGTTTTGTCAGTTTGCGAAATCTCGTCACGGCTGCGCTCAGCCACTTGCACTCCAGCGGTATCAAGCACCAGCCAAACAGGCTGATGTCTTTTTTCCAACTGGAGTAGATCGTGCATTTCCAAACAACCAGGCTCACCAAATCTCTCAAAAAGCTTGCCACTTCAGTCACATTCGGCGCTGCCGGACTTGCATCTCAGATCGCCCATGCGGGCCCAGCTCTGCCTTGGGACGGCCCCATCACCACGGTCGTCAACAACCTGACCGGGCCAGTGGCCACCGGCATTTCGACCGTGGCCTTCCTGGCTGCCGGTGCGGCACTGATTTTTGGTGGTGACGACTTGGGTGGGATTGCAAAGAAATTGCTGTACGTGGTGCTCGGTGTGGCGTTGATCGTCTTTGGTGCCAACTTCCTGAGCATGATCGGCCTGGTCAACAGCGGCGCCTTGATCTGATGGTCCGTCGTTTCTGATCGCAAATCATGGCTGATCAAAGCAAAGATAGCGGCGCTGATTTTTCAGTACCGCTGCATCAATCCATGCTCAGGCCCATGCTGCTGCTGGGCGCTGAGCGAGAGCTGATCCTGGCACTGGGCATCGTAGCTGGTGTGTTCATTGTTTCCTTGTTTCAACTGTGGGCCGCCATTTTTGGTCTGATTTTGTGGGCTGTCGGCGCATGGGTGTTGACTCGCGCGGCTAACTTTGACCCCCAACTCTCCAAGACCTTTGGGCGCAGTCTGCAATACCGCAAGCTGTACAAGAGTGCCGCAACACCGTTTGCCTCGCCGCGCAAATTCGGAAACTGAAAAATGCTCTTGAAAGAATTTCGCAGCCAAGTCCAAGGACTGCCGGATCTGTTGCCCTGGGCGGCGCTGATCGACAACGGCGTGGTGCTCACAAAATCTGGTGGCCTGATGGCGGGCTTTGAATTTCGCGGCCCGGACCTGGACAGTGCCACCAAAGAGGAACTGGCGGCGGTGTCGGCTCGGATCAATGCGGCCCTGGCACTTGATGATGGCTGGAGTTTGAATGTGGATGCCGTGCGCCGTCAGTCGCCTGGGTACCCTTTGGACGGCGCTTTCCCAGACCGTACCACCCGACTGCTGGACGATTGCCGCCGTCTCGCCCATGAAGGCGATTGGGCTGGTTTTCAAAGTGACTACACGCTTGTCTTGTGCTGGCATCCAGACCGTGATGCTGCGGCAAAAGCCGAGATGCTGTTTGTGGACGGGGCTCAAAAGACTGGAGTGGCAGAGCGCAGTTTGAGCCGCTTCAAAACTGTTCTGGCTGAAATTGAATCACGGCTGGCAGGAACGCTAAAGATCCGTCGCCTAGTGGACACTGTCGACACTGAGACCGGATCGGTCGAGAGTCAGCTTCTGGCGCATTTGGCTTCTTGTGTCGCTCTGGCACCACGCGCCAGTTTTGTCATGGGCACGGTGCCAATGTACCTTGACGCGGTACTGGGTCAACACGACTTTGTGACGGGATTCGAGCCCCGGATTGACGACAAAACAGCGATTTGCATCGCCGTGACGGGCTTTCCTGGCGCCAGTTTCCCCGGAATTCTGGACTTCTTGTCACGCTTGCCGGTGGAATACCGCTGGTCAAATCGTTTCATTTTCATGCCGGTGCGTGAAGCGGATAAGGCCCTTGGCGACTACCGTTCCAAGTGGGCGCAAAAGCGGCTGTCACTGATGAACTTGATGCGCTCAAGCCAGGGCGGCGGCGTCACCCATGTGAATGCGGATGCAGACGATATGGCGGCGGACGCGGTAGCGGCCATGGCCGAGGCCAGCAGTGGCCTGGTGCGATTTGGCTATTACACCAGCGTCGTTTTGCTCTCCAGTTCGAACCTGCAGCCATTGCGTGAAGCGGCTCAGTACGTGACCAAGATGATCGCCAATGCAGGGTTCTCAGCGCGCGTAGAGTCGGTCAATGCGGTGGAAGCTTATCTGGGCAGCATGCCTGGAAATATGTATGCCAATGTGCGCCGCCCGCTGGTCAACACCTTGAACCTGGCGCACTTGCTGCCCCTCACGGCCATTTGGGCCGGACCGGATGCTCACCCGTGTCCCTTTTATCCTGAGCATTCGGCGCCGCTGCTGCAAGCCAAAACTGATGGTGCAACACCTTACCGGCTTTGTCTGCACGCTGGCGATTTAGGCCACACGGCCATCATCGGACCGACCGGATCGGGCAAGTCCACCCTGTTGGCGACGCTGGTGGCGCAGCATTTTCGCTATCCGGGCGCGCAAGCCTTTGTCTTTGACAAGGGCTATTCCATGTTCCCCTTGGTGGCTGCTGCCGGTGGCCAGCATTACGACATTGCGGGCGAATCCGACAACATCACCTTTTGCCCCCTGGGACGCATTGATGATGAAGTTGAGCGCAGCTGGGCGGCTGAATGGTTGGAAAGCCTGGCAGAGCTGCAAGGTGTGGCCATGTCACCAGAACTGCGCAAAGAACTCTTTCGTGCGGTGAACCAGTTGGCGGCTTCAACCGACTGCGCGAAACAACGCACCCTGTCAAACTTCCTGCTGACCTTGCAGGACAACCGTCTGCGTGAAGCGCTGGAATACTACTCACTGCGTGGATCTGCTGGGCGGCTGCTGGATGCCGAGAGCGACGGACTGCAGGCGGACATCTTTCAGGTCTTCGAGCTTGAACACCTGATGGCGCGCGGCGAAAAGATAGTGCTGCCCGTCCTTGCCGACTTGTTTCACCGACTTGAGCAGCGTTTTCAGGGTCAACCGACCTTGTTGGTGCTTGACGAGGCCTGGATAATGTTGGGGCACCCAGCCTTCAGGGCCAAGATTCGCGAGTGGCTGAAAGTGCTGCGCAAATCGAACGTTGCGGTCATTTTTGCCACCCAGTCCCTGAGCGACTTGTCGCGCAGTGGCATTGCCGATGTGATTTTTGAATCCTGTCCATCAAAGATCCTGTTGCCCAACCCGCAGGCACAAACCGAAGCCTTGAGCGGGCTGTACCAAGCGATTGGACTCAACCGGCGGCAAATCCAGATCGTCAGCAATGCCATACCTAAGCGCCAGTATTACCACCTGCACCCGGACGGCTCCCGCGTTTTTGAATTGGGACTAACGCCACCGGAAATGGCTTTTGTTGGGGCCAGTGGACGCGAGGATTTGGCGCGGATTCGTCAGCTGCAAAAGCTGGATGCCCGCACCTGGCCGTCTGCCTGGCTGCGGGAGCGCGGCCAGTTCGACGCCGCTCGTTTGTGGGATAGCTATTGACTGTGACAGGTCAGCAAAGAGCATCTGGCCCGACGCTCGCACAGACCTCCCCTGTGTCACCACGGTTTTACTGGTTGTTTGATCGTGGGAGGGCCACTTTTTTGCGTCAACT
>NZ_JAQTWL010000031.1 GCF_028689295.1 Rhodoferax sp.
TCATGCCGAGATGCTGCTGGAAATGAAGGGTGGCAAGTATCAGGGAACTGGCAGACAGGCCCCCTGGCTGGGCGAACCACCTGCGTTGAAACGCGGTTAAAGTGTTACCCAGGTTTGAACCACGCCCGGACTGCACGGCGATCTCTTGCTGTTGGCATGGATCCTGGACTGGCAGCGCGCACGCCAATTCTTCTGATGCGAGCCATACCGGCTGGTTGTCACGCAGCACCCAGAAGTCCAGTGCAGGGCGTGGGCCACACTCAGTCGGCCAGGAGGGTCGCTCGCAGTAGCGAGTCACTGACGGATTGGCCTCCAGCATGGCCCACAGGTGCAACTGTCCCTGGCTGGTCAACAGGACTGGGCGCCTGAGTTTGGGCGCCCAAACATGATGAAGCGTTTGCTTGGGCAAACGGTGCAAGGGGAGCGAAACAGGTTCGAACACGGCATGAGGCTTGTGTGCACTGAAGTCGCAACTTTACTTCAAATTCCTCGATGGTTGCAACTTTAATGCAATCGATGTTGAAGTAATTCCGCAAACGAGGGACCTTCCGGATCTGCACTTCGCCTCTGGAGAGCCAAATCTGCCGGGGTTGCATCTTTTCTTCGATTGACAAACGCCAGCTTGTCACTTGCATGATCGTGCACCAGGTCATGCCATTCGCGCGGCAAGGTATTGGGAGCCGCGCCATCCATGGTCAAGTGGTCACTGTGCGATGGTTCACTTGTCAGTGACTCGGCAAGACGTAGCAGTCCGTCTGCAGCAGTCGTGCCTTGCAACGGCAATATCTCCACCAAGCGTATTAAAGCGCTTCGTAGCGGAACAAACACGGCGCGGGCAAAGGGACGCCAATTCTGCTTCTCATGGCGTAAGTGTTCTTCGCAGCTTTGCACAAGTGCCTCGTGGCCCCCCTGTGCCGCAAACACCGTTTCCACTCGTGCCACCTTTTGCACTGGGTCAGCTTCCAACCCGTGCACGAGCAGCGAATCATGGAATGCGCGGATCAGGGCATCGGTTTTTATGCGCCGGTTCTGATACCACTCAGTCAGACGCTGCTCACTTTTCCACTCGACTTTACGGGTGAGTCGGAGCAGCATTTGCGTCAGTTCGTCGAGCACTTGGCCGCGCGCATCGTGAATCACCGCCATCAGCAGCGTGTGGCGCCGTGGGGTGATGTACTCCCGCAACTCAAGTGCGTTGAGCCGTCTGGCTTCATTGGTCCATTGCAATATTTTTGCATCGGCGATCAACTGCAGCGCCGTGGCTGGATTTGGAAGCCCTTGAAGCCACTGGTAGCGATCAATCAACGCATTGAGATTCTTTCGTGAGGCACGCCCTGGTGGCGCGCACAAATTGGCAAAGGGTGATTTCTGAGTTTGCGAATCAACGACCAACAGTGTTTCTAATACAGCTTGTTGCGCCGGACTGAGGCGACCACACACTTCGGTCCATTGGGCGGCGTTAATTTTGCTGTGCGCGGTACCGGCCAGGCGCCGCAATGTGGCGAGTGCCGGTAGTTCGAAGCCATGCCGAATGAGTGCATCGATCGCCGAATTAATAATGTCAGCGGGGTCGGTACGCGCTTGGGCCGTCCTTTGCATTGTGGCTTGTGCCAGTGCGCGTGCCTCAGTGCCCCACGAAACCACTTCAAGACGTTTGAGGATGGCCTGGCGATGTCGATACAGCGTTCGGTCAGGAAAAAACAGGTTTGATCCAGACTCCGCGCCCATACGACGGGCCATGTACTCAATAGCCACAAGTGGGACATTGGCAACAGGTAGAAAACGCGGTTCTGTTGCGGTAGTGGGTTCGGGACGAAAACAGCGGCTCGTTTGAACCGATGATCAAGCGGCCAGACTGTAGAACTGGTTGGCTGCAGACGCGGGTTGGCCACTGGGACAATCCAACTGTCCCTTGCGGATCATGTGCATGGTCTCAATTCCCGCGATGATGATCCTGGCGCTCCAAAATGATTTGAAACCCATCATCGGTCGGGTGATGCGCTTGATGGCCCGGTGGTCTTGTTCAACGATGTTGTTAAGGTACTTGTTTTGGCGCATCAGGATATCAACACAGGCGTCGGCCTTGACGCTTTCAATGGCCGCCGTGTTGGAGCCGCTCTTGTCTATGGTGATCTTCTCTGGCACGTCATGCAGGTTGATCGCCCGCTCCAGAAACCGCCGCGCTGCGGCCAAATCACGCTTGGCAGTGAGCAGAAAATCCACCGTGTCGTCATCCCGATCGACGGCGCGGTAAAGGTATTTCCACTGGCCTGAAACCTTGATGTAAGTCTCGTCCATCCTCCAGCTTCGCCCAACGGGTCGCTTGCGCCGACGCAACACAGCGGCCAGAACCGGCAGCACCTTGATCGCCCAACGATGAACTGTGACGTGATCCACGAAAACGCCCCGCTCCTGCATCATCTCCTCAATGTTGCGCAGGCTCAGCGGGTAAGCCACATACCAACGCACGCAGGTGAGCATCACCTCAAGCGGATAGTGCAGCCGTTTGAGGACCTTACGCAGGGTGCTGTTGATCAGACTTTGGCGGAAATCAAGCATGGCACGGATTGTCGTTTATGCTTATCGCAACAGAACCGGGTCAGCGCCGGTGTCGATGCTGTGGCCGCGGCGGCTCGCAGTGGCGCACTGCGCGTCGACGATGAACTCCACCTATCTGCTCTGCCGGCTGAGGATGAAGACCCGGAAGTCACGAAACTACGGGCTGCTTTGGATCACAACATCGGTGAAGTTCAATTGCCCGAAGTGATTCTTGCGGTCGACGCCCAGGTGCGTTTTAGCTGGAGTCGAGTGGCCGACTTGACTGTCAAGGCGACAGCGCCGGTCGCCGTCCGAGGCGCGCCGTGCGGCCGAGCCGTTGACCTAGATCATGCCCGAGCCGCGCTCGCCGCGAATCGCGTAGGTGACAATGCGCTCGCCGTTGTTGATGTTCCAGATGTGGATCTGCTCGTTCTGGACGAGGTTGGCCGCATCGGGCAGGTCTTCGTCGATCGCGCACGAACCCTCGTAGTGCAGCTCGCAGTGGGTTACTGCCGCGCGGTGGATCTTGGATTTGAGAAGGGTGCGGAACATTGTGCAAGTGCATCGACTTTGTTAATGAATGACTCAACCTGGAAAGGTGAAGGCGGGCCGGCCGATGAATCGCTTTTGCCCGACCATTCAGTCTGCGAGATGCCATTTTGGAGGTGATTATCACGGTCGCCGTGCCGGGCTCGGACTTCCTGAAGGCACTGACGAAGTAAGGCCATGGAGTTGCTCCTTCACACGCCGGGGTTGACGAAATCTAGCGCGCCGCCACGAGCTCGGTCACGAACAGGCTCACTTCGAGACCTTGTCGAGCTACTACGCAGACCCAGCCCTCGGTACCTTTGTGGATCACCACGATCAAACTGGCGTGCCCCAAGCTCGCCAGATGCTAAATCGCCCCACAGATGCCCGTAGCCATCGAGGACCGGAACGTCGTCTGCAGCGGGAGCGCACGCCTCCCCCCTGGCCGCGGTGTGCGTGGGTCGGTCGTTTTTGGCGATCTCGCTGCCGACCATCGTGGGCTGCCTGCCTGGCGCTGCCGCCGCCACGATTTCCACAGTGGCAAAGCCGCCTGTGGCTGGTACGGCCTCAAAAGGGGTCGTGCGCACCGTCAGGACCTTGATCGCATCTGTGCTTTGCACCGTAGCCGTCTCAAGGCCCTCATGAATCGCGTGCTGGAACGTGTCGGCTGATTCAATGCTGACGATATCGTTGATCAGCGTCACGCCCAACTGGACGGCGAGGCGCGACGCAATGAGTCTGCCCCAGGCTGTGGCGGCAAAGAGAATGTGGCCACAGTTCGGGGCGATCGCCCGGATCTGCGCAGCCGAGTGTCCAGCCTCGTCGTGGGCGAACTCAGCACCATCGATATGGATCACTTGGGCAACACCTGCGATGTGGGCTCCCTCCTGGGCTGCCTGCTCGGCCTGATGGCCCATGACCACGAGGTGCACCTGAGCGTCAGTGAACATAACGATCTGAGCGGCAGCCATCACTGTATGGAGCGTGGCGCCCTTGATCGATGCGTTATCGTGTTCGGCAATGACAAGGATGCTCATGGCGATTACTTTGACTTGCGTCTCTAATCGGGCCACCAATGTGACGACTCAGGGGCAGTTGATCCCGACGCCTCCCTGATGATGGCCTCATGCGGCTCATCACTGGTGCAGGCGAGTTCGATAGCGGCGTCAATCGCGCTACAGGCCACACCGGCCTCGGCGCATTTCCTTTCAATCTTGCCGAGGTGACGCCTTGCCCTCTTTTTCACTGTCGACGCATAGTTATCTGGCAGCATGGGATGGATCAATCCGCTATCACCGTCATCGTCACTGGCGCATTGCGGCATCACAAAAAACACGCTGATCTGTGCGCCGCACTCCTTCGCATAGGTGACTGTCCACTGGGCGGTTTGGCGAGCAAGGTCAGAGTCGTCTGTGGGGGTGAGTATTTTTTTCAACAAGGGATATCTCTGGTTACCTGGCAGCTGCTTCGGTTCGGCGGTGGTCAGTTTTTGGGTCTGCCGGTCCTGGCGATGTCGCTGCCCACAAACGAGCTCTTACTGCCGGCCTTCACTGCCGAGACGCTCTCCATGGAAGTGTCCATTCCTTGACGCTGGTGCAATTTTCAGTCACTCGAGGATTGGACCAAAGATCATCAGCGCAATACAAGCACAGGCAGCTTGCTTTCAATGATGACGTTCTTGGTGTGCGAGCCAAATACCAATTTCCCTACTCGGCTGCGTCCGTGCGTCACTATGACAATCATGTCGCAGCCTGATTTTTCTGCCTCCTCCACGATCGCCTTGTCCACCATATAGGCGGTCACATGATGGGCTGTGAATTCCACCCCTTTAGCCCGGGCGCGCTTTTCAAACTGCCCCAGCAATGCAGACGCATGGGCCTCGTTCTTTGACTCGTTGTCCTTTATACGGTCCATCAAAGGCTTGGTAAGCGAGGTGGCCGCTGTAATGGGAACATCAGGTTCGACAACAAACCCGGTAATGCGGGCACCCAATTGCAGGGCGAGCTCAATACTGCCATCCATGGCATGGTGGGAAAGCTCAGATCCGTCAATGGGCACAAAAAGATGCTTATACATGGCCTATAAACCTTCAATAAAAAATCCGCTGAATATTTTTGATTCAAGCACTACTTAATCAGCAGGACTGGAAGACGGGTGAGGTGGATGACCTTGTTTGTGACCGATCCCATGAAAAGTCCGGTCACGCTCCCAAAGCCATGCGCCCCCATGATGATCAGGCTGCAGCCCTTGTCTTTCGCAAACTCGACGATGGTGGGCGCCGCCTCTCCGATCAGGATGTGGGCCGAATGAGGCAGACCGGCTGCTGCAAGCTTTTCTTTGGCTACTTCCAGAGCCGCCTCGCCCGCTTCGCGGTGGAACTCCTCCAGCGTCTTTCCATCTATAAAGCGGGTAATGTTTGATGACAGCGCTGCCTGGACATTAATCAGGAACACTTGAGGCTTAGCCGCACGGCTGGCGGCCTCAACAATGACATAGTCAACAGCGTTGAGGGACGGTGTCGATCCGTCGATGGCGATCAGCCAGTTAGTGTTCATTGCAGTGCTCCTCAGAGGTTATGGTCAGTGGTTGGGGCTAACACTTCGATGGCGGTGCGTGGCCCTCGGCGGATCGACAGCCATTTGCCCACGCTTATCACCAGGGCCGCACCCGCCGCTGCAAAGACATAACTCGCATATGGCACGGTTGCAGATAACATTCTGGGCGTTGCCGGGTCCGACAGCAGCATGCCGCCCCCGATCCAACCCAGCAATGCCGCGCCCAACGTGATCACGAGTGGGAAGCGGTCCATCAGGGTCAGGACCAGCTTGCTGCCCCAGACCACGATGGGGATGGACACCAGAATGCCGAACGTCACCAGCACCATCGAACCATGCGAGGCGCCCGCCACCGCAATGACGTTGTCCAGGCTCATGACGGCGTCGGCCACGATGATGGTCTTGATGGCCGCCATCAGGGTGGTGCCGCCGTCGATGTTGCCATGTTCATCATCGTGCTCCGGCAGCATAAGCTTAATGCCGATCCAAAACAGAAGCAACGCACCGACAATTTTCAGGTAAGGCACGGCCAGCAGTTGCAGGGCGAAGTAAATCATCACGACGCGCAAGATGATGGCACCCACGACGCCCCAGAAAATGCCCCTCCCTCGCTGCTCGGGTGGCAATTTCCGACACGCCAAGGCGATGACGACAGCGTTGTCGCCACCGAGCATGATGTCGATGGCAATGATCTGGAGGACGGCGACCCAGAACAGGGAGGAAGTTATCTCAGGCATAGGTGCTCAATCCTCCACAAACGCTTCTTCGCGCTTCTTCTTGATCGAGGGCAGCAGCACGATCACCAGCAGCAGCACACAGACTGCCAGCAAGCTGGCTGACAGCGGACGCGTCACAAACACGCTCCAGTCACCGCGTGACAGCAGCAGCGCCCGGCGCAGGTTTTCTTCCATCATCGGCCCCAGAATAAGTCCCAGCAGCAAGGGCGCTGGTTCAGCTCCCAGCTTGTGGAAAATGTAGCCGATCACGCCAAAAATGCCCACGATCCAGATGTCCCAGGTGTTGTTGTTGGTCGAATAAACACCAATCGCGCAGAACAGCACAATCGCTGGGAACAGGAGACGGTAGGGCACGGTCAGCAGCTTGATCCAGACACCAATCAGCGGCAGGTTCATGATCACCAGCATCGCATTGCCAATCCACATCGAGGCAATCAGGCCCCAGAAGAGTTCCGGGTTGCTGGTCATGACCTGCGGGCCGGGCTGAATGTTGTGAATCGTCATGGCGCCTACCATCAGCGCCATCACGACGTTGGATGGAATTCCCAGCGTCAGCAGCGGAATGAAGGAAGCTTGTGCCCCGGCATTGTTGGCCGCCTCGGGACCTGCGACGCCGCGGATATTGCCCTGGCCGAAAGGCACTTCGCCGGGCCGGCCTCTGACTTTTTTCTCGATAGTGTAGGCCGCAAAGGCAGACAGCAAGGCACCACCACCCGGCAGGATGCCCAGCACACAGCCCAGCGCCGTGCCGCGCAAGACGGCAGGCGTCATGTCCTTGAAGTCCTGCTTGGTCGGGTACAAGCCCTGGACCTTCACGGCAATCACTTCGCGCTGGAGCTCGCGCTGTGCCAGGTTGCTGATGATTTCACCGTAACCGAAAATACCCATCGCAATGGCCACAAAGCCAATGCCGTCGGTCAACTCGGCTACGTCAAAGCTGAAGCGCGCCACGCCAGAGTTCACGTCGGTGCCCACCAAGCCCAGCAGCAGACCGAGCAGAATCATGCCGACCGCCTTGAGCAGGGAGCCCGATGCCAGCACCACGGCGCCGATCAGGCCCAGCGTCATCAGGGCAAAATATTCGGCCGGACCAAACTTAAAGGCCAGTTCGGTCAGCGCTGGGGCGAAGGCGGCGATCATCACGGTCCCCACGCAACCCGCAAAAAACGAGCCCAGGCCGGCAGCGGCCAGCGCCGGCCCCGCTCGTCCTTTTTTTGCCATCTGGTGACCGTCAATGCAGGTGACCACGGATGAGGCCTCACCCGGAAGATTCACCAAGATGGCAGTGGTGGAACCGCCATACTGGGAGCCGTAGTAAATGCCTGCCAGCATGATCAGCGCCGACACCGGAGGCAGCGCATAGGTGGCGGGCAGCAGCATGGCAATGGTGGCCGCCGGGCCAATGCCGGGCAGCACGCCGATCAGCGTGCCCAGCAGACACCCAACCAACGCGTATAAAAGGTTGATGGGCGTGAATGCCACACCAAAACCCAAGTATAAATTTGCAATCAAATCCATTTTGTTTTCCTTAGCCGGTAATGAACTCAGGCCATACCGGGAACTGCAACTTCAGCGCCAGCACGAAAACCAGATAACTGCCAATCGCCAAAACGGTTGCCAGGATGAGGGTCGTCTTGAACTTCCAGTCGGCCTGGGCCATGCTGGCAATAAAAGTCAATGCGTAAATTGCAACAATCAAGCCGAAGGCGGGCAGATTGATACTGCGCAGACCGGCCAGCAAAAGGCCGAACACGACATTGGCGGCAATGATGTAGAATAGCGGCCGCCAGGCCCACTTGCCGATCTTGTCGCCGTCCGGCGTTTCGATCACCAGCGCCTTAAAAGTGATCACCGCCCCGACAAGGGCCATCAGGATGCCCAGCATCAGCGGGAAATAGCCAGGTCCCATGCGGTCACCCGAACCGATGTTGTAGGTGGTTGCGCCCCACGCGAAGGCGATACCGACTCCCATGAACATGAGGCCTGAGTAAAAGTCTTTTTGACTCTTTATATTCATTGTCTGTCTCCTCTAAAAAAATTGGTTGTGCTGCGTTAGCCACTGATGCAAGTGATATTGGTAGTGGCAAATGTCAGACCCGCAGGATTGACGGATTTTCCCTGCCAGCGCATAAAATTGGTCGCCAAAAGACATCTCGTTGCAGCCTTCCATGATGAGCTGGCCTTTGCGGATCATGTGCTAATTCTAGGGAACCATAGAGGTGCCTTGCTTGTGGAAACTACGCAAGGGGAAACACCTAGTCCGCGCTTCAACTCTGGCGTCCATTCCATTAACGCCCGACGCAACTTCTTTCGGCCGAACACCACTGTTGCGACAAAACCAACCTCCGTCCCTACCGCAACCAGAAAATGGCCAGATATTCTTTAGTACCGGAGCGGGTCAAGGTGACGGCCGCCATAATTCGTGGCGCACCAGTTTGCCATCCGCAAAAGTGCAGGTCACCTGCGACTGCGAGCTGTCGGTCCAGCGAAATACTTCGGGTTGAGTGTTCTTCTTCGACTGGAGCTCGCCTATCGCCTGCGTCATGGCCACCACATGTAGCAGCGTCATGCCCGGTTTAAGTTTTGTGTTGAGCATAACGGCGCTGTCGACATGCCCGATCGGCCGGTTGGCGGCGCGCTTGAGTATTTGCATCATGAGGCTGAAGTGCAGCAGCATCCACATCACCAAACCTGCGGTAGCCGCAGCCATGCCAGCCCAGCCGTAAGACCGGTAAGCTAACACGACCGCCGCAACGCCTGCGGCAGGAATGAATATTCTCTGGAAGTTCATGGCGCTATTTTCGCAGCAGCGGGTCGCTGGCGGCAATATGCGGAAACGATTCTTCTCTCAAGAAACCGTTCCCCAGCATTTATGTAAGAAATGTTGCGATTTGCCGCACATGATTCCACTATTTCGATAGCAACGTAGCAGAGGGTTCATTCCGGTCCACCGCGCAGCAGATTGGCAAGTTCGACTGCTGACTTGACTTTCATTTTGTCGAAGACCCGTGAGCGATGCACCTCGACGGTCCGGATACTGACGTCGAGCCGGTCGGCAATCAGTTTGTTTGGCAGGCCGTCCACCACCAGGCGCATCACGTCGCGTTCGCGCTCGGTCATATCGGCCTGGAGCGCACGCACCCGGGCCGCCTGGCGACGCGCCTGTAGCAATAACGCTGATTGCGCCAGCGCCTGCTCCACGCGGTCCACCAATGCATTGCCGGAAAACGGCTTTTCGCAGAAATCGAAAGCGCCACGTTTGACCGCATCCACCGCCGTTGGCACGTCGCCGTGACCGGTCAGAAATATGACCGGGATGGCCTGGTGCAACTGGCGCTCAATCAGCCAGTTAAACAGCGCCAGCCCGCTCATGCCCGGCATGCGCACATCGAGCAACAGGCAGCAGGCTTGGTCCGGTGCCGGCCCCTGCGCGCCTTCGAACTGCTGTTGAAACGCTTCGGCGCTGTCGAAAACTTCGCTGTACAACCGCCGTGAGCGCAACAGCCATGCCAACGCTTCGCGCACGCTCGCATCATCGTCCACGATAAAGATACGGGCATCGATCACGGGTTCCATGGTGCGATGTTATGCCACGTCGGCTGCCGGCAAAGTGAAAGTGAAAACGGTGCCGTGCGGCAGATTGGCCGAGAACTCCAGCGCGTCGCCGTGTTGCTCCACAACCGTGCGGCAAAGGCTCAGGCCCAGACCCATGCCCTCGGCCTTGGTGGTGAAGAATGGCTTGAACAACTGCTGCTGCACTTCGGGCGCGATGCCCGCGCCAAGGTCGGCCACCGAGAATTCAACCCACCTCTTGCTGGTGCCATTGGCTTTGAGCCCGCGCACGCGGATCAGCAGGCTGCGCTCCATGATTTGAGGCGTGTCCATGGCCTGCATCCCGTTGCGCGCCAGGTTCAGCAAGACCTGCTCCACCATGGTCCGGTCGCACAGCGCGAACGGCGTTCCCGGTTCCACCTCGGTCTGCACTCGCACCGACAACTGGCGCGCCTGCAGGTGAACCAGCGGCAGGATGTCATCGAGCAAAGCCTGCGGCGCCACCACTTCACGCACATGATCGCGGCGCCGCACAAAGTCATGCACGCTCTTGATGACTTTGCCGGCGCGCTCCGCCTGCTCGGCAATGCGCTGTACGGCCAGGCTCAGCTCGGTCCCGATTTCTCCGGCCCCCTGCGGATCCGCGCGCAGCAGATTAAGCGAGCCGGCGGCATAACCGGAAATGACGGCCAGGGGTTGATTCAGCTCGTGACTCAGCAGGGAAGCCATCTCCCCCACGGTCGCCAGGCGCGCGGTGGCCTGCAGGCGTTCCAGCCCGGCGCGTGACAACTCCTCCAGGCGCCGCTGCTCGCTGACATCGAGTAGTGCGCTCATCCATCCGGTCTGGACACCCTGCGCATTGATCAACGGTGCCTCGAAGATTAGGACCGGAAAGCGTGAACCATCCTTGCGCATGAAGACCGACTCGTAGCCTTCACGCGGCGGCACGTTGCCTGCGTGGCGGACAAGCTCGCGATGGCGGTATTCCTCACCAAATTCCGGCGGCCAGTATGGAGCCGATGCACTGTGTTCCAGCAACTCCTCAGTCGAAAATCCAACCATTTGGCAGAAGGCCGGATTGACATAAGTGGTGCGACCCTGCAGATCGCGTGCGCGCAAACCCGTCACCAGCGAGTCCTCCATTGCCTTGCGAAACGCCAGCACGTCGGCCAGATCGTGCTCCGCCTTGAAGCGCCGACGCATATCCTCGCCCAGCAAGCCCAGCACAGAGACCAGGGCAATCGACACCAAGGTCACCAGCGCCGTCAGCACGTTGGGAAACAGGTCCGGGGCAGCGCGCCAGCTGTCCATGCGCAGCACCAGCGTCGTTCCCGGCAAATCCATCAACTGGCGCGCCGTGAAGATGCGGCTGCCGCGCCGGCTCGAGCCAAATACGGCGAGCCGGGTACCGTCGCCCTCCGTGAAGGATATTTGATAGTTTCGCGTCACCGGACGCGTCAGCGAACGCTCAAGCACGTCACGCAAGGCGTAGGAGGCGATCAGATAACCCGTCAACTTAGAGCCGTTTTGCAAAGGCAGGCAGAACTCCATGACTTCCTGGCCCAGGCCATCGGCCATGGGCACGAAATAGCTGCTGGCATAGGCCGGTCCGCTGAAGCGGCGGGCGTTGGCGCAGGCCACGGCGACCTCCGACTGGACTTCGCTGCGCCCCTGACGATCAAACGCGGGCGCGCGAAATGGGGTGTCCACATGCGCCTGCAATCGCAGCGCGCTGTCACGCCATTCGAGGCGCAGGATTTCGCGGTGTTCACTCAGGAAACTGCCCGCATCAATCACCCAGGAGTTGGGCGTCGGGTCAGCGTATTGAAGGACCTGCAAACCCTGTACGTTGCGCGTGAAGGCGGCCCGGATGTCACCCACGGCCTCGGCCGCATCGCGCTCGACGCGGGCCTGCACCTGGCTCGTCTCATAGATGCCAGCCAGCCAGATCAGCATGGCAAGCAAGGCCGCCACCAGCAATACCAGCGCGCCCCAGAGTGTGCGCCGACGCACGGTCGATGGGAGACGCAGCGCCGGCTGCGACACATTCAACGCGTCAGCGTTCGCGGTTTGAGCCGGAAATTCCTGTCTCACAATGACGTCCTCGAAGCAATCGGCATAGTGGACCACAAGAGGACGCGTCGGTCATGAACAGAGCGCTTGTGTCGCAGTAAAGATATCCGACAATCCGGCATTGTCACAATAACGGGCTCTGGCCGAAAAGGAGTGGCGTCGCTGACCTGGTGATCAAAACTTTATTGCACTAATGAAGTAGAAATGGAATAAGAAGCACCGCGAGTTTGTGGGCCCCGGACTTGTGTGGCGAAATTGGGAACTGACGCACTGGCGAATTCAACCTCAACCTCAACCTCAACCTCAACCACACTCGACAGCCTCAGCCCGTCAGCGGTCTCAGTCCAGACTGGCGCCGGAGTCACGCACCACCTTGCCCCACTTGACGACTTCCTTCTGGATAAAAGCGGCGAACTGCTCGGGCGTTTCACTGTAAACCTCGGCGCCCTGCTCGTCGATTCTCTTCCTGGTGGCGGCCTGGCCGAGCACCTTGACAATTGCGGTATTGAGCTTGCTTATCACTGCCGGGGGGGTGCCGGCGGGCGCGAAGAGGCCGAACCACGACGTGGCTTCATAACCAGGCAGACCGGCCTCCGCGATGGTGGGTACGTTAGGCAGTTCGGGCGAGCGTTTGGCCGTAGTCACTGCGAGGGGACGCAGCTTTCCCGAGCGCACATGCTGAATGGAGGATGGCAGGTTGTCGAACATGATGTCGATTTGACCGCCCAGTAAGTCGGTCACGGCTGGCGCGCTGCCCTTGTAGGGAACATGTGTTATTTCCACATTGGCCATGGTTTTGAACAACTCGCCCGACAGATGGATGGAGGAGCCGTTACCCGCTGAACCGAAGTTGACCTTACCCGGATTGGCCTTGGCATAAGCGATCAGCTCGGCCACATTCTTGTACGGTTTAGTCGGGTTGGTTACCAAAAGATTGGGCACATTCGCCACGCGGGTCAGTGGCGCGAAATCCTTGATCGGGTCGAACGGCATTTTCTTATACAGACTGGCGTTGATGGCGTGCGTGCCGACCGTGCCCATGAATAAAGTGTAGCCGTCGGCCGGAGCCCTGGCTGCCAGTTGGCCACCGATGTTGCCGCCTGCTCCGGCACGGTTATCGATAATCACTGACTGACCGAGTTCAGCGTTCAGTGCCTGACCAACGATGCGCGCCAGAATGTCGGTTGTGCCACCGGGTGAAAAGGGAACGATGATGGTGATGGGCTTGTTCGGGAATGACACCTGGGCGGAGACGGGCCCGGTGGCCAGTAGAGTTGAGCCGAGCGCTGCGGCGGCAGCCAGCGTGCCGAGGCTGAACCGTCGACGAGATGCACTGTGGAGACTGGTTATTTGAGACATGGTGTCGTCCTTAAAAAAGCCCCAAAGGGCAAAAAAGCCCCAACGGGCAGAAAAATCAAATCGGTGCGACACCCAGCGTGGTGCCGCCACAGACATAGAGGACCTGCCCCGTGACAAAACCGTTGTCCGGTGACAGGAAAAACAGCGCGGCACGCGCCACGTCTTCCGGCGTGCCAATGCGCTTGACCGCGATGCTGTCAAGGATCCGCTGTGTTTGCGGCGCACCGTCCGGGTTGCTGTTACGGAACAGCTCGGTGGCGATCGGCCCGGGTGCCACGGCATTTACCGTGATACCGTGGCACCCCAGTTCCATCGCCAGCGTGCGCGTCATGCCGATCAGGCCGGCCTTGGTGGCCGAATAAACCACCCGCTCTTGCTTGCCCAGTGCCGCACGCGAAGCGATGTTGACAATGCGGCCACGACCACAAGCACGCAGCGCCGGCAAAGCCGCCTGCGTGAGCAGCAGGTTGGCCCGGAAATGCAGGGCCACCACATAGTCGAGGTCGGCCACCGTGGCCGTGTCGATGCTACCGGGACGGGTGGCGCCGGCGTTGTTGACCAATGCCGTCACGTCGTACTGCGCAGTGACCTGCTGCGCCAGCGCGCGGGTCTGGTCTTCGCGCGTCAAATCGGTCTGGAATGACACCAGTTTCGGGTGCGACCAGGCAGGGGCTGCGTAATCGATATTCACCACCTGCCGGCCCGCGACCAGCAGGGCTTCAGCGATCGCCCGGCCGATGCCGGCACTGGCGCCAGTAACCAAAGTAACTTCTTGCTTGCTCATCTTCACACCCGTTCCAGAATGACGGCGATGCCCTGCCCCACGCCGATGCACATGGTGCACAAGGCATAGCGGCCGCCGGTGGCGTGCAGGCGGTTGATGGCCGTCGTGGCCAGCCGCGCGCCGGATGCACCGAGTGGATGCCCCAGCGCAATGGCGCCGCCCCACGCGTTAACGCGCTCGTCATCGTCTTTGAGACCCAGCAAACGAAGCACCGCCAACCCTTGGGCGGCAAAGGCTTCGTTGAGCTCAATCACGTCCAGTTGATCGAGCGTCAGGCCGGTCAGGGCCAGCACCTTCTGTGTGGCCGGCGCCGGGCCGATACCCATGATGCGCGGCGCCACGCCAGCGCTGGCCATGCCAACAACTCGGGCTCTGGGGGTCAGGCCGTTTTTGGCAGCGGTGGTCTCGTCAGCTAGCAGCAGCGCGCAGGCACCATCGTTGACGCCACTGGCGTTGCCGGCGGTGACGGTACCGTCCGGGCGCACGATCGGTTTGAGTTTGGCCAGCACCTCCAGGCTGGTTTCACGCGGATGCTCGTCCTTGTCCACGATGAGCGCGTCGCCCTTTTTCTGAGGGATCGTGACGGCCGTGATTTCACGCGCTAGGTGGCCAGCCTTTTGGGCCGCGACAGCTTTCATTTGACTGGCCAGCGCCATTCGGTCTTGTGCTTCACGCTCGATCTTGAATTCAGTGGCCACGTTCTCCGCGGTTTCCGGCATGGAATCGATGCCGTACTGGGCTTTCATGAGTCTGTTGACGAAGCGCCAGCCAATGGTGGAGTCATAAACTACCGGGGCGCGGCTGAAGGCACTTTCGGCTTTGGGCATGACGAAAGGCGCGCGGCTCATGCTTTCGACCCCACCGGCGATCATCAGTGTGGCTTCACCGGCCTTGATGGCACGGGCTGCGGTGCCCACCGCATCCAGACCTGAGCCACACAGGCGGTTGATCGTGGCACCGGGCACCTGAAACGGCAGACCGGCCAGCAGGGATGCCATGTGGGCGACGTTGCGGTTGTCTTCACCGGCCTGGTTGGCACAGCCAAAAATGACATCGGTAACGGCTTGCCAGTCCACGCTGGGGTTGCGTGCCATCAGAGCCCTGAGCGGGATGGCGCCGAGGTCGTCGGTTCGCACGCTGCTCAAGGCGCCGCCGTAGCGGCCGAAAGGGGTGCGAATCGCATCGCAAATGAAAGCCTGGTTCATGATTTAGTCCTTCTCTTATTTTTCAGTTAGTTCAGTTTCGGATTGGCAGGCCCACCAGCTTTTCCAGCTCGGAGTGTGCCAGTCCGTCCACTTTGTCAATTAGTTTCAACCCGTGCGGCGTGCACTCCAGCGTCGCCAAGTCAGAGTAAATGCGTTTAACACAACCAATTCCGGTGAGGGGATAAGTACAGCGCGGAACAACCTTGCTCTCTCCCTTTTTGGTGAGCAGGTCCATCATCACCCAGGTTTGCTTGGCACCGACCGCCAGATCCATTGCACCGCCGACGGCGGGAATCGCATCTTTTTCGCCCGTGTGCCAGTTGGCCAGGTCGCCCATCGCTGAGACTTGGAAGGCACCCAGCACGCAAATGTCCAGATGGCCGCCGCGCATCATGGCAAAGCTGTCGGCGTGGTGGAAGAAGGAGCCACCCTTGAGCAGCGTCACCGGCTGTTTGCCGGCGTTGATCAGGTCATAGTCTTCTTGGCCAGCGGCCGGCGCCGGGCCTAGCCCCAAGATGCCGTTCTCACTGTGCAGCAGCACCTCGCGGCTGGCCGGGATGTGATTGGCCACCAGCGTGGGCATGCCGATGCCGAGGTTGACAACCGCGCCCTCGTAAATGTCCTGCGCCACACGCGCCGCCAGCTGGTCTTTGGTTCGTTTCTGATAAGTCATGTCATGCATCCTTCCTGAAACCACCGGCCTGTGTCGCCTGCCGCTCGATCTTGACGATCTGGTGGACAAAGATGCCGGGCGTGACGATGTGCTCGGGGTTGATCTCACCCAGTTCCGAAATCTCGTGAACGGTGGCTACCGTTTTTTTGCAGGCGGTGGCCATGACCGGACCGAAATTGCGCGCGGCCATGCGGTACATCAGGTTGCCCCAGCGGTCACCACGCTCGGCCTTGATCAACGCGACATCGCCATAAATGGGGTGTTCCAGCACGTAATTCCTGCCATTAATTTCGCGGCATTCCTTGCCCGTGGCCAACTCGGTGCCAAAACCAGTGGGTGTGAAGAACGCGCCGATGCCCGCGCCAGCCGCTCGGATGCGTTCGGCCAGATTGCCCTGAGGCACCAGCTCCAACTCAAGTTTTCCACTGCGATAAAGCCCGTCGAACACTTGACTGTCGGTCTGACGCGGAAAACTGCAGATGATCTTACGTACTCGCCCGGCCTTGAGCAATGCAGCTAGTCCGGTGTCACCATTGCCGGCGTTGTTGTTCACCACAGTGAGGTCTTTGGCGCCCTGCGCGATAAGGCCATCGATGAGTTCGGTGGGTATGCCGGCGGTGCCGAAACCTCCGATCATCACGGTGGCACCGTTCTGGATGTTGACCAGCGCGTCAGCCACCGAGGCCGCTATTTTGTTGATCATTTATCGTCTCCTCAAATATTTTTTCTGATTCCCAAAAACTGGCAATCGGTCCGTCGAAATGTTCGCATAAAGAACAATAGTTCGTATAATGTATACTATACCATTTTGCTAACACCATGCTTAACCCAGCCAGCCAGCCCCAGCCCCAACCAGGCGACAGTTACGTACAGTCCTTCGCACGCGGACTGGAAGTCATACGTTCGTTCAGTGCGCAAGCGCCGCGGCAAACCTTGACCGAGGTGGCTGCCCGCAGCGGACTGACCCGCGCCGGTGCACGCCGCATCCTGCTGACCCTGCAAAACCTCGGCTATGTGGAAATTGATGGCAGGCTGTTTCGCCTGACTCCGCGCATTCTTGATCTTGGCTTTGCCTACCTGTCCTCGATGCCGATCTGGAACCTGGCCGAGCCAGTGATGGAAGAACTTGTTGAACAAGTCAAGGAGTCGTGCTCGGCAGCTGTGCTGGACGGCATCGACATTGTGTATGTGCTGCGCGTTCCGACGCACAAGATCATGCGCAACACCCTGGGCGTTGGCTCACGTCTGCCAGCTTATTGCACGTCCTTGGGTCGCGTCTTGTTGGCAGATTTGCCAGACGATGAACTTGTGAAACGCCTGGAAGCGTCCAATCCGCGACCATTGACCCGGCACACGGTAACCCGACTCGACGCCTTGCTGGCCGAGATCCGCCAGGTGCGAAAGCAGGGCTGGTCCTTGGTGAATCAGGAACTGGAAGAAGGCCTGATTTCATTGGCCGCGCCCATCACTAATCACGCAGGGAGGACGATCGCCGCAATCAACATCAGCGGGCAAGCCAACCGAACCAATGTCAGAACGGCACAAGACATCCTGCTGCCGGCCTTGCTCCACAGCGCCCGCACCATCTCGCAGATGCTGCCTTGACTGGCGTGTCCTTATTCCAGAGCAACTGGACGCCGTGGTCAATGCGATTCTGATATATACAGCCCACGATCTGATCGAAAGCATCGACCTGAGGCGCGGTGGGCATCAGCCAGTTGCTACGCGGCAAGTTGTCGGCGTCCTGGCTGGCGCAACGTGAGGCGCTGGTGGGGGGCTCGCGCTGACATCCGTGTCGCACCGTCACGCCGCAGAAAGGCGGTTTTTTGGGCGTGGTTCAAAAAACCCGGTTTTCGGGTAACACTGGCGTGACAATCCCTCCCGCACGAGTTCGGGATTCGGCGAGTAATCGGTGAATTGTCGGAGGCGTGTTTTACCTCCGTTGGATCAAGCCCG
>NZ_JAQTWL010000055.1 GCF_028689295.1 Rhodoferax sp.
AGGAATCTTTACTCAATCGTTGTAGGGGGTCTCGGGGCAACGCCCTGAGCAGGGGGCCGCTGCCAAGTTTTTTGCGCAGCACAAAACGTGGGCACAAGGCCCTTACCCTGCACAGTGAGTCTCTGCTATTCCCGCGCTGCTGGTGAATTGAGTCGCCTGTCAGCGCGCCTGCCGTTGGATTTTGGTTTGCCTGTCGATTCGGGTATCGTCGTCGGCTGCTTCAAATTGGTTCACCTGTCAGAACGACTGTCACACAGGTTGTGTAGCCTGTCGTATCACCTGTCGCGCCATGACTTGCAGGATTACCAATGGCGGTTTGCAAATCATCAGAGTCACCCAACAACAAAACGCAAATGTCTGCTCCCGCTGCACTGAAGCCGGACAGTCGACGGAACCGCCTCACCAAGCCGAAGGTCAGTTTCTTTTGTCTTGTGTGAAATTGAATATCCGTTCGGCTCTGGCGGGAGCACCCGCTTTGGGCATCTTATGGATCGTGGCCACGATGGGCTGGTTCATAGCATCCCGATTCGACGTCAATCCCAACGCCGGGTATGGTCTGTTGCGCCGCAAGCTACTAGACGGACCAAAGCACTCGCAGCTTACCCAGCCTAGGCTGCTCGACCCAAAGTGAATAAGCTTCTTAATGTCGCTCCGGGCATCCTGAAGAAAGGGACCGCACTCGGAAGTTGCCGACCAAGGGACGGGTTAAATATATGGTCACGTTTGGGGTGCGATGAGATGGGATTGGATCCCATGACTCATATTTCACATAGCAAAATTCAACGAAGCTGAAAATAATTTGCTACATTTGAACCAAATAGGTTAACATCTAAACCGTCGATGAACAAAAGCGAAACCGCAAACATCGATGGCTGAACCAAAAACTTGTGTTTCAAGCTTTTTTAAATTGAACAAGGAGAAATGACATGGCTATCACTGAGTTCGGAAAGGCGATTCGCAAAGCGCGACTCGACGCGAACAATGTAACGCTCTCGTCGATGGCAACTGCACTGCAAACAACCCCTAGCTTCCTCAGTGCAATGGAGATGGGGCGAAAAAAGATATCACCCGACTGGGTTAAGAAGATAGAGAGCTACTTCCAGCAACAGGGAGCGAGCGTCAGGCTTGCGGAACTCGCTGACGTAGCCAACAAAAACGTGTCAATTGATGGGCTTTCACCGGCTCAGCAAATGCTCGTTGCTGGTTTTGCGCGTGTCAACCTTGACGAGTGTGAACTTGAAAAATTTAGCCAACTTCTGGCCGTGAAAAGGACTTAAAAATGAGTCAGCCACTTCATGAGGGATTTCCAGTTGCGCCGCTTTCGCGCGCGCGCATTAGGGCGGCGGCAGTTCATGCCAGGCGTATTCTGGAATTGCCGGACGGGCGCATCAACATACCGCGCCTGCTCGACAAATTGTCCCAATATGGAATTCACTACGACGTGTTCGACCAAAAAAGTGAACCTGTTCCCCGTGAAGTGGAGGCTTGCTATGTGCCGGAAGACCGCACACTCTACATCCGCGATACGGTGCACGCGGAAATGGAAAAAGGCGGGAACAGATCACGCTTCACTTTCGGTCATGAACTAGGACATGCCGTACTCGCACACCGCCGTACCTTAAATCGCCAAAGCGGTTCAACAATTCCAATTTACTGTGGGAGCGAATGGCAAGCCAACTGTTTTGCGGCTGAATTCATCATGCCTCTTACAGAAATCACAAAGTTCAACCTGTATTCGGTGGATGCGATTGCGGAACACTTTGGCGTGTCGCCTGCTGCGGCGGGATTCCGCCTTGACGATCTAACGAAAAAAGGGGAGATAAGAAAAAAGCCCTAAGGCGTTGACGCGCCAAAGGGCTTTTCAGGACGGCATGGAAGTTGTTGCACCCCTCTGCCGCCGCAAATCTCATGGGGATGAGAGGTCAAAGAATAACACGCTTGGGCCATGCGGAACACTATTGCAGCGTAAACCCGTACTTAGGAGGTGACTATGTTGTCATTTTTCCAACGTCCTCGGGTCGTTCGTGTGTGCAGTTATGTGCGCTTTCGCAAAGGAAAGCAAGAGCATGTAATCACCCACCTGCGCTCGTTGCCGCGATAACCAGAGGTTAGTCAAGGCAGAACCCGTCGCAAATGGCGGCGGGTTCAATGCAATTTTCAACTCAATATGGAGGCCCTCATGGCCACTAAGAAACTTACTCCTGGAACACCAGCACCACGGTCTGGTCAGTATCAAAATACCACAACCCGAACTGAGGTGACCGGTACAAAGGGCAATCCTTTGCCACCCACGCCGAAGGCCGGTCAAGGCTACAAGCTAGTTGATCCAACGAAGCACAAAAAGTAGTCGGCCAGTCAGCACTCACAGAGCATGGGGCCAGGAGAAATCGCTGGCTCCATCCACTGCCTAAAGACCCATGACTGGTATCGCTGCACTGAAGCCGGACAGTCGGCGGAACCGCCTCACCGAGCCGAAGGTCAGTTTATTGCCGTCTTGTGTGAAATTGAATGTCCGCTCGGCTCTGGCGTGAGCACCCGCTTTGGGCCTTACGTATAGGCCCCAGTTGCGTTCGCCTATCGCAGTCGGGTATCCGGCATCTCGTTGTGTTGAATTTGGCGTGCTCCATACCTGCCGTTCGAGACCGACAGCTGGAAATGGCCAGTGAACTCATTCGGCCAACTGACCAGATATCCCCCACCCTGCACACTTCAATCTCGGCTACTCCCACATTGCTGGTGAATTGATTCGCCTGTCAGCGCGCCTGTCATGTAGATTGTGCCGCCTGTCGTGCCGCCTGTCACGCCGTCACTTGCACCCTGTCGGTATAGGGATCATGCCAAGCATCAGCTCAGAAATCGACTCAATTCTTCGTGAAGAAATTGTACTTGCCCAAAAGGATGACCCCGCTCTGATCGTGCGGTCGGCCTTCGAGGTCATTGAAGAATTTTTGGGTCAGGGCATGTCGCTGGAGAGAATCGCATCTGCGCTTCAAAAACATGACATAAAGATCACCAAGGGGCACCTTGTTCGCCACCTTGGCATTGTTCGGGAAGAACGCGGGCTGAAGCCGTTAAAAAGGGGCAGAAAACCAAGAGCCCCCAGCGAATCAGCCCTGGCCCCATCAATCTCAGGCCTTCAAAGTCAACCGCATGCACCGGTCAACACTGCAGGTGCTGCGCCCTCCATTGCACTGACTTATGAGGCCAACTCTGCGCCCATCGCAATCGGTCTGACTTGCAGCTCTGCAGAACAGGAAAAGTTGGTGGCCATGGGCACGGATCGGACAGTCAGAAAAAATGGCGCAACCCACCGAAATTATGCAGGTCAAACCACATTTCCAGACGAAATCACCAGGCTCAAATTCATCGAGGTGAAAGGCGAATTGTTGGACGTTACCAAGATGAATATCGATGACTACTTGACAGTGTCCAAAACCATGCCGGCCAACGGAAAACTTCCCGACGGCATGTTCGAAATCATTGCCGCAGAAAACAGGATAAGAGGCATGTACGAACGCGCACTACTCCAGTATGACGAAGCCATCGTCAAGTGGAAATCAAGCCAATAGCTTCTTACATGAATTTAAACAACCCAAAGGATGGTCATGATCAAATCGTATTTTGTGGACGGTGACAAAGGCGGCGTGGGCAAAAGCTTCGTATCCCGTTGCCTGATAGACAGCTTTATCAACCATGAAGTGTCGGGCATGCCGAAGATTGACAGATTGATCGTCATTGATGCGGATCCCATGAACCCGGATGTCGTGTGTGACAACGGGTACAAAAATGAGGCTGTCAACAACATCAAAATCATTGGCCTGCAACGCCCCATCAAATCAGAAGACGACTGGCTGAATCTGATCAATGAATTGGCTGAAACCCAAATCAATGAAACGGACGAGATCCGCCTTGTTTTTTCCTTGCCGTCTGCGGCCGGTCTTTACATCACGGAGTCAGTTTTAAGTTTGATGGCATTGATGAATCCGACACCGATCTGGGTGATGGGCATTGATGCGTCGAGCACAAATCAGCTGGAGGCCCGCGTTGGCAAAAGCCCCATGTTTTACCAAAATGGGGTGGTGCTGATCAATCTGAAGCACGGGCCCGGCAAGTCTTTTGAATTCTGGGACAAATCAA
>NZ_JAQTWL010000056.1 GCF_028689295.1 Rhodoferax sp.
CAAAGTTCACCAGCGCACCGATGGCCCCGAAAGCTTCAGGCGTGATGCCGAAGAAGGGGTTGGCGCCGCCGATCAGGGGCAGGAAGTCGGTGCCCTTGATGAAGAAGATGCCCTTGTGCGCAAACACATAGAACAGCGTCACGAACAGGCCCGCCAGCATACCGGCCATGGCGCCTTCCTTGTTCATCTTCTTGCTGAAGATACCCATCATGATCGCAGGGAACAGCGAAGACGCCGCAATACCGAAGGCCAGCGCCACGGTACCGGCGGCAAAGCCTGGCGGGTTCAGACCCAGCCAACCCGAGATCACAATGGCCACCGCCATGGCAATCTTGCCCGCCAGCAGTTCACCCTTCTCGGAAATATCAGGAACAAAAATGTTCTTGATCAGGTCGTGCGACACCGCAGCCGAAATGGCCATCAACAAACCGGCAGCAGTCGACAAGGCCGCAGCCAGACCGCCGGCAGCGACCAAACCGATCACCCAGTTGGGCAACAAGGCGATTTCAGGGTTGGCCAACACAATGATGTCGGCGTTCACTGTCAGCTCATTGCCCTTCCAGCCGGCAGCAGCAGCCTTGGCTTTGGCAGCTTCGTTCTTGGTAGCGTCGTTGTAGTACTGGATGCGGCCATCGCCGTTCTTGTCTTCAAACTTCAGCAAACCGGTCTTTTCCCAGCGCTTCATCCAGTCAGGACGGGATTCGGCCTGAATGCTGGCTTCCGGGGCATACAAGTCACCCCCCTTGACCACAGCAGTATTCACGGTGGAATGCAGGTTCAACTTGGCCATGGCCGCCACCGCAGGTGCCGTGGTGTACAGAATGGCAATAAACACCAGAGCCCAACCCGCGCTGGAACGTGCGTCCTTGACGGTAGGCACCGTGAAGAATCGCATGATGACGTGAGGCAAGCCCGCAGTACCGATCATGAGCGACATGGTGTACACGAACATGTTGAGCGTGCTACCGGCCGTGGTGGTGGTGTATTTGCCAAAACCCAGATCCGTCACAACGCCGTCCAGCTTGGCCAGCAAGGACATGTCGGTACCGGTCAGGGTGCCACCCAGGCCCAACTGCGGCAGGAAATTGCCGGTGAGTTGCAACGAGATAAAGATCGCGGGAATGGTGTAGGCCAGGATCAGCACGATGTACTGCGCCACCTGGGTGTAGGTGATGCCCTTCATGCCGCCGAACACCGCGTACAAAAACACGATGCCCATACCGACGTAGATACCGACTTCGCTCGACACGCCCAGAAAGCGCGAGAACGCCACGCCCACACCTGTCATCTGACCGATGATGTAGGTGAGTGACGCGGTCAGCAGGCAGATCACGGCGATCAGGCTGGCCCCCTTGGAATAAAAGCGGTCACCAATGAACTGCGGCACGGTAAATTTGCCGAACTTGCGCAGGTAGGGCGCCAGCAACATGGCCAGCAGCACGTAGCCGCCGGTCCAGCCCATCAGAAACAGCGCGCCGCCGTAACCCATGTTGGCAATCAGGCCGGCCATGGAAATGAAGGACGCCGCACTCATCCAGTCGGCACCTGTGGCCATGCCGTTGAGCACCGGGTGCACCGAGCCGCCCGCCGAGTAAAACTCACTGGTGGAACCGGCGCGGGCCCAAATGGCAATACCGATGTAGAGCGCAAAGCTCAAGCCCACCATGAGGTAGATTGTGGTTTGAAGATCCATGTGTCAGTCCTCAGTCTTCATGGACATCGAACTTGATGTCCAGGTTGTTCATGCGCCAGGCATAGTAAAAAATCTGTATCACAAAGAAATACATGGCGCCCTGATGGGCAAACCAGAATCCCAGCGGATAACCACCAAGGTGGAACTGGTTGAAAAAGTCAACGAACAAAATGCCAGCCCCGAAAGACACCAGAAACCAGAGGATCAACACGTTCCTCAACAGCTTCAGGGTTTCTTTCCAGTAGGCTTGACTGCCTAAGTCTTCCTTCATGAAATCTCCTAAGTTTTAATCAGACAAAGCAGCTGAATTAGCCGCCAATTTACAGTGCGCGGTGTGTTCCCACGCTGTTGCAGGGCGGACTATTAAGGCGCTTCCTTACAGTTTTCTGATAAACCTGACCCGCTGCGCACGAAACAAGGGTAAACACTTACCGAATACTTTCATCCTGTCGTGACTGGCTTGCTTCAGAGGAGAACGGGGCGTTGACCCGCCGATCAACAGGCCATGGTAAGCACCGGGTAAGCGCGAGGTAAGTAGGTGGTAAGTACTTGCACTTAGCCTCGTCGCTGTCACAACCAATGAGGAGACACAGTTCATGCAAGATGATTTGATACAGCGGGTGGTCAGCAACCCCCAATACCAGGAGCTCAAGCGCAAGCGCAGCAGCTTTGGCTGGACACTGACCTGGGCCATGATGATCGTTTACTACGGTTTCATCATGCTCGTGGCGTTCAACAAGGAGTTCCTCGCGCAAAAACTGGGCGCAGGCGTCATGACCATTGGTGTCCCCATTGGTTTCGGCGTGATTGTGTTCACCGTCATCATCACCACCATTTATGTCCGGCGCGCCAACAAAGAGTACGACGACCTGACGGCGGCCATCACGAAAGCGGTTTTGAAATGACACTTACAAATACAAACAAGCGCCTTCTCGCGCTGATCTCGCTGCTCGCTGTTTCCACCGGCGCCCTGGCTGCCGGCGCTGACCTGGGTCAGGCTGTCAAGCAACCCACCAACTGGACGGCCATCGGCATGTTCGCGGCCTTTGTGGTGTTCACACTGTTCATCACCAAATGGGCGGCCGCCAAGACCAAGTCGGCTGCTGACTTTTACACGGCTGGCGGCGGCATCACCGGCTTCCAGAACGGCCTGGCGATTGCCGGCGACTACATGTCGGCTGCGTCGTTCCTGGGTATTTCCGCCGCCGTGATGGCCAGCGGTTTTGACGGTCTGATCTACTCGATCGGCTTCCTGGTGGGCTGGCCCGTCATCACCTTCCTGATGGCCGAGCGCCTGCGCAACCTGGGCAAGTTCACTTTTGCCGACGTGGCTGCGTTCCGCTTCGAGCAAAAACCGGTCCGCATTTTTGCGGCGTCGGGCACGCTGGTGGTGGTGGCCTTCTATCTGATTGCCCAGATGGTGGGTGCCGGCCAGCTGATCAAGCTGCTGTTTGGCCTGGAATACTACATGGCGGTGATCATTGTGGGCGCGCTCATGATGGTGTATGTGCTGTTTGGCGGCATGACCGCCACCACCTGGGTGCAGATCATCAAGGCCTGCCTGTTGCTTGGGGGCGCCACCTTCATGTCCTTGTCGGTGCTGTGGCACTTTGGTTTCAGCTTCGAGGCCATGTTCGCCGGCGCCGTGCAAATCAAGACCGACCTGGCCCTGAAAGACGGCAAGATTGCCGAAGTCGCCGCCCAAGTGGGTCAGTCCATCATGGGCCCGGGCAACTTTGTCAAGGACCCGATCTCCGCCATCAGCTTCGGCATGGCGCTGATGTTCGGTACCGCTGGTTTGCCCCACATCCTGATGCGCTTCTTCACGGTGCCTAGCGCCAAGGCTGCGCGTTCTTCCGTGATGTGGGCCACCGGCTGGATCGGTTACTTCTACCTGCTGACCTTCATCATCGGCTTCGGTGCCATTACCTTTGTGCTGACCAACCCGCAGTTCCTTGACCCGGTCAAGGGCGGCCTGCTGGGCGGCGGCAACATGGCAGCCATTCACCTGGCCAACGCCGTGGGCGGCAACGTGTTCCTGGGCTTCATCTCGGCCGTGGCTTTTGCCACCATCCTGGCCGTGGTGGCTGGCCTGACACTGTCTGGCGCGTCGGCTGTGTCGCATGACATCTATGCCACTGTGATCAAAAAGGGCAAAGCCAACAGCGCCGACGAGCTGCGCATTTCCAAAATCACCACCATTTGCCTCGGCATTCTGGCGGTGACCCTGGGCATTGTGTTCGAGAAGCAGAACATCGCGTTCATGGTGTCCCTGGCGTTTGCGATTGCCGCGTCCGCCAACTTCCCGGTGCTGTTCATGTCGGTGCTGTGGAAAGACTGCACCACCAAGGGCGCCGTGATTGGTGGCTTTTTGGGCCTGATCTCGTCGGTCGCGCTGACCGTGGTGTCGCCTTCGGTGTGGGAAGCCACGCTGG
>NZ_JAQTWL010000032.1 GCF_028689295.1 Rhodoferax sp.
CGCCGCGCAGGTGCTTGGAGCTCATCACGTCGTAGGCGCCGCCGTAGGCCTTGCGTGTGATCACGGTGATCTTGGGCACGGTGCACTCGGCATAGGCATACAGCAGTTTGGCGCCGTGTTTGATGATGCCGCTCCACTCCTGGGCGGTGCCGGGCATAAAACCGGGCACATCGACAAAGGTAATCACCGGGATGTTGAAGGCATCGCAAAAACGCACAAAACGCGCTGCCTTGATGCTGCTCTTGATGTCCAGGCAGCCCGCCAGCACCAGCGGCTGGTTGGCCACAATGCCCACCGTCTGGCCGTCCATGCGGGCAAAACCAATCAAAATGTTTTTGGCGTACTCGGGCTGCAACTCAAAAAAGTCGCCGTCATCGACCGTCTTGACGATCAGCTCCTTCATGTCATAAGCCTTGTTGGGGTTGTCAGGCACCAGTGTGTCCAGGCTGTGCTCCATGCGCCCGGCCGGGTCACCACTCTGGCGCACCGGGGCTTTTTCGCGGTTGTTCAGCGGCAGGTAGTTGTACAGGCGGCGCAGCATCAGCAGCGCCTCGACGTCGTTTTCAAAAGCCAGGTCGGCGACGCCGCTCTTGGTGGTGTGGCTGATGGCGCCGCCCAGCTCTTCGGCGGTCACTTCTTCGTGCGTCACGGTCTTGACCACTTCAGGGCCGGTGACAAACATGTAGCTGGAGTCCTTCACCATGAAGATGAAGTCGGTCATGGCGGGCGAATACACCGCGCCGCCCGCTGACGGCCCCATGATCATGCTGATTTGTGGCACCACGCCGCTGGCCATCACGTTGCGCTGGAACACGTCGGCGTAGCCGCCGAGCGAGGCCACACCTTCCTGGATACGGGCACCGCCCGAGTCGTTGAGGCCAATCACTGGCGCACCAACCTTCATGGCCTGGTCCATGATCTTGCATATTTTTTCCGCATGGGCCTCACTCAGCGCACCGCCGAACACGGTGAAGTCCTGACTGAAGACAAACACCAGGCGGCCGTTGATCATGCCGTAGCCGGTGACCACACCGTCGCCGGGGATCTTGTTGTCAGCCATGCCGAAGTCCGAGCAGCGGTGCTCGACAAACATGTCCCACTCTTCAAACGTGCCCTGATCGAGCAGCACCTCCAGGCGCTCGCGCGCGGTGAGCTTGCCCTTTTTGTGCTGCGCGTCAATGCGGTTCTGGCCCCCGCCCAAACGGGCGAGTTCGCGCTTTTTTTCCAATTGTTCAAGAATATCGTGCATGGCTTGGTCTCTCTTAGGTCAGGAAATGGTTGGGTTTTCGGGTTCTGGAATGCATCGTGGCTCAGGCCTTTTCAGCATGGGCCAGCAACATGTTTCTGGCGGCCGTGGAGGCCGCCATGCGGCCCGCCAGCACCTCTTGGGTCAACTCGGGCAGCAGCATTTTTACTTGCGGATGCTGGGCAAACGCGGTCTTGAGGCCGGCGTCAATGCGTTCCCACATCCACGCCAGCGCCTGCTTCTGGCGGCGCGCATCAAACTTGCCATTGGCGATCTGCAGTCCCCGGAATTCACGCACCTTGTCCCAGAAGGCATCGACCCCCTGAGCGTGCAAGGCGCTGAGCTGGATCACCTGGGGGTGCCATATTTTTTGGTCATGGTGCACATGGTCCGGGCTGCCATGCAGACCCAACAAACGCAGGCTGGAGCTGATCTGGGCGCGCGCCCGGGTGGCGGCATCGGGGTCAAGGTCGGCCTTGTTGATGACCACCAGATCGGCCAGCTCCATCACGCCTTTCTTGATGGCCTGCAGGTCGTCGCCCGCATTGGGCAACTGCATCAGCACAAACATGTCGGACATGTTGGCCACCGCCGTTTCGCTTTGGCCCACGCCCACGGTTTCCACAATCACCACGTCGTAACCCGCCGCCTCGCAAACCAGCATGGCCTCGCGGGTTTTTTCGGCCACGCCACCCAGCGTGCCGCTGCTGGGGCTGGGGCGGATGTAGGCTTGCTCATGGACTGACAGAAGCTCCATTCGCGTCTTGTCGCCCAGAATGGAACCACCCGACACCGTGCTGGAGGGGTCAATCGTCAGCACCGCGACGCGGTGGCCCTGGCCAATCAGGTACAGGCCCAGGGCCTCGATGAAGGTGGATTTGCCCACACCCGGCACGCCGCTGATACCCAAACGAAATGACTTTCCGGTGTGCGGTAACAAAGCCGTGAGCAAGGCATCGGCCTGCACACGGTGGTCCGCACGGGTGGATTCAAGCAGCGTGATGGTCTTGGCCATGGCACGGCGCTGCAATGGCGCGGCGCCATGCAAAATGCCATCAAGCAACACAGGTGCGGCTAGGTTCATGACGTTAAAGAATCTCAAAGGCTCGCCCATCGGGCAGCCGGTAACGCGAAAAGTCACGCACATCGAGCGTCAGGATACGGCTGACACCGGTCTCATGCGCCACCCAGTACAAGGTGGCATCGGTCAGGTCCATCTCGGCGCGTGTGTCGGTGTAGTGCATCATCCAGTCGGTCATGTCCGCCAGGTCTTCGGTATCAAATGGAAACACTTGCACGCTGCCTGAACCGATCCAGCGCAACAGCCCGAAACGCTCACGCGCGCCCAAAAGGTGCGAGGCTTCCGTCACACAAGGCCATGTGGTGTGCAAACGCATGGGCAGCGCTGACTGGGTCAACATTTGACGAAAGTGCGCATGGAAAGGGTCTGTGCTGTCAAACAGCGCGATCATGGGCCCCGCATCGAGCAGCGCAACAATCACGCCGCGCCCCCCTGCATCGGTGCCGGCTGCGTTTTTAAAAACTCGGCGTAATCCGCTTGCTCTTGTGCATGTTTAGCGCGCAATTTGTCATGTAATGCCTGTTTGCGGGGGCTGCGCTCCACCGCCTCGGTGCCAGTCGTGTCGGACCCGATTTGGTAGCCGGGCATCTCTTGCATCACCTTCAGGTACATCTCGCTGGGGTCGTGACGACCCAGCGCGCGCTCCACCGCTTCGACGATGAATTGGGATTTGGTAATACCGCGACGCTTGGCGGCTTGCGCCATCTCTTTTTCAAGCAATGGATCCATGCGAACAGAAACAGCCATGATGCGCTCCTTGTGAATACGGTATTACAGTATAACAAGGGCTGTATCAGTTGCTCAAGGCCTTCTTGATCTGCGCCAGCACATCCTTGGCGCTCACCGGGATCGGTGTGCCGGGGCCGTAGATGCCCTTGACGCCGGCGGCGTAAAGCATGTCGTAGTCCTGGCGCGGAATGACACCACCGACGAACACGATGATGTCGTCGGCGCCCTGCTTTTTTAACTCGGCAATGATGGCCGGCACCAGCGTCTTGTGCCCGGCGGCCAAGGTGGACACACCGACGGCGTGCACGTCGTTCTCGATGGCCTGGCGCGCACATTCCTCGGGGGTCTGGAACAGCGGACCCATGTCGACGTCAAAACCGAGGTCGGCAAAGGCGGTGGCCACCACTTTGGCGCCACGGTCATGGCCGTCCTGACCGAGCTTGCTGATCATCACGCGCGGGCGCCGACCCTGCTCGGTGGCAAATTCGGCAATGTCGGCCTTGAGCGCGTTCCAGTAGTCCATGGTGTCCCCGTCGGTGGCGTCCGTATCGTAAGCCGCGGCATACACACCGGTCACTTTTTGTGTGTCGGCACGGTGGCGACCGAAGGACTTTTCCATGGCATCACTGATTTCGCCCACCGTGGCACGGGCGCGCACTGCCTTGATCGACAGGTCCAGCAGGTTGCCGTTGCCGTTGGCGGCTGCTTCTTCGATCGCCTGGAGCGCCTGTTGCACCTGCGCGGCATCGCGTTTTTGCTTGATGGCATTAAGCCGGGCGATTTGCGAGTCGCGCACAGCCACGTTGTCGATGTCGCGGGCTTCAATGGCGTCTTCGGTTTTGAGTTTGTACTTGTTCACGCCCACGATCACGTCGCGGCCAGAGTCAATGCGGGCCTGTTTGTCGGCCGCAGCCGCCTCGATCTTGAGCTTGGCCCAGCCCGAATCGACGGCCTTGGTCATACCGCCCATGGCTTCGACCTCTTCGATGATGGCCCAGGCGGCGTCAGCCATGTCCTGCGTCAGCTTTTCCATCATGTAGGAACCCGCCCAAGGGTCGATCACGTTGGTGATGTGGGTTTCTTCCTGGATGATGAGCTGGGTGTTGCGCGCGATGCGCGAACTGAACTCGGTCGGCAGCGCGATGGCCTCGTCAAACGAATTGGTGTGCAAACTCTGCGTGCCGCCAAACACCGCCGCCATGGCCTCGATGGTGGTGCGCACCACGTTGTTGTAGGGGTCTTGCTCAGTGAGCGACCAGCCCGAGGTCTGGCAATGGGTGCGCAGCATGAGCGACTTGGGATTCTTGGCATTAAAGCCTTTCATGATGCGGCACCACAGCAGGCGCGCGGCGCGCATTTTGGCGACCTCTAAATAGAAGTTCATGCCGATGGCCCAGAAGAAGCTCAAGCGGCCGGCAAAGCCGTCCACGTCCATTCCCTTGGCAATGGCGGTCTTGACATACTCCTTGCCGTCGGCCAGCGTGAACGCCAGTTCCAGCGCCTGGTTGGCACCGGCTTCCTGCATGTGGTAACCGCTGATGGAAATCGAGTTGAATTTCGGCATGTTCTTTGCCGTGTACTCGATGATGTCGCCGATGATTTTCATCGACGGCTCCGGCGGGTAGATGTAGGTATTGCGCACCATGAACTCTTTCAGAATGTCGTTCTGAATCGTGCCGCTGAGCTTGTCCTGGCTCACGCCCTGCTCTTCAGCCGCCACCACATAACCGGCCAGCACCGGCAGCACGGCGCCGTTCATGGTCATCGAAACACTGACCTTGTCCAGCGGAATCTGGTCAAACAAAATCTTCATGTCTTCCACCGAGTCGATGGCCACACCAGCCTTGCCGACGTCGCCGGTCACACGCGGGTGGTCGGAGTCGTAGCCGCGGTGCGTGGCCAAGTCAAACGCCACCGACACACCCTGCCCGCCGGCGGCCAGCGCCTTGCGGTAAAACGCGTTTGATTCTTCAGCGGTGGAAAAGCCGGCGTACTGGCGAATGGTCCAGGGGCGCACCGCGTACATGGTGGCCTGCGGGCCACGCAGGTAGGGCTCGAAGCCCGGCAGCGTGTTGGCGTAAGGCAGGTTTTGTGTGTCCTCTGCGGTGTACAGCGGTTTGACCGAAATGCCATCGGGTGTGACCCAGTTGAGCGCGTTCACATCACCGCCGGGTGCAGATTTGGCGGCGGCTTTGGCCCAGGCGTCCAGGCTGGCAGGCTGAAATTCAGGAGTTTTTTGGGTCATGATGGCAAACAATTAGAGGTTGGATCGGCGGCGCTATCGACTGTACAGCGATGCGCTTTTTGCGCAAACGAGTTTACATTATTTATAATTATTGATGCAAAAAATTCCTTCCAGCTTACAATTTGCTTCATGGCTGCACTCTCACTAGCTCCCCGCGCACTTTACGAAGAAGTTGCTGAACTGCTGCGTCAGCGCATTTTCAGCCGCGAGCTGGAACCCGGCAGCTGGATCGACGAACTCAAAATTGCGCATGACTACGGCATCAGTCGCACGCCCATGCGCGAAGCCCTCAAGGTACTGGCCACCGAAGGCCTGGTGACCATGAAGGTACGCCGCGGTGCCTACGTGACCGAAGTCTCCGAGCGCGACCTGGCTGATGTCTACCACCTGCTGAGCCTGCTGGAGTCGGATGCCGCCGGCTTCGTGGCGCAACGCGCTGACGATGCACAAATGGACGAATTGAAAGCGCTGCACCAGGAACTCGAAGACGCCGCACAGCCAGAACAACGCGATCACGAGCGTTTTTTTGAAATCAACGAGCGTTTTCACATGCGCCTGCTGGACATTGCCGACAACCGCTGGCGCAACCAAATGGTGGCCGATCTGCGCAAGGTCATGAAACTCAACCGCCACAATTCGCTACTCAAAACCGGGCGCATTCAGGAGTCCCTGGAGGAGCACCGCGCCATCATGGCCGCACTGGCAGCACGCAACCCGCAAGCTTGCACACAGCGCATGCAGGAACATTTTTCCAACGGCCTGGAAGCAGCCGTTTAAGGCTAATGAGCCCGCGCCGTCCATCCCCATGACCCTGCCGGAAACCAGCACCTTCATGCAGCATGCACTGGCACTGGCCGCGCAAAGCCTGCTACTCACCTCCCCCAACCCGCGCGTGGGCTGCGTCATCACCACAGCTGACGGCCAGGTGCTGGGCCGGGGCGCCACCCAACGCGCCGGTGAGGCGCATGCGGAAATCATGGCGCTGCGCGACGCCGCCGCCCATGGTCACAGCGTGGTGGGTGCCACCGCCTACGTCACGCTGGAGCCCTGCTCACACCAGGGCCGCACCGGGCCTTGCTGCGATGCCCTGGCGACGGCCGGCATCAGCAAGGTGGTTGCCGCCATTGGCGACCCCAACCCCTTGGTCACGGGCAATGGCTTTGAGCGGCTGCGTGCCGCCGGCATCGAGCTTGACATCGGTCCCGGTGGCGCCGAATCGCGCGAGCTCAACATCGGCTTTTTCAGCCGCATGCTGCGCCAGACACCCTGGGTGCGCATGAAACTGGCGGCCTTGCTCGACGGCAAAACCGCCCTCGACAACGGCCTCAGCCAATGGATCACGTCCCCTGCAGCGCGCACCGACGGCCACGCCTGGCGTGCGCGTGCCTGTGCCGTGCTCACCGGCATTGGCACGGTGCTGGCCGACAACCCCAAACTCGACGTGCGCTTGGTGGACACACCGCGCCAGCCTGCCCTGGTGGTGGTTGACAGCCGGTTGGAAACGCCACTGGACGCCGCGCTGTTCATGCCGGGGCGCACGCTCATCATTTACGCTGCCGTGCCCAATGCCGACAAACAGGCGGCGCTGGCAGCACGCGGCGCCACCGTCGTGCTGCTGCCAGGGCCCAACAACAAAGTCGATTTGGTCGCCATGCTGCGTGACCTGGCGCGACGCGAAATCAACGAGCTGCATGTGGAAGCCGGTGAAAAACTCAACGGCTCGCTGATTCGCGAAGGACTGGTCGATGAATTTGTGGTCTATCTGGCCCCCAAACTGATTGGCCAGGGGCGCGGCATGGCACACTTTGGCCCGCTGCAAGATCTGGCTCAAGCCGTGTCACTGGAATTCAAGTCCAGCGCCATGCTGGGCCCGGATCTGCGTGTGGTCGCCCGCGTGTGCGGACGCGACGTTTTTTAAACGCCAGGGCAAGCGCCCGGCCCAACCCACCTGACCATCATGTTCACAGGCATCATCACCGGCATCGGCCACATCAGCGCCGTCGCACCCTTGGGCGCCACCGCCACCCATGGCAAGCGCCTCACCCTGACCTGCCCCACCGGCTACCTTGACGACGTGGGCCTGGGCGACAGCATCGCGCTCAACGGTGCCTGCATGACCGTGACGACGCTCAACGCCGCGCAGCAGCAGTTCACCATCGACATCTCGGCCGAGTCACTCGACAAGACCGCCGGGCTGGACCAACCGGGCGCCGTCAACCTGGAAAAAGCCCTGCGCGCCCACGACCGGCTGGGTGGCCACATCGTCTCGGGCCACGTTGACGGCATTGGTCACGTCACCTACTTTGCAGAAATCGGCGAAAGCTGGCAATTGCGCGTGATGGCGCCACCCGCGCTGGCCAAGTACCTGGCCTACAAGGGCTCGATCACCCTCAACGGCGTCAGCCTGACTGTCAACCAGATTCAGGACAGCGCTGCGGGCTGCGAGATGTCCATCAACTTGATTCCGCACACTGTGCAGAACACCGCTTTGGGCTCGCTCAAGGCAGGTTCGCGCGTGAACCTGGAAATTGACCTGATCGCGCGGTACGTTGAGCGCATGCTGACACCCTGAGCGCTCGCGCAAGCGCTCCAAACCGGCAGGGTCGCAAATTTGCCTTAGCCACCGCCTTGCCCGCAGGCCAAGTCTGACCTGTTCATCCCTCTTGGCTGGGTGCAGCCCTTTCGCTTGCGTGAATTACACGCGTGTGAAAAAATACACGCAACAACCTGAAAACAATGTGTCAGATGACGCAGTTGCAGGCTGTTTTAAGGAATTTTTCTAAGGGTTTTTACCAGTTTTCCCGCTCGCAGCATCTGGCATGTAATCTGCTTTGTACATCATTGCCATCGTCCTTGGACTGGAATGCGAGTCCGTTTTTGAAACCCATTTTTCAAGGTGAATATGAAGACATCAAATTATTTAAGCTGGCTGGCCATGCCAATTCTTGCTGCCTCCGCCTTGAGCGTACAGGCTGCGGACATTCGGGTTGGTTTTGGCCTGGATGCCTTGACGCTTGATCCGGGCAACCACCGTTCCCGCGAAACCGAGACCATCATTCGCAACATGTACGACGGCCTGCTTACCCGCGATGCAAAAATGAAAGTGGTGCCCGAACTGGTCACAGGCTGGAAACAGATCGACCCGACCAACTACGAATTCAAGCTCAGGCAGGGTGTCAAATTCCACTCCGGCGACGAGATGACCTCGGAAGATGTCAAATTCACCTTTGACCGCCTCATCAAGAAAGACATGATCGACGGCAAGAGCAGCCCACGCGCTGGCTTGCTTGGGCCATTAAAAGAAATAACAGCGCTTGACAAGTACACCGTGCGCTTCACCTTGGCCTCGCCCTGGGCCATCCTGCCGTCCATGCTGCCCTTCCAGGAGGTGGTATCCAAGGCATTTATCCAAAAGGTCGGTGACGCGGCGATGGCCACCCAGGTCAACGGCACAGGCCCCTTCAAACTGGTGGACTGGCGCCGCGGTGACTCCATCACCATGGAGCGCTTTGCCGGCTATTACGGCGGCTCGCCAGAGATTCCGCCGGTCGGCCCGGCCAAGGCGGACCGCGTGATTTTCAAGATCATTCCCGAAAATTCATCGCGCGTGGCCGCGCTGCTGGCCGGTGACGTGGACATCGCCACCGAACTGCCCGCGCACATGATGAAGCAGATCGAGAGCAGCAAGAACGCTGTGATCATGAAGGTGCGCGGCACACGCACGTTTTTTATCTCGCTCAACAACACCAAGCCGCCCTTCAACAACCCCCTGGTGCGCCAGGCCGCCAACCATGCGCTCGACAAGAAGTTGCTCATCGAGCGCATCCTTCAAGGCACCGCAACGCCGATCAACGGCGTGCTCTCGCCCGATGCTTTTGGCTTCGATGCCAACCTGAAAACTTACGACTACAACCCGGCACTGGCCAAAAAATTACTGGCCCAGGCCGGTTTTCCCAATGGCATTGATGTCACGCTGGATGTGGAAGGCTCATTTGCCGAAACCGCCCAGGCCATTGGCTCGCTGCTGACCAAGGCGGGCATCCGCACCAAGGTGGTGGTGGGCGAAGGAACGGTTCTGAAAACCAAGTGGCTGACTGACAAAAACAAGACCGGCGACATGTGGATGACTTCGTGGGGCAATGGCTCATTGGACCCGGAGGATATTTTTGCTCCCACCCTCAAAACCAACGACCGTGGCAACTCGGCCGGTTATTCCAGCGGCGTGGTCGATGGCTTGCTCAGCGCAGCCAGCACCGAGACTGACGTCGCCAAGCGTGCCGACATGTTTGTGAAAGCGCAGAAGCAGGTCAACGCAGACGCACCCTGGATCTTCCTGTGGGTGCCTGAGGACGTGTATGGGGTTTCCAAGCGGCTCAAAGGCTGGCAACCCAGCGCGGATTCGCGGGTTAACCTGCATCGCGCCTACATTCAGTAAACCAACCCTGCATCGCATGGCTGACATGGCTGGGCGCACCGCAAGGCGCCTGGCCAGGGAAGTCCTTGGCTTTTTCACCTGGAGATTCCCTTGAACTTAGGCAAGTTGTTGGAACGTTTGTTGCAACTCATTCCCGTCATGCTCGGGGTGTCTGCCATCGTCTTTCTGATGATGCTGGTCACCCCCGGCGACCCGGTGGACATCATGCTGGGCGAACAGCAAGCCACCACCGAGCAGCGTGACGCGCTGCGCAAGGACATGGGGCTGGATTTGCCAGCGGCGCAGCGTTTTGTGCACTTTCTGCAAAACGCCGCGACCGGCAACTTTGGCTATTCGTACTTTCACCGCCGCCCGGTCAGCGAGGTGATCCTGGAGCGCCTGCCGGCCACCGTGGAGTTGACCGTTGCTGCGCTCCTGATTGCGCTGTTGGTGGCGATTCCGCTGGGTGTGCTGGCGGCGGTCAAAAAGAACACCTGGATGGACCGCCTCGCGACCCTGGGCTCCTTGCTCGGAATCTCCATGCCCGGCTTCTGGTTTGGCCTGTTGCTGATGCTGGTCTTTGGTGTCTGGATGCAATGGCTGCCCATTTCCGGCCGCAGCGACATTGCCAGCCAGGTGCCCATCGTGACGCATTTTTTGACCATTGACGCGCTGCTGGCGCTCAACTTCGAGGTGTTTGCCTCGGCCGTGTCGCATCTGGTGCTGCCCGCCCTGACCCTCGGCCTGCCCATGGCCGCCGTGCTGATGCGGGTCACGCGCACGTCGATGCTCGAAGTATTGCGCCAGGACTATGTGACGTTTGCCCACGCCAAGGGGCTCACGACCCGGCGTGTGCTGTTTGTCCACGCGCTGCGCAACGCCCTGATTCCGACGGTCACCATGGCCGCGCTGGAGGTGGGCTCGCTGCTGGGCGGCAGCATGATTGTTGAAACCATTTTCGGCTGGCCAGGTCTGGGAAGGGTGGTGGTGGAAAGCATCTTCACCCGCAACTACCCGCTCATCCAGGCGGCCATTCTGCTCTACGCCCTGACCTATGTGGTGATCAACTTTTTGGCAGATTTGCTCTACACCGTTCTTAATCCACGGGTTCGTTTATGACATCGGCACCAACTGCCTTGACGGCTTTGTCCCCTTCTGCCTCCGCTGCAGAATCACCGCTGCGCCTGAGCTGGCGGCGCTTCACGCAAAACCGCTTTGCCATGGCGGCCAGCATGGTGGTGCTGCTGTTTCTTTTGATGGCGATCTTTGCGCCATGGCTTGCCCCGCAAGACCCCAACGACAGCGATTTGCTGCGCCGCCTGCAAGTCCCGGTCTGGATGGAGGGTGGCGAATGGGCTTATCCACTGGGCTGTGATGCGCTAGGCCGCGACTTGCTGTCGCGCATTATTTACGGCTCACGCGTGTCGATCTTCATCGGCGCTGCGGTGATCTTCATCGCCACCGCCGTCGGCGTGGTGGCGGGGCTGTTGTCTGGCTATTTGCGCGGCTGGGTGGACACCGTGATCTCGCGCGTGGTCGACATCTTGCTGGCATTTCCCTACCTGCTGTTTGCCATCGGCCTGATGGCCATGATGGGGCCGGGGCTGCAAAACATCATTCTGGCGCTGGCCTACAAGGAGTGGGTGATCCCCTGCCGGCTGGTGCGGGGCGAGACCATGGCCTTGCGCGAGGTGGAATACATCGAAGCAGCGCGCGCCGTGGGCGCCTCGTCGCTGTACATCATGGCGCGCGAAATCTTGCCGAATATTTTGTCCTCGGTGATCGTGGTGTCAACCCTGCGCATGGCCCATGTGATCATCCTCGAAGCGAGCCTGTCCTTTTTGGGCATTGGCGTGCAACCACCCACAGCCTCCTGGGGTTCTTTGGTGGCCGACGGTCGCTCGTTCATTTGGGATGCCTGGTGGATATCGACATTCTCGGGCGTGGCCATTCTGCTGCTGGTTCTGGCCATCAACGTGGCCAGCCAGGGTCTGCGCGACGCTTTTGATCCACGTTTGCATGAATAAGTTGTGAGCCAGACCCCCGAATGAACACCATGACCACAGCCAAAACACAAGACCCGATCTTGCGCATCAGGGGCTTGTCCACCCATTTCTCGACGCCCACAGGCTTACTCAAGGCGGTGCAAGATGTCAGCCTCGATGTGATGCCCGGCGAGTGTGTCGGCATCGTCGGCGAGTCCGGTTCGGGCAAGAGCGTCAGCTTTGCCAGCGTGATGGGCTTGATCAAGCCGCCGGGGAAAATAGCTGCGGGCGAGGTGCTGTTTGACGGCGTCAATCTGCGCAAGTTGTCGCCCGAGGCCATGCGCCGCATCCGGGGAAAACACATCGCCATGACCATGCAGGACGCGCTCACCGCCCTGAACCCGGCGATGACCATCGAACAGCAACTGCTCGAAGTCATCCTGGCGCATGACGACGACATCGCCGATCAGCCCTACTGGCAGCAAAAGCGCCAGGCCCGGGCGCGTGCTGTCGAGATGCTGGCGCTGGTCGGCATTCCGTCTGCTCAGACCCGCCTGAAAGACTACCCGCACCAGTTCTCGGGTGGCATGCGCCAACGCATCATGATTGCGATTGCGCTGGCCTGCAAGCCGCGTCTGCTGATTGCCGACGAGCCCACCACCGCGCTGGACGTGACGATCCAGGCCCAGGTGCTGGAACTCATTGCCTCGCTGCGCCGCAAACTCGGCATGAGCATGGTGCTGATCACCCACGACCTGGGCGTGGTCGCCGAGCAATGCGACCGCGTGGTCGTGATGTATGCCGGCCAGGTGGTCGAGTCGGGCCTGACCGACCAGGTCATCGGCACACCAAAACACCCCTACACGCGCGGCCTGCTGCTGGCCACGCCCCGGGTTGAAGACTTGTCGGCCCCGGTGCGCCCGATCCCCGGCACGGTGCCCAATTTGATCGACTTCCCGGCGCAATGCCATTTTTACTCGCGCTGCACGCAGCGCACCGACGCCTGCCTGGCCCCCGTAGCCCTGACACGCCATGCCAACGGGCATGAGGTGCGCTGCATCCAGATTGAAGAAAGCTGAAGCCATGAATGCCCCCTTGTTACGTGTTGAGGGTCTGGTCAAACATTTCGAGCGGCCGCGCAGCCTGGCCCAACGCCTGACCGGCGAGAAACGCAGCGTGGTGCATGCGCTCAATGGCGTCACGCTGGACGTCCAGCGCGGCGAGACCCTTGGGCTGATCGGCGAATCCGGCTGTGGCAAGTCCACCCTGGGCCGATCCATCTTGCGCCTGGTCGAGCCCAGCAGCGGGCGCACGGTGTTTGACGGCCAGGACCTCTCAGCCATGAACGCTGGCGACATGATACGCATGCGTTCGCGCCTGCAAATCATCTTTCAGGACCCCTACGCCTCGTTGAACCCGCGCAAGTCGATCAGGGAAATCATCTCACTGCCGCTGCAGTTGCACGCAAGCGACAGTGCCCAGAAAAACAATGCGCGGGTCGAGCAGATCCTGGCGCGCGTTGGTTTCCGACCTGATCAGTTTGACCGCTACCCGCACCAGTTCTCCGGCGGCCAGCGCCAGCGCATCGGCATTGCCCGGGCGCTGGTGTCGCGCCCGGCCCTGGTGGTGTGCGACGAGCCGGTGTCGGCACTCGATGTGTCGATCAAGGCGCAGATTCTGGAGTTGCTCGGTGAACTCAAGGCCGAGTTCAACCTGACCTATATTTTTGTCTCGCACGACATTGCGGCCGTGGGCCACCTGGCGGACCGCATTGCCGTGATGTACCTCGGCGAAATTGTGGAGATCGGGCGCACCCTGGACATCATCAACAGTCCACAACACCCCTACACGCAGGCGCTGTTGTCCGCCGTGCCGCGCCTGGTGCCCAACACCGCGCGAACCCGCACCGTGCTGAGCGGCGACTTGCCCTCGCCTTTGAACCCGCCCAGTGGCTGCAAGTTTCACACCCGCTGCCCAGTGGCCATGCCCGAATGCGCCGGCCAGTCGCCGCGCTTGCAAGCCCTGAAGCTGGAAGCCGCGCACAGCGTGGCCTGCCTGAGGAGCGACACCCATGCCTGAACCCTTGAGTTTGGTCCGATTGGTCGGATCCGCCATGGCACGGGGCCAGCAACAGGCCCTGGCCAGACCTGAACTGGTGCAGCGGGTACGTGCTGCCCTCTTGGGACGCCTGGCGTCGGTCCAGGACACCCTTGAGCAGCCGCGCATGGCGCGCTATCTGAAAGAGCAAAAAGAATTTCTTGCTGCGCAGGATCGTCCGGGTTTTGACGAGTCCTTGGGCTTGGCCACCGGTTTCGGCCTGACCCATGACGAGGTGCTGGCCTATTTGCATGCCAACGTTCTTGTGGACATGTCGGCATCGACCCCGATCGAGCGCGACGGCTGCACCTCCTGGGCACACATCGTCAAGGCCGGCGGCGCCCTGGTGGTAAAAAACCGGGATTACAGAGGCGAGCACGGCGCGCTGCAACAAGCCTTCTTGCACAGTGACCCGGCTGCGAATGCGCGCACGCTGCTGTGTGTTGGCAGCCTGGGCAGCCCGGGGGCTTTTTCCAGTGGCATCAACTCCGCCGGGCTGGCCGTGGTGGACACGCAGATCGGCACCCGCGATCACGGTGTCGGCTGGTTGCGCTATTTCCTGATGACGGCATTGCTGCGTGAATGCCCCGACGTTGACGCCGCCTTGGCTTTCATCGCCGCAGTGCCGCACGCCGGCGGCGGATCGCTGGTGCTGGGTGATGCCTGCGGCACCACGGCCTGTGTCGCGCTAGGCCATGCGCAAGCCCCAGTCATCACGCGATCAACGCCGTCGGCGGCGCGCACCAACCATTACCTTGACCCGCAGATGGCAGCCCGAATGGTCTCGCCCTGCGACGATCTGAGCGACTCATCACCGCTGCGTCTGGCGCAGGTTCAGTCCTACCTCGCGCAACACGGCAATACGATGGATGTCGCCAAGGCTCAGGCCTTGATGGCCAGCCATCAAGAAGGTGCAAGCATTTGTTTGCACGCCGATGCAGGCAGCCTGACACAGGCCAGAACCCTGTCCTGCGTGGTGTATGAAACCGCCAGCCAAACCCTGCACATCACCAACGGCAACCCCTGCAACACGCACTGGAATCGCTTTGCATTGACCGAACTCGCTGCGTCAACCTTCAAACACCCGGCATGAACACCCCCAAGACACAACTCATCGGGGAGCATCCGGCCATTGTGGCGCTGCGCGACCTGATCGCACGAGTCGCCCCCAGCAAAGCGGGTACCGTGTTGATTTATGGTGAAACCGGCACCGGCAAGGGCCTGGTGGCGCGCATGATCCACGAAGGATCGCAACGCGCCCACAAGGCTTTTGTTGACATCAATTGCGCCGCCATACCGGCCGAATTGCTGGAGTCGGAGTTGTTTGGCCACGAGCGCGGTGCCTTCACTGGCGCGGTCCTTAAAAAAGAGGGCCTGATCGAGGCGGGCAATGGCGGCTCGGTGTTTCTGGACGAAGTGCGCGAGTTGCACCCGGTGATGCAGGCCAAGATTCTCACGCTGCTCGATACCAATCGCTTTCGCCGCGTCGGTGCGGTCAAGCCGATTGATGTGGACGTGCGCTTCATCGCCGCCACCAACAAGATTCTGCTCAAGGAAGTCAATGCCGGCAACTTCCGCGACGACCTGTACTACCGACTGCAAGTCATCGCCATCAACATCCCGCCCCTGCGCGAGCGCGGTGAGGACATTCTTTTGCTGGCCGACAACTTTCTGCATAAGTATTACCAACGCTACGGCGGCCAGCGCAAGACGGTCGACGCCGAGGCACAGCGTATTTTTTTGGCCTATGGCTGGCCTGGCAATGTGCGTGAGCTGGAAAACCTGACCGAACGCATCTGCCTGCTTGAAGACGGCGACCGCCTGATGGCCTCGCATCTGCCGGCGCGCATCTTGCGCGAGGTTCAGACGGCGTCGGTGCCAGGAGCGGCGTTGGTGCCAGCATCGGACGCCATGCCAATTCAAGCCAACACCGACTACCACCAGGCCACTGGCAACTTTCAAAAAATGCTCATAACGCAAGTCATGCAAGCCTGTGACCAGAACCTGGCACTGGCCGCCGACCAACTCAAGTTGTCGCGCCACGCCTTGCGCCATCAAATGTTGAAGCTGGGCCTGCTCAAAGACGAGTGAATTTCACGCAAGCCCGAAGAATAAATCACGCAAACCCTGTCATTTTTCATGAATGTTTCGTAAGCTATTGATTTAATTGAATAATATTTTTATTTTTAATGGCACAAATACTGCTTTATAGCTCACAAGCGGCCTTTGCCGATGTCAAATCAACCTGGAGATAAACCTATGAAGTCTTTGAAAATCATATGCCCCAACGGACATTTGGGCTTTGCCCCCATTCGCGTGGACAGTTTTAACATCGGCGTCGCCGCTGGTACGGACTTCATCGCCGCCGACTCCGGCAGCGATGACATTGGCCCCGGGCCGCTGGGCAGCGACATCTCGACCAGCCCGAAAGACTGGCAACGGCACGACCTTGAGCACATGCTGCTGGCTTCGCGCAAGCTCGGCGTGCCCATGATCATTGGCTCGGCGGGCGACACAGG
>NZ_JAQTWL010000057.1 GCF_028689295.1 Rhodoferax sp.
AATTCACGGCGCGTCATTGCGCCGGATATGGTGGGCTTTGGTTTTACCGAGCGTCCCGAGGGCATGGCGTACACGATGGATGCCTGGGTCAAGCAGGCCGTCGGCCTGATGGATGCACTGGAGCTGGAACAGGTCGATCTGGTGGGCAACTCCTTTGGTGGTGCGCTGTCCCTTGCATTGGCCATTCGTCACCCCCAGCGTGTTCGTCGCCTGGTGCTGATGGGGGCGGCCGGTGTCGATTTCGAGATCACCCCCGCGCTGGACGCGATCTGGGGCTACACCCCGTCGTTCGAGAACATGCGCCAGGTCATGGACCTGTTTGCGTATGACCGCAATCTGGTCACGGACGAACTCGCGCAATTGCGCTACGAGGCCAGCAAGCGGCCCGGTTTCCAGGAATCGTACGCGGCGATGTTCCCGGCGCCGCGGCAGCGCTGGGTGGCGTCGCTGGCGAGCCGGGATGAAGACATTCGGGCCCTGCCGCACGAAACCCTGATCATTCACGGCCGGGAAGACCAGGTGTTGCCGCTGTCGAATTCGATCCATCTTTCGCAGCTCATCCTGCGCTCGCAACTGCATGTGTTTGGCAGATGCGGACATTGGACACAGATCGAGCATGCGGCGCGCTTTGCCCAGCAGGTGAGTAATTTCCTGGCCGAGGCCGACGCAGTCTGAGGCCATGATGCCAGTGATCGTCACGACCCCGATCTGCCATGCGCCAGACAGCGACAAGCCCTGCATGCGGTCCATTGATTTGGTGCAGACCGGGGAGACTTACCTTTGCAGCGAAACCGAAACGCTGCTTGCGGGCATGACCCGATTGGGCAAGCGGGGTATTCCGGTCGGCTGTGTGAATGGTGGTTGCGGCGTGTGCAAGATCAGCATTCGCTCCGGCAGGGTGCGCAAGGTGGGGGCGATGAGCCGCGCCCACGTGTCGGTCGAGGAAGAAGCAAAAGGGGTGTGCCTGGCCTGCCGCGTGGCACCGCTGGAAGACCTGGCGGTCGAAGTGGTGGGCAAGATGACCAGGGCGTTCACCCTTGCAAGTGTTGCCGGCGCTTCATCCTGAAGTGTGGGCGTTTTGAGTTAGTCAATAGAAGGAGATATGCAATGGGAATTATGCGAATCGGCCATGTCAGCCTGCGGGTGATGGACATGGCAGCCGCGCTGAAGCATTATGAAAACGTGCTGGGCATGAAGAAGACCATGGAGGACAAGGACGGCAACGTCTACCTTAAATGCTGGGATGAGTGGGATAAATTTTCCGTGATCCTCACCCCATCCGACCAGGCCGGCATGAACCATGTGGCCTACAAAGTCAAGCAGGATGCCGACCTCGACAGTTTGAAAGCCAAGGTGCAAGCCTACGGCATCGCCACGACGGACTTGCCCGAAGGCACGCTGCCCGCCACCGGGCGCATGCTCCAGTTCAACCTGCCCAGCGGCCACGAAATGCGCTTGTATGCGATGAAGGAGTGCGTAGGCACCGAAGTCGGCTCGATCAATCCCGATCCGTGGCCCGACAACATCAAGGGTGCCGGGGCGCACTGGCTCGACCATGTTCTGCTCATGTGCCCCTTCGATCCCGCCGCGGGAGTCAACAAGGTGGCCGAGAACACCAAGTTCTTTCTTGAAGTGCTTGATTTTTTCCAGACCGAACAGATCACCGTGGGCCCGGGCGGCGCGTTCCAGCTGGCCTCGTTCATCTCATGCTCGAGCAAGCCGCACGACATCGCGTTTGTCGGTGGGCCGACGCCAGGCTTGCACCACGTGTCATTTTTCCTGGATTCCTGGCATGACATATTGAAGGCTGCAGATGTGATGGCGAAAAACAAGGTACGCATTGACGTTGCGCCTACCCGCCATGGCCTCACGCGCGGTGAGACCATTTATTTCTTCGACCCCAGTGGCAACCGCAACGAGACCTTCGCCGGTCTGGGTTACCAGGCGCAGCCTGACCGCCCAGTGACGACCTGGACCGAAGATGAAGCGGGTCGGGGCATTTTCTATCACACAGGGGTGCTGCCTGGATCGTTTACCGAGGTCTATACCTGAGGCCTGCCGTAGCACCTGTCGTTGTCCTTCGCGGCATTGATCGGCTGCACGGCTGCATCAGCAATCGTGCAGTCGGCGGTTCGAACCGCGCTGTCATTGACTTGGCGTCACCTCCCTGGCAGCGTGCCATCAACACGATATGAACCAACCCCATCCCTGGAAACCCCGAACCGACATGACCCCTGAACTGATAGAAACCCTGGGCGACGAGCTCTACAGCGCCCTGTGCGCGCGCACCGTGGTCGAGCCGCTGACCAGCCGCCACCCCGACATCACCATCGAGCACGCCTACCACATCCAGCAGCGCATGATCTCGCGCCGCCTGCAGGCCGGCGAGCGCGTGGTCGGCAAGAAGATCGGCGTCACCAGCGCGGCCGTGATGAACATGCTGGGCGTGTACCAGCCCGACTTCGGCTACATGCTCGACGGCATGATCGTCAGCGACGGCGGCAGCATCGCCATGTCCACCCTGATCCAGCCCAAGGCCGAGGGCGAAATCGCCTTTGTCCTGAAGCGCGACCTGATGGGCCCCGGCGTCACCAACGCTGACGTGCTGGCAGCCACCGACTTCGTCATGCCCTGCTTCGAGATCGTCGACTCGCGCATCCGCGACTGGAAGATCAAGATTCAGGACACCATCGCAGACAACGCCTCCTGCGGCATGTTCGTGCTCGGCAGCACCGCCAAGGACCCGCGCAAGATGGACCTGATGACCTGCGGCATGGTGCTGGAGAAAAACGGCGAGATCATCGCCACTGGCGCCGGCGCGGCCGCGCTGGGCTCCCCGGTCAATGCCGTGGCCTGGCTGGCCAACACCCTGGGCCGTCTGGGCATCGGCCTCAAGGCGGGCGAAGTGATCCTCTCCGGCGCCCTAGCCGCCATGTTCCCGGCCAAAGCGGGCGACCACTTCCGCGTCACCATAGGCGGCCTTGGCGGCTGCTCGGTGCGCTTTCATTGACTTTCCTGGAAATTTCGAACATGACGAAAAAAATCAAATGCGCCCTGATCGGCCCCGGCAACATTGGCACCGACCTGCTGGCCAAGCTGCAACGCAGCGCAGTGCTGGAGCCGGTCTGGATGGTCGGCATTGACCCCAACTCCGACGGCCTCAAGCGCGCCCGCGAGATGGGCATCAAAACCACCGCCGAAGGTGTCGATGGTTTGGTGCCCCACATGGTGGCAGACGGTGTGCAAATCGTCTTTGACGCCACCAGCGCCTATGTGCACGCAGAAAACAGCCGCAAGGTCAACGCCCTGGGCGCCCTGATGATCGACCTCACGCCCGCGGCAATAGGCCCGTTTTGCGTCCCGCCGGTCAACCTGGTCGAACACGTTGGCAAGGGTGAGATGAACGTCAACATGGTCACCTGCGGTGGCCAAGCCACCATTCCCATGGTGGCCGCCGTCAGCCGGGTGCAGCCGGTGGCTTACGGCGAAATCGTCGCCACCGTGTCGAGCAAGTCCGCCGGCCCCGGCACCCGCAAGAACATCGACGAATTCACCCGCACCACCGCCAGCGCAGTCGAAAAGGTCGGTGGCGCCAAAAAAGGCAAGGCCATCATCATCCTGAACCCGGCCGAACCGCCCTTGATCATGCGTGACACCGTGCATTGCCTGACTGAGACCGAACCGGACCAAGCCAAGATCACCGAATCCATCCACGCCATGATCAAGGAAGTGCAAAAGTACGTGCCCGGCTACAAGCTGGTCAACGGCCCGGTGTTTGACGGCAACCGTGTCTCCGTCTTCCTAGAAGTTGAAGGCTTGGGCGACTACCTGC
>NZ_JAQTWL010000033.1 GCF_028689295.1 Rhodoferax sp.
ACTTTTTTGACTTCTGCGCCAGCACCGTCCAGCGGCTTCACGTCGGTGATGACGGGCAGGGCAGCTGGGGTTGCGCCGGGCGCAGCCTGGGCCGCTGGTGTCGTGGAGGTTTGGGCATGCGTCAGGCCCGGCAGCAAGGGAAATGCCAGCGTTGCGGCACAGGCGCAGGACGCCATCAATTGCTTAACTTTGATTTGCACTGTGTTTCCTTAAGTGGGATTTGGGGGCGCCTGAATGCACTGAGCGTGTATCAGGTCGCCAGTATCCGAGAAATTTAAAATGTAAGTATAGATTAGGCATTATCGGCTGAGTCACCGACAACCCGGGGGAAAACCCTAGAGCGGCGGCACCAATGACAAACACGTTGTTTGATTTTGCGTCGCTAAAATGGCGCGCCAGCTTTTCTCAGTCTGAGGAAAGTCATCCCAACCGAGACAAAATGAAACCGAAAGTCATCAGTCCAACCCACCGACTCTGGCTGATCTTGAGGTCCCGCTGGCCCGCGCTCGCATCTGATGACTTGTTGCGCAATGCCACCTACCGCCGGCTCTGGACTTCCATCCTGATCAGTTCATTTGGCGGCCAGATCACCATGCTGGCCTTGCCATTGACGGCTGCGGTCATGCTACAGGCCACGCCCTTTCAGATGGGTCTGCTGACCGCCATGGAAATTGCCCCCTTTGTCTTGCTGTCGCTGCCGACCGGAGTCTGGCTCGACAGGGTTCGGAAATTGCCGATTTACGTGATGGGCGAAGGCCTGATCGCGCTGGTTCTGGCCACCGTTCCGCTGGCTTGGTACCTGGGTTGGCTGACGATGACCTGGATGTATGGCGTGGCGTTCACCCTGGGCTGCATTTTTGTCGTGGCAGGGACAGCGGCCCAGATTGTGCTGACCCAAGTGGTGCCGCGCGAGCGTCTGGTCGAAGCCCATGCCAAGAACGCCCTGGCATCGTCCGGCGCCGAAGTTGCCGGGCCAGGGGTTGCCGGTGTCCTGATCAAGCTGGCCGGTGCGCCGCTGGCCTTGTTGGCAGACGCGGTTTTGCTGGTAGTGAGCGTGCTGATTCTGCGCGGCGTGCAAGTGGTGGAAAACCGTATCCTAAATGCAAAACCCCATTTCTGGTCCGACCTGAAGGAAGGCCTGCGGTTTGTCGCCAGCCAGCCGTTGCTCATATCGCTGGCGCTGGTCGTTGGCCTGTGGCAAATGTGCTACCACTGCACCATCGTTGTCCAGATATTGTTTGCCACGCGTGAACTCGGCTTGAATGAGCGCCAGGTGGGTTTGTGCTACGTCGGTCTGGGCGCAGGCACTGTGTTGGCCAGCACCTTGGGCCATCGCATTTCGCTGCGCCTGGGGCCCGGGCCATGCCTGGTGCTTGGCGTTGCGGTGTGTGGCACGGGCTGGCTGCAATTGGCGCTGGCACCGGCCAATGCCTGGGGCGTGGCTTCGTTTGTGCTCATGCTGCTGTGTTTCAGCGCAGGCGCGGTGCTGATTTTCATCAACTTCCTGGCGCTGCGGCAAGCGGTCACACCGGAGCCCTTGCTCGGGCGCATGACCAGCACCATGCGCTGGCTGATTCTGATTCCCGCCGGACCAGGGGCGCTTTTGGGTGGTTACCTTGGCGAGCACCTGGGCTTGCGCTATGCGCTGGCGTTGGGCGGTATCGGCGCGCTGCTGCTCGCCGCCTGGGCATGGCGCCATCCGGTGATTCGCTATGTGCGCGTCTTGCCCCAGGCTGTTGCCGTTCCGGCCGGGCTTCAGGCGGCCAGATAGCGCCGCTCCAGATGGCGACGAAAGTGGGCCGGGTTGAGCGGCTCGCCGGTGGCGCGCAGCATCAGCTCGGAAGTGTCCCAACGGCTCGCCTGACACCAGATATGCTGCCCGAGCCAAGTGAAGACGGGTGACAGATTGCCCGCCGACACCTGGGCGTCCAGATCGGGCTGCCCGCTGCGAATCTTGGCGAAGAATTGCGCGGCGTTCATCGCACCCAGCGTGTAGCTCGGGAAGTAGCCAAAGCTGCCGCCCGGCCAATGGATATCCTGCATGCAGCCATTTTGAAAATTGCCGCGGGTGTCCACCCCCAGATAAGCCATCATCTTTTCATCCCACAACGCGGGGATGTCCTCGGCCGCGATCTCGCCGTCCATCAGGGTGCGCTCGATCTCATAGCGCAGGATCACATGCGCCGGATACGTCAGCTCGTCGGCGTCGACCCGGATGAAACCTGGCTGCACGCGGGTGAACAAGGCGGCCAGGTTGTCGGCATTGAGAGCACTCTGCTGGCCCAGGTGCTTTTGCACCAGCGGTGCAATCAGCGCCAGAAATTGCGGGTTGCGGCCCAGTTGCATTTCAAATGACAAGCTCTGGCTTTCATGAATGCCCATGGAGCGCGCCTGCCCCACCGGCAAGTGCACCTGTTCACGCGGCAGGTTTTGCTCATAGCGGGCGTGGCCGGTTTCGTGAACAATGCCCATCAGGCTGCGCAAAAAGTCGTCCTCGTTGTAGCGCGTGGTGATGCGCACGTCTTCGGCCACACCGCCACAAAACGGATGCGCGGACACATCGAGCCGACCGGCGTCGAAGTCGAATTGAAGCAGCGTCATGATCTCGACGCCGAGCGCGCGTTGTTGATCCACAGGAAACTGCCCTTGCGGCTTGATCACGGTGTCAGTGGCCTGTTTGGCCATGGTCTTGCGAATCAGCTCTGGCAGCCAGCTTTTGATATCGCCAAAAATGCGGTCGATGTCACTTGAGCGCATGCCGGGCTCATATTTATCCATCAGAGCATCGTAAGCGGTGCTGCCGGTGACCTCGGCCAGCAACTTGCCCTCTTCACGCGCCAGGTCCACGACCTCACGAAAATTCCCCAGGAATCCCTGCCAGTCGTTTTCTTTGCGTTGCCTGCGCCAGGCATGCTCGCAGCGTGACTGGGCCAGGCTTTGGGCTTCCACCAGTCGCGTGGGCAGCAGCTTGGCCTGTTGCCAATGGCGCCGCATTTCCCTCACCGACGCTTGCGCATCGTCATCCAGCAGCACACCATCGAGCGCCTGAAACTGCTCGGCCAGTTCGGTGCAGGTCAGCGTCTGGTGCATCAATACCTGCAGTTCTGCCAGCGCCTTGGCGCGCGCCTCGTTGCTTTTGGGCGGCATCATGGCCGCCTGGTCCCAGCCCGCGATAGAGGCCAGGTGCGCGTAACGGTAGAGGCGGGTAAAGGTGATTTCCAAATCCTGGGTAGCTGTTTCGGTCATGGCGATCTTTCTTGAAAACTGATCTTTGGAGAATACTCCAGTGTTCAATGTCAACCAATTCGGAAGTTACCAAATATCCAGAAAGTTATGAAACTAAGTTACATTACCGGCTCATCCCATTTCATTGCATTTTTGTTGCTTCTTTCACATGAGCTTTGACCTCGTTCTCTTCGGCGGCACCGGCGACCTATCGTGGCGCAAACTGATGCCCGCGCTGTTTCAAGCCTTCAAACACGGCACCCTGCCCGACGGGGCACGCATCATCGGCGTGGGCCGTGACGACCTGAGTGATGCGCATTACCGCGCCATGATCCAGGCCCGCTTCGACCAGGTGGAGTTGGCCAAGCGGCCCAGCCCGGAAGAATTTGAGCGCTTTTCCAGCCTGCTGGAATTCGTCAGCATGGACCTTTCCAAGCCCGCGCACTACGCCTACCTGCGTGACAAGCTGGCCCAGCGCCCGGCCGACACCGTGGTGATGTACCTGGCCACCGCGCCCACGCTGTTCACCACTATCGTCGAACAACTCGCCGCCACCGGGCTGAACACGCCGCAAACCCGCGTGGTGCTGGAAAAGCCGCTGGGCCACGACCTCGCCAGCAACCGCGCCATCAACCACAGCGTGGGCCAGGTGTTCAGCGAAAAGCAGGTGTTCCGCATTGACCATTACCTAGGCAAACCCGCGGTGCAAAACCTGTTTGCGCTGCGCTTTGGCAATTCGCTGTTCGAGCCGCTGTGGCGGCGCGAGCACATTGCCAATATCCAGATCACCATTGCCGAAGAACTGGGCGTGGAAAAGCGCGGCGCGTTTTACGAGACCACCGGCGCGCTGCGCGACATGGTGCAAAACCACGCGCTGCAACTGCTGTGCGCGATTGGCATGGAGCCACCGATCAACTCGCACGCCGATGCCATCCGCGACGAAAAGCTCAAGGTACTGCGCTCGCTCAAACCCTGGACACCCGAGACCCTGGCGCAAGACGTGATTCGCGGCCAGTACGGCGCCGGTGCCATTGGCGGCGCGGCGGTGGTGGCCTACAGCGACGAGCTGGGCGTGAGCTCCACCAGCCAGACTGAAACCTTCGTCGCATTGCGCACTGAAATCTCGAATTGGCGCTGGGCTGGCGTGCCGTTTTACATTCGCACCGGCAAGCGCCTGGCCGGGCGCGATGCGCGCATCGTGGTCAACTTCAGACCGACCCCGCACGCCATTTTCAACTCGCAAATCGGTATGGCCAACCGGCTGGTGATCAACCTGCAACCCAGGGACGGGCTGGAGCTGCACTTGTTGGCGCAGGGCCAGGACAACCGCAAGAATTCGCACACGCTGTCACCGGTGCAACTGGACCTGGACTTCGACAAGCGCTTTGGCAAAGAACGTGTGGGCGCTTACGAGCGGCTGCTGCTGGACGTGATCGACGGCCGCCTGAACCTGTTTGTGCGCAGCGACGAGCAAGAAGAAGCCTGGCGCTGGGTCGAGCCCATCCTGACGCACTGGCAGACCGACGTCCAGGGTCCGCGCCCCTATGCATCAGGCACCTGGGGCCCGAGCGCCACCAGCGCCATGATCGCCCGCGACGGCTACTGCTGGAGCGAAGAATGCTAGACCGCATCAAAGCCTGTCTGCCCTCGCTGGCGCCCGCCGAGCAGCGCGTGGCCAAGCTGGTGCTGAGCGACCCGCGCAGCTTTGCCCTGATGCCGGTGAGCGAACTGGCCGACCGCGCCCATGTGAGCAAACCGACCGTGGTGCGCTTTTGCCGCAGCGTGGGCTACGACGGCCTGAGCGACTTCAAGCTCAAACTGGCCGGCAGCGTCAGCGAGGGGGTGCCCTTTATCCACCGCAGCGTCGATGCCGATGACAAAACCAGCGACATCATGGTCAAGGTGATCGACAACACGGTGGCGGCCTTTCTGAAATACCGCAACGATGCCAGTTCCAGCGCCATCGACAAGGCCGTCGATGCCTTGCTCAAGGCCTACCAGTCGGGGCGCCGCATCGAATTTTTCGGCGTCGGCAACTCGGGTGTGGTGGCGCAGGACGCGCAGCATAAATTCTTTCGCCTCGGCATCAACGGCGTGGCCTACAGCGACGGCCATATGCAGGTGATGAGTGCGTCACTCTTGCAGCCCGGCGACTGTGTGCTGGTGATCAGCAACTCGGGGCGCACCCGCGACCTGATGGATTCGACCGACATTGCGCGCAAGAACGGCGCCACCACCATCGTCATCACCGCCAGCGGCTCGCCGCTGGCCGCGGCGGGCGACATTCATGTGGCGGCCGACCACCCGGAGGGTTTTGATCGCTACAGCCCGATGGTGTCGCGCCTGCTGCACCTGATGATCATCGACATCCTGGCCACCTGCGTGGCGCTGCGCATCGGCAGCGACAAGTTGCAGCCGCTGTTGCGCGACATGAAGAACAATTTGCGCAGCAAGCGCTACGCCTGAACGCCCTGACAGCGTTGTTAACATGCGCTTTTGCTGCCGGACGAGTGCGCTGGCGCCCAAACCATGAGCAAACTCAAACAACTCGAAACTTTTGTCGCGGTGGCCGCGCGCGGTGGCCTGACGGCGGCCGCCAAGGCCGAGGGCGTGGCGGCGGCCATCATCGGCCGGCGCCTCGATGCGCTTGAAGACCGGCTAGGTGTCAAGCTGTTGGTGCGCACCACGCGGCGCGTGAGCCTGACGCACGAAGGCAGCGCGTTTCTGGAAGACTGCCAGCGCCTGCTCAGCGATCTGGCCAACGCCGAAGCAAGCGTGTCGGCCGGCGGCGTGAAGGCCAGCGGCCAATTGAGCCTGACGGCGCCGGCCGGGTTTGGCCGCCGCCATGTGGCGCCGCTGGTGCCGCGCTTTCGCGAGTTGCACCCCGAGGTGACCATTTCCCTCAACCTCAGCGACCGCGTGGTGGACTTGGCGGCAGAGGGCTTCGACTGCGCCGTTCGCGTGGGCGAAATGCCCGACTCTGGCTTGGTGAGCGTGCGCTTGGCCGACAACCGCCGCCTGTGCGTGGCCACGCCCGGCTATCTGAAACGCCACGGCACGCCGCAGCACCCGCATGATCTGGCCCGCTTTGACTGTCTGACGCTGTCCAGCGATGCCTCGCAAGCGCGTGGCTGGGCCTTTACCGTGCCGCAAAACGAAGGCGCGGAAGTGGGTCACCTCAAGCCCGGCGGACCGCTGAGCTGCTCGGATGGCGAGGTGCTGTTCGACTGGTGTCTGGCGGGCTACGGCATTGCTTGGCGCAGCACTTGGGAGGTGCAGGCCGAGATTGCTTCTGGCGCGCTGGTGGCCGTGCTGGAAGACTTTGCAGCACCGCCCAATGGTATTTACGCCGTGTTTCCGCAGCGCAAGCATCTGCCGCTGCGCGTGCGCTTGTGGGTGGACTACCTGAAAGACCAATATGCCCGCCCGGGCTTCTGGCTATCGCATGATTGATTCTGGGCCGGCCCGCGCCACGGGCGTGATCGTCTGCGCCGATGATTTTGCCATTCACGCCAGCGCCTCGATGGGCATCGCCAAACTGGCCCGCATGAAACGTATCAGCGCCACCAGCGCCATGGTGCTGTCACCGCGCTGGCACCAGGATGCGGCGTTGTTGCAGGACCTGCGCGGCCAACTTGACGTGGGCCTGCACCTGGACTGGACCAGCAACTTTGCCGTGGCCGCAGGTCACGGCCTGCCGCTGGGAGCTGCCATGCGCTCCGCGTTGCTGGGCGGCTTCGATCGCGCCCGCGCCGCTGCCGTGATCGAGCACCAGCTCGATGCGTTCGAATCGCACTGGCAAGCGCCGCCGGATTTTGTCGATGGCCATCAGCATGTGCAGCAGTTCGCCGGCATCCGTGAGGCTCTGGTCGCCACGCTGGTGCGCCGCTACGGCATGCAGGCCGCCCCACCCTACCTGCGCATTTCACGCTTGCCATCGGCATTGGCCGACCTGAAAAGCCGGGTGATTGGCTGGATGGGCGCGAGTGCGCTCGAGAAAATTGCCGTCGAGGCGCAGCTGCCGCATACCAAGGACCTTTTGGGTGTTTACGACTTTGCGGGTGGGCCGCCACGCTACGCCGCCCTGATGAAGCGCTGGCTGCAGCGCGCAACGCCCGGATGTATTCTGATGTGTCACCCGGCGCAGGCGGCCGAGCCAGAGGACGCGATCGGCATGGCCCGCTTGCAGGAATTTTCCTACTTGGCCAGTACCGACTTTGCTCATGCCCTGCAACTGGCCGGGGTGACTGTAGTGCGCGGCCACGCGGCAACCCCATCGCTAAAATCAGCAGGTGATTAAAAACCTTTCTGAACGACAAAAATCCTGGCTCACCCTTCTCGCTTTATGGCTGGCGCTGCTGGCGCTGGCGGCGTTGCGGCCGATTGCGGTGCCCGACGAGGGACGTTATGGCGAACTTGGACGCTGGATGCTCGTCAGCGGCGACTGGCTGACGCCGCGCCTCAACGGCGTTCCATTCTTTCACAAGCCGCCCTACCTATACTGGCTGGAGGCCATCAGCGTGGCCGCCTTTGGTGTCAGCGAGCTGGCCCTGCGACTGATTCCCGCGCTGCACGCCGGGCTGATGCTGACGGCGCTGTACCTGGCCGCACGCAACATCAGCGGCGAACTGATCGCGCGCCGCGCCGCGCTGATGCTGGGCACCAGCATGGGCTTTCTGGTGGGCGGCCAGTACATCAACCACGACATGCTGGTGGCCAGTTGGATCGGCTTGGCCATCTGGTGTTTTGCCTTTGCCTTCATGGCCGGCGACAAGCCCAACGCCTGGCTGGCGCGGCTCGGTTTTGTGGCCTGCGCCATGGGCATGCTGAGCAAGGGGTTGATCGGCATCGCCCTGCCCGGCCTGGTGATTTTTGTCTGGCTGATCTGGACCCGGCAATTCAGGAAAGTCGTGCACTTTCCCTGGCTCAGCGGCCTGGCGCTGTTTGCCCTCATCGCGGCGCCCTGGTATGTGCTGGCACAACAGCGTTACCCCGACTTTCTGAATTACATGTTCATCGGCCAGCAACTCAACCGCTATACCGGGAAGGTCTTCAACAACCCGCAACCATGGTGGTTTTACCTGGTGGCGCTGTTGCTGCTGCTGTTTCCCTGGCTGTTTTTTGCCTTTGGCCAAGTGCGCCGAGTCACGGCCACGACACTGACCAGCGCCCTCGTGATCACCGAGCCCTGGTGGAAATTGTGCTGGGCCTGGGTGCTGGCCATTGTGCTGTTTTTCTCCATCCCCAGCTCCAAACTGGTCGGCTACATCATGCCGGTGTTGCCGCCGCTGGCGCTGTTGGCAGCGCTCGGCTGGCAGCGCGTGATGGCGCGGCGTGCCTCGGCCGGCAAGGTCTTCGTGGCGCTGATCCTGGTCAACCTGGGCATCGCGCTGGGCCTGGTGCTGAAGGTGGGCGACCTGACTCGCAGTGGCCGTGCGCAGGACTTGGCGCAAGTGTTTGCCTGCGCCGCCGCGCCCGGCGACACCTTGTACGTGTCCGAGCGCTTCCCCTACGATCTGCCACTGTACGCGCAAACCGTCAAGCCAATGGTGGTGCTGGGTGACTGGCCCGCGCTGCGCCAGCGGGCCGGTGACGGCTGGCAGCGCGAACTTTTCGAAGGTGCGGACTTCGATGCCGAGGCGGCGCAACTGCTGCAGCCGCTGGAGGTGCTGGCACAGGTGGCGCAGACTCCGGGCCACTGGTATGCCGGGCGTAAAGGCAGCCAGCTGACGGCCCAATTGCCGGGCTGGACGCTGTATTACCAAGGTGGCGGCTGGGACTTGTTCCGCTCGGGTGGCAGCGCTGCGTCTTCAGCGGCGAAAAGCCCAGAAACGGCTGAGCACAAAGGTTTGCCCAGCTGCAAAGACCAGCGCCAAAAATAGCGCCAGCAGGCTCGGCAGCGCCAGACCACGCAGCAGCACGACAAAGACAATTTCATTGCTGGCAAAGCCGGCCAGCGCAGTAATGCCGAAGCGGCGCAGGCTGGTGGACACGCTGGTACCGGCATCCTTGAAACTGAGCAGTCGGTGCCCGGCGAAGCTGACGCCAAAGGCAATCACAAACCCGAGCGCGTTGGCCATTTCGGGCCACATGTGTGCCTGGGCCAGCGCGAATGTGGTCATGTGGGTCGCCGCAGCCGCGCCGCCGACCACCAGAAACCAGAAAGTGGAAGCGCTCACGCCTGATCCGGCAACTGTAGCGGTAGCCCTTGGCCCAGACGCTGACTCACCAGGTAGTTGGGGCGCTGCTTGACTTCTTCGTAGATGCGGCCCACGTACTCGGCCAGAATGCCGATCGAAAGCAGCTGAATGCCGCTGAAAAACATCATGCCGACCACAATGGTGGCATAGCCGGGCACGTCGATCCCCAGAACAAAATACTCACCCACCACCCAGAGGCCATACCCCAAGGCGACCACTGAAAGCATGAGGCCGGTGAGGGTCAAGGCCCGCAGCGGCGCAATAGAAAACGCCAGAATGCCAGTCAACGCCAGCGACAGGGAACCCATCAAGCCAAAATTGCTTCTGCCGTCGGCACGCGGCAGGGGCTGGTAATCGATGGCCGTGCTGTTGAATCCGACCCAGGCATACAGTCCCTTCATGAAGCGATTGCGCTCGGTCAGCCGTCTCAGGGCATCGACCACCTGCCTATCCATCAGACGGAAATCACCGGCGTTGGCCGGAATCTGCACCCGGTTGCCCAGGTTGACCAGTTTGTAAAACCAGGCGGTCAGCCTGATCTGCAAGCCCGACTGGTCGCTCCGGGTCTGGCGCACGGCATACACTACATCAGCGCCAGCACGCCACTTGGCCAGCATGTCGGGCAACAGCGAAACCGGGTGCTGGCCGTCGCCGTCCATCAAAATCACCACGTCGCCCTGCGCGGCGTCGATGCCGGCGGTCAAGGCCGGTTCCTTGCCAAAGTTGCGCGACAGCTTGAGGTACATCAGCTGCGGGAACTGCGCGCACAGCGTGTGCATGACTGCAGCGGTGTCGTCACGGCTGCCGTCATCCACAATGATCACCTCGACTTGCGGGCTCAATCGGGCCAGCGCTGTCAGAATGGCTGGCACTAGCGCGCCCAGGCTGCGAGCCTCGTTGTAAGCAGGAATCACACAGGAAATGGAAGGCGTCAGGGTCTGGCGTGTTGACATAGCCTGCATCATGCCAAAAGAAAACCCCGCGCAGCACCACTGGTGGGGTTTTTTGCAGTTTTTTTGTGAGTATTTGACTCAGCCTTTCTTCCTCAGGCAGGTTTTCACGAAAGCTTTGCGTTCGTCGCCCTTGAGCTTTTTGTCGCCCGCATCCTTGTTGCAGGTCTTCATTTTGTTTTGCTGGGTGGTTTTTGCGACCGGGACGGCGGATGTTGCCGAGGTCGCAGCGCTCGCCGCCTTGGCCGGGGTCCCTTTTAAAAGAATGAACAAATATACCCGTCTGGGGCTCCAGTTCACAGCCCATCATGGCACTCCGTGGTTGACTCCGGGCTGAGCCGCGGACTGACCCGCCCGATCAAACCTGCAAGATTGGCTTCCCGGTTGCACAGGCACTGCACAAGCGCAGCGCCAGGAGTTGCAATGCCTGCCAAGGCTCGGCGGGCCAATCGGGCCGTTTGAGCCCCTTGACCACGCCGTCAACGAGGTGGGCATCCTGCAGAAAACCCGCCAGCGTGGCAGCACTGAGGCGCGGCAGCAAGCGCTCGAACAGGCGCTCCTTGTCACCCCAGACGCGCTGCTCTCGCAAGGCCACGGGTAGGGGACTGCCCCGCTGGATGGCATCCTTGACGCGCTTGAGCGCGCGAATGTCCTCACTCAGCGCGAAATGCACCAGCACCTCGGCTTCGCCCTCGGCCCGCAGGCCATCGATCATGCGCTGGACCCGCTCGGGCTGGCCCGCGAGCACCGCTTCAGTCAACTTGAACACGTCATAACGCGCCACGTTGAGCACCGCGCTCTCGATCTGCCCAAAGCTCAACTCGCCAGGCGGGTGCAACAAGGCGAGCTTCTGGATTTCCTGGTGCGCGGCCAGCAAATTGCCCTCGACCAGGTCGGCAAAAAACTGCAACGTGCGCTGGCCCTCCACGCCTGCCACCACGCGCTGGCCCTGCGCGGCCAGGCGCTGGGCGATCCACTGCGGCAGGGCGGCCCGCTCTACCGGACTCACCTCAAGCGTGACGCCGCCCTCCAGCGCGGCAAACCAGGCGCTGGATTTGGTCATGCGGTCCAGCCGCGGCAGGATCACCAGCGTCAACACGCTGTCGTTACCGCGCGCCTGCTCGGCCAACTGCTGCAGCGCCGTGCTGCCTTCCTTGCCGGGCTTGCCCGACGGGATGCGCAACTCAAGCATTTGCTTGTCGGCAAACAGGCTCAGCGACCCACCGGCGGCGAGCACTTCGCCCCAGTCGAAGTGGGCACCGGACACAGTGTGCGAACTGCGTTCGGTAAAACCCTGGGCGTGTGCCGCGGCGCGAATGCCATCGAGCGCCTCCTGGATCAGCAGCGGCTCGTCACCGTGCAGCGTGTAAAGGCTTTTCAGACCTTTTTGCAGGTGCGCGGCCAGGGCTGCGGGCTGGATTTGCATGGGACGGCGTCAGTCCAGTTGGGCCGGCTGAACGGCCGCCAGACGGCGCAGGATTTGCTGCACGATATCGGTCTGCATGTCGCGGTAAAGCAGGACTTCTTCAGCTTCCTTGGCCAGCGCGGCAGATTCGTTGTAGCTGATGTCGCGCCGCTGAACGATCTCATCGTCCACACTGATCGCCTTGCCCTGCGCGGTGCGCAGGCTCAGGCGCACGCGCAGGCGTAACTGGAATTCGCGCACCTGGCCCGAGACGTTGACGCCGACCACGCTCTTTTCGCGCTGTTCATCGGTCAGCGTCAACACCAGTTGCGTGGATTTAAGTTCATCGTCTGCGGCGAGCACCCGAACACCAGCGCCAAAGGAGCTGCGCAATTCCCGCGCCACGGCACCGCCGGGGTTGGGCAGGATGGCAATCCTTTGAAAAGAAAAGGCCTGGCTGCCGCGCAGCCGAAAGCCACAACCGCTCAGCCCAGCGCTGGCAGCTGATGTCGCCGCGAACGCAAGCACAGCGCGCCGGGAAGTGCCTGTCAAAGCAAACCTTGTTACGTATGGTGCCATGGCTCAGACCACCAGGTTCACCAAACGGCCCGGCACCACGATCACCTTTTTGGGTGCCGCACCCTGGCTGAGTTTCTGGAACATCTCATGGCCGATGGCGGCCTGCTCGATGGCGGCCTTGTCGGCGCCGGCGCTGACCACGATCGAGCCACGCAGCTTGCCGTTGACCTGCAGCATCAGTTCGATTTCGTCCTGCACCAGGGCGCTCGGATCGACCTGAGGCCAGGGCGCGTCGAGCAGGTCACCAAGTTGCCCGGCGTAGCCGAGCTCACGCCACAGCGTGTGCGTGATGTGCGGCGTGGCCGGGTACAGGCAGCGCAGCAGAATGCCGAAACCCTCGACCAGCGCCACCGGCGCACCCACAGCATCCGGTGCCTTGAAGTCCTCCAGCGCATTGATCATCTTCATGGCGCCGCTGACCACAGTGTTGTACTGCATGCGCTGGTAGTCGTAATCGACCTGCTTGAGCACAGTGTGGATTTCCAGTCGCAGGGCTTTGGCTTCCTTGCCGAATTCAAGCGCTTGCAGGCTGGCAGCTGTTGCCATCGCGGTGTGAACCGTTTGCGCATCCGTTGCAGCCAGTTTGACGCCAAAGTTCCACACCCGGCGCAGGAAGCGGTAGCTGCCTTCCACCGCAGCGTCGTTCCACTCCAGCGTAGCCTCGGGCGGGGCGGTGAACATGGTGTACAGACGCGCCGTGTCAGCCCCGTATTTTTCAATCAGGTCCTGCGGATCGACGCCATTGTTTTTGGACTTGGACATGGTGCCGATGCCCTCGTAGTCGATGGGCGTACCCACCGGCAGGTCGCCGACCGCGCTCTTGAGTCGGGCGCCGATCACCTTGCCGGTCTCGTCGAACACATGCTCCACATCAGCCGGCCAGAAGTAGTCCTTGCCACCTTTTTCAGTGCGGCGTGAATAGATATGGTTGAGCACCATGCCCTGAGTCAGCAGCTTGGTAAAGGGCTCGTCCACCTTGACAAGCCCCAGGTCGCGCATCACCTTGGTCCAGAAACGCGCGTACAGCAAGTGCAGGATGGCGTGCTCGATGCCGCCGATGTACTGGTCCATCGGCATCCAGTAGTCGGCACCCTCGGCCACCATCTTGTCGCTGTTGGCCGGGTCACAGTAGCGCATGAAGTACCACGAGCTGTCCACGAACGTGTCCATGGTGTCGGTCTCGCGCCGCGCCGCCTTGCCGCAGATGGGGCACGTGACACCGGCGTGAAAGGCCTCGCATTTGTTGAGCGGGTTGCCGGAGCCGTCCGGCACCAGGTCAACCGGCAGCACCACCGGCAGGTCTTGCTCGGGCACCGGCACGGCGCCGTGCTCGTCGCAATGGATGATCGGGATCGGCGTGCCCCAGTAGCGCTGGCGGCTCACGCCCCAGTCGCGCAGGCGCCAGGTGATTTTCTTTTCGCCCAGCCCCAGCGCCGCCAGATCAGCCGCCACGGCTTCGACGCAGGCCTTGAAATTCAGGCCATCGTATTTGCCGGAGTTGATGGCAATCCCCGCGCCTTTTTCGGCATACCAGTCATGCCAGTGATTTGCCGAAAACGGAGATAGCCGTTCATTGGATAACGGTGAAAGTCGCTCGCCTTTTGTAGACAAAAATTCAGCATCGAGATTGCCGTCAAGCACGGGGCTGGAAACGACCTGTTTAATTGCAATGCCATATTTGTTTGCAAAGGCAAAGTCGCGCTCGTCATGCGCGGGCACGCCCATCACGGCGCCGTCGCCATAACTCATCAGCACGTAGTTGCCGACCCACACTTCGACCGGTTCACCGCTCAAAGGGTGCGTGACGAACAGGCCCGTGGCAAGGCCCTTTTTCTCTTGCGTGGCGAGCTCGGCCTCGGTGGTGCCGCCGTGGGCGCATTCCTGAATAAAAGCTGCGAGCGCCGGGTTGGTGGCCGCGGCGAGCAAGGCCAGTGGATGCTCGGCCGCCACGGCGCAAAACGTGACGCCCATGATGGTGTCGACCCGCGTGGTGAAGACGTACATCTTGCCGTCGCCAATCAGCGTGCCGTCGGCCACCCTGATGTCATGGGGGAAAGCAAAGCGCACGCCCTCGCTCTTGCCGATCCAGTTTTCCTGCATCAGCTTGACGCGCTCTGGCCAGCCCGGCATCTTGTCGCCGATCACGTTGGCCAGCAGTTCTTCGGCGTACTGGGTAATGGCCAGGTAGTAGCCCGGAATTTCGCGCTTTTCCACCACAGCACCGGTGCGCCAGCCCTTGCCGTCGATCACCTGCTCGTTGGCCAGCACGGTCATGTCGATCGGGTCCCAGTTGACGACCTGGGTCTTGCGGTAAGCAATGCCTTTTTCAAGCATTTTCAAAAACAGCCACTGGTTCCATTTGTAGTACTCGGGTGTGCAAGTGGCGACCTCACGGCTCCAGTCGATGGCCAGCCCCATGGCCTGCATCTGCTGCTTCATGTACGCAATGTTCTCGAACGTCCACTGGGCAGGCGGCACACCATTTTTGAGCGCGGCGTTTTCAGCCGGCAGGCCGAAGGCATCCCAGCCCATCGGCATCAGTACGTTGTAGCCCTGCATGCGCAATTGGCGCGTGAGCATGTCGTTGATGGTGTAGTTGCGCACGTGTCCCATGTGCAGCTTGCCGCTGGGGTAGGGCAGCATTGAGCAGGCATAGAACTTCTTTTTGGGCTTGCCCTGCGTGTCACGCGCGTCCTCGGTCACGCGGTATGCGTCCAAGGCACTCCAGTGGGCCTGGGCTGCGGGTTCTACGTCGAGGTGCTGGTATTTGTCTTGCATGGCGGTCTGGAGAAGCGACGTATAGCCGCAGTGGCGTGAAATAAAACCGATTTTAGGGTTTGGCAGCAGCCGCCTTCGCTGCTGGCTCTTCCGGCGGCAATGTGGCGGTATCGGCGACAAAACCAATCCGGTTCAAACCCGCCTTTTGGGCAGCGCCCATGACCTCGACGATGCGGCCGTAGAGCACGGCCTTGTCCGCGCGCAGCAGCACCTCGGTCTGCGGATTCGCCTGCGCCGACAGGGTGAGCTGGCGTGCCAAATCGTCCACGCGCAGCGCCTGGTCTTGCAGGTAAATCTGGCCTGCGGCATCCATCACCACGGTGACTGACTTGGGTGCGTCACCGGCCGTCGCTGCATCGGTGGTGGGCAAATCAAGTTTGATGGAACTGGCCAGCAAGGGCGCGGTGATGATGAAGATCACCACCAACACCAGCATCACGTCGATCAGCGGGGTCATGTTGATGTCGCTCATGGGCTGAGAACCCATGGAACGGTCCAAACGGCCAAACGACATGACTGGCCTTAGCGCCCAAGCACGCCGGTGCTGCAGAGTTCGCGCAGGTCGCGCGCAAAACCTTCGAGCTCGGCCTCCAGCCGCGCCACGGCACGGCCCAGCACGTTGTAGGCCAGCACCGCAGGAAT
>NZ_JAQTWL010000058.1 GCF_028689295.1 Rhodoferax sp.
CCAAAGCGGTCGCCATCCATCCGCCGGATGCGCCTTGAACCTGACTCACCAGCGTGTCCATCATGCCAACGGCATTCGCCCATGGCGTGATGCAGCACAGCAACAGAAAAATGGCGACCCGCATCGATAGCACTCCGCTCAGTATTGGCCGGAGTGGTTGCGAAAAAAGTTGCGGTACAAAAGCTCGTCCTGGTACTTTTCGTTTTCCTGTTTGGCGATGGCATTCAGTCGGGCCTGTTCCGCCGCAATGATGGTGCCGTGCAGTGCTTGGGTTTCATTGACCATCATGCCGGCAATTTGATTGCCAGCCTGAATTGCTTGCAACCGGCCCGCCGCAGTCTGGGATGCCAACTGAATTTGCTGCAAAGCACTTTGCGTTGTCGAAAAATTGTTGGCGTTCAAGCCCAATTGCTGCAAAGCCGCCCCAATCTGGTTGTTCAAGCCCTTGTTCCAATTCACCAGATTTTGCTGTTGGTTCGAAAGCAAATTTCCGTTGCCGTAGGTTGTTTGCATGTCGGTGATGGAATTGACAGTGGCGTTCACAATGCCTTGCGTGTTTTGAATCGTGCTGACCAACGATGTCAAACGCGCCGCAATGCCGCTCCACGCCTGAATCGGAATGCCGAGCGTGTTCTGGTACATGTTCTGGTACATCTGGATTTGCTGCTGCAGCTGTTCCAGATTGCTTGAATAGACATTGACCAGCTCGGCGTTGTTCAGCCACTGGGTGGCTTCCATGGCACCCACAAACCCACCGCCACCGGCGTGAGCGGATGGTATCGACGCTAAAGCAAAGGCAGCCGCCACTGCGGCGCTGGAAAGCAGCTTCTTGGGCTTCATGGGATTTCCTTTATTGAATACTGTTGTCCCATACCGGCCAGACGCAAGTTGACGCAAAAAAGTGGCCCTCCCACGATCAAACAACCAGTAAAACCGTGGTGACACAGGGGAGGTCTGTGCGAGCGTCGGGCCAGATGCTCTTTGCTGACCTGTCACAGTCAATAGCTATCCCATAAACGGGCGGCGTCGAACTGGCCGCGCTCCCGCAACCAGGCAGACGGCCAGGTAAGCGCATCGAGCTTTTGCAGATGACGAATCCGCGCCAAATCCTCGCGTCCACTGGCCCCAACAAAGGCCATTTCCGGTGGCGTCAGTCCCAATTCAAAAACGCGGGAGCCGTCCGGGTGCAGGTGGTAATACTGGCGCTTAGGTATGGCATTGCTGACGATCTGGATTTGCCGCCGGTTGAGTCCAATCGCTTGGTACAGCCCGCACAAGGCTTCGGTTTGCGCTTGCGGGTTGGGCAACAGAATCTTTGAGGGACAAGACTCAAAAATCACGTCCGCAATGCCACTGCCAGATAAATCGCTCAGGGACTGGGTGGCAAAAATGACCGCCACGTTCGATTTGCGCAGCACTTTCAGCCATTCCCTAATCTTGGCCCTGAAGGCTGGGTGCCCCAACATGATCCAGGCCTCATCAAGCACCAACAAGGTGGGTTGACCCAGAAAACGCTGTTCAAGCCGGTGAAACAAATAGGCAAGAACGGGCAAAACAATCTTTTCGCCGCGCACCATCAGGTGTTCAAGCTCGAAGACCTGGAAGATGTCCGCCTGCAGTCCATCGCTTTCGGCATCCAGCAACCGCCCCGCTGATCCACGCAGCGAGTAGTATTCCAACGCTTCACGCAGACGGTTGTCCTGCAGGGTCAACAGAAAGTTTGACAGCGTGCGTTGCTCCGCGCAGTCTGTGGAGGCTGCCAATTGGTTGACGGCGCGAAAGAGTTCTTTGCGCAGTTCCGGTGACATTGCCACGCCTTGCAGCTCTGCCAGGCTTTCCAGCCATTCAGCCGCCCAGGTGCGCTCAACTTCACTGTCAATTTGCCCCAAGGGACAAAACGTGACGTTGTCTGATTCGCCGGCAATTTCGTAATGCTGGCCACCGGCCGCAGCCACCAAGGGGAACATGGAATAGCCCTTGTCGAAGACAAAGGCTTGCGCGCCCGGATACCGAAAATGCTGCGCCACCAGCGTTGCCAACAGCGTGGACTTGCCCGAGCCGGTCGGTCCGATGATGGCCGTGTGGCCCAGGTCGCCAGCATGCAGACAGAGCCGGTAAGGTGTGGCGCCATCCGTTTTGGCTTGCAGCAGCGGCGCCGAATGCTCAGGATAAAAGGGACAGGGATGAGCATCCGGTCCGGCCCATATCGCCGTGAGTGGCAGCAAGTGCGCCAGGTTCAAGGTGTTGACCAGCGGGCGACGCACATTGGCATACAGATTGCCAGGCATGCTGCCCAGATAGGCTTCCACCGCATTGACGGATTCGACGCGCGCTGAGAATCCTGCATTGGCGATCATTTTTGTCACGTACTGAGCCGCATCACGCAATTGCTGGAGATTGGCGCCAGACAGCAAGACGACGCTGGTGTAATAGCCAAATCGCACCAGGCCACTGCTGGCCTCGGCCATGGCCGCGACCGCGTCCGCCGCCATATCGTCCGCATCCGCATTCACATGGGTGACGCCGCCGCCCTGGCTTGAGCGCATCAGATTCATCAGTGACAGCCGCTTTTGCGCCCACTTGGAACGGTAGTTGCCAAGGGCCTTGTCCGCTTCACGCATCGGCATAAAAATGAAACGATTTGACCAACGGTATTCCACCGGCAAGCGTGACAAAAAGTCCAGAATGCCGGGGAAACTGGCGCCAGGAAAGCCCGTCACGGCGATGCAAATGGCCGTTTTGTCGTCAATCCGGGGCTCGAACCCCGTCACAAAGTCGTGATGACCCAATACCGCGTCAAGGTACATTGGCACCGTACCCATGACGAAACTGGCGCGTGGTGCCAGAGCGACACACGAAGCCAAATGCGCCAGAATCTGACTCTCGACCGATCCGGTCTCTTCGTCGATTGTGTCCACCAGGCGACGGATTTTGAGCGTTCCTGCCAGCCGTGATTCGATTTCTGCCAAGGCGGCTTTGAAGCGGGTCAGGCTACGCTCTGCCACCCCGGTTTTTTGAGCCCCGTCCACAAACAGCATCTCGGCTTTTGCCGCAGCATCACGGTCCGGATGCCAGCACAAGACCAGCGTGTAGTCACTTTGAAAACCAGCCCAATCGCCTTCGTGGGCGAGACGGCGGCAATCGTCCAGGAGTCGGGTGGTACGGTCCGGGAAAGCGCCGTCCAAAGGGTAACCAGGGGATTGACGGCGCACGGCATCTACATTCAGGCTCCAACCATCATCAAGCGCCAGGGCCGCATTGATCCGAGCCGACACGGCCGCCAGTTCCTCTTTGGTGGCACTGTCCAGGTCCGGGCCGCGAAACTCAAAACCCGCCAGCAGGCCACCAGATTTTGTGAGTACCACGCCGTTGTCGATCAGCGCCGCCCAGGGCAGCAGATCAGGCAGCCCTTGGGCCTGACTGCGAAATTCTTTCAAGAGCATTTTTTAGCCTCCGAATTTGCGCGGCGAGGCAAACGGGGTTGCGGCACTCTTGTACAGCTTGCGGTATTGCAAACTGCGAGCAAAGGTCTTGGAGAGTTGGGGGTCAAAGTTGGCCGCGCGATTCAACACCCATGCGCCGACGGCCCACAAAATCAGACCAAAAATGGCGGCCCAGAGTTGAAACAAGGAAACAATGAACACACCGGCCACGATGCCCAGTGCCAGGATCAGCTCGCGCTCAGCGCCCAGCAGCAGCATGGGCCTGAGCATGGATTGATGCAGCGGTACTGAAAAGTCAGCGCCGCTATCTTTGC
>NZ_JAQTWL010000059.1 GCF_028689295.1 Rhodoferax sp.
CGTCTTTTGCGCTGGCACGGCGTATGACCCCGCCCCTGCATCAGTGTCGATCCGTGGCACCGTTGCCGCATCCGATGTGGGCCTGCCCGGCGCCATTTGGGTGGGTATTGAAGACCCAGGGGTGCCCGGTTACCCAGCTGCATTTTTGACACCCAGTGGCTGGGTGGCCTGGACGACCGGCGGCTTCCCCACTTACGTTGAAACACCGGCACTGGGGTCAACTTTTGCGTACTCCGCGTGCATGCCCACTTCACCTGCCGGGGGTGGCTGTGCCTCAACCAGCACCGATTTTGTTGGTTGGAAAGTCTATGCGGGCTATGGCGTCTTGACGCCTGAGCATCAAACCTTGATTGGAAAACGGCGTGCATCGCTCGACCTGGCCAAGCCCTGGCTGCAACAAAAGGGCAAGTGGCGTGCTGCCTATGAAGATGACATGGCCTTTCGCAATGCGCTGATTCAAAAGTCAGCCAATGAGGGCCGCTGGGGACCAGCACTCACCATCCCACTGATCGACTGCACCCCGCCTGATTCCGGTGGTCAATGAGTTTGTACCTGAAAGGCCCCTATGGAAAACCTGACTGGTGAACAAATAAAGCGAATTGCCCTGCTGGATGCCTTTGAGGCCAAAACAGCCCCTGCGCGAGAAATTCGCAATGGCGGGATTAATCAGCACGAACAGCAATACCGCGAAAAATGGCTGCAATTACAGTCCAGCATGGAAGCCACTCGCGGCGAACTGCACGCCAGACTGAAGGGGCTGGGTACTTCTGATCAATCGATTTCCGCGTCGGTGGCCATTGAGCTGGCCAAACTCACTGAAGGCTATTACGCCGAAAAAGACAAGGCCGCTCGCGAACTCGATGGCACGCTGGTCAAACCGCAAAGCTGGCTTGATTTCCTGAAAGAGTCAAAGCTTGAACAACCCGATGACCCCATTTTTGACAGTCTGATTGAAGAAGCAGAAAAGGCACCGGATTCCGGCCTGGATGGCTTCAGCCAACAAACAGCCCCCAACATTGTCTTGGCCGATTTGCAGGCGCGCGAAGGCAAGGATGGGGTCATGGAATTCACGCGCGGCTTGACGGTGGCCGTGCGTGATGTCGGCGACCGCCTGGATGTGCGCAAAACCGATGATCGTGACGTCGAAGCGGCACTCAAGATTGCCGCCAAAAAGTTTGACATCGACAAAGGTTTGCTGCTGACCGGTGACACCGCCTTCAAGGTCCGCGCAGCGGAAATCTCTGGAAAATTGGGCTACCCGTTGCAAAACACAGAGCCTGAAGTATTAAAGGCCTGGATGAGAGGTAAACAGGTCGCCCAAGGGCTTGAACGTGGCCGTATTCCAGGTGTTGAAGCGGGCATCACGGGCGATCCGGTCAAGAACCTGACGACTGCACCTTTGGGCAAGTCCGTCCTCCGTGCTGACCAAAGAACGATGGACATCCTCACAAAAAGCCCAGTGGCAGATATTGACCTGCTGGGTGACGGCAAGATTTCCATGCCAGATGAACGCATGCTGGCGGCCAACGCCAGTATCAAAGATTTGGGCTATCAGGCAATTCACCAAATAGCCAAGGTTGACCTTGAACAGCAAAACGGTGGCGTTGACCCTGGTTCTATCGATCTGCTGCGCGAGAAAGGCATTTTGGACACGGACGGCAAACTCACGCAGCTTGGAACGGATGTGGTGATGGTGCGTGATGACCGCGTCATCAGGGAGCGTGAAGCGCTTGAGCCGTCGCAGAAGGCGAACATCACACAGTATTTCAAAACGTCTGGCGACTACGTGCGTGAGGCCTTTTTGGCGGAGCGGGAAAAGGCCGAACCTGAAGTGGCTGAGGACAAAAAAGAAAGTGCACTCGAAGAGGAAAACGCCTTTCAGGTCGGGGGAAAAAGTCCCAAAACCCGCCAAATCGCGCTCGAGGAAAGTATTGAACTTTGAACCACCACGCCCGTCCGGAAAGGGCATTTTTAAGGAGAAATCATGCAAGCATTGATACCTTTGTCCCCGCAAACAATGGCCGAACTGGGCATACCAAGCGATGCCCAAGTGCATTTGGTTCGCGATGCCGACAAACTCGGCATTGAGCTCTCCGGCCCTGAACATGACGATGTTGACGCCCTGGATTTTGTCGAGGTGCATCATGACTGAGCCCAAAAAAGACCTGCGTGAGCAAATCACGGATCGCATCGTCGCCTCCCTGGAGTCGGGTGTCATGCCATGGCGCAAGGGTTGGACCAATGAAGGTGGTGTTGCTGCCGGACTGCCCCGCAATGCGGTTTCTGGCCGTATTTACAGCGGTGGTAACCGGCTCATGCTGATGATGCAGGGGATGGACAAAGGCTATGCCGATCCACGCTGGCTGACCTACAAGCAGGCAGTCAGTCTGGGCGGCGGTGTCACCCAAGGCGAAAAGTCAACACCCATTGAATACTGGGATGAGTTGCCTTTTCATCGCCGCCGGGACGTGGACATCACCCACAATGGCGCTCGGGTCACCCTGGCTGAAGCGCCGGAAAAATACGCGCAAACGGTCAAACTCTCCAACGGGCAGCAAGTGGACACCCGCCAATTGGTGGTGGAGTCTGGCGGGACCAAATACAGTTGGAAGCAAGCAGAGCGGTCCTTGAGCTTGCTGTTCGAAAAAACCAGCCATGCCTTCAACGTCGAACAATGCAACGGCTTGACCCTTGAACCCATCGCCACCACAAAAGACCGCCCTACTGTCGAAAAAATCGCTGCAGTGGAAAAAGTGGCCAGCGGTATGAAACTCGACGGACTGAAGCTTGGCCACGGCGGTGACCGGGCGTTTTACTCACCAGCGCGTGATGCCGTTCAAATGCCGAATCGTGATCAATTTGAAAGCCCTGAAGCCTACGCTGGCACCTTGCTGCATGAACTTGGCCACGCCACCGGCGGTGAAAACAGGCTGAGTCGCCCATTTTCGAACGGCTTCGGTACGGATGAATACGCCCGTGAAGAATTGGTGGCAGAGTTGTGCAGCGCTTTCGCCAGTGCTGAGACGGGCGTGCAGTTTGACGACAAAAATCACGCGGCTTATATCGGCTCGTGGCTTGAGACCCTCAAAGGTGACAAGCACGCCGTTTTTGCAGCGGCAAAAGACGCGTCGAAAGCAGTGGACTATTTGCTTGAGAAAAGTCTGGGCGTTGAGGTCGAAAAGGACGTTGGCCTGGTGGCGGATGATGTGAAGGTAGACCCCGTGAAAGAGGAAGTCCTAAAGCCTTCGAAAGTCCGGGCGAAAAAAGTAGCTAAACCTGAAACTGAACTGGAAATTTAGGAATTGAAGGCTCTGCATGTCCCAGTCGCAGCGGCAACAGCTCTACGTCATCCCCCGCACCCAGGGGGACATCACTCGGTTCGTATGGGTTGCCTTTCTGATATTCGGCTTGGTCACCGCGCTGACCTTCGTGATGGTTACGCAATACACCGCCTGGCAGTTTCGTTTTCACCCGACACTTGGTTCGCCTGCCACGATTTTTGGGCAGACACGGATTTATTGGCCGTGGGACATCCTGATCTGGATATTTCGGTATTTCCGGCCAGACTCATCACCGGATGTCCTGTCCGTCATCAAGACGGCTCAAGTGCTGCTGGCTGCTGGTGCCATGACCGCCATTGTTTTTCCGGTGGCCTACGTGTTCCAACGCACCCGCAAGCTGAAAGACGAACGCAATGACTTGCACGGTTCAGCGCACTGGGCGGTGGCAGACGAAATCGAAGCAGCGG
>NZ_JAQTWL010000060.1 GCF_028689295.1 Rhodoferax sp.
TCATGTTAAATCTCCCTGGAACATTAAAAAATTCAAAACCAGAACCGGTTGTGCGGCAAGCCCCATCACCTTTTGCGCCACACCACCAACCATCGCGCGGCCGAGCCGTGCCTCGCCGCGGCTGCCCATCACGATCAGGTCGGCTTGGCACGCCGCTTTTGCAGCCAGGATTTCCTTGTAGGCATTTCCAACCCTGACTTCGCCCCGGGCCGCCACATCTCGCGCCTGTGCCAGTTTGATCATTTCAATGACAAAGGCATCTGCCTCGGATCTCAAGGCTTCAACGGGTACCACCGTCACCAAATGCAGTGGCAGGCCACACTGGGCCGCCACGGCAATGCCGGTGGCGACAATTTGTCGGCCCTGGGCGGTCGCCTCGGCGGCCACCAGCACACGTTGCTGCCACAGGCGTGCCTCACGCGGCACGATCAGCACATGGCAAGGCGCGTGCGCCACCACTTTGCTGACCATCTCGCCAACCATCAGGTTGGCCAGAAAACTGCGCTTGCCGCGGCGCCGAATAATGATCACATCGCTGTTCTGCACAACGGCTTCGTCGACAATTTCCTGGTAGGGCTCCGGGCCACGGCGCAAATGCAAGTCAATGCTCACCCCTGCCGCCCGGGCTTGGTCGCGCAATTCGGCAATCTTTGCCGCGGCCTCACGCTCAGCCTGCGCGGCAAGTTGTGGCGCAATGGCTTCATATTCTGGGTTGCTGACCAGCGGCAGCACGGTGGCCAGCGGCAACTGGCAACGCCGGGCCAGGGCAAAACCCATGGCCTCGGCACCGGTGTCATATTCGCTGTGCTCGGTGGCCAGCAGCAAGCGGGTGAACAATTGCGCCATGGTCAGTGACCTCCTGTCAAAAGGCCCGAGGCGGCCAGCAGCAAAACCAGCACGATCAGGGCGCACAAGCCGGCATATAGGTAGTCACGCCGTTTCAGATACAAAGGGATCAAACCCAGCAAGGGCGGCAGCGAACAGCCTACCAGCAATGCAATGCCAATCAGGTTGGACAGGTCACCCTTGCCGGCCAGGGCCAGCCATCCCCAGCCGGTGGGTGTGGTGGTTTTTTCAAGGTAGGTGGCCACCGGCAGGCTCCAGACCCCGGGCAACTGTTCCAGGGGCACATGGGGGCTCAGCATGCCAAAGAGGTAAGCGACAAAACTGATGACCAAGGCAAAAAGCCCGATGTGCGAGCCCCATTCGAGCAGGAAAGCGTAGCGCAAGGCTTCCTCCTCCTGCTGCAGGGCATGGGACGGGGTGGTGTTATTCATTATTTGTCAGCTTTCAGCCCCAGATCCCGAGGCCCTTGAGCAGAGCACGCACGCCGGCAAACAGCAACAAGGTAATGACCATTTTGCGGATCACCGAGCCCTTGAGAATGTGCAACAAACGGGCACCAATGCGAGCACCGAGCATCATACCGACCACCGATGGAACGGCGACCATGGGCAGGACGGCACCTTCGTTCAGGTAGTACCAACTGGCCGAAGAACTTGCCAGGGAAAGAACCAAACCCGATGTCCCTGCTGCCACCTTCAGGGGGATGCCCATCAAGACATTGAGCACAGGCACATTGGCCCAGCCCGCACCGATACCAAACATGCCACCCAACAAACCAATTCCTGAAAACAGCAGCAAGCCCAGGGGCGTATGTTGGGCCTGCCAGGTATTTGTAGCGCCCGAGGCGCCGTCAATGAAGATGCCGTGGATTCCCAGTGCGCAGGACAAGCGGTCGGGGCGTGTGGCATGCGGGATTTCAGATTTTTTGCTGACCAGCATGAGTGCCACGATGCCCAGCACCATCAACCCCAAAGTAATTTGAACCGCTGCTGGCGGTAGCGCCAGACCCAACATGGCGCCAAAAATGGCACTGATGCTGGCCAGCAAGGCCAGCGGCAGCGCCAGCCGCACACTGGCCAGCCCGCCGCGCAACAGCATGGGCCCCGCCGCCAGCGCGCTGGCCAGGGCGACCAGCAAACCGGCACCGCGCACAAAGTCGAGGTGAAACGGAAAAAATCCACCAACGATGGGCACAAACAGCGTGCCCCCGCCAATACCCGCGGGCACGGCCACAATACCGATCAGGAAACAGGTGACAAACAGCGCCAACGGCCAGAACCACCAGGGCATGGTACTGGCGGGCACCACACTGTCGGCGGCGTGTGCAGGCAAGGCCATGAGCAGGGTGGTGCCAAGCAGCAAGCAAACCCGACTCAGCGCGGCACAGCCCCCCCGAATCGTCATCGCGAGTAGCGCAGCAACGTGGCGATCCATGCCTGGATTGCCGCGCTTTGCTCGCAATGACGGGTGGCACATAAAAAACTGCATCAGGAAATGGTCTGATAGTACAGATTTTGCGGGTGGTTGGCCTGCGCAAAAAAGAACCAGCGCTCGACCAGCAATCCCAGGTACTGCAGCGCAAAGGCCAGGAACAACAGCACGGTCGAGGCCGTGTTGACGCCCAGCATCAGACTCAGGAGCGGCAGCGGAAACACCAGCAGCAAAAACGCCCATTTGACCGAACGCAACAGTTGGGCACTGCGGCTATGAAAGAACTCACGGGTGTTGAACGAGCCACCCATGAAACCCTGCGCCTTTTGCACGATACGCGGGTGCTTGATGCCAATGGCGCTTTGCAGGGTTGACTTGGGCTTGAGCCGGGCGTTGCGCATGAGCGAGGCACTGCGCGTGACCCAGGCCAGCAGCGTGAGCGCGGCCGCGGCAAAAGCATAGGACGTGACCAGCGCGGACATGCCCATGCTGGCGGCCAGCAGCGTGGCCAGCGTCAGCCCCGAGGCGCAGCCCAGCAGCAGGTAGTTGACGAGTGTCAGCGGACTGGCCCACTCCTGCAAAAAGCGCACAGAGGCATAGATCATGGCCGTGGCCACGAACAGCGCCAGACACAGCAGCACGGTCACCGCGCCGATCAATTTTGTGCTGCCAACGCCAGTCCAATGCGCGCCGCCATACAAAAACAGGCCCAGCATGAACAGTGGCAAGGCAATCACCTCGCGCGCCAGCCAGGAGGTACGCCACATGGTCGCTGAGCGCCAGGCACGCTCGGGGTGCCCCAGGTGAAAAAACGAGGCCAGCAGGCCCAAGCCGGTCAGCACCAGGGCCACGGCGCTGGCCATTGCCAGGAACTGCTGGCTGTCTGGTGCAGAAAGCGCCCCCAAACCGCTGATCTCGGTGGCGTACAGGGCCAGGAACAACCCTTGTGCCGCACCGGCAAGCGTGGTTAGAAAGATCACAGAAAAAGCGGGTTGCATCGTAAGTTCATCCGAGGTTCAGGTTGCGAAGTCTTCACGCCCCGCACCACGGCCGGCGTAATCGGGTTGTTTGCCATCCAGCTTGAGCGGATTGTCGACGCGCTCCAGGTCTTCGGGGTGAATGCGGATTTCGGTCTTGCGCCGCGGCAGGTAATGGTTGGCCGGGCGTGTGCCCCACTCGGGCATGAGCTGGTAACCACCACGCTCGGCAATGGCCCTGGAGACCACCGACTCGGGGTCGTGCACGTCGCCGAAGAGCCGGGCGTTGGCCGGACAGGCCAGCACGCAGGCGGGCTTGCGCTCGGGCTCGGGCAGCTTGGTGTCGGTGACGCGGTCGACACACAGCGTGCACTTGGTCATGACCTTGCGCTCTTCATCGAACTCGCGCGCACCATAGGGGCAGGCCCAGCTGCAGTATTTGCAGCCAATACACTTGTCGTAGTCGACCAGCACAATG
>NZ_JAQTWL010000061.1 GCF_028689295.1 Rhodoferax sp.
GGCGACGTCCTGGCGCCTCAACGCGGTCAGCCGGTGAATGATTCCGTCTGATCATGCAACGCTCAATGTTCTTAAAACTTAGGGTTTCGCTTGATGAAGCCGAACGCTTCAATGTGCGTGCAGCAGCTCTGGGTGTCAGCGTGTCTCAGCTGATCCGTGACACCGCATTGCATGGTGCTGTATTCGTCACCATTGAACGAGCTCAGGCCGGATATGAATTTCGCCGCCTGGGAGCCATGCTCAAACACCTGTACCCAGCCAGAGATAGCCGGTGGACGGCAGAAGACCGAAAAAAATGGTGGGCGTTGATCCATGAGCTGCGTGAACGTGCTGACACGCTCGAAGCCACCGCATCAAGCGGCAAAGACAAAGCAGTCGGAATGGTCCATGCTGGCTAAAGTCATTTTGCTGAACAAGTCCTGGAAGACAGTGGCCAGCGCAGCGAATTATGTGGTTGATGACCTGAAAAGGAGTCCGGAGCAAGCAGAACCAGGCCGCTACGAACCGGAGGACGCCGTCAATTACCTTGCACGTGAGGGTGTGCTGGAAGCAGCCTCTTTCAACATGGAGGGACTGAACCCCACTGACCCGGACGACCGTCGCCAAATCATCAAATTGATGGATGGCACGGCGCGGGCCTGGGCCTCAAGATCAAAGGCTAATCCCAAAACCAATCCTTTTTATCACGTGGTCCTGTCATGGAAGGCGGGCGAGCGGCCCACCGTTGACCAAGCCACAGCCGCCGCCGCCCGGGCACTCAACGCGGTTGGCATGGCCAACAACCAGGCATTCTTTGCGATCCACCGCGATAAAGATCACCACCACCACATTCACATCATTGCCAACCGTGTTCACCCTGACCATTTGATATTGACCGGTCCACCTCGCTATGACTTCCTGGTGTTGGACAAAACCTGTCGAGAAATCGAACTGGAGCAGGGCTGGCAGCATGACAACGGCCCACACGTGGTCATTGATGGACAAATCAAGCGGCTGACACATGCCCTGCGCCGCCAGCTTGGATTACAGACAGACAAGTCACTGGCACCCTATGCGCCCGCAGTGAAGGCGCGAATGGGCGAAGTTACAGCGGGACTGCCATCACTGGCAGGCTGGCTCAAAAACAAAGTTGCGCCAGAACTTGTTTCAACCCAGAACTGGCAGGAATTTCATGGCGCTTGCGCCGCCAGAGGCCTACGGGTGGTTAAAGTCAAATCCGGTTTGATTTTCGAGGCCAGCATGCTGGACAAGGCGACACAAACCAAGGCATCGGCCGTTCACTATGCACTGAGTCTGGGGCGCTTGCAAAACCGATTTGGTGAGTACCAGTCAGCAGACATCGCCACGGTGCCTGCCTTAGTGGTCAATGGGCCGAAATTCGGATCCACCTACAACGACTATGTTGCCCGTATTGCCTGCGGTACTGACCCGGACTCGCAAGAACATCCCGGACGTACCGGGCGAGGAGACCAGCGCGAGCAAGCCAGACTTGACCGTGCCATTGCACGCACCGCGCTCTTTGAGCAATACAAGGCGGAAAAATGCACGGCAAAGGACAGTCGCAAGGCCGCAAGACTTGAATTGCGAGTGCTTCACAAGTCAGAAAAATCAGACTTGCTCCAACAGATTGCGGCAGCCAAAGCAGGGACAGTGGCCCATCTGCAAAATCAATATGGCAGCCAAGTGGCGCGGTTACTGTGGGCGGCACAGCGTACGGCTGCGATGGAGGATTTGGTAGACCGACAAAAACGTGAACGCCTGACACTCACACATGCGAACGCCATGGAATGGCTGCCGTGGCTGGAGCGGCAGGCCGCACTTGGCAATGAAGCAGCAATTTCTGCGCTTCGCGGGCTGCGTTACCGTGCCCAGCGTGATCAAAACAAACAAAAGGCGGGCATCGAGGGTGAAGACCTCGGACTTATCAGCCATTTCAAACGCAAGGGAAACGGTATCCGCGGCGCGATGAACACGGACTATTTCGACATCCGAACCGCCCAACTGAGGATCACATCGGAGCACTGTATCGAGTACCTTGACACCCGTGGCAAGGTGCGACTGACCGACAGCGGCCCACGAATCGATGTGGCGCAAGAGTGCGACCAACAGGCCCTGCGTGCCGGACTGCTGCTGGCCTCTCAAAAATATGGTGGCGAAGTATTCGTCACCGGCTCACTGGCGTTCCGGGAGTTGGTTGCAAAGGAGGCCTTGATGATGGGCATCAGATTGAGGAATCCGGAGCTCTCAAAGATAACTTTGGATAAACAAAAAGAGAATGAAATGAAATTATGAGTTGAGAAATCATTGTAACAAGATACTGCTTGAATTAATATTGGTGCACTGTAAAATGTTCTATATTTTTCAACCGCTTTTTGATGGATTTAATTCGCCATGAATAACAATTTAAAAATCAAAGTAAGGCGTTGTATGAATATGGCTTTGTGTAAATACCGTCAAGCTGTTTTTTGCGCAAAGTGGATGGTTTGCATCGCGGCTACCTTGCTGGTGTGGGGTGGTGCCATTTGGTTTGGGTCTATGGCTTGGGATCAAAAGCAAGGAGCAGTCCTGGCCCTGATGGGGTTTTGTGCGTGGCTGGTTGTTTGCAGATTTGTTTTACCAGGATTTTGGTATCTGTCCATCGAGGTGATCAAACAGTTCTTTCGATATGTCAGTTATCGATTTCTGTAGAAACCATTCCGTATGAACATACTGTCAATTAATTCTAGTGTTTGAATTCGAAATATATTGAATGATATTTTCATATGATTACTTTTTCAATTGAATTGAACGAAGAACTGGCGCATGCCCTTGCCCAATTTGTCAAGCGTGTTGGCTTTACGGAAATGCGCAGCAATGCAGTGGATGACTGTGAGGCATATCTCATGCGGGAAGCCATTGAAAGAGTGCGTATAGGACTGGCAAACGCTGGTTTTTCTCCTAGATGAGGCACGCAGGCAGCCTCGTGGTGGTCATGACGCTCATGGTGGTGTCCATTCCCGTCACAGCGGAACCACAGGCCTGGAGAGACCATGCTATTGCAGCAGTTCGGCCAGGTGCGGTTGTTGCACGGCGTGGGCTGGACAATGACCCAATTACGCAAGCTGTACTTTTCGGGCAGGGCGGGGGCAGATGGAGCCATGTTGGCATTGCCGTTCAACTGGTACCGGAAGGTCAAATCTACATTGAGAGTGCCATGCCTGGAGCAGGCACAAAGCTGGAAAAGCCGGAGGCGTTTTTCAGTCCCGAGCAGGCTTCAGACGGTGAAGTCTTGTTGATGCCCGTGGACAAGGTGGATGCCGTGCAAAGCGCAGCTAAATCGCTTTTGGGACGTCCATTTGATGACCAGTTGGAACTGGGTGATGCCGGTAAGAAACTTTACTGCACGGAGCTTGTTGCCCTTGCATTGCGTGTTGCCGGCGTGATCAAAGACTTGCCAACGCGTTCTGTTCCATTTTTGCCTCAAAAAGTCATTGCCCCTGACGATTTGGTCGCGGCAGTCACCTTGACGGAGTTGCGGCAACCAAGGACGTCTTGCGCTACGGACTGAACGGATTTCGGCGAGTAGGGTCATCACTTTCGTAGTCAAGAACCGGGAAAGCAACAAGCTCGGCCGAGAATCGTGCTGTGTTGTGGCCCATTTTCAATCTTTTGGAATCTTGACTGGGCCGAAATACCGGGAATCAAAGCTGTTCGGGTGTTCGCCAGCAGCCCAAATTTCCCCATGCTTGAG
>NZ_JAQTWL010000003.1:0-60468 GCF_028689295.1 Rhodoferax sp.
CAATTTGCGCTCTGTCTCGCAAGCAGTCCAAGCGGCGGCTGTGGGCACTGGCTTTGAAGTCGTGATCACCCAAGACCCCGATGTGGTGCGTGCTGCCCAACGCATTGTGCTGCCGGGCCGGGGCGCCATGCCGGATTGCATGCGCGAGCTGCGCGAATCGGGCTTGCAACAGTCGGTGCTGGAGGCCGCTGCCAGCAAACCCTTGTTTGGCGTCTGTGTGGGCATGCAAATGCTGTTGGACCACAGCGCGGAGGGGAATACGCCAGGTTTGGGCCTGATTCATGGCGAGGTCATCAAATTCGATCTGGCGGGTCAACTGCAACCCGATGGCAGCCGCTACAAGGTGCCGCAAATGGGCTGGAACCAAGTGTGGCGCAACAACCATGGCGGCGCTCCGCACCCAGTTTGGGGCGACGTGCCAGACGGCAGCTATTTCTATTTTGTTCACAGCTTTTACGCCAAACCGTCTGATCCACGCCACAGCGTGGGCGAAACCGACTATGGTCAGCGCTTTAGTTCGGCCATTGCCCGTGATAATATTTTTGCCACCCAGTTTCACCCTGAAAAAAGCGCCGAACATGGCCTGAGCCTGTACCGTAATTTCCTCCACTGGAATCCTTGAACTCTTTGTCTCACCGTTATGGCTGCGCCAGCCGAAGCCTATTCACTCCCTCCCACTGAAGCATCATGCTTTTAATTCCCGCGATTGATCTTAAAGACGGCCATTGCGTGCGCCTGCAGCAAGGCGACATGGCACTTTCCACCACCTTCAGCGAAGAGCCATCGATCATGGCGCGCAGCTGGGTTGACAAGGGCGCGCGCCGGGTGCATTTGGTGGACTTGAATGGCGCCTTTGCCGGACAGCCCAAGAATGAGGCGGCGATTCGCAAAATACTCAAAACGATAGGCAGCGAGGTCGATGTGCAACTGGGCGGCGGCATTCGGGACTTGGACACCATCGAGCGCTACCTGGATGCTGGCTTGCGCTACGTCATCATCGGTACTGCGGCGGTGCGTAACCCTGGGTTTTTGCAGGATGCCTGCACGGCTTTTGGCGGCCACATCATCGTCGGACTGGATGCCAAGGACGGCAAGGTGGCCACTGACGGCTGGAGCAAGCTCACGCGCCACGATGTTGTGGATTTGGGCAAGAAGTTCGAAGACTTCGGCGTCGAATCCATCATCTACACCGACATTGGCCGCGACGGCATGCTCACTGGCATTAACATCGAGGCCACGGTGCGCCTGGCGCAGGCGCTGACGATTCCGGTGATCGCCTCGGGCGGCCTGAGCAGCATGGCTGACATCGAAGCCTTGTGCGCAGTGGAAGACGAAGGCATCGACGGCGTCATCTGCGGTCGCGCCATTTACAGTGGCGATCTGGACTTTGAAGCTGCACAAGAATTGGCTGATGAGCTGAATGGCTGATCAGCAGACATTACCGTGCTAGCCAAGCGCATCATTCCCTGCCTTGACGTCACCGGCGGGCGGGTCGTCAAGGGCGTCAACTTTGTCGAGTTGCGCGATGCGGGTGACCCGGTAGAAATCGCTGCGCGCTACAACGAGCAGGGCGCTGACGAGCTCACTTTTCTCGACATCACCGCCACCAGCGACGGGCGCGATTTGATTCTGCACATCATCGAGGCGGTGGCCAGCCAGGTTTTCATCCCGCTCACCGTGGGCGGTGGCGTGCGCACGGTCGATGACGTGCGCCGCCTGCTCAACGCTGGCGCTGACAAAACCAGTTTCAACTCGGCAGCCATTGCCAATCCGCAGGTCATTCGCGACGCCTCGGGCAAATACGGCGCACAGTGCATCGTGGTGGCGATTGATGCCAAACGTCGTAGCGGTGCTGATCTTCAGCGCTTGGGTGCCAGTGGGCAAATCCTGGGTGAAGGTTGGGATGTTTATAGCCACGGCGGGCGCAAGAACACCGGCTTGGATGCGGTGGCCTGGGCGCGCCAGATGGCCGACTTTGGCGCAGGCGAGATTTTGCTCACCAGCATGGACCGAGATGGCACCAAGGCGGGTTTTGACCTGGAACTCACCCGGGCGGTCAGCGACGCGGTGGGCGTGCCCGTGATCGCATCGGGCGGCGTCGGCACGCTGGACCACCTGGCCGACGGCATTCAAATTGGCGGCGCCGATGCAGTGCTGGCGGCCAGCATTTTTCATTACGGCGAGTTCACCGTGGCGCAGGCCAAGGCCCATATGGCGGTGCGCGGCATCCCGGTCAGAATCTGAAAATTTGCGCCACGGCCCAAGGCAACGCGAAGGGGTTTGCTCTGTCGTCAACAATTCTCCTGAGGTTGGCTGGCCAATCATCGACAATTCGCCCATGAACTTTCTCGATCAACTGAAATGGGACGCGCAAGGCCTGATTCCTGCCATTGCGCAGGAGCAGGGCAGTGGCGATGTACTGATGATGGCCTGGATGAACCGCGAGGCGCTGCAAAAAACCGCTGAGCTGGGGCGCGCTGTGTATTTCAGCCGCTCGCGCAACAAACTGTGGTTCAAAGGCGAGGAGTCCGGCCACGTGCAAACCGTGCATGAAATCCGCGTTGATTGCGATCAGGACGTGATTTTGCTCAAGGTCACGCAAACCGGCCACACACCGGGTCTGGCCTGTCACACCGGACGTCACAGCTGTTTTTTCAGGGTGTATGACAATGGCGCCTGGAAAGTTGTTGATCCGGTTCTGAAAGACCCGCAAACCATTTACAAAAGCTGATGAGCCCCGATAAAAATTCTGCCGATTCCCTGGCGGCACTGGCCGCCGTGATCGCCTCGCGCCTGCCGGCCCGAGGTGGCGACCCCGAGGCCAGCTATGTGGCGAGGCTGCTGCACAAAGGCCCGGACGCCTTTCTGAAAAAAATTGGCGAGGAGGCTACCGAGGTGGTGATGGCAGCCAAGGACGCCGACCACGGTGGCGACAAGCGCAAGATCGTCTGTGAAGTGGCCGACCTGTGGTTTCACAGCATGATCGCGCTGGCCCATTACGGCCTGAGTCCGGCTGATGTGATTGCCGAACTGCAGCGCCGCGAAGGCACCAGCGGTCTGGAAGAAAAAGCCATGCGCAAGGTCAAGGCGCGCGAGGCGCAGTCTCAAGGAGAAAACTCATGACCCAGGATTTCACCACCCCTGAAAACCCCAAGGCTGGTGCAGAGTGGCGCGAACTGGACCTGCAAACGCTCAACGGGCTCAATGCTTGGGGGACAGTCAGCTACGTCTTGCATTTAATCGTGGCAGTGGGCGCGCTGATTCCGGGCGGCCAGTTCGGCCCGCTGCTGCTCATCATTGCGTTGGTGATCGACCTGGTCAAGCGCGACGACGCGGCGGGAACCTGGCACGCTTCGCACTTCAGCTGGCGCATTCGCACGGTCATTATCGCAGCGCTGCTCTACTTGGTCACGGCGCCGCTCTGGCTGCTGCTGTTCCTGCCGGGCTGGCTGGCCTGGTTGGCCATTTCGGTCTGGTTCCTGTACCGCATCGTGCTGGGCATGGTGCGCATGAACAAAGGTGTGCCAATGGAGATACCAGCATGATCGAACACGTGGTTCCGAGTGATCCGGATTGTCTGTTTTGCAAAATTGTGGCTGGCAAAATCCCGTCAAAGCAGGTTTATCAAGATGATGAGTTGTACGCTTTCCACGACATCCACCCGTGGGCGCCGGTGCATTTCCTGATCATTCCCAAGCTGCATATTCCGTCCATGGCGCTGTTGACGGAGGAGCACGCGGCACTGATGGGGCGCATGATGGTGCTGATTCCCAAACTGGCCTTGCAGGAAGGCTGCAATCCCTACCCCGAGGGCGGCTTCCGGATGCTGGCCAACACAGGTGCCGAAGGCGCTCAGGAGGTGCACCATTTGCATGTGCATGTCATGGGCGGTCCACGCCCCTGGTTGCGGGGTTAAATTTTCCTTTTCCGGCGCGCCAATCAGGTGCGCCCATTAAAATCCACGCATTCATTAGGAGACCGCAATGGGTTCATTTTCTATTTGGCATTGGTTGATTGTTCTGTTGATCGTCATCATGGTGTTTGGCACCAAAAAGCTCAAAAACCTCGGAGGCGACCTTGGGGGCGCGGTCAAGGGCTTCAAAGAAGGCATGAAGGAGGGCGGCGCTGCGCCTGAAGAAAAGCCTGCCGAGAGCGCCCAGGTGGCCAATGCTGCCGCCGCTGAAAAAACCACGATCGACGTGGAAGCCAAGCAAAAGTCGTGATCAGTGCATGGTTGGCGGGTTCTGGCCTGGCGCTAGGTTCGCATGATTGATCTGGGTATTTCCAAGCTGGTCATGATCGGTGCGGTGGCCTTGATCGTCATCGGCCCCGAAAAATTGCCACGTGTGGCGCGCACCGTCGGCGCCCTGATCGGCAAGGCGCAGCGCTATGTGAGCGATGTCAAGGCTGAGGTCAGTCGTTCCATGGAGCTCGATGAGCTCAAGAAGATGAAGGAAACGGTCGAGAGCGCGGCCAAGGATGTCAGCCAGTCGATGCAAACCAGTGCGTCAGATTTCGAAAAAACCTGGGCCGAGGCCACCAGCACGGCCTCCGAGCCTGGTTCAGACTATCAGGTCACCCTGCCGGAAGTCGTGCCCGAGTACCGTCACCCCAATAAAAATTGGCGCCTCAAGCAAGGGGCCACGCCCAACTGGTTCAAGGCCCGCGCCGGTGTGCGCACCAAAGCCCTGTCGGGCGCGGCCCGGGTTGCGCGGTTTCGCCCCACCAAATTCAATTGATGACTGATTCCCCCCAAAAAGACGACGAGCTGGCCGGTACCGAGCAGCCGTTTGTGGCCCACTTGGTTGAGTTGCGCGACCGCTTGGTCAAAGCGTTTATAGCCGTTGCAGTGGTCGCTGTTGTGTTGGGCATCTATCCCGGCCCAGGGGCGTTGTACGACCTGATGGCTGCGCCCCTGGTGGCCCATCTGCCCAAGGGGGCGACGCTGATAGCGACTTCGGTCGTGTCGCCCTTCATGGTGCCGCTCAAGGTGCTGCTGATGGCGTCCTTCATGATCGCCTTGCCGGTGGTGCTCTATCAGTTGTGGGCGTTCGTGGCGCCCGGCCTGTACTCGCACGAGAAAAAACTTGTTCTGCCGCTGGTGGTGTCGAGCACCGTGCTGTTTTTCATGGGCGTTGCGTTCTGCTACTTTTTCGTCTTTGGCCGCGTTTTTGCCTTTATTCAGAGCTTTGCCCCGGCCAGCATCACAGCTTCCCCCGACATCGAGGCTTATCTGGGCTTTGTACTGTCGATGTTTCTGGCCTTTGGCATGGCATTTGAAGTGCCGGTCGTGGTGGTGGTACTGGCGCGCATGGGCATATTCAGCATTCAAAAGCTCAAGGAATTCCGCGGCTATTTTGTCGTGCTGGCCTTCATCATCGCGGCCATCGTGACGCCGCCGGATGTGGTGTCGCAACTGGCGCTGGCCATTCCCATGTGTCTGCTGTACGAAGTGGGCATCTGGGCTGCGCAAATCTTCATTCGGCAAACCAAAGCGCCCGATGAGGCTGCTGAAACGACCGGCAGTCAAAGCTGAACAAATTACTGTGCCTGACGGCGCGCTTTGGGTCGTACGCCGGGGGTGACCTGCAAATTTGTTTTGCCATCGGCGCGCTGCACCTCAAATGCGGCAGCCGTGCCAGGCTTGAGTGCTGCCACCTGGGTCAATAACTCGGCCACGTTGTGGACCTCGCGCCCCGCGACAGCGGTCACCACATCGCCCGGCTTCATGCCCGCCAAAGCGGCGGGGCCGTTCTGCAGCACACCGGTGATGATCACGCCCTGTCGGGCTGACACGCCAAAGGTTTGCGCCAATTCAGGGGTTAACTCGCTGGGCTCCACGCCAATCCAGCCGCGCGTGACCTGGCCATCTTTGACAATGCCTTCGAGCACGAGCTTGGCGGTGGACACAGGAATGGCAAAGCCAATGCCCATGCTGCCGCCCGAGCGCGAGTAAATCGCGGTGTTGATGCCCAGCAGGTTGCCCTCGATGTCCACCAGCGCGCCACCTGAATTGCCGGGGTTGATGGCGGCATCGGTCTGGATGAAGTTCTCGAAGGTGTTGATGCCCAACTGGTTTCGCCCCAGCGCGCTGACAATGCCGCTGGTTACGGTCTGGCCGACGCCAAAGGGGTTGCCGATGGCCAGCACCTGGTCGCCCACCTGCAGGCTGTCGGAGTTGCCCAGCACCATCACTGGCAGTCGGTCCAACTCGATTTTGAGTACGGCGAGGTCGGAGTCGGGGTCGGTGCCGATGACCTTGGCGGGCGCGCGACGGCTGTCATTGAGGATGACGTCAATCTCATCGGCGCTTTCCACCACATGGTTGTTGGTCAAAATATAGCCATCGGCGCTCACAATCACGCCGCTGCCCAGCCCCACCTGCGGCGCATTGCCTTGTTCGCCAAAAAAGAATTTGAACCACGGGTCCATGTCGTGCGGACCCGATCTGGCGTTCTTGCTGGTGTTGATGCTGACCACGGCCGACGAAGACTTTTGCGCCGCCAGCCGGAAACTCCCGGGCGGCACGGTGGCTGCTTTCGTGGCGGGTGCCTCAATCAGGGCGACAGTGGTTGACCGGATGCCGCGGCCATCGAGCCAGGCCGGCTTGAGCGTGGCAACCACAAAATAGGCGGCCAGCAGCACCGTGACAGACTGGGAAAACAGGAGCCAAAATCTTTTCATGACGATGCAGGCGCGTGGCCCGGTGAAAATGGAACAAGAAACATCTCGATAAATTGTAGGTGTCCTGACCCATTTCAAGAGCCGACCCCTGCCTGATGTCCGTACGGTTGGCCATCGGGTGGTTCGAGAAAGCTGCTTGACTTGTCCGTTTATCATCGCAGCGATAAAGGATCTGACCCAGACATGTGTGAACGAGCCGAACTCTTGAACGCTTTTGACGCGCTGCTGCAACCCGAGCGTTTTCGCGACTACGGCCCCAACGGCCTGCAAGTGGAAGGCCGCGCCCAGGTAAAAAAAATCGTCTCGGGCGTGACTGCCAACCGGGCCTTGATCGATGCCGCCATTGCGGCCCGGGCAGATGCCATCTTTGTCCACCACGGCTTGTTTTGGCGTGGCCAGGACGGCCGCGTCACCGGCTGGATGAAGCAGCGCCTGGCTTTGCTGCTGGCGCATGACATCAACCTGTTTGCCTACCATTTGCCGCTGGATGCACATCCCGACTTGGGCAACAACGCGCAGCTTGGCCTGCGGCTGGGGCTGTTGGCGCAGGCCCGTTTTGGCGAGCAGGAGCTGGGCTGTCTCGGGCAGCGCGCTGATGGCGCTCCTTTTGCGTCGTCGCAAGACTTGGCACAGCAGATTCAAATGGCCTTGAATCGACCGGTGGTGCTGGTGGATGATGCACATAAGGCGATCAAAAATATTGCCTGGTGCACGGGCGGCGCGCAAAGTTATTTCGAGGCCGCCATCGCAGCCGGGGCCGACGCCTTCATCACCGGCGAGATTTCCGAACCGCAAGCGCACTATGCGCGCGAGTGCGGTGTGGCCTATCTGGCTTGCGGCCACCACGCCAGCGAGCGCTACGGCGCGCCGGCAGTGGCCGCGCATGTGGCCGCCCAACTAGGGCTGGTGCACGAATTCATCGACATCGACAACCCGGCCTGACATGACTGAACGCTCACTTTCCCGACCCATTGCCGTCACCCTGGGCGACCCCGCCGGCATTGGCGCTGAGATCATCGTCAAAGCGTTTCGGGATGCGCCTGATCTCACGCGAGGCTGTTTCGTGGTGGGCGATGTGGCCACCCTGCGCCGTGCGGCAGGCGTTGTGGCTGGCGCCGGCGTTGCCTTGCCGGTGGCCCTGTTGAGCGACGTGCAAGAGGCGCTGCACTGCCCGCCGCGCTGTGTGCCGGTATGGCAAATCGATTCGGCGGCGCTGCAAGGCGAGCCGCCACCCTCGCCACCCCCGTTTGGCCGGGTCAGCGCCAGGGCCGGACAACTGGCTGGTGATTGCGTGATCTGGGCGGCCAACGCTGCGCTGCGCGGCGAGGTGGCAGCCATGGTCACAGCGCCCCTCAACAAAGCCGCGTTGTCGCTGGCTGGAGCACCCTATGATGCTTTTCCGGGGCACACCGAGCTGCTGCAGGCATTGGCGGCGGCGCATGTGAAGACCACGGTGGCGCAACTGCCGGTGCGCATGATGCTGGCCAACGACGAGCTGCGTGTGGTGCTGGTCAGCATTCATGTGTCGCTGCTGCAGGCTTTGGCGGCGGTGACGTTCGACCAGGTGTTGCAGACCTTGCTGATCACCCACCACGCCCTGCAAGCAGTTTTAGGGCACCCGCCCAGAATCGGCGTGGCCGGCTTGAACCCGCATGCGGGCGAGGGCGGGCTGTTCGGCCGCGAAGAGCTTGACGTCGTTGGCCCGGCCGTGCTGGCCGCGCGCGCGCAAGGGGTGCTGGCCAGCGACCCGATCGCCCCCGACACGGTGTTCATGCGCGCCCGGGCGCAACACGGCCAGCCCGGCGAGTTCGATGTGGTGCTGGCCATGTACCACGACCAAGGCCTGATTCCGGTGAAATATCTGGGTGTGGACAAGGGCGTCAACGTGACGCTGGGCTTGCCCTTGGTGCGCACCAGCCCGGACCACGGCACTGCCTTCGACATTGCGGGCACCGGACGGGCCGATGCTGCCAGCCTGATCGAAGCCATTCGCGTGGCACGCCAATTGTGTAAAACTCGCTACGTTGCGGGGTTTGGCGACACCGCCATATCGCATAAGTGACAAAGGGCTCCGTTAGAATCAAGGGTTGTTACTAATATCCATCTTTTCCATTGAGGACACTCATGAGTGAAACGCTTGCCGCAAGCGGCCCCATCGACCCGAGTAAAAGAACCTGGCTGATTGCATCTGGATGTGCCGGAGCAGTGGGCGGCCTCGCCGCAGCCGTTCCTTTTGTCAGTTCACTCCAACCCTCCGAGCGCGCCAAAGCCGCTGGTGCCGCGGTTGAGGCCGACATATCAGCCATCCAGCCAGGCGAAAAAATGACGGTCGAATGGCGTGGCAAGCCGGTCTGGATCGTGCGCCGCACGCCCGAACAACTGGCTGCTTTGCCAAAGCATAACGACCAGCTGGCCGACCCCTTGTCGCAACGCAAGCCCAACGAGCAGGCCCCTGACTACGCCCGCAAGGACGAAACCCGCTCCATCAAGCCCGAATATCTGGTGGTGGTCGGTATCTGCACGCATCTGGGTTGCTCGCCGTCGGAAAAATTCAAGGCCGGTCCTCAGCCCTCTCTGCCCGACGACTGGGCGGGAGGTTTTTTCTGCCCCTGCCACGGCTCTACCTTTGACCTGGCCGGGCGCGTTTTCAAAAACAAGCCAGCGCCAGACAACCTCGAAGTGCCGCCGCACATGTATCTTTCCGACACCAAATTGCTCATTGGTGAAGACAAAAAAGCCTAAGGAGCAACAACATGGCTACTTTTCACGAAATCTCCCCCAATGCCTCGGCCGGTGCCAAAACCCTGAACTGGATTGACAACCGCTTCCCGCTCTCCAAGCTCTTCAAGGAGCACATGAGCGAGTACTACGCGCCGAAGAATTTCAACATCTGGTATATCTTTGGTTCACTGTCCCTGCTGGTGCTGGTGATCCAGATCGTCACGGGTATCTTTTTGGTGATGCACTACAAGCCCGATGCCGCCCTGGCCTTCGGCTCGGTTGAGTACATCATGCGCGACGTGCCTTGGGGCTGGTTGATCCGCTACATGCACTCCACCGGCGCATCAGCTTTCTTTGTTGTGGTGTACCTGCACATGTTCCGCGGCCTGATGTACGGCAGCTACCGCAAGCCGCGCGAGTTGATCTGGCTGTTCGGTTGCGGCATCTTTTTGGCCCTGATGGCCGAAGCGTTCATGGGCTACCTGCTGCCCTGGGGCCAGATGAGCTACTGGGGCGCCCAGGTGATCGTGAACCTGTTCTCGGCCATTCCGTTTATCGGCCCCGACCTGGCCTTGCTGATTCGAGGCGACTTCGTGGTGGGCGATGCCACCCTGAACCGCTTCTTCAGCTTCCACGTGATCGCCGTGCCGCTGGTGCTGCTGGGCCTGGTGGTGGCGCACATCATTGCCTTGCACGAAGTCGGCTCCAACAACCCGGACGGCATTGAAATCAAGGCCACCAAGGACGCCAACGGCATCCCGCTCGACGGCATTCCGTTTCATCCGTATTACTCGGTGCACGACGTTTTTGCGGTCAGCATGTTCCTGTTCGTGTTCTCTGCCATCGTATTTTTTGCCCCTGAAATGGGCGGATATTTCCTGGAATACAACAACTTCATCCCGGCGGATCCGTTCCAGACCCCGTTGCACATCGCCCCGGTCTGGTACTTCACGCCGTTTTACACCCTGTTGCGGGCGGTCACTACCGAGATGATGTACGTGCTTATCGGCTGCGTGCTGGTCGGCGCGGTGCTGGCGGTTGCCAAAATCAGGATGCCCAGCCTGTTCAAGGCCGTGATTGTGGGCGGCGCCCTGGTGGTGGTGGCCATGATGATGGCCATCGATGCCAAGTTCTGGGGTGTGGTCGCCATGGGCGGCGGGGTCGTGATTTTGTTTTTCCTGCCCTGGCTGGACAACAGCCCGGTCAAGTCGATTCGCTATCGCCCGACCTGGCACAAGTACCTTTATGCCGCTTTTGTCATCAACTTTTTTGTCATCGGCTATCTCGGAACACAACCCGTTTCCGTGATCGCAGGTCGCATTTCCCAGTTCGGCACCTTGTTCTACTTCGGCTTCTTCATTCTGATGCCCTGGTGGAGTCGCCTGGGTACGTTCAAACAAGTGCCCGGTCGTGTCAATTACACGGCCCACTGAACAGGAGAACAAAAAATGAAAATCATGGGACTCGCTCAAAAATTCGTTCTTGGTGTGGTCATGGCTCTGGGCCTGGCCGGCGCTGTACAGGCTGCTGCCGTAGGTGCCGCTTGGGACAAGGCCCCCAACCGCATCAATGACATGGGTGCCCTGCAAAGTGGCGCCAAGGTCTTTGTCAATTACTGCCTGAACTGCCACTCCGCCGCTTTCATGCGCTACACCCGCCTGACCGATATCGGCCTGACGCAAGACCAGATCAAGGACAACCTGCTGGTGACCAACAGCAAAATTGGCGACACCATGAAGTCCGCCATCGATCCGCAACAGGCCAAAGCCTGGTTTGGTGTCAATCCGCCCGACCTCACCGTCATCGCCCGTTCGCGTGCCGGTGCGGGTGGCTCGGGTGCCGACTACCTTTATTCCTACATGCGCGGCTTTTACCGGGACGAGACCAAACCCACGGGCTGGAACAACCACGTTTTCCCCAACGTGGCCATGCCGCATGTGCTGTGGGAATTGCAGTCCAGCATGACCCCCGGCCAATACGACCAAACCATTGGCGACCTGGTGAACTACCTGCAGTGGATGGCTGAACCCGCCCAAACCACGCGCAAGAACATCGGCATCTGGGTGTTGATATTCCTGGCTGGGTTGACTTTCCTCACCTGGCAACTCAACAAGGCGTATTGGAAAGATATCAAGTAAGCTATTGATCACCGGTTGCTACAAAGCCTCCAGGCGGCGTAGTTCAACCCTTCAGAGTGGGCAGCTCACCAGCCGCCCGCTCTTTTACTTTTTTAGGAGCCTCCACCATGATGGTGCTTTACTCGGGTACAACCTGCCCTTTTTCACATCGCTGCCGTTTCGTCCTGTTTGAAAAAGGCATGGACTTTGAAATTCGTGATGTTGACCTGTACAACAAACCCGAAGACATCAGCGTCATGAACCCCTATGGCCAGGTGCCGATTTTGGTGGAGCGCGACCTGATCCTGTATGAATCCAACATCATCAACGAGTACATCGACGAGCGCTTTCCGCACCCACAATTGATGCCCGGCGACCCGGTCGACCGGGCGCGCGTCCGGCTTTTTCTGCTCAACTTCGAAAAAGAACTGTTCACCCACGTGATCACGCTCGAATCCCGCACCGCCAAGACCAACGAAAAAGCGCTGGAAAAGGCCCGGGCACACATTCGTGACCGCCTCACCCAGCTCGCGCCTGTGTTTCTTAAAAACAAGTTCATGCTGGGCGAGGGCTTCTCGATGCTCGACGTGGCCATTGCGCCGCTGCTCTGGCGTCTGGATTACTACGGCATCGAACTCAGCAAAAATGCGGCGCCCTTGCTCAAATATGCCGAGCGCATCTTTTCGCGCCCGGCCTACATCGAAGCGCTCACGCCGTCAGAAAAAGTCATGCGCAAATAATGAGGCGGTGCTGATTCAATGAAGCCATCCTTAGAGCCAACATCGTCCCAGCCCTACCTGATCCGCGCCTGGCATGAATGGTGTACCGACAACGGGTTGACACCTTACGTGACCGTGGCGGTTGACGGTGCGGTCCAGGTGCCGCGCGAATTCGTCAAGGATGGCGAAATCGTGCTCAACATCAGCTATGACTCCACCGTGGGCCTGCAGATTGGCAACGACTATCTGTCGTTCAAAGCCCGCTTTGCCGGCGTGGCGCGCGACGTAATGGTACCGGTGGACCATGTCATGGCCATTTTTGCGCGCGAAAACGGCCAAGGCATGGCTTTCCCCAAAGCCAATCGCCATGAGCCTAGCGCGCAAGCCAGCGACGCATCGCAAACGTCAGAGGCGCAAGTCCAGGACAGCGTCAGCGTTGAACCAGCGCCTTCGCATCTGGCCAGCGTTCCTGCAGCCACTATTGCAGAGCCCAAAAAGCCCGGCAAAAAACCGGCAGCCGCCAGCAAAACTGGCGCGCGCCCGACACTCACACGTATCAAGTAAGCAGGCGTCTGGCCTGACTCAGACGTGAATTGTGTCATGTAAAATGACGTCCGTGCCGATTTAGCTCAGTTGGTAGAGCAACCGCCTTGTAAGCGGTAGGTCATCAGTTCGAATCCGATAATCGGCACCATCAGACAGTCCATAGGCCTCCAAGTAGTAATACTCGGAGGCCTTTTCATTGGAGCCGATCCGGATGTTCGAGTCCGGCTCTATTTTTTTGTGGCGATACTGACGCCTCAACCCTTCCGGAGTTCTCCATGCCACGCCCGATTCTTGACGAAACACACATTCATCCAGCTATTCGCAGCAAGGTCGCGGGCCATCAACAGGCCATCGTTCAGGAGGTAATGGCAGCGGTCCGAGGCAACGATGTGGTGGTGGTTGGCATGGGTTTGAACCCTTTCCCAAAAAACGCATGCAAGGCGCTGGACCTGATAGACCAGCCGCACAAGTACTTGGAGTACGGCAACTATTTCAATACCTGGCGTAAGCGAAATGCGCTCAAGATGTGGACTGGCTGGCCCACCTTTCCGATGGTGTTCGTCAAAGGCATGTTGGTAGGTGGTGCCAGCGAGCTAAAAGCACTAATCGACAAGGGTGAGTTAATAAAACTGTTGGCCCAAGCTGAGTAAGGATTGAGGCTCAGTGGGAGTTTCTGCGGGCAAATTCAGCGCATCGCCATTCATTTACCCCAACGCTCTCCCATCACCTGCGCCTACTACAGCACCAGGTCCACCGCGGCATCCTGCAGGTCTGGCGGGTACTTGTATTTGCGCAGGATGTCGGAGATGTACTTGGCGAAGATGAGGCCGAGCACCAGGTGCTTGTATTCGGCGGCGTCCATGTTGACGCGCAGCTTGTTGGCGGTGGCCCAAAGGGTCTTTTTGATGTCGTCAAGCATGAAATGCAGTCTTCCCCGTCTGGTTGTTCTTGATTTTGTGACAGTAATTATGCGTCCCAAAGGCAATGCGCCGCGCATGGCTGACGCTCTTCAACTATGCGGTGACTTTTGCCGCTGATGGCTTCCAATTCAAGGCGTCAGGCTGCCAAAGCCATTTTGCCGCCAGGCCTCGAACACGGTCACGGCCACCGCGTTGGATAGGTTCAGGCTGCGCTGGCCGTGCATCATGGGAAGTTTGAAAGTTTGCTGTGGCGCGAACGACTGGCGCACCACCTCACTGAGGCCCTTGGTCTCGGAGCCGAACACCAGGTAGTCGCCGGCCTTGAAGCTCGCCTCAAACACGTTCTGGCTGGCACGAGTGGTCAGCGCAAACAACCGTTCGGGCGAGGGCTGCTGATCATCCAGAAAGGCCTGCCAGCTGGCGTGGCGTTTGACGGTGGCGTATTCGTGGTAGTCCAGTCCGGCGCGGCGCATGTGCTTGTCGTCCATCGAAAACCCCAATGGCTCCACCAGATGCAGGGTGCAGCCGGTGTTGGCCGCCAGGCGGATGACGTTGCCGGTGTTGGGGGGGATTTCGGGCTCGACCAGGACGATATGGAACATCGCCGCATTGTCATGCAAGTGGTCTGACCCGCAAGCTTTTCCAATCCTATTCAGTGCGTGCGATCACCAGACCGGTGATGTGGGCGGCCCCGGCTGCCTTGAGCGCGCGCGCCGCGGTGTAGAGCGAGGTGCCGGTGGTCATCACGTCGTCCACCAGCACCACGCGCAAGCCCTTCAACAAAGACGCTTTGAGCGGGTCCACGGCAAAGGCATGATTCAGGCTGGTCAGCCGCTCTGCACGCTTGAGGGTGTGCTGAGCCGGAGTTTCGGCAATGCGCAGCAAGACGTCGGCGCGGGTTTTGCGCGGGCTGAGTTGCTGCGCCAGCAACAGCGCCTGGTTGTAACCGCGGACTTGCAGGCGTTGCCGCGACAGCGGCATGGGCAGAACCAGGTCGGCGGCATCGAGTGAATGCTCGACCCAGGGCGTGGCCTTGAGCAGATCGGCAAAGAATCTGACCAGCGCCGGTTGGTCGTGAAACTTGAAGTCGGCCATCAGATGCGCCCAGGGAAAAGCGTAGGGCACGGCCGCCAGGCACCTTTCCAGCGGCGGCGCTTCTTTCAGGCAGATGCCGCATTGCGACAGACTGGCGGGCAAGGGCAGGGCACAGGTGCTGCAGCGGTGCTGAGGCTGGGCAAATTCGGCCACACATGGGTCGCAAACGGGTTGCGCCGGCCAGCTGTGGCAGACGCGGCACTGGCTGGCAGGTGGGCGCAACATCCTTGAAAACAGGCGTGTGAACATCCATTCAATATACTCGCGTCTCTTTTTTGAATGCGCCAAATGCGTTATGGCTGACCAAAACCCTCCCTCCGTTGATCCACAGGCCGTGCGGCGCTGGCACCACCGGCCGGTGGCCGAGCCTGCCTGGCTGCACGAAGAGGTGGCGCGGCGCATGCAGGAGCGGCTCGACTGGATCAAGCGCCAGCCCCGGAGCTGGGTGCATTGGGCGCCGCTCAATGGCGGGCTGGCGGGCCATGCCTTGTTGCAGCAGCGCTATCCGAAGGCGGCCTGCACTTTGGTGGAGACCAGCGCGGCGCGCGCTCAGCATGTGGCGCGGGCGGTCACGCTGCCCTGGTGGCACGCGCAGCGCTGGTTGCAGGCCACGCCCCAGGTGGTCACGCAAATCACTGAGCCTGCCGACATGCTCTGGGCCAACATGAGCTTGCACCTGACCGACCAGCCCCAGGTCCTGCTGCAGCAGTGGCATCAGGCGCTGGCGGTGGATGGCTTCTTGATGTTTTCCTGCCTGGGACCCGACACGCTGAAGGAATTGCGCGCGTTTTACCGGGTTTTGGGCTGGCCCGCGCCCAGTCATGAATTCACCGACATGCACGATTGGGGCGACATGTTGGTGGCGGCTGGTTTTGCCGAGCCGGTGATGGACATGGAGCGCATCACGCTCACCTTTGAGACGCCGCAGCGCGTGCTGCAGGAGTTAAGGGGCCTGGGGCGCAACCTCCATCTGGAGCGCTTTCAGGCTTTGCGCGGGCGTCGCTGGCACAGCGAGTTGCTGCAAGCCATCGAACATAGCGCCATGCAGCTCACTTTTGAAGTGGTCTATGGCCATGCCTTCAAGCCGGCACCCAAGCTGACGGTGAGTGCCCAAAGTGAAATTTCCCTGGACCAGATGCGTGCTGCGCTGACGCGCGGCAAGGCGGCAACGCGTGCCGTCCCCAAACCAGGCCTGGATCAATATGAATGAATTTGACTTTCGCTGGGCGCTGATGCTGCTCTGCCTGCTGGTGTTCGGCCTGTCGTTTGCCGTGCTGCTGTGGGCCGCCTGGCGCCACCATCGGCGTGCGGACGTGGAACGGGTCAATTTTCACAGTTCACTGGCCGTTGAGATTGCCTGGACGGTTGCGCCCTGCATCATTGTGTTGCTCTTGGTGTGGCCGACCGCGCGCATTTTCTGGACTCCCTGATCGCGTTGAAATTGCCCGGGAAGGGGGCCACCTCATGGGGTTTCCCCCTGTGGTTTCCGGGCAATTTATGAGCGATCATCCATTAGAATACATTGATAAATATCAACTACATGTTCAATAGTTGATCATCATCCCCACAAGAAGGACAGCGATTTATGCGTAGCTTGTACAAGTTTGGCTTGAGTGTTTTGCTGGCGTTAGGTTCGGCGGCAGCCTTGGCTGGTTATGCCTTTAATTTTCCGGAGCCGGTGACACCGATTGCCCGTGAAACGCTGCACATGCACAATCTGGTCATGGTGGTGATCCTGGTGATGTTCTTTCTGGTGTTCGGCTTGCTGATCTATTCGTTCCGCACGCACAACAAAGCTGCGGGCTACCAGGCTGGCAAATTCACCGGGCCTAACAACCGCAAGCAGTGGCTTTGGGTGCTGTCGCCGTTTGCCCTGTTGTTCTTTATTGACTACGTGGTGTTCGGCATTCCGGCCTATCACGCAGTCGTGTTGTACGAAGACACCAAGACCGATGCCGAACTGGTGGTCAAGGTGACGGGCAGCCAGTGGTTGTGGCAATACGATTTTCCGGCGGAAGGCGTCAGCTACACCAGCCGCCTGATCACACCGCGAGACCAGATCGACAGCGGCGCGGCCAAGGGCGAGCACTATCTGCTCGAAGTGGACAACCCTCTGGTGCTGCCTGTCGGTAAAAAAATTCGTTTCATCACCACTTCCAACGATGTGATTCACAGTTGGTGGGTGCCCGCTTTTGGCGTCAAGCGCGACGCCGTGCCTGGCTTCTTGCGCGAATTTTGGGCGACGGTTGAGAAAACCGGTACCTACCGTGGTCAGTGCTCCGAGTTGTGCGGCAAGGAACACGGTTTCATGCCGGTGGTGGTCAACGTGGTCAGCCAGGAAGAATTTGCCAAGTGGCTGGCCAGCAAGAAGCCCGTGGCGCCTGCACCAGCGCCCGCGGCGGCGGCAGAGCCAGTAGCCCAGGCCGTGGTGGCCAAGGCGCAGTGATCATTCAAGATTTTCAGAAATTCAGTAAAAGGAGTTGGTAATGGCACACGATATGGCGCATGGCTTGCCGGTCAGTGATTCCCATGAAGGGCATTACAAAGGCGGATGGGTTCGCTGGTTGGAAACCACCAACCACAAGGACATTGGGATCATGTACCTGATCTTCGGTTTCCTCATGCTGTTTGTGGGCGGCGCCATGATTTTGACGGTACGCCTGGAGTTGTTCCAGCCGGGTCTGCAGTTCGTGCAACCCGAGCTGTTCAACCAGCTGATTACCTTACATGGATTGGTGATGGTGTTTGGCTTTGCCATGCCGGTTGCCACCGGTCTGGCCAATTACATGCTGCCGATGATGATTGGCGCGCCTGATATGGCCTTGCCGCGCTTGAACAACTGGGGTTTCTGGATTTTGCCGCCAGCCGCGATCATGCTCACGCTGCCGTTCTTTTTGGGCTTGATGGGCATTGGCCCGGGCGCCGTGGACACGGGCTGGACACTGTACGCACCGCTGTCGATTCAAAGCGGCTGGGGCATGGACTTTGCCATTTTTGCCATCCACATGCTCGGTGTGTCGTCCATTTTGGGCTCGATCAACGTCATCGTGACCATTTTGAACATGCGCGCTCCGGGCATGACCTTGATGAAAATGCCCTTGTTTGCCCACGGTTTCCTGATGACCGCCGTGTTGCTCATCACGATCATGCCGGTATTTGCCGGTGGCGTCACGATGGTGTTGATGGATCGTCACTTCGATACGCACTTCTTTAATGCCGCCGGTGGTGGTGACCCGGTGCTGTGGCAGCACATTTTCTGGTTCATGGGCCATCCCGAGGTGTATGTGCTGCTGTTGCCCATTGCCGGCGCCTTGCCCCACGTGTTTTCTGCCTTTGCGCGCAAGCCGATATATGGTTACAAAGCACAGGTGTATTCCTTCTGGGCGATTGCAGGTTTGGGCTTGGTGGTGTGGGCGCACCACATGTTCACCAGCGGCATGTCGCTGGGCAGCCAGATTTATTTCATGTACATCACCATGGCGATTTCGTTCCCGTTGGCGGTGTTGTTCTTCTGCTGGATTGCCACCATCTGGAAGGGCTCCATGAGTTTTGAGACGCCGATGCTGTTTGCCTTGGGTTCGCTGGTATTGTTTGGCTGGGGTGGTGTCACCGGGCTGGCGTTGTCGGATGCGGCAGCCGACCCGCAGTACCACAACGCCTATTTCATGGTGGCGCACTTCCACTACGCCTTCTATCCCACGGCCGTGATGGGCGCGATGGCTGCGGTGTACTACTGGTTGCCCAAGTGGACCGGCCACATGCTTAACGAAACGCTGGGCAAGTGGCACTTTTGGGTCACCATCGTCGGCTTTAACCTGACCTTCATCCCGCAGTTTTTTGTCGGTCTGGCCGGTATGCCGCGCCGCATTCCTGACTACCCTCTGATGTTCACCGAGTGGAACATGCTCTCCAGCATTGGCGCGTTTATTTTGGGCGCTGCCCACTTGATCTTTGTCTATAACGTGTACAAAACCATCAAGGGCGGCGACAAGGCTGGTGACAAAGCGTGGGAAGGCGCTGAGGGACTGGAGTGGACCGTGCCTTCGCCTGCGCCCTACCACACCTTTGAGACCCCGCCGGTCATCAAATAATGTTGCACCGGGTCTGAAGCCATGAAATTATTCGAGTCCGATGTTCCGGTGATGGATGCCGCCGAATGGGAAAAGCGCAAACGCAGCAACAGGCGTTTGGGTTATATCTTTGGCGCCATCGTGCTGGCGATATTTTTGGGTTCCATATGGAAATACCGTCCCTTCTGATGAGTGTCTCGGCCTTTGATCGCCAGCGCAGCAATCTGCGCCTGGGGATCAAGCTTGGCTTCGTGGCCTTGTTTTTTGTCGGTTTTGGTTTTGCCATGGTGCCTTTTTATGACTTGATCTGTCGTATCACCGGGCTCAACGGGAAGACCAACGCGGTGGCGATGGTGGCCGACAAAAACACCCAGATTGATTTTTCGCGCTCGGTCAAGGTCGAGTTTTTGAGCCATTCGATGCCAGGCGTAGGCTTGCATTTCAAACCCGAAGGCTTTTCAATCCGCGTCCATCCCGGTGAGATTTCGCGCATGAACTACACCATCACCAACACCACAGACCAGGTGTTTGTGGGGCAAGCCATCCCCAGCATCACACCCGCCGTGGCCGCGCAGTATTTTGAAAAGCTGGAATGCTTTTGTTTCAGCCAGCAAACCTTCGCGCCGGGCGAGACCCGCACCATGCCGGTAGTGTTCGTGGTCAACCCCAAGCTTGACCCTGACTTTGGAACGGTCACGCTCTCCTACACTTTTTTTGAAGCCGTTAAAGCCAAAAGCTGATTTGATAAGGAAATAGAAGAATGACACATGCTACCCAACCTGCTGTGCGGGGTCACTATTTTGTGCCTGCGGCCAGTCATTACTCGACATTTTTGTCGGTGGGCATTTTTCTGCTGGCGCTCGGCTTCATCTTTCGGCTCAATGGCACGGCCCAGGGTGGCTGGAGCATGCTGGCTGGTGTTGCTCTGATTTTGTATGTGATCCTGGGCTGGTTCGGCGAAATCATCAATGAGAATGTGCGCGGCATCTACACGCTGTGGGAAGACCGTTCGTACCGTATTGGCATGGTCTGGTTCATTTTTTCCGAGGTGATGTTCTTTGCCTGTTTTTTCGGCGCGTTGTACTACATCCGCCGCATCGCCTTGCCGGAGATGGCGGGTTTTGAAGAGTCGCTGTCACCCTACGGCAAATTCACCAACGTCTGGCCGAGTGCCGGCCCGCTGGGTGACGCTTTCACACCCATGCACGCCTGGGGCATTCCCGCCATCAATACCATGCTGCTCCTGACATCCGGTGCCACGCTCACCTGGGCGCATTGGGGCCTGATCAAAGGCAAGCAAAGCCAGCTCACGCTGGGTCTTGCCATGACGGTGGCGCTGGGCATGACCTTCATGGGTTTTCAGGTGTATGAATATGCCCACGCCTACTCTGAGATGGGCCTGACTCTCGGCGCAGGCGTGTACGGCGCCACGTTTTACATCCTGACAGGGTTTCACGGCTTGCACGTCACCTTGGGCACCATCATGCTCATGGTGATGTTGGGGCGTGGCATGAAAGGTCACTTCTCTGAGCACAACCACTTTGCTTTCGAGGCAGTGGCCTGGTACTGGCACTTTGTGGACGTGGTCTGGCTGATCCTGTTTGTGTTTGTTTACATTCTCTGAAGCCAGTTCCCGTACCCGACTGGGTGCGGGTTGCCCGGCGCATTGATCATTTCGTCGCTCTGAGCCGCAAAGCCACTGCCTGGCCAGTGGCTTTGCGTTGTTTGCGCTGGGGTCTTAACCTCTGCCCGGAATCAGCCCAAAATAAAAACTGGCCAACAAGGCGGCAAACAGTGCGATGGACAAGCTGATGCGCACCGTCAGCGCCTGCACCACCCGTTTGCGTTTATCGGCGTCATCATTTTTGTAAAGCAAGGCCAGGGCGCTGAATAGACTCACCAGAATCAATGCCAAGGTCGCCAGAATTAAAATTTTCGCCAGCATCGCAGTCCTTCTAAAAATTGACTGCATTATGCTTTTACCAAGAGCCATCACCTTTCATGCATTTTCAATTCCGCCTGATTCCTACCCTGGCCATGCTTCTTGGCGTCATGCTGTTTGGCTACCTGGGTGCTTGGCAAAGCGGCAAAGGTGAGCGTTTGGCGCAGGAGCTTGAACGCCGTGCCGAGCGCAGCCAATTGGGCCCCGCCACGATGAACGGATCATTGGTGGCACCGCAGGCCGCACAGGATGCGCCCTTCACGGTCGTGGGCACCTATGAAGCGCAGTATCAGATATTTCTGGACAACCGTCAGGAAAATGACCAGCCGGGTGTCCACGTCATCACACCGCTCAAAATCGAAGGCTCGGAAACCCGGGTCCTGATCAACCGTGGCTGGGTGGGGTGGACCTTGGGGCGTTCTGTGCTGCCGGTGGTGGCGACACCTGCCGGGCGTGTTCAAATCACGGGTCTGGCCACCGTGCCCACGACCAAGAAGTTTTTTTTAATGCCCGACCATCCTGAAAGTTCACCCAAACTCTGGGCCAAACTGGACCTGGCACGTTTTCAGAATCTGCTGGGACACCCGCTGCAACCTGTGGTGTTGCAGCAAACGGGTGGTGAGGCGCCTGATACGCTGGTGCGCCATTGGCCTCCGCCGGATGACCGGGTTGGCAAACATCGTGGCTATGCTTTTCAGTGGTTTGGCATGGCCGTGGCGCTGATCCTGTTTTATCTGTTCGCCAGTTTTCGCAAAGGTGCAGACCAATGAACCCTTCAAGCGATGAGGTTTTGGGACTGGTGGTGCATTCACTGCCCACGCCTGGCGCAGCCGCTGTTGCGCCTGCGGGCGGGCGCCTGAAACTGCTGGCGATCTTGCTGGCCTGTTCACTGCCAGTGCTGGTGGCCTTATTTGTGTTTTACGTGGTGCGCCCGCAAGGCGAGGCCAGCTTTGGCGAATTGATCACGCCAGTGCGCCCGGTGCCGCAAGCCCAAGGCGAAGACCTTGATGGGGTCAAGGTGGCCTTGCCGTCGCTCAAGGCGCAATGGCTGCTGGTCAAGGTCGATGGCGGGGCTTGCATCAAGGACTGCCAAAAACAACTCACGGTCTTGCGCCAGTTTCGCCTGATGTTGGGCAAGGACATGGACCGCCTGGACTGGCTCTGGCTGATCAACGACCAGGCGCTGGTAGCGCCCGCGCTGGCAGCTGGCCTCAAGCACGACGGCGCCACCGTGCTGCGCGTCGATGCCGACACCCTGGCCAGCTGGTTGCCTGCGCCCGCCGGCAAAGCGCAGCAGGACTTTATCTATGTGGTTGACCCGATGGGCAACACCATGATGCGCTTCTCCTCCAGGCTCGACAGCGCGGCTGCCGCCAAGGCCAAGCGTGACATGGAGCACTTGCTGCGTGCTTCTCTCACATGGGATTCCCCCGGGCGCTAAGACATGTTGTCAGGTGTCATCCGATGAACTCACAACCCCTTTACGACCTGACGCCGCTGGCCAGCTTGCTGGGCTTGGGCGCGCTGCTGGCGCTGGGGCCGCTGGCGTGGGTCTATTGGCGCAACCGCCGCAGCGCGCCGCTGCAACGGCTGCAGGCCTTGCGCCTGTTCACCCTGTTTCTGACCTTTGATTTGATCCTGTTTGGCGCATTTACCCGGCTCACCGACTCAGGGTTGGGCTGCCCGGACTGGCCAGGCTGCTACGGTAACACCTCGCCGCTGGGTGCCCACCATGCCATCACCGCGGCGCAAGACGCCATGCCCAGCGGCCCGGTGACGCGGGCCAAAGCCTGGATCGAGATGATCCACCGCTACCTGGCCACAGGGGTCGGCGCCCTGATCATGGTGTTGGCTGCGGCGAGCTGGCTGCGCTGGCGCGCCAGCGTTCGGGCAGACATTGCGAGTCACCTCGGTGAACTGTCGCCCTGGTGGGTCACTCTGACCTTGTTCTGGGTCTGCTTGCAGGGCGCGTTTGGCGCCTGGACGGTCACTTGGAAGCTGTTTCCGGCCATCGTCACGCTGCACCTGGGCGGCGCTCTTGTGCTGCTGGCGTTGTTGGGGGTGCTGGTGGTGCGTGGCAGCACCGCCACCGTGCCACTGGCCATGTCGCTGACGATGCGGCGCTGGGTGGCGCTGGTCTTCGCCTTGCTGGCGCTGCAAATTTTGCTGGGCGGCTGGGTCAGCACCAATTACGCGGTGCTGGCATGCAGCGACTTTCCCCAGTGCCAAAACCGCTGGTGGCCCGAGATGAATTTCCAGCAAGGGTTTGAACTTTGGCGCCACCTGGGCGTGACCGGCACCGGTGAGCCCATCAGCTTTGCCGCGCTGACCGCCATCCACTATGTGCACCGGCTGGTGGCTTATCTGGTGTTGACGCTGCTGGCCGTGCTGGCCTGGCAGTTGAATCGCCTGGCGGCGTGGCGCGCCCACAGCCGCGTGCTGGCGGCGCTGGTCGGCCTGCAACTGGCCACCGGTTTGAGCAATGTGGTGCTGGACTGGCCGCTGTGGGCAGCGCTGCTGCACACCGGGGGCTCGGCCGCGCTGGTGCTGACGCTGACCTGGATCGCGGCCAGCGCGGCGCCCGTCACCAAGGCCGCTGTGCCTGCCACGCGGCGCGCCCGCGCCGCCGTCACGTCAGATAACTCCGAATCCGGAAGGTTGGCATGAGCACCCTGGCCCGTCCCACCGTGATGTCGGTGTTTGCGCAGTATTACGCGCTGACCAAACCGCGCGTGATCCAGCTGATCGTCTTTTGCGCCCTGATCGGCATGGTGCTGGCGGTGCCCGGCGTGCCGTCCTGGCGCGAGGTGGGCGTGGCCACTATCGCCTGCCTGGGCATCTGGCTGGTGGCGGGTGCTGCGGCCGCTTTCAACTGCATCATCGAAAAAAGCATCGACGCCAAGATGAAGCGCACCGCCTGGCGCCCCACCGCCAAGGGCGAACTGGGTGACCGGCAAACGCTGTTGTTTTCAGCCACCTTGTGCGCCGCCGGCTCAGGCCTGCTCTACTTCGCGGTGAATCCGCTCACCATGTGGCTCACCTTTGCCACCTTCATTGGCTACGCGGTTATCTATACCGTGATCCTGAAGCCGCTGACACCGCAAAACATCGTGATCGGGGGGGCCTCCGGCGCCATGCCGCCTGTGCTGGGCTGGGCCGCCATGGCGGGCAATGTGGGGCCGGAAGCGCTGATTTTGTTTTTGATCATCTTCCTGTGGACGCCGCCGCACTTCTGGGCGCTGGCGCTTTACCGGGTCGAAGACTACCGCAAGTCCGGCCTGCCGATGCTGCCGGTCACGCATGGCAACGAATTCACCCGGTTGATGGTGCTGCTTTACACGTTCATCCTGCTGGCCGCCTGTTTGCTGCCCTTCATTTATGGCATGAGCTCTTGGCTGTACCTGGGCGCTGCGGTGCTGCTCAACGTCGGCTTTATTCTGCACGCCTGGTGGTTGTGGCGCGACTATTCTGACTTGCTGGCGCGCAAGACCTTCCGCTTTTCACTGATTCATTTGAGCCTGCTGTTTGCCGCTCTGCTGATCGATCATTACGTGTGACGAGCGGGCATGTGGCCAGGTCCGGTTTATGATTGATCGCATGAACAAACGCAACGCGCTGAAATATCTATCTGGCTATGCCGTGATGATTGGGACGACTGGTCTTTTTTCCGCTTGCTCGCCGAACGCCCCCAAATTCACGGCCATCGACCTTACCGGCGCTGACTACGCCAAGGACTTCGCCCTCATTGATCACAACGGCCAGGCACGCACGCTCAAGGACTTCCAGGGCAAAATTGTCATGATGTTTTTTGGTTATACCCAGTGCCCCGATGTTTGCCCGACTTCGATGGCCGAGATGGCCGAGATCAAGCGGCTGCTGGGCAAGGAGGGCGAGCGTATCCAGTGCCTGTTCGTCACCATCGATCCCGAGCGCGACAAGCCCGAGATGCTCAGGGAATACATGGCCGCTTTTGACCCCACTTTTCTGGCGCTGGTGCCCACCTCTGAGCAATTGGTCGCGCTGGCCAAGGACTACAAGGTCTATTACAAAAAAGTGGACGGCCCGACGCCCACCAGCTACACCATGGACCACACGGCGGGCAGCTATGTTTATGACACCATGGGCAAGCTGCGCCTGTTCACGCGTTATGGCACCAAGCCCGAGCTGACGGCAGCTGACCTGAAACAGTTGTTGCCGCCAGCGCCCTGAGCGCCAATATCCAAAGGACGGTCCGATGCCTTGCCCATCGTGTGTGAACCCTGCGTATCATCAAGTCAGCAGTACCTGACGTGATGTAAAGTGAATGTGTTTGATAGTTTCTTCCGGTCAAGTTGCCGGACATAACCCAGGAGAAAAAAATGCAAATTCAAGTCAATACCGACGACCACATTCAAGGTGGTGATTCACTGGTTCAATGGGTGCGCGACGAGGCGGGCAACCGCCTGGCCCGCTTGAAAGACCATGTGACCAGGCTGGAAGTTTTCCTGACCGATGTGGACAGTGCGAAATCGGGCGTCAAGGACAAACGCTGCCGTCTGGAGGCCCGCGTTGTCAACCGCCAACCTGTCGCCGTGACGGCCGAGGCTGACAAGATGGGAACAGCCTTGATTGATGCCGTTGAAAAATTGATACGCGCTCTCGACACAGACCTGGGCCGCGTCAAGGACCGCAACAGTCGCGACACGATTCGCGCAGCACAAGATCAGGCGTGACAACGCGCTGCGGTCAGTTCAGGCCTCTTGCTGCGGTTTTGGCTGAGTTGTCACATCGACAGCGTCCGCTTGCGCCTGCGCGACGTCTGCCTGCAGGCTGTCGCCCGACCAGCGCAGCGCCTTTGCGCTGATGGGCGGGCCTATCGTTTCAAGCACTGCCACTGCCGCCAGAATGACCGAACTGACCACCGCGCCTTGCTGTTGAAACAATGTGAGTGTGGTGTCGGCCAGGCCAATGGCCAGCCCGGCCATTGGGATGAGCAGCAAACCGGTCGTCGCGGCCTGCCGGTTGCTGGCCGCAAAAAATTTGGCCGTGAGGCCCACGCCCAGCCATTTGGCCAGTGACCGGCCCAGCACCAGCACCAGGGCGGCTGGGGCGTACTGGACCATCTCGGATACATGCAGGTTAGCCCCGGCATAGACAAACAGGGCAATAAAAAACAGCTCGAACGCCGGGCCGAATTCAAGATTGGCAATCAGCTCGGTGCGCTCGATGCTGCGCACCACGATGCCCAGCACCAGCGGTGCAAACAGCGTCGAAAGCTTGAGCGTGAGGGCCGCGCCCAGCGTGAAAGCCACTGCGCCCACCACCAGCGCCAGGTGGTACTGATGTGCCTCTTTGGTCTTGCGCGCAGCCAGGTGCAGCGCCATGCCCATGACGCCACCAAGCAAGGCCGAGCCCAGCAACTGGTAAACGGGACCGCCCAGGATCGTGACCATGGGCGCATCGGCGTTGCTGTAAAGCAGTGGCAGCAGCGCGCTGAAAATCAGGAAAGCCAGCACGTTGTTGAGCGCCACCAGGCTCTTGGCGCGCTCTGTCACCGGACCGCTGGCGCCGAGTTCGTTGGCCACGTGAATCAGCACCGCTGGCGACGATGACACGGCAATGGCGGCAATCACGGCCGCTGCCAGTCCGTGCAGGCCCATCCAGTCCATGCCAAAAAACACCACGACGAAGGTCAGCGTGCTTTCCAACAGCGAGATGACGATCAGGCTGCGGTCATGCACGAGCTGTTTGATGTCAAGCGACAAGCCGAGGCGGTACAGGATCAGGCCCAGTGCCACGTCGATGATGATGCGCGAGTCGGCCAGCGCCACATAGTCCACCAAGCCCAGCACATTGGGCCCGGCAATCAGGCCCACCAGCATGAAGCCGGTGATACTGGGTAGCCATGGCCAACGATGCGTGACAAAGCCGCCCAGTGCGCCGCAGAACAGCAAAAAACCGAAATAAAACAGTGTGTTCGATGTCAGGGGCCAGTCGGGCAGAAAATTCATGGGCAGATCCGATGAGGGGGCGGGAGGCGTGTGCCACCGCAATGAGAGAAGTATCGCAGCCACGGGCCAGAGCCTGCGCGCCTTGAACTGTTACTGGTTCGCTTTGCCAATCGTCGTGATGATGCCACCAAACAGCAGGGTATCGGCCTGAATGCTTTTGGCCAGCCTTGGGCATTCAGCTTTTGCCGCACCTCCGGCGAGCGGGCCATGTCCCTGACAGGGACTGCCAGTTTGGCGACCAAGGCCGGTGGCATCGACTTGGGCGCGGCCACCGCGTTCCAGATTTTCAGGTTGAAGTCCGGCACGCCCACTTCCGCCATGCTGGGCAGCTCAGGCACCAGCGCGCTGCGGCCACTGGAATCGACGCCAATGGCGCGTAGCTTGTCGCCCCTGACCTGCGCCATGGCCAAAGCGGGCGGCAGCATCGACAGTTGCAACTGTCCGCCGATCATGGCGGTGGCCACATGGTCGGCGGCGATGTGGCCACCGGCACCCACCTTGTTTTCGACGATCACCGGCTGGCCAAGGGCTTTAACCAGGGGTTCGGCCAGCGTACGTGCCGTCAGGTCGGGCGAAGAGCCGCCAGGGAAACCCACAATGATGCGCAGCGGCTTGCTCCGCCAGGCAGGCATTTTTGAGGTATTTTGAGCTGTTGAGAACAGCGGCAAGGCGCTGGCAGCGCTTGCAATGACGGCAAATCTGATCCACTGACGGGGCATGGTGCCTCGTCAGAAAAATACCCCTGAAGCTGTGGCTGTCAGGGGTATGGTGGCGCAAAGGCACGGGAAATTTGGTGGCGTCACCAGCCGCTCAGGCAAATTCAACCAGCGCTTTTTTCATCTTTTTCATGGCGGCCACTTCGATCTGGCGAATGCGTTCGGCGCTGACACCGTAGACGGCGGCCAGGTCGTGCAGCGTCATGCCACCGGAGTTGTCGTCGTTCACTTTCAGCCAGCGTTCCTCCACGATATGGCGGCTGCGTTCATCCAGCGTATCAAGCGCCCGGGCAATGCCGTCGCTGGCCAGCATGTCGCGGTGCTGCGCCTCCAGCATTGCGGTGGGTTCGTGCGCGGCATCGGTCAGGTAGGCGATCGGACCGAAAGCGTCTTCGCCGTCGTCGGAAGGGCTGGGGTCGAGCAGAACATCACCACCGGCCAGGCGCGCTTCCATTTCGATCACTTCTTCACGCTTGACGTGCAACTCGGCAGCCATGGCATCGATCTGGCCAGGGTTTAGCGTGTTGCGGTGCGTGTCCAGGTCGGCGGCAGCATCATCACTGTGATAACGCTGCTTGATGGAACGCAGGTTAAAAAACAGCTTGCGCTGTGCCTTGGTGGTGGCGACCTTGACCATGCGCCAGTTTTTCAGGATGTACTCGTGAATTTCGGCCTTGATCCAGTGCATCGCGTAGCTCACCAAGCGCACGCCTTGGTCCGGATCGAACCGCTTGACGGCTTTCATCAGGCCCACATTGCCTTCCTGGATCAGGTCGCCATGCGGCAGGCCATACCCCAAGTATTGGCGTGCGATCGACACCACCAAGCGCAGGTGCGACAGCACCAGCCGCCCTGCAGCCTCCAGATCATTGTCCTGACGCAATTTGCGTGCGTAGGACTGTTCTTCTTCCAGGGTCAGCATGGGCATGCGGTTGACCGCCGAGATGTAGGCATCCAGATGGCCCAGTGCAGGCACCACCGACCAAGGGTTCACCAAGGTCAGGGGATTGCCGGTAACGCCAGTATTGACAGTCATGCCAGAACTCCTTGTTGCTTGAGGTTGTAATATTAGCACTCTCTTTGAGAGAGTGCCAATTGAAAAGTTCAATGCATCAGGAAGCAGGCTCAGCCTGCCAGGCAATGAGCAATCAATGGGAAGTGGTCGGCCATGGCTGGCTGCCGGCTGGTGACATCCGGGGGGCCCTGCCTCAGGGGGAATCCTTGGGCAAGGTGAAGTCCAGATCCAACGGTTGTGATGGGGCGGGCTTAACGCGCCTCGGTGCCGCAGCGGTCGAGCTGTCGTCAGATGCTGGCGCAGCGTTGCTGGGCTGGAATAGCGCCGCCGCCAGTTCGTCATTGGAAGGATGTTGCCACCAGTCGTTTTTCGATGAAGCCAACTTTCCCTGTCTCTGCCAGAGCCATGCCAAACCGGCCAGACAGAGCAGTACCAGGGCCATCAGGCCGTAAACCAGAGTGATGGGAAGTTGCTGCCCCTTCGCTTGTTGGAGTTTGCCGCGCAGTTCAAGCAGGGAGCGGTCATTTTTAGCCGCGATTTCCTGCATTGCCTTGAGGTCGGCTTGCAGCGAGGCTATCTGCCTGCTTTGCAGAAGCGCGTCCTCGGTCGGCGCAAACAGCATGGTGGTGTCCAGCGTGTCCATTCGGTCGGAGAGGATTTCCAGGGGGTCGAGTTTGAGCATCGACGTGGCTGGCTGGGTGATTGTTTTTTGGGCTGCGCGCGTGACCTTCGCCTTGGTTTTCTTCTTATTTCGTGTTTTGGCGGTTTTTTTGGACTTGGATTTGGTCTCGGCCTTCGGCTTGGATGCCGATGCCTTGCTGGCGGACGTGCCCGCAGCAGTGCGTTGGGGTGAGGCTGCAGTTCCAGACGCACCAGCCGCCTTCGGCACGGCGGACCGGGCTCCGGCGGCAGGCAAGGTGTTCAGCGGTACCAGTGGCGCACTGATGCCAGGCGGCAAGTCGGCCAGCAGGACGTAGCGGCGCATCTGGCTGGCACCACAAGTGCTGCGGACCTGAATCGCCACGACCGGTTCGGTCACAACGTCTGGCAATTGCAAGCGCAGGGTTCGGGCTTGAAAAGTGATGTGAGGCGCATTTTGAAGTGCCTCGGCATAGCGGATGTCGGCGCGCACGCATTCCGCAGAAATCGCTTCGTTCTGATCGGCCTGGAACGCGATGCGCACGTCCAGCGGCATGCCGATCCATGCATCACCTTGCAACTCTCCGAGAGTCAGCGCCTGCGCTGCCAGAACCGAACCCGTCGCCAGCACTGCCAACGACCTGGCAAGGCTTTGCAGATGGATTTTCAAGGCAGCTAGTCTCCTGTTTGTTGTGGGCCAGGCCCTGTCAATATTTTTCAGCACGGCGCAACGCAGACATTGTGTCCGTCATAATTCAAGCCTGTAATTTTCGACAGCATAACCGGAGTTGATCGCCACGGTCGCCATGACGCGCAAAGCGACGGTTTTGCATCTGAAAATAGCGCTTTGGGCACATGCCACGTGGCCTGCCCCTTACCTTCAAACAGGCCCGGATTTTATGTGCCAACTTTTGGGAATGAACAGCCACTTGCCGGCCAGTCTGACGCTGAGTTTTACCGGGTTTTCGCAGCGCGGCGGCTGCACCGATCATCATGGCGATGGCTGGGGCATCGCTTTTTTTGAGAGCGATTGCGCCACCACTGGCAAGGGCATCCGCCATTTTGTGGACAAATCCAGTGCCGCCACTTCGCCCATTGCGCAGATGCTCAAAAGCTATCCCATTAAGAGCCACAACGTGGTGGCGCATGTACGCAAGGCCACCGTGGGGAAGGTGGCGCTGGAAAACTGCCACCCGTTCGTGCGCGAATTGTGGGGCCGCAACTGGGTTTTTGCTCACAATGGCGACCTTAAAAATTACGCCCCCAAACTGCATGGAAGTTTTCACCCGGTGGGCAACACCGACAGCGAACTGGCCTTTTGCTGGCTCATGCAGGAACTCGCGAAGTCGCACGCCGATGTGCCTTCGGTGGCCGAACTGAGTTGCACCCTGCGCGAACTGGTGCCGCAAATTGCCCGGCATGGCACCTTCAATTTCTTGCTCAGCAACGGCCAGGCCTTGTGGGCACACGCCACCACCAAGCTGCATTACGTGCTGCGTGCGCATCCGTTTCATCAAGTGCACCTGAAGGATGAGGATGTAAGCGTCAACCTGGCCGAACTCAACAGCCCGCAAGACCGCCAGGTGATCGTGGTGACCGAGCCCCTGACCACCGATGAAACCTGGGTCGCCATGCCGGCCGGTGACCTCCATGTGTTTGTCGATGGCATGCTGGCCGATTGCAGTACGACGGGCCTGGCGCTGGTGGCTTGACTGGCGTGCTGCAAATCTTTGTCATTACCTTTCCCTTTTTCGCGCTGGTGCTGTGCGGTTATCTGGCTGCGCGCAGGGGCATGCTACCGATTGAGGCTATTCCCGGGCTGAATGGCTTTGTGCTGTTTTTCGCCCTGCCGTGCATGCTGTACCGCTTCGGCGCCAGCACGCCGATCGGGCAACTGCTCGACGCGGGTGTTTTTGCCACCTGGCTGCTGTGCGCCCTGATCACGGTCGGGTTCACCGTGGCGGTCAGCCTGAATGCCCGCATCGGCTGGAACGACGCCTCATTCGGCGCGCTGGTGGCGGCGTTTCCTAATTCGGGCTTCATGGGCGTGCCTCTGCTGGTGGCCATCATGGGCGCTGTCTCGGCCGGGCCGGTGATCCTGACCATGGTGATCGACATGATCGTGACCACCTCGCTGTGCATCGCGTTGTCGCGCCTGGACGGCGCCGACGAGCACGGTGCCGCCAAGGCATTCAAAAAAGCCCTTAAGGGCGTGCTGACCAACCCCATGCCGTGGGCGATTTTGCTGGGCGCGATGGTTTCTGTGCTCGGCTGGCAGCCACCCAAACCGGTGGCGCAAACGATTGGCTTGCTGGCCGATGCGGCCTCGCCGGTGGCGCTGTTCACCATCGGCGCCGTGTTGGCGCGTGCGCAAATGCTCTCCAAGGCGGGCCATGCTGCGGTGCCCGTGCTACGCGACTATTTGCCGGTGGCGCTGTTCAAGCTGTTTTTGCATCCGCTGTTGGTGCTGCTGGTGGGTGCCGGGCTGATCAGTCTGGGGCTGCCGCTGTCGCGCTTTGCCCTGACGGTGATGGTGCTCACGGCGGCCTTGCCGAGCGCCAGCAATGTGTCGCTGCTGGCCGAGCGCTTCGGCGCCGACAATGGGCGCATTGCCCGCATCATTCTGGTCTCCACGGCGGCTGCGTTCGTGACCTTCTCACTCGCCGTTTCACTGATGGTCTAGGCCGATCGCGATGACTGTTTTCCCCTGGCCTCTTCGCTTTTTGATTTAAATCAACACAGGGTTTTCTCATGGGCGTGTAATCGACCCTGGAATTTTTGCTTCGCCCTGATTGTTTCTTCCCCCCGCTATTTGAAAGAACGCAATGTCTGCCTGGTTTTCTTATACCGTTTTCACCGTGGTGGTGGTGCTGGCCAGCACCGCGCTGTTTTTCTTCACCTTGACGCGCGGCGCGCTGCTCATGCGCGGTGCCATGGGGCGGCTGTCGCACGATGCATCGCACGTGTATCCCATTTATTCCAATATGCGCCTGATTCGTCTGATCGATTGGCAGCCGATCATTTCAGCGATTCTGCTGTTTCAGTACAGCAACCTGGTGTCCATCATCGTGCATGGCCTGCGCCGCGATCAATTACAGGGCAAGCAGGTATTGATCACTTCATGTGCCTTTGGCAACGTCATGCCGCGCGTGACGCAGGCCGCCATTGACTCAGGCGCCAGCAAGGTGCTGGTGGCTGACATCATTCAGAATGAGCTCGACCATGCCGAACGCAAGTTGACCGCGCATGCCGACAAAACCGTTTACACGCAGGATAACGCGATTGCCATGAAACAGGCAGACTGCTCCGTCAGCGCCAACGTCATGTTTTTCCTGTTGCATGAATTGCCACACCATCTCAAGGTGGAAGCGCTCAATGAAGCCATGCGGGTGCTTGAGCCAGGCGGCAAGCTGTATCTGGGAGAATTTCACAGACCCCGCCCCTGGGTTCTGCGTGCCCTGAGCTGGACCTATTTCAAGGTGTTCGAGCCCTTTGGCCTGGCGTTGTGGAACACGCATGACCCAGTGCTGCAATTGCAAGCCATGCCCGGCGTAAGCTGTGAGCGCCACACCGTGTTTTTTGACAACTTCCAGGTGATCGTGGCGACCAAAGCCGCCGCCTGACCAAAGCCACTTCTGACTCACCGCTCAGATATTGAGCGGATCCACATCAATCGCCCAGCGCGTCACACTTTTGCATTCGGGTAAGTGCCGGGTGATGTGCAGCACGTCTTGCCAGGCCGTCAAAAACCGCTGCAGGGCGACGCGCGACGGGCTTTCCACCAGCATTTGCGCGCGTTCCACATCGGCAATGCGCGCGATGCTCATGGGCACGGCGGGATAGAGCGTGAGTTGCGTCAGCAGTTCGGCAGTGTCGGCTCGCCCGGCGGCAGCTTGGCTGGCCAGGTTCAGGAAGCCTTGCGCCGCCTCTTGGCTTCGGGCGTCGGCGCGCACCAGCGCCTGAAAGCTGAAGGGCGGCATGGCTGCTTGCTGGCGCTCCTTCAGTTGCGAGGTGGCAAAGGCGGGGTAGTCGTGCTGCTTGAGCGCCTCATACAGCGGGTGCGTGGGGTGAAAGGTTTGCAGCCACATTTCACTCTGCTTGGTCACGGTCTCGTCGCGTCCGGCCCGGCCTGCGGCCTGCATCAGCAGGCTGAACAGGCGCTCGGGGGCGCGAAAGTCGCTGGAAAATAGCGCGTTGTCGGGATTCACGGCCGCCACCAGCGTGATGCGGCGAAAGTCGTGCCCCTTGGCGATCATCTGCGTGCCCACCAGCACATCCACGTCACCCGTGTGCACCTGTGCCAGCTGTGATTCGAGCGCGCCTTTGTGGCGCGTCGTGTCGGCGTCGATGCGCACGATGCGCACAGATTGGCCGTCCGGGCGGCGGGTGTCCGCCAAGTGCTCTGCCAAGAGCTCTTCGAGGCGCTCTGTTCCGCGCCCGATTGGCGCGATGTCGGGGTTGCCGCAGGCGGGGCAGGCGCGCGGTACACGCTCGCTCAGGCCACAGTGGTGGCAGCGCAGGGTGCGGTCAATCTTGTGAAACACGCGGTAGGCGCTGCAGTGCGGGCATTCGCTTTTCCAGTCGCAGTCGGTGCATTGCAACACCGGGGCGTAGCCGCGCCGGTTCAGAAATACCATGCTTTGCTCGCCGCGGCCAATGCGCTGGGCGATGGCGGCCAGCAGCGGCGGCGAGATCACGCAGGACTTGGGCTGGTGGTTCATGTCCACCCGGCGCACCAGTGGCAACTGGCCACTGCCGATGCGGCTCGGCATCTCAAGGCGGAGGTAGCGCCCGCCCTCTGCCGCCGGGCGGCTGTGGTGCCAGCTCTCCAACGACGGCGTGGCCGAGCCCAGCAGCACCTTGGCGTCTTCCAGGCGGCCGCGGTAAATGGCCAGGTCACGCGCCGAGTAGCGCGCGCCCTCGCCGCTTTTGTAACTCGGGTCGTGTTCTTCATCGACGATGATCAGTTTCAAGTGGGGCATGGAGGCAAACACCGCCATGCGCGTGCCCAGCACAATGCGGGCCGCGCCGCTGTGCGCCGCCAGCCAGCTGTTCAGGCGCTGCGCCGGCGTCATGCCGCTGTGCATTGACACCACGGCAGCTGCTCCGTAGCGGCTGCCAAAGCGTGCCTTGAAGCGGTCTTCAAGTTGCGGTGTCAGGTTGATCTCAGGCACCATCACCAGCACCTGCGCATCGTTTGAGGCGGCCAACAGTTCGGCGGTGCATTGCATGAACACTTCGGTTTTGCCGCTGCCCGTGGCGCCGAACAGCAAAAACGGCCCGTGGCTTTGGCGAAATTGGTTGAGCACCTGGCACTGCTCGGCGCTGAGCACGACCGGATGGCTGGCGCTGTCGTCATTTTCAGATGGCCCTGGCAAAGGGTCTTTGGGGGCAGCAAAAGCCACGGCGGCCGCTTTCGCGAGTTTTTTCAGTTTGCGCGCCAGTTGCATACTGCTCAGGTCGCGAAGTTGAGGCGGCAGGGCGGCCAGCGCCACTTCGCCTGCTGCGCGCTGGTAGTAGCTGGCAGCAAAGCTGATCAGCGTGCGCCAACTGGCGCTCAGGGGTGGCAGGGCGTCGAGCGCGGCGGTAATCGGGCGCAATCTGGCGGGGTCGAGCGCGGCGTCGGTGGGTTGTGCCGGGTGGCGATCCCACACCACACCGAGCAATTCGCGCTGGCCCAAAGGCACACGTACCAGGGTTCCTGGTGGCAGCAGAGCGTTGCTCAAGTAGCTCAGCGCCCCCGCCATCTGACTGTAGGCCGGGGTGTGCAGCAGCACCTGATGCAAGGCGGTGATTGGCGCGGGTGGTTGCGGCATTTTGTTCAAGTGAACTTGCGGAAATGACGTTAAGTGCTTGATTTTGAGAGTATTTATCTGTCATCCAAGTTATCTGTGGATAACTTTGTTGATAACAGGCCATGAATGCCTGCGAGTCCTTGAAAATCAAGGCCTCGCTTAAGCTGCACAGAAAAAAGGCACTTTAAAAAATGCTTGTAAATCAATGGTTTGCAATCGCTATGGCTTTTGTAGCGAGAGGTCGGGTACCCCATCGCTTTGCTGCATTGCATCACCAATTTTGTGCATAAGTGACAAATTATTTTGTGATTTATGCTTCAAAAAACTAAAAAAAGTGCTAACAGTCCGGCCGGGACGCGCTGTGGAGCGGCCGGGTCCGTGATCAGCAGGCGTCACGCATCTGGCGCGAGTGGCTGTGCACTGCCTGCACCAAGGCAGCCACATGCTCGACCGGGGTGTGCTGGCTGATGCCATGCCCCAGATTGAAGATGTGCGTGGGGCCGGTGTCGGCGCCGCGGTGCGGGGTGCCAAAGGCGTTGAGCACCTTGACCACCTCGGCTTCGATTTGTGCCGGCTGGGCGAACAGCACGTTGGGGTCGAGGTTGCCCTGCAGGGCTTTGCTGCCACCAACGATGGCGCGGGCCTTGGTCAGGTTCACGGTCCAGTCCACGCCGAGCACGTTGCAGTCGAGCTGTTCCATCTCATCGAGCCACAGGCCTCCACCCTTGGTGAAAACGATGCTCGGAATGCGCGCGCCGTTGTATTCCTTGTGCAATTGCCCCAGCACGCGACGCGTGTAGGCCAGGCTGAATTCCTGGAACGCGCCGTCGGCCAGCACACCGCCCCAACTGTCAAAAATCATCACCGCCTGGGCGCCGGCTTCGATCTGGGCGTTGAGGTACTGCGCCACCGAATCGGCGTTGATCTGCAAGATGCGGTGCATCAAGTCCGGGCGGCTGTACAACATGGTTTTGACCAGTTGGTAGTCGTCGGAGCCGGCGCCTTCGACCATGTAGCAGGCCAGCGTCCAGGGGCTGCCGGAAAAACCGATCAGCGGGATGCGCCCGTTCAGGGCCTTGCGGATCGAGGTGACGGCATCGAAGACGTAGCGCAGCTTGTTCATGTCGGGCACTTCGAGCTTGGCGACCGCCGCCTCGTCGCGCAGCGGCGACGCAAACTTGGGGCCTTCGCCCAGTGCAAATGACAGCCCCAGGCCCATGGCATCGGGCACAGTCAGGATATCGCTGAACAAAATGGCGGCGTCGATCGGAAAGCGTTCGGTGGGCTGCAGCGTGACTTCGGTGGCATAGTCGGTGTTCATGGCCAAGCCCATGAAACTGCCGGCCTTGGCACGGGTGGCGCGGTATTCGGGCAAGAAGCGCCCGGCTTGGCGCATCATCCAGATTGGCGTGTAGTCGGTGGCTTGGCGCAAACAGGCGCGCAGGAATGTGTCGTTCTTCAAGGGGGCGTAGGGTGAGGTGGTTGAGTTCATGGCGTAATTGTCGCACCGTGCAACGCCCAAAATGCGCCAGAGCGGCAAACCCTGCGTTTCAAGGCCTGGATGCTGCGGGACTCGCCGCCGTTGCAGGGGCTTTGGGGATGTGCATGGCGCCGTCTTCAAAGGTGCCGTCGTCGGCGTCGGCGTGGCAGGATGCGCAGTTGGTTTTGCTCATCACCAGCGGGTTGGCCCAGTCAGAGGCGGCAATTTCGCGGTGTTTTTGCATCCAGTAAGGCGTCTCAGTGATGCGCAGCGGCGTCTCCCCGGCCGGGATCGACTGCTCGATCTTGAATGCCGCTTCTACCGCATGCTTTTCCGCCGCGTTGTCGACCATGAACTTCAGCACCGCGGCCACCGTGGCGGCGTCCAGCCCGAGGTCGGTGCCGAAATGCTGGTCTTGTTCGGTCATGATTTTTTGCCAGGATCGGCTCGGCAGAAGCGCCGGGTAGAACACCGCGTGGCAACTGCCGCATTCGTCACGCCACAGGTGGTTATCTGGCAGGCTTTTACCGACAAATTTCACGTGGGGCTCTTCGCCCGTGCCGTTTTCCAGATTGATGTGCCAGGACTGGTTATCAATTTGCCGATCGATGGCATAGGCGAACCACCAGCCGCCAAAGCCCAGCATGGCCAGCAGCATCAGTGCTGCCACCCAAGTGCGCGGCTTGGCTTGTGGCGTGTCGGGCTTGGCCATCTTGAAGCCGGTGACCATGGAGCGCGCCAGATTTTCCTGATGCAAGACGCTCTCCACCACGACGCCCGTGATGTGGCCGAAGACCACCACCAACATCAGATTGGCGCCAACTTCGTGCAGCTCTTTCAGCCATTTGATTTGCGCAAAGCTGAACCAACTGGCGGCGATGCCTTGTTGCTCGTCGCCGCCCAGGGTCAGGATGCCGGTCAAGCCCACCGCCACCGCCATGGCCAGCAAGATATAAATCGCCAGGCTGCCCGTCGGGTTGTGTCCCACGTGGCGTGGTGCCTTTCGGGTCGCGACTTGCTTCAGGTAAGCAAGCGCCTCGCTGGGGCCAAACCAGAAACTGGCAAAACGCGAATAGTGGGAACCGGCAAAGCCCCAGATCAGCCGAAAGACCACCAGCCCCAGGATCAAATAGCCGAGGAATACATGAATCGAACGCCAGCGGTCGCCCTCGCTGGTAAGCCAGGCGAGCGCAAAACTGCTGGCTAGCGTCCAGTGAAACAGGCGGGTCGGAAGGTCCCAGATCAGGGTGGGTTGCACTGAATCAGGCTTTCATGGCTGCTTGGCTTGTGCAGGCCAAGGGCTTTACCTTATTGCGGAATCCGGATGGATTTTTCATCAAAATTACCCTTGTCGGCGGCGTTGTGGCAGGCCATGCAATTGCCCGGACTCTTGACGGATTCACGCTTCCAGACGGCAGGCGCAATTTCATTTTTGTCGTAATGCTTGGCCTTGAACCACTCGCCCTCGGTGATGCGCAACGGCGCGGCGCTTGAGGTCCAGCGGTTGGAGGCGTATTTCAACAGGTAGTCGGTGATTTCCTTGGCATCTGCGGCCGGTAGCGACGCATCGGTGCCAAAGTGCTTGTCCAGTGAGTTCATGACTTTCTGCCACGAGGCGGCCGGCAGCAAACCGGGCGGGTAGGCCATGTGACAGCCGGCGCATTCTGCCGCCCATTTGGCGTTGCCTTGAGCGGGCATGACCGGTTTGCCGCGGTCCTCGCCGTTGTATTTGGCGCAAGCCGCCAACGAAGTGGTCGCCAGCACAGCCAGCAGCAAAGGTGTGATGAATCTCATGGGGAATTCCTTATTTGACCGACAGCATGTAGCTCACGAAGTCGCCTTTTTCTTGGGTGGTGCAAACCCGGCCAAGGGCGTCGTTGCAGTTGCGCTTGAACCATTTTTCAACCTGCGCGGCATCAGTGAAGCGCTTCGGGTTGACGCTGGGCGCCATCGGGTCGATAGCCTTGTTGGTCTTGGCGTGCTTGCCCACATTCTTGGGCGAATCGGTGTGGCACGATGCGCAGGACAACTGGTTCGGGCCCACGGTTTTGTACAGTTTTTCTCCCGAGGCGGCACTAAAAGTGCCTTTGGTCTCGGCCTTGTAGCCGTCGAGAATGGTGTTGGCGCCGGCCGCCAGGGGCAGGGCGATGGCCAGGCAGGCAAGCAGGTGGGAGGCGCGGAATTGAATGTTCATGAAATGTCCTTGAAGTGAAACGGGAAAATTGGCGCTGGTCTAGCGGGGAATGCGAATCTTGTGCTCGTTGAAGTCGCCCTTGACGGCATCAACGTGACAGGCCTGGCAGTTGGCCTTGCTCTTGATGGAGGCGCGCTGCCAGACCTCGGCCTTGACATGGTTGGTGCCGTGCTTGCGGGTGAACCAGAACGACTTGGTGATGCGGTTCTCGGGGGGTGCCTCGCCCTGTTCTTTCGAGTTGGCAATGATCCAGTCGGAAATCTCTTTTTGATCGGCTGGAGACAACGAGGCATCGGCACCGTAATGCTTGTCAAGTGAGTTCATGACCTGCTTCCAGGACGATGTAGGTAGGAAATTGGGCCGGAAGGCGATGTGGCAGGCGGAACATTCCTGTTCCATTTTGGGATGCAGGGCTGGCTGATTGCCACCGCCATCGGCCAGGGCCAAGGTGCCGCAGCCCAACAAGCTCAGACTTAAAGTGATGGATTTGAAATACGTCATGATCGAACCCTTTTGAAACATGGGTTCAAGCGTAAACGCAAAGCCTTAAGAATTTCTTAGCTGAGCGGGTGCGGTGGTTGATCAAGATCAACCTACCCTGATTGTGCCGCGGGCTAGAGCGTCGCCAGCGCGCCGCGTACCTCACCTACCGACAGAATTTCCGACAGCACCACTGGTGCGTGACCCGTCTGGTAAAGCACATACACCGGCACACCGTTACGCCCCAGTTGCGCCAGCGCGGCGGTGATGGCTGGGTCGCGGCGCGTCCAGTCGGCGCGCAGCATAGTGACTTTACGGGCCGCGAAGTCGGCCAAGACCTCAGTGTTGGCGAGCGTGGTTTTCTTGTTGTACTGGCAGGTCACGCACCACGCCGCGGTGAAATCCACAAACACCGGAGCGCCCGATGCCAGCACCTCCTCCACCTTGCCAGGCGCCCAGGGCTGCCACAGCGCCGTGCTTGCTGTGGTGCTGCTACTTTCCAAAGGTTTGGTGACATTGTGACCAATGGAACCCAGCAAAAACGCCAGGGCCACGCTGGCCAGCGTCGCCATCACCACGCGGCTGCGGCCCTGCAAGCCCAGCGCCCAGATCACCAGCGCCAGGCTCAGCAGCAGCGCCAGCAGGGCGGCGGCGCCATCGATGCCGCTTTGCTGGCCCAGCACCCAGACCAGCCAGACCACGGTGGCAAACATGGGGAACGCCATAGCGTGACGGAAGGTGTTCATCCATGCCCCTGGACGCGGCAACTGGCGCGCCAGTGCAGGTGACCAACTGGCCGCCAGATAGGGCAGCGCCATGCCGATCCCCAGGGCCGTAAAAATCGCCAGCGCCTGCATCACGGGCAAAGCCAGCGCCAAGCCCAATGAGGCGCCCATGAAGGGCGCGGTGCAGGGCGAGGCGATCACCACCGCCAGAATGCCCGATAAAAACGCATCCACCGACGGGTTTTTGGCTTCCAGTGCGGCCACGCTGCCGGGCACGAACTGGCCGAATTCGAACAGGCCCGACAGATTGAGCCCGATCACGGTGAACAGCACCGCCAGCGCCGCCACCACGGCGGGCGACTGCAGTTGAAAGCCCCAGCCCAGTTGCTCCCCGGCGCTGCGCAGCGCCAGCATCAGCGCGCCCAGGGCGACGAAAGACAGTACCACGCCCGCGCTGTAGGCCAGGCCACCGATGCGCTGGCGGCGCTGGTTGGCGCTATGGCGCGCAAAGCCCACTACCTTGATGGCCAGCACCGGAAACACGCAGGGCATCAGGTTCAGAATCATGCCGCCCAGCATGGCCCCCAGCAGCGCGACCCAGAGCGAGGTGGGCAGACTCAAAGGGACATTTGAGGACGGATTGATCCCTGACGGGTTCAGAGCCGCGTTTGTTGCGTCTGCCACCGCCGTGGTCGCATCAGCGGGCCAATCGCCACTGACTCTGGCCTGGGTGACAAAGCCCAGCCGCTCCTGGCCCACTTGTCCGGCTATCACCAGCGGCATCACCGCCGGGCTGGCACCGCGGTGCTTCGCGATGGGCACGGCAGCCGTCCACACGGGACCCTGCCAGCTTTGCGTCCACTGGGCCGCCGTTTCGATGATTTCAGGCGTTTCAGGGAAAAGGTCGAGGGTTTTGCCCTGCAGGCTGGCGGGCAGGCCGGCCACGGACACGTTGAGCACACGATCCGTCACGGTAACGCTGCCGGGCTCAGTGAGTGCCATGGGCTGTGCCCTGAAGGTGGCATCGAAAACCGTGCCGTTGCTGGCGGTGGATCCCTTGACCGGAAGGCGCAGCACAAAAGTGCCGTCTTGCGGCACGCATTCGAGCTTGCACACCAGCCAACTGGCTTGGAGTTTGACTTCAAGTTCGGGATTTAAAACAGAGGGTTTGAAATCCGGCGTGATGGTCAGTGGCACCGGCAACAGCACGCTGCCGTCATAGCCATAGTTGGCCAGGTTGCCAATCGGAATTTTGACCGGCAGCGGCCAGGCAATGTCGCCGGCCAGCACGCCGGTGGGCAGCGTCCAACTGAGCATGGTGGCCTGGCCGGAGTCGCCCGAGTTTTTCCAGTAGGTGTGCCATTCGGGCTGGTGTTTGAGCTGCAGGCCGACCCAGACCGTCTTGCCGGGCTCGATGCCATCGGGTGCATGGGCCATCAGCTCGGCTTGTACCTGCTCGGTGGTCACGGTATTTTTTGCGGTCTCTTGCGCTCCGGCACCTGTGACCAGCGCACAAAAAGCGATGAAGAACAAGGCCGCAAAAGACGGCAGCAGGCGTTTCAGGTGAGTCATGACGTGGTAGGAGGCGGGGCGGGTCGTGAAGTTCCGCAGGGTGGCGCTGCGCGGGCTCAGTCCTGTGCGTCGTGGGACGGGAACAGAGACGATTGTTCAGGCGGTTTGGCGAAGACCGGTGGCAGCTTGGCGGGCGCCTTGATGCGCAACTGCTTGTTGACATTCATGCGGCCGAACACCACTTCGATGTCGGCCGCTGTCACGCCAAAAAGCGGCGCCAGAAAGCGCACCATGTGGTCCGTAGCGCGTCCGGCCACGGGCGCGGCCGCGACGCTGACCTTGAGTTGTTTGCCGTAGGGTTTACCGATGGCATCCTTGCTGGCGCTGGGTTTGCCCAGAATATTGATCACCAGCACATCGCCCTCCCAGGCGAAGAAGGAGTCACCGGTGAGGTTGCGGGCGCGTTTTTGAGACATGGGAGGATGATACTTGCCGGCATCAGGCACATGACATGCGCTACCAGGTGCGCACACGCCCGGTGTCAATGTGGACAAACTGATCGCGCGGGTAATAGCCCACGCCGCCCGCCTTGAGCGACAAGGCGGCATCGCGCAGTTCGGCCAGCGGCACGCCGGGCAGGCGGATGTCAATGGCCTTGCCCTCCATGTGCAGGCTGTGCTTGGCCACGCCACCACCGCGCGTGCTGCGCAACCGGGCGTTGGTGAGTGGGCCGCGATAGCCTGAAATGATCTGGAATGACAACGGCACCCCGCTGCCCAGCGCCTGCTGCACGTTGTGCAGCAGGTCGAACAATTGCGGGTCGATCTGGCCGACCTCGCCTGAATAATGGTCGCGCAAAAAGTGGTTCAGCGTCCCCATCGCCTGTGGCAGGTACTGCTCGCCATTGGCGTACACCAGAGCGATGCGCTCGTGGGTGTGGGTGTGGTCGAGCACCAGGCTGCGCACGCTGGGGGCGGAAGCCAGCACCGACCTGCCAGCCAGTCCCAGCGCGCCGCCGAGCAGCATCGCCTGGGCGGAGCGACGCAGAAAGGAGCGGCGCGAGTGCTGCAGAGGGATCAGGTGCGAACGTGTCATGGAGGCGTATTTTATGGAATTTGGCAATCGGATAAAGCTCATGGGGTCAAGGCGGCCGCATGCTGACGCAGTGCCTGGGCCAGCATGCGGTCGTGGCCGTAGAGGTCGGGATAGAAAAATACCCGGCCCGCCTTGGCCACCACGGTACTGTACGCAATCAGCACGGTCAATGGCTGTTTCAGGCGCAGGGTGCTCGATTGTCTGCTGGCCATGGCGGCCAGGATGCGTTCTTCGGTCCAATCGGGATCGTCCTGCAACACAAACTTTGCCAGTGCCACCGGTTCCTGCACGCGGATGCAGCCGTGGCTGAAGTCGCGCCGGTCGCGCTCGAACAGCCCCGGCGACGGCGTGTGGTGCAGGTAGATGTTGTCGTTGTTGGGAAAGATGAACTTGATGTCGCCCAGCGCATTTTTGGGACCCGGCCGCTGGCGAATACGCCACGCACCCGACAACACGGCATCCAGATGCTCTGGTGCCAGGGTGGTGATCACCTGGCCGCTGGCCGTGACAAACTCCATGTCCTGGCGCGCCAGATAGTCTGGATCGGCGCGCAGATGGGGCACGGTTTCCTGGCGCGCGATCGAGGGCGGCACGTTCCAGTAGGGGCTGAACTCGATGAAACGCATTTCTTCGTCGAACAGGGGGGTGCGCGTGTCCAGCGCCTTGCCCACGATCACCTTCATGGTCAGCTTGACATTGATTCGTCCGTTCTGCACCTCGTAGGCACGCAGCACAAACTCCGGCACGTTTACCACCACCATGCGCGACGCCTGGCGCAGGGGCGTCCAGCGCAGCCGCTCCAGCGTCAGCGCAATCTGCTCAGTCCGTTGCTCGGGCGCGATGTTGAGCTGTTGCATGGTTTTGGGTCCCAGTACGCCGTCGGGCGTCAGGCCGTGGCGCTCCTGAAAGCGCATCAGCGCAGCGACCAGATCCCCTTCAAGTCGTGCCGGTACCGGTGTTCCACCAGCCAGATCCCCCAGTGCCTGCAGGCGATGGGTCAGCAGCGGCAAGCCGGCATAGGCCTGCCCGGGCGCCAGCTTGCGTCCGGGCAGCGGTGCCAGGGGTGATTGCCAGGCCGGGTGATTGACCAGCGCGCGGTACTGCGCCAGTGCCTTGCGCAACGGGGCCGCCATGGGCGCCTGCATTGCCAATTGCGTCACCGCCTGGCGCAGCCGCTGCTCGCGCACGGCCATGCGCAGCCAGGCGGCGACATCGGCATCGGGCTCGCTGGGTGTCGCAAAGATTGCCTTGATCTGGCCCGGGTTCACCCGCCCGCGGCTCAGGTCGTTCAGGTAATGCTGCATGGCCCGCGTCAACGCGCTGTCCAGTCCGGCTTGGTCGGCTGGCGTCAGCGCCGCGCCCGCACTGGCCCGCGTGACCGCCCGGTTCAGGTCGGCGGCCTGGTAGTGGGCCGGGTCCAGGCCCTCATCGGCGGCAGTGAGCAAAATCTGGACCGCTTGCTGCGCCTGCGCGGTCGGCCGACTGGCGTCAAACCAAAGGGGAGGCTCTGTGCCAGGCAAGATGGCTGATGCAGATGCGCCGGTCACGCTCGTCAGGAGCCAGACGCAGACCAGCCAACGAACCATCAGGAGGCCCGGGGCTTGGGCTGAGCTTTGGCTTCCTCGCCCTGTGCCTTCCATTTTTCATAGCAATCAAGGCCGCAAAAGTGGACAACATAGTCTGTGGCCTCGGGCACGGTGGCTTCTGAAACGGGCACTTCCTTCATGCACACGTCGCACTTGACGGACTCAAGTTCCACGGGTTTGTCATGGTTGGTCATATCGCATTCCTTTGTGTGGCCATCCCGCAAAGGTTTGCCGAGGGTGAGGATGGCAATCCCACTCGGTCATTCTGATGCCTTGATTCTGGCCACCGCATGGGGATTTGTCCAGACCAATTCCCCAAACGCAGCATTGCCTATGGCCGACAAGCCGGCACCACTTGAAAGCCTCATGGCCATGAGGTCAAAAATAGCCTCGCCTCCGCGCACTCAGCCTTGCCATCATTCCGATTTTGCTGGGCGGCTTTGCATGCAGCGCATTGATGCGGGATCTTTGATGCTGCATATTCAGCACAGCAGGTCGCACAAGCAGCGGGCAATGACCTTGGTGGCGCCGCGCAGGTCTTCCAGTTCCAGTCGCTCATCGGCCCGTTTGGCGTGGGATTCCAGCACGGTGCGCGGCCCGGCACCATAGACCACGCCCGGAATGCCGCGTTGGGCAAACAGGCGCACGTCGGTGTAGAGCGGCGTGCCCATGGTGGGAATCTCTTCGCCAAAAATGATCGTGCCGTGCCTCTGGATGGCATCGACCAGCGGCTGGTTGCCCGGCAGCGGCCGCATTGCATGGGCTAGCAACATGCGCTTGACATCGACCTTGATGCCAGGAAATGTGGCGGCGGTTTCGGCGATCAACTGGCGCAGATTGTTTTCGACCTCCACCGCGTTTTCCTCGGGGATCATGCGCCGGTCGAGCTTGAAGCTGACCGTTCCAGGTACCACGTTGGTGTTGGTGCCGCCGCTGATGAGACCAACGTTCAGGTAAGGATGATTGATGCCAGGCACCTTCGAGCTGATGGATTTGTAAAGTGTGTTTTGCGCATACAGCGCGTTCAGAATCCGCACCGCGGCCTGCAAGGCGTCCACGCCCGATTCGGGAATGGCGGCGTGTGCCATCTGGCCGTGCACCGTCACTTCGAGCTGCAGGCAGCCGTTGTGCGCGGTGACCACCTGGTAGCTGAAACCTGCGGCAATCATCAAATCGGGTTTTGTCAAATCGTGCTTGAGCAACCAGGCAGGTCCCACCTCACCACCGAATTCCTCGTCGTAGGTGATCAGCAACTCGACGCTGCCCTGGTTCGGTTTGCACACGGCTTCGAGCGCACGCATGGCAAAGGTAAAGGTGGCAAAGTCGCATTTGCTCACAGCGCTGGCGCGGCCATAGATTTTGCCGTCTTCGATTTCGCCGCCATAGGGGTCGTGCGTCCAGCCCTCTCCCGGCGGCACCACGTCGCCATGGGCGTTAAGCGCAATGGCTGTGCCGCCTGCCCCGTAACGGCGGCGCACGATCAGGTTGGTGATGCTTTGCAAGCCGGCAGCCTGCACTTCGGCGGCTGGCACCGGGTGCTTCTCGGCCTCGATGCCCATGGCCAGTAACAGTTCTGCCGTGCGCTCGGCGTGCGGCGCGTTATTGCCCGGCGGTGTGTCGGTGGGCACGCGAATGAGTTCCTGCAAAAAGCGCACCTCTTCGTCAAAGTGGGCATCGATCCACGCGTCCAGTTGGGTGTAGGTGGTCATGTTTGAAGGGGGCAATGAGGTGAGGTAGGTCCGACTTCAGTCGGCCAGACAGGCCAACTGTTTCAACAGATGGCCAAAAGCCTCTGCGGCCAGTTGCATGTCGTCACTGGTCGTGGACTCAAGCGGGTTGTGGCTGATGCCGGCGTTTTGACCGCGCACAAACAGCATGGCTTGCGGCAAGAGGTCATGCAGCTTCATGGCATCGTGGCCGGCGCCGCTGGGCATGCGGTGGATCGGCAGCCCCAGGCTGGTCAGCGCGCTTTCCCAGCGCAGTTGCCAATCCGGCGCGCTCGGTGCGGCGCTGGCGCGCATGGCTTCGGTGAGCTGAAAGCTGATTTTGCGCCGTGCGCAGATTTCGGCCAAAGCGTCGAGCAGGTCGGCTAGCAGCGCGTCCCGCTGCGCATCGCTGGGCGCGCGCAGGTCAAGCGAAAACTGGCAGCGGCCGGGCACCACGTTAATCGAGCCATTGGGCACGATGAGCTGGCCCACGGTGGCCACCGAGTCGCCGTCGCGCAAGGCGCGTTGTTCGCAGGCCAGCACGAATTCGGCCACAGCGCAGGCGGCGTCAAAGCGCTGGTGCATGGGTGTGGTGCCGGCGTGGCAGGCGGTGCCCACCACCTCGCCGCTGTAACGCACGCTGGCGTTGATGGAGGTGACAATGCCCAGTGGCAGGTTCAGCGCGCTGAGCACCGGGCCCTGTTCGATGTGCACTTCGACAAAACCCAGGTACTGCGCCGGGTCACGCTTCAGGCTGGCAATTTGTGCCAGCACTGCATCGGTTGCGTCGGTCTCAAACAGGCCCGCCTGTTGCATGGCGGTGTGCATTGACACGCCGTCGGCATCGCGCTGGTCAAGCCAGGCCGGGCTGAAATCGCCGGTGAGCGCGCCCGAGCCCAGAAAGGTGGCCTTGAAGCGCTGGCCCTCTTCTTCGGCAAAGGCCACCACCTCGATGGCGACGGGCAGGCGTTTGCCCGTGCGGTGCAGCGCACGCACACAGGCCATGGGCACAAAAATACCCAGGCGGCCGTCGTATTTACCGCCGTTGCGCACGGTGTCATAGTGGCTGCCGGTGAGCAGGGTTTTGCCTGCTGCCGTGGCCTCGTAGCGACCCACCACATTGCCCACCGCGTCCATGCTGACGCTGTCAAAGCCGCAGGCTTGCATCTGCGCCTGGATGAAGGCGGCGCAGGCGCGGTGCGGCTCGGTCAGGTAGGTCACCGTGAGTTGATCCGGTGCCTCCGAGTACTGGCTCAACTGCTCCTGCCAGTCCCACACCAAGTCGCCCAGCTCGGGGTTGACGCCAAATTTGTCATTGAGGCGAATCTCGGCAATACGGTGGATGTTGCGCAGGCATTCCTGCAATTCAAAGTCGAGGTGGCCGTGCAGGCGCCGCTCGAACGTGGCAATGATCTCGGCCCGGCCCAGGCCCAAGCCACGCGGGCCGCGTACCGCCAGAATGAAGGGCCAGCCAAATTTGGCCTTGTAGGCGGCATTGAGCTGCTGCAGCCGGGCAAATTCGTCGGCGCTGCAGTTTGTCAGCCCGGCCTTGTCTTGCTCGTTGCTCGACTCGATCGTCAGGCTCTGGTTGAGCATGGCCTTGCCCGCCAGTTCCGGGTGGGCGCGGATCAGGTCAAGCTGGGCCTCGCGCGGGGCCTCTCCGACCACCTGCGTCAGGATGAATTTGAGCTGGGGCAGCGACGCAAACGGCCGCTGCGCCAGCGCGGCCTGCGTGATCCACGGTGAGTGTTCGTACAGGCCGTCGAGCAGTTGCAATGCCGCATCGGCAGGGGCGCTGTTGAGTTGTTCCAGAGTGATGGGCATGGTGGGAGCGCGTCAAGCTGAATAGGGGTGAATGGCTTTCCAATGCCGCGCCACGTCAATGCGCCGACATACCCACACCTTGTCATGCTGGCCGATGTAGTCCAGAAAGCGTTGCAGCGCCACAATGCGCCCCGGCCTGCCCAGCAGGCGGCAGTGCATGCCCACGCTCATCATCTTGGGCGCGTCCAGCCCGGCGGGGTCTCCCTCGGCATACAGCGCATCGAACGTGTCCTTGAGGTACTGAAAAAACGGGTCGGCGTAGGCGTATCCCTGCGGCAGTGCAAAACGCATGTCGTTGCAGTCCAGCGTGTAGGGCACGATCAGTTGCGGCACCACGTCGCCGTTGGTCTTGGCCACCTTCATCCAGAACGGCAGGTCGTCGCCGTAGTAGTCGCTGTCGTAGTCAAAGCCGCCGTAGTCGGCCACCAGCCGGAGCGTGTTGGGGCTGTCGCGCCCGGTGTACCAGCCCAGCGGCCGCTCGCCCATCAGCCGGGACAATATCTCCATGCCTCGCGCCATGTGTTCGCGCTCCACCGCTTCGGGCAGGCTCTGGTAGTGGATCCAGCGCCAGCCGTGGCAGGCGATCTCGTGACCCATTTGTTGGCAGGCCTGCACCAGCTCAGGATAACGCGCCAGCGCCATGCTGACACCAAACACTGTGAGTGGCAGACCACGCTGCTCGAACTCGCGCAATATCCGCCACACACCGGCGCGCGAGCCGTATTCGTAAATGCCTTCCATGCTGATGTGCCGGTCCGGGTAGCTGGCCGGGTTAGCCATCTCGGACAAAAATTGCTCACTTCCGGCGTCGCCATGCAGCACGCAGTTCTCTCCGCCTTCTTCATAGTTCAGGACAAACTGCACCGCAACGCGGGCCTGATCCGGCCAGCGGGCGTGGGGTGGTCTGGGGCCGTAGCCTTTAAGGTCACGCGGGTAGGGCAGGGTGCTGTCGTAGTGGTTCATGACTTTGGGTGAAGACGATGGCTGGCTCAATCGCAGTGTATACACTTTGATCAATTTTTGAGGGCTTCACCATGGGACTGAGTACGCATGTTTTGGACACCATGCAGGGCGCACCGGCTGCCGGCATGAAAGTGACGTTGTACGCCACGCAAGGTGGTACTTTGCAGCTGCTCAGGCAGTGTGTGCTGAATCAGGAGGGCCGCAACCCGGATGGGTTGCTGCTCGATGCCGCCAGTCTAAGGCGTGGCACCTACCGGCTGGTGTTTGACGTGGCTGGGTATTTCAAGGCGCGTGGCGTGGACTTGCCGGAGCCCAATTTTTTGAATCAGGTGAGTCTGGACTTCGGTGTGGCAGCCCCCGACCAGCATTACCACGTGCCGCTGCTGGTGAGCCCGTGGAGTTATTCGACTTACCGGGGGTCGTGAGGTGGGGGTATTACAACTGCCCTTCGGTCAAAGTATCCAGCTGGAACAAGCCGCTTTTGTGCCAGAGCCAGGTGTCGGTGTAGGTGACGCGGCCCATGCGCACAGGTGCGGGGTAGGGCTCGGCCAGCCGCACGGTTCGCTCGATCTCGGCCATCACTTCCGGCGCGTGCTTTGGGGCGCGCATCCAGTTGGTGCTGGTGACATGACCCTTGCCGTCCACCTCCACCTGCAACACGCCCACGGCGTAGAGCAGCGGAGGCATCTTGCCGTGGTAAACCCGCTGCAGATTGCGTTCATAGAGGTGGCTGGCCGCATCGCGCCGATAGGCACGCGGCGTCTCGGCTTGCGAGACATAGGTGGGGAGTACCGCGGGCGGAGCCTTGGCAACTGGCGCGGGTGGTGTCGGTACGGGCGCAGGCGCTGGTTTTTGGGATGGGGGCGGCAAGGGTGTCGTGGTGCATCCTGCCAAAAAAAGCGCCATGCTGGTAGCCAGACGCAGGCCGTGCGCATGCAACTTGACGCGTGATGGGACAAAAATGTTCATGCTATGTCTCGGAATAAATAAGGGCTCGCACATTCGGAGCTCGGTTGCCGCTGGCAAAACCGTAATGTGCCTCAAAAATGTCAGCCTGTCATCGGGGCTTGACCCAAAAGGGTAATTGATTGTGACAGCTGCTGAGCACTTTTTAAACCTTTTGGCCTCGCAGGATGCGGTCTGGGTCACGGTGCAGGCGCACCGCGGCTCGGTGCCACGGGAGGCGGACGCCTGGATGGCGGTGTTTGCCGCCACCACCGTGGGCAGCATTGGCGGAGGCCACCTGGAATGGCAAGCCATCGACCAGGCGCGGGAACTATTGCGCCAGCAATCCGGGGCGAGAGTACGGCGTTATGCCCTGGGTCCGTCACTGGGGCAGTGCTGCGGCGGCGAGGTCACGCTGCAATTTGAGCCTGTCAGCGTGTCAGACCGGTCGCGCTTGCGCCAGCACTTTGCGGCACAGCGGACACTATGGACGCCTGTGGCCCTGTTTGGCGGTGGCCATGTGGCTGCTGCGCTGGTGCAGGTATTGGGCCGGTTGCCGTTCTTGGTGCATTGGCTTGACAGCCGCGACGGCATTTTTCCTGACACGTTGCCTGGCAACGTCCATGCCGAGCATTCCGAGCCGGTGCAGGGGGCTGTGGCCGCGCTGGCGACCGGAGCCAGGGTGCTGATCATGAGCTTCAGCCATGCCGAAGACCTGGACGTGGTGGCCGCCTGTCTGCTGCGCCAACGTTTACGAGGAGATTTGCCTTTTATCGGTCTGATCGGCAGCCGCAGCAAATGGGCCACTTTCAGCCATCGACTGGCCGAGCGCGGTTTCAGTGAGATGGAATTGGCGCAAGTGACCTGCCCGATTGGAATAACAGGCATTGCCGGCAAGGCGCCCGAAGTGATAGCGGTGGCGGTGGCGGCACAACTCTTGCAGGTGATCAATTCAAACAAGGAAGCATGATGGAAAGTTATATTTTGGATTGGCTCAATCTGCTGCTGCGCTGGACGCATGTGATCACGGTCATCGCCTGGATTGGTTCCTCGTTCTACTTCGTTTTTCTGGACAGCAGCCTGACCCCGCCCGAAGACGAAGACCTGAAGAAGCAGGGCGTTAGCGGCGAGCTGTGGGCGGTGCATGGCGGCGGCTTCTATCACCCGGTCAAGTTTGCCGTGAAGCCGCCGCAGTTGCCCAAGCACCTGCACTGGTTTTATTGGGAAAGCTACAGCACCTGGCTCACCGGCTTTGCGCTGTTCACGGTGTCCTACCTGTGGAGCGCGGGCACCTACCTCATCGACAAGTCAAAAATGGACTGGGCGCCGTGGCAAGCCGTCACCGTGGCTATTCTGTTCCTGGTGGTGTTCTGGCTGCTTTATGACCTGACCTGCCGCCGCTATGGGCAACGCAAAAACGGTGACGCGATCGTCGGTGCCCTGGTGTTGGTGCTGGTCTGTATGGCAAGCTGGCTGGCTTGCCATTGGTTTGCCGGACGGGCGGCCTTTTTGCTGGTGGGTGCCATGCTGGCCACCAGCATGAGCGCCAATGTGGCGCACTGGATCATTCCGGGGCAGCGCAAAATGGTGGCCGCCATCAAGGCCGGTGAGCCGGTGGATCCGATTCACGGCATTCGTGGCAAGCAGCGCAGCGTGCACAACACCTACTTTACGCTGCCGGTGCTGTTTGCCATGCTCAGCGGTCACTACAGCTTTACCTACACGCATCCGCAAAACTGGCTGGTGCTGATCGCCATGATGTTTGCCGGTGCCGCCATCCGCCAGTTTTTTGTCATGCGCCACGGCTTCAAGCTGGGCCGCAACGGCAACCCCTGGCCCTATGCCGGCGTGGGTGTGGCGGTGATTGTGGCGGTGATGGTATGGCTGGCGCCCGAGTCCGCCAAGACGACACCGGCAGCTGCTGACGCGGTGAACACCAGCGTCGGCGGCCCCATCGGCTACGCCACGTTGCAACCCATCCTGGCTCAGCGCTGTTATATGTGTCATGGTGAACAGGTGCAAATGAAAAACGTGCGGCTCGACTCAACTGCCAACGTCAAGCTGCACGCGCAAAACATCTACCAGCAGGCGGTGGTGACCAAAATCATGCCCATGTCCAACACCACCGGTATTTCGGTGGCCGAGCGCATGGTGATCAAGCAGTGGTTTGAGACTGGCGCCAAGACCGATTGAGGGGAGTAGCTCTGGGTTTCACGGAAGACCTGTCGGGCTCGCCGTGCACTTTGGCGAAGGTCAGGAGCAACTCGCAGATGAACTTGCGCTGAGGGGTTTGCATTTTCAGGAAGTCATCAGAGAGTTCACATTGACAGGCATCCCAGACGTCAAGCCGCCCTGGCCTGGCGATTTAACGGGACCGACTGCTCAAGGGGAAACCAGTGGGTGACAGGTGGATGGGACTGTACTGAACTGTTCAGCAGCTAACCGATTGCAGCGTCAACGGGTCACCCTCGCCCCCGAAGAAATGGGACAGCGCCCTTTGAAACAACGGCTCTTGCGGCGCGGCCAGGTGAAACAGCGTCATGCAGGAGCGAAACTTCAGATCGTCGGGTGAATGAAAAATGGCGTGGGCTGATTTGTCCTGATGCTGCAGGGCGGTCTGTGTGCACTCCTTCAGCCGCTCGCCCAGCGCCTGGTGCGCCAGGTAGAGCGCCGCATCGCCCACCAAGTCCAGTCCATAAAAACGTGCTGTGGCGCTGCGGCCCAAGCTGCGCAATTGCGGAAACACAAACCACATCCAGTGCGACGTTTTGTCGCCTTTGCGGAGCTCCTGCAAAACCTGCGTGTAAACAGGTTCCTGGGACTCAAGAAAGCGCTGGGCATCCACTGATTGCGCTCCGGTGTTGCGATCCGCCGGAGTTTTGCCCGGGATCGATCGAGGCTTAACGTGCGCGCTCAGCCAAGAAGATTTCGATGCGGCGGTTTCTGGCACGGCCCGCTTCGGTGTAGTTGTCGGCAATGGGTTCGTAGGAGCCGCGGCCGTCGATCTGGATGCGCTGGGAATTGACCCCGCGGGCCACCAGATAATTGCGTGCGCTGGCCGCCCGGTTGACCGATAGCGGGTTGTTGATGGCGTCCGAGCCCGTGCTGTCGGTATGACCAATGATGCGGACCTCTGTATTGGGCTGGCTGCTCAGGCCTTGCGCAAACTGGTCAAGTATGGGGCGCAGATTGGGCTTGATTTCGGCGCTTCCGGTGTCGAATGAGATGTCGCTCGGAATGCTGAGCTTGAGCTGGTTGTCGGCGGTTTGCGTCACAGCCACGCCAGTGCCAGCGGTAGCTTGCTCCATTTCGGCTTTTTTCTTTTGCATTTGGGTGGACCAGATATAGCCCCCAAGCGCCCCCACACCGGCACCGATGGCGGCTGATTTGCCGCTGTCGCCGATGGCGACACCCGCCAGCGCGCCGACGCCGGCGCCAATGGCGGCGCTGCGCTGCGCCTCGGTCATGTTTTCGCAACCGCTGAGCAGCACCAAGATGGCGCTCAGGCCGACAAGTACCGGACGACTGCGGGTTAGCAAGGTTTTCATGATGGTTCCTTTAGAGTTGTTTCCAAAAGCAATTTATACCAGCCAGGCCGCTGTTTGGTGCGTGCGTCAGCGAACATTTGCCGCGAAATGTAACGAAGAATTGAGAATCCGCATGGAATCAGGCGGCGACCTTGTCGGCCTCGGAGGTAAATGCGTCGGCATAAAACTCGTCTTCGGGCAAACCGGCATTCACGTAGTCGGTGCGCGCTGAATCCACCACAATCGGTGCGCCGCAGGCATAGACTTGGTGGCCGCTCAAGTCCGGCAGGTCCTGCAGCACTGCGCGGTGCACGAAGCCGGTGCGCCCCTGCCAGTTGTCTTCAATCAGGGCATCGGACACCACCGGCACATAGCGCAGGTTCGGCATCTCGGCCAATTTGGTTTTCACCCATTCGTCCATATACAGGTCTGTCGGACGGCGACCGCCCCAGTACAGCGTGGCCGCTCGCATGCAGCCCTTGAACTGCAGGTGCTCGATGATGGCCTTGATCGGCGCAAAACCGGTGCCCGAGGCCAGCAGCACGATGGGTTTGGCGCTGTCTTCGCGCAGGTAAAAGCTGCCGTAGGGGCCTTCGATGCGCAAGATGTCGCGCTCTTTCATGGCACCGAACACCAGGTCGGTGAATTTGCCGCCGGGCATGTGGCGAATGTGCAGCTCCAGCCCCTGGCCGATCAGGTGCGGCGCACTGGCCATGGAATAACTGCGACGCAGGCCGCCTTGCAGCAAAAACTCGATGTACTGGCCGGCGTGGTAGGCAAAGACGTCGTTGGCGGGCATTTGCAGCTTCAATACCATGACATCGTGCGAGACTTTTTGCAGCGAGGTGACGCGTGTCGGCATTTTCTTGATGGCCAAAGCACCTTCCTGCGTGACCTGGCGCGACTCCAGCACTACGTCGCTCAAGGGGCTGGCGCAGCAGGTCAGCACTAAGCCCTGGGCTTCTTCGGAGTCGCTGAGCGCCTTGCTCTGGTGCGCGCCTTGGCGCACCGTGCCACTGATTTTTTTGCATTTGCAAGAACCGCAAGCCCCGTCCTTGCAGCCATAGGGCAGGTTGATGCCTTGTGAAATACCGGCTGCCAGAATGGTTTCATCGGTTAATACGGTAAATGTGCGGCCGCTGGGTTCGATGGTGATGTGAAAAGCACTTGGGTTGGCGCTGCCGGTCATATTCTGGTTATCCTCAAAGCTTCAAATTGACAAAGGAGCCGATTTTGCCTGCATTGCGAAGCCCCCATGCGCTGCTCTATGCCACCCGGTCCGGTGCCTTGCCGGCGCGTTTTCGGCGCGAACGCGTGCTGCTGGTGGGCTGTGGCGATGTCGGCCTGCGCGTGGCCCGAGAACTGGGTCCGCGCGTGCGGCTGCTGGCGCTGACCTCGCAGACATCGCGCGTGGCCGAGTTGCGCGCTTTGGGCATCACGCCGCTGGTGGGCAATCTGGACAAGCCCGCCAGCCTCAAACGCTTGAGCGGCCTGGCCACGCGCGTGGTGCACATGGCACCGCCACCCAACAGCGGCAGCGAAGACCCGCGCACCCGGGCGCTGCTGCAGTTGCTGCGCCGACGTTCACCGGTGCAAAGCCTGGTCTATGGTTCCACCAGCGGGGTTTATGGCGACTGCCAAGGCGAGCTGGTCTCGGAAAATCGCACGCTCAACGCCGCCACATCCAGGGCGCAACGACGTATCGATGCCGAGCAGCGCGTCCGGCATTTCGGCCGCGTGGGCGCGGTGCAGGCCAACATCCTGCGCATTCCCGGCATCTACGCGCCCAACCGCGAGGGCGGCACGCCGCGCGAGCGGCTGCAAAAGGGCACGCCGGTACTGCAGGCCAGCGATGACGTGTTTACCAACCACATCCACGCAGACGACCTGGCGCGCGCCTGCATTGCCGCCCTGTGGCGCGGCCGGCCCGGGCGGGTGTACAACGTCAACGACGACACCTGTCTGAAGATGGGCGACTACTTCGACCTGGCTGCTGATCTGTACGGCCTGCCACGGCCACCCCGTGTACCGCGCGCCACCGCCAATGCGCAATTGCCGCTGATGCTGCTGAGCTTCATGGGCGAGTCGCGCCGCATGGACAACACCCGGCTCAAGGCCGAACTGCGCGTGGCGCTGCGGTATGACACGGTCGAGCAGGGGTTGATGGACGCAAAAGAGTAGCGGCTGCGGCTTTACGAGCCCGTGCTCATGGCAAAACTGCGGGTGAATGAGGCCTTGTCAACGGTGCCGTAAAGGGTGATCTGGTAGGTGGTATAGGGGTTTAATGGAACCGTGGGGATCACAAAAGCTTCATTGACGTCGATATAGGGCTCGCGGGAGACGGGATCGATATTGGGATCATTGGCGTTGGTGAGCACGCTGAAAGGCACTTCATAGCCATTTTGGCTGACAATTCTGCTGGCCGATGACACGGTCAGCTTCTGTCCCCGATCCACCTTGAGGTAGATCGGCGGCCCCACCACGGCGTTGACATAAACGGAATCCTTGAACGGATTCGGGTTTTCGCTGACAGGCGCGAAGTCAGGGGGAATATTGCTGCTGCCCTGGCAAGGGTAGGTTGCCAAGTTGCCGGTGCCAATCGTGATGGTGGCGGTCTGATACCCATTGAGCGAACCAAAGCGGTACTCCTCGCGCCGGGTGGTGGCGCTGGTTGAGACCGTTTGAATATCCACGCCGAAGCCGACGTCAGCACCGTCGAACATCGCGCCAGACAGGTGGTACACCGTGTTGAGCAGGCTGCGCATGGATTCTGTGCCGCGCTGCGCCATGGTGGGAATCACCAGAGACGGGTAGCTGATGTCGTAGTCCCACCATGTGCCCACCAAAATCTCTGCTACCTGGGTGCCGTAGCCGGTGTACATGGTGCGATCCCATGGGTAATAACCGGTGTAGTACGGGTCGGAAGCGGTGTCCTCGTAATGGGACAGCAAATGAGTCCAGTTGGCAAAAGAAACGCTGGTGAGGTAGCGCGCATGATTGCGCGAGGCAGCATCCAGCCGGGTGTCTTGTCTGAGCACACCAAAACCACACAGCGCCCGGGCCTGCTGTAACACCGTGTAGCCCGCCAGCTCTGCCGAGCCGACAGGATAGCTGGACGCGGGAATAGGCAGCGTGATGGTGGGCAGGACAGAAGTCGGGGCGACAGAACCGCCGCCGCCGCCGCAGGCGACCAGGCCCAGCGTGAGGATTAGCGAAAAAGAAAATGGGACAAGGACAGTGCGGTTCGAATCAATCGGGTTCAAACCAGCGTCACCGCGCGAACGCAGCGTTGCGCCATGTCTCTGTACATCCGAAATTTCTCGAAATTTTAATTTCTTTTCCAATTTTCAGTCCCTTAAAGGCTGCATTTTCAGCTTGTTTCGGTTAGGCGTAGTTTGTCTGATTTAACAACTGGTAACAAGCTGTTCGGCTGGAACTGCTTTGGGGGTGCACGCAGAGCCAAACTGGCAGGTGATATGTAACCAACGAGCACCCCGATTACAAAAGGTTACGGTAATCCTTAAGCATTACTTCATGTAGGGTGATTATCATCGTCTGTAACAAAAACACCGTCCTCTCATCCCGAATTTACACCCTAATCAATGCCCGAACATGAGTGCTTCTCCAGAAACATTTTCGAACTCAATCTTGGGCGGCAACGTATTCGCAAGTCACGATTCTGTCAAGGTTAGGTCGATTCAAGTCGGCGATGCCAAGGGCAAGGTTGACGCAGAGCACAAGTTCAGCAGTTCGCTGCCTGTCGATGTGATGGTTTACCTGGTGATCGGCATGTTGGTGCTGTCTGCCTGGAAGTTCAGCCGGATGGACTACTTCAAGGCGGGAGACGATGCCGGTTACTGGATCGGGGTGGCGGGCGGGGTCATGATGCTGTTGTTGTTCAGTTACCCGCTGCGCAAGTATTTCACTTTTGCCAGAAGTTGGGGCCGGGTGAAATGGTGGTTCCTGTTGCACATGATGTTGGGGGTCGGCGGCCCAGTGCTTATTTTGTTGCACTCCACCTTTCGTGTCGGCTCGCTCAATGCGGCGGTTGCGCTCTACAGCATGGTGGTGGTTGCCTTGAGCGGGGTGATTGGCCGATTCATTTTTGCCCGGGTCAATCGGGGCCTGCACGGTGAAAAAATGGAGCTGCGCGAATTGCAGTCCCGTGCCGGACTTGAAGAAAATGAGGCGCGCTCCAAACTCGCCTTCGCGCCGCGGGTCGAAGCCCGGTTGCTCGCATTCGAGCAGCGTGAACTCAAGGCCAGATCGGGCTGGATGACCTACACACGGCAGGTTTTCTGGCTGCCAGTTCAGCAGTGGCTGGCCTACCGCCATTGCGCTCGTGACTTGCGTGATGCCTTGCGGCCGCTGGCGCAACAGCAGCACTGGGGCCCGGGAGAGCTGTTGAAACACGAGCGATATTCAAAAACACTGGTACGCCGGTATTTGCGTGCCGTCACCCTGGTGGCGCAGTACACGGCCTATGCCCGTTTTTTTTCGCTCTGGCATGTGGCGCATATTCCATTTGTCTATTTGATGGTGGTCAGTGCGGTGGTGCACGTGGTTGCAGTGCATGCGTACTGATGGGAACCGCAGATTGATGTCATGGACTTTTTTCTTCTTGCGGCGATGCCAGCAACTAATGTGGTTTGGCGTCCTGATGGTGTGGGCTTTTGCTTTGCCCGGGCCAGTGGCTGCACAAGGCATCGAATCTATTCTTTCACCTGGCAAGCTGATTCAGGGGCATGTCAAGTTGGAAGACGACTGCAAGCAGTGTCACGTCAAGTTCGAGCGGGAAGCGCAGTCCGGTTTATGCCGAGACTGCCACAAAGACGTGGGGTCCGACGTGCAATCTAAGTCCGGTTTTCACGGCCGGCTCAAACCCCAGGCCTGCAACACTTGCCATACGGACCACAAGGGCCGGGATGCGCAGATTGCGGACTTTGACAAAAAGCAGTTCGACCATGCACAGACCGACTTTGTGCTCAATGGCAAGCACCAGCCGCTGGAATGTGCCAAGTGCCATGTGGCGGGCAAGAAGTACCGTCAGGCGGCAACTCAATGCAACGCATGCCATGCCAAAGACGACAAACACAAGGGCTCTTTGGGTGTCAAATGCGCTGATTGCCATGGCGAGAACAACTGGAAAGAAGCCAAGTTTGATCACGGCACCACGCGTTTTGCGTTGTTGGGCAAACATGCCGACGTCAAGTGCGATTCGTGTCACAAGGCGGGCAATTACAAGAATGCACCAAGCACGTGTATTGGCTGTCACAAAAAAGCTGATGACAGCAGCAAGGGGCACAAAGGCCAGTTTGGCGACAAATGCGAATCCTGTCATGGCGTCGAATCGTGGAAGACCACCCGCTTCAACCATGATATTGACACCAAGTACGCCCTGCGCGGCAAACACCGCACCACGGCCTGCACCGTCTGCCACACCGGCAACCTGTACAAGGTCAAGTTGGGCCAGGAATGCCTGGCCTGTCATGCCAAGGATGACAAACATAAAGCCTCTTTAGGCAAGGATTGCGCTAGCTGCCACAGCGAGCGCAGCTGGAAAGAACCCGCCAGCTTCAACCATGACCAGAGCAGTTTCCCGTTGCTGGGTAAGCACACCAAGGTGGAGTGCAAAACCTGCCACAAAAGCCCGATGTTCAAGGAAGCCCCAAGGGAATGCATCGGATGCCACAAGAAAGATGACAAGCATAACGCCAGCCTGGGCGAAAAATGTGCCGACTGCCACCTGGAAAGCGACTGGAAAAACACTGTCGGGCGTTTTAACCATGACCGAACCAAGTTTGTCTTGCGCAATGGGCATGCCAAGGCAACGGTCAAGTGCGTGGCCTGTCACAAGGATTTGAGCAGCTACCGAAAAACGCCTGTCGAATGCATCAGCTGCCATAAAAAAGACGACAAGCACGAAGGTCAGTCTGGCGCAGCTTGCCAAGCCTGCCACGGCGACCAGTCCTGGAAGGTTGAAAAGTTCAACCATGCGTTGACGCGGTTTGCACTCACCGGGCGACATGTGCCTGCGCTGTGCAAGACCTGTCATCTCACGTTGCGCTTCAAGGACGCTGCCCGTGATTGTTTTTCATGCCATCAGAAAGAGGACAAACACAAACTGAAACTGGGCGTGCGCTGTGAGAGTTGCCACAACACCCGCGCTTGGTCCTTATGGGATTTCAACCACGACAAACGTACCAAATATCCTTTGACGGGTGCGCATGTCAAAGTTGCCTGCGAAAGCTGCCACAAGGTGGACGCTCCAAAGGGCAAGGACGCAGCACCACTGGGCGGTAACTGCCTGTCGTGCCACCGAAAAGATGATGTTCACGACGGCCAGTTTGGTGCGCGGTGTGAGCAGTGTCACGTGACGGAGCGCTGGAAGAAACTTCAACAGCGACTGAGCCAGGTCAGTGCGCCAGTTCACGCAAGGGATTCTTTGATTGAGGGAATGCCAATCCTTCCCGGGGATGTGGTCAGGAGTTGGGTTTGGACAAACAAGATTGGATTTTCATCATGACAGCATATAACGTGGGCCAGTTTGGCCGTTTCCTCAAAGGGGTCATTGGCTTTCTTTTCATCACCTGCGCCATGGCTCTCCAGGCCCAAGGCACGGCGCGCGATTTTGACCATTTGAAGACCGGTTTTGCGCTTTCGGGTGTGCATTCGACAGCGCGCTGTGAATCATGTCATGTGGACGGGGTTTTCAAGGGCGCACCCAAAGACTGCTTTAGTTGTCATACCAGTGGTATGCGTTTTGCAAAAAACAATGTAGTGAAACCACAGATTCACGTGCCGACACAGTTGGTTTGCGAAACATGTCACTCGACGAAGACATTCATTGGCGCGAAGTTCAACCACAGTGGTGTGGTCACCGGGACATGTTCGTCCTGTCACAATGGCGGCATGGCACCGGGCAAGGTGGCTGGCCACGTGCTGACGCAGGCTTCTTGCGACAGTTGTCATAAAACTTCAGCGTGGTTGCCTGCCAGCAATGTGGACCACAGCAACTTTACCCCAGCCACCAACTGCTCATATTGTCATAATTCCAGCAAGGCAACTGGCAAAAATCCGGGCCATATACCGACTGTCGCCAATTGCACGAGTTGTCATAGTGTTTCAGGCTGGAAGCCCACCAAATGGAACCATACCCAGTCCGTGGTCGCCAACCAATGTTCTACCTGCCACAGCGGCGCCAATCCTCCGGCTGACGGGCCACCCAGCAACCACATTCCGTACAAGGCACTGACCAGTGGCAATTGTGATTCCTGTCACAGGACTGGTTACTCCACTTGGACGCCGGCCAAATTTCACGCCAACGTCTCGGTACTGACGGGCTGCGCGACTTGCCATGCCACGGGCACCTTCGGTTTGACCGTCAAGCCCAACAACACGACCCATGCGGGCGTCACGGTGTGTGAAACCTGCCACAAATCGACGGGCAGCTGGTCGGGCG
>NZ_JAQTWL010000003.1:60568-248103 GCF_028689295.1 Rhodoferax sp.
TCAACAGTGCCACCAACTGCGCCAGTTGCCACGTCGTTGGCGGCTCGGCGCCGGGCAAGGACGCCAACCATATTCCGACCACGGCCAACTGCAGCACCTGCCACAAGAGCTACAGCAGCTGGACGCCGGCGAGCTTCCACGCCAACGTCTCGGTGCTGACGGGCTGCGCGACTTGCCATGCCACGGGCACCTTCGGTTTGACCGTCAAGCCCAACAACACGACCCATGCGGGCGTCACGGTGTGTGAAACCTGCCACAAATCGACGGGCAGCTGGTCGGGCGCCAAGGTCGATCACAGTGTCTTCAACAGTGCCACCAACTGCGCCAGTTGCCACGTCGTTGGCGGCTCGGCGCCGGGCAAGGACGCCAACCATATTCCGACCACGGCCAACTGCAGCACCTGCCACAAGAGCTACAGCAGCTGGACGCCAGCCAAATTCCACGCCAACGTCTCGGTGCTGACGGGCTGCGCGACTTGCCATGCCACGACAGCCTATGGCTTGACTGCCAAACCTAACACGCCAACGCACAGCGGTGTAACCGTGTGCGAAACCTGCCACAAGTCCACCAGCAGCTGGTCGAATGTCCAGTTTGCGCACTCGCCTGCCAATGGAGTCGGCACCGGAACCTGTGATACCTGTCATAACGGCACAGCCGCCCTGGGCAAACCAAATTCGCATATTCCGGTCAACTCCAGTATCTCCAAGTGCGATTCTTGCCACAAATCGCAGGCCAGTTTCAGTACTTCCGTGACCATGAACCACACAGTGGTCAGCACAGTCACCTGCAAGTCGTGCCACAACGGCACTTACGTGTCGCAAGGCAACAACGGCGGCGCGCTGGCCAAGCCCGCCAACCATATTCCGGAGGCACAATTGCTGAACGGCGCTGCGATGGATTGCAAATCATGCCATAGCAGTACCGCCTCCTGGAGTACCGAAAAAATGAATCACAACGCCAGCATGGGCAACGGCGCTGGTTGGTGCAAGTCCTGTCATGCAAGTGGCACCAGTTACCTTGGAGACATGGAGAAAAAATCGCTGACCCATGAGAAATCCGGCCAGACTGATTGCTCTACATCCAGTTGTCACAAGCCGTTAGGTAGCAAAGGTATCACCTACATCGAATGGGACTGACCCCGCTGGCACTTACGATTCATGAGCACACACTAATTTATTGACCAACCACCACAAAAAATGATGAAAAATAATTATCTTTTGCTACCTGTTGCCGCCTGTCTGTGCGCCGGCTTTGTTTCCACTGCAAGCGCGCAATATCTGGAAGATGTCGAGTTCCGGCAAGAGGGCGCCAACGCGGTGCTGAACATTAAATTGGTGACGCCGGTCCAGTATTCCAGGTCAGTTGCGGCGCGTGCTTCGGATGTGGTGCAGGTGTTTTATTCTGTTCTGCCAACCCGCAATCCAATCGCCAATATCAGCAGTGAGCGTCGGCTGGTCGGTGCAGAGAGTATTCCGTCGGTCATCATTTCAGACGAGGATGCGGACAATACCGCGCAGCTTAAATCGAGTCGGAAACTGGTGATACGTTTTGCCAGCCCCATCAAGTTCCGGGTGCGGGCTGGTCGCAATAACAGCAGCATTGAGGTGGTGCTGGATGGCTTGGGGTCGTCGGTCAAGGCAGCGACTGCTGCAGCTACTACCTTGCGCGCCCGCCTTGCCAAAGCGCCTGAAAGTGCGCCAGTGGCGGCCGACAGAGCTGGTGCGCTGGCACCGGCCGAGGTCGAGGCTTCGGCTGCGGCGCTGCTGGGCACCGCGCAATCGGCGTTTGATGGGGGCAATTACGCCGTGGCGATCGAGTCGCTAAACCAGCTCCTTAACCTGCCAACCAATGCATCATCGCGCCGGGCGCAAGAGCTGATCGGCTTGTCGCGTTTGAATATGGGTGACAGCGCCCGGGCTGCCAGTGAATTTGATCTGTTCCTCAAACTCTATCCCGTCGGCAGTGATAGCGATCGCGTGCGCCAGTTGGCGGCGGCAGCGCCGACGATTGCCAAGTCGCCAACCCAGGACAAAAAGGTGGTGGAAGCGCACGCCAGCACCAGCGGCTCGGTGTCGATGTTTTACTATGGCGGCAAATCCGATATCCGTACCCAGGAGTTCAAGGACTCGGTGTTGGGCGGGCTGCCCATTCTGGTCTCTGATTCCACACTGTCGGCTGACGACCAAAAACAATTGCAGACAAACGTGGACTTGAACTGGCGTTATCGGGATGTCGACAAGGAAATGCGTTTTGTTTTTCGTGATGCCTTCGCCGCAGACTACATCAGGGACAGAAGTAGAAATCGTTTATCTGCGTTGTATTTTGACTACCGTTCATTGCTCAACGGGACCAGCATTCGCCTGGGCCGCCAGTCGCCCAATGGTGGTGGTGTGCTCTACCGTTTTGACGGTATCCAGGCCGGCTACGTCTTCAAGCCCAAGTGGAAAGTGAACGCCGTGATCGGTGTCCCCTCAGATACCTTGCTGGATACGCGTCGCACCTTTTACGGCATGTCGGTGGATGCAGAAGCCCTGACCAAAGAACTCAGCGGCAGCACCTTTTTAATCCAGCAAATGATCGACGGCGAGGTCGATCGTCGCGGTATCGGGGCTGATCTGCGCTATTTCAAGGACGGTATTTCGGCGTCGGCGCAGCTTGACTATGACACGATCATCAATGGCCTCAATATCGCCTCGGTTCAGGGTACCTGGCAGGTAACTGAAGCGACTGTGATCAATGCGATGGCTGACCGCCGGACCACACCTATTCTGTCATTGGGCAATGTGTTGTTTTTCCAGAATCCTGCCTTGTCAGTTCCAGCGCAGCGGATCAAGGATTTGCTCGGCACTGCCTCCATTGAGACCTTGCGCGAGCAAGTCAAGGGGCTCACGCCGTATCAGATGCAGATGCACATCGGTGGCACAACGTCCTTGACGAAGAATTGGCAGGTCGGGGCCGACCTTGGAGTCGCCAGTGTGGAAGAGATCAAGCCAGTGGCTGATCTGTTACCGAATGGCCAGGCCAGTACCGGCAATCTGTGGAATGCGGGTGTCCAGTTGATCGGTTCCAATTTGTACTCTTTGCGTGACACGCACGTGTTCAACCTTTCTTTGCTGGGTGGTCCAACTTACCACGGCACACTGCTTTCTTACAACAATCTCTCCAGTCTGGGTGAAAAGTGGCAACTTGAGCCCTCGCTGAAGTATTACACCCAAAGCAGCAACGAAGGTTCAAGCAACAATGTCTGGACCGCCGGCGCGCGCGCCGCCTACCGGGTTCGTCAGACAGTGTCGCTCGAAACCGAATTGACCTACGAGCACGCCAATGCCAACAGCGCGCCGACCATGATTGGTCCTGGCGCCACGACCACGTCGTCACGGATGAATTACTACCTGGGCTTCCGGTACGACTTTTGATCAATGCATATGCCTCATCCTTCTGTTTCAAACACCGCTACCCTAATGGCTTCGCCTGATCCCAAATCGATCCTCCCGGCACGCCGTGTGCTGCCGTTGCTGGTGGCCGCGGCGGTCTTGGTGTGCGTAATAGCCTATGGCTGGACGCGTTACTCCGCCCAGCCAGCGTCCCCGGCTTCTTTCAGCCCAATCATGGTGCGTAGCATGCCAATAGCGGGTGCCGCGCCAGCGGCCAATCCGCACGCCGCCGACATCGACCAGATCGCCGCCATGACCGACAAGCTTGCAGCCAAGCTGAAAGAGCAGCCGAAAGACTCCGAGGGCTGGGCCATGCTGGCACGCACCTATGGTGTCCTGAAGCGTTTCCCGGAGGCAGTGATTGCCTATGAAAAAGCCATTGCTTTACGTGGTGATGACAATGTTTTGCGCTCCGATTACGCGCAGGCCCGCGCGCAGGCGGGGCTCCCCCCCGACAGCCGTGGTGTTGTCGTGGCGCAAGCTGTTGTCAAGCCGCAGATGGCGGCATCGACCGGGCAGACTGTGAGCGGCACTGTGGTACTGGCACCCGCGCTCATGAAGCAGGTCAATCCGGAAGACGTCGTATTTGTCTTTGCGCGTCCCTCCGAAGGATCACGCATGCCGCTGGCCCTGCTGCGCAGGCAGGTGAAAGACTTGCCCATTGTGTTTACGCTGGACGACAGCATGGCCATGTCGCCAGCATCGACCTTGTCCAAGGCGGGTCTCGTGGTGATTGGCGCGCGCATCAGCAAAAGCGGTCACGCGATGCCTGAAAAAGGCGATTTGACCGGCCTGTCGGCTCCAGTGGCCGTGGGGGCAAAGGGCATGAAGATCGAAATCAATGAGGTTCTGATGCAGTAAGCTTGAAGCCATTGCGGCGATTTTGCCGGACTGTCATATCAAGTTGCGTGAATTATCTTTATCTATACCTCGTCCCCTTGCTCCTCGTGCTGGCGCTTTACCTCAGGCGCCAGCGGCGCATTCATGGCGCACAGGCAGCCCAGTTGCACGAGTCCATTGCCAGCGGTTTGAGCGAACCTTCTTCACTGCATCCGGTGGTGGATCCATCGCGATGCATGGGATCAGGTGCCTGCGCCAAAGCCTGCCCCGAGAAGGCGCTGGGCGTTGTCAATGGTCAGATGGCGTTGATCAACGCAGCCCACTGCATCGGCCACGGCGCCTGCCTGGCGGCCTGTCCGGTGGATGCCATCAAGCTGGTCTTTGGCACAGAGAAACGCGGTGTTGATATTCCCAACATCAGCCCGGATTTCGAGACCAATGTGCCCGGCATTTATATCGCGGGTGAACTCGGCGGCATGGGCCTGATCCGCAAAGCGGCAGAACAGGGTCGCCAGGCCATTGAGTCGATCCGTAAGAGCAAGTCCACAGGCATCGCCGATTTCGATGTGATTATTGTCGGCTGCGGACCCGCTGGCATCTCGGCCGGCCTGTCTGCGCTGGAGCACAAGCTGCGCTACAAGATCCTTGAGCAAGAGGATTCCCTGGGGGGTTCGGTTTACCACTACCCGCGGCAAAAAATCACCATGACAGCGCCGGTGGAATTGGCGCTGGTGGGTAAAACCAAATTCAACGAAGTTCGAAAAGAAACACTGCTGGCGTTCTGGCTGGACGTGGTCAACACAACGGGCTTGCAAATCGATTTCTGCGAGCGTATGGAGTCGATCGACAAAGTGGGCGACGTCTTCGTGGTTCATACCGCCAAAGGCAGCCATACCACCCGAACCGTCTTGCTGTCGATGGGTCGCCGTGGCACGCCGCGCAAACTTGATGTGCCGGGCGAGGATTTGCCCAAAGTAATGTACAGGCTTGCGGATGCGGCACAGTTCAAGGGGCAGGCGGTGCTGGTGGTGGGCGGCGGCGACAGCGCCCTCGAAGCGGCGATCTCGTTATCAGAGCAAGCCGACACCGATGTCATTCTTTCTTACCGCAGTGGTGCATTTTCCCGTGTCAAGCAAAAAAACCGGGAGATGCTCGCGCAGCAGCAACTAACCGGGCGCTTGCGGGTCATGCTGAACTCCAGGGTGAAGCAGATTTCAGAAAAGGCGGTGGAGATCGAAATGGAAGGCCAGTCGCAGCAGCACCGCAACGATGCCGTCATCGTCTGCGCCGGTGGTTTGCTGCCCACCCCGCTGTTGCAGAAAATTGGCATTCGTTTTGACACCAAGTTTGGAAGCGCCTGATGTGCGTGATGTCACAGCGCCCTTTGGAGGGGGCAAAATGCTGCCGTCGTCACTCATAGAACCATTTCCCATGACCACTGAACTCACTTCGCCTGTCGATGCGGTCGCTGCCGATGAGGTGCTTATGCAACCCGACGACTTCGACGCGCTCGACGCCATTCTGGACGACCTGCGCAGCCGTTTCGACGAAACTCCGCAGTGGGAGTTTTGCGAGGGATTCATGGCGGCGCTGGTGTGCTGCCGCCGCGTCATCAGCCCGACCGAATATTTCTCGGTGCTGCTGGACCTGGAGGACGATAGCGAAACGCCGCTGTTTGCCGACGAGGCCCAGTTCAAGCGCTTTTTTGACCTCTGGACGCGCCGCTGGAACGAGGTGGCCGCAGCCCTCAATGCCGACGTGGAATCGCTCGAAGACGAGCGCGCCTACCAGCCCGAGGTGATGGACATGCGCGGTGCCATTGCCACCTTGCCTGACGAACAGCGCATGGAGATGGGGGACGTGCCAATTCCCTCGTTTGGCCAGATCTGGGCCATCGGCTTCATGTATGCCGTGGAAAGCTGGCCCGAAGAATGGTCACCGCCGCGTGACAGGGAGGCCGCCAAGGTGCTCGACGCCGCGCTGGAGTGCATCGTGGCTGTGGCCGAGGACGATACCGATCCACCCAGCGTGGCGGCCTTTGACGAAGACGGGCCGCCCACCATCAGTGAGCAGCGCCTCAACGACTTTGCCGATGCCATGTGGGCGGTGTACGACCTGTGCGAACTCTGGCGCCACATCGGTCCGCGCGTGGAGACCGTGCACGCCGGGGCCAAACCTGGCCGCAACGACCCCTGCCCCTGCGGCAGTGGCAAAAAATACAAGAAATGCTGCGGCGCTTGAGCCATGCAGGTCATCGTGGGCGACGCGTGGCGATCCAGGCGGTTCAAGCTGTAAAAAATTGACGCAAATGGGCCGCCATCTCCTGCGGCAACTCTTCCGGTATGAAATGCCCGGCTTCCATGGCCTGGCCCGTGACCTGACCCGCGCACTGTGCTTGCCATAAATCGAGCGGCCTGAACAGGCGCTGCACCACGCCGCGCGCGCCCCAAAGCACCCGCGTGTCGCAGGCAATTTTTAGACCCTGCGCGCGGCTGGTGCGGTCATGTTCCAGGTCGATGTCGGCACTGGCGCGGTAGTCTTCGCACATGGCGTGAATGGTCTCGCTCTGGATGAAGCATCGCTCGTATTCGGCCTGCGCCGCGGGTTCGATGTAGTCCATGCCGGTCGAACCCCAACCGCCCAGTTTGGCATGCAGATAGGCCAATGGGTTGCCGCCGATCATGAATTCTGGCAAGGGCTTCGGCTGGATCAGATGAAACCAGTGGTAGTAAGCCTTGGCAAACGCAAAGTCAGTGGCAGCGTACATGTCCAGGGTGGGCGCAATGTCGATCACGCAGAGTTTTTCTACCCGTGCGGCATGGTCCACGGCCAGCCTGTGCGCCACCCGGCCGCCCCGGTCATGGCCGCATAAAAAGAAGCGATCCACGCCCAGCGCGTCCATTACCGCCACCATGTCCTGCGCCATGGCGCGCTTGCTGTAGTTGCTGTGGTCGGGCAAGCCCGGCGCTTTGCTGGAGTCGCCGTAACCGCGAAGGTCTGGCAGCACCAGGTAATAGCCCTGTTGCAGTTGTTGCGCCACCCGGTGCCACATCACATGGCTTTGTGGAAAGCCGTGCAACAGCAACAGCGCCGGGCGGGAGCCGTGGGCGCCGCGCGAGACCCGGGCAAAAATGCGCGCGCCGTTGACCTCGAAATGGCGCGTTTCAAAATTTTCAAACCAGTTCATGGCAAAGCTCCAGTGACCCTATTCTTTTTTGCACCGCTCGGTGCCTCAGGCATGACTGTAACGTCATCCCGCCAGCAGCATCGCCGCCAGCGCGCCCATGGTCAGCGCAATCAGGCCGTCGAGCACGCGCCAGGCCAGCACGGTGGCAAACAGCGGTGACAGATAGCGCGCGCCAAAGCCTAAAGCGGCAAACCAGCACAGGCTGGCGCTGACAGCACCGGCGCCAAAGATCCAGCGGCCGGGGTCGGGGCGCTGGTTGGCCAGGCTGCCCAGCAGCACCACGGTGTCGAGGTACACATGCGGATTCAGAAAGGTAAAGGCAAAGCACGCGGCCAGTGCGCTGGCCAGGGTGACACCAGCGCCAGCGTGCAGCAGCATGTGCTTGCCTTGCCAGGCGCGCCGTGCAGCCAGCACACCATATGCGGCCAAAAACAGGGCACCGCCGTAGCGCGTGAGTGTCATCAGCACGTCGTTGCCGCGAATCAGCACGCCCGCCCCGCCAATGCCCGCCAGGATCAGCAGCGCGTCGGACAGCGCACAAAACAGCACCAGGGGCAGTACATGCTGGCGCAAAATGCCCTGGCGCAACACATAGGCGTTTTGCGAGCCAATGGCCACGATCAGTGCCAGCCCGGTGGCAAAACCACTGGAAAAATCCATGCTTAAGTGGCAAAGTGCAGGCGCACCGTGAGCCCGCGGCCGTGCAGGCCATCCGACAGCGTCAGGGTGGCCAGGTGCAGGTCAGCCACCCGCTTGCAGATGGCCAGCCCCAGGCCGGTGCCGGGCTGGTTTTGTTGGGCGATGCGGTAAAAGCGCTCAAAAACACGTTTGCGCTGGTCGGGCGCAATGCCCGGGCCATCGTCACTGACCGCAAGTTGCACCCCGCCGTCATCGGACGCGAGGCTGATGATGATGTTGCCACCGCGCTGCGTGTAGTGGATGGCGTTGTCCACCAGATTGGAGAGCAGCATGGCCAACAGGTCGGCGTTGCCGGTCAGTGGCGGCAAGTCAGGCTCGGCATTTAATTCCAGACTCTGCTCGCGCTGCAGCGCCAGCGGGGCCAATTCGGCGCAAATGGTCTCGGCAATCTGATTGAGGTGGACACTGGTGAATTCTGGCCGGACCTGCTTGGGGTCGAGCCGCGCCAGCGTCAGCAACTGGTTGACCAGGCGGATGCCGCGCTCCACACTGTGCTGCATCTGTTCCAGGGCGAGCTGATGCGGCGCCTCTGCCTGGGTATGGCGCGCGGTGTAGAGCTGGGTCTGCAGGGCCGCCAGCGGCGTGCGTAGCTGGTGGGCAGCATCGTCGGTGAAGCGGCGCTCGTTGGCCAGGGTTTGCGCCATGCGGGTGAGCAGGTCGTTCAGTGCGGTGACGATGGGTTGCACCTCGTCAGGGACGCTTTTTGCATCGATCGGCGTCAGGTTGTCAGGTTGTCTTTTGCTGATTTCCTGGCTCAGGGAGGCCAGCGGATAAAGGCCTCTTTTGATGGAAAACCACAGCAACAACAGCAATACCGGCAGCCCCAGCACCAAAGGCGTCGCCGCCGCGATGACCATGCTGCGCGCCAGCTGGGCGCGAAAGGAATCGGGCTCAGAGACGATCATGTGCACACTGTGGTTGATGTCATACACCTTGTAATTGCGCCAGCCGTTGCCTTGCGCATCGACGGTATCCGACAAGCCCAGTGACTCGGCCATGACGACGGACGGCGCGTTGTCGGAGCGAAACAGCAGCTCGCTGTCATGGCGCCATAACTGGAAGCGCAGGCCGCGGCTGTAGGGCGTCGTCTTGGCGTTCAAGGCCCCAGGCGCAGAACTCGCTGGGGGCTCAGCCGTGCTCGATGCCCGGGACTCAGCGGTTGGTCGCAGCGCCAATTCCGGCCAGGCGTTCAAGAGTTCGGCAATAGTCTCCGACGCCAGGATTTTGGGCAAGGTCTGCTTTTCGCCGTGGTCGGGGTCCATCATGTGCAAAAAGGCCTGGGCGGTGTAGGCCAGGTGCACATCGTAAAGCTCGTCGATTTGCGCGATGTTGTCGCGCGTGGACAGGCTGGTCATCACCACCCAGAACAGGAAGCTGACCACGCCAAGCGCCACCAGCAGGCGGTGGCTCAGCGTGATGTGCTTTGTCGGATTCACGCGCACAGTTTGGTCAGGGTGTAGCCAACGCCGCGCACCGTTTTGATGCTGGCCTCGCCAATTTTCTGCCGCAGGTTGTGGATGTGAACTTCAAGCACATTGCTGTCGCTGCCGCGATTTGGGCCGAACACCGACGCTTCGAGCAGGCTGCGTGAAATGACCTGCCCAGCACCTTCCATCAGCACCTTCAGCAGTTCGAACTCGCGGTTGGACAGGCTGAGCAATTGACCCCCTTGCGTGACCGCCTGAGTGTCCGAATCCAGGGTCAGCTTGCCGACGCTGATGCGGCCCACAAAGCCAGCCCGGCGAATCAGGGCGCGCAGGCGCGCCACCAGCTCTTCCACGTCGGTGGTTTTGACCAGAAAGTCGTCGGCGCCCGCGTCAAAGCACATCACCTTGTCGTGGGTGGTGTCGCGTGCGGTGAGCATCAACACCGGCAGCGTGCTGCCGCTGGCCCGGAGTTGCTTCAGCAGGGTCAGCCCGTTCAGGCCGGGCAGGGTGATGTCGAGCACCGCTGCGCGGAAAAAATCATGGATAAGCAAGTCATAGGCCGTTTGCCCGTCTGTCACCCACTGCGCGTCAAAACCGGCGCTGTTGAGGGCGGCCTGCAGACCCGCGCCCATCATCTCGTCATCTTCAACAATCAACAGCTTCACGACGGGGTTTTCCTCTGGATGAGTTCTGTCAGGCGGTTCAGCGCGTGTTGCGCGGTGGCTTGGCGCACGTCGGCGCGGTCGCCCGAAAAGTGCTGCAACTCACTGGTCACGCTGTCGGGGGTGGCCCAGGCGAGCCACACGGTGCCCACCGGTTTTTCGGCAGTGCCGCCGCTGGGGCCGGCCACGCCGGTGACGGCGATGGTCACCTGCGCGCGCGAATGCGCCAGCGCGCCGGCGGCCATGGCGCGTGCCACGGCTTCGCTGACAGCACCATGCTGCTCGATCAGCTGGGCTTCGACGCCCAGCAGCTCGATTTTGGCGGCGTTGGAGTAAGTGACAAAGCCGCGCTCGAACCAGTGGCTGGATCCGGCCAGGTCGGTGCAGGTCGCCGCAATCAGACCGCCGGTACAGCTTTCGGCAGTGCAAAGCAGCCAGTGGTTGGCCAATAACTCATCGGCCAGCCGGGCGGCGGCTGCGGGTGCCAAAGTTGCTGGACGCCAGGGGTTCATGGTCGCCATGGGATCACCAGACCCGCCACAGTGCGATCACCAGCAGGGTGCAAAAAGCGGCCACCAGATCGTCGAGCATGATGCCCCAGCCGGCCTTGCGCCAGGCTGCCGGGTCGGTGGCGGGGTCAACGTGGTGGTAGAACTGGTCGGCCCAGGCCACCGGGCCGGGTTTGACGGCATCGAAGAAGCGGAACAGCGCAAAGGCGGCCAGCTGGCCCCAAAAGCCGGTTGGGCTGACCAGCCACAGCACCAGCCAGAAGGCGGCAATTTCGTCCCAGACGATGCTGCCCGGGTCGAGCACGCGCATATGCCTGGCGGTGAGCGTGCAGACCCACCAGCCCGCCAGGACGCTGATGGTGATGAGCCAGCCCCATTGCGCGTCGGTGAGGCGGTGTTGCAGCAGCGCAAACAGCGCCCAGGCCCACAGCGTGCCCATGGTGCCGGGCGCTTTCGGGCTCAGCCCGGCGCCAAAGCCCAGTGCCATCACATGAGCGGGGTGCGCCATCATGAAGCTGCCCGTCGGGACTACCCTGGCGCTGGCGGCTTGGGCTGGTGCCGCTGCGCCAGGGTGCAAAACAGTCTCTTGATCAAGCATGGTCGGATTATCGAGCGTATGCAGGGGGAACCGGCGTCAGGCGAAGTGATCGAACGAGACGTAGTGGTTGGGCAACGACCGGCCCTGTGCGTCCAGCAGCCGCAGCCCGGCGGCGGCTTCGATCTGGCCAATGCAGCGCACGGGCGTCTGGCTGGCTTGGGCGGCTGCAGCCACGGCTGCTCTGAACCGGGTCGGGGCGGTGAACAGCAACTCGTAGTCGTCGCCGCCGCATAGCGCCAGGGTGCGCCATTGCTCCAGCGACACATGGACACCTGGCGGCTCTGCGGAGACTGCCTGATCAACCTGCACCGTGGCGCCCACCCCCGAGCCTTTCATGATATGACCAAGGTCGCCGATCAGTCCATCGCTGACGTCAATCGCCGCGCTGGCGATGCCGCGCAAGGCCAGGCCCAGCGCCACGCGCGGCTTTGGGCTCTGCAGCCGCTCGCGTGCGGCCGACAGTACCGCGGCGGGAACGGTCAACTTGCCCTGCATCGCGTTCAATGCCAGCCGGGCATCGCCCAGTTTGCCGCTCACATACAGGTCGTCACCAGCCCTGGCGCCGCTGCGCAGCAGGGCCTGGGACTTGCCGTTGACCACTGGCACTTCGCCAAACACCGTGATGCAGATGTTGAGCGGCCCGGCGGTGGTGTCGCCGCCGATGAGTTCGCAGTCATGCGCGTCGGCCAGGGCGAACAGGCCCTGGGCAAAGGCCGCCAGCCAGGGTTCGTTGACCTCGGGCAGCGCCAGAGCCAGCGTGAACGCCAGCGGTCTGGCGCCACAGGCCGCCAGGTCGCTTAGGTTGACGGCCAGCGCCTTGTGGCCCAACTGGCACGGGTCGGTGTCGGCAAAAAAATGGCGGTCCTGCACCAGCATGTCGCAGGAAATGGCCAGTTGAGTGCCGGGCGCGGGTTGCAGAAGCGCGCAGTCGTCGCCCACGCCCAACGCCGCCCGGCGCACCGGGCGCGTGAAGTAGCGCGCGATCAGATCGAATTCACCCATGGCTCACACTTTTCTTGGGGGCGCTGGACGTCAATGCAGGGTGCGGGTTCCGCCGCTCTCGCTCAAGGCGTCGAGCACGAACATGGGCACATCCACGTCGAACTTTTCACCGTCTTCGGCCACGCAAAAAAAACTGCCGTGCATGGTGCCGGTTGGCGTGCGCAGGCGCGTGCCGCTGGTGTACTCGAAGGCTTCGCCGGGTTGCAGCAGCGGCTGGTGCCCGACCACGCCAAGACCCTTGACCTTTTCGTGGTGTCCCTGGGCATCGTTGATATTCCAGGTGCGGGCAATCAATTGCGCGGCCACCTGACCGCTGTTGCGGATGGTGACGGTGTAGGAAAAAAAAGTACTGGTCCTGCCCTGGCACCGACTGGTCAGCCAGATAGCGCGGTTGAACTTGAACCTGGAATTGGTAACGACGGGATGCGGTCATGGTGCTAGGGTTTGAGGCCGTCGAGCGGCGGTAATTCGAGCTGGATCGATGCCGGCGCCGCCATGCCGGGCGCCAGGGCGGCACCCCGTGCCGAGACCGACTGCAGCAGCAGATCGTCACTCAAGTGGTCGCCCACTCTGTAGGGTTTGGCTTTTTCGCCGCCGATGGCGATCAGGGCGCTGCCACGCCCGCTGCTGCGACCCTGGGCAATGACGCCTTCAAGCTTGTAATTGGCAGCGGCATTGACCGTCGGTGCCGCAGCACCTGCGTCGGCGGGCGAGGCGCTGGCGCCCAGCAACAGGGCCACCCGGGCCGTGTCGATGGGGCGTGGCTCGGACCTGACGCCGCTGGAAGGCGGCGCAGTGAGCGGCTCGGACCAGCGCAGACCCCAATAGACGACGCTGGCTGCGGCCAGAGCAGCCAATGCAAAGGTGCTCAGGCGCGCAGGCCAAATGGCACGATCAAGCATTGCCATGGGGTGTTGTGTTCGGATTGATAAAACTGCCCGATTTGCCGCCATGCTTCTCCAGCAGCGTGATATCGGTCATCACCATGCCGCGGTCCACCGCCTTGCACATGTCGTAAATGGTGAGCAGCGCGACCGACACCGCGGTGAGCGCTTCCATTTCCACCCCGGTGGGTCCCACCGTTTCGACAGTAGCCTGGCACAGGATGCTGGCGGCATGGCTCGGGCTGACGTGCAGCACCTTGAATTCAATGGCGACATGAGTCAGCGCCAGCGGGTGGCACAGGGGAATCAGGGCGCTGGTTTTCTTGGCCGCCATGATGCCGGCCACGCGGGCAATGCCCAGCACATCACCTTTTTTGGCGCTGCCGGCTTCGATAATGGCCAGCGTGGCGGGCTGCATCTCGATGCGCCCGCCGGCGATGCCAATGCGATGGCTGGCCGCTTTGGCCGCCACATCGACCATATGGGCCTGGCCCTGTTCGTCAAAATGGGTGAGGGTGCTCATGACAAAAAATTAAGGGTGGGTGGTGAACTAAAGTCAGCGCGTCGGCTTCACCGAACCTTTACACACAGCTGGCATCATACGGTGGTCGTCTGATTTATTCTTTTGTAGGTGCACAAAATTTACCGCTCATGTTGATGGATCCATTCAAACCCAAGCTGAGGGCGGGCCTGATCGCAGCAGGGCGCGCAACGCTTTTTCTGGCCGCCATCGGGCTGGCCATGCCGGTCTCGTTGCAGGCGCAAGGCAGCTTGGCCAGCACGCTGCCCCTGCTCGGTGATGGCAGCGCCATGAGCGCCAGCGCCGAGCGCCGACTGGGCGACCGCATCGTCCGTGAACTGTACCGAGATCCTGATTTTATCGACGACCCGGTGCTCTCCGACTATGTGCAGGGCATCTGGCTGCCGCTGCTGGCCGCCGCCCGTGCGCGTGGTGATCTGACGCCAGAGCTCGACGAGCGTTTTGCCTGGCGAATTGTGTTGGGGCGCGACCGCAGCGTCAACGCCTTTGCCCTGCCGGGCGGTTATTTTGGCGTGCACTTGGGGCTGCTGGCCGTGGTGAGCAGCCGCGACGAACTGGCCTCGGTGCTGGGCCACGAGCTGAGCCACGTCACCCAGCGCCATATTTCGCGCCTGATCGCCAAGAACGAACAGCAAACCCCCTGGATGATCGGCGCCATGATTCTGGGCGCGCTTGCGGCCAGCAAAAGTCCGGAGGCCGGCAACGCCCTGATTGTCGGCGGGCAAGCGCTGTCAGCGCAAAGCCAGCTCAATTTTTCGCGCGACATGGAACGCGAGGCCGACCGCGTCGGCTTTGGCGTGATGACGCAGGCCGGTTTCGAGGCGCAGGGCTTTGTCGGCATGTTCGACAAGCTGCAGCAGGCCGCCCGGCTCAATGACACCGGCGCCTACCCCTATCTGCGCAGCCACCCGCTGACCACCGAGCGCATCGCCGACATGCAGTCGCGCCTGCCGCTGGGCGCGCCGCACAGCGTCGAGGTGGCGCCAACCATGACGCACGCGATGCTGACGGCGCGCGCCCGGGTGCTGGCCAACCCGGGTGCCGACGCGCTGCGCGGCTGGCAGGCGCAGGCCGACGCACTGGCGAGCGCACCGACCGCGGCGCAGCAGGCGGGCGCGCTCTATGGCGCGGCCATGGCGGCCAGCCGATTGCGTGATGCGGCACAGGCGCGCAAACAGTTTGTGCGGCTCCAAAAAATGGTTGCGGATGACGCCGAGGCTGCCCGGCAAGCGCGCTGGCTTGGGGTGGAAATCGAACTGGCGGCACGCGACCGATCACGACCCCAGGTGCTGGCACTGGCCAGCAACGTGGGGTTGGACCTGGTCAGGCCCGAGGCTGTGACAGCGCTGCGCCGCCCGGATTTGCTGTTGCAGGCCCAAATTGCCATGCAGGCCGGACAAGACGGCGTGATGGACAGCGCGGCGCAAAACCTGCAAGTGTGGCTGGTCAAGCAGCCGCAGGATACCCTGGCCTGGCAGTGGCTGGCGAGCATTTACGCCGCACAAAACCACCGCCTGCGGGCCTTGCGCGCCGAAGCCGAGGCGCGAATCGCGCAACTGGATTACGCGGGGGCGCTGGACCGGCTCAAATCTGCACAGGATCGGCTGCGTGCCACGGGGGTGGCAAATTCATCGGCGGATCACATCGACGCGTCGATCATCGACACGCGGCGCCGCCAGATCGAGGCCTTATTTAAGGAACAGGCGCTCGACAACTGAATCGATGACCAGCCCCAGGGCAGAGTAGATCAGCGAGCCCCAGAGCGCGGCGAAAAAGTCGCGCACATAGAAGCCTTCGAGGATGCCTGCGGCAGACCAGAACATCAGGGCGTTGATGACAAACAAAAACAAGCCCAGCGTGACCAGCGTGACGGGCAGGGTCAGCACCACCAGCACCGGGCGCAGCACCATGTTGAAGAGGCCGATGACAAAGGCGGCGATCAGCGCCGCCCCCAGGCTGCTCACCACGACGCCGCTGTAAAGGTAGGCCACGCACAACAGGGCGGCTGCACAGAGCAGCCATTTCAGGATCAGTTTCATGGCGTGCAGCTTAGCACGTTGCGGCTCAAACCGGGGCGTTGGCGCTGAGCTGGCGCTTGCGCCACCAGCCGGCTGCCAGCACGCCGATGATGACCGCCGCATAGATCGCCCAGCGCACCGCCGTTTGCATGGTTTCAGCAGGCGATTCGTCGCCATCGAACAGCTCAGCGAGCAGTGGCTCGGACACGATCATCTTGGCGGCCGTCAGGGCCAGCACCGCCGCGCCGGCCTGGATGATGACGGGGAAGCGCTCCACCAGTTTCAGCACCACCGAGCTGCCAAACACCACAATCGGCACGCTGATCAGCAAGCCGATGATGACCAGGTCGAACGCGCCATGCGCGGCGCCGGCCACTCCCAGCACGTTATCGACCCCCATCAGCGCGTCGGCCACCACGATGGTTTTCATGGCGCCCCAGAAAGTGCTGGCCATGGGGTTGCTGTGTTCGCCGCCGTCGTCATCGGCCAGCAGTTTGTAGGCAATCCACACCAGCCCCAGGCCGCCGACCAGCATCAGCCCCGGAATCTGCAGCAGCCAGACCACGCCGATGGTCATGATCGAGCGCACCACGATCGCGCCCACCGTGCCCCACATAATGGCTCTGGTTTTGAGGTGGGCCGGCAAATTGCGCGCCGCCAGCGCGATCACGATGGCGTTGTCGCCGGCCAGCACCAGGTCAATGAGCAAAATGGCCAGTAGCGCAGACCACCAGGCGGTAGAAAATAGTTCCATGGCAAACCCTTAAATGAATTTGAAATTTGCACCGGACACCACAACGCATTCAGGATGGTTTCGAGGCCTCCTTCGCGCGCTGCACAGGCACCCGTGCACGGCGAAGGTCTTGCTCAATGTGCTGATCCCGGACGGGCTGGCACATCGGGTGAACCGGGTTGCTGTCAGCAAGACAGCCTCCGTATTGACGATTCACCCTGGTGGGAACTACTCCCCTTCAGAGGCGCATTATCTGCAAACCGGAATTTTTCCTACAAGTGGTGGGGTTAATGCGGCGGCAGGGCTATGATGCGCGCCCTATGACCGGCATCCACATCTCCGACATTGAAGCGGCCATCAACTTCTGGCGCGACAAGCTACCCTGCCGCGAGGGAGCAGCGCTGCCCGCACCCACACGTGCGCTGGCTGAAGTGTATGCGGTGATGGCCTTTGAGCGTCGCCATGAAATTGACCCGGTCACCCTGCCCGAAGTCGCCATGCAGGCCTGGCAGACCTGGTTCGAGAGCACGCCCGACACACCCTGCATAGCGATTTGCTCGACCAGCCAAGGCGACGACGTGTGCAAGGGCTGTGGCCGCAGCTTTGCCGAGGTGCAGTTCTGGACCGAGATGCAGCCGGTGCAAAAACGCGCCACTTGGCGCCGCATCACCCAGGAAGGCACGGCCTGGCGTTTCAATAAATACGCCGAGCGCGCTGCCGAAAGACAAGCGACGCCCGGCGGGTAGGGACAATCCTGATCAGTTGGGGTCAGAGCACGTCGCTTTCCGAGTGGTCTGACCCGCAAAGTCTCAGGCTTAGTTGGTGTCAGAGCACGTCGCTTTGCGAGTGGTCTGACCCGCCATGTTCAGAGTGAAATGCCGCCCGAGACTTCGATCACTTCGCCGTTGATGTAGCTGGCCTCGTCGCTGGCCAAAAAGGCATAGACGTTGGCAATTTCCTCGGGCTTGCCCAGGCGGCGCAGGGCGACTTTTTCGCCCATTTTTGCCAGCACTTCAGCGGGCATGGCAGCCACCATCGGGGTTGTGATGAAGCCGGGGGCCACGGCGTTGGTGCGCACGCCCTTGGGGCCGAGCTCGCGGCTCCATGTCTTGGTGAAGCCGATCACGCCGAACTTGGTGGCGGCGTAGTTGGTCTGGCCAAAGTTGCCATACAGGCCGACCACCGAGCTGGCGTTCAGGATCACACCGCTGCCTTGGGCCACCATGCCGTCGGCCACCGCTTGCGAGCAGTGGAACACGCCGCGCAGGTTGACGTCGATGACCTTGTCAAATTGTTCGGCGGTCATTTTTTGCAGGCGCGCATCCTGGGTGATGCCGGCGTTGTTGACCAGCACGTCGATACGGCCGAACTTGGCCTTGACCTGGGCCACCACGGCATCGACCATGGCGCGCTGGGTCACGTCCATGACAAAACCTTCAGCCGTGGCACCCAGGGCGCGGCACTGGGCCACCGCTTCATCGACACCGGCCTGTTTGACGTCGCAGACGATGACGATGGCGCCTTCCTGAGCGAATTTGAGCGCGGTGGCCAGGCCGATGCCTTGAGCGGAACCGGTGATGATGGAAACTTTGTTGGAAAGACGTGCGGACATGATGATTGAGTAAGTAGTGAAAGAAACAGGAGAATGGTATCCCCGTGATATTTCACGAAGTTGACGCCCGTCAACTACTTCCAGCTTATCGGTTCAATATCGACGTTGTGGGTGCCGTCACCGAGCATCAGCACGCCTTCCTGGATGGTGGCCTGCAGCGCCATGCTGCGCTGTGCCATCGGAATCAGCGCCTGGGCGGCGGCCGTGGGAATGCGCCAGACGCGCAGGTTCCTGGGGCGAGCCAGCTTGCTCTCCATGCCGCGCCACCAGACCTCGGCAGCCTGGCTAAAACAGTACAGCACCACGGCATCGGCCTTGCCGCAGGCTTTCAGCAGTGGCTTGTCCTCGGGTTGCCCCACCTCGATCCACAGTCGCGTTTGGCCGGTGAAGTCGCGCAGCCAGACATCGGGCTCGTCGGGGTCGCTTAAGCCCGCGCCAAAGGCCAGCACGCCATCGCCACCACAGACACTTTGCAACTGGTGCGCCTGCAAGGCCAGCGCGCACAGCCGCACCATCATGCGCTCGTCGGTTTCGCTGGGGTGGCGCGCCAGCGTCAGCGCATGGTCGGCGTAGTAGCTGTGGTCAATGTCCGCAATTTGCAGGCTGGCCTTGAAGATGGTGGATTTGGTGGCCATCAGACCAGGCCAAACGTGAGCGTGGTCCGGCGCCGGGCCGCCCCAAGCCGGACCAGCCCCCTTGGGGGGCAGCGAGGACGCAAAGTGCCGAGCGTGGGGGTCATATCAGACCCGGCGCGCCAGTTCGGCCGCCTTACCGACGTAGCTGGCCGGGGTCATGGCCAGCAGGCGCCCTTTTTCGGCCTCTGGCAGGTCCAGGCCGGCAATGAAGCCCTGCATCAGTTCACGCGTCATGGCTTCGCCGCGGGTGAACTTCTTGAGTTGCTCGTAGGGCTGCGGCAGGCCAAAGCGGCGCATCACGGTTTGAATCGGCTCGGCCAGCACCTCCCAGGAACTGTCGAGGTCGGAGGCGATCGCGGTTTCGTTGATCTCGAGTTTGCCCAGACCGGCCGCCATCGACTGGTAGGCCAGCACGGCATAGCCCAGCGCAACGCCCATGTTGCGCAGCACGGTGCTGTCGGTCAGGTCGCGCTGCCAGCGCGAAATCGGCAGCTTTTCCGACATGTGCCGCAGCAGCGCATTGGCCAGCCCGAGGTTGCCCTCGGCGTTCTCGAAGTCGATCGGGTTGACCTTGTGCGGCATGGTGCTGGAGCCGACCTCGCCGTCGCGCAGACGCTGCTTGAAGTAGCCCAAAGAGACATAACCCCAGACATCACGCGACCAGTCGATCAGGATGGTGTTGGCGCGCGCCACCGCGTCAAACAGCTCGGCCATGTAGTCGTGCGGCTCAATCTGGATGCTGTAGGGCTGAAACGTCAGGCCCAGACCCAGCGGCTCGGGGGTCTCGATCACCTTGCGGCTGAAGTCTTCCCAGTCGAAGTCCGGCCAGGCCGACAGGTGGGCGTTGAAGTTGCCCACCGCACCGTTCATCTTGCCCATCAATTTGACGCAGGCAATCTTGTCGCGCGCCGCCACCAGGCGCACCACCACATTGGCAATTTCCTTGCCTACCGTGGTCGGGCTGGCGGTCTGGCCATGGGTGCGGCTGAGCATCGACACTTCAGCAAAGGCGTGCGCCATGGTGCGCAGCTTGTCGATCACTTCGTCAAGTTTGGGCAGCAGCACCTGGTCGCGGCCGCTTTTGAGTTGCAGCGCCTGGCTGGTGTTGTTGATGTCTTCGCTGGTGCAGGCAAAGTGCACGAATTCCTGCGCCGCCACCAGTTCGGGCCGACCTTCGAATTTGGACTTGATCCAGTACTCGACCGCCTTGACATCGTGGTTGGTGGTTTTTTCGATGGTCTTGATGGCCTTGCCGTCAACTTCCGAGAAGTTTTTCGCCAGGCCCAGCAGGTAGGTTCGCGCGCCCGGCGACAACGGTTTGAATTCCTTGAAGCCGCAGTCGCTCAAGGCAATGAACCAGGCCACTTCGACCTGCACCCTTCGGTGCATGTAGCCCTGTTCGCTCATGGCGGGGCGCAATTTGGCGAGTTTGGCTGCGTAGCGGCCGTCCAGCGGCGAGAGGGCAGAAATGGCGGAAGTAGTCATGCGCGGGATTGTAGGAGGATCAAAAACTTCAATTTGCAAGCAAGGCGTCAGTTGTCCGGCTTGCCCCGGCCCGGCTTGTGCTTGGTGCTGGATGGGTTCGCATCATTCAATCGGCATGTATAGAATCAGCCAACAACATTTTTATTCCACCTCTGTCACATGCCCATGAAACTGATCGGATCCAACACCAGCCCCTATGTGCGCAAAGTACGCATCGTCATGTCCGAGAAAAAACTGGACTACGACTATGTGCTGGAAAACGTGTGGTCGGCCAATACCAGCATCGCTGCCACCAGCCCGCTTGGCAAAGTGCCCTGCCTGGTGATGGAAGCTGGCGACGTGATCCATGACTCGCGCGTTATCGTGGAATACCTTGACACCCTGTCGCCGGTGGGCAAGCTCATTCCTGCGGTGGGGCGCGAGCGCGCCGAGGTCAAGACCTGGGAGGCCCTGGCCGATGGCATCCTGGATGCAGCCATTCTGGCGCGGCTCGAAGCCACTTGGGGCGGTCGCACTGACGCCCAGCGCTGCCAGTCATGGATTGACCGGCAGCTTGGCAAAGTCGATACCACCTTGCAGGCTATCAGCAGGGATTTGGGCGACAAGCCCTTTTGCGTGGGCATCCATTTGAGCCTGGCCGATGTCGCCGTGGGCGTGGCGCTGGGCTACCTTGACTTCCGCTTTCCCGAGTTGCCCTGGCGCGAGCAATATCCCAATCTGGTCAGGCTGCAGGACAAGCTGATGCAGCGCGCCAGTTTTGTCGATACGCAGCCGGTCTGAACCATCGGTCCGGGCGCAAGTGGTGGCGCTGAGGCGATTGGTCACGCGGCTTACATCGGTTTACATTTTCGACGGCCTTGAGCCCGTGGTCTGGCGTTACAGTTTGACCACCATGGCAACACGCATCAAAACCAATTTCAAGACGGCTTACCAGTGTCGCCAGTGCGGCTCTACCTGCTACCAGCCGGTGATTGAACGTGCGCCCAACGGCGCACTGCTGCCCAATGGGCAATATCGTTGTACCGGATGTCACACCAGATTCCTGAATGTGCAGTCCTGGTGGGCGCCACAGCCTGCGGCGGGCCGCCAGGCGCAGCCAGGCTAGGCCCCAGACCCTTCGCCCGGGTCGGTGGGTTCAAAAATGCCTGCTAGCATCCGGGGATGCCTGAATACACATCTGCAACTGACCTGGATGCTGCCGGTGCTGCCCCCGAGCTGACGGCCAAACTCTGTTATCCGCACGAGTTGCGGCGGCGGTTGGCCCTTTTGCCGCACCCGCTGGTTTTCACCAATGGCGTTTTCGACGTGCTGCACTGCGGTCATGTGGTGTATCTGGCGCAAGCCCGTGCACTGGGCGCCAGTCTGGTGGTCGCGCTCAACACCGACGCCTCGGCGCGGCGACTGGGTAAGGGGCCGGATCGGCCGCTGAACAACGAAATGGACCGCGCCTATGTGATGGCGGCGCTGGTCAGCAGCAGTATGGTGACCTGGTTCGATGAGGACACGCCGCTTGAATTGATCGCCCAGGTGCGTCCCGACATTCTGGTCAAGGGCGGCGACTACGACATGGCGCGCTTGCCCGAGTCAAAGCTGGTGCAATCCTGGGGTGGCAAAGCGCTGGCGCTGCCCTTTGTCAAGGGCTATTCCACCACGGCGCTGGTGCAGAAAATCCGAAACACCTGAGCAAACGGCGCCCGTCTGTTGGCTGGCGTCCGGCTTACTGTCGGTCAAATCGAAACTGGTCGTGGCAGCTTTTGCAGCTTGTCTGCACAGCCTCGACGCTGGTGCGAATGGCGGCCACATCGGCGCTGCCGGCCACTTGCACCAAGGCGTCGGTGGCGGCAAGGAATTTGTCTTGGGCCAGCTTGAATTCACCGGCCTGGCTCCAGACTTCGGGCTTGGCACGCGTCGGCGGGTAATTGCCATCGGCCGTGAAATAGGGCCAGGGCTGGCTTGCGAGCTCTTGCAACGCCTGAGCGCTAGCGACAAAGCTGGCCTTGACGTAGTCCTGCCGGTCGCGCGCCACCAAGCCCATGGGTTCCAGCGCCTTGGTGAATTTCTTGAAAACGGCCTGGCGCTTGCTGACCAGTTGTTGCGGATGGGTGTCTTTGATGCGGTCGCTGCAGGCGCTCAGCAGGACGGTGGCGGCGACGAGCGCGATCAGGGGCATTTTTTGCATGTGGATCAGGTCTGGTCGTGTGAGGGGAAATCGCTGAAAACCGTGTGCCAAAGCGCCAGGATGGCATCGCGTTCGGCTTGCATGTCTTGCGCTGCAAGTTGGGTTGATGTTTCATTGAGTCGGGCATGGTGCTGCACCTGGCGCATGGCACGGTAGGCACTGGCGGCGCGGTGCCCCACGCCCGCGGGCAGCAGTCCCAGGATCTCGGCGCGTTCCAGCAGCGCGATGTTGCCGGCGTTGGCCATCAGTTCGGGGTGCGCGCCAGACTGCGATAGCACCAGGAACTGCATCACGAATTCAGCGTCGATCATACCGCCTGCGCTGTACTTGATGTCGAATTTGTCGCTGGCGACCGGTTGCGCGCTGGCCATGCGAGAGCGCATGGCGGCAATCTCGGCGCGCAAGCCGCTCGCATCGCGCGGTGCGGTGATGACGGCCTGGCGCACCGCATCAAAGCGCGCGCGCATGGCTGCGTCGCCCAGCACGCATCTCGCCCGCGTCATGGCCTGGTGTTCCCAGGTCCAGGCGGTGTTGGAGCCGCGTTGCTGCTGGTAATTGGCGTAGGCGTCAAAGCTGGTGATCAGCAGGCCGGCGTTGCCATTGGGGCGCAGCGCGGTGTCGATTTCATACAGGTCACCTTCGCCGGTCTTGACCGTCAGCCAGTTGATGAGCTTGCGCACCAGCGCGGCATAGACCTCCGGGGCGTTGTCGTCGTTGTCGTCGAAGACAAACACCAGGTCCAGATCGCTGCCGTAGCCCAGTTCCTTGCCGCCCAGTTTGCCGTAGGCGATGATGCCGAAGCGGGGCTGCTCACGGTGCGCTTTTTTAAGGCGGCTCCAGCTCCAGCGGGTGGTCACGCGCAGCACCGCATCGGCCAGCGCGCTCAGGTCATCGGCCACCTGTTCCACGGTAAGCTTGCCCTCCACGTCGCGCGCCAAGGTGCGAAACACCTCGGCGTGGTGGGCGCGGCGCAGCAGGTTGAGCAGGGTTTCTTCGTCGTCCTCGCCGGTGCCGGTCAGCGACGAGCGGCGGTGCTCCAGCTCGATCTCGAACTCCTGGGTGTTAAAGCGCTCCTCCATCATGGCGGGGCTCGCCAGCTCGTCGATGACGCCAGGATGAAGCAGCAAATAGCGCGCCGGCCAGCGCGCTGCTCCCAGCAATCGCAACAGCCGCTCGTGCACCTGTGGGCGCTCCAGCAGCAGGGCGAGATAGCTTTCGCGGCGCAGCAAGGGCTCCATCCAGTCCACCAGCCGCACCGCAGCTTCTTCGGTGACGCGCTCCTCGTGCACCCACTGCGCGGTGCGCACCAGCAGGCGCTGCAGGCGCTCGCGGGCCTCGTCGCGCAGCGCCAGCACGCGCGGATGCCGGCACCAGGCCTGCAGGCGCTGCCCGAAGACTTCGCCCAGCTGCGGCAACAGCTCTTCGATGGTCTGGGTGCCGTTGCCGGGCTTGCCGTTGTGACATCCCTTGCATTCAGGCTCGGGGCCGCCCAGCAGTTTGTCGAATTCCTGGGCCACCAACTCACGATGGGCGTCAAGCTGGCGCAGCAGTGTCTGAGACGAGGTAAAACCCATGGTCTGGGCGATCCAGTTCAGGTCATGGTCCTGGGTCGGCAGCACGTGGGTTTGCTGGTCGTCCAGGTACTGGATGCGGTGCTCGATCTGGCGCAAAAAGACGTAGGCCTGCGCCAGCGCCTGCGCAGTCTGCGCCGACATCAAATTGGCGCGCACCAGGCGCGGCAGCGCGCTCAGGGTGGGGCGCGTGCGCAGCTCGGGGAAATGGCCGGCGCGCACTACCTGCAGCAGTTGCACGGTGAACTCGATCTCGCGGATGCCGCCGCGTGAGAGCTTGACGTCGTTGGCGCGCTCGGGGTGGCCGGCACTTCGCTTGGCTGCGTGCTCGCGAATTTGCCGGTGCAGCACGCGCAGGGCATCGAACACGCTGTAGTCAAGGTAGCGCCGAAAGACAAAGGGCATGACGATCTTGCGCAGCGCATGGGTGGCGCCGCTGCTGACGCTGCCGAACGGCGCCACAACCCGGCTCTTGAGCCAGGCAAAGCGCTCCCACTCGCGGCCCTGCACATGCAGGTATTCCTCCAGCGCGTCGAGCGACACCGCCGCCGGTCCCGAATTACCGTTGGGGCGCAGGGCCAGATCGACGCGGAACACAAAACCGTGCTCGGTGGTGTCGCCCACCAGCGCGTAAACGGCGCGCACCACCTTGCCGAAGTATTCATGGTTGGTGATGCAGCCGCGCCCCTGGGCATCACCCGCTGTCTCGCCGTCTTCGTCATAGACATAGATCAGGTCGATGTCGCTGGACACGTTGAGTTCGCGGGCGCCGAGCTTGCCCATGCCCACAATCCACAGTTGCGCCCGCTGCCCTTGCGCCGTCATGGGGGCGCCGTGCGTTTTGTCGAGTTCGGCCTGTGCCTGGGTCAGGGCGTGGTTGAGGGTGAACTCGGCCAGGTCGGTCATGGCCCGGGTCACCTGCGCCAGCGGCAACTGCTGTTCGCAGTCCAGGCACAGCAGGCGCTCGATGACCAGCTGGCGCGTGATGCGCAGCGCATTGGCCATGTTTTGCCCGTGGGCCAGCAGGGCTTCGAAGGTGGCCTGCAACTGCGCCGGGCCGGGCACGCCGCTCGCCAACAGGGGCAGTTCGGCCTCGTAACGGCGGCGCACGCGTTGGGCAAAGCGGGAGTGGGTGGCCAGGGAGGGTCGGGTCATAATTCTGCTTGAACAACTTTTATCGAATCAATGTGCCGCCCCTTCCCTCCAAACTGCTGAAAACCTGGACTGTCCTGACGCGCTGGCTATTGGCTGCGGTGGTCTTGGCCTGGTTGCTGCTGGCTCTGGCCTGGGGGGCGCTGCATTGGGTGATTGTGCCGCGAATCGCCGAATTTCGCCCGCAACTCGAAGCGCGGGCCACGCAGGCGCTGGGGGTAACGGTGCGGGTGGGGGCGGTGTCGGCCCAGTCCAACGGCATGGTGCCCTCCTTTGAATTGACCGATGTGGCCCTGCTCGATGCGCAGGGCAGGGTGGGTTTGAGTCTGCCGCGCATCCTGATTGCCGTGTCGCCGCGCTCCTTGTGGCGTTTGGGTTTTGAGCAGATATACCTGGACCAGCCCATACTCGACATCCGGCGTGCGCCAGACGGCAAGATCACCATCGGTGGGCTCGATTTCAACCCTGCCAGCCGGGCCGACCCGGCGGCGCTGGACTGGTTTTTTTCGCAGTTCGAGTTCGCCATTCACGACGGCGCCCTGCGCTGGACCGACGAGCTGCGCATGGCCGAACCGGTGGTGCTGCAAAACGTGGCGGCGGTGGTGCGCAACCGGGGCCGAGAGCATGATGTGCGGCTGGACGCCACCCCACCCGAGTCCTGGGGCAGCACCTTCAGTTTGCAAGGGAGGTTTTTGCAACCCTTGCTGTCGCGCCGGCAAGGGCATTGGCAGGACTGGGAGGGCCAGATTTACGCCGCGTTCGAGCGGGCTGACCTGTCGGAGCTGCGCCGTTACGTCCAGTTGGGGGTTGATTTGCGCCAGGGCAATGGCGCGTTGCGGGCTTGGGTGGACGTGGACCGGGGGCGCATCACCCAGGTGGTGGCTGATGTCGCCTTGTCCGAGGTCCGCGTTGTTTTGGGCGCTGATTTGCAGCCGCTGGCCTTGCATCAGCTACAGGGGCGCCTGGGTGGGCGCAAGCTGGCGGATGGCTTTGAGTTTTCCACCCAGGCGTTGACCTTCGACACGCAGGACGGCCTGCATTGGCCCGGCGGCAATGCCAGTCTGCAGCTGCAGCAGGCGCAAGCCGGACAGCTCGAGCGCGGCGAGTTCAAGGCCGACCGGCTGGATCTGGGCGCGCTGGCGCAAATTGTCAGCCGTCTGCCGCTCGATGACGCTACGCGCGACAAGCTGCGCGCGTACGCGCCAAAAGGTCAGGTGGATACGCTGCAGGCTAGTTGGCAGGGGTCCTGGCGCAAGCCGCAAAAATACGCCGCCAGGGGCCGACTGAGCCGGTTGGAGATCGCCGCCGTGGCCTCCACACCGGGCTTGAGTGGGCTCGATGTGGATTTTGATTTCAACCAGCAGGCGGGCCAGGCGCGGCTTGGCATGGCCGCTGGCAGCGTTGACCTGCCGAACATTTTTCAGCAGCCGGTGGTACCGGTTGATTCCTTGTCGGCCGAGGCCCGCTGGCAAATCAAGAGTGAGCGGATCGCGGTGCAACTGGACAAGGTCAAGTTTGCCAATGCCGACGCCGCAGGCGAAGCACAGATCAAGTGGCAAAGCGCCGACCCGGCCAAGTCGGCCTCCGGCGCGCGCTCATCCGGCGTGCTCGATCTGCAGGCCAATTTGAGCCGCGCCGATGGCAAGCAGGTGCACCGCTACCTGCCGCTCGTCATCGACCCCGCCGCGCGTGAATACGTGCGCGACGCGGTGCAGGAGGGGCGCGCCAGTTCGGTGCGCTTTCAGATCAAGGGCGACATTGATCAAATGCCCATGATCGACCCCAAAGAAGGCGCGTTCAAAATCACCGCGCAGGTCGAGGGCGCCCGGCTGGCCTATGTGCCGACGAGCTTGCAGGACAGCGGCGATTTGCCCTGGCCGGTGCTGACCGACCTGAGCGGCGAACTGGTGATCGACCGCATGCAATTGCAGGTCAACAAGGCGCGCGCCCGCTTGGGCGATGCCACGTCCCTGCAGGTGAGCCGGGTGGAGGCCCGGATTGCCGATTTGATGCAGACCCAGGTTGAAGTCGATGCCGACTTCAAGGGGCCGCTGCCCGAACTCTTGGGGCTGGTCAACACCTCACCGCTGAGCCACATGCTGGGCCAGGCTTTGGTCAAGAGCGCGGTCATGGGCAATGCCGATTACAAGCTCAGGCTGATGTTGCCGATTGCCCGCATCGACCAGTCCAGCGTGCGCGGCAGCATCCTGCTTACCGGCAATGATGTGCGCATCACGCCCGACAGCCCCAAGCTGACGCAGGCGCGCGGCAGGATCAACTTCACTGAAGCGGGGTTTTCCCTGAGCGGTGTGCAGGCGCGCATGCTGGGCGGCGACGCGCGGCTGGAGGGCGGCTGGCTGCTGGTGCCCGGGTCGCCCGGCGGCCGTGGCGCGCCAACGCTGATTCGCGCCAGCGGCAGCGCCTCGGCGGAGGGTTTGCGCCAAGCCGCTGAACTCGGCTTTGTGGCGCGGCTGGCGCGCCGCGCCAGCGGCAGCGCGGCCTACACCGCGACTCTCGGCTGGCGCCAAGGGGCTACCGAGCTGTTGGTCAACAGCAATCTGCAGGGGCTGGCCTTGAGTTTGCCGGCACCTTTGGGCAAAAGCGCCGAGGCCTTGCTGCCCTTGCGGCTGGAGACTGGCATGCTCGCTGATGCGCCAGCACCACTGCAAGACCGGGTTTCGCTGTCGCTTGCCAATCTGGTGCAGGTGATGTATGAGCGCGACGTGTCGCAAGCCGTGCCGCGCGTGCTGCGCGGCGCCATTGCAGTCGGGCTCGATGCGCAAGAGTCGGCGCCAATGCCCAGTGCTGGCGTCAGTGCCAATCTCAGGCTGCAAAATTTCAACGTGGATGCCTGGCGTGATGTCTTGGCGCAAACCGCAAACGACAACGTGACCGCGTCGTTGGTGGCCGATGGCAACGCGCTGTTGGTGTCTTATTTGCCCACCCAATTGGCAGTACGGTCGGAAGTGCTGACGTTTGGTGGTCGGCAGTTCAACCACATCGTGATGGGTGGTGGGCGTGAGGGCACGTTGTGGCGTGCCAATCTGGCCGCCAGCGAACTCAATGGCTATCTCGAGTATCGCCAATCCAATGAACAGGTCGGTGGCGGCGCTGAAGGGCGTGTCTACGCCCGTCTGGCACGCCTGACCCTTGCGCCAGGAGTGGAGGCAGATGTGGATGCGTTGCTGGACGCCCAGCCAACCAGCATTCCGGCGCTGGACATCGTGGTGGACGACTTTGAATTACGCGGCAAGCACCTGGGTCGGCTGGAGGTTGAGGCTGTCAATCGCAGCCGCCTGTCGGCGCCGCGTGAGGCCGGCGTGCGCGAGTGGCACTTGAATAAATTTAACCTCGGTTTGCCGGAGGCCAGCTTGGTTGCCAGTGGCAACTGGGCCGCACTGACCATTCAGGCCCAGGATGCGGCCATGATGTCAGCGCAGAAAACCTCTGCGCCCCGGCGCACCGAGATGAACTTCGCCCTCGATATTGCCGACAGTGGCGCCTTGCTCGATCGCCTGGGTATGAAGAATGTGGTGCGCGGCGGGCGTGGCAAGCTCGAAGGCCAGGTGGCCTGGCTGGGCTCGCCTTTGACCCTTGACTACCCCTCGCTGAGCGGCTCGTTTACGGTCAATGTGGCGTCCGGTCAGTTTCTCCAAGCCGAACCGGGCATTGCCAAATTGCTCGGGGTGCTGAGCCTGCAGGCATTGCCGCGTCGGCTGACGCTTGACTTCAGGGATGTCTTCAGCGAGGGCTTTTCGTTTGATTTCTTGCGCGGCGATGTGACGATTGAAAAAGGCATGGCACGGACCAACAACCTGCAGATGAAGGGGGTCAACGCGGCGGTTTTGATGGAGGGCAGTGCCGATATCGCCCGCGAGACGCAAGACATCAAGGTGGTGGTGATACCTGAGATCAGCTCGGGTACTGCGTCCTTGCTGTTGGCCACGGTGATCAACCCGGCGATCGGCCTGGGCACCTTTCTTGCGGAGTTGTTTTTGCGCCGACCGATGATCGAGTCCGCCACCCAGGAGTTTCATATTGACGGCTCCTGGGCCGACCCTCATATCACCAAGGTGTTGCGCACCAAGACCAATAACCCGGAGAAGCAACCATGAAAGTCGCCGCCATTCAAATGGTCTCGGGCATGGATTTGAGCGCCAACCTGGCGCAAGCCAGGCTGCTTTTGCAGGAAGCCGCGCAGGCCGGCGCCGAACTGGCCGTGCTGCCCGAATATTTTTGCCTGATGGGCCGCCACGACGCTGATAAATTGACGATCCAGGAGCCTTTTGGTCAAGGTCCGATCCAGCAGTTCCTGAGCGATATCGCCAGCGCGCTGGGCTTGTGGCTGGTGGGCGGCACCTTGCCTGTCAGTGCGCCGCCTTCTGCACCGGCCAGCGCGCCAGCGCCAGGCCGGGTGTTCAATAGTTCGCTGGTGTTTTCACCGGCAGGCCGGTGTGTGGTGCGCTACGACAAAATGCATTTGTTCCGGTTCGACAACGGCGTCGAGGCTTATGACGAGTCGCTGGTGCTTGTCGCCGGCCGCGAACCTGTCACCTTTGATCTGGCCTCCAAGGATGGCCACGACTGGCGCATCGGTCTGAGCGTGTGTTACGACCTGCGCTTTGCCGAGTTGTACCGGCATTACGCCAGGGCCGGCGCGCACCTGATGCTGGTGCCCAGCGCTTTCACCTACACCACCGGGCAAGACCATTGGGAGGTGCTGCTGCGCGCACGCGCCATAGAAAACCTGTCGTATGTGGTGGCCGCTGCCCAGGGCGGCCTGCATGACAACCAGCGCCGCACCTGGGGCCACGCCATGCTGGTGGACCCCTGGGGCAAGGTGCTGGCCGAGCGCGCGACAGGGCCGGGCGTAGTGATGGCGGAATTGTTGTGGGATGTCATGACGCAGTGCCGCAGCCGTTTGCCGGCACTTGAGCACCGCTTGCTGTGATGAACACATTCCCGTTTTTTCGGCGAATCCGGTCGACTTTGGCGGCCGTATTGGCCGCCGTGGTGGCGGCCTGTGGCACGCCGCCTGCGCCCGAGCAGATCGACGCGCCAGTGCCGTCTGACATGCAGCAGCCGACTGCGCCACTGGCCCAGCCTGGCGCCGCATCAACGCTTGATGCCATTGTACGCGGCAACAGCCGGTGGCAACCCGTGGCGTGGTCCGAGCTGCCGGGTTTTAACAACGATGCGCTGTTCGAAGCCTGGAACGCCTGGCTCAAAAGCTGCGAGCGCCCGGGGCCGGTGTTTGCGCCCTTGTGCCCGGAGGTGCGCCGCCTGAGCATTGGCAGCGAGGCCGAGCAGCGCCAGTGGCTCATCGACCGGCTGCAGCCTTACCGCGTTGAACCCTTGCAGGGCAGCCCGACGGCGGGCTTGCTGACCGCTTATTTCGAGCCGGAGTTGCAGGGGCAACGCCTGCCCGGCCCGGGCTTCACCGTTCCGCTGTACCAGTTGCCCGCCAATCTGAAGGCGCGCCAACCCTGGTTTTCCCGGCAGGAAATCGACACCTTGGCAGCGGCGCAGGAGGCCTTGCGCGGTCGCGAAATCGTGTACCTGAGCGACCCGGTGCAGGCCATGCTGCTGCAAATCCAGGGCACGGGGCGCATCCGAGTGACCGAGCCCGACGGCAGCGTGCGCCGGGTGCGACTGGCCTACGCTGGTCATAACGGCCACCCCTACCAAAGCATTGGCGGCTGGCTGCTCAATCAGGGCGAACTGCGGGATGCCAGCTGGCCCGGCATCCAGGCTTGGCTCAAACAAAACCCGCAGCGGGTCAACGAGCTGATGTGGCGTAACCCGCGCGTGGTTTTTTTCAGGGAGGAGCGCCTGAGCGACTTCGACGCCGCCTTTGGCCCCAAAGGCGCGCAAGGTGTGCCGCTCACTCCCGGGCGCTCGATTGCGGTCGATCCACAGAGTATTCCCTATGGCACGCCGGTGTGGCTGGCCTCCGAGGGTCCGCAAATTGCCTTGTGGCGTCTGGTGCTGGCGCAAGACACCGGCGGCGCCATTCGCGGCGCCGTGCGGGCCGATTATTTTGCCGGCTGGGGCGAGGCGGCGGGTGAGTTGGCTGGGCGCCTCAAACAGCCGTTGCGCCTGTGGGTGCTGTGGCCCAAGGCACTGCCTTATTAAACTATTGATGCCGGCTGATTTGAAGAAGGTGCAAACTCTGAGCGGTTGAGCTTCGGAGCGGCATTGGGTGGGGTATTGGGGCACGCCTCAGACGCGCTGCGCTTTGCGACATCGGCGTGCCCCAATACCCCACCCAATGCGGGGCGTGCTGTGATTTGTCAGCATCCAATGGCCAATGCCGTCATGCTATCGGTTTCTTTGTTGTCAATTCAATCCAGACCGGTCCAGGCCAGGCGGGCCAAGGCAGGGGGCCGATGTCGCAAAGCGAAGCGCGTCTGAGACCCCCTGCCTTGGCCCGCCTGGCGCAAACTCAAGCATGGCATTGATGCCCCCCCGACTTCACTTCCGGATCAATAATTCGTTTGAATCCCATAATTAAGAACCATGAATCGGAGACTTGCCCATGAATGCACCGTTACCCAAAACGGCCCAAGCGGCTTTGCAAACGGTCAGCCTGGACGATAAATACAGCCAGCCGCAGGGCCGGGCGTTCATGAGCGGCGTCCAGGCGCTGGTCCGCTTGCCCATGCTGCAGCGCCAGCGCGATGCCATGGCCGGCTTGAACACCGCCGGCTTCATCAGCGGCTACCGTGGCTCGCCGCTGGGCGGCTACGACCAGGCGCTGGTGGCGGCCAAAAAACACCTGGACGCGCATCACATCGTCTTTCAGCCCGGTGTCAATGAAGAGCTGGCGGCCACCGCGGTGTGGGGCACGCAGCAGCTCGACCTGTACCCGCAGAGCAAAAAGTATGACGGCGTGTTCGGCATCTGGTACGGCAAGGGGCCGGGCGTGGACCGCAGTGCCGACGTCTTCAAGCACGCCAACATGGCCGGCACGGCACGGCATGGCGGCGTGGTGGCGGTGGCGGGTGACGACCATGTCAGCAAAAGCTCGACCGCCGCGCACCAGAGCGACCACATCTTCAAGGCCTGCGGCCTGCCGGTGTTTTTCCCGTCCGACGTGCAGGGCATTCTGGACCTGGGGTTGCACGCCATCGCTCTGAGCCGCTACGCCGGCGTCTGGGCCGGCATGAAAACGATCCAGGAAGTGGTCGAGTCGAGCAGTCCGGTGGATGTCGGTGCGGACCGCGTCAAGATCGTTCTGCCCGAGGACTTTGCCATGCCCGCTGGCGGTCTGCACATCCGCTGGCCCGACCCGGCGCTGGCGCAGGAAGCCCGCCTGATGGACTACAAGTGGTATGCCGCTGCGGCGTATGTGCGCGCCAACAAGCTCAACTACAACGTGTTCGCCAGTGCGCAAGACCGCTTTGGCATCATCGCCAGCGGCAAGGCTTTCAACGACACGCGCCAGGCGCTGCACGATCTGGGGCTTGACGAGGCCGCTTGCCGACAACTGGGCATTCGGCTGCACAAGGTCAACGTGGTGTGGCCGCTCGAAGCCAGCATCACACGCGACTTTGCGCTTGGCCTGCAAGAGATTCTGGTGGTCGAAGAAAAGCGCCAGATCATCGAGTACCAGCTGAAAGAAGAACTCTACAACTGGCGCGCTGACGTGCGCCCCACCGTGGTCGGCAAGTTCGATGAATCGGGTGACGAGGGCGGTGGCGAGTGGAGTCGCCCCAACCCGATCGACAACTGGTTACTGCGGGCCAAGGCCGACCTGAACCCGGCGCTGATTGCCAGGGCGATTGCCAAGCGGCTGAAAAAACTGGGTGTGCCAGACGGCGTGGCGGCCCGCATGGACGCGCATCTGGCCGTGCTTGACGCCATGTCGCGCGGCGCGCTGGACATCAAAACCGACGCCGGCGAGCGCACACCCTGGTTTTGCAGCGGCTGCCCGCACAACACCAGCACCCGCGTGCCAGAGGGATCGCGTGCGCTGGCCGGCATCGGCTGCCACTTCATGGCGCTGTGGATGGATCGGTCAACGAGCACCTTCAGCCAGATGGGCGGCGAGGGTGTGGCTTGGGTCGGGCAGCAACCGTTCACCACTGACAGTCATGTGTTTGCCAACCTCGGCGACGGCACCTACTTTCACAGCGGCCTGCTGGCGATTCGCCAGAGCATTGCCGCCGGCGTCAACATCACTTACAAGATTCTGTACAACGACGCCGTTGCCATGACCGGCGGCCAGCGCGTGGGCGAGCGCCCCGAGGGCCACAGCGTGCTGCAAATCATGGCCAGCCTGCTGAGCGAGGGCGTGACCAAGCTGGTGATCGTGACCGACCATCCCGAGAAATACGCGGGCGCGGCGCTGGCGCCGGGTGTCACGGTGCAGCACCGCGACGAACTCGACAGCGTCCAGCGCGAGTTGCGCCAGATCAAGGGCACCACTGCGCTGATTTACGACCAGATGTGCGCCACCGAGAAACGCCGCAAGCGCAAGCGCGGCACACTGGCCGAGCCTGATGAGCGGGTGGTGATCAACGAAGCGGTGTGCGAGGGCTGCGGCGACTGCGGCGTGCAGTCCAACTGCCTCAGCATTGAGCCGCTGGAGACCGAATTCGGTCGCAAGCGCCGCATCAATCAGAGCACTTGCAACAAGGACTTTTCATGTGTCAAGGGCTTCTGCCCGAGCTTTGTCACGGTCAAGGGCGGGCGACTCCGGAAACCCACGAAGGATGCGCCGGACAACCTGGGCACGTTGCCGGCGTTGCCGGACCCGCTGCTGCCTGATCTGACATCAGCTTGGGGCATTGTGGTAGGCGGTGTCGGCGGCACCGGGGTCATCACCATCGGCCAGTTACTGGGCATGGCGGCGCATCTCGAAGGCAAGGGCGTGGTGACGCAGGATGCCGGTGGCCTGGCGCAAAAGGGTGGCGCCACCTGGAGCTACATCCAGATCGCCGACCGCCAGGAAGCCATTTACACCAGCCGGGTCGATACCGCCAAGGCGGACCTGGTGGTCGGCTGCGATGCCATCGTGGCGGCCAGTCCAGCCACGCTGGCGGTGATGCAGTCCGGCCGCACCTATGTCGCGCTCAACAGCCACGCCACACCCACCGCCGCTTTTGTTCACGACCCGCAGTGGCAGTTTCCCGAGGGCGGCTGCGAGGCGGCCATAGCCGCCCATGTGGGTGCCCCCAAGCTGGGTGTGTTCGATGCCGAGCAGGTGGCTATCCACGCCCTGGGTGACTCGATCTACACCAACCCGCTGTTGCTGGGATACGCCTGGCAAAAAGGTCGCGTGCCGCTGAGCCGCGCCGCCGTGCTGCGCGCTATGGAGCTCAACGGCGTGCAGGTGGCCAACAACCAGACGGCATTCGAGTGGGGGCGCCACTGCGCCCACGATTTGCCGACGGTGCTGGCGCTGTTCCAGACTGCACGGGTCATTGAGTTCGTCAAAAAGCCAGCGCTGGACGAACTGGTGGCGACCCGGATGGCGTTTTTGACGGCGTACCAGAACGCGGCTTATGCCGAGTCCTACCGGGTTTGGGTCGCGCGGGTGCAGCAGGTCGATGCGTCATGGGGCAAAACCGCCTTGAGCGAGGCGGTGGCGCGCAACCTGTTCAAGCTGATGGCCTGCAAGGACGAGTACGAGGTCGCCAGGCTGCATGCCGACGGCAGCTTTGCAGCAAAAATTGCGCAGCAGTTCGAGGGCGATTACCAATTGCAGTTCCATCTGGCGCCGCCGCTACTGGCCAAAACCGATGACCGGGGTGAACTGGTCAAGCAGCGCTATGGCCCGTGGATGATGACGGCCTTCAAATGGCTGGCGCGCCTCAAGGGTTTGCGCGGCACGGCGTTCGATGTGTTTGGCCGCACCGAAGAGCGGCGCCAGGAGCGCGCCTGGCTGGTGCGCTACCAGGCCATGGTGCAGGAAATTTGCCAGGTGTTGGATGCCGAGCCAAGCAGACAAGACGTGGCTCGCTATCAAAATGCCCTATTTTTGGCGCAAATACCGCAGGATATTCGTGGCTTTGGCCATGTCAAAGCGCGCCATTCTGCGCTCGCCATGGAAAAATGGCAGATGCTTCTGACCGAGTTCAGGGTGCCCTTGATACCCTGAAATGACGCACTGGAGGCCCGCATACAATGCCCAGTTGCCTGAAAGTTAGCTTTGGGTGCGCTTATTCAAGTCGTTTTGTTTTTATTTTTTATCTATTTGGAGTTTGCTGTGTTTATATCTTCTGCCATTGCACAAACCGCCCCTGCCGCCGCCGCTGGCGGTGACTTGCAGTCTTCGCTCATGGGCATGTTGCCTTTGGTGCTGATGTTTGTGGTGCTCTATTTCGTGATGATTCGTCCGCAAATGAAGAAGGCCAAGGAACACAAAGCCATGATTGAAGCGCTGACCAAAGGGGACGAAGTCGCCACGGCTGGCGGTATTCTGGGCAAAGTGACCAAGCTGGGCGACAGCTTTATCGACATTGAAGTGGCTGCCGGCGTCGAGGTGCATCTGCAGCGTAGCGCGGTGGCGCAGGTCTTGCCCAAGGGCAGCATCAAGTAAATTGCCCTGGCGCTGGCCGAGGTGTCAGCATTTTGTAGTTTGATGTCATAAGGGCGATCATGAATCGTTACCCGGTCTGGAAATACGTGATCATCGTGATCGCGCTGGTGGTGGGGGGCTTGTACGCCTTGCCGAACTTTTTTGGCGAGTCGCCCGCCGTGCAGGTGTCGGCGGCCAAACCGCTGGTCAAGGTGGATGTGGGCACACTGACGCTGGTGGAGGCGACCCTCAAAACGGCCGGCATTACACCAGACATGGTGACGCTCGATGGCAATTCGATCAAGGTCCGCCTGCTCGATACCGACACCCAGCTCAAAACCAAGGACGCCATTCAGAAAGCCTTGATCCCGGATCCGGGCAATCCGGGTTTTGTTGTGGCTTTAAACCTCTTGTCGCGCTCGCCGGTCTGGTTGTCCGGCCTGCATGCGTCACCAATGTACCTGGGCCTGGATTTGCGCGGCGGCGTGCACTTCATGCTGCAAGTCGATATGCAGGCAGCACTGACCAAGCGCGCTGAATCTCTTTCCGGCGATGTGCGTACCAGTCTGCGCGAAAAAAATATTCGCCACAGTGGCATCAATCGCAATGCGCAAACCATTGAGGTGCGTTTTCGCGATGCTGCCACGCTGGAAGCCGCCAAGGCGGTGTTCCTGGACCAGTTCACCGACTTGCAAACCGTAGAAGTTGCCGAGGGTGCAGAGTTCAAGCTCACCGCATCGATCAAGCCCGAGGCCGCGCGTCGCATCCAGGACCAGGCGCTCAAGCAAAACATCACCACGCTGCACAATCGGATCAATGAGCTGGGCGTGGCTGAGCCCGTGATCCAGCAGCAGGGGCTCGACCGCATCGTGGTGCAGTTGCCGGGCGTGCAGGACACCGCCAAGGCCAAGGACATTCTGGGCCGCACCGCCACGCTTGAAGTGCGCATGGTCGATGAAAGCACCGAGGCGCGGGCCGCTGAGATTGGCAACGGTGTGGTGCCGTTTGGCTCCGAGCGCTATCTGGAGCGCAACGGCCAGCCCGTCATTGTCAAGAAACAGGTGATTCTGACTGGCGAAAACCTGACCGATGCGCAGCCCGGCTTCGACAGCCAGACGCAGGAGCCCACAGTCAACCTGAACCTGGACGCCAAGGGCACGCGCATTTTCCGCGACGTGACACGTGAAAATGTCGGCAAGCGCATGGCCATTTTGCTGTTTGAAAAAGGCAAGGGCGAGGTCGTGACCGCGCCGGTGATCCGCACCGAAATCGGCGGCGGCCGGGTGCAGATTTCGGGTCGCATGACTACCATGGAAGCAAACGACACGGCCCTGCTGCTGCGTGCTGGCTCCTTGGCCGCGCCGATGGAAATCATCGAGGAAACCACCATCGGCCCAAGCCTGGGCGCCGAGAACATTGCCAAGGGCTTCCAGAGCGTGGCCTGGGGTTTTCTGGCGGTGACCCTGTTCATGTGTGTGTATTACATGCTGTTTGGCGTGTTTTCCAGCGTGGCGCTGGCGTTCAACTTGCTGTTGCTGGTGGCGGTGCTGTCCATGTTGCAGGCCACCCTGACCTTGCCGGGCATGGCCGCCATGGCGCTGGTGCTGGGCATGGCGATCGATGCCAACGTGCTGATCAACGAGCGCATTCGCGAAGAATTGCGTGGTGGCGCTTCGGCGCAGGCCGCCATCCATACCGGTTATGACCGTGCTTGGGCCACGATTTTCGACTCCAACATCACCACCCTGATCGCGGGTCTGGCGCTGCTGGCCTTTGGTTCCGGCCCGGTGCGCGGCTTTGCCGTGGTGCACTGCCTGGGCATCATGACCAGCATGTTCTCGGGGGTGTTTTTCTCGCGCGGCTTGGTCAACTTCTGGTATGGCCGTCAAAACCGCCTGAAAACGGTGTCGATCGGAACCATCTGGCGTCCCGATGGCGGCACGGCCCTCAAGACCAACGAATAAAACCGAAAGCGATCATGGAATTTTTTCGAATCAAACGCGACATTCCGTTCATGCGCCATGCGCTGGTGTTCAACATCATCTCTGGCCTGACCTTTCTGGCGGCGGTGTTCTTCCTGTTTTCGCGCGGACTGCACCTGTCGGTGGAATTTACCGGCGGCACTTTGCTGGAAGTGACTTATGCGCAACCGGCTGATCTGGGGGCGGTGCGTGGCTCCGTCGCCAGGCTCGGCTTTGCCGATGTGCAGGTGCAAAACTTTGGCACCGCGCGCGATGTGCTGATTCGCCTGCCGGCCCAGAAAGGTGTGAGCTCGGCGCAGCAAAGCACCCAGGTGATGTCGGCTTTGAAAGAGCTCGATGCCACAGCGACCATGCGCCGCACCGAATTTGTCGGGCCGCAGGTGGGCGACGAGCTGGCCGCCGACGGCCTCAAGGCGCTGGCTTTTGTGGTGGTCGGCATCATGATCTACCTGGCGGTGCGCTTCGAGTGGAAGTTTGCCGTGGCGGCCATCATCGCCAACATGCACGACGTGATCATCATTCTGGGGTTTTTTGCCTTCTTTCAGTGGGAGTTTTCGCTGCCGGTGCTGGCCGCCGTGCTGGCAGTACTTGGCTATTCGGTGAACGAGTCGGTGGTTATTTTTGACCGGATCCGCGAGAACTTTCGCCGCTACCGCAAGATGAGCACGGTGGAAATCATCAACAACGCCATCACATCCACCATCAGCCGCACCATCATCACCCATGGCTCCACGCAAATGATGGTGTTGTCGATGCTGCTGTTTGGCGGCGCCACGCTGCACTACTTTGCGCTGGCGCTGACGATCGGCATTTTGTTTGGCATTTACTCGTCGGTGTTTGTGGCTGCCGCCATTGCCATGTGGCTGGGCATCCAGCGCGAAGATCTGGTCAAGGGTGGCGTGGCCAAAAAGGACCTGGATCCGAATGACCCCAACGCGGGTGCCACCGTTTAGAATTTCTTGCATGGCCACTTTCCTTCCAGCGCAGAACAAGGCACAACTGGCGGAGCATATTCGTCAGCGGCTGGTCGATGAGGCGGTGCAGTCCATGGCTGCGTTGCTGGTGACGGTAGAACTACATTTGACAACTTTGTCAAGGGATGTTGCTTCTGTGGCAGCGCCGCAGTTGCTTCGTGAAACCTGGACTCTGTACCAAAATCAGGAAAAACTGTGGCTGGAGGGCACGGCCAAGGCCTGGCGGGCTGCTTTAAAGCCCGACGTACCACGGCCATCCGGCTTGCCGTTGAGCACTACCCTGGAGTTGGTCAGTACCGAGACGGTCGAAAACCAGATTCTTGCCTCGCGCATTGCCTTGTCGGTGATGGAAGTCGCCGCCAGTGAAGTCAATGGTTTGCGCAAGCGGCTTAAATCACTGAATCCACAACAGGAATTGTCAGCACAAGACATCGTTCATCCCGAGGTTTTGGCGCTGGCCATGGTCGAGCAATGGGTCGCGTGTGGTTTGTCGCTTGAGTCATGGCAATTGATCAATTCGGTGGTGCAGCAGCATATCAACGCCGAGTGGCGCCAGATCTATGCGCGCTGCAATGCCGAATTGGTGGAGCAGGGCGTGATGCCCGTGATCGCGGCTGAAGCGCGAGCCCAGCCAAAACCGGCGGCGCGTTCTTATGGCCAGGCTGAACTGGCTGCTGCGCCCACTCAGGGCGCGCCTGACATACCCTCTCTGGGTGCGCCAGGCTGGCCTGTGTTGACAGGGGATAGCGCCCCGCAGGGCGACGCGCGCGAGATGGGCGTTCTGGACCGGGTGGGTCGCTTGATGACGAGCCTTGTTCCTGTTCAGAATTTTGCGGCGGCTTTCCGCTCTTCACCTTCGCAACGGCTGATGACCGCCTTGGCGCATCGTCCTTTGCCGGCTGAAGCCTGGGGCGGCGACAGTGCAGGGCAAGTGCTGCCTGAGGTTCTGGTACAGCAGGTGGCTCAGATGGCCGGCGACTTGCAGCAGAAGTCGGTCGAGCTCAAAAAATTGGCGCAAAACGACAATGAAAAGGCCATCATTGAGCTCATTACCTTGATGTTCCAGTCGATTTTGCAGGAAGACCGCATTCCGCCGGGCATCCGGGTCTGGTTTGCCAGGCTGCAAATGCCTGTTTTGAGCCTGGCTTTGACCGATCCGAATTTCTTCAATCGGCAGGACCACCCGGCGCGTCTGTTGATCGATCACATGGGTTCCTGCGTGTTGGGTTTCGATGCCAGCGCCGTCAATAGCGACGATCTGGCGGCGGAAATCAAACGCGTGGTTCAGGTGATCGAGCAGTATCCGGAAGTGGGTGAGCGCGTTTACCAACGAGTTTACGAAGAGTTCAAAGAATTCCTAAAAAGCTTCCTGACGCAAAAAACCGCAATCCAGAAGGTCGTGGGCGTGGCACAGCAGGTCGAGCAAAAAGAAACCCTGGCCATTCAGTGCACCATCGAGTTGCGTAATCAGATCAAAGAAATGCCTGTGCGTGACGGCATCCGGGATTTTTTATACAAAGTCTGGTCGGAGGTGATTGCTGTGGCCAGCATGCGCCAGGGAGGCCAGCATGAGACAACCCTGGCGCTGAAGAAAACGGCCACTGATTTAATTTGGGCTGCCAGTGCCAAACCCGATCGGGCTGATCGTGCCCGAGTGATTGCTGACTTGCCCGTGTTGCTGCAATCTTTGCGCTACGGGATGAGTTTGCTGGCTTTGAGTGGGGCGGTCCAGGATGGCCATGTCAAGGTGATCAGCGACATCCTGGCCGATGCGTTCATGTCCAAGACTCCCGCTATCGATTTGGAAGAAATCCAGGCCATGGCTGAACGACTTGCTCATTTGGAAGACTATTTCAGCAACGATGGCGCCGAGGAATTGCCACTGGATGCCCAGAGCATCGAAGATTTGCTGGACATCGATACGTCCGACCTGGAGGTCGTGACCAGCGGCGGTACCGAGGCCAACCCGGTCATGATGGCTTGGGCGCAAAACCTGAGTCTGGGTGCCTGGTTCGCCCTGGATTTTCTGGGTCAATCCTTCCAGATACAGTATGTGTGGCGCAGTCCGCTGGGTCATCTGCATCTCTTTTCCTCATTCGTCGGGCGCAGCTACCTCATTCAGACGACGCGGCTGGCAGCCTACCTGCAAGACGGCATGCTGAGACCCCAGGAAGAAGTCTCATTGACGGTGCGCGCCACCTGTGATGCCATGGCCAAACTGGAAGCAAATCCCGCGCTCCTGCTGGCGTGAAACATGCACCTGTTCGCGCCGCTGTTTCTGGTCAGCCCGACTTCAGGCGTCAGACAGGCGTTGAAACAGGCCACCCGGCAAACGTGCCACCAAGCCATTGATTTCCAGCGTCATCAATCGGGCCTGCAAATCTGCAGTGTTCAATTGGGTCCGCCCCTGCAAGGCGTCGAGTCTGACGGGATCGAAGCCGATGGCTTGCAGCAGCATGTGGTCGGCGTTGTCCGTACTCTCCATCATTTGCGGGCCGCCAGGATCAGCAGGGCAAGCAGTCGCAACGGACGGCGCGTGATAGCCCTGCAGTTCTTCCAGTACGTCTTGCGCCGATTCCACCAGTTTGGCGCCTTGTTTGATCAGCGCGTGGCAACCACGCGATTGCGCCGAGTGGATCGAGCCGGGAATGGCAAACACGTCCTTGCCCTGATCGGCGGTGAGCCTTGCGGTAATGAGCGAGCCCGATTGCAGGGCGGCTTCCACCACCAGCGTGCCGCGCGCGAGCCCGGCGATGAGACGGTTGCGCTTGGGAAAATTGGCATTCAAGGGCGGCGTTCCCAACGGGTATTCGCTCATTAACAGTCCGTGCTGCGCAATGCGGTGTGCCAACCCGTGGTGAGCTTTGGGATATACCCGGTCCAGTCCGGTGCCGATCACGGCCAGCGTTAGCGCCTGGCCTGTGGCGCCCTCCGGCAAAGCCTCAAGGGCGCCTTCGTGGGCGGCACCGTCCACCCCCAAAGCCAAGCCGCTCACCACCGTCAGGCCGGATTGAACCAGCGCCTTGGCAAATTGCCTGGCATTGCGCGCACCTTGCGGCGTGGGGTTGCGGCTGCCGACCACGGCCAGGCAGCGCCTTGAGGCGATCGGCCATGAGGCAACAGCGTCTGAAGCATTGTCATCTTCGAAGTGGGCGTTGCCCAGCAGGTACAGCATCAAGGGCGGGTCGTCGATGTCGAGCAGGGTTTGCGGGTAGCCGGCGTCGCCGAGCGTGACAATTTGGCGTTGGCAGCCATCAGGCTCGCTTTGACCAAGCCAATCCCAGGTGGTTTCCAGCAGCGCGGAGAGCGACCCGGGCTCGGCACACAAAGCCTGCGTCTGCACCGGAGTAGCCACTTGCCGCAAGGTGGAGGCGGGCTGCTCAAAAATGGCTTGTGGCAAGCCAAAAGTGACCAGCAGCTTGCGCGCCGTGACGTTGCCGATGCCCGGGCTCAGTGTCAGCCTCAGCCATGCCTTGAGTTCACCGCGTTCCATGGCCGGCCAGGGCTGGCGATGTCAGAGCGGGTTGACCAGTCGATCACCCACCTTGACACCGCTGGTGATGTCGAGCACCAGACCGTATGACACTTTCTCAAAAGTGCGAAACACCATCAATAAACCATTGCGCTCATCGGGCAATTTGATCATGGGCCGGTTGGCGTCGGTTTTGTCCACCAGGCGTATCCCGTCAGTCATGATGGCCAGCACATGGCCTGGCTCCAAGCCATCACGGCTGCCGCGATTGAGGCTCACCACCTGGTTTTGGGCTGCATTGACCACCGCACTGCCGTAAATGGAGACAACCCGGGCGTCCATGACGCCCGTGGGGGCGTGGGGGACGTAGCTTTGCAGTTGCACCGGTGGCTCGGGCAGCAGGCGGTCGCCGACGCGAATTTCTTCCTTGGTGTCAATGATGTCGATGGTGGCTGGCACGATCTCGGTGCGGCTTTTGCCGTCGGCGTCCAGGCTGTCCTTGCTGCTTTCGCTACGCGCCAGCAAGGCTTTGCCAACGTATTGGGCTTCATAGCCCAGCACTTCGCCGCTGACAGGGTCTTTGAGCGGCGTGGCGTTGCGAAACACCCGGAAAGCCTGTTGTTTCTTGAGGGGGTCGTCCGTTAGTTCGGAGCCGGCGTTGCCGCGGGCATAGGCGCGGTCGCCGCGTGTCAGCAGCACCCGGTTGTCTTTCGCCGCCACGATCCGCGGTGCGGCGCTCAGACCCCGTTCATCGACGATCAGGGGTTCGGCCAGAAAGGGCTCGATCAGGCTGCTCTTGAGCGTCGGCAGGGCGCTGATTGCCAAATTTTCAATGCGTGTGCGTGGTGACACCCGCACCGTGGGCAGGTCGCCGCCCGGGCGCATGCTCAGGCGCGCCCGGCCGTCACTGGTGTCAAGATACAGCGTTTGCCCGGGGTAAATCAAATGCGGATTCTTGATGTCGGCCAGGTTCATGCCCCACAGTTCGGGCCAGCGCCAGGGCCTTTTCAGGAACATGCCGGAGATGTCCCACAGCGTATCGCCCGACTTCACCGTATAGCTTTGCGGTGCATTGGGGCTCAACTCGCTCAAGGCCACGCCGCTCTGGGCGACCTGGTTGGCGATGGCGCGCTGCTGCGCCGTGATCGGGAAATTTTGCGACATCACAGGGCCAGCCAGCAAGCTGCAGGCGAGCGCAGTCCAGGTCAATTGATTGGAAACAGTGTCAAAAAAAGTTTTGGCCATGGTGTTTTGCATTTGATTAACTCACATGAGATTGTGCGCCCAAGCCCTTGCCGGGACAACGATTGTCCTGCGGGTAATGGACGCAGCATGGCAAAAATAGCGAAAATAACGACATCTTTAAAGTGACATCATGGCGCTACTCCCCATTCTTTGCTATCCAGATCCCAAACTGCACACCGTGGCCAAACCTGTGGCCGCAGTGGACGCGCGCATCAAAACCCTGATTGCCGACATGTTCGAGACCATGTACGAGGCCAAGGGCATTGGCCTGGCCGCCACCCAGGTCAATGTGCACGAGCGCCTGATTGTGATGGATATTTCCGAGGGCCGCGATGTGCCTTTGGTGCTGATAAATCCCAAAATTCTGTGGGCCAGTCCCGAGATGCATTTGAATGAAGAGGGTTGTCTGTCGGTGCCCGGCATTTACGACGGCGTCCGGCGTCACGACGCGGTCAAGGTCGAGGCGCTCGATGGCGCGGGCGCGCCGCAGCTGATCGAGGCCGATGGCTTGCTGGCGGTGTGCATCCAGCACGAAATGGACCACCTGATGGGCAAAGTATTCGTCGAATATTTGTCGCCGCTCAAACGCAACCGCATCAAGACCAAGCTGCTCAAGGCGCAGCGCGAGGACCGCGCTTGAAGCTGGTCTTTGCGGGCACGCCCGAGTTTGCCGCGGTGGCTTTGACGCATTTGCATGCGGCCGGCCATGACATCGTGCTGGTGTTGAGCCAGCCCGACCGGCCCGCCGGGCGCGGCATGAAGCTGCATCCATCTCCCGTCAAACAATTTGCGCTGGCGCATGGCATGTCCGTGGCGCAACCGCGCAGCCTGCGGCTGGACGGCAAATACCCTGACGATGCGCTGGCCGCCCGCCAGGCGCTTGAAGCGGCGCGGGCCGACGCCATGGTGGTGGCGGCTTACGGCCTGATCCTGCCCCAGTGGGTGCTGGACATGCCAAGGCTGGGTTGCTTCAATATTCACGCATCGCTGTTGCCGCGCTGGCGCGGTGCCGCCCCGATTCACCGCGCCATCGAGGCCGGCGATGCGGCAACCGGTGTCACCATCATGCAAATGGACGCCGGTCTGGACACTGGCGACATGCTGCTTTCGCAGTCACTGCCGATTTTGTCGTCTGACACCACGGGCAGCCTGCACAACCGCCTTGCCGAGTTGGGTGGACAACTGATGGTGCAGACGCTGGCGCGTGCTGTCGCTGGCCAGCTGCAAGCCGTGGCGCAACCGGCACATGGTGTCACTTACGCCAGCAAGATCGACAAGGCCGAGGCCGCGATCGACTGGTCGCAGCCGGCGCAAGGCATTGCCCGGCGGGTGCGCGCCTTCAATCCTTTTCCGGGTGCCAGCACCCAGTTTGCCGGTGAGACGCTCAAGATATGGGCGGTCGAGGTTGGTGCGGGCAGTCCATCAGCCGCACAAACGCCGGGCCAGATCGTGGCGATCACAGCATCCGGTATCGCAGTCGCCGCACTTGATTCGATCGTCGTCATCACCGAACTGCAGCGCCCTGGCGGCAAACGCCTCGCCAGTGCCGAGTTCCTGCGTGGTTGCCCCTTGCAAGTCGGACAGGTGCTGGCCTGATGCGTGGCCTGTTGGTTGATGCACGCAATTGGTGGCAGCACCCGGCGTTTGGCCGGGGACTGCGCGAGATGGCCGCGGTGTCGCCCGGCCTAGCTGCCTGGGGCTTGATGACGGGTGTGGCCATGGTCAAGTCGGGCATGAGCACCTTCGAGGCGGTCGCCATGAGTTTGCTGGTGTTTGCCGGCAGCTCGCAACTGGCAGCCATGCCTCTCATGACGGCAGGCGCGCCGGTGTGGGTGATTCTGGCCACTGCTTTTTGCGTCAATTTGCGTTTTGTGGTGTTCAGCGCCCACATGCGTCCCTATCTGATGCACCTGCCGCTGCACTGGCGCCTGTTTCAGGGCTACCTGACCACCGACCTGAGCTATGTGCTGTTTACCAAGCACTACCACCATCCGTCAGAGCATGCCGCAGAGCGCCGCGAGCAGTTGGCTTTCCTCAGTGGCGGCAGCCTGTTCAACTGGGTGAGTTGGCAAGGAGCCAGCCTGATCGGCATCGCGCTGGCGAATGTGATTCCAACCCATTGGGGGCTGGCTTTTGCGGGCATCCTGGCGCTGCTGGGGATCGGTTGCTCGCTGGCTTCCAGCCATTTGCGACGCGTTGCCGCCGGGGTGGCGGGTATGGCCGCCGTGGCGGCGTATGCGCTGCCGCTCAAGCTCAACATTGTGGTGGCCATCGCCTGCGCGGTGGCGCTGTGCCTGATCCTTGAGGAAAGCTGGCCCAAAAGGCCGGGCGCGGCGGCATGAGCGGCCCCGACCTGAATGGCACCGACCTCTGGACGTTGGGCGTGATCGTGGGCCTGGCGCTGGTCACAGTCATCACGCGCTGTTTCTTTTTCATGAGCAACCAGGCCTGGCATCTGCCGCACTGGGCACAGCGAGGCTTGCAATATGCGCCCATAGCGGCGCTGGCCGCGGTGGTGGCGCCCGAGGTGATCATGACACAGGGCTCGCTGATCACGAGCTGTCAAGACGCGCGCATCTACGCCGCCCTGGTTGGCGCCGGCTATTTTTTCTGGCGCCGGGGACAGGGTCAGGCGGTGTTGGGCACTATTGTTTCTGGCATGGCGGTCTATCTGCCGCTGCACTTGGGGCTGGGTTGGTAGGACGGGCGTTCTTGTTGCTGCCCTGTAACTTCGTTGTGTGAAAATCAAGAAACTAAATTACATGGAGATTCTTATATGCCACGTCGTGCGACCAAAATCGTTGCCACTTTAGGCCCCGCCTCCAGCGATCCCGCAATGCTGGAGCAGATGATTCGCGCCGGGGTCAATGTGATGCGCCTGAACTTCAGCCACGGCACGGCGCAAGACCATATCGAGCGGGCGCGCCTGGTGCGCGAGGCCGCCAGGCGGGCCGGGCGCGAGGTCGGCATCATGGCCGATTTGCAGGGTCCCAAGATCCGGATCGGGAAGTTTGCCGATGGCAAGGTGTTGCTGCAGCCGGGCCAGCCCTTCGTGCTGGATGCGGCGCGCACCGAACCGGGGGATATCCACGCCGTTGGCCTGGATTACAAGCCATTGCCGCGCGAAGTCAAGGCTGGCGATGTGCTGCTGCTCAACGACGGCCTGATCGTCATCGTGGTCGATGCGGTCAAGGGCGAGGCGATTCACACCACGGTCAAGCTCGGCGGCGTGCTCTCCAACAACAAGGGCATCAACAAACAGGGTGGCGGCTTGACGGCCCCGGCCCTGACCGCCAAGGACATGGAAGACATCCGCACCGCCATGAGTTTTCATGCGGACTATGTGGCCGTGAGCTTTCCCAAAAATGCGACTGACATGGAAATGGCGCGCCAACTGTGCAATGTGGCGGCTGAGGACGGCCATCGTCCGGGCCTGATCGCCAAGATCGAGCGCGCCGAGGCGATTCCGCACCTCGAAGAAATTTTGCTGGCCAGCGACGGCATCATGGTGGCGCGCGGTGACCTGGCGGTGGAAGTGGGCAACGCCGTGGTCCCGGCCTTGCAAAAACGCATGATCAAGCTGGCGCGCGAGCACGACCGGGTGGTGATCACGGCCACGCAGATGATGGAGTCGATGATCACCAACCCGGTGCCCACCCGTGCCGAGGTCAGCGATGTGGCCAACGCGGTGCTCGACGGCACCGATGCGGTGATGCTGTCAGCGGAAACGGCTGCCGGCAAATACCCGCTGGAGACGGTGATTGAAATGGCCAAGATCTGCCATGCGGCGGAAGGCGGGGAAATGTTCAAGCTCGAGGCTGACTTCAGCGGCAAAACGTTCACGCGGATCGACCAAACCATTGCCATGGGTGCCTTGTTCACCGCGCATCATCTGGGCGCCAAGGCCATTGTGGCGATGACCGACAGCGGCTCGACCGCGCTCTGGATGAGCCGGCATCTGATCCAGGTGCCTATCTACGCCCTGACTTCCAAAGTTGCCACACAACGCAAAATGACGCTCTACCGCAACGTGCGCCCGCTGCTGATCGACACCAGCGCCGACCGCGATACCGCGCTGGCCGAATCCGAGAGCGACCTCAAGGCGCGCGGCATTGTGAAGACCGGTGACATCTATGCCATCACCTGCGGCGAGCCAATGGGCTCGCCAGGCGGCACCAACATGCTCAAAATTTGCCGGGTGTCTTGAACCTGGCGGGGGCCGATGGTCATGCGCCCGGGCGCAGGTGCGTCGCTAGAATTGGCCTCAGTTATTACCTTGTTACCAAACTTTGGAGGACTTCACCATGGCACTTGTTTCTATGCGCGAACTGCTGGACCATGCGGCGGCGAACGGCTACGGCATTCCGGCATTCAACGTCAACAACCTGGAGCAGGTGCAAGCCGTGATGTCGGCCGCCGACGAAGTCGGTGCGCCGGTCATCCTGCAAGCCAGCGCGGGCGCCCGCAAGTATGCCGGAGAGCCCTTCATCAAGCACCTGATTCTGGCCGCCATCGAGGCCTATCCGCACATTCCGCTGGTGATGCACCAAGACCACGGCCAGAGCCCGGACGTGTGCCAGGGCGCCATCAACCTGGGCTTCAGCTCGGTCATGATGGACGGCTCGCTGATGGCGGACGGCAAGACCATTGCCAGTTATGAGTACAACGCCGAGGTTACGCGCAAGGTGGTCGAAATGGCCCATGCCGTGGGCGTGACGGTAGAAGGCGAACTGGGCTGCCTGGGCTCTCTGGAAACCATGAAGGGCGACAAGGAAGACGGCCACGGCACCGACGCCACCATGACGCGCGAGCAAATGCTCACCGACCCCGAGCAGGCGGCCGACTTCGTCAAGCGCACCCAGCTAGACGCGCTGGCGATTGCCATCGGCACCAGCCACGGCGCCTACAAGTTCACGCGCAAGCCCACCGGCGACATTCTGGCCATCGACCGCGTGATGGAAATCAACCGCCGCCTGCCCAACACCCATTTGGTGATGCACGGCTCCAGCAGTGTGCCGCAGGAGTCGCTGACCCTTATCAACCAGTACGGCGGCAAGATGAAGGAAACCTACGGCGTGCCGGTGGAAGAAATCCAGAAAGCCATCAAATACGGTGTGCGCAAGATCAACATCGACACAGACATCCGCTTGGCCATGACCGCCGCCGTGCGCAAGTTCATGGCCGAGAACCCCGAGAAATTCGACGCCCGCGACTGGCTCAAACCGGCCCGCGAGGCCGCCAAAGCCCTATGCAAGCAGCGCTATCTGCAGTTCGGCTGCGAAGGCCAAGGGGCAAAGATCAAAGGTTACAGCCTGATCGAAGTCGCCCGGCAATATGCTCGCGGCGAACTGGCGCAGGTTGTCAATTGAGTTTTTGCTGATCAAGACTGCGTTGGGGTTGAGTCGGCAGGGGCGGGGCAGACGCCGGGCGCCCAGCATCTGCCCCACCTCGCCTTGCGCTGCTGACAGATTTGGCATGCGCACGGCAAAGATGGCAAAGACGTTTTTGGCGAGGTTAATTCCAAGGGTTACGATAGCCATGATTTCCCCTCCCAGGTGAGTTGATGAAGAGTTTTGTCTCTCTATCTTGGCACTCATTTACGCTCGACAGTACGCAGCGCGAGGCGAGGAGCTACGGCAGACCTATGGCCTAACAGACGAAAGCCCGCTGCGGTCGCGCGATCTTCGACATGCGATAGAGCACTTTGACGAGCGGCTGGACGAGGCTCAGGGACAAGGCTATGGCTATGGCTATGGCTATGGCTATGGCTATGGCTATGGCTATGGCTATGGCTATGGCTATGGCTATGGCTATGGCTATGGCTTGTATGGCTCAAAATTTGGGCGCAAAATGATTGAGCAAAACAAGAAACAACCCATTTCCAATGCGCTCCAAAAGTTTCTCAATCGTTGAGTTTGTGATCAACCAGGCCGCGACGGGAAAGCATCTCAGGCTACAGCCGTCACTCTGGCGAACGCTAACCATGGTTTGGCGGGCTTCGGCAATGGCTGTAACACTCTGGCTCGCTGGCGCCGTCATGGCGCATGCGTCAGCACCTGCCGATCAGGTCCGATCAATGGAACAAGCGTCAGCCACCAATGCACTTGCACCTCGGACCTTGGTGGTTGGCAGCGAACAAGACTATCCACCATTCGCCACAGGAATTACAGACACCACCGCTGGCGGTTTTACCGTGGACCTATGGACGGTCGTGGCACAGGCAGCCGGCTTAAATTACACCTTGCGCGTGCTGCCTTTTCATCAGCTTCTGAAGGAGTTCAGGGAAGGACACATTGATGTCCTGATCAACCTTGCGATCTCGGACGAGCGCCGCCAATTTGCCGACTTCAGCATTCCCCATGTCACGGTTCACGGGGCTATCTTTGTGCGCGACGACCAGACCAACATCCGATCGGAGGCCGACCTTGCCGGTAAATCCATCCTCGTCCTGAACGCAGACTTGGCCCAGGACTACGCGGTGGCCAATGGTTGGGGCCCACAACTGGTCACCGTGGACACCGCTGCGGAAGGCCTTCGGCTACTGGCGGCCGGACGCCATGACGCCATGCTGTTGAGTCAACTCACCGGTTTGCAAACGCTGCACACATTGGCACTTAAGAACATCAAGCCGCTGCCCATAAAAGCAGGCTTTGCGCAAAAATTTGCCTTTGCAACGCATCGTGGCCAAGTCGATCTTTTGGCCAAGATCAATGAAGAGCTGGCTGTCACAAAAGCCAGTGGTGGTTATGACACCTTGTATGAAAAATGGTTTGGTAACTACGAGGTCAAGGAGCTGGGGCTACAAGACTGGCTGAAATACATCAGCCCGGTCATCATTCTGTTGCTCGCGTGGGTGGGTTATCTGGCCTACCGACGACAGGTTGAGCGCAATTTGGCGGCCGCCGCCATCGCCGAATCACGGGATCTGCTGCTGGCCATCATTGATGCGGTGCCGGTAAGAGTTTTCTGGAAAGACCGCGATCTGCGTTACCTCGGCTGCAATGCCGCCTTTGCCCATGACGCCGGTATGCCGACCCCTGGCGAGGTCATCGGCAAAGACGACTTCCACATGGGTTGGGCCGAACAAGCCGAGCTGTACCGTGCCGACGATCACCTGGTCATGGAATCGGGCACGGCCAGGCTTTCCTATGATGAACCGCAAACAGCACCCAGTGGCAAGAACATCTGGTTACGCACCTCCAAGGTGCCGCTCAAAAACGGGCGCAATGAGGTGGTCGGCGTGTTGGGCCTTTACGAGGACATCACGGAACGCAAACAGGCGGAAGACAATCTGAAAGAAAGCGAAGATTTTAAGAATGTCATTTTGAATTCTATCGACGCCGAGATCGCGGTGCTTGACCATGAGGGGGGCATTCTCGCAGTCAATGACCCTTGGCGGCGTTTTGCTCTGGACAATGGAAACGAGCCTGGCAAACCGGATCCGTCGATCGAAATAGGTGCAAACTATCTGTCGGTTTGCGAGGCCGTGACTGGTCCGGAGTCGTCCGAAGTGAAATTGATCATTGCAGGCATCCAATCCGTACTGCGGCGGCAGTCGCCTCGCTACAGTCTGGAATACCCCTGTCACGCACCGACGCAAATGCGTTGGTTCAGTATGGTGGTTTCACCTATAGGGCGGGGTGTGGATGCCGGGGTGGTGATTACGCACATGAATATCACCGATCGCATTCTGGCAGAGCAGGAAAAGGCATTGGCACTGAGTCGCCTTCAGAAGCTTGCCAGTCGCGTGCCCGGACTGCTTTACCAATACCGATTGCGCCCGGATGGCAGTTCATGTTTTCCGTACGCCAGTGAAGCCATTCGGGAGATTTATCAGGTCAGTCCGGATGAGGTACTCGAGGATGCGTCCCGTGTTTTTACCAAACTTCATCCGGACGACCTTGGCATTGTGGTGTCTTCGATCCAAATATCAGCCAGGGAACTCAGCCCCTGGAAGCAGGAATACCGTGTAAAAGCTGACGACGGTACGGTGCGTTGGGTTTTAGGCAACGCCGTGCCTGAGCGCGAAACCGATGGTTCCACGTTATGGCACGGCTTCATAAGCGATATCACGGATCGAATCCGCAGCGCTGAAAAAATCGCCACCCTGATGCGCGAACAGAAGGCCATCCTGAATAACGAACTCCTGGGCATCATCACCGTCAGGGACCGAAAAATCATCTGGGCCAACACCGGCCTTGAAAAGATGCTCGGCTACGCACCAGGGGAGCTCATCGGGGCCTCGACCCGTCAGATTTACCTCAACGACGACGACTATCTGGCATTCGGGGCTGTCGCCTATCCTGTCATCGATCGTGGGGAGGTGTACCGCACACGCTCCGAATACGTGCGCAAGGATGGTCTCGGTATTTGGGTGGATGTGAGCGGGGAAATATTGAATCGGGCCACCGGAGATTCGCTTTGGGTGTTCAACGACATCACCCAACGCATGATGGCGGAAAGTCGCTTGATTCAGAGTGAAGCCAAGATCAAGGGGATCCTTGAAGGTGCTGCGGATGCCATATTCATCGCAGACAAAGAGGGGAAACTCCAATACGCGAACAGCCAGGCCGTGAACATGCTTGGCTACCGTTTTGACGAATTGATGGGCTTGTCCATCCATGACGTCATCTTGAAAGCGGATTGGCCACAAACAAGCATCTACTTTGGCCTGCTGATATCCACGGGTTCATTACGTGGCGAGTTTCGGCTCCGATGCAAGACGGGTGAAGTCATTCCGGTTGACTTCAACGGCTCGGTGCTGCCTGACGGCAGCGTCTTTGGTTCATGCCGTGACATCTCCGAGCGCAAGAAGACGGAGCGACTGCTTCATGAGAGCGAATCGCGCCTGAAAACCATTATCGAGAATGAACCGGAATGTATCAAGGTCGTAAATGCACAGGGGCTGTTGATTCAGATGAACCCTGCTGGCCTGAAGATGATCGAGGCGAGTTCTTTCGCCCAAGTCAAGGACATCCCTGTGCTGAACATCATTGCCCCCGAATTCCGCCAAGCCTATGCCGACATGCACCAGCGAGTGCTTGCGGGTGAATCTTTGCTGATGGAGTTTGAGGTGATCGGCCTAACAGGAAGGCGGCACTGGCTGGAAACACATGCAGTCCCAATGCAAATGCAGGGCGAGACAGTGCAGTTGGCGGTCACCCGTGACATCAGCACACGCAAGTTAATGGAAGCGCAAGTTCACCAACTTGCATTTCACGATGCACTCACCAATTTGCCCAACCGCAGATTGCTGCACGATCGCTTGAGTCAGGTGCTGTTAGCCAGCAAGCGCAGTGGCTGTTATGCGGCGCTGATGTTTTTGGATCTGGACAATTTCAAACCGCTCAATGATGCCCACGGGCATGAGGCGGGAGACTTGTTGCTGATTGAGGTGGCGCGGCGTTTGACTGATTGTGTGCGGGAAAGCGACACAATTGCGCGCTACGGTGGCGACGAGTTTGTGGTGATGCTCAGTGAACTGGCTTTTGACCAGGCCACTTCGGTGTCTCAGGCGTTGGGAGTTGCTGAGAAAATTCGGAATACCTTGTCAAAGGTTTATCAATTGAACACTTCCGAGGATGGTCATGCGGTGGTCGAGCACCATTGCACAGCAAGCATCGGCTTGGTGGTGTTCGTAAGTCATGACATCAGCCAGGACGAAATCCTGAAACGGGCAGATCAGGCCATGTACAGTGCCAAAGACGCGGGACGAAATTCAGTTTTCCTGTTCGAGGTTGACAGTGGTCAACCGAAGCCGGTCATGGAACGCACTGACCATTGATATTTCACAATGGCATCCCGGCCATTTTCCAACCTGCCAACGATTGCCGGGCATTTCTGGTACGACCCTGGCAGTCAATCCCGCTGGGCGAGTGAGACTACACCGATGATGCCGCTTTGCAGGTCACATTCGATTTCAGGCGGTGCGAGGGAGAGACCTTCTGCGCCACCAGTGCCAGCCCCTCAGAAAGCTGGCGAGTCTGCTTCCGAGTCTATGCGCCTTGCATTTCATTATTTTGTAGATACAACAAGGCATGCTCAGACGGGACGAACCAAAGCGCAAACTGAACATCAAGAATCACCGGCTTGACTTCGTTGGATGCGATGCAACCTGGGACCACTTCACGGTGATCCGCGAAGACGAGCGACAAGGCTATGGCGAGTAATGCCTGGTTTGCCTCAGTCTTTTTGCGACAGACGTGGTCGTGATGGTTTACACCGAGCGCCCGCAAGGGCCTCGCGTGATATCACCGCGAAAGGCAGAAAAACATGAAGCTCGCCACTATCGCCAAGTTGCCAAAGAAAACCTTGGCTAGGGCCAACGACCCGGGCAATCCAGCGTGGACTGAGGACATGCTGGGTGCGCCGGTTCTCAAACGCGGGCGTGGGACGCAGGTCACTCCCACGAAGGTGCTGACCTCTGTTTTGCTTTACGAATCCTTAGTGCTTCTGGAGACTCGGGGCGCGATTAGCGCTGCGTCCGACGCCGCATCCTGGCCACACCCATCAGCGCCATCAATGCACTCAATGCAAGTATTCCCCATTCGGAAATGGTTGGAATTGAATGAGGAACCGCCGGCGCAGCGTCTCCGATGAAGACCAGATCATGAACCAGATTGCTCTCCGTCGATCCGACCAGCACGCGAACGCCTGATACAGGATTGATCGTATAGATGCTTTTGTCGCTATTTTCGTTGTCGTAGCTGCCAAAAATAACGCCATCAGATCGCACGCCTAGCCCCATGTAACAGGAACTATCGGCGAGCGCCACGTTCGTGATGACGGCGGCGGTTGCGGGATTCAACGTCTGAATCACGCCGGGGTTGTCCCAGCATGGTGTGAAATACAGAGTTCCGTTTGGCGCAAAGGCCAGTCCACCGTTCGAATTGCCCAATGTCTCATCACGCCCGATCACGGTCACCTGAGCAGTGGTTGTGTCAATCGTGAGCAGGTACCCGCCAACCGATGAGTCATTCAGGATTCCACAGCGCGGTGACGTACCCTGATTTCCCAAAATTCCAAAAAGCACGTCAGTGCCGGGCTGGAAGCTCAAGTCCCCGATATAACAGTCGTTACCGCCGGCCGTCTGGAGACGCCCAACGTCGGCGATCAGCGCTCCGGTGGTCGGATTGATCTCAAGGAGCCGCGGACCGTTTGGGCCACCAGCACTACCAGACACCGCAAATACCTTGCCCTGCGAGTTGGCAGACACTCCCGTCAGGCCCGCTCCCTCCAAGGGAGTGGCGAGCACGGTCACAGCAGCAGTTGCGGGGTCGATTGACACCACCGCGCCCGGCGACGAAGAGCCCTCTCCGCCGCCATTAACACCTAACAATGTTTGTTGCGCCATTGACGAGAAGCTCGAAATCGCCAAGACGACAGTAAATAAATAGTTGATGAGTTTCATGTAGATTCCAAAAAATTTCACCGAATTTACACGAGAACTTAAGTTTTGAATATAGGGTTTTACGGATGGCGTCCGGCTATTTCGATATCAATGCCCTGTAAAGCCACTGAAAATGAGCCGACCTGCTCGTCGTTGACCGCTTCTGACCTTGAATTCAACGCTGAAGGCTGTTGTGTGGGCAATGAAGTTGGCCGGCCTGAAGCGGCCGTTCAATGTGGCTTTAAGCAATGACAGTAAACGAAGTGTTGAACCGAGCCCCAAGGGGTTTTGTGTTCTTCGCTCATGTGTTCAAGCAGCTCAAACGAAGGCCCGAACTCTTGGTGAAGCTGGCCAGGCGCGTAGCGTGCCACTGGCAGCCCACTGCATTGCTCAGGGCCATCGGGCGCGAAGGTCGCAACGATCACATGTCCGCCGGGTTTCACCGACTTCATGACCTGCTGAACATACGCGGCGCGGTCAGCTGGGTCGGTTAAAAAGTGGAAAACGGCGCGGTCATGCCAAATGTCATACGTTTGGTCTGGCAGATTTGCAACACAAATATCCCCTGAAATCCATGTAACGCTGTCCCCTTGGGTGCCCAGCCGATTGTGAGCAACATCCAAGGCACTTGCCGACAAATCCAACACGGATATGTTCTTGAAGCCGTTGCGCAACAGATCATCAACCAGTGTCGATGCACCGCCACCGACATCAATCATGTTGGCGTCCAACGGTGTTCCAACCGAACGGATGAGTTCAAGTGACCGCGTTGCGTGCTCCTGAAACCAGCTCACCGCATCCGGCTGCTTGGTCTGGTAAACCTTTTCCCAGTGCTCTTTGGCGCTCTGCATTGTTTGTCTCCATGCCTTGGACATTGACTAAACACAAATGGTAATCCCAAAACGAAATGGTAAGCCGCAAAAGCTGTCTCATGGGGCTGTCCAGCTCAGCCTGCTCAACAGTTTGGGCGATGGCGTCAAGAAATGAAGCCGCCCCCGGAGAGCTGGGCCCTGCTTCAAGTACGCGGCATATGCTGCTGCGCCCAGCGCACGATGTCGGCCGCGCCCATGGCGCCGGCCTGGCGCGCCACCTCGCGCCCGCCGACAAACAGGGCCAGCGTGGGAATGCTGCGAATGTTGAAACGGGCGCCCAAATTTTGCTCGGCCTCGGTGTCCACCTTGGCCAGACGAACCGCCGGCTCCAACTGGGCGGCTGCCTGCTCAAACGCCGGTGCCATCTGGCGGCAGGGGCCGCACCAGGGCGCCCAAAAATCAACCAGCACCGGGATCTGGTTGCGCTGGATGTGGCGTGCAAAGCTGGCTTCGTCGAGCATCACCGGATGCGCGGTAAACAGCGGTTTGTGGCAGTTGCCGCAATCTGGCGCGCTGCCCAGATTGGCGCGGCCGACGCGGTTGGTGGTGTGACAGTGAGGGCAAACAATGTGCAGGGAGTCAGTCATGGCAAATCCTTTCAGGTCTTCAGATGGCCGCACCTGGCAGGAATTCAAGCACCGGACTCAAACGAATTTGGCAATGGCCGCCGCCACCATGCTCAAAATGATGGTGGTGGTGAGCGGGACGAAAAATTCCCTGCCAAAAACCTTGAAGCGAAAGTCACCCGGCAGCCTGCCAAAGCCCAGGCGCTGCAGCCAGGGTGTGAGTCCGTTGAGCAGCACCAGGGCCAGAAAGACAACAATGAGCCAGCGGAACATGTTTTATGCCTTGATTAAGGGGTATCAGAGGGTGTGTGTTTTGTCGCCATGCGCAAAACCCAGCGCCTGCCAAGGCTCGCCCTGGTAGAAGCCGATCACCTTGAAAAGTTCGCCCATTTCGTGCTCCATGATCAGTTTTTGCGCCATCACCCGGGTCGGCAGGTCAGCGCTTTCCATCTGCTGCAGCAAGCCGCAGTTCATCAAAAAGCGGCCCTGGTTGCAGTAGCCCAGCACGCCCAGGCCGGCCTCGTTGCCCGCCAGCGCGATGCCGGTAAAGTTGACGTGGGCGGTGATGTCTTTCTGGCCGACAAGGGCCAGCGGGTCGGTGTCCATCTGGTGCGCCTGGTGGCACATCACGGTGCCCATGTGGCGCTGTGGGTGGTAGTACTCGGCCGCCGGAAAACCGTAGTCGATCAGAAAGACCGCGCCGCGCGCGAGTTTGCTGCCGAGGGTGCGAACAAAGGATTCGCCTTGCGGGTGGATTTCGGTCAGGTAGTCGTGCGCGCCTTCGGGCGCCAGCGGCGGGCGCAGATCGGTGGGCCGGTCGAACCACGCAAAAGTGGGCGTGCCGTCGCTGTCCGCCGCGCCCAGCACCACGCCGCGCTCATGCCAAACGCCGTTCACCCGCGCCAGCAATTTGACCGGCATGGCGTCGAGCACCTCATTGCCCAGCACCACGCCATGCAAGTCGTCGGGCAGCGCATCGACCCAGCGCACCTGCCCGGCAAAGGCGGCCAGCGTGGCTTGCTGGCGCGCCCGCAGGCTGCTGGATATATCGACGATGGTGTAGCGCGGCAAGGGCTTGCCCTGGGCCTGCAGGGCCTGCAAAATCTGCAGCGCCAGCGCGCCCGAGCCGGCGCCAAACTCCCACACCTCCTGCGTTCCCGTCACTTCCAGCGCCTGCGCCACCTGCAGTGCCAGAGTCCAGCCGAACAACGGCGTGATGCCGGGCGAGGTCACAAAGTCGCTGCCCGCCACGCGCGTGCCGTCCTGCACGGCGTAGGGCAAGGCGCCGAATTGGCTACTGCCATGGGCGTAGTAACCCAGGCCGGGGGTGTACAGCGCTTGGTCCATGAAGACATCGAAGCCGATCCAGCCGCCGGCCGCACAAATCGCCCCGGCGATGTGGCGCGCGAGCTCGCTCGTTAAACTGTGGGGACTTGTCATAGCCTGGAATTGTCCCCGAATGTCTCACCCTGTCACGTCACCCCTGTTCCCAGCACCCAAGCAGCGTACCGTTTTGGTCACCGGCGCGGCCAAACGACTAGGCCGCGAGATCGCCCTGGCACTGGCCCGCGCGGGCTGGCGGGTGGCCGTGCATTACCGCGATTCGGTCGAGGATGCGCGCAAAACGGTCGCCGATTGCGCCAGGCTGGCTGGGGCCAGCGCCTCTTTTCGCGCCAACCTGGCCAATGAAACGGCGGTACGCAACCTGCTGCCCAGGGTGGTGGAAGAACTCGGCCATGTCGATGCCATCGTCAACAGTGCGTCCACTTTTGAGCACGACACCCCCGAAACCTTCAGCTTTGCCGCCATGGAAAAGCACATGCGCGCCAACACGGGGGCCGCCATTTTGCTGAGCCAGGCGCTGCACGCACACCTGCAAACACGCCCCGAGGCCGAGGGCGCGGTGGTGAACCTGCTCGATCAAAAGCTGTGGAACCCCAACCCCGACTTCATCAGCTACACGCTGTCCAAGGCCGCGCTGGAGTCAGCCAACACCATGCTGGCGCTGGCGCTGGCGCCGCGGGTGCGGGTGGTGGGCGTGGCCCCAGGCCTGACGCTGACCAGCCACATGCTGACGCCGGAAAAATTCGAGGCGCTGCACAAACTGTCGCCGCTGGGCCGCTCCTCGACGGCTGCGGACGTGGCGGCCACCGTGGCCTTTGCCCTGGAAAACCAGTCCATCACCGGCACCACGCTGCTGGTCGATGGCGGCCAGCACCTGATGAAATTCGAGCGCGATTTTTCGCTGCTGTGATTTCCAGGCTTGCTGCCCAACTTGATCCTGCCATTCGCGCTGTATCTCAATTTTCGACTCATTTCTGCCAGACTGTTCATGACAACTCTTACGTACACCTCATCCCACATGCTGGGCCAGCAAACCCTGACGCTGACCGGCCTGCGTTTCGACGCCAATTTGGGCATCCTGGAAACCGAAAAAACCGCGCCGCAACCGATCCAGGTCGATGCCGAACTGAGCCTGGGACACCAGCCGCTGCTGCCTGCGGACGACGACATCATGCACGTGCTGGACTACCGCAAGGTGCGCAAGATCATCATCGACGAATGCACCGCGGAGCACGTCAACCTGCTCGAGACGCTGATCGGCAAGCTGGCCAACCGGCTCATGCAGTTGCCCAACGTCAAGGGTGTGCGCGTCAAGATTGCCAAGCTGGAGATTTTTGCCGATTGCGAAGTTGCCATCCGGGTCGAAACCGGCCAGTGGAACAAGGATTGACGCCATGAATGCCCTCTGGACAGAAAGCGAAGCCCAGGATGCCCCGGCGCCGCGCGAGCCGAAAATCGAGCGAGAAATCCATAAGCTCGAAAAACGCCTGTGCCGCCAGGTCGGCCAAGCCATCATTGACTTCAACATGATCGAGGAAGGCGACCGTGTCATGGTGTGCGTGAGCGGCGGCAAGGACAGCTACGGACTGCTCGACATCCTGCTTAAATTGCAAAAGCGCGCGCCGATCAATTTCGAGATCATTGCCGTCAACCTCGACCAGAAACAACCCGGCTTTCCGGCGCATATCCTGCCCGAATACCTGGCCAAACTGGGCATTGAATACCACATTGAGACGCAGGACACCTACAGCATCGTCAAGAAAGTGGTGCCCGAGGGCAAGACCATGTGCAGCCTGTGCAGCCGTCTGCGGCGCGGCATTTTGTACCGGGTGGCCGACGAGCTCAAGATCACCAAAATTGCCCTTGGCCACCACCGCGACGACATGCTGGCGACCTTCTTTCTCAACATGTTTTTTGGCGGCAAGCTCAAGGGCATGCCACCCAAATTGGTGAGCGACGACGGCGGCCACATCGTGATCCGGCCGCTGGCCAATGTGGCAGAGAAAGACCTCACAAGATGGGCCGCGCACCGCCAGTTCCCGATCATTCCGTGCAGCCTGTGCGGCAGCCAGGAAAACCTGCAGCGTCAGCTTATTGGCCAGATGCTGCGGGACTGGGAAAAACAGTACCCGGGGCGCACCGAGACCATGTTCACCGCGCTGCAAAACGTGGTGCCCTCGCATTTGATGGATGTCAATCGCTACGACTTCAAAAACATCAAAATCACGGGACAGGCCGATGTTGACGGCGACAAGGTCTTCGACGAGGAAGATTTTCCGCTGCCCGGCGTGGCGGGTGTGCAGGTGATGCAGTTCTGAGCTGGAGAAAAATCATGACTTTGGTGCTCGGCAAAGTGGGTCTCAGGCGCCAGAATAATGCCCCATTGACTGTGCATGTCACGGCTGTGGAGCGACAGGAAAACAAGGTCAATCAAGGCGGTGTGGGCATCGGCTGGGGAATGGGCTGGGTGTTTGGCAGCGGTGCCATCAGCGTCGGCAGCCGGGGTGGGTTGTTTCCGGTTAATCAGTTGAGGACAGAGCTGGCTCACTGCGTGTAGCTGCGGTCTGTCCCGCAAAATATCAGACTATGCAACTCACCCGCATCATCGCCATCCGCCATGGTGAAACCGCCTGGAACGTGGACACCCGCCTGCAGGGGCATCTGGACATTGCGCTCAATCCCAAAGGCCTCTGGCAGGCGGCGCAAGTTGCGCGCGCGCTGGCCGACGAGCCCGTTGACGCCATTTATGCCAGCGACCTGCTGCGCGCCTGGCATACCGCCAGAGCCATTGCGCAAACCACGGCGGCGCCCCTGGTTGCTAGCCAGAATTTGCGCGAACGCAGCTTTGGCAGCTTTGAAGGCAGCACCTACGCTGAGCTTGAATCCCGCTGGCCCGAAGACGCGCTGCGCTGGCGCAAGCGTGAGCCCGACTGGGCGCCGCCCGGAGGCGAATCGCTGCTGGCCCTGCGCGAGCGCATCACTGCCACCGTGGACGCCCTGGCCCGGCAGCACGTTGGCGGCCAGGTGGTGCTGGTGGCGCACGGCGGCGTTCTGGATGTGCTGTACCGGCTGGCCACCGGTCAGGAGCTGCAGGCCCCACGCAGCTGGCATCTGGGAAATGCCGCCATCAACCGCCTGCTCTGGACCACCGAGGGCCTGACGCTGGTGGGTTGGGGCGATACCCGCCACCTGGAGGAAGCCACGCTGGACGAGGGCAGCGCCTGAGGCGCTGGGCACCGCTCTTTCACGTTAACATGCCCGCCATTGGTTACCAATTTACGGAGAATTTCAGTGCAGCTTGTTTGTCTTGACCTCGAAGGTGTTCTTGTTCCCGAAATCTGGATCGAATTTGCCAAGCGCACCGGCATCCCGGAGCTTTCGCGCACCACCCGTGACGAGCCCGACTACGACAAGCTGATGACCTATCGGCTGGCGTTGCTCAAGACCCACCAGCTCGGCCTGCCTGACATTCAAAAAGTGATCTCGGACATGGGGCCGATGGCCGGAGCGCGCGACTTTCTGGATGCGCTGCGGCGTGACTACCAGGTCATCATCCTGTCGGACACCTTTTACGAGTTCGCCATGCCGCTGATGGCGCAACTCAACATGCCGGTGCTGTTTTGCCACAAGCTCGAAGCCGACGCCGATGGTTTTCTGGTGAACTACCACCTGCGCATGCCGAACCAGAAAAAGGAAGCGGTGCAGCGTTTCCGCGAGTTGCAGTTCAAAGTGATCGCCGCTGGCGACTCCTACAACGACACGGCCATGCTGGCCGAGGCCAACGCCGGCATTTTGTTTCATCCGCCACAAAACGTGATCGACGAGTTCCCGCAGTTTCCGGTGACGCTGAACTATGCCGAGCTGCGCGCCGAGATCGACCGGGCGGCAAGGCGCTAACTGCTGGCCGTCGAACGCTAATCGGCCTCGAATTGGCCCGCATTCCGACCTTTGAAAGGCGCGTAAAACGCTTTGATTTGCTGCATGTCGGCTTCTAAATTACCCGTTGGCACAAACACCGGCCCCAGGCCGCTGAGCTTGCGCTGGTAGTCCATGTAGGCCATCACGATCGGCACCTGCGCGGTGACGGCAATGTGATAGAAGCCGGTTTTCCAGTAGCGTGTTTTGCTGCGTGTGCCCTCGGGCGGCACGATCAGTTGCAGCGCGCCGTCTGCGGCCTGAATGGCCTGCGCCGACGCCAGCACCAGGTTGTTGCTCTTGCTGCGGTCCACTGCAATGCCGCCCAGCCAGCGCATCAGCGGCCCGTACGGAAAGCGGAACAAGCTGGCCTTGCCGATCCAGTAGATGTTCAGGCGCAGCGCAAAGGCCACCATCAGGGTATAGGGCAGGTCCCAGTTGCTGGTGTGGGGTGCGGCAATCAGCACGCTTTTTTGCGCCTGCGCGGGCAAGGCGCCCTGTACTTGCCAGCCTGCCAGTTTGAGGTAAGCCACGGACAGCGTGCGCAGCAAGGTGTTGACGACGGGGGTGGAGAAAACAGTTCGGTGCATGGCTGAAACGGTGGCGTTGGATACGTCCAGCAGCCAACAAGCAGGCACCAAACGGCGGCGATCAAGGGTGCAAATTATGGCGCATCGGGTGGCGCCAGATCCATCGCCGTTTGCACGGCGGCCATCGGCTGCGGCGCTTTGTGCTTGAGCCAGTCCAGGTGCTCAGCCGCCGTCATCAGCGAGCCCACGCGCACGCCCAGCAGCCGCAGGCGCTGCTGCAGGGGCGCCCGCTTGAGGCACAGCCCGGCATGGTGGCGAATCGTGGCTGCATCAAAGGTGTAGTCGGGCAGCGTCATGTCGCGCGTGACGCTTTTGAAGTTGTCATAGCGCAGCTTGATGCCAATGGTTTTACCCACATAGCCCTGGCGCACCAGGTCTTGCGCCACCTGCGCGCACAGCCGGGTGAAGATGGCGCCCAACTCGGCCTTGTCACGCACCGCGTGCAGGTCGCGCTCGAAGGTGGTTTCACGGCTGATGGACACCGGCGCGCTCTCCAGCACCACGGGGCGGGGGTCAATGCCGTGCGCGGCGTCGAACATCCAGGCACCGGTTTTCTGGCCGAAGTGGTCGATCAACCAGCCCACATCCTGTTGTGCCAGCTCGCCGATGGTGCGGATGCCGAGCTGTTGCAATTTTTCATCCGCCCTGGGACCAATGCCGTTGATCTTGCGGCACGCCAGCGGCCAGATTTTGGCCTGTAAATCGTTTTCGAAAACGATGGCGATGCCGTTTGGCTTGTTGAACTCGCTGGCCATCTTGGCCAGCAGCTTGTTGGGCGCTACACCCACCGAGCAGGTCAGCCCGGTGGCGTCAAAAATGCTTTTCTGGATCAGCCTCGCCAGCACGCGACCACCTTCGCGCTGGCCCCCCGGCACCTGCGTGAAGTCGATGTACACCTCGTCAATGCCGCGGTCTTCCATTAGCGGCGCAATCTCCTGGATGATGGTTTTGAACGCATGTGAGTAGTGCCGGTAGGCGGCAAAGTCCACCGGCAGCAAAATCGCATCGGGGCAAAGTTTGGCGGCTTTCATCAGCCCCATGGCCGAGCCCACGCCAAACTGGCGCGCCGCATAGGTGGCCGTGGTAATCACGCCGCGCCCGCTGTAGCCTTGCAGCCGTGGGAACTCAGCGAGCGGAATGTGGTGCGGCGCCCGCTCGCCCTGGGCCGCTTTCAGGTCTTCATCCTGCGGCCTGCGCCCGCCACCGATCACGACCGGCAAGCCCTTGAGTTGCGGGTAGCGCAGCAGTTCCACGGATGCGTAAAAGGCATCCATGTCCAGATGCGCAATGCGGCGGAGGGTGGCAGGCCTGGGAGTGCTCATGTTGATACTATTTTCGCGGCAAGTGGGTTCGGGCTGAACCAGCCGCTGCAATGTGGCATAAAGTGGCGCGGCTGCTTGCGTATATCGTGCGCCAAGTCAAAAAATTGCGCTCCAATCAGGGTAAGCTCTGCGCTATTGCTTCATCAGCTCGGATTAATTGTCAATAGGTGGTTTCATGGATAAGCATTTTTTGAGTTCTTTGTTTTCGCCCGCCGTGATCGTGGTGTTTGCGGGCAAGCCGGAAGATGTCGCTTCACTCACGCCGCAGGCGCGCGCGCTGCACCAAGCCATCACGGACCAACGCTTTTCTGGTCAACTGCTTTTTCTGGACATTCATGCCAGTGGCACTCTGGCCGACCTGGCCGCTGTCCATGCCGACCTGGCCATCATTGCCTTGCCAGCCGCCGAAGTGGCCGCCGCTTTGGAACTGGCCGGACGCATCAAATGCCGTTCCGCCCTGGTGATTTCCTCCGGCATCGATGCCGCGCTGGCAGCCGAGCTTCACAAAATGGCCACCCGCGATGGCATTTACCTGCTGGGCCCCAACAGCCTGGGCTTTCAGCGGCCGCACCTGCAGCTCAACGCCAGTGTGGCGGGGGACTTGGCAACGCCCGGGCCGCTGGCGCTGATATCGCAGTCGGGGGCGCTGACCTCGTCGATTCTGGACTGGGCCAAAAAGAATGCGGTGGGGTTTTCCACGGTGGTGTCGCTTGGCCCCAATACCGCGGTGGATATTGCCCAGGTACTGGATTTTCTGGCCTCGGACGCCAAAACGCACAGCATCGTGATCTACCTGGAAGGCATCACCAACGCGCGGCGCTTCATGAGCGCGTTGCGCGCGGCAGCCAATGCCAAGCCGGTGGTGGTGCTCAAGGCCGGTCGCAAGCCGGCCGGCAACCGTGCGGCGCTGACCCATTCGGGCACCATCGTTGGCACCGACGACGTGTTCGATGCCGCGCTGCGGCGTGCCGGCGCGGTGCGGGTGCGCTCGTTCGTGGCGCTGTTTTCGGCGGCCAAATGCCTGGCTTCGCGCTACAAGCCGGTGGGCAAGCGCCTGGCCATTGTCACCAATGGGGGAGGTCCGGGCGTGCTGGCCGCTGACTGGGTGAGTGAAATCAATCTGGAACTGGGGCGCCTGACCCCCGAGCAGGCGCAGGCGCTGGCGCCCCAAATGCCGCCGCTGGCCACCCTGACCGATTTGATCGACGTGTCGGAAGACGCCGGCCCTGAGCAATACCGCGCCGCCATTGACGCCCTGAACAAAGCGCCGCAGATTGATGGTATTTTGGCCATTTACTCGCCCAAGATGGGCGCTGATGGTGATGCGCTGGCTGGCGCCATTGCCGACTTCAACCGCCATGTCAGCAAGCCCCTGCTGACCTGCTGGATGGGCGATGCCTCGGTGGGCAATGCCCGCAAAATATTGAACGATGCAGCCATTCCCACCTTTCGCACCCCCGAGGCGGCGGTGGGCGCCTTTGGCAACATCGCCTCGTTTTACCAAAACCAGCAGCTGCTGCAGCAAACGCCGCCGCCGCTGTCCGACCTGGCCAATCCCGACATTGAAGGGGCGCGTCTGCTGATCGAGAGCGTGCTGGCCGAGCGCCGCAAGGTGCTCACCGAGATGGAATCCAAGGCGCTGCTGGCGGCTTTTCATATCCCGGTCACCCGAACCATTTTGGCGCGCAGCGCCAACGAAGCCATCATGATCGCCACCCAGTTGGGTTTTCCTGTGGCGCTCAAGATCGACTCGCCCGACATCAGCCACAAGTCGGACGTGCAGGGCGTGGCGCTCAACATCCTGAACGCCACCAGCGTGCGCGACACCTACCTGGACATGATCCAGGCGGTCACCAAGTTGCAGCCCAATGCCCGCATCAACGGCGTGACGATCCAGAACATGGCCAACCTCAAGCGCGGCCGCGAGGTGTGCGTGGGCCTGGTGACCGATGAGCCCTTTGGTCCGGTGATTGCCTTTGGCGCCGGCGGCACCATGATCGAACTCATCAACGACCGCACCATGGAGTTGCCGCCGCTGAACCAGTTCCTGGCGCGCCGCCTGATCGAGCGCTCGCGCGTGGCCGAAACCTTGGGCGTTTGGCGTGGCGCGCCCGCGGTCAACATGGAGGCGCTGGAGCAGATTTTGCTGCGTGTGTCGGAAATGGTGTGCGAGTTGCCGCAACTGCGCGAGATGGACATCAACCCCATCATCGTCGATGAATCGGGTGCGCTGGCCGTGGATGCGCGCATCGTGGTGGATAACACGGCGCCATCGGTGCGCCACTACAACCACCTGGCCATCCTGCCGTATCCGGCACAGCACGAGCAGCTGTGCATGCTGGCCGGCGGCGGCGAATACATCGTGCGCCCGGTGCACCCCGACGATGCCAACATGCTGCAGGAATTTGTCCGCGGCCTGTCGCCCGAAAGCCGCTACTTCCGCTTTGTCTCGAGCATGCAGGAGTTGCCTGCAACCATGCTGTCGCGCTTCACGCTGATCGATTACGACCGCGAGATGGCGCTGGTGGCGCTCGTCACCGAAGAAAGCACCGATGCGCAGGGCAATACCGTGGAGAGCACGCGCATCGTCGGCGTGTCGCGCTATATCACCAACCCCGACCGCAGCACCTGCGAGTTCTCGCTGGTGGTGGCCGACGAGTTCAAGGGCCGCGGCCTGGGCTCGCGCCTGATGCTGTCGATCATGGACTTTGCCCGCGAAAAAGGCCTGACCGAGATCGAGGGCCTGGTGCTGGCCAACAACCCCAACATGCTCAAGCTCATGAGGGGCCTGGGCTTTGCCGTCAAACCGTTCCCCGAAGATCCCGACTTCAAGCTGGTGACGCACCATTTGCAAGTGGCTTGAGTGACCAACCCGCCCCTTGTCTGTCAGTTCTGCCGGGGCGGCAAGGCATGGGATGCCAGACCAGCAACAGAATGGCCAGGGGCTCAGTGCACCCGCATGCCCGGCTGGGCGCCGGCAAAGGGCTCCAGCACATAGATGCCGGGCTGCGCCTTTTCGTTGGCGTGGCTGGCGGCCAGCACCATGCCTTCTGACAAGCCGAACTTCATTTTGCGTGGCGCCAGGTTGGCAACCATCACGGTGAGTTTGCCGGCGAGGTCTTCGGGCTTGTACATGCTGGCAATGCCTGAAAAGACGTTGCGCAGGCGGGGCTCGCCGGTTTCGTCAAGCTCGCCCACGTCGAGCGTCAATTGCAGCAGTTTGGTCGAACCCGCAACCGCCTGGCAGTTGACGATCTTGGCAATACGCAAGTCGATTTTGGAAAAGTCGTCAATGCCGATGGTCGGAGCGATGGCCTCGCCGCCCGGATGGGCGATTTCTTGCGCCGCCGCAGCCGGCTCGGGTGCCTCGAACAGGGCTTCGAGTTGCTTGATGTCGACGCGCTGCATCAGGTGTTGGTAGGTGTCGATCACATGGCCGGCTGGCATGGGCTGGGCAATGTTGGCGTAACTCAGCGGCTCGATGTTCAGGAACGCTTCCACCTGTGTCGCCAATGCCGGCAGAACGGGCTTGAGGTAGCAGGTCAGAATGCGGAAGGCCTTGATACACACCGTGCAAACATCCTGCAGGCGCGCTTCCTGGTCGGGTTTCTTGGCCAGGTCCCAGGGCTTGTTGGCGTCCACATAGGCGTTTACCTTGTCGGCCAGCAGCATGGTTTCGCGCAGCGCCTTGGCGTAGTCGCGGGCCTCGTAGAGCTGCTCCATGGCGCCGACTTCGCTGCGCAACTGGTGCAGCAGCGCCGCGCCATCCTCCGACACCTCACCCAACTGGCCGCCGAAGCGCTTGCTGATGAAACCGGCAGCGCGTGACGCGATGTTGATGTACTTGCCAATCAGGTCGCTGTTGACGCGGGCCATGAAGTCGTCGGCGTTGAAGTCGATGTCTTCGTTGCGGGCGCTCAGCTTGGCCGCCAGGTAGTAGCGCAGCCATTCGGGGTTCATGCCCAGGCTCAGGTACTTGAGCGGATCCAGGCCGGTGCCGCGGCTTTTGCTCATCTTCTCGCCGTTGTTCACGGTCAGGAAGCCGTGCACGAAGATGTTGTCGGGCGTCTTGCGGCCGCTGAAATGCAGACAGGCCGGGAAGAACAGCGTGTGAAAGGTCACGATGTCCTTGCCGATGAAGTGGTACTGCTCCAGCGCCGGGTTGGCCATGTAGGCGTCGTAGTCCTGGCCGCGCTGGCCGAGCAGGTTTTTAAGCGAGGCCAGGTAGCCGATAGGGGCGTCGAGCCAGACGTAAAAGTATTTGCCCGGCGCGTCCGGGATCTCGATGCCGAAGTAGGGCGCGTCACGGCTGATGTCCCAGTCGCCCAGGCCTTCGCTACTTGACCCGTCCGGGTTGCTGCGCACGGTGAACCATTCCTTGATCTTGTTGGCCACTTCGGGCTGCAACTTGCCGTCCTGCGTCCATTGCTGCAGGAACCCAACGCAGCGCGGGTCGGAGAGCTTGAAGAAAAAATGCACCGAGTTGCGCAGTTCGGGCTTGGCGCCTGAGAGCGCCGAATAGGGATTGATCAGGTCGGTGGGCGCATAGACCGCGCCGCATTGCTCGCAGTTGTCGCCGTACTGGTCCTTGGCGTGGCACTTGGGGCACTCGCCCTTGATGAAGCGGTCGGGCAGGAACATGCCCTTGTCGGGGTCGAAAAACTGTTCGATGGTGCGCGATTCGATCAGCGAGCCGTCCTTGTTGTCGCGCAGGTCGCGGTAGATCTGGCGCGCCAATTCGTGGTTTTCCGGGGCATCGGTGCTGTGCCAGTTGTCGAAGCCGATGTGAAAACCGTCCAGGTAGGGCTTGCGTCCGGCAGCGATGTTGGCAACAAATTGCTGCGGCGTGAGCCCGGCTTTTTCGGCGGCAATCATGATCGGCGCGCCGTGGGTGTCGTCGGCACAGACAAAATCGACCGCCGTGCCACGCATGCGCTGGTGCCGCACCCAGATGTCGGCCTGGATGTACTCCATGATGTGGCCGATGTGGAAATTACCGTTGGCGTAGGGCAGGGCGGTGGTGACGAACAGTTGACGGGGCATGGGGTTCACTTTCTTGGCAAGCGATGATTTTAGTCAACGCGCTTGTGTTTGGACCTGAGCCCTATTGGTACGTCTGGCGTCAGTGCCAACACGGGTAAACCCTGATTTGCCCGGTTCAATAAGGTCAAGCTTATCTTGGCTAGACTAGAGCCCCCTTAGGAGAACCAAATGGCAGTAGTTGAGCAGACAGTGTTAGATGCCCTCAAAGGCGTCATAGACCCCAATACCGGGCGCGATTTTGTGTCCAGCAAATGCATCAAGAATTTGACCGTGACCGACGGCGATGTGGCCTTCGATGTGACGCTGGGCTACCCGGCCAAGAGCCAGATTCCGGGCTTTCGCAAAGACCTGATTGCGGCCGTTAAAAGCGTGGCCGGCGTGGTCAATGTGTCGGTCAACATCACCACCAACATCACGGCGCACGCAGTGCAGCGCGGTGTGGCCTTGCTGCCCAAGGTGAAGAACATCGTGGCGGTGGCCTCGGGCAAGGGCGGCGTGGGCAAGAGCACCACGGCCGTCAATCTGGCGCTGGCGCTGGCGGCAGAAGGCGCCAATGTCGGCATTCTGGATGCCGATATTTATGGCCCGAGCCTGCCGATGATGATGGGTATTGTGGGCAAGCCCGAGAGCGAAGACGGCCAGACCATGGAGCCCATGGAGAACTACGGCGTGCAGGTGATGTCGATCGGTTTTTTGGTGGCGCAGGACGAAGCCATGATCTGGCGCGGCCCCATGGCCACGCAGGCGCTGGAGCAGTTGCTGCGCCAGACCAACTGGAAAGACCTTGACTATTTGATCGTCGACATGCCGCCGGGCACCGGCGACATTCAGCTCACCCTGAGCCAGCGCGTGCCCATGACCGGCGCCGTGATCGTCACCACGCCGCAGGACATTGCCCTGCTCGATGCCAAAAAAGGCATCAAGATGTTTGAAAAAGTGGGTGTGCCGATTTTGGGCATCGTGGAAAACATGGCAGTGCACGTGTGCAGCAACTGTGGCCATGTGGAACATATTTTTGGCGCCGATGGCGGCAAAAATATGGCCGCGGAATACAACATGGACTACCTGGGTGCCCTGCCGCTCAACATGCAGATTCGCCTGCAAGCCGACAACGGCAAACCCACCGTGGTGTCCGACCCCGACAGCGAGGTGGCCGGACTGTACAAGGCCGTGGCGCGCAAGGTGGCGCTGTCGATTGCCGCCAAGAACAAGGACTTCTCCAGCAAGTTCCCCAGCATCAAGATTTCCAAGGAAACCTGAAGCCGCAAGACGCGGGGTCAGGGTCTGGCCTTGGCTTGGTCACCCCACAGTTGCGCCAGGCGCGCATCGCGGCCGCAACCCTTGCGGTAAAAATCGTAGCGCACCGGGTTGTTCTGGTGATAGTTCTGATGCTCGGCCTCGGCCGGGTAAAAGTCGTCGGCCATCAGCAACTGCGTCACGAGGGGCTCGGGGAAGGGTTTGGTCGTTTCCAGCGCCGCGCGTGAGGCCAGAGCCACTTGCAGTTGCTCAGGGCTGGTTGCAAAAATCGCGGTGCGGTAGGGCGAGCCAATGTCGCAAAACTGGCGGTCTTTCACGGTGGGGTCAATGGTGCGCCAGAAATAGTCCACCAGTTGCCGGTAGCTCACCTGGCTGGGGTCAAAGATCACCTGCAAGGCCTCGGCATGGCCGGTGGTGTGACTAGACACTTCGGCGTAGCTTGGGTTGGCCGTTTTGCCGCCGGTGTAGCCCGAGGTAGTGGCCAGCACCCCCGGCACTTTGTCGAAGTCGGCCTCGGTGCACCAGAAACATCCGCCGGCAAACACCGCCACCTCGCTACCTGCTGGCAAGGGCGCGGTTGCGGCAGCGCCAGGTACCTCTGGCGCCTGGCGCTGCGTGGCATAAACCCACCAGCCGATCAGCATCAGCACAAGGGCCAGAATCAGCCAGAATCGACGGTGAGCGGGCTCGGATGTCGGGTCGGGTGGTGTGCTGTTCATGCCGCATGATAAATCGCTGTGACCCCGAGCCGCCAGTCGGTGGCGCGCATTGACTATGACGACGAGGTCAGCGTGGCTGTAGCGGCAAGGGCGCGCAAATTGGCCGCGCCGCAATGGGCGCGGCGCGTGATCAACGCCGGTCGTTTTAATTGCTGCGATTGTTGCGCATCAATCGGTCCACATCGGCATTCAATCGGGCCAGTTCATCACGCAGTTGACGGCGCTCTTGCGGGGTCACCACACCGTCGCGCTTGAAGGCGGCCTCGTGGCGGGCAATGGTGCGCTCGCGGTTTTGCAACCTGCGCGCTTCGCGCTGGGTGATGCGGCCAGAACGTATGCCCTCATCAATGCGCGCGCTGACGTTGAGCTGGCGGTTGTCAATGCCGGGCGTTGTGCCGGCAGGGTTGCCCGGTGGCTGAACATAGTCGCGGTTCGCCATCATGCGTTCAACTTCATTACCAAGTCTGTCCACATCAGCGCGCAACTGCTGGCGCTCTTGGGGTGTGGCCGTGCCATTGGCTTTGAAGCGGCTTTCGCGCATGTCAATCTCGCGATCACGGCGAAGGAGCTCTCTTGCCTCGGAGGGCGTGATGTGGCCGGACGCCATGCCTTGCTGAATGCGGGCGCTGATGGCTTGCTGCGCACGGTCAAGAGCCGGCGTATTGGTGCCTTGTGCCAGGACCGGGGCCATGCCCAGGCCCAAAAAGAGGGCAGAGGCCAACAGTGAAGTGGTGAAGAATTTTGATTTCATGGTGTTTCCTGAGTTGTTAGACCGTTGTTGAATCGACGACGGCCGGAGGCAGGCTTGTATCGGCCCCATGCTTTTTCAACATGTGGCTGGATATTAGTCAGGACCCAAAACCATGTCTGTGCGCGCCCGTACGCAGGGCAAGTGATAAGCCCGCGCCATGCCCAACGACAGACCCCGGCCCGATCGTGGCCTGCATCGGGTAACGCCTGCCTCAGATCTGTACTCTTGTCCCCAACTCAATGACGCAGTTGTTGGGCAACCTGAAAAAACCCGCTACGCTACCTGAATTTCGCGACATCAATGCAAACAGAGCTTCACGCCAATGTGACATGCCAGCACCCTTGGTGGGCACAATGATTTCACGACTCAGAAAGTAAGACGTCTCGAACAGATTGATGGGCAAGCCCTTGGTTTTACACAGTTCCAGCGCCTTGGGAATATCCGGTGTGTTCTTGAAACCGTAGTTCACCTGAACCCGCCAAAATCCAGCCAACAGGGGCGTTACCTGCACCCGATCCTCAAACGGTATCCAGGGAACCTCATGAAAAACCACCGTCAGAATCACATTGCGATCATGCAAGACCTGGTTGTGCTTCAGGTTGTGCATCAATGCCTGCGGAACCGTACTGGAGTTGGCCACTGCGTAAACGGCCGTCCGGGACACGCGGTGAACTCCATGTTCCGACAAACCGGTGATGAACGGGATAAGTTCAGGATCATCCCGGCGGATGCTCTCGAGCAACAGTTCTCGACCACGCCGCCAAGTTGCCATGACCGTGAATATGGCAAGACCGAGCGCCAGCGGAAACCAGCCACCCTGAAAGAACTTGATTGCGCATGACACCACCAACAGCAGATCCAATGCCAGAAACACACTGGTTGCGGCAAGCGCTACCGGCAGTGGGTACTGCCACCCATACCGGACCACAAAAAACGTCAGCAAGGTCGTGATCAGCATGGTCACTGTGACGGCAATTCCATAGGCTGCAGCCATCGCTGACGAACTGCCAAAGCCAACCACAGCCAGCAAAACCGCAACCAATAGCATCCAGTTCACCTCTGGCATATAGATTTGCCCGGCTTCTTTTGCGGAGGTGTATAGCACCGCCATGCGAGGCAACAAACCCAGTTGAACCGCTTGCTTGGTCATGGAATAGGCGCCTGAAATCACTGCCTGAGACGCAATCACTGTGGCGCAGGTTGCCAGCACCACAGCCGGGATCAGCAGCGGCTCAGGAAACAGGCGGTAAAACGGGTTTTCTATGGCTGACGCATCCCGCATCAGCAAGGCGCCTTGTCCCATATAGTTGATCGCCAGCGCTGGCAACACCAAGCCACCCCAGGCGAACTGGATCGGCCGCTTTCCAAAGTGACCCATGTCGGCATACAGAGCCTCTGCCCCGGTAAAGGCCAACACAATGGCTCCTACACCGACAAACACATGCCATCCCTGGTGGGCCAGGAACTGGATCGCATTGATTGGATTGAGCGCAGCTAGTATGGCGGGTTGCCGAACGATTTCCACGATTCCAAAACCAGCCAGCACCACAAACCACATCACGATAATTGGGCCAAAGAGCTTGCCAACCAGGCCGGTTCCATATCGTTGCACTGCAAACAGAGCGATCAGCACGACGCTGCAAACTGGCAAAACGTAAGGTTTCAGCGTTGGCGTCACGACTTCCAGCCCTTCTACCGCGCTGAGCACCGAAATCGCCGGGGTGATCACGCTGTCCCCATAAAACAGGGCCGCACCAATGACCCCGAGCAGCAGCAAGACCAGCCGCTTGGTGGGGTTGGTTCCAGCAGCCTCCACAGCCAGGGCGGTCAAGGCCATGATGCCGCCTTCGCCCCGGTTGTCGGCGCGCAGGATCAGCAGCACATACTTGAGTGTGACCACCATCATCAACCCCCAGAAGATTACCGATACAGCGCCAATCAGGTGGACGCTATCCAGCGGAATGCCAGTGGCTGGGCCGAACACTTCCCGCATGGTGTACAGCGGACTGGTGCCAATGTCGCCGTAGACGACACCCATGGCACCCAGGGTCAGAGCCGCGAGACTTTCGCGGCTGGTGGTTTTGCTCATATCGCGTGCTTGTGATTCAACAGACACGCACTGTCCGACCTGGCGCATCAGGAACGCATAAGGATTGCCGAAGTCAGGAAACCGCCAGCCTGTATCCGACGCCGGTTTCTGTCAGCAGATGCCTGGGTTCGGCCGGGTCGATTTCAATCTTGGAACGCAACTGGCCCATGTAAAGGCGTAGGTAGTGGGTGTGTTCGGTGAATTCTGCACCCCAAACGTCGGTGAGCAATTGACGATGGGTGACAACCCTACCGGCACTGCGGACCAGTCGAGCCAGCAATTTGAATTCGGTGGGCGTGAGATGCAGCTCCCGCCCCCGACTGACCACAGTGTGCAGGGTAAGGTCTACCTGCAAATCGTCGAGTTCATGCACGGTGACGGCGGCGGCCACAGTAGTGCCACGGTGGCGCAAAGCCACCCGTATTCGGGCCAGCAGTTCGGCCACGCTGAACGGCTTGGTCAGGTAGTCGTCTGCACCAGCATCCAAAAGCTCAATCTTCTGCGCTTCCTGATGACGCGCCGACACCACCAGAATCGGTAAAGCGTGGTGTTTGCGAACCTTCTGGACCAACGTGGCACCGTTTCCGTCGGGTAAACCCAAATCCAGCAGCAAGATGTCTGGCAAGGAATGGCACAGAAGTGCGGTTGCCTCACTGACGGACACTGCGGTTTGAACATCAAAACCTTCAACCGAAAGGGTCGACTGGATCAAAGCCCGAATTTCAGGGTCATCCTCCACCACCAGGACACGCAAGGTCATATTGGTTCGCCTTCAGGTTGCTTCGCACTCAGAGGCATGGCAAACGTGAAACTGTTGCCTCCGCCACTTCTGCGTCGCAGGGTCAAGGTGCCGCCATGGGTTGCAGCAATGGCACGACACAGCGCCAAACCCAATCCAGTGCCGTGTTGACCTGACAAATCATCACGGGTGTATGGCTCGAAGATGCTTGCATACTTCTCTTTCGGGATTTCTTTGCCCCGGTCTTTGACTGCCACTTGCAAATCTTTGTCGTTCACGCTCACAGTCAATTCAATCGCCCCGTTGCTGTACTTGAGGGCGTTGTCCAGGAGGTTACCGATCAGTTGAGCCAGCAGCACTGGATCGGCCTTGATCAATGGCAGTCCTTCTGGAACCTTGGGTTTGATGCGATGCGCCGGATCACGATGCCGGATTCGAGCCAGGACGGCGCCAACAATCTCTTCCATGGATTCCCAGTCGCGCTTGATTTCTTCGTCAGCATTGGCAAGGCGAACCAGTTGGAGCGTGTTTTCTGTGACGGTGCAAAGATAGGACGCCTCATTGACGATACTGCCCAGCAAGCGGTCTTGCTCTTCGACACTGAGCTTGTCGCGCTGGAGTTGCAATGAAGAGGCTGCACCCACCACCGCGGCCAGTGGGGTGCGTAAATCGTGGGAAATGGCGGCCAGGTAGGTGCTTTGGAGTTGCTGGCGTTGTGCCTCGATTTGCGCGGTTTGCATGGTTTCGGTCATACGCAGACGATGCAATGCCTGTCCAAGCAGGGCGCAAAGGGCCTGCGCGTGTTCACGACCGGCGGTATCACTGGCCAGCGCGGGTCGGACGCTGACCGCACCGCTCACGTTGGGTTTGTTGCCCAAGGGAAGGAACCAGGCATTCAGACCGGGCCATCGTCCGGTGCCAGGGCCAAGAACAGCCATTTCGCGCATGCAGCAACGCATTCCGTCAGCCTCGTTAGAGGACAAGGTCTCCGGCAAGTCAAGCTCATCGTCACTGCGTCGCAACGCCAGAAGGCATGGCCCCTCAAATGCTGATTCCAGGGCAATTTGACCCAGGGATGCAACTTCCCCAAGTGTTGTAACACCTGACAGGTTGGACGCCACCTCCTGCAACTGGCTTGCACGTTGAAAGTTGATTTTTGCCATTTCGGTTTCCCGACGCAATCGTGCGGCCAGATGGCTGATGACCAATGCGACCAGGAGCATGGTGAACAGGGCGATCAAATGTTCCTGGTTATCGACTTCAAAGGTCCAACGTGGTGGTACAAAGAAGAAGTTGAAGGCGGTCACGGCGCCTACCGCACAAGCCACGGATTGCATCCATCTCAGGTTGTAGGAGGCAACTACCACGGCCAGCACATAGACCATGGCTTGGCTGGTCAGGGAGACATGGTGATCGAGCAGGTATCCTCCTGCGGTGGCACATCCCAGCAGCAACGCCACTATTCCCCAGCTTCGCATGCTGGAAAGATTCGTGGCTGATGTCCGGGAAACGCTCATGGTGACATCAGCGTACCACTGCCCGTATCAGGATTGCATTAGGAAACCATCTGACTGAGGGTGGGCAGCCTTCAACCCTGAGGGTAAATGCTATCAACTGCACCCGACTGACAAGAAAAGTCCAACTATTGCAGTGCCATTCAGCAGCCACTGAGGAATACCTGCAACCGCTGCTCAAGAGCCGGTGAATCCGATACCTGCTGCGACCGGTTGAATCCAAGCGTCAAAGCAGACCCTGCCAGACGCCCCCGTTCGCTATCGTGATGCTTTTGCGGTGAACGCACTGACCCTCGGCGGTTCAGCCCTGCCGGCGAATCTCACGCAGCATGAACAGGTAGAGGCTTTCCACCTTGTCGCGCGCCCAAGGCGTTTTGCGCAAAAACTTCAGGCTCGACGCGACGCTGGGGTCATGCGTGAAGCAGCGCACCGGAATGCGTTCGCCCAAGCCAGCCCAGCCGTAGTGGGCGCTCAAGGCCGTCACCATGGCTTCCAGCGTGATGCCGTGCAAGGGGTTGCGGGCTTGCGGCGCGGGTGGTGCAGCTTGGGGGTCGGAGGGTAAGGTGCTCATGGACTGATTTTGGCACTGGGCAGCTTATTTCTTGCGGTCCGAATTGCCCTGTTTGATTTTTTTGGGCTTGGTTGGTTTGTTGCTGATTGCCTCGACCGACTTGGCTGGTCTCTGCAAGGCAGACTCCAGGCGTTCGCACAGGGTGCGCAAAATCTTCACCCGGGCGTAATTCTTGTCATTGGCCTCGACCAGCGTCCAGGGAGCCTCTCCGGTGCTGGTGCGCTCCACCATGTCGCAAATGGCTTGCTGGTAGTCGTGCCATTTTTCGCGGTTGCGCCAGTCTTCCTGAGTGATCTTGAAGCGTTTGAACTCAATCTGTTCGCGTTCCTTGAAGCGCCTGAGCTGCTCGGCCTGGCTGATTTGCAACCAGAACTTGACCACGATGACGCCGGCATCGATCAGCTCGTGCTCGAAGTCGTTGATCTCGCTGTAGCCGCGAAGCCAGTCGGCCTCGGAGCAGAAGCCTTCCACCCGTTCCACCAACACGCGGCCATACCACGTGCGGTCAAAGATGGCGACATGGCCATGGCGAGGCAGATTGCGCCAGAAGCGCCACAGGTGGGGCTGCGCCTTTTCTTCGTCGGTGGGCGCCGCCACCGGCGACACCTGATACTGGCGCGCATCCAGCGCCGCCGCGATGCGCCGGATGGCGCCGCCTTTGCCCGCCGCATCGGCGCCTTCGAAGGCACACACCAGCGCGCGGTTCTTGAAGCGCGCGTCGCGCACCAGTTCCGACAGCTTTCCCTGCCACTTGGCCAGTTCGTCCTTGTAGGCTTTGTCGGCCAGCGTCAGCGTCAAGTCGAGCGCTGAGAGCACGTTGCGGCCGTCCAGATCGACCCGCACCATGGGTGCCATGGGCATGCGCGGCGGCTCCTTGGTGGCCAGCTTGTTTTGCATGGCCTTGAGCAGCACCTGGCCCACCGTCATGCAGCGGTAGCGGTCGTCGGTTCCTTCGACCACCACCCAGGGCGCCGCCGCAGTGTTGGTCACGCGCAGCAAATGGCCCGCCACGTCCTGCAACTGGTCGTAGGTTTTGAGGCGGTCCCAGTTCCATTGCGTGACGCGCCAGGCGGTACGCGGGTCGCTGGAAAGCGCCTTGAGGCGCTGTTTTTGCCCTTCCTTGGTCAGGTGAAACCAGAACTTGAGCACCAGCGCGCCTTCATCGACCAGCATTTCCTCGAAGCGGTTGATCTGCTGGGCGCGGGCATCGAGCTCCTTGAGCGACAGTTTGCCTTCGATGCGCTCGCGAATCGGGTCGGAGTACCAGGAGCCGGCAAATACGCCGACCCTGCCCTTGGGTGGCAGACTGCGCCAGTAACGCCACATGGGCGGGCGCTCGCGCTCTTCGTCGCTGGGTTGGGAAAATGCCAGGGTGGAGAGAAAACGCGCATCCATCCACTCGTAGAGCACGTTGATGGTCTCGCCTTTGCCGGCGCCGTCCTGGCCGCTGATGAGGACCAGCACCGGGGTTTTGTGTTGTTCGAACAAATCGACCTGTGCCGCCAGCAAGGCAGCCCGCAAACCGGGAACGGCCTCGCGGAAGGCAGCTTTGCTCAGCCTGTGGCCAATTTCGGCAGATTGAAACATCGGGAGCTTTCAGGGTGTCGTTGAACAAGGGGCAGCCCGTGGTGCCGCAGCTTGCCACGCGCCCAACGCTCTCAGGGGCTATTTGAATCCGTTACAGTTCTGTATCTTATGACTATCTCACGCCCATTCATCGAAGTCGCCGTGATCATGCAGCGCCTGGCCAACACCGGTGTGGCGGCGCGCTGGCAGCCCTGGCGCTGGCAACTGGCCGATGTGGTGCTGCACGAAGAAGGTTTTGGCACCGTGCCGCGCCTGCTCTACCAAAGCGAGACTGAACAGCGCTGGCTGCATGGCGGCCTTAAGGTGGAATTGTTCAAGGACGACGGCGAAGGCTATTACCTCAACGCCAGCACCGACGTGCCGAGCTGGTTTGTCTTGTGGCGCATGGAAGACGAACCCAGTGTGGCGGGCGAACCGCTTGCGCGACCACTGGTGGTGAGCCTGAGCTACTACGACGCGGGGCGCTGGCTCGACGCGCAGGAAACAGTGGAGCAGGTGCCGGCTCCGGCGCCGGTGGTGGCGTGGTTGCAGACCTTCGTTGACGAACATTACGTGGTGGAGCCCAAGCGGCGCAAGCGGCCCGAGAGCTTCAAGTCGCTCACCGACCGCTTTGGCAACCCGGCCTCCATCAGCACGGATAAAACCTTTGGCAACGGCCAGGGCGGTGGACATGGCTGACGGCTTTTTGGTCCGCTGGTCGCAGCGCAAGCAGGCGCTGCGTGAGGGCAGGGTGGTGGAAGAGCCTGCGCTCGACAAGCCGATGGTGCCCGCTGAACCCGCGACCGGTCCGGTGCCGGACGCATCAAGACCTTCAACGGAACCGAAGCAAGCCGTGTCGACAACGCAGCCTGCACCAGCCCCCACGCTGGCCGATGTGCAGGCGCTCGACGCCGACAGCAGCTTCGCCCCGTTCGTGGCGCGCGATGTGGCCCCCGAGGTGCGCAACGCTGCCATGAAAAAGCTTTTTACCGACCCGCATTACAACGTGATGGACGGGCTGGATATCTACATCGACGACTACAGCGTGCCAAGCCCCATGCCTGCTGCCATGCTGCGCCAGATGGCGAGCGCCAAGTTTCTCAAGCTGTTCGACGAAGAAGAAACGCCAGCAGGGCAAGCGCAGGCCAAGCTGGCGGCGCCTGCTGTCAGCCCGCAGCAAGAGCCATCCCTGAATTCAACCCAAGACCCAGACCATGACTACACTGATTTGCGACTGCAACCAGACCATGCCGCTCGACCCGCGGGCACTGAGCGCGAGCCTGAGCGAGTCGCTAAGCCTGCATTCGAGCCTGTGCCGCCGCCAGACCGATGAGTTTTTAAAGGCTGCCGGTGCGGGTGAGGAACTGGTGGTGGCCTGCACCCAGGAAAGCCGGCTCTTCAACGAACTGGCCGATCAGGCTAATCTGAGCATCCCGATCAGGTTTGTCAACATCCGCGAAACCGGCGGCTGGAGCCGCGACGGGGCACAAGCCAGCCCCAAGATGGCCGCCCTGCTGGCGGCTGCGCATTTGCCCGAGCCCGACCCGGTCGCCATGGTCACCTACAAGAGCGCCGGGCGTGCCCTCATCGTGGGTGAACTCGGCGCCGCAGAGCAAGTGGCCGAGTTGCTGGGCGACGCGCTCGATGTGACCTTGTTTACCCAGGGTGCGGGCAACCTGGGTGCGGCGCAGGATCGGCGTTACCCGGTGCTCGGTGGCCAACTGCAAACGCTGACCGGCTGGCTTGGCGCGTTCGAGCTGGTCTGGCTGCAAAACAACCCGATCGATCTGGACCTGTGCACGCGCTGCAACGCCTGCCTGGCCGCCTGCCCCGCAGACGCCATCGGGCTGGACTACCAGATTGACCTGAAAGCCTGCGACGCCAACCGCGCCTGTGTCAAGGTGTGCAAGGTGGCCGGTGCCATCGACTTCAACCGCACGCCGCAAAGCCACACCGATACCTTTGATCTGGTGCTCGACCTGCGCGCAGCCCCCGCGTTCAGCCAGCACGCCAAGCCGCAAGGCTACCTGCACTGGGATGGCCGCGACATGAAAGCGCTGCTGGCCTGGCGCGAGTTGGTGGGCGAGTTTGAAAAACCCAAGTTCTTCAACTACAGGCAAAAGCTCTGCGCGCACAGCCGCAACGACAAGCTGGGCTGCACGGCCTGTATCGACGTGTGCTCGGCCAGCGCCATCAGCAGCGATTTCAAGCGTCAGCAAATCAAGGTGAATCCCAACCTGTGCGTGGGCTGCGGCACCTGCAGCACGGTGTGCCCGACCGGTGCCATGGGTTTTGCCTACCCGCGCGCCAGCGACCAGGGCGTCAGGCTTAAAACGCTGCTGGCGACCTACCAGCGCAGCGGTGGCAAGGACGCCGCACTGCTGCTGCACAGTCAGGGCGCTGGAGCGCGCCTGCTGGGTGACCTCGGCCGTGCCGCGCAACTTGAAAAGGGTCAGAAGGACGGCACCCATGGTGTGCCAGCGCGGGTGCTGCCGCTGGCGCTGTGGCACACGTCCTCGACCGGACTGGAGTTGTGGCTCACCGCCATCGCTTACGGTGCGACGAACGTCTGGGTGCTGTTGACCGACGAGGAAGCGCCGCAGTACGCGGTGGCGCTGCGCGAGCAGATGACTGTCGCGCAAGACATTCTGACGGGCCTGGGCTATTCCGGTGAACATTTCAGGCTGCTGCAGGTGCGCGACGCGCGCGACCTGGCCGCGCTCGACCGCGACCTGCAGGTGCCCGCTGCGCAGGCCCCGGCGCGCCATGCCGGCTTTGCGGTGCAAGCGGACAAACGCGCCACGCTGGAACTGGCGCTGGACCACCTGATCAGCCACGCACCCAAGCCCAGCCAGGTGCCCATTGCCTTGCCCGTCAGCGGCTCACCGCTGGGCGGCCTGGCCATCAACAAGGACACCTGCACGCTGTGCCTGAGCTGCGTCAATGCCTGCCCGGCGGGTGCGCTGGCCGATAACGCGCAGGCGCCGCAATTGCGTTTCATTGAGAAAAATTGCGTGCAGTGCGGGCTGTGTGTGACCACCTGCCCGGAAAAAGCCCTGTCCCTGATGCCGCAGCTCAATCTGGCAGCGCAGCGCAATAACTTCGCGGTGCTCAACGAGATGCAGCCCTATGCTTGCGTGCGCTGCGGCAAACCCTTTGGCACGCTCAAGGCCATCGAGGGCATGCTGGCCAAGCTCGCAGGCCACAGCATGTTCCAGGGCGCGGCGCTGGAACGCCTGAAAATGTGCGGCGACTGCCGCGTCATCGACATCTACTCGGCCGACAACGAAATCAAAATCACGGATATCAAATCATGATGCCTTTGCCCGAAACTGCCATGAGCAGCGCGCTCGACGAAGAAACCGCCCGTGCCGAGCTGTATGGCCTGCTGGCCCAGCTTTACTACGCGCCGCCTGCGCCGGAACTGCTGACCAAGCTGCGGGCTGCTGCCACCGAGGCCCCGGCTGCCGGTGGCTTTCTGGAAGAGCCCTGGCGTGCGTTGGTGGGCGTGGCGCGTGATCTGCCTGATGACGTCATTGCCGATGAATACAACGCCCTGTTCGGCGGTGTCGGCAAGCCCGAGGTCTATCTCTATGGCTCGCACTACCTGAGCGGGTTCCTCAACGAAAAGCCACTGGCACGGCTGCGCACCGAACTCGCCAGCCTGGGTTTGACGCGTGATGACGCCATGTCCGACACCGAGGACCACATCGCCTACCTGTGCGAGGTGATGCGCTACCTGATTGCCGGCGACGATGTGGCAGTGGTCAACCTGGCGCGTCAGCGAGGCTTTTTTGCCGGGCACCTGCAACCCTGGGCCGTGCCACTGTGCGACGCCATTGCCCAGCACCCCAAGGCGCGTTTTTATGCCGCGTTGGCCGAATTGACCCGTGCCTTTGCCAGTGTGGAAGCGCAGGGCTTTGACATGCTGGACTGATCAGCATGCGTCACGTTCGAGCGTCGTCACCCAGTTGTCGTGCTGGTGACAGCATAGGGAAATACCCCATTGAACAAGCGCCTGCATGTTGTTAGATTCGGACGCATCAAAGCTATGTTCCTGAGTTCATAAGCTTTTCACCTGAGGAGTCTTTTTATGCCTTCATCCCCTTCCAAAGTATCACGACGCACCCTATTTGCCGGCGCAGGCATGGCGGGCGCACTGGCCGCTGCCGTCAGTGTTTTGCCGTCTGTCAAGGCGCTGCCCGAGGCGGCTGCGCCACTGCCACGCGCCAAGCCCGCAAAGGGCGGTGGGTACGCCTTGAGCGAGCACGTCAAGCACTATTACCAGACGGCACGCGTCTGATCAGTTGGGGTCAGAGCACGTCGCTTCGTGAGTGGTCTGACCCACAAAAAATCAAGTTTTTTCGGAGACTCCCATGTTGTTAACCAAGAAATCCGGTGCCCCTGGTGCAGCGCGCACAACGTTTGTTCACAGCTTGCGTCGTGGCCTGAGCCAGGCCCTGCCCACCATGGACCGACGCGCCTTCTTGCGCCGCTCGGGTCTGGGCGTGGGGGTCGGGCTGGCCGCGTCGCAGCTCACGCTGGTGAAAAAAGCCGGTGCCGCCACCGGCAAGGTGGCGGTGGGCGAAGGCAAGATCGAGGTCAAACGCACGGTCTGCACCCATTGCTCGGTGGGCTGTGCGGTCGATGCGGTGGTGGAAAACGGGGTTTGGGTGCGGCAGGAGCCGGTGTTCGATTCGCCCATCAACCTCGGTGCGCACTGCGCCAAAGGGGCGGCCTTGCGCGAGCACGGCCATGGCGAGTTCCGCCTGCGTTATCCCATGAAGCTGGTGGACGGCAAGTACCAGCGCATCAGCTGGGACGTTGCCTTGAACGAGATCAGCGCCAAAATGCTGGAGCTGAAAAAAGCCAGCGGCCCCGACAGCGTGTACTTTGTGGGGTCCAGCAAACACAACAACGAGCAGTCGTACCTGATGCGCAAGTTTGTCAGCTTCTGGGGCACCAACAACTGCGACCACCAGGCGCGCATTTGCCACAGCACCACGGTGGCCGGCGTGGCCAACACCTGGGGTTATGGCGCCATGACCAATTCGTACAACGACATGCAAAACAGCAAGTGCGCGTTGTACATCGGCTCCAACGCGGCCGAGGCGCACCCGGTGAGCCTGTTGCACATGTTGCACGCCAAGGAAACCGGCACCAAGATGATCGTGGTGGACCCGCGTTTCACCCGCACGGCAGCCAAGGCTGACGAATACGTGCGCATCCGCTCGGGCTCCGACATCGCCTTTTTGTTTGGCGTGTTGCACCATGTGTTCAAAAACGGTTGGGAAGACAAGCAGTACATCAACGACCGCGTTTATGGCATGGACAAGGTCAAGGCCGATGTGATGGCCAACTGGACCCCGGACAAGGTGGAAGAAGTGTGTGGTGTCAAGGAAGAGCAAGTCTTCAAGGTGGCCAAGATGATGGCCGACAACCGCCCCAGCACGCTGGTGTGGTGCATGGGGCAAACGCAGCACAGCATCGGCAACGCCATGGTGCGTGCCTCGTGTATTCTGCAGCTGGCGTTGGGCAACGTGGGCAAGAGCGGCGGCGGCACCAACATCTTCCGCGGCCACGACAACGTGCAGGGTGCCACCGACGTCGGCCCCAACCCCGATTCATTGCCCGGTTACTACGGTATCGTCGAAGGCTCCTGGAAGCATTACGCCAAAGTGTGGGGCGTGGACTACGAGTGGATCAAAAAACAGTTCGCTTCGCCCGCCATGATGACCAAACCCGGCATCACCGTGTCGCGCTGGATCGACGGTGTGCTGGAAAAGAACGAGCTGATCGACCAGGACAGCAACCTGCGCGGCGTTTTCTACTGGGGTCATGCGCCCAACTCGCAAACGCGCGGGCTGGAGATGAAGCGCGCCATGGACAAGCTCGATTTGCTGGTGGTGGTGGACCCATACCCGAGCGCCACCGCCGCCATGGCCGCCATGCCGGGCAAGCCTGAAGATTTGAATCCGAACCGCGCGGTGTATCTGCTACCCGCTTGCACGCAGTTTGAAACCAGTGGTTCGGTGACAGCGTCCAACCGCTCCTTGCAATGGCGTGAAAAAGTGATCGAGCCTCTGTGGGAGTCTCGCTCAGACCACATGATCATGCAGCAATTTGCCGACAAGCTGGGCTTTGGCAAAGAGCTCTCGGTCAACTACAAGATGCAAAAAGTGAACGGCATGGACGAACCCACGCCCGAGAGCATCTTGAGCGAAATCAACACCGCCACCTGGACCATCGGCTACACCGGCCAAAGCCCGGATCGCCTCAAAGCGCACATGCGCAACATGAGCGCGTTCGACGTCAAAACGCTGCGCTGCAAGGGCACGGTCAAGGACAAGGTGACAGGTTATGACATGACCGGCGACTACTTTGGCTTGCCCTGGCCCTGCTACGGCACCCCGGAGCTCAAGCACCCCGGCTCGCCCAACCTGTACGACACCTCCAAACACGTCATGGATGGCGGCGGCAACTTCCGCGCCAACTTCGGCGTTGAAAAAGACGGTGTGAATTTGCTGGCCGAAGATGGTTCGCATTCGCTGGGCGCGGACATCACCACCGGTTACCCGGAGTTCGACCATGTGCTGCTCAAAAAGCTCGGCTGGTGGAGCGATCTGACCGAGGCCGAGCAAAAAGCCGCCGAGGGCAAAAACTGGAAGACCGACCTCTCCGGCGGCATCCAGCGTGTGGTGCTCAAGGTGCATGGCTGCCATGTGTTCGGCAACGCCAAGGCACGCGCCGTGGTGTGGAATTTTCCCGATGCCATTCCCAAGCATCGCGAACCGCTGTATGGCATTCGCCCCGACTTGGTGGCCAAGTACCCCACGCACGACGACAAGAAAGCTTTCTGGCGCTTGCCCACACTGTACAAAACGGTGCAAGACAAAAATGTCGCGGACAAGGTGCACGAGAAATTCCCGTTCATCATGACCTCGGGCCGCTTGACCGAGTACGAGGGCGGCGGCGAGGAAACCCGCTCCAACCCCTGGCTGGCCGAATTGCAGCAGGAGATGTTCATCGAGATCAACCCCAAGGTGGCGGCGGACAAAGGCATTCGCAACGGCGAGCGCGCCTGGGTGTCTACCCCCACCGGGGCGCGCCTCAACGTGCAGGCGCTGGTCACCGAGCGCGTCGGGCCCGACACGGTGTTCATGCCGTTCCATTTTTCTGGTCGCTGGCAGGGCGCTGACATGCTGGCCTATTACCCGGCCGGTGCGGCCCCTGTGGTGCGCGGCGAGGCCATCAACACCGCGACCACCTACGGGTATGACAGCGTGACCATGATGCAGGAAACCAAGACCACCGTCTGCAACATCGAGAGAGCGTGAAACCTTGCGGGACAGACCAAGATTTGTGCAGCAAATTTGCTCTGTCCTCAACTGATTAGGAGAAAAACATGGCCCGTATGAAATTTGTTTGCGATGCAGAGCGCTGTATCGAATGCAACGGTTGCGTCACCGCCTGCAAGAACGAGCACGAAGTGCCCTGGGGTGTGAACCGCCGCCGCGTCGTCACCTTGAACGACGGGGTGCCCGGTGAAAAATCCATCTCGGTGGCCTGCATGCATTGCTCGGACGCGCCCTGCATGGCGGTGTGCCCGGTCAACTGCTTTTACCGTACCGACGAGGGCGTGGTGCTGCACGACAAGGACGTGTGCATCGGCTGTGGTTACTGTTCTTATGCCTGCCCGTTTGGCGCGCCGCAGTTTCCATCGCAAGGCACGTTTGGTGTGCGCGGCAAGATGGACAAGTGCACCTTCTGCGCCGGTGGCCCGGAGGCCAACGGCAGCCAGGCCGAGTTCGAGAAATATGGCCGCAACCGCCTGGCCGAGGGCAAATTGCCCGCCTGCGCCGAAATGTGCTCCACCAAGGCCCTGATGGCCGGTGATGGCGACGTGGTGGCCGACATCTTCCGCAACCGCGTGTTGCGCCGTGGCAAGGGTGCCGAAGTGTGGGGCTGGGGCACCGCCTACGGGTCCAAACAGGCTGGCCAACCCGGCGTGGCCGCCCCTGAAGGAGCGAAATCATGAAAGCCATTATTTTTGCTGCAGCATTGGTGGCCGGTTTAGCGGCTTGCGGCGACAAACCCCAGGCCCTCGAGACCAACAAGCACGATGCACCGGCTTACGCCGGCACCGGCAAGGCGTTTGCCAATCCAGGCTGGAAACCGGGTGACAAAGCCAGTTGGGAGTCGCAGCTGAAAGCGCGCAACCAGTACGGTCAAAACGACTACACCCGCATGAACTGAGCTGGAGGCCACCATGATCAAAGCCTTTTCAGTTGTCGCCGCGCTGGCCCTGTGTTGGGGCAGCGCCGTGGCCCAAAACACACCTGCCGCCGCACCTGCACCTGCAGCCGTGGCGGCACCCGCTGCGGAAATGTCTGGCATCCAGAGCCAGAACATCGCCGATGTCAAGCCCGATGCCAGCCAGGAGCCGGGTTATGCCAACCAGACCAACGGCGAGCGCGCGCGCGTGCAACCCGGCAACAACGCGCCCATGTGGCGCCAGGTGGGGTCGGGCGTGGCGGGCTACAGCAGCCTGCCCAAATCCCAGGCACCCGAGGCCGGCGTGCTGATCCAGCCTTTTGTGCAATACCCGGGTTCGCGCCTGACCAATGCCGGCGAGGCCTGGCGCCAGGTGCGCAACAACTGGATCATTCCCTATGGCGGCTCACTGGTGCTGATCGTGCTGGTGGCGATTGGCCTGTTTCACTGGCGCATCGGCCCGATGGTGGCGCACGAGGAATACACCGGGCGCAAGGTCGAGCGCTTTACGCCGTTCGAGCGCGCTGCCCACTGGGCCAATGCGATTGCTTTCGTCATCCTGGCCGTGTCTGGCGTGGTGATGGCCTTTGGCAAGTTTTTCCTGTTGCCAATTATGGGCACCACCCTGTTCGGCTGGTTGGCGTATGCGCTCAAGAACGCGCACAACTTTGCCGGCCCGCTGTTCGCGGTCTCCTTGGCTGTGGTCATCATCACCTTCATGCGCGACAACCTGCCAGCCAAGGGCGACCTTGAATGGTTCCTCAAAGGCGGCGGGCTGATCGAGGGCAAAGAGGTCAAGTCCGGCCGCTTCAATGGCGGTGAAAAGGTCACCTATTGGGGCGGCGTGTTTGGTTTGGGACTGGTCGCGGTGCTGACCGGCCTGTTCCTGAACCACTTGCTGCCCGTGTTTGATTACAGCCGCAGCAACATGCAAATCGGCCTGATGCTGCACGCCGTGTCCAACGTTGCCATGATCTGCATGTTTCTGGGCCACATTTACATGGGCACGCTGGGCACCAAGGACGCCTATGAGGGCATGCGCACCGGTTACGTCGATGAAGGTTGGGCCAAGGCGCATCATGAGCTTTGGTACGATGACATCAAGGCCGGCAAGATTCCGGCGCAGCGTGCAGCTGTGGGCGCAGCAGCGGCCCCGGCGGGCAATCCGGTTCAAGTGTGACACCGTTGGAGACATTCCCATGAACAAGATGATGAAAACCCTGAGTGCCGCCTTTGCGCTGGCGCTGATGAGTTCTGTGGCTTTTGCCAAGCTGCCCGCGCCTTCAGATGAAGCCAAGGCCAAGGCGGCTGAAGCGGCGGCCAAAACCGCGTGGACGGGCAAAGTGGATGGCTTCAAGCTGTGCAAGGCGCAAGACAAAGTGGTTGCTCACTACAAAAAAGTGCCTGTCGCCAAAGAGGCCAAAGCGCCCGTCAAGGGGGCAGCCGCTGCAGCACCAGCCAGTTCTTGTGCTGACCCCGGCCCGTTTGTCTATCCACCGGCGGGTGCCGCTCCCGCCGCTGCTGCCGCACCCGCTGCGCCCAAAGTGGCTGAACCAGCCAAAAAATCCTGAGCTTGCTGCCCCGACTCACCCAGGCCCGCGCGCCGCTGACGCGCGAGGTATCGGTCGTCAACGAGTTTGGTGCGTCCGACACCGTGTCCATCCCGGCCGAACGTGCGCTCACGGTTTACGTGGACAAACGTGAATTGGTCACGCTTATGACGCTGGGCGCGCACCCCGAATTGCTGGTGCTGGGCTTTTTGCGCAACCAGCGGCTGGTGGCCAGCGTGGCCGAGGTCGAGTCCATCACGGTCGATTGGGACGTTGGCGCCGCCGCCGTCAAAACCCGCCAGGGCATCTCGGACATCGAGGCGCGCACCGCCCGCCGCGTGGTCACCACCGGCTGTGGTCAAGGCAGCATATTTGGCGACTTGATGGCCGAGGTGGCGAGCATCACCTTGCCCGCAGCCACGCTCTCGCAAGCCGACTTGTACGGCATTGTCAACGCCATCCGGCTGCAGGAAACCACCTACAAATCGTCCGGTTCGGTGCATGGCTGCGCGCTGTTTCGCGGGCCGGAAATGCTGGTGTTCGTCGAAGACGTGGGCCGCCACAACGCCATCGACACCATTGCCGGCTGGATGTGGATGAATCCGGAACAAAAAATGTCGGGCGCTGACAAGGTGTTCTACACCACGGGACGACTCACCAGCGAGATGGTCATCAAGTCGGCGCAAATGGGTGTGCCGATCGTGGTGTCGCGCAGCGGCATCACGCAAATGGGGCTGGACGTGGCCCAGCGGTTGGGCCTGTGCACCATCGGCCGCGCCACCAACAAGCGCTTCCTGTGCTACAGCGCGGCCCATCGGCTGCAGTTGCAGCCCGAACTGGCAGGAGCGCGTGTTGCGGCGCTGAATGCCGATCTGGATTCGTCATCGCGCTCCGCTTTTCGTGAACAAATTCCGTCATTGCGAACGAAGTGAAGCAATCCATGAATTCAAAACTGCCTGGACTGCCGCGCTTCGCTCGCAGTGACAAAGTTTTATTGATCTGAGGTGTCCAAACACGCCCGCCGTGTCGGGTTGCTGAACCCGCCTGGCCCCGGCTTTTCCCTGAGTGCGCTATCGTTGCGCCATGAAAATCTCTTTTGTCGAATTGGGCTGGCGCTCGCTCACGCGTGATTTGCGCGCCGGTGAACTGCGCTTGCTGATGGTGGCCGTGACGCTGGCGGTGGCGGCGCTGACTGCGGTGGGCTTTTTCGCCGACCGGCTCAAGGGTGGTTTGCAGCGCGATGCGCGCCAGTTGATGGGCGGCGACGCGGTGGTGGTGGGCGACAACCCGATGCCTGAGGTGTTCCTGCAAAAAGCAGGCGCCCTGGGCTTGCAGCAGACCCAGCACATGAGCTTTCCCACCATGGCGCGAGCGCCGGACACCGCGGGTGGCGCCATCAAGCTGGTGACGCTGAAAGTGGTGACTGAGGGCTATCCCTTGCGCGGGCGCTTGCGTGTGAGCGAGCAGCCAGACTCGAACGGCACCCTGACCAGCGACATTCCACAGCCCGGCCAGGCCTGGGTCGATGCCGCGTTGCTCGATGCGCTGGTTGTTCCGGTTGGGGGCGATCTGCTGCTGGGTGACAGCACCTTCAAGGTGACTCGCATCATCGTCAACGAGCCCGACCGGGGCGCGGGCTTCATGAATTTCTCGCCCCGCGTGATGATCAACCAGGCCGATGTCCAAGCCACCGGCTTGATCCAGCCGGCCAGCCGCTTGCGTTACCGGCTCGCGGTGGCGGGCGAGGCGCGCGCGGTGAAAAGTTTTGTCGATTGGGCGCAAGCGCAGGTCGAGTCGCACGCCGTGCGGGGTGCCCGGGTGGAGGCGCTCGAAGGCGGCCGCCCCGAGCTCAGCACCACGCTCACCCGCGCTGAAAAATTCCTGAACCTGGTGGCGCTGCTGGCGGCGTTGCTGAGTGCCGTGGCAGTCGCCCTGGCGGCGCGCAGTTTTGCCAGCAGCCACCTGGACGACTGCGCCATGCTGCGCGTGCTGGGCTTGCGCCAGCGCACCATTGCCGCCGCTTACACCTTTGAGTTTGTGCTGATCGGCCTGCTCGCCAGCGCCTTGGGCGTGCTGCTGGGTTTTACGGTGCATTACGGTTTTGTCGCGCTGCTCGCCGGCTTGGTGGATTCAGCCTTGCCTGCGGCCGGCATCTGGCCGGTGCTGTTCGGCATGGGCATGGGGCTGACGCTGCTGCTGGCTTTTGGCCTGCCGCCGGTGTTGCAGTTGGCCCAGGTGCCGCCGCTGCGCGTGATCCGTCGCGACGTCGGCGGGCTCAAACCGGCGTCCCTCATGGTACTGGGCGTGGGTGTGGCGGGTTTTGCCGCCTTGCTGCTGGCCGCCAGCAGCGACCTTAAATTAGGATTGATTGCCGTGGGCGGTTTTGCCGGGGCCACGCTGCTGTTCGCGGTCTTGAGCTGGCTGGCAGTCAAGCTGCTGCGCGTGAGCGTCAACGACGCCACCGCGCCCACGGCCGTGGTGCTCGCCACGCGGCAAATTGCGGCGCGCCCGGCCTTTGCCGTGGTGCAGGTGAGCAGCCTGGCCGTGGGTCTGCTCGCGCTGGTGTTGCTGGTGCTGTTGCGCACCGACCTGATCAGCAGCTGGCGCGCGGCCTCGCCACCCGGCGCGCCGAATCGCTTTGTCATCAACGTCATGCCCGAGCAGGGTCCTGACTTCACGCAGGCGCTCAAAAGCGCGGGTGTGGCGCAGTTCGACTGGTTCCCCATGATCCGCGGCCGTCTGGTGGCCATCAACGGGCGCAACGTGAGCCCCGAGGATTACCCGGATGATCGCGCCCGGCGCCTGGTGGACCGCGAGTTCAACCTCTCGCACAGCGCCACCCAGCCCAACCAGAACGTGGTGGTGGCCGGGCGCTGGCAGGCCAATGAGGCGGGCGCCATCAGCGTGGAGGAGGGCATTGCCAAAACGCTGGGCCTCAAGCTCGGTGACAGCCTGAGCTTTGACGTGGGCGGCCAGCAAACCGTGTCAAAAATCACCTCGCTGCGCAAGGTCGATTGGGCTTCGATGCGTGCCAACTTCTTTGTCATGTACCCGGTGGACACGCTCGAAGGTGTGCCTGCCACTTACATGAGCGCCTTCAAGGCGCCCGACACCAGGGGCTTCGATGCCGCGCTGGTGCGCCAGTTTCCCAACATCACTAGCGTTGACATGACCGCCACCATCGCCCAGGTGCAGCGCGTGCTCGACCAGGTGATCGGCGCGGTCGAATTCCTGTTTGCCTTCACCCTGGCTGCCGGTCTGGTGGTGCTGTTTGCCGCTGTGAGCGCCACGCGTGAGGAGCGCGCCCGCGAATTCGCCATCATGCGCGCCGTCGGTGCGCGCGCCAGCCTGCTGCGCCAGGTGCAGCGCATCGAGCTGGCCGGTGTCGGCCTGCTGGCGGGCTTTCTGGCCTCCATCGTCGCCAGCGCGGTGGGCTGGGCGCTGGCGCGCTACGTGTTCGAATTCGACTGGGTGGTGTCATGGTGGGTGCCGCTGCTGGGCGCGCTGGCCGGTGCCGTGCTGGCGCTGGCCGCCGGCTGGTGGGGCCTGCGCGAGGTCTTGAGTCGCCCGGTGGTGCAGACGCTGCGCAATGCGGCGCAGTGATCAGACCATTTAAGTGGTCTTTTGTTAACATCAGGCTCACATCACACCACGCACAGGAACACCGACATGGACGCTGTACTCGCGGAAACCTCGATAGGCATCACCGAACTCAAGAAAAACCCGTCGGCCGTGATCCGCGATGCCGGTGCTGACACCGTGGTAATTCTTCATCACAACAAACCCTCGGCCTACCTGGTGCCCGCTCGCAGTTACGAAGCATTGATGGATGTGCTGGACGACCTGCAGTTGCTGCCTGTGGTGCGAGAGCGCATGGCAGCCTGGCAAGCCGACCCGGACAAGGTCATCGACGTCAGTCGTGAGGAACTTGAAAAAATTGCGCGTGATGTGCCAAAGCGCGCTGCCAGGGCCGCGGGCAAATGATGCAAGTTGCCGCGTAGCACCTGCCGCATGACCCGCTACCGCCTGCAGTTCTTGCCCGAGGCCAAGGCCGAGTGGGACAAGCTCGACGGCAGCATTCGCCAGCAATTTTCCAAGGTTTTGCTACGCCGTCTGGACAACCCGCGTGTGCCGGCGGCGGCACTCACAGCCATGCCGGACTGCTACAAGATCAAACTGCGCAGCGCGGGCTTCAGGCTGGTGTACCAGGTCATGGACGACAAATTGCTGTTGCTCACGATTGCCGTGGGCAGACGAGACAAGAGCGCGGTCTATGATTTGGCCAAGCTGCGCATGACAGCAAAATAACCAGGGCCACCATGAGTCAAATTCTCATCAACGACTACCTCAAGCAGCTCGACATCATCAAAAAGGCGAGCGGCAGCCAGCGCGAGACCGCCGTGAGCGTGGAGACGGTCAAGCTGGTGGAAGCGATGAAGGCGGCCAGGCGCTAGTGGCAACGACTGGAAAAGAAGGACTACAAATCACCATGACGATGAACATTGCAGAAAAACCCGCTTTCGACACCCCATTCGAGTGGATCGGTGGCGAAGAACCAGTGCACGCACTGGTCGAGCGTTTTTATGACCTGATGGACCTGGAGCCCGGTTACGCTGAATTGCGGGTGGTGCACGGCAGTCTGCTGGACGACGCGCGGCAAAAGCTGTTCTGGTTTTTGTGCGGCTGGCTCGGCGGGCCGCAATACTACACCGACCGTTTTGGTCACCCGCGCCTGAAGGCCCGGCACATGCCGTTCAAGATTGGCGTGGTCGAGCGCGACCAGTGGCTGGCCTGCATGGATCAGGCGATGGTTGAAACCGGGGTGCCCCCGGAGTTGCGCGAACGGCTGAACAAGTCGTTTTATCAGACGGCAGACTGGATGCGCAACCAGCCGGAAGCGCAAAAAATGCCGAATTTTTCAGGACCTTGAGCGCTGCCATGGGCAAAAGAGCCGGGTTTCGTTGCTAGAATATGCAGCTTAGCGGCTGTAGCTCAGTTGGATAGAGTATCTGGCTACGAACCAGAGGGTCGTGGGTTCAATTCCTGCCAGCCGCACCAAACGAATCACCCCAGAACAGAGATGTTCTGGGGTTTTTTCGTTTTAAGGCTTAATTTTGGCTAAAACTCACGCCCTCGCCGCCATCAGCAGCACCACCAGCGCGCCGGCGCCGCCATCGGCCGGTTTGGCCTGCACAAAGGCCAGCACCTCGTTCTTTTGCACCAGCCAACTGTGCACGCGGCTTTTCAAAACAGGCGCTTTGCCGGGAGAGCCCAGGCCTTTGCCGTGCACCACGCGCACGCAGCGGATGCCCTGTTTGTGCGCCTCACGGATGAAGATGCTCAGGGCTTCGCGGGCGTCGTCGCGGCGCAGGCCGTGCAGGTCGATCTGGCGCTGGATGCTCCAGTCGCCGCGGCGCAGCTTGCGCGTCACATCGACGCCAATGCCGGGGCGGCGAAAACTCAGGTGCTCGTCGCATTCGAGCAGTGTCGAGACATCGAACTCGTCGCTGATGGCTTCTTTCAGTACTTCTTTTTCATCGCGCTGGTACTGCATGGCCTGCGGCAGTTTTGGCTTGAGGGCGTGGTGCAGCTTGCGCTTGTCAGCCAGCGGTTTGACAGCACCCGCTGCCCGGGTGAACAAGTCTTTGTCGCTGGCGGCCTGCTTGACCGCCTTGACCTCCTGGCTGGCTTGCAGCGTACGCAGTTGAGCCTGCTCGGCAATGGCGCGCTTGACCACTTTCAGGTCGCCCAGTGTCTTGACCTTGACCGGCTTCACAGCAGCCCCCGCTCTGCCATGCTCAGCGCCTCGCCCGGGGCCACGATGACGTGGTCGAGCACGCGCACGTCGATCAGCGCCAGCGTGGTCTTGAGGGTCTGCGTCAACATCTCGTCGGCTCTTGATGGCTGCACCGAGCCGCTCGGGTGGTTGTGCGACAGCACCACGGCGCTGGCCTGGTGTTTCAGCGCCAGCAGCACTACCTCACGCGGATAGACGCTGGTCTGCGTCAAGGTGCCCAGAAACATTTCGTCATACGACACCAGCCGGTTTTGCACGTCGAGAAACAGCACCGCAAACACTTCCTGCTGGCGCGCTGCCAGTTTCAGTTGCAAAAATTGCTTGACGGCGTCCGGCGTGGCAAAAACGGTGCGCTCCTGCAGTCGCTGCGACAGCGCGCGGCGGGCCAGCTCCAGCACGGCCAGCAGTTCGGAGCGCTTGGCCGGGCCCAGGCCCTTGACCGGCTTGAGGTCTTCGGCGGTGGCGTTGAGCAGGCCGGCAATGCCGTCAAAACCGTTTTGGCCGTCGGCGCCGGGCTTGATGTCGAGCAGCTCCCGCGCCAGTTGAAACACGCCCTTGCCCTTGATGCCGGTGCGCAGCAGCAGCGCCAGCAGCTCCACATCGCTCAACGCGGCGGGGCCGCGCGCCAGCATTTTTTCACGCGGGCGGGCATCGGGGGGCAGGTCTTTGAGGGGCATGGTGCGGCTTTTACAATGTGACCCAGTTTATGCCAGCCACCATTACCGCACCCTTGCACCACAGGAACTTCATGACAAGCAGCAGCGCCACGATCCAACCCGGTTCCTTTTTGACCCTGCACTACCGCCTGAGCGGCCCGGCTGGCGATGTGGTCAACACCTTTGCAGCCGCGCCCGCCACGCTCACCCTGGGCACCGGTGAGCTCGCGCCCGCTCTGGAGGCGCGCCTGATCGGACTGGCCGAGGGCGTTCGCACCACCCTGGAACTGCCCTCCGGCGAGGTGTTCGGTCCGCGCAGCCCCGACATGCTGCAGTGGATGGCGCGCAAGGAACTCACCGAACTCGGTGCCGCCGATGAAAGCTACGCGGTGGGCGATGTGGTCAAGTTCGCCACGCCGGACGGCCAGGGTGAATTTGCCGGCGTGATCGTGGACTTTCGCAGCGACGCGCAGGGCGAGGCGGTGCGCTTTGACTTCAACCATCCGCTGGCGGGCCATCCGGTCACGTTCGAAGTCCAGGTGATCGGGGTCCTATGAACCAACAAGCGGGTCTGGAGGTGCTGCTGGCCGAGCCGCGCGGCTTTTGTGCCGGCGTGGACCGCGCCATCGAGATTGTGGAGCGCGCGCTGGCCAAGTTTGGCGCGCCCATTTATGTGCGCCATGAAATTGTGCACAACACCTATGTGGTCAATGACCTGAAGGCCAAGGGCGCGATTTTTATTGAGGATCTGGATGACGTGCCCAAGGGCGCCACGCTGGTTTTTTCGGCCCATGGTGTGAGTCTGGCGGTGCAACATGATGCCACCGCGCGCGGCTTTCGTGTCTTCGATGCCACCTGCCCGCTGGTGACCAAAGTGCATGTGGAAGTGGCCAAGCTGGCCAAAGAGGGCTATGAGTTCATCATGATCGGCCACAAGGGCCACCCCGAGGTGGAAGGCACCATGGGCCAGCTGGAGCGCGGCATTCACCTGGTGGAAGACGTGGCGGACGTGGCGCGCATCCAGCCGGCGCAGACAGCCAGGTTGGCCGTGGTGACGCAAACCACCCTCAGCGTCGATGACGCGGCGGCCATTGCCGCGGCCATCAAGACGCGCTTTCCCAACGTGCGCGAACCCAAGCAGCAAGACATTTGCTACGCCACGCAAAACCGCCAGGACGCCGTCAAGCTGATGAGCTCGCAGGTGGATGTGGTGGTGGTGGTGGGCAGCCCCACCAGTTCCAACAGCAACCGCCTGGCCGAAGTGGCGCGCAAGCTGGGCACGCCCGGCTACATGGTCGATAACGCAGACGATGTGCAGCCGCAGTGGTTTGCGGGCTGCCAGCGCGTGGGCCTGACCGCCGGCGCGTCAGCCCCTGAAATTCTGGTGGCGCAGGTGATCAACCGCCTGAAGGCGCTGGGCGCCGTGTCGGTGCAGCGCATGCCGGGCGACCCCGAGAGCGTCAAGTTTCCGCTGCCCAAGGGCTTGCGGCTGGATCAGAATGAAGCCGATTAAGCAAAAATATCGTCATTGCGAGCCGCCCAGCGGCGTGGCAATCCACGACTTCCGACTGCATGGACTGCCGCGCTACGCTCGCAGTGACACCTCACAACCCTTTATATTTTCACCATCATGCTAGACATTACCCTGCTGCGCAAAGACCTGGCCCATGTGGTGGCCCGCCTGGAAACCCGCAAGAACCCGCAAGCCTTTCTGGATGTGGCCGCTTTCTGCACGCTTGAGACCGAGCGCAAAACCATTCAGGTTCGCACCGAGGCGCTGCAAGCCCAGCGCAACAGCGCCAGCAAGCAAATCGGCCAGCTCAAGACCAAGGGGCCGGCCGGTGCCGCCGAGGTGGACGCCGTGATGGCGCAGGTGGCGGGCATCAAGGACGAGCTGGAGGCCTCCAGCAAGCGCCTCGACCAGATTCAGCTGGACATGCAAACCCTGCTGCTGGCCGTGCCCAACCTGCCGCACGAGAGCGTGCCGGTGGGCTCGGACGAGCATGGCAACCTGGTGGTGCGCAGTTGGAGTCCTGACGGGAAGGGGCCGCGCAGCTTCGACTTTGCCGTCAAGGACCATGTGGATGTGGGTGAACCATTGGGGCTGGACTTTGCCATGGGTGTCAAGCTCACCGGCGCGCGCTTTACCGTGATGAAGGGCCAGGTGGCGCGCCTGCACCGGGTGCTGGCGCAATTCATGTTGGACGTGCAAACGCAAGAGCACGGCTACACCGAGTGCTACACGCCCTACATCGTCAACGGCGACACGCTCAAGGGCACGGGCCAACTGCCCAAGTTCGAGGGCGACCTGTTCGCTGCTAAAAAAGGTGGCCAGGAGGGCGAGGAACAGCCCGACAACACGGCGCTGTACCTGATTCCCACGGCAGAGGTGCCGCTGACCAATTTTGTCCGTGATGTGGTGGTGGCTGAAGGCGACCTGCCGATCATGCTCACCGGCCACACGCCATGCTTCAGGTCCGAGGCGGGCTCGGCCGGGCGCGACACCCGCGGCCTGATCCGCCAGCACCAGTTCGACAAGGTGGAAATGGTGCAGATCGTGCACCCCGACAAAAGCTACGAAGCGCTCGAAGTCATGACCGGCCACGCCGAAGCCATCCTGCAAAAGCTGGGCTTGCCTTACCGCGTGATGAGCCTGTGCACCGGCGACATGGGTTTTGGCGCCAGCAAAACCTACGACCTCGAAGTCTGGCTGCCGGCGCAAAACACCTACCGTGAGATCAGCTCGGTGAGCAACTGCGAAGCCTTCCAGGCGCGCCGTCTGCAGGCCCGCTTCAAGAACGCCCAAGGCAAAAACGAGCTGGTGCACACCTTGAACGGCTCCGGCCTGGCCGTGGGCCGAACCCTGGTGGCGGTGCTGGAGAATTACCAGAATGCCGACGGCTCGGTCACCGTGCCCGAGGCGCTGCGGCCCTACCTGGGTGGCCTGCAGAGCTTGCATGCCTTGATGTGAAAAAACATCGTCATTGCGAACGCAGTGAAGCAATCCATGATTTCTGAATCCATGGACTGCCGCGTCGCTGACGCTCCTCGCAGTGACGCTTTACGCTTATGCCTAGCCCGCAGCTCATCTGCCTGATTGGTGCCGAGTGCACCGGCAAAACCACGCTGGCCCAGGCCTTGGCGGCGCATTTCGGCGGGCTGTGGGTGCCAGAACAGTTGCGCGACTTTTGTGACCTGCAGGGCCGCACGCCCAGGATGGACGAACAAGGCGCCATCATGCGGGCCCAGTTCGAGCGGGAAGAGCAGGTGGCTGCACAGGCCCTGCAAACAGGCTGTGCTTATGTGTTTTGCGACAGCCCGCCGCTGCTCACCGCCGTTTACAGCGACTTTTATTTCTCGGACCCGTCACTCTTCGACTGCGCCCACGCCTTGCACGCACGCTACGCGCTGACGCTGGTTTTGTCGCCCGACCTGCCATGGCAGCCCGACGGCTTGCAGCGCGCCAGCGAAGTGGTGCGCGCCGCGGTTCACAGCCGTATCCAGCATGCGCTGCAAGCCATGCACATGCCACAGATCGAGGTGGCCGGCCTGCATGAAGCGCGATTGCAGGCGGGGATCGAAGCGGTGGAGACGCTGACCTGCTGAGCCTTGGCTCCGCCTCATTACAATGGCGGCCTCACCGGGGGTGTCCGTTGCAAGACGGACTGAGACAGTCCCCACACCTGATCTGGATCATGCCAGCGTAGGGAGCGTGAAGGTTCGAGCTCAGCCGCCTGCCGGTTTTGCTTTTCACCCAGCGCATCTTGCGCTGGCGCATTGAAAGGCCTTGCCATGAACCGTCGTCTGTTTGCCCTCGTCGCCACCGCGCTGGCGGCTTTGTCTGTGTCAACCCAAACCCTGGCGGCCGATGAACTGCGCGTCATGGTGCACAGTTCGTTTGCCCTGCCCAAGCCCCTGTTGGCGCAGTTCGAGGCTCAGAACAACCTCAAGCTGGCGATCATCAAGGGTGGTGATGCCGGTGAGATGCTCAACAAACTCATTCTGACGCGCGCCCAGCCCGTGGCCGACGCGGTGTTCGGCATTGACAACACGCTGGTCGGCAAGGCGCTGGCGGCCGGTGTGCTGGAGCCAAGCTTGCCCCAGGCCGCGAATGCGGCCGATGCCCAGCTGGGCACGGCGCTGGCCGCCGTGGACTATGGTTTTGTCACGCTCAACTACGACAAGGCGGCGGTGGCCAAGGGCGGCATGGCTTTGCCCACTACATTGCAGGAGCTGACGCTGCCCGCCTACAAGGGCTGGCTGGTCACGCCCAACCCGGCCACCAGCAGCACCGGCTATGCCTTCATGCTGGCCACCATCTCAAGCATGGGTGAGGAGCCAGCCTTTGCCTGGTGGGGGCAGATGCGCGCCAACGGCCTGAAAGTGGTGAAGGGCTGGAGCGAAGCCTATTACACCGACTTTGCCCGCAACAAGGGTGCCTATCCGCTGGTGGTGAGCTATGCCACCAGCCCGGCAGCCGAGGTGTTTTACAGCAAGGAAAAAATCACCGAGTCCCCCACCGCCAGCCTGAATCTCAAGGGCGGCGTCTTTCGTCAGGTGGAAGGTGTGGGCCTGGTCAGGGGCGGCGGCCAGCGTGCCGCAGCGCTGAAATTTGTCGATTTCATGCGCTCTGGGCCAGTGCAGCAAGCCCTGCAGACCGAGATGTGGATGTACCCGGCCCAAATCGGCACCGCGCGCGCCGAGGTCATGCGCCATGCCGTCGAGCCCACCGCCTTCGAAGCCCCGGCCGCGCATGTGATGGCCAGCCAGGGAGCCGCGTGGGTGGCACGCTGGACCAAGGTGGTGCTCAAATAAACATACACCATGGACAACCATCGGCCCGACGGCGGAGCTCCTACAGGGTGCAGAACTTCTGTCTTCAAATACGGTACTAGTAAAACGCCGGGATTGACATTGGTACCCTGTAGGAGAGGCGCCCACGCCGCGATTGCATGCGGGAGCTAACGCGTCATGAAACATGAAGTGCGTCAATGGATGTCCTTTGTCCATGCTTGCGCACGCGGCAGCCTGTGGCTCGCCGTGCTGCCCGCTGCGGCGCTGTTGCTTTTGCTGATCGCGCCCCTGGCCCGGCTGGCGGTGACCGGCTTGACCGGCGAGGCCAGTTGGCCGGGTGCCGCTCCCAGCACATGGTCATTCTGGACGCCGTGGCAAGATGATTACTTGCGCTGGCGCGTGCTCTGGTCGCTGGCGCAGGCGGGCATCACCTGTGCGCTGGCGTTTGTGCTGGGTTTGCCGCTGGCCTGGGTGCTGGCGCGTTTCGAGTTTGCCGGGCGCGCGCTGGTGCTGCGCTTGCTGATGTTGCCTTTTGTGGTGCCGACGCTGGTGGCAGCGCTCGGCGTGCTGGCACTGTGGGGGCCGCGCGGCCTGCTCAGCGGCTGGCTCGGCATCAACCTGCAGGACACGCCCTGGCTGCTGCTGTATGGCAATCTGTTTTTCAACCTGTGCCTGGTGGTGCGCGCCGGGGTCGATGCGCTGGGCCAGGTCAACGCGCGTCAGGTGGCGGCGGCACGGTCCTTGGGGGCCACGCCGTGGCGCGCCTTCTGGCGCATCGAGTGGCCCGCCATTGCGCCGTGGCTGATGTCGAGCCTGTGCCTGGTTTTCCTGTATTGCTTTGCCGGTTTTGGCCTGGCCCTGGTGTTGGGCGGCCAGCGTTTTGCCACGGTGGAGGTCGAGATTTACACCCTGGTGGCGCATGAGCTGCAACTGGGGCAGGCCAGTGTGCTGGCGTTGTGGATGCTGGGGCTCACCGGCGGTGTGGCCCTGCTGTATGCGCTGCTGGAAAAGCGCCTGGCAGCGCCCAGTCGCGTCGAGCCCGTGCTGCGCCGGCCGCCGCACGGAATGGCGCAGTGGCTGGCCTTGCTGGCGACGCTGGGCGCGTTGTTTTTCATTTGCGCGCTGCCGGTGTTGGCGATTGTGTGGCGCGCACTGGCGGCGGGCTGGGCCACCTGGGCCAGCGTGTTCGATGCCGAGATGCGCGCCGCGTTGTGGAACACGCTGCGCTTTTCTGCCATGGCGCTGGTGCTGGCCACGCTGCTGGGTGTGCTGCATGCGCTGGCGGCGCAGCGCTCGGTGCTTTGGCGCGCCGCTGCTTTTTTGCCGTTTGTGGTGTCGCCGGTCACGGTGGCGTTTGGCTTGCTGCTGTTGTACCCGGGTTGGACCGCCAGCTTGTCTCTGCTGCTGGCGGCATATGCCGTGCTGGCTTACCCGTTTGTGGCCAAGGCCATGGCCGCGGGTCTGGACAGTTTGCCGCCCCATGTGCTGCACGCGGCGCGAACGCTGGGGGCCAGCCCGCAGCGCACTTTCTGGCGCGTCACCTTGCCGCTGTTGCGCCCGGCCTTGCGCCGCGGCATGGCGTTTGCCGCCGCCACCGCGCTGGGCGAATTTGCCGTGACGCTGTTTTTGTCGCGCCCCGAGTGGGCTACGCTCACCACCCTGATCTACCGGCGCCTGGGCCATCCGGGGGCCGCCAGCCTGGACCAGGCCTTTGTGCTGGCCAGCTTGTTGATGCTGCTGGCGCTGCTGGCGTTTTTGCTGATCGAGTGGCCGGAGATGGATGGCCACAAGCGCAGGCGGCCGGCGATCGGCGCCTTGCCTGTTGGGGTTTTGCACCATGCTTGAACTGCGTCACATCAGCCAGAACTATGGCGAGCGCGCCTTGCTGCAAGACATCAACCTGTCAGTGGCGGCTGGCGAAATTGTGGCTTTGCTCGGCCCGTCCGGCAGCGGCAAAAGCACCTTGCTTGCCATCGTGGCGGGCTTGCAGACCCCCTTGAGCGGCAGCGTCTGGTTTGACGGCCAGGACATCACCCGGCTGCCACCCGAGCAGCGCCGGTTTGCCCTGATGTTTCAGGACTTTGCGCTGTTCCCGCACCTGAACGTGCTTGACAACGTGGCCTTTGGTCTGGTCGAGCAACGACTGGACAAGTCGAAGGCACGCGCAAAAGCGCTGGCCATGCTGACGCTGTTTGGCCTGGCCGACCATGCCCGGCACAAGGTCTGGCATTTGTCGGGCGGTGAGCAGCAGCGCGTGGCACTGGCGCGTGCGTTGATCACCGAGCCGCGTGCCTTGCTGCTCGACGAGCCTTTTTCGGCGCTGGACGCCGATTTGCGCACCAGCCTGCGCGATGAATTCAAAGACCGCATCCAGGCCGCGGGCGTGCCGACGCTGCTGGTCACGCACGACGAACAGGAAGCCCGCGCCATGGCCGCGCGCGCCGTGCGCCTGAGCGATGGCCGGCTTGCAACTTTGTGGTGAGTTCCATGAATTTCGCTGCGAGCGCATAGCTCCCACAAAAACAGCCGGATGTTGGCTTTTGTAGGAGCTGCGCCCTCGCAGCGAATGATCTTGGCTCCTGGCTCCTCCGGGGTTTAGGGGGCTGAGTTCAACTAGTTCAAGCCTTCCGGAATAAACTTCCCGACACCATGAACCAGACCCTTCCCCCGAGCCCGCTAGAGGCCGCCCTTGCGCTACAGCGCCAAGCCTATTTGGCCCATCCTGTCCCCACGCTGGCCGAGCGCAAGGCGGATTTGCGCACTTTGCAGCGCTTCGTGCGCGAGCACAAGGAAGCCCTGTGCGAGGCCATCAGCGCTGACTATGGCCACCGCTCGCGCGTTGAAACCCTGCTGGCCGAGGTGTTCCCGGTGGTCGACGGCATCGACCATGTCATCAAACACCTGCGCGGCTGGATGAAGCCGCAGCGCCGCATGGTGGACTGGCGCAATTTTCTGGGCGCCAGCAACCGCGTCATTCCACAACCGCTGGGCGTGGTGGGCGTGATCGTGCCGTGGAACTTTCCGCTCAACCTGAGCCTGGTACCGCTGACCTACATCTTTGCCGCAGGCAACCGCGCCATGGTCAAGATGAGTGAAAACTCGCGCCACCTGGCGGCCTACCTCATCGAGCACATGCCCGCCTACTTCCCGCCGGAAAAGCTGCAGTTTTTTGACGAAACCGGGGGCGTGGGCATTGCCTTTTCGCAGCTCAAATTCGACCATTTGTTGTTCACCGGCTCCGGCCAGACGGGCAGGGCGGTGATGGCCGCCGCCGCGCAGAACCTGTGCCCGGTCACGCTGGAGCTGGGCGGCAAGGCGCCGGCCATTGTCTGCGACGACTTCCCGCTGCGCACGGCGGTCGAGCGCATCATGTTTGTCAAGCTGCTCAACGCGGGCCAGATCTGCACCACTGTGGACCATGCTTGGGTGCCCGCGCCCAAGGTGGATGAATTTGTGCGCCTGGCGCGCAGCATTGCCCGGCAACGCTACCCGCGGCTTGACAGCCCGGACTACACCGCCATCATTGACCAGCGTGCTTTTGAGCGGCTGATGCACGCGCTGCAGGACGCGCAAGACCGGGGCGCCAAAGTGCTGCCCCTGCTGGACGGGCCCGCCTTTGATGCGGCCACCCGCAAAATTGCGCCGCACATTGTGCTGGACGCGCCCCCGGATTGCCTGCTGATGCAGCGCGAAATCTTTGGCCCGATCCTGCCGCTGTGCAGCTATGCCGCGCTGGACCAGGTGATCGATTTTATTAACGCCGGGCCGCGCCCGCTGGCGCTCTACCCGTTCAGCCATGATGCGGCGCAGGTGCAAAGCCTCATCGACCGCGTGATGTCGGGCGGCGTTTCTGTGAACGATGCGCTGTTTCATGTGGGCCAGCACGACCTGCCCTTTGGCGGCGTGGGTGATTCGGGCATGGGCCACTACCACGGCCGTGAAGGCTTTGAGACCTTTTCCAAAATGCGCCCGGTGTTTTACCAAACCCGGTTCAGCACGCTCAAATTCCTGTGGCCGCCCTACGGCAAGCTGGCAGACCGGGTGCTGGCGTTTTTGATCCGCTAAATTCTCGGTTAACCGAGCCGCACCACCCGCCCCGGGTTCATCATGTTGAGTGGGTCGAGCGCCTGTTTGATGGCGCGCATGGTGCGCAATGCCACGGGTGATTTGTAACGGGTGAGGTGCTCCACTTTGAGGCTGCCCACACCATGTTCGGCAGAAATGGAGCCCCCGTATGCCAGCACCGCGTCGAACACTATTCTGTTCACGCGCGCTTCCTGCTCACGCAAGAACACGGCCGCGTCCTGCCCCTCGGGGGCCTGCACGTTGTAGTGCAGGTTGCCGTCGCCCAGGTGGCCAAAGTTGACCATCCGCACGCCGGGAATGGCTTGCGCCAATTGCGCATCGGTGCTGGCCACAAACGCTGCAAAAGCGGATACCGGCACCGAAATGTCGTGCTTGATGTTGAGCCCTTCCAGCGCTTGCGCCAGCGGAATACTCTCTCGGATGTGCCACAGGCTGTGCGCCTGCGTGAGGTTTTCGGCCACCACGGCGTTGGTCACGCAACCCGCGTCCAGCGCGGCTTCGAGCAAGCCCTCGAACTGTGCCCGGGCATGGGCTTCTGATTCGGCGTCGGCGTTTTCCAGCAGCACGCAAAAGGCGCTGCCCTGGTACAGCGGCACACGCACATGGTCAAAGTGCCTGGCCACCAGGCTCAGGGCAAACTGGCCCATCATCTCGAAGCCGGTCAGGCTGGCGCCCAAGTGCTGGTGCGCCATGCCCAGCAGTTGCACGGCAGCCTCGACTGAAGGTACGGCGGCCCAGGCGGTGAGCTGCGCCTTGGGCAACGGATAGAGCTTGAGCGTGGCGGCGGTGATGATGCCCAGTGTGCCCTCGGCGCCAATGTAGAGATTTTTCAGGTCGTAACCGGTGTTGTCCTTGCGCAAGCCGCTCAGGCCCTGCCAGACCTCGCCCTGCGGCGTCACCACCTCCAGCCCCAGGCACAGGTCGCGCGCATTGCCAAAGCGCAGCACCTGCGTGCCGCCGGCGTTGGTGCCCAGGTTGCCGCCGATGGTGCACGAGCCTTCGGCCGCCAGGCTCAGCGGAAACCAGAAACCAGCAGCCGCGGCCTGCGCCTGCACCGTTTGCAAAATGCAGCCAGCTTCCACCGTCATCGTCAGATTGGCCGCATCGACGCCGCGCATGGCGTTCAGGCGCTGCAGGCTCAGCACAATTTGCCGGCCCGTCTCGTCGGGCGTGGAACCCACCACCAGGCCGGTGTTGCCCCCTTGCGGCACGATGCTCAGGCCGCTGTCGGGGTGCTGCGCCAAATAGTCCGCGCAGGCTTTCACCACCTGCGCTACCTCGTCGGTGGAGGCCGGGCGCACCACGGCCTTCGCCTTGCCCGAAGTGCGTTTGCGCCAGTCCTGAGTCCAGGCGCTGAGGTCGCCTTCGGTCAGCACATGGGCGGCGCCAACGATGGCTTGAAGATCAGAGAGCAGGGTTGGCATGGCTGGATGAGGAGGGATCCGGTATCTCAAGGGCTGGCTTGGCCGCCTCGGCGGCGTTCTTGAGCCTCAGCCGCACATGCAGCGCGCAGGCGGTAAAGAGGGTGAGACACAGAACAACTTCCACCATGGCCAGAACATTGCCCGGAGGTTTGTCGCTGTAGGCGCGCACGGCGCCTTCGGTAAAGTACAGCCACACCAGCAAACTGACCCAGCGGTAGGTGTACATGCGGTTCTTGAGCAGGCCCGCCAGCGGTAGGCACAGCGGCAGCACCTTGAGCGCCAGCCACGAGCCACCCGGGCGCAGGGGCGCCAGCAGCAGTTCCCAGGCCAAGCCCAGGGCAATCAGCCCCAGCAGGCTGCCAACCGCCAGAATGCGGGTAAGGGCGACGCTGGGGGTGGCACGTGTTGGCAGTGCGTTAAGAGTCGTGTTCATGACAGTGGCATCATAGCGGCCATGAGTTCACAACCCGCTGCCCGCAGCCACTGGCCCCAAAGCCTGGATGCCTTTTTAAAAGACCTGTCCAATTTTCCCTGGAAAAACACGGCCCACACGCTGCGCGAGCGTTTCCGTGAAGACCATCTGGGCTTGACGGCCAGCAGCCTGACCTTTACCACCACCATTGCGCTGGTGCCGTTGGTGACCGTGGCGCTGGCGGTGTTTACCGCGTTTCCGATGTTTGCCAAGCTGCAGGGCGTGCTGCAGCAGTGGCTGATTCAGAGCCTGATTCCGGACAACATTGCGCGCCAGGTGCTGGGCTACCTGACGCAATTTGCCGGCAAGGCCAGCAAGCTCGGCGGCGTCGGGTTGGCGGTGTTGTTCATCACTGCGCTGGCCTTGATTCTGACGATCGACCGCACCTTGAACACCATCTGGCGGGTGCGCCGGCCGCGCCCCTTGGGGCAGCGCGTGCTGGTCTATTGGGCGGTGATGACGCTCGGCCCCGTTTTGCTGGCGCTGAGCCTGAGCCTGACGTCGTATGCCTTGTCGGCCTCCAAGGGGCTGGTGGGCGGGCTGCCGGGCGGTGTTGAATTGCTGCTGGATACCCTGCAATTCGTGCTGCTAGCCTGGGGCATGGCCGCGCTATACCGCTATGTGCCCAATACCAGGGTGCACTGGGGCCATGCCTGGGCGGGCGGCCTGTTTGTGTCGGTGGGTTTCGAACTGGCCAAAAAACTGCTGGTGATTTACCTCGGCAAAGTGCCCACCTATTCGGTGTTGTATGGCGCCTTCGCCACGCTGCCCATCATGCTGATCTGGATTTATGTGGGCTGGGTGATTGTGCTGCTGGGCGCGGTGATTGCCGCCTATCTGCCGAGCCTGCTCAGCGGCGTGCAGCGCCGCGCCAGTGCCCAGGGTTGGCAGTTTTTGCTGGCCATTGAGGTGCTGCAGCAGTTGACACCGGTGCAAACCACCCCGAACAAGGGTTTGACCATGACCGATTTGACGCATCTGCTCAGGGTCGATGCCCTGCAGCTCGAGCCCGTGCTGGAGACTCTGGTGGAACTCGATTGGGTGGGCCAGTTGCAGGAAGAGCGCGCCGACGGCGAAGCGCGTTACGTGCTGCTGGCCGACCCCGACAGCACGCCGCTGCAACCCTTGTTGCACACCTTGCTCTTGCCCTGCGAACCCAGCACCCTGCATTTATGGGAAAACGGACGCTGGCAGGAAATGACGATGCGCCAGGCGCTGTGAAGCGTCCGGAATTCGTTACTGCCGAATGTTGGAAAATCGGCCTCTTTCATTTTGATATCCAAAGAAGTACCTCATGACAGACACCCCGCAAAAACCCGAGCTGCCCGACCACTTGTCCAGCGACGCCCGCAGCCCGCACCATGTGGCGGCCGTGTTCGAACATGACATCGGCATCCGGCTCAACGACAAGGAACTGTTCAACGTGGAGGAATACTGCGTGAGCGAAGGCTGGGTCAAGGTGCCCGCAGGCAAAACGCGCGACCGCAAGGGCAACCCGCTGCTGATCAAACTCAAGGGCAGGGTGGAGGCGTTTTATAAATAAATGGGAATCGCTGCCAGGGCGCTGCTCCTACAACCTGCTGCGCCTGCCCTGTGGGAGGCCCGACTCGGGCCGATGGTTTTGGACTTTGATTTGCGTTACATGAAACGAAAACGTAGTTCGACGCGCATGCAACGGTAACGGTCTTGCTGGTGTCGAGTACCCTCATCGACGCCCCTATGTTCCGTGTGACAGTTCAACCCACCAAGGAAAATGGACTGCAAAAAACGTCGCAGGTCATGGTCGATAAAGCCATGACCGTGCGGCGAGACAAACTGGGTGAAACCTTCGGCGTGGCCAGCGATGAATTGCTTTATGAAATTGGCCGCTGCCTGGCGGTGTTTTTGGGGATTGTCAGGTAGGAGTTTTCCAAGTGCAATGCTGTTAATGGTTGACAGGTGTGCAGCGGTTGCTGTCGGTCACGAACGGCGGGTTACTGGCAGTCCACTGTATTGCCAGTCAGGAGTCGTTCGTATACTTCTCGTCTGCCGCGGTGGCTGCCGGTTGCGGTGCCAGCTCAGACGACGGCTTTCGCTGAGCAGCTGCTTCCACCAGGCGCTTCTGCGCAGCGAAGTTTACGCCGATGGCCTTCGGGCGCTGTTCGTGACACGGAATCGCTGCAGACCGGTTTCCATTTGAGCGCGATGCGTCATCAATTAGACTGGACCTAGGTGAGTAAAACAGGGGAAGGAAATGCTCGGTACAGCAAACATCAAGGTCCGGCCGCTCAAACTGGCTCTCATGGTCGACCCGAACAGCGTTCCACAGGTGCGCGAGGCGATTCGATTGGCGTGCAGCCTGTGGGGAGGTATGTTCTTTCCAATCATCCCCGTGTACAAGCGCATGCCAGCCAGTTGGCGCGATGAACCTTTTAAGGCTCCACTTGCAGCAAACGTAGTGCGAGGCTACCTGGACAGCTTCGACCCAGATATCCTAGTCCAGTTCGGAAAGGAGCTCCCGAAGTACATCCTCGATTCGAAGCTGAAGGTCGTCAAACCGGAAGATTTTTGGAGTGGCCGCCGAGGTCGAGACGCTACCGATCCAGTTTACGGGATCGGCGTTCTTGATCTACTGTTGGATATCTTCCAAGAACACTTCAAGTTCAAGGCCAAGTTTCCCGCCAAGGCCGTCTTCCCCGCGATACCAAAGACGTTGGGGCTGTTCTGGGCTAGCGTCTTTGGCGAGTACCCGGTGCACATTGCCGAAGTCATCGATAAAGAGTTCTCGGATGCCTTGGACCTGTCGAAGCCAGAGGCACGAGCAGACAAGTTTAGCGAGCTCACTGACGGGGACGTGCTCTTTCCAAGACGGATTACTCAATGGGCCACGCGCTTGCAGGGCGGGAACAGTTCCCGTGGGAACGCCTCGGTCTTTTTCATGGACGCCTCGAGAGTCGAAGACGTCATCGACTTCTGGAACCTTAGAGCTTCCGGACGCCCTGTTCTTCCGTTGCCGAAGCAGTTCCTGGAAGAAGAGTCCTACAGGAAAGTCGTGGTCGAATTTCTCGACGCGCATCGTCGTCCCTGGGGGAACGGGAGCAATGGCTTCGATGTCGCCAGCTTAGTTCGCAGCCGCAATAGCACGATGGATGAGATGCAGGCATTCGCCAAGACCCTGGGGCCGGCGGTCGAGAACGGCACGCAGGGCTCCGCAACACGACAGATGTCCCTACAGCATTGGTATCCAAGGCTCTGGGACGAATGGGCTCGAGGCAAGGACGGCGGCGTTGCAGACGTGTATGGCAAGGACGAGGAAGCCATTGACATCGCGGGAGCACAGGACCTTTCTATTCGGATCAAACCGTTGATTCCTTCGTTTGCTCGCGAGAACTGGTTGCGGAGCGACGGTGTTTGTGCGAACGAGTTCGATCTACGACTTTTTGGAGCGGACGAGCATCTAGCCGAGGTCTATCCAAAGGTCGATGGCAACCATCTGCTGCAAGCGATTTCAGGCTACACCAGCGTTTATGGCGAGTGGCGCGTAGGGCGCCACGGACTGGTCAAAGTTGTCGACGGCGTGTCTGGTGAGTCGCGCAAAGTGCCCGAGTCGGAGAAGATCTTTTTCGCCTGGCTGAAGGACCGTGGGTGGGAGGCGAAGCTGTCGACTCCTGGCATTCTGGCCAAGCAGATCTACAAGCGACTCGGCGGCGAGGTCAGCATGCTCGCTAACAAGGATGTTCTTTCCCTGATCGAGCACATGAACGGCGGATCAGTAAGTAGAGACGGTTCGCAGAAGGACAACAGGGTTATCGCTGAGCGGGAGGCGTCCGTAGCCGAAGTCAAGAGAAAGCTCAACGCTAACCGCTACGAATGGTTCATTCAGAAAGGCGTCTTCAAGCTCGGTCTTCAGACGAAGTGCCCAAACTGCCAGCGAAACAGCTGGTTCTCAATGGTGGCCTTGAGTGAGGAGTTCGACTGCCCGAAATGTTTGAACACGTTTCCCGCAGTGGGCAATATTGACCAGGGTAGAAGTGGGTGGTTCTATCGGACGGCCGGACCATTCAGCGTGCCAAATTTTGCTGACGGTGCGTTCTCGGTTCTACTCACGATGGAAGCACTTGCGGGACGGAGGGTGTCCTCACGCCGAACCACGTCAGTCCCTAGTTTTGAGGCGACTGCGCCTGGCAAAGTGAATCTGGAAGCTGACTTCGCCATGTTTTGGCGAGAGATGAGTTACGGCGAGGACACAGACGGAATCTTGTTTGGGGAGTGCAAGACCTACGGTCTTTTCAAGGCCAAAGACTTTCAGCGCATGCGATACATTGCCGAGACGTTTCCTGGCGCGATTTTGGTCTTCAGCACGCTGCGCGAGAGTCTTACCAAGGAAGAAGTCGCTGCGCTGATTCGGCTGACAAAGTTTGGGCGCAAGTACTGGAAAGCGGAGCGACCGTTGAACCCCGTATTGATCCTCACGGGGACCGAGATCCTGACCTGGGAACGTCCCCCGCACTGCTGGAATGAGGAGAATCAGAAGCGTTTCCAGAACGTACACACGCTCATGGAACTCTGCAACGCCAGCCAACAGATATACCTGGGGCTTCAGTCTTGGCAAGAAGACTGGCATCAGGCGTTCGAAAGGCGCAAACGCGCACGGGTCAAGAAGAGTGCAGGCTAGCTGTGAGGACATCAATAGCAGATGGGCTGCAGCAGTTGGCGGTGTTTGACTGTCTGAACACATTCGGTAACGGCACCGGCGATGGTTGAGCCTCACGTCTGCATTCCTGACCGGCAGTATTGCGGGATCAGCAGTCGTTCGCTCGGATGGGGCAACTGCCACCGATCAACCCATGGCGGGTTCTCGCTTTGACGAAGTGTTCAACCCAAAGCTGTCCGTCGACTCATCGTAGTCAACGGCCGCTTTGGAGCAGGCAGACCTCCAACCGCTAGACCCGCTTTGGGTCTTCAGGAGTCGCCAACTGACCCCACCTCACCCCACTTTGTTCATCGCCAAAAAACCGCTCAACGCCGACAGCATCTCCTCAGGCGTTTCATTCATCTGCTGGTGTCCGCCGGGCAAATAGACCACCTTTGAATTGCTGGCCAGCTTGATCAGCTCCTGCGCGGTCTTGGGCGGCGTCATCTGGTCCATCTTGCCCAGCACAAACAGCACCGGGCAAGTCACCCGGGCCATGGCCTGCAGGCCGTTCTGGTAGCTGTCGCAGGCCTTGAAGCCGGTGTAGAACACGTTGGTCTTTGAATTGCTCGCGATGACGCGGCGTCCCAGCGCCATCGACGCGCCATAGACCCAGGTGCCCGGTCCCAGAGCGGACGGCGGCGGTGCCAGTGTGGAACGGGAAAACACGTTGACCATTTCCAGCGCTTTCATTTGCGCGCTGATCGAGGCTTCCAGCAGGGCAGGGGACACGCGCATGGGGAAGGCGATGCCGACCAGCACCAGTTGGCTCACGCGGCTGGGCGCTTTGGATGCTGTTTCCAATGCAATCAGCGAGCCAAAGCTGTGACCGACCAACGCGGACTTGTCCAGCCCTGCCGAGTCCATCAGGGCCAGCACAAAGTCGGCGGCTTCTTCAACGCTGGCAGGCGGCTCGCCGCCGCTGCGGCAATGGCCGGGCAAATCAACGGCCAACACGTTCCAGCCGTGGTGCGCCAGGTAGCGCGTTTGTAAAATCCAGACGCTGTGGTCGTTGAGCACACCGTGGATGAAGATGGCGGTGGGCTTGGCAGCATCGAAGGCTTTACCGCCGGTGTAGCAATAGGCTGGTGCGCCGTTGACGGTGAAGATCATGCTGCTTTCTCCGCGGTTTTCAGTGCCCGTTTCAGGTCGTCGATCAGATCATCGGGGTCTTCCAGCCCGATGCTCAGGCGGATCGTGCCCTGCGTAATGCCACCTGCCGCCAATGCCGCGTCGTCCATGCGGAAGTGCGTGGTGCTGGCCGGGTGAATGACCAGGCTGCGGCAGTCGCCCACATTGGCCAGGTGGCTGAACAGCTTGAGGGCTTCGACAAAGGCCTTGCCCTGCTCGCGTGTGCCTTTGAGGTCAAAACTGAACACCGAGCCCGCACCGCGCGGCAGCAACTTTTGCGCCAGCGTGTGGCTGGGGTGGCTGCCCAGCATGGGGTGGCCGACGCGCGCCACAAAGGGCTGGCTGGCCAGGAATTCGACCACACGCTGGGTGTTGCTCATGTGCCGTGCCATGCGCAGCGGCAGCGTTTCCATACCCTGCAAAATGAGCCAGGCCGAATGCGGGCTAAGGCTGGCGCCAAAGTCGCGCAGGCCTTCGCGCCGCGCCCGCAGCAAAAACGCGCCGACGGTGGATTCTTCTGAAAACACCATGTTGTGAAAGCCGTCATAGGGATGGCAAAGCTCGGGGAACCGGCCGGAGGCCTCCCAGTCAAAACTTCCGCTATCCACCACCAGCCCGCCAATCACCGTGCCGTGGCCGCTCAGGAACTTGGTGGCCGAGTGGTAGACCAGGTCGGCGCCGTGATCGAACGGCTTCAGGAGCCAGGGTGTGGTCAGGGTTGAGTCCACCAGCAGCGGCACGCCGGCCGCATGGGCTATTGCAGAGACCGTGGGAATGTCCAGCACGTCGAGGCCGGGGTTGCCCACGGTTTCGCCAAAGAAGAGTTTGGTGTTGGGCCGCACTGCGGCGCGCCAGCCGTCGATGTCGCCGGGTTTGACAAACGTGGTGTCGATGCCAAAGCGGCGCAGCGTGTAGTGCAGCAGGTTTTGGCTGCCGCCATAGAGCGCGGTGCTGGCCACAATGTGGCTGCCGGCGCCCATCAGCGTGGCTATGCTCAGGTGCAGCGCGGCCTGGCCACTGGCCACGGCAATGGCGCCAATGCCGCCTTCGAGCGCACTGATGCGCTGCTCCAGCACCGCATTGGTGGGGTTGCTGATGCGGCTATAGACATGGCCTGCGCGCTCCAGGTTGAACAGCGACTGGGCATGGTCGCTGCTCTCGAACACGAATGAGGTGGTGAGGTAGATGGGCAGCGCGCGGGCGCCGGTGGCGGGGTCTGGCGCCGCGCCCGCGTGCAGGGCGAGGGTGTCAAAACCGGGGTCAGAGTAGCCAGGCATAAGGGGCTTTCGGTTGGAATTGGGTGCTTGTGGGCGTTATTTTTAACCAATTAACCACAAGCTGATGGAAATCACTGATGGCGCCGGTCGGATTGTGGGCTATATTTACTCTATAACCATTGATTAACCTTCAACTGTCCATAACGAGGAGCACCATGAAAGTCAGTGATATTTTGCGCATCAAAGGCGGCACGCTGTTTACGGCTGCGCCGGATGAACTTTTGATCGACGCGCTCACCCGCATGGCGGATCGCGACATTGGTTCGCTGGTAGTGATGGAACACGGTGAACTGGCGGGCATGATCACCGTGCGCGAATTGACCCAGGTGCTGGTCAAAATGGGTGGTAAGGTCAGCGCCACCATTGTGCGCAGCGCCATGGACGACTCTCCGCTGACCTGCACCACCGAGACCGACATGGACGAAGTGCGCCGCATGATGCTGGAGCGCCATGCGCGCTACATGCCGGTCATGAACAAGAAAATGCTGATGGGGGTGATCAGCTTTCACGACGTGGCCCGCGCTGTGGTGGACAGCCAGAACTTCGAAAACAAGATGCTCAAGGCCTACATTCATGATTGGCCCGAAGGCCAGGCACCCGCCGAGTCGCCAAGGCTGTAGTTTCCGGCTTTTCGCCCGGATTGGGCCCCGCTCTGGGATAATCGCGCCCCATGAGCGGCAATACCTTTGGAAACCTTTTCGCAGTCACCAATTTTGGTGAATCCCACGGCCCGGCCATTGGCTGTGTGATCGACGGCTGCCCGCCGGGGCTTGCGCTGTCCGAAGCCGACATTCAGCCCGACCTGGACCGGCGCCGGCCGGGCACCAGCAAATTCGTCACCCAGCGCAATGAGCCCGATGCGGTCGAAATCTTGTCTGGCGTGTACGAGGGCAAAACCACCGGCACACCGATTTGCCTGCTGATCAAGAACACCGACCAGCGCAGCAAGGACTATGGCAACATTGTTCAAACGTTCCGTCCTGGCCACGCCGATTACGCTTATTTCCAGAAATACGGCATCCGCGACCCGCGCGGTGGCGGTCGCTCCAGCGCACGCTTGACCGCGCCCATGGTGGCCGCCGGTGCGGTGGCCAAGAAATGGTTGTTCGAGAAATACGGCACGGTGTTTCGTGGCTGCATGACGCAAATTGGCGAACTGCCGATTGCCTTCGAGTCGTGGGAACATGTGCCGCGGAATCCGTTTTTTGCGCCGGTGGCCGAGGTCTCCAAACTGGAAGACTACATGAGCGAGTTGCGCAAAAGCGGCGACTCCTGCGGTGCACGCCTGCGCGTGACGGCCTCCAATGTGCCGGTGGGCCTGGGTGAGCCGCTGTTCGACAAGATGGACGCTGACATTGCCTACGCCATGATGGGCGTCAATGCCGTCAAGGGCGTGGAAATTGGCGCCGGTTTTGCCAGCGTGGCGCAGCGCGGCAGCAGCCACGGTGATTCACTGACACCGCAGGGCTTCATGGGCAACAACGCCGGCGGTACGCTGGGCGGCATTACCAGCGGGCAAGACCTGGAGGTGTCGGTGGCCATCAAGCCAACCAGTTCCATTTTGACGCCGCGCGCCTCGATCGACATGAACGGCGCGCCCACCGAGGTGGTTACCAAGGGTCGCCACGACCCCTGCGTGGGCATTCGCGCCACGCCCATTCTGGAAGCCATGCTGGCGCTGGTCGTGATGGAGCATGCGCTGCGCCAGCGCGCCCAGTGCGGCGATGTGCAGTCTGTGCTGGCACCCATTGCCGCCCAAGCCTGAGTTGGCCATGAAAACTCCTGAACTGCTGGCCCCGGCCGGCTCGCTGGCCATGCTGGAAACCGCGCTGGCTTTTGGCGCCTCGGCCATTTATGCCGGCCAGCCGCGCTACAGCTTGCGGGTGCGCAACAACGACTTTGGCGACATCGACGTGCTCAGGCAGGGCATCGGCACAGCACATGCCAAGGGCGCCAAATTTTTTCTGGTGTCCAACATCTTCCCGCACGGCAACAAGATCAGGCACTACATCGACAACATGGCGCCGGTGATTGCGCTCAAGCCCGACGCCATGATCATGTCCGACCCCGGCCTGATCATGATGGTGCGCGAAACCTGGCCCGAGATGGAAATCCATTTGTCGGTGCAGGCCAACACGGTCAATTCGGCGGCCGTCAAGTTCTGGCAGTCTGTGGGCGTGAAGCGGGTGATTTTGTCGCGCGAGTTGTCGCTGGACCAGGTGGCCGAAATCCGCCAGGACTGCCCGGACATGGAACTCGAAGTGTTCGTGCACGGCGCGTTGTGCATCGCCTACTCGGGCCGCTGCCTGCTCTCAGGCTACTTCAACCACCGCGATGCCAACCAGGGCAGCTGCACCAACTCCTGCCGCTGGGACTACAAAACGCAAAAAGGCGTGGTCGATGCCTCTGGCGATGTGCTCACGCGCCAGGCAGCCATGGCGCGCGAACAGGACGAACGCACCAGCGGTGGCGTGTTGCCTGGTCAGGGCGACATTCCGCGCTCGCCAGAGGCCGACCAGGTTTACATGATCGAGGAAAGCCAGCGCGAGGGCAGTTACATGCCGATCGAGGAAGATGAGCACGGCACCTACGTGATGAACTCCAAGGACCTGCGCGCCATCGAGCACGTCAAGCGGTTGGTGGAGATTGGCGTTGATTCACTCAAGATCGAGGGCCGCACCAAGAGTCCGTATTACGTGGCGCGCACGGTGCAAAGCTACCGCCGTGCGATTGACGACGCGGTGGCCGGGCGCGAGCTGGACCCAGCCTTGCTGGGGCAGCTTGAAGGCCTGGCCAACCGGGGCTACACCTCGGGGTTCTTCCAGCGCCACACGCCCGAGGCCACGCAGAATTATTTACGCGGGTACTCCGAGTCGGGGCGCAGCCTGTACGTGGGCGACGCGGTGGCGTTCGATGCCACGCGCGGGCTGGTCGAGGTGCGTGTCAAGAACCGCTTTGCGCTGGATGACTGGCTTGAGATCATTCACCCCGCCGGCAATTTTGATGTGCAGCTCAGCCGCATGGAAAGTGCTGACGGCAGCGCCGTGGCGGTGGCCCCCGGCAGCGGCCATACCGTGTGGCTGGCCCTGCCCGAGCGCGCCGTGGGTGCGTTTGTGGCGCGCTATGTTCACGCGCCAGAGGGACAGGCCCAGCCGTGACCGAGCCGCTGCACGTACCGGAAGACGAGGTGAGCTTAAGCGCCATCCGGGCGCAGGGCGCGGGCGGTCAGAATGTCAACAAGGTGTCGAGCGCGATTCATTTGCGCTTTGACATCATGGCTTCCAGCCTGCCCGACGATGTCAAGGAGCGCCTGCTGGCGCTGCATGACAGCCGTATTACCAAAGAAGGTGTGCTGGTGCTCAAGGCCCAGCAGCACCGCACTCAGGAGATGAACCGCTTCGATGCGCTGATTCGCCTGCACGAACTGGTCAACAGCGTGGCCGAGCCCCCCAAAACGCGCAAACCGACCAAGCCGACGCGGGCCTCGATCAGGCGCGTGCGCCAAGCCAAGACCCAACGCGCCGAAGTCAAGGCTACCCGTGCCCGGGTTCAGCCTGAGCATTGATGGGCTGCGGCCCGAACCGGATTATTAAGACATGGCAATTCAATGGTTTCCCGGCCACATGCACCTGACGCAAAAGGCGATTGCCGAGCGCATCAAAAACATCGATGTGGTAATTGAGTTGCTCGATGCCCGCTTGCCGGGCTCCAGCGCCAATCCGATGCTGGCCGAACTCACGCACGGCAAGCCGACGCTCAAGGTGCTGAACAAGCAGGACCTGGCCGACCCGCTGCGCACCGAAGCCTGGCTGGCGCATTACAACAGCCAGAGCGGCACCCGCGCCATCGGCCTGGATGCCAGCGTGGCGGCACCTGCCAAGGCGCTGATCAAGGCCAGTTTCGAGCTGGCCCCCAACCGCGGTGGCATGGTCAAGCCGATGCGCGTGCTGATCTGCGGCATCCCGAACGTGGGCAAATCGACCCTGATCAATACCCTGACCGCCAAACGCGCCACCAAGACCGGCGACGAGGCCGGCATCACCAAGTTGGAGCAGCGCATCAGCCTGGCGAGCGACTTTTATCTGTACGACACGCCGGGCATCCTGTGGCCGCGCATCATTGTGGCCAAGAGCGGCTACAACCTGGCGGCCAGCGGCGCGATTGGCCGCAATGCGTTCGACGAAGAAGAGGTGGCGCTGGAACTGCTGGATTATCTGAAGACGCACTACCCGGCGCTGCTGGAAGCGCGCTTCAAGCTCGACCGGGCTGCCAGCATGGCCGATGAAGAATTATTGGTCGCCATTGGCCAAAAACGCGGCGCCCTGCAGGGCGGCCAGAAGATCAATCTGCAAAAGGCCGCCGAAATTGCGATTTACGACTTTCGCTCGGGCGTGATGGGCCGCATGACGCTGGAGACGCCGGAAGAGTTTGCCGAGTGGCTGAAGCTGGGGCAAACCCTCGATGCCGAGCGTCAGGTGAAAAAGGACGCGATCGAACTCGACCGCAAGATCAGGTTCAAAAAGATTCCGCGCCCGGACTTGCGCCCGTCGCGCTGATGTCAACAGGGTTCGCGCTGCAGCACCACATCCGTGCAGGGGTAGGCCACGCAGGGCAGCACGTAGCCCTCTTCTTTTTCTTCGGCACTCAAGCCCGGCCAATCGATCTCGTAGCGCACCTCGCCGCGCTCCAGCTTGCTGAAGCAGGTGCGGCAGGTGCCATTGCGGCACGAGCTGGGCCAGTCGATACCGCCTTGTTCGATGGAGAGCAGCAGCGGCTGGTTGGACCAGGCATCGAACTGCCGGTCATCAGGTTGGGTGAGGCCGATGAAGATTTTTGCGTGATGGTCAATGCTCATTTTGTGATTATAAAAAGCGAAAAGAATAAGCATTTAACCCCTGTTACATTTGGATTCATTGCTATCAATTGTGAACTGTAAAATACGGGCTGAATCAATCACGCTTTTATGAAAACTGTTTTGCCCCTGAATCTGCTGATCAAGCCTGATCGCAACGACCCCCGCCCGCTCATCCTCTACCACGGCCACAACTGTCCCGATGGTTTTGCCGCCGCGCTGGCCGCCTGGCTCTATTACGAGGGCCAAGCCGAGTTCATCGGACTCGATCACGGCGACATCAAGTCGGTGGATGATTTGCCCGCGCTGGACGGGCGCGCGGTTTACATTCTTGACTTTTCATTTGCCGAATACATCCTGCGTCCAATGGAGGAGCGCGCGGCCAAACTGGTCATGCTGGACCATCATTTGAGCGCCGCCGAAAAACTGACCGGTTTTCGTTGTCGCTATGGCGTGGTGCACTTCGACATGAAGAAATCGGGCGCCCACCTGGCCTGGGAATTTTTTCAGCCGGACAAACCCCTGCCTGCCTTGGTCCGGTTCGTGGAAGACCGCGACATCTGGCTCTGGCGCTATCCGGAAAGTGCCGCCTTCCTGGCGGCGCTCGACATGGAGCCCTTCGAATTCGAGCGCTGGCAACAGATTGCGGCCTTTGACGCTCAGCAACTGGCGAGTTTCATCGAGCGCGGTCATGCCATGGATGAGAAATTTTCCAAGCTGGCCGAGTTGATCGCAGAGCATGCCAGCCCGGTGGTTTTCAACGGCGTGACAGGCCTGATGGTCAATGCGCCCGGAGTTTTTCACAGTCTGGTGGGCGACCAGTTGTGCCGCAAATCCGGCACCTTTGCCCTGATCTGGAGCGTGGACAAAAACCGGGAAGTCAAGTGCGGTTTGCGCTCCAGGTCCGGTTTCAATTGCATCCCACTCGCTGCCAGCATGGGCGGTGGCGGCCACGCGCAAGCCTGCGGCTTCAAAATGACGGCCGACCGTCTGCCGGAACTGCTCAGTGGTACCTTGACGGCAAGCACCTTTGTGGCGCTGGCCTAAAAAAAAGGGCTGATCTTGCGATCAGCCCTAAGGAGTCCCTGAACCTGAAGGTTTCGAAAGGACCCGAGGAGACAACTCTTGGAAAACTTTCGTTTTCGATGTTCCAAATCATACCAAGCAAGTCAGGGTTTTCCCTTGGCTTTAAAGCAAAGACTCTAAATTAATAGGCCTTTGACTTGCCGGCGTCAATCGCTTAACGCTTTTTGGCAGCGGGCTTGGCAGCGCTGGTGGCGGTGGAAGCCATGGTGTTGAAGTTGGCTTCGGCCACTTCAGTCGCTTGCTTGACCGCTTTTTGCACGGATTCCAGGGCGTTGGTGGCAGCAGCCACCGAACTCTTCATCACGGCCACGGCGGTTTCAGAACCGGCCGGTGCGTTTTTGGCGGCGGCTTCAACCATGCCGGCAAATTGTTGTTGGGCTTCAGCAGCCTGGCCTTCGAAAGCCTTGGTGAATTCGCTGGAAGCGCCGGTTGCGATCTCGTACAGGTGACGGCTGTAGGCAGCAGTCTTTTCAGCCAGGGGTTGCAGCAGGCCGGATTGAAGGGCCAACAGTTCCTGAGCGTCTTTCACGCTCAACATGGCCTTGGCGGTGTCGCCGGTTTCAGCCAAAGCGGCTTTGGAAGCGCTCAGGTTGAGTTCAACGATCTTTTCCACGCCTTCAAAGGCCTTGGCAGTCAGACCCAACAGGGTTTCAACGTTGGCTTTTTGTGAGGCCATCACTTGTTCTACGGTCAGCATATTCAATTCTCCAGGAAGTTAAGTAAAAAGGGTATCTGCGCCGTAACCGAGGTGATCTCAATTAATGTTGCAGTGCAGCATGAGTGAATTATAGGGTTATCCCGAGGCTGCGCAAGCTTTTTTTGTTGCAATGCAGCAAATTAGAGACGCTTTCCTAATCAGTTGGGGTCAGAGCACGTCGCTGCGCGAGTGGTCTGACCCACAAAGTCTCAAAATACCCAAAATACCGGGCTTGTCATCAAGCCAAAATAGAACCATGCAAGCTTTTTGTTCGGATCATTTCGTGCTGCCGCTGCCCGAGGGCCATCGCTTTCCCATGGCCAAATATGCGATGCTGCGCGAAGCCATTGCGCAGGAGTTGCCAGAGGTCGAACTGTTGGAGGCTCCTGCGGCCAGTGATGCGGAACTCACCCTGGTGCACACGCCGGATTACATCGAACTCATGGTCAGCGGCCAGATCAGCGCCGCGGCGCTGCGCGAAATCGGCTTTCCGTGGAGCGACTTCATGGTGGAGCGGGCGCGCCGCTCCGTGGGGGCTACGGTGGCTGCGGTGCGCGCGGCGCAGCAAACAGGGGTGGCGGCCAATCTGGCAGGCGGCACGCACCACGCCTACGCTGACAAGGGCGGCGGTTTTTGTGTTTTCAATGACGTGGCGGTGGCCACCCGGCTGGCGCAAGCCGAGTGGCAGCGCCAGCACCGTCAAGTGTTGAAGGTGGCGGTGATCGACCTCGATGTGCATCAGGGCAATGGCACGGCGCACATCTTTCGACAGGACGATTCGGTGTTCACGCTGTCGCTGCATGGCGACAAGAATTTTCCGTTTCGCAAGGAGACCAGTGATCTGGATGTGGCGCTGGCCGACGGCTGCGGCGATGACGACTACCTGGCCGCGCTGGCGCAGGCACTGCAGACGCTGAGCGAGCGCTTCGAGCCGGCTTTGGTGCTGTATCTGGCCGGGGCCGACCCCTACACGGGAGATCGGCTGGGTCGGCTGGCCTTGACGCAAGACGGGCTGGCGGCGCGTGACCGCTGCGTGTTCGACTGGTGCGCCCAGCGCCACATTCCGCTGGCGTTTGTGATGGCGGGCGGCTATGGCCGCCAGATCGAGGCAACGGTGCAAATACAACTTGCCACTTTTCACCTGGGGCTAATCCATGCGCAGCGCTGGCAGCAGCGCCTCAGTCAGGCGGCTGCTTTGAGCGTTTGAAATTATTGACAAGCGGGGGCAGCGAATATCACAAGCTCGAAGTGGCCAAATGTTTCACAATCCAGCCCTGCAAGCAAAATGCGTGGAATCCAAAACGAGGAGACTGATTGATGGCCCCGAGCACTTTTGAGGCGCGGACTTATCCGCCCAAACCGACCGACGTTTACCTGTTTGCCACCTGCCTGATCGACCAGTTCACGCCTGAGGCGGGCTTGGACACGGTGCGCTTGCTCGAGCGCGAAGGCATCCGGGTGCATTACCTGGAAGCGCAAACCTGCTGTGGCCAGCCGGCGCACAGCAGCGGTTTTCCGGATGAAGCGCGGGCCGTGGCGCTGCAGCAGCTCAACCTGTTCGTCGAGCCCTGGCCGGTGGTCATTCCGTCGGGGTCGTGCGGCGGCATGATCCGTAAGCATTACCCGCATCTGTTTGCCGACGACCCGGTTCTGCACGCCAGGGCGGTGGACCTGTCCGAGCGGGTTTATGAACTCACCGAGTTTCTGGTGCACGTGGTCAATTTCAGCCAGCCCGACCTGGGTGCGCCCTGCACCATCGCGCTGCACACTTCGTGCCACGCGCGCCGCGAGATGGGCGTGCACGAGACCAGTGTGGCGCTGCTCGACAGCCTGGCGCAGGTCAAAGTGGTGGAGCAGGCGCGCATCGAGGAGTGCTGCGGCTTTGGCGGCACCTTTGCCATGCGCTACCCCGACATTTCCGAGGCCATCGTCAGCGACAAGGTGGCCGCCATCCGCGACACCGGTGCCGAGCGCGTGGTGAGCGCCGACTGCGGCTGCATGCTCAACATCACCGGCCGCGCCGCCAAGCAGGACGAGTTGGCCGGCCTGCCCAAGGCAACTTTGCCGGGCGAACACATGGCCAGCTTTTTGTGGCGCCGAACCACCGAACATGGCAGCACCGGAGACCTCGCATGAGCGCCACCCTGAACCCAACACAAGCGGCCGAAGCCGGCGCCCGCAGCAGCATCCTGGCGCGGCTGCGCGCCACGGCCATCCCTGAGGCGCTGCCGTTGCCCGGGGTCAAGGCCTGGTTCGACGCGCACCAGCGCCATGAAGACAGCGCCCAGCGTGTGGCCCGTTTGCGCGCCGCGCTGGAAGCCGTCAAGACCGAGGTGCACGACACTACCGCAGCCGACTGGCCCGAACTGCTGGTGCGCTTGGCCGCAGCCAAGGGATTGCGCAACCTGTTGATCGGCGCAGACACGCCGCACGGCGCCGAGCTGGAATCACGCCAGCCGGCCAATCTGGAACTCAAGCGCTATGCCGAGTCCATCGACTCCTGGCGAGATGTGCTGTTCGACGAGGTCGATGCTTCTCTCACCTTGGCCAAAAGCGCCATTGCCGAGATTGGCAGCCTGATTTTGTGGCCGACGCCTGCCGAGCCCCGGCTGATGTCGCTGGTGCCGTCGGTGCACTTTGTGCTGCTCGATGTGGCCACTATTCATGCCGATTTGCATTCGGCCATCACCACGGAGGACTGGAAAGACAGCTTGCCGACCAATGCGCTGCTGATCTGCGGGCCGTCCAAGACCGCCGACATCCAGCAAACGCTGGCCTATGGCGCCCACGGCCCGCGCGAACTGGTGGTGCTGTTGCGCCACGCTCAAGCCGTCAAACCAGGAGCAGCCGCATGAGCCAGGTCATCAAAATCCACCCGATGGAAGACTTCAAGGAGCGCAGCCGCGGCGTGCTCAACGACCCGGGCCAGCGCAAGAATTTTCGCGGCGCCATGGACTTTTTGCAGGCCAAGCGCCGCGCCCAGTTTCCTGATGAGCAAGAGTTGCAGGGACTGCGCGAGCTGGGTTCGCAGATTCGCCGCTACAGCCTGGCGCACCTGCCGCGCTTGCTGGAGCAACTGGAGGCCAGGCTCACCGCCAACGGCGTCCAGGTGCACTGGGCGCAAAACCCCGATGAAGCCAACGCCATCGCCCTGGGCATCGCCACCCGGGTCAACGCCAAGCGCATCATCAAGGGCAAGTCGATGGTGAGCGAAGAGGTGGGCTTCAATCACGCCATGGAAGCCGCTGGCATCGAGGCTCTGGAGTCCGACATGGGCGAGTACATCGTGCAACTCGCGGGCGAGGCGCCGTCGCACATCATCATGCCGGCCATCCACAAGACCAAGCAGGAAATTGCCGAACTGTTTGCCAAGGAAATCCCCGGCGTGGCCTACACCGAAGATGTCGATGCACTGATCCGCATTGGCCGCCGGGTGCTGCGGCGCAAATTCGCCGATGCCGACATCGGCCTCTCGGGCGTCAACTTTTGCGTGGCTGAAACTGGCACCCTTTGCCTGGTGGAGAACGAAGGCAACGGCCGCATGTGCACCACCGTGCCCAAGGTGCACATTGCCATCACTGGCATTGAAAAAGTGGTGGAAAAGCTCGAACACGTGCCGCCGCTCTACAGCCTGCTGTCGCGCTCGGCCACCGGTCAGGCCGTCACCACCTACTTCAACCTGATCAGCGGGCCGCGCCAGCCAGGTGAAAAGGACGGTCCTGAAGAAGTGCATCTGATTCTGCTTGACAACGGCCGCACCCAGGCCTATGCCGACAACGATCTTCGCGAAACCCTCAAATGCATCCGCTGCGGCGCCTGCATGAACCACTGTCCGGTTTATGCGCGCATTGGCGGCCACGCCTACGGCACGACCTACCCTGGCCCGATTGGCGCCATCATCTCGCCACACATGCTGGGGCTCGATGCCACCTATCCGCTGGCCTTTGCCTCGACCCTGTGCGGTGCCTGCGTCGAAGTGTGCCCGGTCAAGATCCCGATCACCGACATCCTGGTGCGCCTGCGCAACGAGTCGCAGGTTAAGCCCGAGAGCGACGAGGCGACACTGCGCGGCAGTGGCGCCGGGCGCACCGTGGCCAGCACGGCGGTGTGGAACGTCTGGGCACAGGTCTATGGCCGCACCGGCCTGTACAAGCTGGCGTCGTGGTTCATGAGCCGGGGCCGTGCCCTGTCGCCGTCCGACCAGGGCGCCTGGACGCGCAGCCGCACGCCGCTGGTGCCCGCGCCCAGGCGTTTGCGTGACCTGCTGAAGGAGCGAAAATCCTGAATCATGCCTAAACCACAGCCTGAACCGCGCAGCGCCTACAAGGTGTTCCGGACCATCAGCACGCGCTGGATGGACAACGATGCCTACGGCCACGTCAACAATGTCATTTACTACAGCTGGTTCGACACCGCCGTCAACGCCTACCTGATCGAGCAGGGCGTGCTCGACATTGAACACGGTGGCACCATCGGCTTGGTGATCGAAACCCAGTGCAACTATTTCGAGCCGCTGGCGTTTCCGCAAAATGTGGACGCCGGCATTCGGGTGGCGCGGCTGGGCAATTCCAGCGTGCGCTACGAGGTGGGTCTGTTTGCCGAGGGCGCGTCACTGACTGCCGCCAGGGGCCACTTCATTCACGTGTATGTGGACCGTGCCACGCGCCGGCCCACACCGCTCCCCCAGCCACTCAAAACCGTTTTGGAGAAACTCCTTTGACGACAGAAAAATTACCGGCCTCGGATTTGCACGTGGCCACGGTGGACACCGCCATCACCTCGCGCATGTCCACCCGCGCCTTTACCCAGCAGTACGTACCGCAGCAAACCCTGTATGACATCCTGCAGGTGGCGAGCCGGGCGCCGTCGGGCACCAACACCCAGCCCTGGAAAGTCTATGTGTTGCAAGGCGACAGCCGCAACGCGCTGGTGGAAAAGGTCTGCGCCGCCCACGATGCGCTGCGCGCCAACCCGGCGCTGGCCGCCGAGTACCGGGAGGAATACGACTATTACCCCGAAAAATGGGTCAGTCCCTACATCGACCGGCGCCGCGAGAATGGCTGGGGCCTGTACAACCTGCTGGGTATCGGCAAGGGAGACAAAGACAAGATGCACGCGCAACACCAGCGCAACTACCGGTTTTTTGACGCGCCGGTGGGCCTGATGTTCACCATGGACCGCGTCATGGGGCGCGGTTCCTTGCTCGACTACGGCATGTTTTTGCAAAACATCATGGTGGCGGCGCGTGCCCGCGGTCTGCACACCTGTCCGCAGGCCGCCTGGAACGGTTTTGCCAGCCTCATCCTGCCGCACATTGGTGCCGGTACCGACGAGATGCTGGTGTGCGGCATGGCGCTGGGCTACGCTGATGCCGGGCAGCCGGTCAACAGCTTCCACACGCCGCGTGTGCCGGTGTCAGAGTTCACCCGCTTTCTTACTTGAGGTCTTCGGCCAGCACTTTCACGATGCGCTGTGCGTCCGCGGCGGCGGCGGGGCTGCCGTCGGCATTTTGCACCGACACCAGGCTGGTGCTGTCCTGGCTGACCACTGAGACCTTGAATTTTTGCAGCGCGCTGTCCTTGGTTGAACTGCCGAAGAGTTTGCCGAAGAAGCCAGGTTCAGTCTTGTCGGCGCTGGGCGCCACGTAACGTACAAAGTAGACGCCCTTGCTGCGGTCGCGATCTTCCACGGTGAAGTTGGTGCGGTCCAGCGCCAGGCCCACCCGGCGCCAGGCGCGGTCAAAGTTGTCGTCCAGGCGCACCACGGGCTGACCGTTCACGGTGTCGAGGCGGGCGCCCTGGGTGGCTGTTCCGGCGGCGATCAGGGCTTTGGATTGCTCCTGGGAAACGCCGAGCTTGACCATCAGGCGGCGCAGAAATTCGGCTTCGAGCTCGGGGTCGGCGGCGCGCGGTTGCCAAACGGTCTGGTCTTTTGCCGTGCTGTTAAAGACCTCGACCATGCCGCGGTGGCTGATGAAAATCTCGGTGCCGCCGCTGGCGTTGCGCTCCAGCCGGGTGCGGAACTTGTCGCGTTCACCAGTGGAATACAGCGAATCGAACACCTTGCCAATGGTGCTGCGGATGATGTCCTGTGGAATTTTGGCGCGGTTTTCGGCCCAATCGGTTTCCATGATGCCCAGGTTGGCCTGCTCCATCACCAGCAAAAAGCCGTTTTCCAGCCAGAAGTCTTTCACCGGTTCCCACAGTTTGTCGGCGGGGCGGCTGATCACCAGCCAGCGCTGCGTGCCGGCGCGCTCGATGCGGACATCACCCAGCGAGCTGGTCGCCGTTGGCGTGGTCTGGCTGCTGGTCTGGCCGATCTGGAAGCTAGAGGCGGTGACAGCGCTGCCGGGCACCACGTAACGCGTTTCGCGCGAGAGCTGGGTCAGGTCGGGTGGCACTTCAAGCGATGGCGCTTTGCCGGCGCTTTTGTAGTTGACTTTGTCACCTTCTAAAACGGTGCAGGCACCCAGGGTCAGGGTCAGGCCAAGCAGTGCGAGTCTGGAAATAGGGTTCACAAAAAATCCTTCAGGTGATGAATCGGGTCGGCAAATGAAATGCGGAAAAGCGTTGTTGGCCTTGCGTTACAGCAGGCCTACTTCGCGCAGGGCAGCTTCCACCACTGGCGCGTTGGCCGGGGTCAGCTCGGTCATGGGCAGGCGTAGCGTGCCACCACACAGATTCATGCGCGCCACGGCCCATTTCACGGGAATCGGGTTGGCTTCGACAAACAGGTTTTTGTGCAGCGGCATCAACTTGAATTGAATTTCCATGGCGCGTTTGACATCGCCAGCGATGGCGGCCACGCACAACTCGTGCATCAGGCGCGGCGCCACATTGGCCGTGACGCTGATGTTGCCATGACCGCCGCACAGCATCAGGGCCACGGCAGTGGGATCGTCGCCTGAAAAAATGGCAAAGTTGTTGGGCGCTTGGCGGATCAGCCATTGGGCGCGGTCGATATTGCCCGTGGCTTCCTTGATGCCGACAATGCCGCTCACCTGGGCCAGGCGCAAGACCGTGTCAACGCCCAAGTCGGCCACCGAGCGCCCGGGCACGTTGTAAAGCACCATGGGCAGGTCAACGGCTTCGGCAATTGCCTTGAAATGTTGGTACTGGCCTTCCTGGGTCGGCTTGTTGTAGTAGGGCACCACCTGCAACTGGCAATCGGCACCCACGCTTTTGGCAAACCTGGCCAGCTCAATGGCTTCAGCGGTGCAGTTGGAGCCGCAACCGGCCATGATCGGCACGCGCTTATTGGCTTGCTCGACCGCCACCCGGATGATTTCGCAGTGCTCCTGCACGCTCACGGTGGGCGACTCGCCGGTGGTGCCGACCACGCCAATGCAATCTGTCCCTTCGGCAATGTGCCAGTCGATCAGCTTGCGCAGCGCCGGGTAGTCCACGCTGCCATCAGGGTGCATGGGCGTGACCAGGGCGACGATACTGCCGGTAAGGAAGGGCTTTGAGTATGGCATGTTGTCTTGCGTGTAATGGTTTAGCCGCTCATTTTAACGAGAGTGGGTAGCGCAGGGGTTGAGTGTCAACGGGGCCTGAAGTTGCGGCAGCAGGTGGCGACTGGATGGCCGCAATGCGCTGCACGAAGCGCTCCGGGCTGGGTAAAAATCCATCTTCGAACGCCACGATGCGCAGGTTTTGGCAAAGCTGCAGCAATTCACCGGTGCGCAGCAAAAAATCAGGGCTGGCGGGTTTGCCCACGGTCTCATTGCCCACCGCAAAAGTCTCATAGAGCAGCAAGCCGCCCGGTGCCAGGCTTCGCAGCAGCACCGGGAACAAGGGTCGCCACAGGTAGTTGGTGACCAGCACTACGTCGAACTGCCGCGGCACACCGTTGTCGAGCAGGGGCCAGGTGCCGCCTTCGATGTCTGCCTGAAGGGTGCTGCCGTACTGGCTGGCTGTCTCCAGCGCTTCGGCCGAGCGGTCGATGCCGGTGCAATGGCAGCCGCGTTGCGCCAGCCATGACATGTGCCGCCCAGAGCCGCAGGCCACGTCCAGCACCCGTGCGCAGGCTGGCATCAAATGCTGCCAGCGCTGCACCCAGCCGGACGGCTCACTCAAATTGTGTTGCAACACTAAAAACAGCCCCACACCTGGTTGGCCAGCGTCATGACAAAGTCGGGACGGGCGTACATGGCAAACACCAGCCCCAGCACCACCAGCAGGACGGCGTAGAGCAGGTATTTCTGGATCGGCTTCATGGCTTCATACCCCTTGCGGTGCAGGCGTGCGCACAATGGCGGCTTCCTTGATGGGCAGATTCACCAATGCGGCCAGCACGCCCAGCGCAATCGCGATGTACCAGACGATGTCGTAACTGCCGGTGCGGTCAAACAAGTAGCCGCCCAGCCAGACGCCCATGAAGGAGCCGATCTGGTGGCTGAAAAAGACAAAACCGCCAAGCATCGACAAGTGCGCCACGCCAAAAATTTGTGCCACGGTGGCGTTGGTCGGCGGCACGGTGGACAGCCACAACAAGCCCATCACCGCCGAAAACACATAGACACTCATGGGCGACAGCGGCACCAGCAAGAAAACACTGATGACGATGGCGCGCGTCAGATAAATGAAGGCCAGGATGTTTTTCTTTTGCATGCGCTGGCCCAGCACCCCCGCCGCATAGGTGCCAAACACGTTGAACAGGCCGATCAGCGCCAGCGAGTAGCTGGCCACGTTCGAGGCCAGCCCCTGGTCTTTCAGGTAACTGGGCATGTGCACGCCGATGAACACCACCTGGAAGCCGCAGACAAAATAGCCCGCCATCAGCAACTGGAAGCTTCGGTATTTGAAGGCCTCGCGCAGCGCCTGCATGATGGACTGTTCGCGAAAATGTCCGGCGCCGCCCCTGAAATGCGGCTCGCGCAAGCCCCAGGCCAGCGGCATGATCAAGAGCGCGGCCAGCGCCAGCGCCACCAGCGCCTGTTGCCAGCCCAGGCTGTCGATCAGAAAACCTTCGGTCGGCACCATCAGAAACTGGCCGAAGGAGCCCGCTGCCGCCGCCACACCCATGGCCCAGGAGCGCTTGCTGGCGCTGATGTTGCGACCGATCACGCCGTAAATGATGGCGTAGGTGGTGCCGGCTTGTGCCATGCCGATCAGCACCCCGGCGCTCAAGCTCAGCAACTGCGCGGTGGTGGCATAGGCCATGCCGACCAGCCCCAGCGCATACAGCAGGGCACCGCCCACCAGCACGCGAAAGGCACCAAAGCGGTCGGCCAGCATGCCGGCAAAGATGCCGGTAAAGCCCCACACCAGGTTCTGGATGGCCAGCGCAAAGGCAAAGGTTTCGCGGCTCCAGTTGAGGCTTTGCGTCATCGGCTGCAGCCACAGCCCGAAGCCGTGCCGGATACCCATGGACAGCGTGACGATGGCGGCACCGCATAGCAGCACCTGGGTCATGGAAAGTGTTTTTGAAGCATTTGGCATGGGCGGAATATACCGAATCTGTCGTCGAGCAGTTTTGCCTTGAACGAATCCTTGGCGAAGCTGGTTATATATCCAGTTGTTTGGGGCTGCCTGATTACAATGCGCCGCTATGGCAACAAAACCTGAAACTGAATATTCCGAAAACTCGATTCGTGTGCTGAAAGGGCTGGAGCCGGTCAAGCAGCGCCCGGGCATGTACACACGCACCGACAGCCCGATGCACGTCATTCAGGAGGTGCTGGACAACGCCGCTGACGAGGCGCTGGCCGGGCACGGCAAGAAGATCAGGACCATCGTCCATGCCGACGGCTCGATCACAGTGGAAGACGACGGCCGCGGCATTCCGTTCGGCATGCACCCCACCGAACATGCGCCGGTGATCGAGTTGGTGTTTACCCAATTGCACGCCGGTGGCAAGTTCGACAAGGGTCAGGGCGGTGCCTACAGCTTTTCCGGTGGTCTGCACGGCGTGGGGGTCAGCGTGACCAACGCCTTGTCGCTGCGCCTGGAGGCCACCACCTACCGCGAAGGCCAGGTGGCGCGCTTGGTGTTTGCCGGTGGCGACGTGATTGAGCCTTTGAGCGTGCGTCCAGCGGGTGATGGTGACCGCAAGTCGGGCACCACGGTGCGGGTCTGGCCCGACGGCAAATATTTTGAGTCGATGGTGCTGCCCATGGCGCATCTGGAACATCTGCTGCGCAGCAAGGCGGTGCTGATGCCGGGTGTGTCGGTGACTTTGGTAGAGGAAAAGACCAAGGAAACCCAGACCTGGCTGTTCAAGGGTGGCTTGCGCGATTACCTGACGCAAACCCTGACCGGCGAGCCCGTCATTCCGCTGTTCGAAGGCGAAGGGTTTGCCGATGCCCTCCACGACAGTTTTGCCGAAGGCGAGGGTGCGGCCTGGTGCGTGGCTTTTACCGAAGACGGCCAGCCGGTGCGCGAGAGTTATGTCAACCTGATCCCGACCCCGGCCGGTGGCACGCATGAAGCGGGCTTGCGTGATGGCCTGTACGCGGCAGTCAAGAGTTTTGTGGAAATGCATTCGCTGCTGCCCAAGGGCGTCAAGCTGCTGCCCGACGACGTCTTTGCGCGCGCCAGTTATGTGCTGTCCACCAAGGTGCTGGATCCGCAGTTTCAGGGCCAGATCAAGGAGCGTCTGAACTCGCGCGATGCGGTGCGTCTGGTCTCCAACTTCGTGCGGCCGGCGCTCGAACTCTGGCTGAACCAGAACGTTGAATACGGCAAGAAGCTGGCCGAGATCGCCATCAAGGCCGCGCAAAGTCGCCAAAAGGCCGGCCAAAAGGTCGAAAAACGCAAGGGTTCGGGCGTGGCCGTGTTGCCGGGCAAGCTGACCGATTGCGAGAGCCGCGACATTGCCGACAACGAGGTGTTTCTGGTCGAAGGTGACTCGGCCGGTGGTAGTGCCAAGATGGGCCGCAACAAGGAAAGTCAGGCGGTGCTGCCCTTGCGTGGGAAGGTGCTGAACACCTGGGAGGTCGAGCGTGACCGCCTCTTTGCCAACAATGAAATTCACGACATTGCGGTGGCTATTGGCGTCGATCCGCACGGCCCTGATGACGCCCCCGATTTGAGTGGCCTGCGCTACGGCAAGATTTGCATTTTGAGTGATGCCGATGTCGATGGCTCGCACATCCAGGTGCTGCTGCTGACGCTGTTTTTCAAGCACTTTCCCAAGCTCATCGACACCGGACATGTCTTTGTGGCCCGCCCGCCGCTGTTTCGCGTGGATGCGCCAGCGCGCGGCAAAAAGCCGGCGTCCAAGGCCTATGCGCTTGACGAGGGCGAACTCAGTGCCATCCTGGACAAGCTGCGCAAGGAAGGGGTGCGCGAAGCCGCCTGGACCATCAGCCGCTTCAAGGGGCTGGGCGAAATGAACGCCGAGCAGTTGTGGGACACCACGCTGAACCCCGACACGCGCCGTTTGCTGCCAGTGCATTTGGGCGCGTTGGATGTGTCGCAGACCTCAGCGTTGATGAACAAGCTGATGGGCAAGGGCGAGGCGGCAGCGCGGCGTGAGTTGATGGAACTGCACGGGGATTCGGTGGAGATTGATGTTTGACTGGCCGTCATTGCGAGGCGCGTCGCGACGTGGCAATCCATGACTCTTGGGAGTTTTTGCGGATTGGCCTCTGCCTCGCGGGTTAAAAATAACGCAACATTGTGATTTTTTTGAATTATTGGAAACTGGTTTGCCATGACTGATCAACTCATTATTGAACCCCCGGCCCCGGCCCCACCTGAGGGTGACGACGCGCTGAACCTGGCCAGCTATGCCCAGCGCGCCTATCTTGAATATGCCCTGAGCGTGGTCAAGGGCCGGGCTTTGCCGGACGTGACCGATGGCCAGAAGCCGGTGCAGAGGCGCATTTTGTATGCCATGAGCCGCATGGGCCTGGGCTTTGGCGGCGCCAATGGCAACACCGGGGCCAAGCCGGTCAAGTGCGCGCGCGTGGTGGGTGACGTGCTGGGGCGCTTTCACCCGCATGGTGATTCGTCTGTGTATGACGCTGCGGTGCGCATGGCACAGGACTTCTCTTTGCGTTATCCGCTGGTCGATGGCCAGGGCAACTTTGGCTCCAGGGACGGCGACGGCGCTGCCGCGATGCGCTACACCGAGGCGCGGCTGGCCAAAATCACCAGCCTGCTGCTCGACGAAATCGACGAGGGCACGGTCGATTTTTCGCCCAACTACGACGGCTCCACCGAGGAGCCCAACCAGTTGCCTGCGCGCCTGCCGTTTGCCCTGCTCAACGGCGCCAGCGGCATTGCCGTGGGTTTGGCCACAGAAATCCCGAGCCACAACCTGCGCGAGGTGGCCGATGCCTGCGTGGCGCTGATCAAGTCTCCCATCCTGTCCGACGACGAACTGTTTGCGCTGGTGCCCGGTCCGGACTTTCCCGCTGGCGGCCAGATCATCAGCAGTGCCGCCGAAATTGCCGAGACTTACCGGACTGGCCGTGGCTCGCTCAAATGCCGTGCCCGCTGGAAGATCGAGGAACTGGCGCGAGGCCAGTGGCAATTGGTGGTCACCGAGCTACCGCCGGGTGTCAGCACGCAGCGTGTGCTGGAAGAAATCGAAGAGCTGACCAACCCGAAAATCAAGGCCGGTAAGAAAGCCCTGTCGCTGGAGCAAAACCAGCTCAAGGCCACTGTGCTGTCTGTGCTCGACGGGGTGCGCGACGAGTCCAGCAAGGACGCCGCCGTGCGCCTGGTGTGCGAACCCAAGACCAGCAAGATCGACCAGCAGGAGCTCATCAACACCTTGCTGGCGCACACCAGTCTGGAGACCTCCAGCCCCATCAACCTGACCATGATCGGGCTCGACGGCCGGCCCACGCTCAAGTCGCTGCGCCAGATGTTCACCGAGTGGATTGCCTTCCGCCAGACCACGATCGAGCGGCGCACCCGCCACCGGCTGGCCAAGGTGCTGGACCGCATCCACATTCTGGAGGGCAGGGCGCTGGTGCTGCTCAACATCGACGAGGTAATCGCCATCATCCGCCAGGCGGATGAACCCAAAGCGGCCTTGATGGCACGCTTCAACTTGTCGGAGCGACAGGCTGAAGACATTCTGGAAATCCGCCTGCGCCAGTTGGCCAGGCTGGAGACCATCAAGATCGAGCAGGAACTCTCCAGCCTGCGTGATGAGCAGCACAAGCTGGAGGAAATTCTGGGCAGCCCGGCGGCGCTGCGCCGCCTGATGGTGAAAGAAATCGAGGCGGACGCCAAAACCTTTGCTGATGCCCGACGCACCCTGATCCAGGCCGAGAAAAAAGTGGTTCTCGAAGTGAAAGTGGTGGACGAGCCCGTGACCGTGGTGGTGAGCCAGAAGGGCTGGGTGCGCACGCAAAAGGGCTGTGCGCGGGACCGCCTCAGTGGTACGGCGGCGCCGGAATATGCATTCAAGGCGGGTGATGCGCTGTATGGCACGTTCGAGTGCCGCAGCGTCGATACCTTGCTGGCCTTTGGTTCCAATGGCCGGGTCTATTCAGTGGCGGTGGCGCTGCTGCCCGGCGGCCGCGGAGACGGCCAGCCCATCACCAGCCTGATCGAACTCGAAGTGGGCACCCAGTTGCTGTACTACTTTGCCGGACCGATGGAGGCTAGCCTGTTGCTGAGCAGTTCGGCCGGCTACGGGTTCACCGCCTCCGTGGCCAACATGGTCTCGCGGCAGAAAGCGGGCAAGGCGTTTGTCACGGTGAACGAGGGTGAAACCCTGTGCCAGCCCTCGCTGGTGGCCAATGCCGCCACCATGGTGCCGACGGCCACGCATGTGGCCTGCGCGTCCACGGGAGGCCGCATTTTGACCTTCGAGCTCAGCGAACTCAAGACACAAGCCAACGGCGGGCGCGGCCTGATGCTGCTCGATTTGCTGGACAAGGACACGCTGGCCGGTGCGGCTGCCTACACCCGCAGCGTGCGCATCGAAGGCATCGGCCGCGGCGGCAAGGCGCGCGAGGAAACTTTGGAAATCCGCAGCCTCAACAACGCCCGTGCAGCCCGGGCGCGCAAGGGAAAAATGGCAGATCTGGGCTTCAAGCCCAACAAGGTTACGCGGGTGGAATGAACCCAGGGCTCAATGCCCCTGTTGGACAAACTTCTCAAAATCAGCCAAAGCAATTGGGTGGCTGAAAAGATAACCCTGATAGGCCTGGCAGCCAATGTGCGCCAGAAATTCTTTTTGCGCCTGCGTTTCTACACCTTCGGCAATCACAGCCAAGTCCATGCTGTCGGCGAGGGCCATCACCATCCTGGCTATTGCCGCATCGTTGGTATCGGTCAGGATGTTTTTGACAAAACCCTGGTCAATTTTGAGCTGGTCCAGCGGTAGCCGCTTCAGGTACGAAAGTGAGGAGTAGCCAGTGCCAAAGTCGTCCAGCGAGAAGCCCACGCCGCAGGCTTTAAGCGCCGCCATCTTGGTGATCACGCCCTCCACATCACTCACCAAAAGGCTTTCGGTGAGTTCCAGCTTCAGTCGTTTCGGGTTGGCGCCAGTGCGGGTCAGCAACGCCAACAATTGCGGCACAAACTTTTCTTCGCGGAATTGTTTGGCACTCACATTCACCGCCAGTGTCAAATGGCTGAAAACCGGTTGCGCTGCCCACTTCGCCAGTTGAGAGCAGGCCGTTTCAAGTACCCACTGGCCCAAGGACAGGATCATCCCCGTGTCTTCAGCCAAGGGGATGAATTCTCCTGGCGACACCAGCCCGCGCTGCGGATGTTGCCAGCGCACCAGCGCTTCGGCGCCAGTCAGGTGCCCATCACCCACCACCTGCGCCTGGTAATACAGAAGAAACTGGTGTTGATTCAAGGCCTCGCGCAAGTCGTTTTCCAGACCTGCCCGTTGTGTGACCTCCACTTGCATTTGTGGGTCAAAAAACTGCAGTGTGTTGCGCCCGGTTGTTTTGGCTTGGTACATCGCCAGTTCGGCGCGCTTCAAGGGTTCGTCGGTCGTTTCGGGCTGCGCTGCACCAAACAACGTGATACCAATACTGGTCGTGCTGTGGTGCTCAAAAACACCGAGGGTATAAATCTGGCCGAGCGCCTGTCGAATCTTTTCACCCACCGATCTGGCTTCGTTGGCAGCATCAAGCTCGTTTTCACCCAGATGTTCGAGCAAGACGACGAATTCGTCGCCACCCAGGCGCGCCACGGTGTCGCCCTCGCGCACGCAGGCGGTCAAACGGTTGGCCACGTGTTCCAGCAATAAGTCGCCTTGAACATAGCCCACCGTGTCGTTCAGAGTCTTGAAATTATCCAGATCAACATACAGCACGGCGCCTTGACCCGCGCGCCGCGAGCAGGTGACCTGCGCCTGCGCCAGCCGGTCCAGCAACAGCCGACGGTTCGGCAAATGCGTCAAAGGGTCATAAAAAGCCAAGGTTTTTATTTGCTCTTCTGCGACTTTGTGCGCGCTGATGTCTGAAAAGATGGACACATAGTGCGTTGTCCGCCCGTCTTTATCTTTGACCGCACTGATTGTGAGCCACTCCGGATACACCTCACCGTCTTTGCGCCGGTTCCAGATCTCGCCCTGCCAGGAGCCTTGCCGCGCAATATCTCCCCTCATGGCGTTGAAGAACGCCGCATCATGGCGGCCAGAGGCGAGCAGGCGCGTGTTCTGACCCACGGCCTCGGCCGCACTGTAGCCGGTGATCTGCGTAAAGGCCTGGTTGACGCGCAGGATCACACTTTCGGCGTTGGTGATGCTCATTCCCTGCTGTGACTCGAAGGCGGTGGCTGCAATACGCAAATCGTCTTCTGCCTTGGCCAGGACGCTCATGTCGGCGTCCATGCAGAACATGACAGCTGACTGCCCGGGAATTGAAACCACGGTGTGGCTGGAATAGACTGGCACATCTCGGCCATCCTTGTGCCTAAGCGTCATGCGACTCGGAGGTATCCCCTGACCGGTCTCGAACATCCAGCGCACAGCGCCCTCAACCGGGGCACGCATCTCCGCTGGAATGATCAGGTCCAGCAGGTTGCCCCCGAGGGCTTCGTCGGCGCTGTATCCGTAAATGGTCTCTGACGCACGGTTCCAATAGACCACCGTCCCGTCGACGAGGTAGCCTTGAATTGACATGGCATCCGCGTCTTCAAACAGTTTCTGAAAACGCAAATCGGCAATTTTGCTGGCGCTTTCCCGTGCCTGTGCGGCAGCTGTGAGCGGTGTGGTGAACATCTTGATTGCCCTCCCCAAAGTCAATTGTTCCCTTATGTTAATGGCAGTGAGGCAAGGCAAGTATTTTTCGGCCTGGCTTGACTACTGCTAATCGAGCTTGTCCATTTGGCGCAAGCAGGCACATACGGTTGCCCATGTTGGAAATAACCGACACTACGCCCCCTTTGGCGGTGCTACCGTCGTGCTTTTTTGAAATCCCGCAAGGAAACACCATGCCCAAAACCCTGATCGAGCCGTTTCGCATTAAAAGTGTCGAGCCTATCCGCATGACCACTCAGCCTGAGCGCGAGCAACTGCTGGAGGCCGCCAAGCTCAACGTGTTCAAGTTACACGCCGAAGACGTGCTGATCGACTGGCTGACCGACTCCGGCACCGGCGCCATGTCTTCGCGTCAGTGGGGCGCGATCATGGAAGGCGACGAAAGTTATGCGGGTGCGCGCAGCTTTTTCCGGCTGGAGAAAGTCATCCAGGACATTACCGGCATGCAGTTCTTTGTGCCCACGCACCAGGGCCGTGCCGCAGAAAAGGTGCTGTTCACGGCGGTGTGCAAAAAGGGGGATGTGGTGCCCAACAATTGCCACTTTGACACCACCCGCGCCAACCTCGAATACCTGGGTGTGCAAGCGCTGGACCTGGTGATTCCCGAGGGTCTTCAGCCTGCCACCCTTCATCCGTTCAAGGGCAATATTGACCTGGAGCGGGTCGAGACACTCCTGAAGGAGCAGGGCGACCGCATCCCGTTTGGCATGATCACCGTGACCAACAACACTGGCGGTGGCCAGCCGGTGTCGATGGCCAACATCCGCGCTTACGCCCAGCTGCTGAAAAACCATGGCAAGCCCTTCATCATGGATGTCTGCCGTTTTTCAGAGAACGCCATGTTCATCAAGATGCGCGAACCGGGCTACGAGAACACGCCCATCAAATCAATTGTGCAAGAGATGTTTTCTTACGCCGACGGCGCCACCATGAGCGCCAAAAAGGATGGCATGGTCAACATTGGCGGCTTCATCGTACTCAAAAGCGAGGAGTGGATGGACGCGGTGCGTAACGTGCTGATCATGACAGAGGGCTTTCCCACCTACGGCGGCCTGGCCGGGCGCGACCTGGAAGCGCTGGCCGTGGGCCTGGAGGAAGGCATGCAGGAAGACTACCTGCGCTATCGCCTGCGCACCGCCGAATACCTGGGCGAGCGTCTGGAGGCGGCCGGCGTGAGTTTTGTCAAACCCACCGGCGGCCACGCGGTGTACATCGACGCCCGAACCGTGCTGCCCGACATGCCCGTGGCCCATTACCCGGCCTGGGCGCTGTGCAACGCGCTGTATCTGGAGGGCGGCATTCGCGGTGTGGAAATCGGTTCGGTGATGTTCGGCAAGCGCCTGGCCGACGGCACGGAAACGTTTCACAGCATGGAACTGGTGCGCCTGGCTTTTCCGCGTCGCATGTACACGCAAAGCCACTTCGACTATGCCGCCGAGGTGATTGCCGAAGTCAAGCAAAAAGCGGCCAGCATCCGCGGGGTGAAGATCACCAAACAGCCCCAGTTCTTGCGGCATTTCACTTGCGAATGTGCCTGGGTCTGATGCTTGAGGCAAGCTTTCTCCAGACTGATGCGACCGGGTTATCATGGTCCGATATTGCTTGATACCCTTGCCGATGAGTCACACTCGAAAGGTCCTGGCGCATGAGTTCCCCCCATCATCTGGAAGACGAAATCGCATGGCGGCGCATGTTTGCCTCGCAGGCAAACAACCGTGCCTGGGCGCTCACTGAGCAGTTGACGCGCACGCCGGAGGAAGATCAGGAAATGCTCGACGCAGCGCACGCGTCCATGCACCTTTGGCGCCCGATTGGCAACGACAAAAACTATAGGCTGGGTTGCCTTCTTCTGGGCCAGGTGCATGCGCTACTGGGCAATGCGTCGTATGCCATTGACTATGCGAGTTCGGCGTTTGACTACTTCGAAGTTCAAATTTGTGAGCCTTGGGAAATGGCGTTGGCCCACGCGGTGCTTGCCAATGCGGCGCATTGCGCTGACGACGAACTGCGGCATGCGTTGCACTACCGGGCAGCGCAAGCGTTGATCGACGCTTTGCCGGACCCAGAGGAAAAAGACATCTTGCTTGCAACGCTGCGAGTGGTTCCAGCACTGTCAGCGGCGTGAGTCATTGAAGTGCGTCCTGAATTCTTATTGACGAACCACTTGAGAGGAGCCATGTGAGCGACACCCCAATCCATCAAGGCGTGGTGATCTTTGCCAAGAACAAGAAGAAGGTGTCTGCGTTTTACCGCGGCACGCTGGACCTGCAGGCGCTTGAAGAAGCGCCGTCGCATGATGTGCTGCGTGGTCATGGTCTGGAGGTGGTGGTTCACGCCATTCCACGCAAGATTGCCGCAGAGATCCAGATGACCCAACCGCCAGCGGTGCGCGAAGACACGCCGATCAAGCCGACCTTTGTAGTGACCAGTCTGGAGGCGGTGCGTGTCGCGGCGCTGGCCACTGGTGGCCTTTTGAAGCCCATGGAAGGGGCGTGGCATTTTCGTGGTGCCACCGTGCTGGATGGCCACGATCCGGAGGGCAATGTGGTGCAATTCAAACAGCTTGATGCGTAGCCGGAAGATGCTGTTCAATGGCCTCAAGAATTCTGCTATTACTTGGCAGCATTCAAGCGCTTGACCCCCGCCACAAATCGCGCCAGCGTGTTGGACAACACGCCGCTTGGGATCATGATTTCAATCAGTTGGAAGCGCCCGCTTGTGGCCATGGCTGCATCAAGTGCCGCCTTGAGTTCGGCTCGGGTGCGAACCCGCACGCCGTCCCCTCCCAGGCCACGCGCCATGTCGGCAAAACCCCACTCACCCAGGTCGTTGAAGCCGGATTCGGGCTGGAAGGTCCGCAGCATTTCCCAACTGGCGTTGTTGAACAGCAGCACGATCGGGTCCCAGCCGTAGCGCTTGCAGTTACCCAGCTCCCAGCCGGTCATCTGGAAGGCGCCGTCGCCGACCAGAATCAGCGGGCGTTCACCGGTGGCGGCTTGCAGGCCCAGGCCCGCGGGCACGCCAAAACCCATGGTGGCGTAATAGCCGGGCGCCACCAGCGCGGTGTGGCTGATTTCCATGGCGGTGAACAGGCAGTCGCCCATGTCGGAAGCCATCGGCATCTTGCCGTGCCTGGCCATCAGGTCGTTCACGGCCGTGGCAATGTCGGTGGGGGTGATGCTTTGGTCGTCTTCAGCCAGGCCGGTGGGAAAACTTTGCCGCGTCACGCTGAAGGCTTTGTCGGGTCCGGGCACGCGTTCCAGCATGCGGTTCACCACTGCAGCCAGCGGCAGATTGGCATAGGTGTGGTAGCCAATGTTGACCTGGCCGTTCAAGGCCTGGATCGTCTTGCGCATGTCGATCTTGGTCTCCGACACGGCAAAGTTGGTGTCGCAGATGATTTCACCCAGCAAAAACAGGCCGTCGGAGCCTTCCACGAGTTGCGTCACTTCGGGGAAGCCCGCCACACCCATGTAGGTGCCGACCAAGGGTGCGTCCTGGTCCGCCAGCAGGCCGCGACCCATGAAGCTGGTCACCACCGGCAGCCCCAGCCGGCGTGACAGGGTGGCCACCTTGTCTTCCAGACCGTAGCGGCGCACTTCCACACCGGCCATCAGCACGGGTGATTGGGCTTGGGCCAAACGCGCCAGAATTTCATCGACGCAGGCATCCAGCGCGTCCGGGTCCACCTTGAACTCTGGCTCCGGCACCACCTCCAGGCAGGGCACGGCCACCATGTCGCGCGGAATCTCGATGTACACCGGCTCGGAGTGGCGCAGGCAGTTGGCCAGCACGCGGGCAATGTCAGCCGGGGCGCGCTCGGCATCGTCCAGGCGCACCTGGTCACAGGTGATTTCCTTGAAAATCTGAAACTGGCTGTCGAGCGTCTTGGCCTGGTGGTGCAGCAGCAGGCCCGAGCGCGACTCGTTCTTGCCCGGCCCGCCCGACAGCACCACCAGCGGCGACTTTTCGGCAAAGGCGGCCGCCACCGAATTGATCATGTTCAAGGCGCCCGCGCCGTAGGTGACCGCCGCCACACCGAGGCTGCCATTGATGCGCGCCGAGGCATCGGCCGCAAAACCCACGCCGGGCTCGTGCGACAGGGTGTAGAGCGGCAAAATCTGCGACTCTTCGATGATGCGGAAATAGGGCAGGGCAAAGTCGCCGGGGATGCCAAAAATCTGCCGCGCACCGTGCTTTTTGAGCGCGGTCAGCAGTTGTTCGGTGAGATTCATGTGGAATGTCTCCTGGTTTAAGGTGCCTGCATTATCACAGTCCATCGTGCTTGAGACCCCTGTTGCGTCAGGGTTTACCGGGGCTCAAACCGTTACCATTGCAGCTTCATTTTTCAGGAGTTTTCAAGATGGGTATCACAACAGTTGGCATCATTGGCGCGGGCACCATGGGTAACGGCATTGCACAGGCTTGCGCCGTGTCAGGCATCAAGGTGGTGATGATCGATATTTCGGAAGCCGCTGTGGCCAAGGGTGTCGCCACCGTGTCGGGTAGCCTGGACCGTTTGCTCAAGAAAGAAAAGATCACTGCGGATGACAAAACCGCGGCCATGGCACGCATCCATGGCAGCACCAGCTACGACGACCTCAAGGGCGCGCAACTGGTCATTGAAGCTGCCACTGAAAACTACGATCTAAAAGTCAAAATCCTCAAGCAGCTTGATGCCTTGCTGGCCCCGGAGGTGATCATTGCCTCCAACACCTCGTCGATTTCCATCACCAAGCTGGCCGCTGTGACCACCCGCGCCGACAAATTCATCGGCATGCACTTCTTCAACCCGGTGCCGATGATGGCGCTGGTCGAGATCATTCGCGGCCTGCAAACCAGCGATGCCACGCACGCCGCGGTGCACGCCATGGCCACCGCCCTGGGAAAAACCCCGATCACGGTCAAAAACGCACCCGGTTTTGTGGTCAACCGCATTCTGGTGCCGATGATCAACGAAGCCTTCTTTGTGCTGGCCGAGGGCCTGGCCACGGCTGAGGACATCGACGCCGGCATGAAACTGGGCTGCAACCAGCCGATCGGCCCGCTGGCGCTGGCCGACATGGTGGGTCTCGACGTCTGTCTGGCGGTGATGGAGGTGTACTTGAGCGAGTTTGGCGACAGCAAATACCGCGCCTGTCCCTCGCTGAAGGAAATGGTGGCCGCCGGCCGCCTGGGCCGCAAAACCGGACAGGGTGTTTACACCTACTGATCTTCAGGAACCATCGCCTTGTCGTCTTGCGGCGACAATCACCTGCTTATTTTGATTGATGGCCGGGTTCGTCCCCGGCGCTTGTTATGTCCCTGATTACGCCTACCGAGGTGCGCCCCGCGATTCTGCGCGACGCCAAGTCCATTGCCGACATCCGCACCCGCTCCAGCCAGGCCGCCTTCAAGGCTGTGTTCCCCGGCGAGACCTTGCCGGTGGGCGGCTCGCCCGAGCACAGCCTGGTGTACTGGCGCGAGGCCATTGAGTACAGCGAACCCCAGGTGCTGGTGGCGGTGCAGAAATCAACGGTGGTGGGTTTTGTCGGCTTCGACCGCTCGCGCGACCCCAAGACGCCCAACACCATGGGCGAGATCTGGGCGCTGTATGTGGCGCCTGAGCAATGGGGCCAGGGCGTCGGGCTGGCGCTGTGGGACGCCGCCCGTGAAGGCCTGCTCTATGAAGGCTGCACCAAGGTCAGCGCCTGGGTGCCGCTGGGCTTCGAGCGCGCCTTGCGTTTTTTTGACATGGCCGGTTTCAAGCGCGAAATGACCAGCATCAAAACCGTGCCGATGGGTGACACCCGGGTTGAAGAAATCCGATTCAAGCGCGACCTGAGTTGACCGGGATTCAGGTGCGGCGCAACACCGCGCTGCCAATCGAATAACCTGCGCCAAAAGAGCAGATCACGCCCACCTCGCCTGTTTTGAAGTCGTCATGGTGACGGTGAAAAGCGATGATGGAGCCCGCAGAGGCGGTGTTGGCGAACTCGTTCAGGATCACGGGCGCTTCATCGGCCGTGGCATCGTGTCCGAGCAGTTTGCGGCTGATGAGTTGGTTCATCGCCAGGTTGGCCTGGTGCAGCCAGAAGCGACGCACGCCATTCGGTGCGAACCCCAGTTTGCCCAGGTGGCTACTGATGTGCGCAGCAGCCAGCGGGCAGACGTCCTTGAACACCTTGCGCCCCTCCTGATAGAACAGCATGTCGCGGTCGTCCGGGTTGCGGTCTTCACTGCGCCACATATAGCCCGCGTTGTTGCGGATGTTGTTGGAAAACGAGGTGAGCAGCTGCGTGCCCAGAACCTCAAAAGCGCCGGCTGGCGCGTTGTCCAGCCGCTCAATCAGGATGGCGGTGCAGACATCGCCAAAAATGAAGTGACAGTCGCGGTCCTTCCAGGCCAGATGCGGTGAGGTGATTTCGGGGTTGACCACCAGCACGGCGCGGGCGCTGCCGCATTTGACGGCGTTGACCGCCATCTCGATGCCGAAGGTGGCTGACGAGCAGGCCACGTTCATGTCGAAACCAAAGCCCTGAATGCCCAGCGCAGCCTGGATTTCAACCGCCAGCGCCGGGTAGGCGCGCTGCATGTTGGCCGCCGCGCAGATCACGGCGTCCACATCGCCGGCCTGTTTGCCCGCGCGGGCCAGGGCGTCACGGGCGGCGGCGATGCTGATCTCGGCCATCAGCGAGACCTCGCTGTCGGGCCGCACGCGCAGCCGTGGGCGCATCCGCGTGGGGTCGAGCACACCCGACTTTTCCACCACGTAGCGGCGCTGGATGCCGGAGGCTTTTTCGATGAACTCCACGCTGGAATAAGGTATGGCGGCACGGGTGCCTGCGGCGATCTCAGCGGCATGGGCTGCATTGTCCAGGTCGGCAAACTGATTGAAAGCGGTCACCAATTCGGCATTGGTGATGATCTCTGGCGGGTTATAGAGGCCGGTGCTGCTGATACAAACGCGGTGCATAAAGGTTCTTTCTGAGAGGGTCGATGCACAGGTTTTTGTGCCGATGCGCCATTATCCAACCGATCGGAGAGGGTCGTCAGCGTCGTATCCGCGACAATGTGCCGTTATGAAACATCAATTTTTCGTGTCTGGAGAGGTCTCCCATGGCCACTAGTCTCTTGGTGTTGCTCGACGACATTGCCACAGTGCTCGATGACGTGGCCTTGCTGACCAAGGTGGCCGCCAAAAAAACGGCGGGTGTGCTCGGGGACGATCTGGCGCTCAACGCCCAACAGGTGGCCGGTGTCAAGGCCGAGCGCGAATTGCCCGTGGTGTGGGCGGTGTGCAAGGGTTCCCTCATCAACAAAGCCATTCTGGTGCCCGGCGCGCTCGTGCTCAGCGCCATAGCGCCCTGGGTCATCACGCCACTGCTGATGGCGGGCGGTCTGTTTTTGTGTTTTGAGGGCTTCGAGAAAGTGGCGCACAAGCTGTTGCAAAAACCTGCCGAAGATGCTGCCGAGCACGAGCAACTGGTCAACGCCCTGCTTGACCCCACGGTCGATCTGGTGGCCGTGGAAAAGGACAAGATCAGGGGTGCCGTGCGCACCGACTTTATTTTGTCCACCGAAATCATCGTCATCACGCTGGGTACGGTGGCGGCCAGTCCGTTCATGACGCAGTTCACCGTGCTGGCCGGGGTGGCGCTGCTGATGACGGTGGGCGTGTATGGTCTGGTGGCAGGCATTGTCAAGATCGACGACCTGGGCCTGTACCTGAGCCAGCGCACCAGCAGCGTGGCGCAAGCTTTGCAACAAAAACTGGGTCGCGGCTTGCTGCTGGCCGCGCCGCTGCTGATGAAAAGCCTGACCGTGCTGGGCACGCTGGCCATGTTTCTGGTCGGTGGCGGCATTCTGGCGCATGGCTGGCACGACGTGGGGCAGGGCATCGAGCAACTCAGCGCTTTGGCGGGCAGCCTGCTGCAACCGGTGCTGGGTGTGTTGCTCAACATGGCGCTGGGTTTGCTCGCCGGCGGCTTGGCGCTGCTGGTGGTGACGCTGGGGCAGCGGCTCAAGGTGAAATTGCGTTAGGGCGCTATGCTTCTGCCGTACTACCGCCGGATGTTGAGACGCGCTCCGCGGGTCCTTTATCCGCGCGGTCGATGCATCCTGAACAACTGCTCTGGTCCCACCGAAAAATAGTCCGCCGCGCCACCGCCGCGCAGCACATGCTCGGCGCGCGCGGTGTCGTAAACGCCGTTGACCAGCAGGCGCCGCGCAATGTGCACGGCGACCACTTCGCCCAGCGCCAGCCAAGTGGGCAGCTTTTGGCCGCTGGCATCCTGCAACTGCAGCAGTTGCGTCAGGCGGCATTCAAAAGACACCGGGCTCTCGGCAATACGCGGCGGTGTCACCAGGCGTGAGGCCAGCGGGGTCAGGCCGGCCAGTTCGAATTCACTGATCTCAGGCGCCACGGCGGCGCAGGTCTGGTTCATGGCCTCGGCCAGCGGCCGTGTCACCAGGTTCCAGACGAATTCGCCGGTTTGTTCGATGTTGCGCACCGAATCCTTGTAGCCGATGCTGGAAAAACCGACGATGGGTGGCGTGTAGTTGAAGGCGGTAAAAAAGCTGTAGGGCGCAGCGTTGAGCGTGCCGTGGGCGCTGCGCGTCGAGATCCAGCCGATCGGGCGCGGGCCGACGATGGCGTTGAATGGGTCATGGGGCAGGCCATGGCCCAGGCGCGGCTCGTAAAAGTGGCTGGCCTCAGGCATGGTTGTATCGGGGGCGAGCGGGCTCAAAGCACCTTGAAGCCGTGGGTGCCGTCGCGCGCCAGTTGCGCCACCAGGCCATATTCCCAGTCCAGATAGGCCTGCATGGCCGCATGCGGGTTGTTGGTGCCTTCGTAGGGGCGGCGGTAGCGGTGCGGGGAGGGCGATACCGGCGGGGGCAGCTGGCCGGTTTCTCTGAAATCGGCGGCCTGCAGGCCGTCAAGCACCCACATCTCCCAGCCCATTTGCGCCAGCCATGAGGCAGTCATGTTGGCGCGCACGCCATCCAGGTCGGCCAACACTGCGCGTGCGCCGCGCACCGGCATCGTGACATCGGTTTCCTGCACCAGTTGGCCACCGGGCGCGCTGGCAAAGCCGCTCAGGTGGCCAGCGGCAAATTCCTCTGGTGTGCGCACATCAAGGCAGTAGCTGGTGCGCATTGTTTCACTGCGAAAGCGCGCCACATCCGCCAGCTGCGCACGCTTGACCCCGGCGCGATCCGCCACCGCCCGCGCCCGCTGCGCAGCGGCCAGGCGCTGCGTCTCGGGCACTTGGTTTGCTTGGCGTCCGGCGCCGTGTTCGAGTGTTTGCCCGGCCAGGCTCCAGCCGATGGTGCCGTTGCGCAGGGCTGCCACCGGGTTGGCGATGCCCGCGTTCACCAGCGACTGCGTGCCGATGATGCTGCGGGTGCGTCCGGCGCAGTTGACGATGATGCGGGTGGATGGATCGGGCGCCATTGCGGTGGCGCGCAGTACCAGTTCGGCACCGGGCACGCTGATGCTGGTGGGAATGTTCATGGTCTGGTATTCGTCGAAGCGGCGGGCGTCGAGCACGACCACATTGGCTTGGGCTTCGAGCAGGGCCTTGACTTCCTGGGCGGACAGCATGGGGGTGTGGCGTTGTGCATCGACCAGCTCGCCGAAAGCCTTGCTCGGCACGTTGACATCCTTGAACAGCTCGCCACCGGCCTGCTGCCAGCTTTGCAGGCCACCGTCCAACAGGTGGACTTGGCTGTAGCCGAGCTGTTGCAGGATTTGCGCGGCGGCTTGGGCCAGGCCTTCACCATCGTCATAGGCCACGATCAGCGTGTCAAGGCGCGGGATGCGGCGGCGGGCATCCGGGTCAAGGCGCGCCAACGGCAGATTGGCGGCAAACAGCGGGTGCGCCTGGGCAAACACGTCTTCCTCGCGCACGTCGAGCAGCGCGATCTCCTGCTTGTTCAGCAGGGCCTGGCGTACCGCCTGGCAGGTCATCAAAGGGAAGGGGGTGGGCATTCGTTTTCTGTGCCAGGTTCAGGCATGGACCGGCAGGTCCAGCTCCGCCAGCGAGGCCAGCAGGTCGCCAAAGCGTTCACCCTGCACCACGACATGGTCGTGCAGGGCAGCGGCTGCGGCGGCGGCATCGCCGGCAACAATGGCGCGGACAACGGCATCGTGTTCGTCAAATGAAGTGCTGATGCGGTTGCGCACGCGCAATTGCAGGCGTCGATAGGGGCGCAAACGACGGTGCAACTGCTGCGCCTGCTCGCCCAGAAAGGCATTGTGGCTGCCGGCGTAGATGGCGGCATGGAAGCGCTCGTTGCAATAAAAGTATTCGTCCGAATCCTGGGCGGTGCGCGCGGCTTCGCAGGCTTGGTGGGCGGCCAGCAGATCGGCGCGCTCGCCCTCGCTCATGCGCCGTGCCGCCAAACGCCCGCACATGGCTTCGAGCTCGGCCATGACTTCGAACATTTCCAGCAGCCGGGCCGGACCGATGCTCGTCACGATGGCGCCGCGACGCGGCCGGATTTCTATCAGGCCCTCGGCGGCCAACTGGATGAGCGCTTCCCTGACCGGTGTGCGCGACACCCCGTGCTGCTCGGCCAGCCTAGCTTCGTCGAGTGCGCAGCCCGGTGGCAGCTCGCCGGTGGCGATTTGTTCCTCGATTTTTTCGCACACTTGGTCGGAAATTTTCATCGTTGAATTCTCTCACTTCTGTTTTTACAAAATTCAAGAAATGTCCTAGGGTATTCACCAATGCGTTTAATAAATACAAAATATACATTAACGGACACATTCATCGCATTGATTGAATGCGTTGGACGCTTCACCCCTAGATGTATTCACACTCAAAACCAGGAGACAAACCCATGAAATGCCCCACCCTTGCCAAATCTTTAACCGGCTTGCTGGTCGCCGCCCTGCCCATGACGGCTGTGTTGGCCGACAGCATCACACTCAAGGCTTCGCACCAGTTCCCGGGTGGCAAGGGCGACGTGCGCGACGAAATGGTGCAGATGATTGCCAAGGAGGTCGCCGCTGCCAACGTCGATCTCACCATCAAGGTGTTTCCCGGTGCCAGCCTGGTGAAGGCCCAAGACCAGTGGAAGGCCATGCAGACGGGTCAGATCGACATGACCTCGCTGCCGCTGGACTACGCCTCGGGCATTCACCCGCAATTTGGCGCCACGCTGATGCCGGGCCTGGTCAAGAACCATGCGCACGCTCAGCGCATCAATGCCTCGCCCTTCATGCAGGACATCAAGGCCATCATTGCACAGGGTGGCGCCCATGTGCTGGCTGATGCCTGGCTGGCGGGTGCCTTTGCGGGCAAGGACAAGTGCATTCTCAAGCCCGAAGACGCGGCCGGCATGAAGGTGCGTTCAGCCGGCGCCACATTCGCGCAGATGTGGGCTGGCGCCGGGGCTTCGGTGGTGTCGATCCCGTCCAACGAGGTCTACAACGGCATGCAACAAGGGGTGATCAACGGAACCGACACCTCGACCGGCAGTTTTGTGTCGTTCCGTTTGTACGAGCAGGTCAAGTGCATCACTGCCCCTGGCGACAACGCCATGTGGTTCATGTACGAGCCGGTGCTGATCTCCAAGAAAAGCTGGGACAAGCTCAATGACGCGCAGAAGAAAGCCCTGACCACGGCGTCCAAAAAAGCCGAAGACTACTTCAATGTCGAGTCGAAAAAACTGGACGACGAAATGGTCGAAACCTTCAAGAAGAACAAGGTTCAGGTGGTCACCATGTCCAACGCCGATGCCGAAGCCTGGCGCGCCGTGGCCAACAAGACCTCGTACAAGGTGTTTGCAGAAAAAGTACCCGGTGGCAAGGAGCTGATCGAGAAGGCGCTCAGTGTTAAATAAGGAGCAGGAACTGGCTTTGCCCCTGTGGGTGCAGGCGGTTTATGCCGTTTCGCGCGCCCTGGGGGTATTTTCCGCCTGCCTGATCGTGCTGGCCGTTGTGGTGGTGTGTCAGATGGTGTTTGTGCGGGCAGTGCTCGGCCAGTCATCGATCTGGCAGACGGAGTTTGCCACTTTTGCCATTTTGGGCGCCACATTTCTCGGTGCGCCCTATATTTTGCTCACGCGCGGCCATGTGGCGGTGGACCTCTTGCCGATGATGGTGGATGGCAACAAGCGGCGCGCGCTCTACTTTGCCGGCAGCTTTGTTGCGCTTGCCTTTTGCGGTCTGTTCTTTTATGCCTCGCTGTCCTGGTGGTATGAAACCTGGAGCTCGGGCCACACCACCTCGTCGATGTGGCGTGCCAGGCTGTGGATTCCGCATCTGAGTGTGCCGGTCGGGCTGGGGCTGTTGTGTCTGCAGTACCTGACCGAGATCTGGCTGGTCTGGACCGGAAAAGAAGAACCCTACGGCATGACGCCTGGAGTCCACCTATGAGCCCGTTGTTGATTGGTGTTCTGGTCTTTTCCACCACCATGCTGGTGCTTGCCACTGGCTTGCCCATCGCCTTCGGTCTGGGGGCGGTGGCGCTGGGGTTCATGATTATTTTTGACGGCTGGTCGAGCGTCCACTTTTTGCCGGAAACCATTTTTTCGGGCCTGGATGACTTCACCTTGGTGTCGCTGCCCATGTTTGTCATCATGGGGGCTGCCGTGGCCTCCTCGCGCGCTGGCAGTGATTTGTACGAAGCGCTGGCGCGGTTGCTGCACAAGGTGCCGGGCTCGCTGGTGATCTCCAACATCGGCGCCTGCGCGCTGTTCTCGGCGCTTACCGGTTCTTCCCCCGCCACCTGCGCCGCCATTGGCAAGATGGGCATCCCCGAGATGCGCAAGCGCGGTTACGACGCCGACCTGGCCACCGGCGCCATCGCAGCGGGCGGCACCCTGGGCATTTTGATTCCGCCCAGCGTCACCATGATCCTGTATGGCATCGCCTCGGAAACCTCGATTGGTCGCCTGTTTATCGCGGGCATCCTGCCGGGCCTGATGTTGACCCTCTTGTTCATGGCCTGGGCGTTGTTTTTGAGCTGGAAGCGCGGCACCGTGCTGATCGACAAGGACCGTATTTATTCGCTCAAGGAAAAGGTTGAACTGCTGCCGCGCCTGTTGCCCTTTTTGGCGGTGATTGCGGGCGTGGTCTATGCGCTGTATGGCGGCATTGCCACACCGTCGGAGGCGGCGGGGGTCGGGGCCATGCTGTGCCTGCTGATGGTGGCCGTGATCTACAAGGTCTGGCGTCCGCGCGACATGTGGCACATTTTGCGCGACGGGCTGCGCGAGTCCGGCATGCTGCTGCTGATCATCGGCACGTCCATTTTGTTTGGCTACATGATGTCGTCGTTGCAGGTGACACAGTCGGTGGCCGAAGCCATTGGTGCCTTGCAGGTGAACCGCTGGGTGGTGCTGGCCGCCATCAACCTGATGCTGCTGGTGGCCGGCTGCTTTTTGCCGCCGGCAGCCATCATTTTGATGACCACGCCGATCCTGATGCCGGTCATCACGGCAGCGGGTTTTGATCCGATCTGGTTTGGTGTGGTGCTCACCATCAACATGGAGCTGGGCCTCATCACGCCGCCCGTCGGCCTGAACCTGTTTGTCATCAACGGCATCTCGCCCGACATCAAGCTGACCACCATTCTCAAAGGCGCCTTCCCCTTCATGGTGTGTATGGTGGTGGCCATTCTGATTTTGTGCGTCTTCCCCGAAATAGCCACCTGGTTGCCGACCAAAGTCATGGGTTAATGCGGGGCGCTCATGCGTAACTGGAGCAGCTTGGCAAACAACCGCAATTCCAGACTGGCGCGGGCGGCCAGTCTGGTGAGAGGCAAGCGGGTGCCGGCCGACCTGGCCACGGCACTGCTGGCGGCGGTGCTGGAGCCGGGGGATCGGGTCTGCATCGAGGGCAACAACCAGAAGCAGGCCGATTTTCTGGCGCGTTGCCTGACCCGACTTGACCCGGCGCACATTCACGACCTGCACATGCTGCAATCGGTGCTGGCGCTGCCGGAGCATCTGGATATTTTTGACAACGGCATTGCCTCGAAGCTCGATTTTTCTTTCTCGGGCCCGCAGGCCGCGCGGCTCGCCAGGATGGTGACGACCGGGCAGATTCAGATCGGTGCCATCCACACCTACCTGGAGCTGTTCAGCCGTTACTTTGTCGATTTGACGCCGCGTGTATCGCTGGTTTGCGCACAGGCTGCAGATGCCCAAGGCAACCTTTACACCGGCGCCAATACCGAAGACACGCCCGCCATCGTGGAGGCGACGGCGTTCAAGGGCGGCATTGTCATTGCCCAGGTCAATGAGTTGCTGGATACGCTGCCGCGGGTGGATATTCCGGGCGACTGGGTCAATTTTGTGATCCAGGCGCCGCAGCCGCATGCCATCGAGCCCTTGTTTACGCGCGACCCGGCGCAAATTTCCGAAATTCAGGTGCTGATGGCGATGATGGCCATCAAGGGCATTTATGCCGAATACGGCGTGCAGCGCCTCAACCACGGCATTGGCTTTGACACGGCGGCCATCGAACTGCTGCTGCCAACCTACGCCGAGTCGCTGGGGTTGAAGGGCAAGATTTGCCAGCATTGGGCGCTGAATCCGCACCCGGCTTTGATCCCGGCCATCGAGGCGGGCTGGGTGCATTCGGTGCACTCGTTCGGCTCCGAGCTGGGCATGGAAAATTATGTCAAGGCGCGCTCGGACGTGTTTTTTACCGGGGCCGACGGCAGCATGCGCAGCAACCGGGCGCTGTGCCAGGCGGCGGGCCACTATGCCTGCGACATGTTCATTGGCTCCACGCTGCAAATTGACCTGAACGGCCACAGCTCGACTGCCACTACCGGGCGCATTGCCGGCTTTGGCGGCGCGCCGAACATGGGCGCCGACGCGCGCGGACGCCGCCACGCCACGCCGGCCTGGCTCAAGGCCGGTGCCCAGGCACGCCAGGGCCGCACCGGGGTGTCAAGCATGCCGCGCGGCCAGAAGTTGGTGGTGCAAATCGTGGAAACCTTTCGTGAACACATGCAGCCGGCCTTTGTCGAAACGCTTGATGCCTGGCAATTGGCTGAGCAGGCGCACATGGCGATCCCGCCGGTGATGATTTATGGCGACGACGTGACCCACATCCTGACCGAGGAAGGCATTGCCAATTTGCTGCTGTGCCGCAGCGACGAAGAGCGCGAGCAGGCCATTCGCGGCGTGGCCGGCTTCACCCCGGTGGGTCTGGCGCGCGACAAGGCCATGGTGGAAAACCTGCGCGACCGCGGTATCGTCGTGCGCGCCGAAGACCTTGGCATCGACAAGCGCGACGCCACCCGCAGCCTGCTGGCTGCCCGCAACATGCGCGATCTGGTGCGTGCCTCCGGTGGACTCTACGACCCGCCCAAACGTTTTCGCAACTGGTAGCGCGCAAGGAAGACAGCATGGAAAAATTGCACTACGAACTTGCCGGGCATCGCGCCCCGGGTCAGTTCGCCCCCGTGCTGGTGGGCGTGGTGGGCTCGGGCAATCTGGAGGTGATGATCGAGCCGACGCCCCAAGGCACCGCTTGCCAGATCGATATCACCACCTCGGCGCGCGGTTTTGCACCGATCTGGCAGGCTGTGGTTTACGATTTTCAGGCGCGCCATGGCCTGGCAGGGGTGGCCGTGTCGATCAATGACATGGGGGCCACGCCCTCCGTGGTGAGTTTGCGGCTGGACCAGGCCGCAGCGGCGCTGCCAGCAGCTCATTCCCCAGCCAAAGGTGCCTTGGCATGAAACTCAGTTTTGCCGAATTGACCGCCCGCGAACGTGTTACCCATCTGCTCGATAGCGACAGTTTTCACGAGATTCTGGGACCGGCCCAGCGCGTCGTCAGCCCGCACCTGGCGCTGCTGGGCGTGCCCTCGGCGTTCGACGACGGGATCGTGATCGGCAGTGGCTTGCTGGCGGGTCAACCGGTCTTTCTCGCCGCGCAGGAAGGTGAGTTCATGGGCGGTGGCGTGGGTGAGGTGCATGGCGCCAAGCTGGTCGGCCTGCTTCAGCGCGCGCTGGTTTGCAGGCCTGCTGCCGTCATCGTGCTGGCCGAGTCCGGCGGCGTGCGCCTGCACGAGGCCAATGCCGGACTCATCGCGGTGTCGGAGGTGATGCGCGCCTTGCTGGCGGTGCGCGCGGCGGGCATACCGGTGCTGATGCTCATTGGCGGTGCCAACGGCTGTTTTGGCGGCATGGGCCTGATTGCGCGCTGTGCCGACTGGGTGGTGATGAGCGACATCGGTCGTCTGGCCATGTCGGGCCCCGAAGTGATCGAGTCGTCCCACGGCGTCGAGGAATTCGACTCCCGCGACCGTGCGCTGGTGTGGCGCACTACCGGTGGCAAGCACCGTTACCTGATGGGCGATTGCGACGCGCTGGTGGAAGACGACGTAGCCCAATTTCGGAGTGCTGCCATTGGCTTGCTCGATCAATCCCGGCCTCTGACCCTAGCCGCGCTGGAGGCTGAACACGCGCTGTTGACCGAGCGCCTGACGCGTTATGGCGACTGCCGCGATGCGCTGGACATCTGGCAGCGCGACGGTGTGCCAGTGCCGCTGCGGGTGACCGACATGGAGGCCGATGAGATTGTGACCCTGAAGGCGCTGATCGAAGACCAACCCAGGGTACCGGCATGAATTGGACAGCACTGCTTACCGCGCTGTTCGGCGCGGCGCACGATGTGCAGTGTGATGGTGACCTGCTGCACGGCAGCGCCCAACTGAATGGCCGAACCCTCGCGCTGGTGGGCACCACCCACCACGCCGCCATTGGCGTCGAACTCGCCCTGGCGCAGGCGCGTGTGGTGCTGGATGTGGTGCGCGATTTCCCTGGGCGGGCCATTGTGCTGCTGGTGGACACCCAAGGCCAGCGCTTGCGCCACCGCGATGAGTTGCTCGGTATCAACCGCTATATGGCGCACATGGGTTGCTGCATCGCGCTGGCGCGTCAGCAGGGGCACCGTGTGATTGGCCTGGTCTATGACCAGGCGCTGTCGGGCGGCTTCATCACCTCGGGCCTGATGGCCGATGCCTGCTACGCGCTGCCCGAGGCCGAGATCCGTGTCATGCGTCTGCCAGCCATGGCGCGCGTGACCAAGCTTGACGAGCAACGCCTGGCCGAGCTCTCCAAGACCAATCCGGTGTTCGCGCCGGGCGTGGAAAACTATGTGGCCATGGGCGGCATTGAGGCGCTTTGGCGCGGTGATCTGCAAGCCTGCCTGGTTGCGGCATTGCAGCAGGCCACGACCGTGGACACGCGTGCGGCCGAGGGCGCGGCACGTGGCGGGCGCCTGCTGGCCGAACAAGTTGCCATGCGTGTGGTCAACGCCTGAATCGTGTCAGGCCAGCGTGGTGCACGGCATGGAGGACTTGCGACGCAACCAATTGGTCTGCCTTCATGCGCAGGGCTGGGCGCAGCTGCAAGCCCATGCCTGGGACGCTGAGGCGCAAGCCATTCTGGCGCATTGGCAGCGCAACAAGCTGCCGCTGGTGGTGTGCCGCCAGCGCATTGATGTTGAATCAGCGCAGGTTTGCCTGGGTTTGCCGGCACCACGGCAATGGTCCCGGCGGCGCCTGGCGCTGAAGCTTGGGCTGGATCAGGTGGCTGCCGTTGCGACCTTTCCCACCCTGCGGCAAGTGGCGCAGGCCATGCCGTGGGAGCCTGCCGCATTCAAGTTGGATGAAAAGCTGACACCACTGGCTGTGACGCCACGGGTTTACGGCTCGCACGGCTGGCAGTGGCTCACCCACATGCCCTATGTGCACGAAGCTTCGGACATCGATATCAGCCTGAACGTGCCGGATTTCGAGACGGCTTGCGGGGCGACGGCGTTGCTGGCTAGGGCTGAGTTGGGGCCGCGACTCGATGGCGAAGTCGTTTTCCCGGGCGGTCAGGCCGTTGCCTGGCGCGAATTGCAGCGTCTTCTGGCCGGGCACACAGCGCAGGTCATGCTCAAAGACCGTCAAAGTATCGGGCTGGCCACGTTGGCAGAGCTGAAGATTTGGGGAAGGTCATTGCGAGCGAAGCGCGGCAATCCATGACTCCCCGCCACATGGATCGCCACGGCGCGGCTCACCTCGCGATGACGGAGGCGTGTCCAAATGCGGGCTGATCAACCGCTGCCAAACCATCGTTCAAACGCCGTGTACGGTATTGGGCTGGCCGCGGTGCGCGCACTTTACGCGGAGGTGGCGCTGGAGCCAAAACCGGGACTGGTGTCTTTTCGGGACTGCGGCAGCCATACCGACATGACTGCCCAGACCTTCGTGCGCAGCCTGTTTGTCTTGCGCGGCTATTTCCCTCGCATGGTGTGGGCAGGTCTTGCCGGTGCACCCTTTGCTGTTCTGGAAGGCTTGGGACAAAGCGCCGAAGCCCGCATGTTGATAGCCACCCGTGGCATCAACACCCACCGCGGCGCCATTTTTTGCCTGGGTCTGCTGTGCGCCAGCGCGGGCCGGTTGCTGGCCCAGGGTGTGCTGGTCACGCCGCAGCATCTGCGTGCCGTGCTGACATCCACCTGGGGCGACGCCTTGACGCGGCGCGCGAATGCCGCACGGCTCACCGCGCCGGTGTCCCATGGTCAAGCGGCGGCACGTCGCTTTGGGCTGCGCAGCGCGGGCGACGAGGCGGCGCAGGCGTTCCCGGTGCTGTTCGACGTCGCCCTGCCTGCCCTGCAAGCCGCTTTGCAGGCGGGGGCGGGCGATCGCGCGGCCCGTGTACAAACCCTGTTTGCCACCATGACCGCGCTGGACGACACCAATTGTGTCCACCGCGGCGGCATCGACGGTCTGCGCTTTGTTCAGGCGTCGGCGCTCCAGTTTTTGCGGGCGGGCGGTGTCATGCAAACCGACTGGCTGTCCCATGCCCGTGCCATCCATGCTGCATTCGTGGCACGTCGACTTTCTCCGGGCGGTTCCGCTGACGTATTGGCGAGTGCCTGTTGGGTTCAGTCGCGCCTGCAAATGGATCCTGAACCGTCACTGCGAGGCGCGTTAGCGACGCGGCAGTCCGGACTACATGGATTGCTTCACTGCGTTCGCAATGACGAGAGCGATTCACTCAAAACACCGCCCGAGCTTGCCGCATGAGTTACGCCCTCGTCTTTTCGGGTCAGGCCAGCCAGCATCCGACGATGTTGCCCTGGCTCGAAGCCGAACCCCTGGCCGCGGCAAGCTTGCGCGCCATGAGCCAGCGCATTGGCACCGATTGGCGCAATGCGCTACAGCACGAGGCCAGCCGCAGCAGTAACACTTTCGCCCAAGTGCTCATCACCGGCACCTCGCTGGCGGCATGGGCAGCCATCAAGGACCAATTGCCGCAGGCCCCCGCTGTCGTCGCTGGCTACAGCGTGGGCGAACTCGCGGCCTATGCCTGTGCCGGTGTGTTCTCGACAGAGCAGGCCATCGCTTTGGCGCAGCAGCGGGCTGAGTTGATGGATCTGGCGGTGCTGGGCTGGCAGACCGGCATGATGGCCGTGACAGGCTTGTCAGAGGACAGGGTACTTGCAGTCTGTGCCGGTCTGGGACTCGAATGTGCGATACGCATTCATCGCCACCAGTCGGTGTTCGCGGCGACCGACATCGTCCTGAACCAGGCCACGCCCCTGCTGGTGGCGCTGGGTGCAGTGTGCAAGCGGCTCGACGTGCGCGTGGCCTCGCATTCGTCATGGATGGCGCCAGCCGCACAGGACTTTGCCAAGGCATTGGTCGGGTTGCCATTCGCCGCTCCGCTGTGTCCCATCGCCACCGATGCTGATGGCACGCTAAGCCGGCAGGCGGCCACGCTGCGCCAGGCCCTGAGCCGCCAACTGGCCAGCACAGTCCAATGGGCCGCCTGCATGGAATCAATCGCAGAACGGCAGGTGGCCTGTGTGCTGGAAATCGGCGCCGGGTCAGCGCTGGCCAAAATGTGGAACGAGCGCTTTCCCGACATCCCGGCGCGTTCCCTCGATGAGTTCCAGCACGCCCAAGGGGCTGTGCAATGGGTTCTGCGAAACGGGTGAAAGTTGAATTCGCGAAGGTGCCTATGTCGGGTAGGTCCCCGGCAGCAGAATCCCCTTGTCCACGCTGTCGATCTGTGTGCGCCCGCAAAAGGCCATGGTCAAATCAAGTTCCTTGTGGATGATCTCCAGCGCCCGGGTCACACCGGCCTCGCCCATGGCGCCCAGTCCGTACAAAAAGGCGCGGCCGATGTAGGTGCCGCGCGCACCCAGGGCGCGCGCCTTGAGCACATCTTGGCCGCTGCGAATGCCGCCGTCCATGTGCACCTCGATCCGGCTGCCCACCGCATCGACAATGGCGGGCAGGGCGGTGATGGACGATGGCGCGCCGTCGAGTTGCCTGCCACCGTGGTTGCTCACAATCAGCGCGTCGGCGCCAGAATCAACGGCCAGGCGGGCGTCCTCCACGTCCTGGATGCCTTTCAAAATCAGCTTGCCGCCCCAGCGTTGCTTGATCCACTCCACGTCACCCCAGTTGAGCGCCGGGTCGAACTGTTTGGCGGTCCACTCACTCAGGGTGCCCATGGTCTCGATGCCCTTGACGTGGCCGACGATGTTGCCAAAGCCGCGCCGCGGCGTGCCCAGCATGCCCAGTCCCCAGCGCGGCTTGGTCATCATGTTGAGCATGTTGCGCACGGTGAGTTTGGGTGGTGCCGACAGACCGTTGCGGATATCGTTGTGGCGCTGGCCGATGATCTGCAGGTCCAAGGTGAGCATCAGCGCCGAGCAGTTCGCTGCCTTGGCGCGGTCGATCAGGCGCTCGATGTAGTCGCGGTCTTTCATCACATACAACTGGAACCAGAACGGATGGCCGCCGGTCTCCCTGGCCACGTCTTCGATCGAGCAAATGCTCATGGTGGACAGCGTGAACGGTATGCCGAATTTCTTCGCCGCATTGGCCGCCTTGATCTCGCCGTCAGCGCATTGCATGCCGGTCAGGCCGACGGGCGCCATGGCCACCGGCATGGCCACCTGTTGGCCGATCATGGTGCTGGCGGTGCTGCGGTTTTCCATGTTGATGGCGACGCGCTGGCGCAGTTTGATGCCCTGAAAATCGTCGCTGTTGGCGCGGTAGGTCGATTCGGTCCAGGAGCCGGAGTCAGCGTATTGGTAAAACATGCGCGGCACGCGCTTTTTGGCAAGCAGCCGCAGGTCTTCGATGTTGGTGATGATGGGCATCAGAGTCTCCTGAAAAAAGTGCCTGCATGGTAATGCCAGCGCCAGTGAGCTCTCCTGATGCGTTAAAGTGACTGCATCCCATGTTCCGGGTCAGTTCATGCAAAGCACAGACGTTCTCATCATCGGCGCCGGCATGGCGGGTGCTTCGGCGGCCTATTTTCTGGCACCCCATGCCAGGCTGATTCTGCTCGAGCGCGAGTCGCAACCCGGCTACCACGCCACCGGGCGCTCGGCCGCGCTGTATTCGGAAACCTATGGCAACGCCACGGTGCGTGCCATCACCACCGCGTCCAAACCTTTCTATTTCCAGCCACCCGAGGGCTTTTCGTCGTTTCCGCTGGTGTCGCCGCGCGGTGCCTTGATCGTTGGCGCGGAGGCGGACCATCCCGCGCTGCGCCAGACGCTGGACGCCATGCGTGCCCTGGTGCCCAACATTGCATGGTGGAGCCAGGGCGACATCTTGCAGCGCGTGCCGGTGCTGCGACCCGAGGCCGCGGTGTGCGGTGTTTATGAACCCGACGCCATGGACATGGACGTGCACGCCATTCACCAGGGTTTTTTGCGCGGCGCCAAGGCAGCCGGGGCGCAAACCGTGTGCGACGCCGGGGTCAGTGAGATCAGCTTTGACGACGGCCAGTGGCGCGTGAGCACGCCCGCCGGGCGTTTTTGCGCCCCCGTTCTGGTCAACGCGGCGGGGGCCTGGTGCGATGAACTGGCGCTGCTGGCCGGCGTCAGGCCAGTGGGGCTGGTGCCGATGCGGCGCACTGCTTTCACCTGCGAGGTGCCAGCATCCGCGCAGATCCAGGATTGGCCCCTGGTGATTGATGCCGGCGAGACGTTTTACTTCAAGCCCGAGGCCGGGCTGCTGCTGGTGTCGCCCGCCAATGCCGACCCGGTGCCGGCGCAAGATGTGCAGCCCGAGGAACTCGATGTGGCGATTGCCGTGGACCGGCTGCAGGCCGCCACCACCCTGCAGATCCGCCGGGTACGGCGCAAATGGGCCGGCTTGCGCTCGTTCGTTGCCGACAAGACCCCGGTGGTCGGCTTCGCCCCCGATGCCCCCGGCTTTTTCTGGCTGGCGGGCCAGGGCGGCTACGGCATCCAGACCGCACCCGCCATGGGCGAACTGGCTTCAGCCCTGGTGCGCGGTCTGCCGGTGCCGTCGGCCATGGCGGCGATGGGCGTGCGGCAGGAGGCGCTGGCGGCCAGTCGGTTCTGGGTCTAATCAGTTGAGGACAGAGCAAATTTGCTGCGCAAATCCTGGTCTGTCCCGCAAGGTCTCAGGTTTTTAAAGCGCTTTCTGCACCAGTGCACCGCGGTACAGGTAGGGCAGCAGCGGCTGTGCGCCGGCTTCGGCACCGCCCCGGTTTTCGACACTGATGGACAGGTGGGTCACTTTGGCGAGCGATTTATCGGTGGCGGGCAATTGCGCCGTTCTGATTTTGGGCGTCAGCACCCCCAACGATTTGGGCTGGCCGGGAACGCTGGTGTCCCACAGCTGCATGCTGTCGTTCTGGCCTTCCTTGATGTCGGTGAGGCGCTGCAACTGCAAAAACCCATCCAGCGGGTCGAACGTGACCAGCACGCCGGGGGCCTGCTGGGCGTCGAGCAGCACGGCGATGTATTTGGTTTGCGGAACATTTTTGAGCTTGCCCTGAAGGTGCGTGATTTGCGCGTTGAACATCTCGTACAGGCTGACCCCGGTCGCGCTGCCCACGGCCAGCAACACCACGCAGATGATGGTGGCCAAGCGCCAGCCGGTGGTGTAAGGCGGGATGGGTTCTTTTGTTTCAGGTGTTGTCATGTGCTCAACCCAGTCGGGCCCGGTGCTTGGCAATTTGTGAGCGCACCTGCTTGGGCGCGGTGCCGCCCAGGATGTCGCGGGCGTTGAGCGAGCCGCGCAGGCTCAAACACGCGTAAACGTCTTTCTCGATGCTCGCATTGAAGCCCTGCAGCACCGCCAATGGCAGTTCAGACAGGTCCACCTGGTGGGTGATGGCGGCCTTGACGGCATGCGCCACGGTCTCGTGCGCATCACGGAACGGCAGGCCTTTCTTGACCAGGTAGTCGGCCAGGTCGGTGGCGGTGGCGTAACCGCGCAGTGCGGCCTGTTCCATGGCGGGGGCGTTGACCGTGATGCCGCCTTCTTTTTGACCCGTGGCAGGGTTCATCTGACCGCCGATCATCTCGCTAAAGATCCGCAGCGTGTCCTTGAGCGTGTCCACCGTGTCGAACAGTGGCTCCTTGTCTTCCTGGTTGTCCTTGTTGTAGGCCAGCGGCTGGCCTTTCATGAGCGTGATCAGGCCCATCAGGTGGCCGACCACGCGGCCGGTCTTGCCGCGCGCCAGTTCGGGCACGTCGGGGTTTTTCTTCTGCGGCATGATGGAACTGCCGGTGGTGAAGCGGTCGGCGATTTTGATGAAGCCGAAGTTCTGGCTCATCCACAACACCAGCTCTTCGCTCATGCGGCTGATGTGCACCATGCACAGCGCGGCGGCGGCGCTGAACTCGATGGCGAAGTCGCGGTCGCTGACCGCATCGAGCGAGTTCTGGCACACCTGCGGTCGGCCCTGCGCATCGACCATGCCCAGTGCCACGGCGACACGCTCGCGGTCCAGCGGGTAGCTGGTGCCGGCCAGCGCGGCCGCGCCCAGTGGCAGGCGATTGACCCGACGCCGCACCTCGGTCATGCGCTCGGCGTCGCGGCTGAACATTTCCACATAGGCCAGCAGGTGATGGCCAAAGCTGACAGGTTGTGCCACCTGCAGGTGGGTGAAGCCGGGCAGGATCACCTCGACATGCTGCTCTGCCACGTCAATCAAAGAGGTTTGCAGGTCTAGCAGCAATGCGCTGATCAGGTCGATTTCACCGCGCAGCCACAGGCGCACGTCGGTGGCCACCTGGTCGTTGCGCGAGCGCCCGGTGTGCAGGCGCTTGCCGGCGTCGCCGATGAGCTGGGTCAGGCGCGCCTCGATGTTGAAGTGCACGTCTTCCAGGTCGAGCTTCCACTCGAAGGCGCCGGACTCGATTTCAGCGCTGATCCGAGCCATGCCGCGCTCGATGTCGGCCAGGTCCTGGGCGCAGATGATGCCCTGCGCCGACAGCATGCCGGCATGGGCCAGCGAGCCGGCGATGTCGGCCTGCCACAGGCGCTTGTCAAAAAAAACGCTGGCGGTGTAGCGCTTGACCAGGTCGCTCATGGGCTCTGAAAACAGCGCCGACCAGGCTTGGGACTTTTTGTCGAATTGGTTTTGGCTCATCGAAAATCAAGTTAGTTGAGGGCGCTGTGCCCGAGAATCATCAATAATTGCCGCAGTGACCAAACCGGCCGCGTATCAGGCAGATGAATGAAAGATACCCAAATTTTATCGGGCTTCCATGACCCGGCCGCGGCGCCGACCGGGAATGCCGTGCCGCGCCCTGCCGTTCTGGTGTTCGACGCCTGCCATGTGGGCGTGGTGTTGCGCGCCGTTCTGTTTGTGCAGTCGGTGGTGGCGGTGGCGGCCATGTTCGGTGCCGCCACACCGCTCGACTGGTTGACCCGGCTGTCGCTGATGACTGGCGCCACCTTGCCCGCCACCCTGCTGTGGCTGATCGTGGCGTGCAGCCTGAAACAAGTGCTGGCGCGCCTGAGTCCTGCGCTGCAACAGGCGGCCGGCATCATCCTTGGCGCCCTGGCGGGGTTGTACGGTTGTGCCATGCTGGCCATGGTCGGCTCGCTGCAAGCCGCGCCGTGGTGGGCCAGTGCTTTTGCCGGGGCCATGCTGTCGGCTGCGTTGGTGGCCGCGCTGGTCTTGCGCGCCAAGGGCAAGGCGCCGGCAGCGGCGGCGGCGCGCCTGGCCGAGCTGCAGGCGCGCATCCGGCCGCATTTTTTGTTCAACACCCTGAACAGCGCTGTTGCCCTGGTGCGCGCCGAGCCGCGCCGTGCCGAAACGCTGCTCGAAGACCTGAGTGACCTGTTTCGCCATGCCCTGATGGAACAGGGCGAGTCGGTCACGCTGGCGGAAGAAATTGCCTTGGCGCAGCGTTATTTGGCGATCGAGCAGGTGCGCTTTGGCGAGCGCATCCGCATCGAGTGGGTGCTCGACGCAGCAGCCGGTTCGGCCCGTTTGCCGCCCCTGCTGTTGCAACCGCTGGTGGAAAACGCCGTCAAGCATGGGGTGGAACCCAGCGCCAGCGGGGCCGACATCAGAGTCAGCACCCAGCTCCGGGGCTCGCGCGTGGTCATCAAGGTCAGCAACACCACGCCAGCTTCGAGGAGCGCACAAGGCAATGGGCTGGCGCTGGCCAATGTGCGCGAGCGCCTGGGCCTGTTGCACGACGTGCAGGCCCGTTTTCAAAGCGGCTTGAAAGACGGTGTTTATCAGGTCAGGATCGAGGTGCCCGCTTGAACAGCGCAGAGGAGGCCGCATGATGATCCGCGTATTGGTGGTGGACGATGAAAGCCTGGCGCGCAGCCGGCTCAAAGCGCTGTTGGGCGATTGCGGCCAGCCTGGTGCGCAGGTGCTTGGTGAAGCTGCCAATGCGGTGCAGGCGGTGGAGTTCTTGCAGCACCATGCGGTCGATGCAGTGCTGCTTGACATCCACATGCCCGGCGCCGATGGCCTGATGCTGGCGCAGGCGCTGCGCCAGTTGCCCCATCCGCCCGCCATCGTTTTTGTCACGGCCTACGCTGAACACGCGGTGCAGGCTTTCGAGCTGGAGGCGCTGGACTACCTCACCAAGCCGGTGCGGCTGGAGCGCCTGCAGGCCGCACTGCAAAAAATAGCGCGTGTGACGCAGCTTGTGCCGCAAGCTCCAGCAGAATGGCTTGAGGAAGTGCTGGTGATCCAGGAGCGCGGCGGCGCCGAGCGCGTGCCGTTGGCGCAGGTGCTGTACCTGAAGGCCGAGCTGAAATACATCACGGTGCGCACCGCCAGCCGCAGCTACCTGCTGGAGGGCGCGCTGTCCGAGCTGGAGGCCCGCTACGCCAGCCGCTTCATGCGCATTCACCGCAATGCGCTGGTGGCCCGGCGCGCCGTGCGGGCGCTGGAGAGGCACCACGACCCCGAAGAGGGAGAGGGGTGGGCAGTGCAGCTGGACGGCGTCGAGGAAACGCTGTTCGTTTCGCGCCGCCAGCTTGCCGCCGTGCGGGCGCTGGTGAGCGCGGCCTGATGGCAAACGATTTCAACCGGTGTTGCGCAGCCCTGCGGCAATGCCGTTGATCGAGATGTGGATGCCGCGCTTGAGCCGGTCATCGGTCTGACCGGCGCGGAAGCGGCGCACCAGTTCCACCTGCAAATGGTGTAGCGGGTCAATGTAGGGGAAACGGTGGCGGATCGAGCGTTGCAGCGCGGCGTTGTTGGCCAGGCGCTGCTTGTCGCCGGTGATCAGCTCCAGCGCGTGCGCGGTGCGGTGCCATTCCAGCTCGATGGCGCTGAAGATTTTCTTGCGCAGGCGCTTGTCCTCCACCAGTTCGGCGTAGCGCGAGGCCAGCGCCAGGTCGCTCTTCGCCATCACCATGTCCATGTTGGACAGCAGCGAGCTGAAGAACGGCCATTTTTTGTGCATTTGCTGCAGCAGCGCCAAGCGCTGCTGGCTGAGCTTGGGGGTAGCCCCGAGCGGATTCAGGAACGCATCCACCGCCGCGCCGAAACCGAACCATCCGGGCAGCGTCAGGCGGCATTGGCCCCAGCTGAAGCCCCAGGGGATGGCGCGCAGGTCTTCGATTTTTTGCGTCGCCTTGCGTGACGCCGGGCGCGAACCGATGTTGAGCTCGGCAATTTCGCGGATCGGCGTGGCATCGAAAAAATATTCGGTAAAGCCCGGGGTCTCGTACACCAGCTTGCGGTAGGCCGCCATGCTGGAGAGCGACAGCTCGGCGGCCGCCTGCAGGAAAGCAGGCTTGGCCGATTGGGTGGGGTTGAGCAGCGTGGCCTCCAGCGTGGCCGCCACCAGCGTTTCCAGGTTGCGCCGACCAATTTCGGGGTTGGCGTATTTGGAGCCGATCACCTCGCCCTGCTCGGTCAGGCGGATCTGGCCGCGCACGGTGCCCGGGGGTTGCGCCAGGATGGCCTCGAAGCTCGGGCCGCCGCCTCGCCCCACGGTGCCGCCACGACCGTGGAACATGCGCAAGCGGATCGGGCTGACGTGGGCGCTCTGGTTGATGCCGTCGAACATGTCCACCAGCGCGATCTCGGCTTGGTACAGCTCCCAGTTGCTGGTAAAAATGCCGCCGTCCTTGTTGCTGTCGGAGTAGCCCAGCATGATGTCCTGCTCGCCATACTGGTCTTGGGCGCCGCGCTGCACCATGGCCAGCACGCCGGGCAGGGCGTAATACTCGCGCATGATGCTTGATGCGTTGCGCAGGTCGTCGATGGTCTCAAAGAGCGGTACCACGATCAGGTCGCAAGTGGCATGCGTGTCGAGCGTGCCGTGCATCAGCCCCACTTCTTTTTGCAGCAATATTATTTCGAGCAGGTCGCTCACGGTTTCGGTGTGGCTGATGATGTAGTGGCGAATGGCCTGCGTCCCGAACAGCGCGCGTGACTGTTTGGCGGTCTCGAAGATGCCGAGCTCGCTCAACGTGTGGGCGCTGTAGGCGTGGCCGATCACGCGCAGCGGGCGGGCGTCGCACAGCAGGCGCATCAGCAATTCACGCTTGGCGGCCTCGTCGAGCTGGCCGTAATGCGGCGTGATGCGCGCCGTGGCCAGCAGTTCGGCCAGCACCGCTTCGTGCTGGTCCGAGCTTTGGCGCAGATCGACGCTGGCCAGGTGAAAGCCAAACACTTCCACCGCCCGGATCAGTGGCTGCAGACGCTGTGTCACCAGCGCCTGGGCGTGCTGCGCCAGCAGCGACGATTCGATGATGCGCAGGTCGCGAAGCAGGTCTTCAGGCTTGAGGTAAGGGTTCTGCGGCGCCACCGCATGACGGGCGGCCTCGCCACCGCTGAGCGCCTTCAGGGAGGCCGCCAGTCGCGCGTAAACGCCGATCAGGGCGCGCCGGTAGGGCTCGTCCTTGCGGTGCTCGTTGCTGTCGGGCGAGTGGGCCGCCAGCGCCTGCATCTCGGGCGGAAAGTCCATCAGCATGGCCGACAGAGACAGTTCGCCGCCCAGGTAGTGCACCTCGGTCAGGTAATGCCGCAGCGCCATGTCGGCCTGGCGGCTTAAGGCGTGGCTCAGGGTCTGGGCGTTGACGTTGGGGTTGCCATCGCGGTCGCCGCCAATCCATTGGCCCATGCGCAGGAAACTGTGCACCGGGTGCGGCCCCAGAGCCTGCTCCAGGCTGGCGTAGAGCTTGGGAATTTGACGCAGAAAGGTCGATTCGTAATAACTCAGCGCGTTCTCCACCTCGTCGGCCACGGTGAGCTTGGAAAAGCGCAGCAGCCGGGTGTGCCACAACTGCAGCACGCGGGCGCGCAACTGGGCTTCGTTCTGGCTCAGTTCGCGTGGCGTGAGCGCATCGTGCGCCACCTTGCTGGCCGCCGCCTGCGCCAGGATGTCGTCGCGCGCGGTGAGCAGTTGTGCAATCGCGCGTTCGGCATCCAGGATGCTCTTGCGCTGCACCTCGGTGGGGTGGGCCGTGAGCACCGGTGAGACAAAACTGTGCGCCAGCATGTCGCTGATGGCTTGCGGCGTGATGCCTTTGTCCGCCAGTCGTTTGAGCGTCATGTCGATGCTGCCGGGGCGGATGCTGCCGGCGCGCTCATGCACCGCGCGGCGGCGGATGTGGTGACGGTCTTCCGCCAGATTGGCCAAGTGGCTGAAATAGGTAAAGGCCCGCACCACGCTCACGGTCTGGTCGCCGCTGAGCGACTTGAGCAACTTGTTGAGCGCCTTGTCGGCCACCAGGTCGGCGTGGCGGCGAAAGGTGACCGAAAGCTGGCGGATCTGCTCGATCAGGGCATAAGCGGCGTCGCCTTCCTGCTCGCGTATCACGTCGCCCAAAATGCGCCCGAGCAGGCGGATGTTTTCGACCAGCGGGCGCTCGCTGTTGCGGAGCGTGCTTGTTTTGGATGCAGGGGTGGGCTTGGGCATGGCAGTTTTCAAAGTCGGTAGGCAAAAGCTTAAGCAAAAGCCATGCTAGCATTCTCGGCTTGAACAAGATTACGAAAAGGTTACGGCTTTTCAGCCCCGCACTATGCAGCACTTCACCATCGCAACACGAGAAAGCCGCCTGGCCATGTGGCAGGCCGAGCATGTACAAACCCTTTTGAGTGCCAAGGGCCATCAGGTCAGCCTGCTGGGCATGACTACCCAGGGCGACCAGATACTGGACCGCGCGCTGAGCCAAGTCGGCGGCAAGGGCCTGTTTGTCAAGGAACTGGAAGTGGCTCTGGAAGAAAAGCGCGCCGACCTGGCCGTGCATTCACTCAAGGACGTTCCGATGGAACTGCCTGAAGGCTTCAGTCTGGCCTGTGTGATGGAGCGCGAAGACCCGCGCGATGCTTTTGTCTCCAACAAATATGCCAATCTGGATGCCCTGCCGCAGGGCGCGGTGATGGGCACGTCGAGCCTGCGCCGCGTGGCCTTGCTGCGCGCCTTGCGGCCCGACCTGCGCATCGAACCCCTGCGCGGCAATCTGGATACGCGTCTGCGCAAACTCGATGAAGGCCAGTACGACGCGATTGTGCTGGCTGCGGCCGGCCTCAAGCGCCTGGGGTTGGCAACACGCATTCGAGCGGTGTTCGAGCCTTCGGTGATGCTGCCGGCGGCCGGCCAGGGCGCGCTCGGCATCGAAGTGTGCTCCGACCGCACCGACGTGGTGGCGGCGCTGGCCCCTTTCGTGCACCAGACGTCCTGGCTGGCGGTGGCCGCCGAGCGCGCCGTGAGCCGGGCCATGGGTGGCAGCTGTTCCATGCCGCTGGCGGCCTACGCCACGCTCAGCGACAACCTTTTGACGATCGACGCCGCCTGGGGCGACACCGAGGGTCTTTTGCCGCTGGTGCGTGTGCATCTGGCCGGTCCGGTGACCGACCTGGCCAGCGCGGCCGATTTGGGCCAGCGAGTGGCAGATACCCTGCGCACCCAGGTGCTGGCCCAGGGCGGCACGCTGGCCCATTTGGCCGCAGCCGCCAGCCAACCGGGTTGAGCGTGCGCATCATCGTGACCCGGGTGCAGCCGCAGGCGCAGCACTGGGCAGACCGCTTTGCCGCCAGGGGCCATGAGACGCTGGTGCTGCCGCTGATCGAGGTGCGCGGTTTGAACAACACCACCGCGGTGCACGCGGCCTGGCAGCAGATGCCCGGTTACGCGGCGGCGATGTTTGTCAGCCGCCATGCGGTCGATTTTTTCTTTCAGGAACAACCAGGGCCGCTTTCCACTGGCAAGCCGCTGGCAGTTCAAACCACGCGATTCTGGTCAACCGGCCCGGGCACCGCCAAAGCCTTGCTGGAACACGGCGCTGCCCCGGCTTTGATGGACACACCCCCGGAGCTGGCCGGGCAATTTGACTCCGAGGCGCTTTGGCAGTTGGTGCAGACCCGGGTGCGGCCGGGCGACAAGGTGCTGATCGTGCGTGGCGACAGTGTGGCGCCCGACGGCAGCACCACGGCCGACAATGACCAGGGCGTGGGCCGCGAATGGCTGGCCGGGCGTCTGCGCCAAGCCGGTGCGCAGGTGGACTTTGTGGTGGCGTATCAGCGCGGTGCCCCTTTTTGGGGAGATCGGCAGCGTGAGCTGGCGTGCGACGCCGCCTCGGACGGCTCGGTTTGGCTGTTCAGCAGCGCCGAGGCGCTAGGCCATTTGCGTGGCCTGCTGCCCGGGCAGAACTGGTCATCGACCCGCGCCCATGCGACCCATCCCCGGATCGCGGCAGCGGCCCGGGACCTGGGCTTTGGTGTGGTCACGCAGTCACGCCCCACCTGGGAAGAGGTGCTGGCGTCGGTAGAATCCCCGGCATGAACCCCGAGCTTCCCCCCGAATCTGCCAACCCGCCAAGCCCCGCTGAGCCGAGCGCCAGTGCGACATCGACTACGGTTGGCGCCGCTGCCAAAAGCGCACCAGCAGCTCGATGGGCCGTGTGGCCGTCAGCGGTGCTGGCCGTGCTGGCCCTGTTGACGGTTGCCCTGTTATGGCAAAAAGTGACCGGCATGCAGGAGCAACTGGCGCGCCAGAGTGCTGAAACGCAATCGCAGTCTTCGGAGGCGCGGGCGCTGGCCAAACAGGCCGTGTCCTTGGCGCAAGAGGCAGCGGCGCGCGCGGCCGTGCTGGATTCTCGCTTGAGCGAGGTGGCCCTGCAGCGCAGCCAGCTCGACGAGTTGATGCAAAGCATGTCGCGTTCCCGTGATGAAAATCTGGTGGTGGATATTGAAGCCGCCTTGCGCCTGGCCCAGCAACAGGCGCAGTTGACGGGCAGCGTGGAGCCGATGCTGGCAGCCCTCAAAAGCGCCGACCAGCGCATTGTTCGGGCGGCGCAACCGCGGCTGGCCTTGTTGCAGCGCGCCATTGCACGCGACATCGACCGCGTCAAGGCTTCGGCGGTCAGCGACACACCCACGCTGCTGATCAAGCTCGACGAACTGGTGCATCTGGCCGATGAACTGGTGCTGGCGAATGCGGTGGCACCCGCGCGCCAGGTTGAGAAAAACCTGGTCGTGCCACCGAAAGCGCCCGTGAGTTGGTGGCAAACTGGTTTCCAGATGGTGCTCGGGGAGGCGCGCAACCTGGTCAGGGTGAGCCGCATCGAGTCTCCGGATGCGGCGCTGCTGTCACCGGAGCAGTCCTTTTTTCTGCGTGAAAACCTCAAGCTCAAGCTGCTCAACGCCCGCCTGGGGCTACTGGCACGGCAGATTGAATCGGCGCGCTCCGATCTGGCCGATGCGGAAGCCATGCTGAAAAAATACTTTCAGTCCAATGCGCGCAAAACCCAGGCCGCTGCTGCCTTGCTGCAACAGTTGCAGACGCAGATGCGCACCCTGCAGCTTCCGCGCATCGACGAGACGCTGGCGGTGTTGGCCACCGCCGTTGCGGGGCGCTGACCATGCGTGTGGCTTTGTGGTTCCTGGGCTTGTTCGGCGTGGCGGTGTTGCTGGCCCTGTTTGTCAGCAGCAACGCCGGCACGATCACCGTATTTTGGCCGCCGCACCGGGTCGATCTGTCGCTCAACATGGTGGTGGTGTTGCTGGGCTTGTTGTTTCTATTGTTGCATCTGGCGCTCAGGGCGCTGGCGGCCCTGTTCGCCCTGCCGGGGCAGGCGCTGTCGTGGCGGGTGCGTCACCAGGAGCAGGCCATGCATGCCACCCTGTTGGATGCCTTGTCACATTTTGTCGCTGGCCGCTACCTGCGGGCCAGAAAGTCGGCGCTTGAAGTGCTGGCGCGTGAAGCGGCGCTGGCGCGTAATGGCGATGCGGGTTCTGCTGCCGTGCGTTTGCGAGTCTTGGCCAGTCTTCTGGCCGCAGAAAGCTCGCAGGCATTGCAGGACAAAACTGCGCGCGATGTCCATTTTCAGCAGGCCCTGGCACAGTCTGCCAGCCTGGGCGCGACGGGCATCCGCGAGGGCTTGTTGCTGCGCGCCGTGCGCTGGTCGCTGCGCGACCGCGATGCAGCGACAGCGCAGGATTGGTTTGCCCAGTTACCGCAGGGGGTCGCGCGGCGCACCCTGGCCTTGCGTTTGCGGCTCAAGTTGGCGCGTTTGACAGGCCAATCGAGCCTGGCGCTGGACACGGCGCGCCTGCTGGTCAAGCACCGCGCCTTTTCCGAGGATTCAGGTCGCGGCCTGGTGCGCGCCCTGGCGCTGGAAAACATCCGGGCGGCTCGCGATACTGAGCAGTTGCAACGGATCTGGCACAAGCTCGAGTCAGCCGAGCAGACCATGCCCGAAGTGGCCGGTCTGGCGGCTTCACGTTGGCTGCCTTTGGGAGGCGACCAGGCCACCGCGCTGGCATGGCTGCTGCCAGTGTGGGAGCGCATGGTCAAAGCCCCGAATGCGTTGAGTCAAAGCCAGAAGATTGCTCTGATACGGGTGCTGGAAACGGCATTTGCCGGCGCAGTCGATGCGACGTGGCTGGCGCGTATCGAGCGGGCACAAATGGCGCAACCTGGAGACGCCGTTTTGCAGTATCTGGCCGGCGTGGCCTGCCTGCAACTGGAACTTTGGGGCAAGGCCCAGCAGTTGATCAGCCAGGCTTTGCCGCGTTTGCACGATCACCGACTGGCTGCCAGCGCCTTGCTGATGCTCGCTGATCTGGCGCAGCGCCAGGGCGATTCCGCGCGGGCTGCCGATGCCTGGCAACAAGCCGCACAAATGGCATTGCGTCCGGAAGATTGAGTCGGGCAGTTTGCCTGTGGGCCATGTTCTGCGCAGCTGACCTTGGATGGAGGTTTAGCGGCTTTCTCGGGTTCGTTGAGCCGCTGTTTCTTCAAGTTTTTGACGCAAATCCGGCGCGCGGGAAATCAGGCTTTGATACTCCGCCAACCCCAGCACCAGGAAACGCGTTGGCTTGACGGTGGTCACCGTGGCGCTTCTCGGTTTGTTCTGCAGCAGACCCGCTTCACCAAAGAAGTCGCCGCTCTTGAGGCGGCGCGGGGCGGGGAAAAGGTCGATCTCGACCTCGCCGTCCACAATGAAAAACAGCGAAGTTGAAAACTCCCCCTTGGTGATGACGATCACATGGGCGGGAACGATCAAGCTTCGCAGGAGACCGGAAATTTCCGATATCCAATTGGCGTCCAGGCCTTTGAACAAAGGCAGGCCCGATACGATTTTCCAATTTTGCAGCAATTCCCGGCGCCTGCGCTCGTTGGCAAAGCCAAGCGCGATCACGCCAGTGGGCATGGCCAGCATGCCGATGCCGATCAGCATGGTCATGCCGCCAAGAATGCGACCCGTCAGGGTGACGGGTGACATATCACCGTAACCCACCGTGGTCAATGTCACGATGCCCCACCACATGGTGTGCGGAATCGATTTGAATTGCGCGGGCTGCGCCTCACGCTCGATCAGGAAGAGGCAAGTTGACAACACAACCAGCAAAAGTCCCAGGGTCAGTACCAATGCCATCAAGGTGTGCCGTTCGTTGTGAATGGCCGCTCCCACCAACTCAAGCGATGTCACATACCTTGACAGCTTGAACAGCGGAATCACCCCGAACAGACTGAGCCAGCCGGTGGACGCAAAGCCGGCCAGGACAAAGACCAGCGGAACGCAGGCCAGCAGGTCGATGACGCCGTGAAAGCTGAACAGATAGGCGCCGCACTTGCCCAGCACCGGAAACGTGCGCCACAGTCGATCACATTCTGGCGCCGTCCAGAAGCGCAGCAAGAGTTCTGCAAAAAAGATGCTGCCGCAAAGCAATAACGCGATCGAGGTGTTGGTCGCAATGTGTGGCTGCAACTCCGGCACCGACTGCAGCAGGGTCGCCGCCGTGGCCAGCACGACGTTGCCAATGACCAGCGCAGCCATCCAGGCTGCGCCGCGATGGTCCTCGCCGACGGGCAATGCCGCGTAAACCTGCTGGCGTAACGTGGTAGCAGCCATGGGTGTCCCGAAATGCTTGAGTCTCAACGACTGGACCAGTTAACGGGTGAGAATCATTGCTAGGCCGGATCCAGCGGCCCGAAGCTGCTGGCAGTGGCCTCGCGGCGCGCCTTTTCCGTGTCGTGCATGAGGCGCGCCACAATCAGGCGCATGACGTGAAAGCCCAGCTTTGGGTTCTGGTAATACAGGCGTGCCATGCCTTCGGCCGAAAGGCTGAAAAGGGTGCAGTCGGTGACGCATTCCAGGCTGAGTGTGCGGATATTGTCGGGCGCGAACAGACCAATTTCACCGACCAGGCTGCCCGGCGCCAGCACCTCATCGTATTCCACCAAGCGCAAGCTGCCGGACTCCAGATACAGCATCTCCTTGGCCACGTCGCCCTTTTTCCACAGCCTCGTGCCCGCCTTGGCCGTTCGGCGCGTCATGTTCGGCAGCAGCCATTCGGAGATGGGCGTATCGGATTTGGCGTTTTCGATGGCCTTGACCAGCTTGTGGATCTGCAGCGTCTTCTTGATGTTGATCGGGATCAGCGCGCCATAGAGCAACAAGGTCGGCATGGCGGCAGCGAAGTAGCCGTAGAGCACCAGGAAAAGGCAGGCGACCAGGGCCACCACGCGCAGCGGCAGCATGCTTTTCATCAGATAGCTGGTCACCATCAAGCCAGCGCCGATGAAACCGTAGATATAAGCAATGTTGATATCGGTCATGTCGTGACGCCATCGGTAGGAGATTGAGAGCGCAGTCCTTTGGCCCAGGCTGCGAGCTGGCGGTGGCCGGGCATTTCAGGTTTGCGCTTGCATGAAAAACCCTGCAACGAGATGGTATCACCGCACGACCAGTCGTGTTTTGGCGAGTCACATGTGGCGACTGCCATTGAGGGCGCCGCCCGATTTCCGGTCAAATTTCCAGGTTGTCGATCAGCCGGGTGCTGCCCAATTTGGCGGCGCCAAGCACCACCAGACCTTCGTTTTTGGCCAGTGCCGTGACCTGATCGGCAACAGGGCTTTGCAGGTTGCTGCGGCAGCGCACGGTCAGGTAGTCGGGCTGCCACCCGCGCTGGGCCAGGGCGTCCATGGCGTGGTGTTCCAGGCTTGGCAGATCGGTGGCGCCGGCGCGCACGGCTTCGGCCATGGCGCGCAGGGCTTTTGAGAGTTGCACGGCTTCCTTGCGCTGGCTTGGGCTGAGGTAGTTGTTGCGCGACGACAGCGCCAGTCCGTCAGACGCGCGCAGGGTCTGGCCGCCGATGACCTCGATGGGCAGGGCGAACTGCCGCACCATGCGCCGGATCACCATGAGTTGCTGATAATCTTTTTGCCCGAACAGGGCCACGCGCGGCCCGACGCAGGCAAACAGCTTCATCACCACGGTGCAGACGCCGCCAAAAAACCCCGGCCTGAAATGGCCTTCGAGGATGTTGGCGGACTCCGATGGCGGCTGGATGGTGAAGCCTTGCGGCTCCGGGTACAGCTCTTTCTCGCCGGGTGCGAACACCACATCGCAACCCGCCGCCTCGAGCGCCTGGCAGTCGGCCTCCCAGGTGCGCGGGTAGGTGTCGAAATCTTCGTGCGGCAAAAACTGCAGGCGGTTGACAAAAATGCTGACCACCACCACGTCGCCGAGCGGCTTGGCCTGGCGCACCAGCGCCAGGTGGCCGTCGTGCAGGTTGCCCATGGTGGGCACAAAGGCGGGACGTTTGAAGTTGGCCAGGTGCTCGCGCAATTCGGCGATGGTTCGGATGATCTGCATAAAAACCTACCAGGCGTGTAGCGCGTTGTACGGAAAACTGCCCTCTTTGACAGCCTTGACATAGGCTTGCATGGCTTCCCTGATACCGTGCTGGCCTTGCACGCCGGGCAGGTCGGCCATGAAGTTGCGCACGAATTTGGGCATCTTGCCCAGGTTCAGACCCAGCATGTCGTGCAGCACCAGAACCTGGCCGGCGGTGCCGCTGCCGGCACCGATGCCGATGGTGGGACAGTGCGGCAGCTCAGTGGTGAGCTCAGCCGAGAGCGCGGCGGGCACCATCTCCAGCACCAGCAGCGAGGCGCCGGCATCCTGCAGCGCGCGGGCCTGTTGTTTCATGATGGCTGCCGACTCGACCGTTTTGCCCTGCACCCGGTAGCCGCCCAGGGCGTGCACCGTTTGCGGTGTCAAACCCAAGTGGGCGCAGACCGGAATGCCGCGCTCCACCAGAAATCGCACGGTCTCAGAAGTCCAGCCACCGCCTTCGAGCTTGACCATGTGGGCGCCGGCCTGCATCAGCACGGCGGCGCTGCGCAGCGCCTGTTCCCTGGATTCCTGGTAGGTGCCGTAGGGCAGGTCGCCAATGATCCAGGCGGTGCCCTGCACCCGTCGCACGCCGCGCGTCACGCTTTCAACGTGGTAGCGCATGGTTTCCAGCGACACGCCCACGGTGCTGGTCAAACCCTGGCACACCATGCCCAGCGAATCGCCCACAAGAATGCATTCAACCCCGGCGGCATCGGCCACGGCGGCAAAGGTGGCATCGTAGGCCGTGAGCATGGTGATTTTTTCACCGCGCGCGTGCATTTCGAGCAGTCGCGGCAGGCTCACCGGTTTGCGCAGGGCGGGGTTGCTGGCAGGTGGCAGGGTGCCGTAGGGCGAGGCGCTTTGCGTGGTGGGTTGGTTCATCGGAAGTTTCCCCAAAAATGTGGCGCGAGTCTAACGCAGACCCGTGCTGTTGAACATCAGACTTTCGGGCTCAGCGTGGTGGGCAGCGCCTGTTCCAGCATGCCGGGGTAGTCGCGACTGAAGTGCAGGCCGCGGCTTTCGTGGCGGGCCTGGGCGCTGCGCACGATCAGGTCGGCTACCTGCACCAGGTTGCGCAGTTCCAGCAGGTCGCGGGTGACGTGAAAAAGGGCGTAAAACTCCTGAATTTCGTCTTGCAGCAAGGCCACGCGGTGGGCGGCGCGCTCGAGGCGCTTGTTGGTGCGCACGATGCCCACGTAGTCCCACATGAAGCGGCGCAGTTCGTCCCAGTTGTGCGAGATCACCACCATCTCGTCAGGGTCGCTGACCCGGCTGTCATCCCAAGCCGGCAGCGAGGCGGTGGGTTTAAGCGTGCTGTGCTCAATGTCCTGGGCCGCCGCCTGGGCAAACACCATGCACTCCACCAGGGAGTTGCTGGCCAGCCGGTTGGCGCCGTGCAGGCCGCTGCAGGCGGCCTCGCCAATGGCGTAGAGGCCGTCGATGTCGGTGCGCCCCTCGAGGTCGGCCAGCACGCCACCGCAGGTGTAGTGGGCCGCAGGAACCACCGGAATGGGCTGTTTTGAGATGTCGATGCCGAGCTCAAGGCAGCGCGCGTAAATGTTGGGGAAATGCTCTTGCAAAAAGCTCATGGGCTGGTGCGAGATGTCCAGGTAGACGCAGTCGAAGCCGCCTTTTTTCATCTCGAAGTCGATGGCGCGCGCCACCACGTCGCGGGGTGCCAATTCCAACCGTGCATCGTGGGCGGGCATGAAGCGGGTGCCATCTGGCAGCAACAGGCGTCCGCCCTCGCCGCGCACTGCTTCGCTGATCAAAAACGACTTGGCATGCGGATGGTACAGGCAGGTTGGGTGGAACTGGATGAACTCCATGTTTTGCACCCGGCAACCGGCACGCCAGGCCGCGGCAATGCCGTCACCGGTGGCAGTGTCGGGGTTGGTGGTGAAAAGGTATACCTTGCCGGCACCGCCGGTGGCCAGAATGGTTTGGGGTGCCTCGAAGGTGAGTACCTGGTCGGTGGCCTCGTCGAGCGCATACAGCCCCAGGCAGCGCTTGCCTGACAGACCAAGTTTTTCGGTGGTGATCAGGTCCACCAGCGTGTGCTGCTCGAACAGTGTGATGTTAGGCGTTTTTTTTACCTGTTCGATCAGCGTGCGCTGCACGGCGGCGCCGGTGGCGTCGGTCACATGCACGATGCGTCGGGCGCTGTGGCCGCCTTCGCGGGTCAGGTGCAGGTGGCCGTCTTCTTCAGAAAACGGCACGCCCAGGGTTTGCAGCCAGGCAATGGCTTGGGGCGCGTTTTCCACCACGCGGCGGGTCGCGTCCAGGTCGCACAGACCGGCGCCGGCCACCAACGTGTCGGCAATGTGGGCTTCAAAACTGTCGTCCTTGCTCCACACCGCGGCAATGCCGCCCTGAGCCCAGCCGGTGGAGCCTTCCGCAACCGCGCGTTTGGTGATCACCGCGACTCGTTTGGTTGGGGCCAGCAGCAGGGCGGAACTGAGTCCGGCTAGGCCGCTGCCGACGATCAAAACGTCGAAGTGAAGGGTGGCTGGGGCCGCATTGGTTTGGCGAGAAGGCATGAGAATTCCAGATGGGTTTAAGAGGGGGTGTAGGCAAGCCGCACATAAATGGGCGCAAAGGCCTCGGCCTGGGTGATGTCGATCAGGGTTTCCTTGGCCAGCTCGAGCAGCGCAATGAAGGTCACGATCAGTACCGGCGTGCCCTTGGCCGGGTCGAACAGGGACTCGAATTCAACAAATCTCCGGCCCTGCAACTTTTTCAGCACCAGGCTCATGTGCTCGCGCACCGAGAGTTCTTCCCGCGTGATCCTGTGGCGCTGCACCAGCGTGGCGCGCTGCAGGATGGCTTGCCAGGCCTGCTGCAAATCGCTCAAGGCAAGGTCAGGAAAACGCGGCGCCAGCGACTGCTCGATGTACACCTGGGCGCGCAGAAAATCGCGTCCCAACTGGGGCAGATCATTGAGCCGGGCGGCGGCTAGTTTCATCTGCTCGTACTCCAGCAGGCGGCGCACCAGTTCGGCGCGCGGGTCTTCGGCCTCCAAGCCATCTGCCACACGCTTGGGCGGTAGCAGCATGCGTGACTTGATCTCGATCAGCATGGCTGCCATCAGCAGGTATTCGGCGGCTAACTCCAGGTTGCGGTGGCGAATTTCTTCCACATAGGTGAGGTACTGACGCGTCAGCCCGGCCATGGGGATGTCCAGAATGTTGAAGTTTTGTTTGCGGATCAGGTACAGCAGCAAATCCAGGGGGCCTTCGAAGGCCTCCAGAAAGACCTCCAGCGCATCGGGCGGGATGTACAAATCCTGCGGCATGGCAAACAGCGGCTCACCATAGAGACGCGCCACGGCGACCTGATCAACCACCGTCGGCATCCCGACCAGGGTCTGGCTGCTGCCAGCATCGAGCGTGGCGTTGTCAACCATTTAACGAGCGGAGTGCTATCGGTATAGCTGCCTGCCCTGGGTGCAAAAGGGCTACAGGCCAATCAATGTTATTTGCCTTCGGTCTGGTAAACGTACGGCTTTTGAGCGACTTGCGCGGCACGGTACTCTTCCCAGGCCTGGCGATCCACCGGCTTGTCCCACAGCAATTCACGTCCTTCGCGCTGGCGGACTTCGATCCCAGGGTCTTCGGCTCTGAGTTGATCGATGAACTGGGTGGCATCGGATTGGTAAAGGGGACGGTAAAAAATGTGCATGTCGATAACCTCTTTGCGGCATTCTAACGGTGCTCGCGGGTGCCATTGTATTGAGCACGCTAAGACGGGTGTAATATCCCGATCCTGATTTACAGCGACGCCTACCCCGATCCATGACTTCTTTTTTCCACCCTGCAGCCTGGGTCCATTTGGACTGGGTATTGGTTGTGGTAGTGGCCTGGTTGCTGATTGGCGTGCTGGGTGTGCTGGCGCTGCGGCGTTTCAGGTTTGTCGCCATCGTGCTTTTTCCCATGGGCGCATTTTTTTCGGTGCTGTTGCTGGCCGTGTCGCTGAGTGCGGTGTTCAGCGGTCCTGAAACAGCCGTCCTGCCGCTGGGCCTGCCACAACTGCCGTTCCATTTGCGGCTCGACAACCTGTCGGCTTTCTTCCTGATCCTGATCGGTGGCGTCTCGGCCGGTGTCTCCACCTTTGCCGCCGGTTACTTTCGTCAGGGCGAGGGCACGCCGCCCGGCTTGATTTGTCTGGAATACCACGTCTTTCTGGCCAGCATTGCCCTGGTGGTGATGGCCGACGATGCCTACCTGTTCATGGTGGTCTGGGAAACCATGGCCTTGTCGTCGTTCTTTCTGGTGCTGGCCAACCACCGCATTCCCGAGATTCGCAACGCCGGCTACATCTACATGTTGATAGCGCACATCGGCGCACTGGGCATTTTGTTGTGCTTCGGCCTGCTGCAGGCCAACACCGGCGACTACACCTTTGCCAACATGCGCCAACAGCACCTGACGCCGTTCTGGGGCTCGGTGGCTTTCGTGCTGGCGGTGTTCGGTTTTGGCGCCAAGGCGGGTTTGCTGCCGCTGCACGTCTGGCTGCCCGAGGCGCACCCGGCAGCGCCGTCGCCGTTTTCTGCCTTGATGAGCGCTGTCATGCTCAAGATCGCCTTGTACGGCATCCTGCGCGTGAGCTTTGATCTGTTGCAGGACACGATCTGGTGGTGGGGCGTGCTGCTGATGGGCGTGGGCTTGCTGACGGCTTTGTTCGGCGTGGTGTTCTCGACCGTGCAGGTGGAAATGAAGCGCCTGCTGGCCTACTCAAGCATCGAGAACATCGGCCTGATCTGCGCCGGCTTTGGCCTGTCGCTGCTGTTTCTGGCCTATGACATGAAAGCCCTGTCGGCGCTGGCGCTGACCGCCGCCATGTACCACATGCTGGCTCATGCCTTTTTCAAGAGCCTGTTGTTTTGCAGCACCGGCGCCGTGATGCATGCCACCGGCGAGCGCAGTCTGGGCAAACTCGGTGGCCTGATGCGCTACATGCCCTGGGTGGCCTGGCCAACGCTGGTGGGTGCGCTGGCCTGCGCCGGCCTGCCACCGTTTGGCGGCTTTGTGGCCGAATGGCTGCTGCTGCAGAGTTTCCTGTTCACGACCGGCCTGCCAAGCTCTTTCCTCGACATGCTGGTGCCGGTGATGGCGGCGCTGATTGCGCTGATCGCGGCGCTCTCGGGCTACACCATGGTCAAGTATTTTGGCGTGATTTTTCTGGGCCAGCCGCGCGAGGAAAACCTGTCACGCGCGCATGATGCCGGCCCCTGGGAGCGCATGGGCATGATGTGGCTGGTGATGGGTTGCGTCGTGCTGGGCTTGTTTCCGAACCAGATCATTTCACTGATCGACCCCACCACCCAGCTGCTGGTGGGCGCCGGTCTGGCGCATACCCTGGCCGACAGTGGCTGGCTGTTGGTACCGGTGAGCGTGGAACGTGCCAGCTATGCACCGGCCATCTTTTTGCTGGGTGTGTTGGCCAGCTTTGGATTGGCATTTTTTCTGGTGCGCAAGCTCTACCATGGGCGCATGCGCCGGGTACCGCCGTGGGATTGTGGATATCCGTGGCAAACCCCGCGCATGCAGGACACCGCCGAGGGCTTTGGCCAACCGATCCGGCAGATCTTCGAACCATTTTTCCGCATCAAGCGGCAGCTCCCGACCGCTTTTGATGCGCAGCCCGGCTACAAGGTCACACTGGAAGATCCCCTTTGGTATTGGCTTTATTTGCCGGTCGCCCGACTGGTTGAGCGGGTCTCCAAAATTGTCGGCTTGCTGCAGCAGGGGCGCATTGCGGTTTATCTGATGTACAGCTTTGTCACCCTGATTGTGGTCTTGCTGGCGGTGAAGCGATGAGCTGGCTCGGCGCACTCTCGCAATTGCTGGCGCTGGTCATGGCGCTGCTGCTGGCCCCGTTGCTCACGGGTTGGGTCAACCAGTGGCGCGCGCGGCTGCAAAACAAGTCGGCGCCGGGCTTGCTGCAGCCCTACCGCATGTTGCACAAGCTGTTCAACAAGGAATCGGTGATGGCTGATCGCGCCACATCCTTGTACCGCACGGCACCCTACATTATTTTCAGTTGCATGCTGCTGGCGTGCGCCATCATCCCCACGCTCTCCACCGATTTGCCCCTGTCACCAGCGGCCGATGCGATTGCGCTGGTGGGTTTGTTTGCGCTGGCGCGTGTCTTTATTTCACTGGCCGCCATGGATGTGGGCACTGCTTTCGGGTCGCTCGGCGCACGCCGGGAAATGCTGGTCGGGTTTTTGGCTGAACCAGCCTTGCTGATGGTGCTCTTTTGCGCCTCCATGATCACCCGCTCGACCTCGCTCACCGCCATTGTGGAAACGCTGGCCCACCGCGAATTTGCCATCTACCCCAGTCTGCTGCTGGCCGGGGTGGCGTTCACCATGGTGTCTCTGGCCGAAAACGCCCGCGTGCCGGTGGACAACCCCGACACCCACCTGGAACTCACCATGATCCACGAATCGATGATTCTGGAGTATTCGGCACGCCATCTGGCGCTGCTGGAGTGGGCCGCCAGCCTCAAGCTGTTCGCCTATTCCTGCGCTGGCCTCGCCATCTTTTTCCCATGGGGTGTGGCCGAGGCTCATTCGCCGCTGGCCCTGCTGCTGGCCTTGCCGGTGCTGCTGGTCAAGCTGGCCGTTGGCGGCTTTTTGATGGCCCTGATTGAGACCCTGAGTGCCAAGATGCGCATCTTCCGGGTGCCCGAATTTCTGGGCACTGCCTTTTTGCTGGCCGTGCTGGGTCTGCTGGTCAATATATTGCTGGGGGTCGGATGATCGCCAAGTTTGCCCCGCAACTGATCAACCTGTTTGCCACGCTGATTTTGCTGCTGTCATTTGCCATGATTTCGCAGCGCCGCATTGGCACGCTGATCAACCTGTTCATGATCCAGGGCGCAGCGCTGGTGGCGGCCTCGTTTTTGCTGGGTTACGTCACCAGGCAGCCTGACTTGTACATTTCCGGCTGGTTGACGCTGGTGCTCAAGGTGATTTTTATTCCCTGGATGCTGCACCGGGTGATTCGCAAACTCAATGTGCGCTGGGACGTGGAGACGCTGCTCAATGTGCCGACCACCATGCTGGTTGGCATCGGCCTGGTGATCCTGGCGTTCAGCTTGGCGCTGCCAGTGTCGCGGCTGTCGAGTTCTCTGGCCGGGGGCTCGCTCGGCATTGCGCTGGCCTGCATTTTGTTGTCGTTCATGATGATGATCACGCGCTCCAAGGCGGTGCCGCAGGTGATCGGCTTCCTGTCGATGGAAAACGGCCTGATCTTTGCCGCCACCGCGGTCACCAACGGCATGCCGATGATCGTGGAGTTTGGCGTGGCGCTCGACGTCCTGGTGGGGGTGTTGATATTGGGTGTGTTCATGTTTCAGATTCGCGAGAAATTCGACACGCTGGACATCCATAACCTTGAATCCCTCAAGGAAGACTGAGCATGCACGCCCTTTATTTTGTCCTGGGAGTTCCGTTGCTGGGCGGCATGGCGCTAGCCCTGACGGGTCACCGTGGCTACGCCCGGGATGTCAACGTGGCCTTCAGCCTGCTGACTTTTCTGGCTTCCTGCGTGCTCACCGCCCAGGTCATCAACAACGGGCCGCAACTGCTCTTGCACGACCAGTTTTACATTGACCCGCTCAACGTTTTCCTGGTCACGCTCACTGCTTTTGTCAGCCTGACCACGGCCATTTTTTCGCGCCCCTACATGCGCATCGAGCAGGACCACGGCAAGATGACGCCGCCGCGCATGCGCCTTTACCACAGCATGTACCAACTGTTCAGTTTCACCATGCTGCTGGGCTTTACCACCAACAACTTGGGGATCATCTGGGTCGCCATGGAAGCCGCAACGCTGACCACTGTGCTGCTGGTCAGCGTTTACCGCACCACCGCCAGCCTGGAGGCCGCCTGGAAGTATTTCATTTTGTGCGGGGTCGGCATTGCGCAGGCGCTGTTTGGCACCATCTTGCTGTACATGGCGGCCGAAAAAGTGCTCGGCCCCGAGCACGCCACGCTGCTGTGGACCAGCCTCAACGACATCAAGGGCCAGCTCGACCCCACCATCATCACGCTGGCCTTTGTCTTCTTGCTGATCGGCTACGGCACCAAGATCGGCATGGTGCCGCTGCATAGTTGGCTGCCCGACGCCCATGCCGAAGGCCCGACGCCGGTGTCGGCGGTGCTCTCCGGGCTGCTGCTCAATGTGGCCATGTACGCCGTGCTGCGCTGCAAAGTGCTCACCGACGGCGCACTCGACAGCAATATGGCGGGCCAGTTGATGATGGGCTTTGGCTTGCTGTCGGTCACGGTGGCGGCGTTCTTTTTGTCGCGGCAAAAAGACGTCAAACGCATGTTTTCGTACTCGTCGATCGAGCACATGGGGTTGATCACCTTTGCCTTCGGCATGGGCGGGCCGGTGGCCAACTTTGCCGGGCTGCTGCACATGACGGTGCACTCGCTGGTCAAGTCTGCCATTTTCTTCACGGTGGGGCATGCCACGCAAAAAGCCGGAACCCAGGTGATGAGCGAGATTCGCGGTCTGATCAAGGTGAACCCGACGGTGGGATGGGGTTTGATGATGGGTGTGATGGCCATTCTGGGGATGCCACCGTTTGGGGTCTTTGCCAGCGAGTTCCTGATTCTGACCACCGCCATGCGCGAGCAACCCTGGGCCGCGCCATTTTTGTTTTTGGCGCTCGGTATCGCCTTTGCCTCCATCTTGATCCGGGTCCTGCCCATGGTGTTTGGCGACACCACCCTGAAGCCGCTGGCGCATCCGCCGGCGCTGATCCCGGTGTTTGTGCACCTGGCGCTGGCGCTGGTGCTGGGCCTGTTCATTCCGCCCTATTTGAACGGCTGGTACGTGCAGGCGGCCAGCATGCTGGGAGGCTAAGGGCATGCGAATCCCCGGACTTGATCTTGAGTTTGATGCGCTGCCCGCGCCGGTGCCGATCTGGCACGCGCAGGTGACGACCGAGCAGTGGCAGTCGGCCGCGACAGCTGTGCGCGACGAGGGCGGGCGTTTGCTGGCGTTGTGGGCCGGACCGATCGGTGATGGCAAAAGCACCGCCGGCGTGGCACGCGAACCCGCTTTCATGTGCGCCGCTTACGTCACGCTCGAAGGCACGTTCTGGTTGTCGCTGCCGCTGGCACCGCTGGCGCAAATCGGGCGTCAATTGGTTTATCCGGACCTGGCCACGGTGTTCCCGGCGGCAGGGCGCATGCAGCGCGCCGCCGCTGATTTGTCGGGTGTGCACGCGCAGGGCGCCCAGGACCTGCGCCCGTGGCTCAACCATGGCGCTTGGCCCGCCGACCATTACCCGCTGCAGCAAGACCCCGACAAGTTGACGCTGGTGGAAGCCACCGAACTCGTCAACTACCCCTTTGTGCATGTGGATGGCGACGGCGTGCACGAGATTGCCGTCGGCCCGGTGCACGCCGGCATCATCGAACCCGGCCATTTCCGCTTCAGCGTCGTGGGTGAAAAAGTGTTGCGGCTAGAGCAGCGCCTGGGCTACACGCACAAAGGCACCGAGCAACGCATGACGCAATTGGCGCCGCTGCAAGCCTCTCGGCTGGCGGGCCGGGTCTCGGGCGATACCACCGTGGCCTACGCCTGGGCGTATTGCATGGCGCTTGAATCCGCCTGTCAAACCACTGTTCCCGAGCGCGCCGCCTGGCTGCGCGCGCTGATGCTGGAGCGTGAACGCATCGCCAATCATCTGGGCGACCTGGGGGCTCTGGGCAACGACGCCGCCTTTGCCTTTGGCCTGGCACAGTTTTCCCGCCTGCGTGAAGACTGGCTGCGTGCTTCCGGAGTGGTCTTCGGCCACCGCCTGATGATGGACTGCATCGTGCCCGGTGGCGTCAAAAGCGACATCGACCGCGCCCAGTGCGACCTGCTGGTGCAGCAGTGCGATGCCGTGGAGCAGGAAGTGCGCACCCTGTTCACCATTTACGAAGCCCACGCCGGCCTGCAAGACCGTTTCATGACCACCGGCCGGGTCACGCCGGCGCTGGCCTCGCGTCTGGGCTTGACGGGGCTGGCCGGGCGCGCCAGCAGCCAGGCCTGGGACCTGCGCTGCGACCACCCATGGCCGCCTTACAGCGGCATGGACGTCGCCATGGCCACCCACCACAACGGCGATGTGGCGGCGCGCGTGGCAGTTCGATTTGATGAGGTGTTCGAGTCGATGCGCTTGATCCGGCGCACGCTCGATGAAATGCCTGCGGGCGAGGTGTCGTGCCCGGTGCAATTACCGCAGCAGCCAGCGCGCGGCGCCGGATGGGTCGAGGGTTGGCGTGGCGAACTGTTTGTGGCGCTGGAATTGGCTGGCGCCGATCAGGCCAACCGCATCCGGCGCTGCCATTTGCACGACCCGTCGTGGCAAAACTGGCCGGTGCTGGAGCACGCCATCATGGGCAACATCGTGCCCGACTTTCCGCTCATCAACAAGTCTTTCAACTTGAGTTACTCGGGGCAAGACCTATGATCTGGAAAGTGGTCAAGCAAATCGCCAAGACCGGCATTCGCACCGAAGCCGCACCCGACATCGGCGCAGACGAAGCCGCCCAAGCCGCGCGCATCCAGCGTGAATTGCTCGACATTCTGGGCCAAGCCCTGACCATCCGCGAAGTCGATGCGGGCTCATGCAACGGCTGCGAGCTTGAAATCAATGCGTTGGGCAACCCCTATTACAACCTCGAAGGCCTGGGCATCAAGTTTGTCGCCAGCCCGCGCCACGCCGACCTGCTGCTGGTGACCGGGCCGGTGTCCTGCAACATGGAAACCGCATTGAGACGCACCTACGAGGCCACGCCCGGGCCCAAACTGGTGGTGGCCGTGGGCGACTGCGCCTGCGACGGCGGCATGTTTGGCGAGAGCTATGCCACCTGCGGCCGCGTCGCCAACGTGATTCCGGTCGATGAAGTCATTCCCGGCTGCCCGCCACCGCCGCTGGACATCTTGCGCGGCATTTTGAAGGCGGTGCGGCGGCGCGTTGCGCAGCCGCCCGGCGCTGCCAAGTTGCGGCTTTGATCGCCCGAATGGAATGTATTCGGCGCGTGCTGCCGAGATTTACCTGAAATCGAATACGAGTGCAAAAATTCGTGTGGGCTGGCGTCTTCAGGTATGCAGCGATTGCAGCCTGTCACCTGAAAATCAGGTGCACCCGGTCTGGGCCAGTTCCAGTCGCTCGCGAATGACAGCTCTCAGCACATGAATTTTGCGCCACTGCTGGCTCAGGTTTTTGCGAATGAATTTCCATTACAGGCTGAAAACATACGATGGCAGGTGATCTGACGAGCGGCGACCATCGACCCTTTGCTGCCCTCCGATCGCTAAACGGGAACGTTCGTATCCAGTCTGAATTGAGCGTAGCGGGCACTAGAGCTGCCGATAGCGAATGAATAAATTCAGCCTATCGCCTGAGTTAGGTGGCGCTTTTTCAAGCGCCACCAACGTTATTCATCTTTCTTATGCTTGTGCGGCTTGAGAGAAGGCGTATTGCCGGGCGTTTCCTTGTTGTCACGGCGACGCTTATCCGGCTTTCCTGTTGACTTTGCGATGGGTTTGGGCCCAGGTTTGATAGCCATACTTGCACTCCTTCAAACAAAAGTGTTACTCAGACTTGCTGATCTATTCAGCCAAGTAGTCCGCCCGACGCTGGTTGGCTCCAGCGCTAAGCACAATTATATTGTATTGTGTAGCGCTACGCAATACAATTGGTGAGATCGGCCCACAGGCAACAATGAGTCATTTAAAAGCATATGGACATGAGCGAAGTCCGCCATCCTGGCGAACGTATCAAGGCAGAGATTTTCCCGGCGAAGATGTCCGTGACAAAAGCCGCCGAGCTGATTGGCGTCGGACGTCCAGCTCTTTCCAACCTGATTAACGGGAAAGCGTCTCTCACTGCCGACATGGCTACCCGCATCGAGAAGGCATTCGGGTTCCCCAGGAAGGATCTGCTCGAAATGCAGGCGCAGTACGACGCCTTCAAGGCTAAGCAGAAGAGCGTCCCCACGAACGCAAAAGCCTACGTCCCCCCGTTCCTGGCAATCAAGGCCAACGACATAGAGAGCTGGGCTTCGCACAACATCGCCGCTCGCAGCAGGTTCGCTGTATTCCTGAGGACCTTGGTCCATTCGACAGGTAGCGGACTCACGGAAGTTGATTTCCCGGGTAACGATGACTCCCAGCGCGCCGGTTGGGACGGCCGTGTCGTGGCGAGCGAGGGAACCCCATGGGTGCCGGCAGGCCGCTCGGGCTGGGAGTTCGGCACCAACGAGGATCCCAAGACGAAGGCGGACAAGGATTACAAGAAAAGCGTAACTGCGACTGATGCAAACGACAGGGCATCAATGGAGTTCGTTTTCGTCACTCCCCGCAGATGGGCCGGCAAAAGCACATGGGTGACCGAAAAGAAGGCTGAGAGTTCCTGGGTGGACGTTCGGGCCTATGACTCCAGCGACCTGGAGCAGTGGGTGGAACAGTCGCTGCCCGGGCAGGCGTGGTTTGCCAACGAGACAGGCATTCCTGCGCAGGACGTCCGCTCGCTAGATAAGTGCTGGGCAGACTGGGCGAACGTGGCGACTCCGCCGCTACCCGGCTCGCTGTTCAGTTCGGCCATCGAGGAAGCGAAGCGGAAGCTCGCCTCGCGTCTCGCGAAGCCGCCCACGGGGCCAATCGTGGTCGCAGCAGATTCCACTGACGAAGCGCTGGCCTTCGTGGCTCAGTGCTTTGGTCCTGAAGGGAGTGCAGAGCTGGAACCCTACCGGTACCGGATCCTGGTTTTCGACAAAACTGGTGTATTGCCGAAATTGGCAGGCGGGACGAGGCCGTTCATTTCCGTCGTGCACTCGCGCGAAGTCGAAGTTGAACTCGCGCCGTACACGGAACAGATGCACTCCATCGTCGTGTACCCGAGGAACTCGGTCAACTCGGAGCCGGACATTGTTCTCGAGCCGATCAGTTTCGAAGCGTTCGACTCCGCACTCAAAGGCATCGGCAAGAACCGGGATGAGATCAAGAGCCTGGTAAACGAGTCGGGGCGCTCGCTGACTGTCCTGCGCCGCAGGCTCGCGACCGTCGAGGCGGTGCGAATGCCGCTTTGGGCAACGCAGCAACATGCCCCGGAAAATCTAATCGCCTTCATGCTGGTAGGTGCCTGGCACTCGCTCAACGAAACCGACAAGGTCGGCCTATCCCTGCTGGCAGGTGACCGCGCGTATGAAGCACTGGAAAAGGACTGCCAAGCCCTGGTTCAACTGAACGACTCGCCGCTCTGGTCCATCGGGACGTATCGCGGGGTCGTCTCGAAGATAGATCTGCTCTACGCCATCGCCCGCTACGTGACCCGCGATGACCTGAAGCGGTACTTCGATGTCGCGCGGATGGTGCTAGGCGAGGACGACCCATCCCTGGATCTCGCCGAAGACCAGCGATGGGCAGCATCCATCCATGGAAAAACACGGGAATTCTCTTCTGCGTTCCGCCAAGGTATTTCGGAAACGCTCGTACTCCTGGCCGTTCACGGCGTGGGCCTTTTCAAGGCACGCCTGGGGATAGACACGGAAGTCCATGCAGCTCTGGTAGTGTGCGACCTACTTAAGGATCCCCTCACCACGCGCGTGCTCGAAGCCAACGACCACGACCTGCGTCTCTACGCCGAAGCGGCGCCGACCGAGTTCCTCTCGATCATCGAGCGCGACCTGAAGGCAGACAGCCCTGCAGTTTTCGGCCTACTTCGCCCCGCCGGATCCGGCATGTTCGGCAGTCCCAGTCGCACCGGACTGCTCTGGGCGCTGGAAGGGCTCGCATGGAGTCCGGAGACGCTTCCTCGTACGGTGATGATCCTCGCTCGTCTGGCGCAGATCGAGATCAACGATAACTGGGTGAACAAGCCAGGGCATTCGCTAGCAGCAATATTCCGATCCTGGATGCCCCAGACCGCAGCCAACAATGAGGAACGCGTGGCTCTGGTGAAAGTCTTGTTCGACAGGTTCCCGGACGTCGCCTGGACGCTTTGCGTCGCGCAGTTCGGCAATCACCACCAAGTCGGAGACTATAGCCACAAGCCGACGTGGCGCCCGGACGGATATGGGTACGGTGAGCCGGTCCCGACATGGGGACCGATTTTCGAATTCGCGGACAAGATGATCGAGCTGGCCTTATCCCGGGCGCGCTACTCGGTCTCGATGCTGTCTGACCTGATTGACCGCCTCCATGATCTGACGGACGCCAACCAGGACCGCGTTTGGTCACTGGTCGAGGCATGGGCAAAGACCGCCAGCGACGACGACAAGATTGCGTTACGCGAGAAGATCCGAGTCTCGACGCTATCCCGCCTCGCAGCCCTGCGTGCGAAGAAAAGCGGGAAGCAATCCCGCGTAACAGCCGCAGCCAAGCACATCTATACCGCGCTTGAACCGAGCAGCCTCCTCGACAAGCACGCGTGGCTGTTCAAGGGCACGTGGATCGACGAGTCAGCCGACGAGCTCGAAGATATCGAGAATATTGACTACGAAGAGCGCGATAAGCGAATCCGCAAACAGCGGACCGATGCGCTGAAAGAAATTCAAGGAAAGCATGGCATCGCTGGCTTGCTCGACACGGCAATCCGCAGCGGAGCATCGGGAACCATCGGCGCCCTTGCGGCTGAGCGTGTGCTGGACGAGGCGGAATTGCTCGCGCTCGTAATCCTCGCCTTCCAGAAAATGAGCGAGAACGAGCCTGAAGCCCGTGCGTTGGAATGGCTGATTCAAGGCATTCTAGGAGTGATGCCCGGCGACCAGAAACGTGAAGCATTCCTAAAGTCTGCCATTACCGCGATAGGTCCCGAGAGCGCGGTCCGCCTTCTGACGCTCGCGCCCTTCGGCGAAACCGCTTGGTCGCTGGTCTCCTCGTACGGAGAGGGCGTTGAAACGCGGTACTGGAAGGAGGTCGTTCCCGGCTGGCTGCGGGACTCCCCTGCGGAGATGGCGAAGGCGGTCGATATGCTCATGAAGGCCCGGCGACCGCGCGCAGCGTTCGCGCTCGTCAAGGATCACCCCGAAAAGCTGTCGGTCCGCACACTATTCCAACTTCTTACTGTCATGGCGCAGGACGGCGACGACAAGGTGGGCGAATACCTGCTCGAACACTACTACGTCGAAAGGGCTTTCGAATGCATCAACAGGACCTCCGAACTGTCGCTCGAACAGAAGGCCGGCCTCGAATTCGCGTACCTAGAGGTGCTTGACCGCGCATGGGACCGACGTGCTAAGTCCGCAATCCCGAACCTCGAGCGCTACATCGAGGACCACCCTGAAGTGCTGGTCCAAGCCATCGTCTGGACATACAAGCGCAAAGACCGAGCGGAAGATCCTCCAGAATTCAAGGCGGAAGCAGAAAAGGGCAAACCCATGGCTGAACGGGGATTCAAGCTCATACAGGCGCTGAAAAGGATTCCCGGAAGCGACGAAAACGGGAGAGTTGACGTCGAGCGTCTAGCGAAGTGGACCGGAACCGTACGTAAGTCCTGCGCCGAGCTGTCGCGCATCGGAATCGCCGATGTTGTCATCGGAGAACTGTTTGCTTCAGCGCAAATCGGCAAGGACGGCGCCTGGCCTTGTGAAGCGGTGAGGAGTGTGATGGAAGATATCCAGTCCGAGGAAATGATGCGCGGAGCGCATACTGGCGTGTACAACTCGCGAGGGGTACATACGAGAGGTCCTGGCGGGGATCAGGAGCGCCAACTGGCCAACAAGTACAGAAAGTGGGCGCAGCAGATCCGGATGTCGTCGCCGTACGTGGCTTCCGAACTGCTTATGAAGCTGACGGGGACCTACGAACGGGAAGCCGCCCAGGAGGATACTGAAGCGCAAATTAACCGGAGATTGCGCTAGCTGACTGCAGGGCGAGGGCTGAGCGCAGCGAAGAGGTGATCGCCTGACCAATGCCCGCAGAAGTTCATGATCAAATCAGCACGATGCACTAGAAGCGGTTAATGCAGACCGGCGGCATTGGGATGCGAATCGCTGTCGGGGTTCAAATGCGAATACTTGGCTGTTTTTCTATGCCAATGTCTGGCGGCATTAAGCTGCTAATCGGTGGCGGTTTTCACGCTAATATTCAAGCCGGTCTGCGTGGAACTGTTAACTTGCAGAATATGTCCTTCAAGGATGCTTCTGCTGGCCGGGTTGTTTTCTATGGCTTTCGCAATGTCACCATTGATCAAGCTATTCACGATTTAGCTCGCCACACTAACAGGCAACACCAGTGGTTTTTGGCTGAGAGCTACGAACTTTGGGCTGCTGCCGGTTTCAAAGACACTTTGTTAAGGTGGTCGATGAAACAGGAGATAGCAAATGGCAAAGAGAAGGCAATTCAGCCGGGAGTTCAAGGTTGAAGCTGTAAAGCTGGTAACTGAACGCGGAGTTGGCGTCAGCCAGACGCGCCGCCACCCGTGAACGGCCGCTTTCAGGCACTGAAACTGATCGTTTGGAATTCCGCTTTGGGTCTTGGATTCAACCGGTCGATGCAACGCCTTAAATTCTGCATGAGCAGAAGGAGTGTTGCAGATGAAACAAAGACCCAGGATTTACTACTCTGATAGCCAGAAGGCTCTGATGTGGGAGCGCTGGAA
>NZ_JAQTWL010000062.1 GCF_028689295.1 Rhodoferax sp.
GGGCGAAGGGGACAGCATGATGCCACCGGTCAAAAGCATTGAGCAACTTAACCGCGTCCTGAGCCTGATCATGCGTCACTTCAACAGCATCATTGCTGCAGTGGAGCAACTACCACGCGAGATATATCCCATCTGGTGCACCAGTGAATATCGCGGTAAAGAATACGATGACGCTGAAGGATGGGCCTACGGTTTCACGGAAGGCATGAAACTGTGCTGGAAAGATTGGGAGCCCCTGTTGAAAACCCCTCAAGGGCAAGCTTGGTACCGGCCAATCGGATTGCTGGGTGAAGACGACTTCTCGCCTGAGCAGGATAAGCTGACAAAAACACCAGCCCAGCGCGGTAAGCTGGCACTACAAATCCCCGAGGCGGTTGTGGCCATGTATGAATATTGGCTGCCATACAGGCGCGCTGTCTATGAGCGACAGGTTGCCAAGTCTACGCAGGGTAAAGTGGGACGCAATGAACCTTGCCCCTGTGGCAGTGGCAAAAAGTACAAGGTTTGCTGTGGTGCAGCTTCAGTTCTACATTGAGTCCTGAAATTGGACTGTCCAGCAGAGGATTTCTGATTGCTGCCAACGATGGCGTGATCTATCGGAGTTCGACCAAGCGTTTTGACCGCACACTGCGCCATCCAGATGACGAGCTTCTGCTTAGCTTTGAAGCGCTCAAAATCAGCGGTAGGTCGGCAAGATGATCGAGCGGTTGACCATGACGTTGAAAGCCATGCCAGGACGAATTTGCAGGGTTGGTGACATGTTCAAATTCTTTTGCAAAATCTTCGAGCTGACATCACTCAGTGAATTCATGGCGGCAGCCGAGGCTTGAGCCGAGCCGGACGGCGTGTTCAACGCACCCTGGTTTTGGGGTTGTGACTGTTGGGCAGCAACCCCCAAAAACGACACCAGCAGAGCCGATGACCAGGTTTTCCAGAAGTGGTTATCCACCTGATCTTCGATGCCGGATTGACCCTGACCATCAGCCGCTGACATGCCGCGCAAGGAAATCCGTGAACCGTTGGGCAAAATCAGTTCATCCCAAGCGGCCAGCACCCGCGATTGACCATAGGCAACATCAGCTGAGTACCTGCCGATCAAGCGCGAGCCTTGCGGAATCACCACAGCATCAGGTTCGTTGGTGGAATAAACAGTTTGGCGGGTCTGTGCAACGATGGTGCCTGGCAGATCGGAGTTGATGCCAGACAGCATGACCGCAGGGATCACCGAGCCCGCTGTCAATTCAAATTCCGCCATTTGAGCTTTGAGTAATTCCGGCAGGTAGCCATTGTCAGCAGCTTCCTTCATGAACGCCCGGTTGCGCGCTTGGGCCACCACCGCAGGGTCCTGACCGACAGGGCTGCCAGCAGCCAGAGTGGCAGGCAAATAGCCTGAATTGCTACTTGTACCTGCTGCTCCGGAGGGTGAATTCACCATGCGCACGGTCTGGGCAGTGGCAGATGCGCGTGCATTCGCAGCACGCCCATTGGCTGCTGACAGCCTTTGATCCAGACCGCCTACCGAGCGGTCATCCCCAGCACCTGCACCCAAGATGCCCCCTGTAGTTGTTCTAGCGGCCAGGGCGGCACCACCCTTGCTGATGTCAGATGTTTCGGCTGAATCAGATGCCATGATGAGACCTTGCAGACGCTCGTACTTTCGTTTTTGCAGCCACAACCGGTGCGCCTCAGCGGGTGTCGGAGGTGATGCGCCGCCACTGGCTGTTTGAGACCCCCCAGAAACACCATTTTGAGCTGCCGAGCGGGTTGATAACGGCCCTGTCTGTTGGCCATCAGGTGTTTGAACCGTCGGTTGACGCCTGACGGCAGCAGCTCGCCGCTGGATGTCTTCAGCGTTTTCCTTGTACGGAGCCGATTGACCCGGCGCATCACTGGCCGCCAACTGTTTGTTTGCATCGACACGATCGCCGCTTTTGCCGCTGATCATCACGCCGATCAAAATGGCAGAGGCCACCGTCGACGCGCCACCCAAGAGTAAAAACTGCCCTTTTTTGGAGAGTCGCTTTGTGCCCGGTGGCGGCGTATGGATTTCCAGCGGCTGACCAGGGCCATCGATGGCCGCCACGTCGATGTCTGCCTGAGCGTCTGTCGGATCGACAGTCAGATCGACAGTCAGATCGTCAGTCGACGTTTTCTTGCCCAGCCTGAAAATCATCTGGCACTCCAGTTGAACAAACTGTTCTGCCCTGATTTTTCGCATTGAATGGTTTGCGCGCTGGCACCCACACCCAGAACCAGACTGAGTTTGGCCGGCTTGCCATCGATGATGTAGTAGCCGTTCACCAGCCGTGAATTCAGCAATTCGGTTTCATTATTCGAGCTATTGAACACTGCGGGTGCATCACTGGCTGCTGCACCGGGCGGCAATTGAATGAACGTGTGCGTGTCATTGGCAAAGACCCGTGCCGGCTTGAACGCCGCCTCACCCGTGCAGGTGTAGCCAAAATCAAGCGTGGTTGGATCAAGTTTGCCAACAGACTTGTCTGCGACGACACGTTGGGTCCTGGCTTGTTCTGCGGCCAGTTTGGTGGCGGCAATCGTTGCCTCAAATTCTGCCTTTTGCCGTGCTGTCGCTTGTGCCTCAGCGCTCAAATCGCGCGTCATGTTTGCCGGGTCATACCAGCTCACCATGGGAACATACTCGGTTTTACTGGACACCAGGTGCATGTAATAAATGCGGCCCTTGTCAGTCGTCACAACCAGGTTGGTTGAAAGGCCTGCCTGAGTGGGTTTCAGCATCATCACCGGTTTTGACCCGGCTGTTGCGTTCTGCAATAGCCAGCGCACCGTGTCGCCAATTGAAACGCTGGTCACGGCCTCGCCGTCCTGCAGCGCAACCGAGCAGACGTGCAAAGGTGCGCAGGTAATGGTCGGACGTGAATACCCATAGGGATATTCGACGGCACCACTGGCACCAACCAGCGCCTCAGCCGCGCCTGTTTGTTCCCATCGCTTTGCTGCTGCAAGCCTGGCGGCATCGGCGGCGGAAAGCTTTCTGGTCTGCACCTTGGCTGTTGGCAACAAAGGTGATGGCGCTAAGATTTCAGGGGAGGACGTGATTTTTTGCGTTGCGGGGGTGGACTGCAAAGGGAAAGCTTCCAAGCCGGGTGTGGGTGGGGCGGTTTCCGTGGATGATTGCGCAAAGGCACTGGCAGTCAAGGAGAGAATGGCAATGGAGATGAGGGAATTTTTCATGAGGACGACCTTTACAGAACTTCTTTTGTCCAGGAGATTGACTTGACGTAAATGCCAAAGGGATTCCAAAGCGCGACTTTTGGGTTTTCCGCCAACTTGGCATCAATCCCAACCGTGACGACCGCTTTCCAATGCTCCGCAACAGCAGCCGCGCCAGGCTTGGCTTTGGTTTCCACCCACGACACTTGATAGGTTTCGCCCCCTTGGGGAATGACGGACGAAATTTCGACCCGTGTGACGGACCCAT
>NZ_JAQTWL010000017.1 GCF_028689295.1 Rhodoferax sp.
GGTGACAACGTGTCGATCACGGTCAAGCTGATTGCCCCGATCGCCATGGAAGAAGGCCTGCGCTTTGCCATCCGTGAAGGCGGTCGTACTGTCGGCGCCGGTGTCGTGGCCAAGGTGATTGCGTAAGTCATCGGCGAAAGACAGACGAAATAACAAAGGGGCATAGCTCAATTGGCAGAGCGTCGGTCTCCAAAACCGAAGGTTGTAGGTTCGATTCCTACTGCCCCTGCCACCTGACGAAGCTTGTCAGGTGTTCAAAAAGCCCGCTACTCACCTGGCGGGCTTGCGCATCTTAGGATCGCAAAATTTTGGTGACAGATTAAACGGGCAATATCAACATAACATGGCCACCCCTCAAGTTCAAACCGTCAATACCACTGCCGATAAAGCCAAGCTGGCGGCGTCGATTGCTTTGGTGATTGCTGCCCTGGTTGCCTACTACGCGTTGAGCAAGCAGGGTCCGTTGTTCCAGTGGTTGGGATTGCTGGCCTGCCTGGCCCTGGCTGTTGTGATTTTCCTGGTCTCGGAATCCGGAAAGGCGCTGACGGCTTTTGCCCAGGATGCCGTTCGTGAAGTCAAAAAAGTCGTTTGGCCTGCCCGCAAGGAAGCCATCCAGATGACGCTTTATGTGTTTGGTTTCGTATTGATCATGGCGCTCTTTCTGTGGTTGACCGACAAAACGCTGGAATGGTTTTTTTATGACCTTATTTTGGGGTGGAAAAAATAATGACAGATGTGATGGAAACCCCGATGGATGGTGCCGAAGGTAGCCAGGCTGCGCCAGTGGTGGTGCCTGTGAACCCTGATCTGCGCTGGTATGTGGTCCATGCCTATTCGGGCATGGAGAAAACCGTTGAGCGCAACATTCAGGAACGCATCAACCGCTCCGGCATGGAGAACAAGTTCGGCCGCATTCTGGTGCCCATGGAAGAAGTGGTCGAGATCAAGAACGGCCAGAAGAAGACCACCGAGCGCAAATTCTTTCCGGGTTATGTGCTGGTCGAAATGATCATGGACGATGACACCTGGCATCTGGTCAAGCACACCAACAAAGTGACAGGTTTTGTCGGTGGCGGAAAAACACGCCCGTCGCCTATTTCAGAAGCCGAAGTCCAGAAAATCGTCAGCCAGATGCAGGAAGGCACTGAAAAGCCGCGTCATAAGGTCGAATTCGTGGTGGGCGAGTATGTGCGCGTCAAGGAAGGTCCTTTTGCCGACTTCAATGGTTCGGTGGAAGAAGTGAATTACGAGAAAAGCAAGGTCCGGGTCGCGGTCACCATTTTTGGTCGCGCGACACCTGTCGAGCTTGAGTTTTCCCAAGTGGAAAAAGCCTGATCAGGCGCATTTGAATTTGTATTTCGCACTTTCCGACTCGGTGCGAATGTCGAAGAAGCGAGTCGTTAATGTCGGGGAGCCCGAACTGCAGTTTGCAGATGAAGGCGTTAGTACCCGTTAGGAGTTAAACATGGCGAAAAAAATCGTCGGTTTTGTCAAGCTGCAAGTGCCAGCTGGTAAAGCCAACCCATCCCCTCCCATTGGCCCGGCCCTGGGTCAACGTGGCTTGAACATCATGGAATTCTGCAAGGCATTCAATGCCCAGACCCAGGGTGTCGAGCCCGGACTGCCACTGCCTGTGGTGATCACCGCCTTTGCTGACAAGAGCTTCACTTTTGTCATCAAGTCGCCGCCGTCTTCGGTGCTGATCAAAAAAGCCGTCAAGCTCGACAAGGGTTCGGCCAATCCGCTCAAGACCAAGGTCGGCAAGATCACCCGTGCCCAGCTCGAAGAAATCGCCAAGACCAAAATCAAGGACCTGACCGCTGCCGACATGGATGCAGCCGTTCGTACCATCGCCGGCTCTGCCCGCTCGATGGGTGTGACCGTGGAGGGTGTTTAAATGACGCGCTTGACTAAAAAACAAAAAACCCAGCAAGGCAAAGTGGACAGCGGCAAGCTGTACGCGATTGGCGACGCTCTGGGTCTGGTGAAAGAGTTTGCCAACGCCAAGTTCGATGAATCCATCGACGTGGCGGTGCAGCTCGGCATCGATGCCAAGAAATCCGACCAGGTGGTGCGTGGTGCCGTCGTGTTGCCCAACGGCACCGGCAAGACCAAACGCGTTGCCGTGTTCGCCCAGGGCGCCAAGGCTGAAGAAGCCAAGGCTGCCGGCGCTGACATTGTTGGCATGGACGACCTGGCTGCCATGATCAAGGCCGGCGATATGCCGTTTGACGTGGTGATTGCCGCCCCTGACGCCATGCGTGTCGTGGGTACCCTGGGCCAGATCCTCGGTCCACGTGGCCTGATGCCCAACCCCAAGGTGGGTACCGTCACGCCCGATGTGGCCACTGCCGTCAAAAACGCCAAGGCCGGTCAGGTCCAGTTCCGTGTTGACAAGGCTGGTATTGTGCATTCCACCATTGGTCGCCGCTCGTTTGACAGTGACAAGTTGCAAGGCAATCTGGCCGCTTTGGTCGATGCCCTGGTCAAAGCCAAGCCTGCCACCAGCAAGGGTCTGTATTTGCGCAAGGCTGCTATTTCCAGCACCATGGGTGTTGGCGTGCGCGTCGATCTGCAAACGATCGCCGCGTAAGGTGAGAAATTGGGCTGTCTGAAAGGACAGCCTGACGTGGTGGGCTGCGGTGGCTTCCAGGCTGCCGCAGGCCATCCGAGACCGTTGGTGTGCCGAACCGCAAGGTGATGGCGCTTAATCAATGAAAACCAACGCAGATGGCGATCCCGCTGCCCAAGAATTTAAAAGTTCCCAAACAGTTGGTCGCTGCAATATGGTGTGCCCTGATGTGAGATTTAAAACAGCACAAACGGGTACTTTTTAAGGAGTTGACCTTGAGTTTAAATCGCAGTGAGAAAGAAGCGGTCATCAGTGAAGTGACTGGCCTCGCCGCTAAAGCTCAAACGCTCGTGATAGCGGAATACCGTGGCATCACGGTCGCTGATATGACCAAATTGCGCACGACCGCGCGCAGCAATGGTGTGGCCCTGAGCGTGTTGAAAAACACGCTGGCCCGTCGTGCTGTCGCCGGTAGCAGCTTTGAAGTCGTGTCCGACCAGATGACCGGTCCGCTGATCTATGGCTTTTCTGAAGATGCTGTAGCGGCTGCAAAAGTAGTCGCTGACTTCGCCAAAACCAACGACAAGTTGGTGATTCGCGGTGGCGCATTTGCGGGCAAGGCCCTGGACGTGAACGGCGTGAAGCAGTTGGCAAGCATCCCTTCCAAGGAAGTGTTGCTGGCACAGTTGCTGGGCTTGATGCAGTCTCCCATTTCGCGCATTGCGCGTGTGATGGCGGCTTTGGCAGAGCAAAAAGGAGGCGGCGCAGAAGCTCCCGCAGAGGCCGTTGCAGCGTAACGCTTGCAATGAACAGAAATTAATCAATTGTTAGGAAACAAAATGGCATTCGATAAAGACGCATTTTTGACCGCGCTCGACAGCATGACGGTCATGGAACTCAACGACCTGGTGAAAGCCATCGAAGAGAAGTTTGGTGTCAGCGCTGCGGCCATGTCCGCACCCGCTGCCGGTGGTGGCGCTGCCGCTGCCGTGGCCGAAGAAAAGACCGAATTCAACGTGGTTCTGCTTGAAGCAGGCGCCCAAAAGGTGTCGGTCATCAAGGCCGTGCGCGAGATCACCGGTCTGGGCCTGAAAGAAGCCAAAGACATGGTGGACGGCGCTCCGAAAAACGTCAAGGAAGGCGTTTCCAAGGCTGATGCTGATGCCGCTTTGAAGAAGCTGGTTGACGCTGGTGCCAAGGCCGAACTCAAGTAATTGAGTCGTCCCGCGGGCTGGAGTGCTGTCACAGGCCTCCAGCCCTTGGTGTTTTTGCAGAACACACTGGAAAGCGACTTTTTTAAGAGTTTTCCAGTGTCTTCTAACCCCGACAGCAGAAGATACCTTGGTTCGGGTTGCATGCAAGGTGCAACCGTCCGCCATTGATTGGTAGTGGCCAATCACCAAGCGTTAACGTCGTCCAGGACCGTCACAGTCCTCATTTGCCCGGAGATTTCATGGCTTATTCATACACCGAACGCAAACGGATACGTAAAAACTTTGGCAGCCGCGACAGCGTGCTGGCGATCCCCTACCTGCTGCAAATGCAGAAAGATGCCTACACGGCCTTTTTGCAGATGGACGTTTCGGCTAAAAAGCGCACCGACGAAGGCCTGCAAGCTGCCTTCAACGCGGCGTTCCCAATCATCTCGCATAACGGTTTTGTCGAGATGAAGTACCTTGACTACAACCTCGCCAAACCGGCCTTCGATGTGCGTGAATGCCAAACACGCGGCCTGACCTTTTCCTCGGCCGTGCGCGCCCGCGTTCAGCTGATCATTTATGACCGCGAGTCATCCACGTCGCAAAACAAGGTGGTCAAGGAAGTCAAGGAGCAAGAGGTTTACATGGGCGAAGTGCCCCTGATGACCGAAAAAGGCTCGTTTGTCATCAACGGCACCGAGCGTGTCATTGTGTCGCAGCTGCACCGCTCGCCCGGCGTGTTTTTCGAGCACGACAAGGGCAAGACCCACAGCTCGGGCAAGCTGCTGTTTTCGGCGCGCATCATCCCCTACCGCGGCTCCTGGCTCGACTTCGAGTTCGACCCCAAGGACATCCTGTATTTCCGGGTAGACCGCCGCCGCAAGATGCCGGTCACCATTTTGCTCAAGGCCATCGGCCTGAACAACGAGTCGATCCTGGCCAACTTCTTTGTCAATGACAACTTCCGCCTGATGGACAGCGGCGCGCAAATGGAATTTGTCGCCGAGCGCCTGCGCGGTGAAGTGGCACGCTTCGACATCACCGACAAGAGCGGCAAGGTGATCGTGGCCAAGGAAAAGCGCGTCACTGTGCGCCATACCCGCGAGCTGGAGCAGTCCAATACCACGCATATTTCGGTGCCCGAAGACTTTTTGGTGGGCCGCATCGTGGCGCGCAACGTGGTCGATGCCGAGACCGGTGAAATCATTGCCAAGGCCAACGAAGAGCTGACTGAAGTGCTGCTCAAGAAACTGCGCACGTCGGGTGTGCAGGAACTGGCCTGCATCTACACCAACGAGCTCGATCAGGGCCCCTACATTTCGCAGACCCTGCGCACCGACGAAACGGCCGACGAATTTGCCGCCCGTGTCGCCATCTACCGCATGATGCGCCCCGGCGAGCCGCCGACCGAAGACGCCGTGCAAGCCCTGTTCCAGCGCCTGTTCTACAACCCCGACACCTACGATCTGTCGCGCGTCGGGCGCATGAAGTTCAACGCCAAGATGGGACGCCCGGAATCGACCGGCCCGATGGTGCTGACCAACGAAGACATCCTGGCCGTGGTCAAGGTGCTGGTCGATCTGCGCAACGGTCACGGCCAGGTCGATGACATCGACCACCTTGGCAATCGCCGTGTGCGCTGTGTCGGCGAACTTGCCGAAAACCAGTACCGCATGGGTCTGGCCCGTATCGAAAAAGCAGTCAAGGAGCGCCTGGGTCAAGCCGAGCAGGAACCCCTGATGCCGCACGACCTGATCAACAGCAAGCCGATTTCGGCGGCGTTGAAAGAGTTCTTCGGTGCGTCGCAGTTGTCCCAGTTCATGGATCAGACCAACCCGCTGTCCGAGATCACCCACAAGCGTCGCGTCTCTGCCCTCGGCCCGGGTGGTCTGACGCGTGAACGTGCCGGCTTCGAGGTGCGCGACGTGCACGTCACCCATTACGGTCGTGTCTGCCCCATTGAAACGCCCGAAGGCCCGAACATCGGCCTGATCAACTCGCTGGCCCTGTACGCGCGCCTCAACGACTACGGCTTTATTGAAACGCCGTACCGTCGCGTGGTCGATGCCAAAGTCACGATGGACATCGATTACCTGTCGGCCATTGAAGAAGGCAAGTACGTCATCGCTCAGGCAAATGCCGTGCTGGACAAGGAAGGCCGCCTCACTGGCGACCTGATTTCGGCGCGTGAAGCCGGCGAAACCGTCATGGTCACCGCCGACCGCGTGCAGTACATGGACGTGTCGCCGGCGCAAATCGTGTCGGTGGCAGCCTCGCTGGTGCCGTTTCTGGAGCACGACGACGCCAACCGCGCCTTGATGGGCGCCAACATGTCGCGCCAGGCCGTGCCCGTGCTGCGTCCGGAAAAACCGATGGTCGGCACCGGCATCGAACGTGTCGCCGCCATTGACTCCGGCACCGTGGTGGTCGCCACCCGGGGCGGCGTGGTGGACTATGTCGATGCCACCCGTGTCGTGATCCGCGTCAACGACGCCGAAGCGCAGGCCGGTGAAGTGGGGGTGGACATCTACAACCTCATCAAATACCAGCGCTCCAACCAGAACACCAACATCCACCAGCGTCCGATCGTCAAAAAAGGCGACCACCTGGCCAAGGGTGATGTGATTGCCGACGGCGCCTCCACCGACCTCGGTGAACTGGCGCTGGGCCAGAACATGCTGATCGGCTTCATGACCTGGAACGGCTACAACTTCGAAGATTCGATTTTGATCAGCGAGCGCGTGGTGGCCGACGACTGCTACACCTCCATCCACATCGAAGAGCTGGTGGTGATGGCGCGCGACACCAAGCTCGGTGCTGAAGAAATCACGCGCGACATTCCCAACCTGAGCGAGCAGCAACTCAATCGCCTGGACGAGTCGGGCATCATCTATGTCGGGGCAGAAGTGCAGCCCGGCGACACGCTGGTCGGCAAGGTCACGCCCAAGGGCGAGACCACCCTGACGCCCGAAGAAAAACTGCTGCGCGCCATCTTTGGTGAAAAAGCCAGCGACGTCAAGGACACGTCGCTGCGCGTTGACCAGGGCTCGCAGGGCACGGTCATCGACGTGCAGGTGTTCACCCGCGAAGGCATCACCCGTGACCGCCGCGCCCAGCAGATCATCGACGATGAACTCAAGCGCTTCCGGCTGGACCTGAACGACCAGTTGCGAATTGTCGAGGCCGACGCGTTTGCCCGTATCGAGAAACTGCTGGTCGGCAAGGTCGCCAACGGCGGTCCGCAAAAACTGGCCAAGGGCAGCAAGCTCGACACCGCCTACCTGGCTGCGGTCGAGAAGTTCCACTGGTTCGATATTCGTCCGGCCGACGAAGACGTGTCGGCACAACTCGAGAGCATCAAGAATTCGCTCGAACAAACCCGCCACCGCTTTGACCTGGCGTTCGAAGAAAAACGCAAGAAGCTCACGCAGGGCGACGAGTTGCCCGCGGGCGTGCTGAAAATGGTCAAGGTGTATGTGGCCGTCAAGCGCCACCTGCAACCCGGTGACAAGATGGCCGGCCGTCACGGCAACAAGGGTGTGGTTTCCAAGATTGTGCCGGTGGAAGACATGCCGCACATGGCTGACGGTACCCCTTGCGACATCGTGTTGAACCCGCTGGGCGTGCCGTCACGGATGAACGTGGGTCAGGTGCTCGAAGTCCACCTGGGCTGGGCTGGCAAAGGCATCGGCCAACGCATTGGCGACATGCTGCAGCATGAAAGCCGCGTTGCCGAGTTGCGCGAATTTCTGGGCGAGATCTACAACAGCACCGGCCGCAAGGAAGACCTCGCGCAGCTCGACGATGGCCAGTTGCTCGCCATGGCAGAGAACCTGACCACCGGCATGCCGTTTGCCACGCCGGTGTTCGATGGTGCCACCGAGGACGAAATCCGCGCCATGCTCAAGCTGGCTTACCCGGATGACATCGCAGCCGCCAAGGGCCTGACGCCCACGCGCACGCAGGCTTACCTGTACGACGGTCGCACCGGCGACCGCTTCGAGCGCCCGGTCACGGTGGGTTACATGCACTACCTCAAATTGCATCACCTGGTCGATGACAAGATGCATGCCCGCTCCACTGGCCCCTACAGCCTGGTCACGCAGCAGCCGCTGGGCGGCAAGGCGCAGTTTGGCGGCCAGCGCTTTGGTGAAATGGAAGTGTGGGCACTCGAAGCCTACGGTGCAGCCTACACCTTGCAGGAAATGCTCACCGTCAAGTCGGACGACGTGCAGGGCCGCACCAAGGTCTATGAGAGCATCGTCAAGGGTGAGCACTCGATCGAAGCCGGCATGCCGGAGTCGTTCAATGTGCTGGTCAAGGAAATCCGCTCATTGGGTCTGGATATCGAGCTGGAACGCTCGTAATTGATTAAAGGAAAAAAGTTATGAAATCATTACTCGACCTGTTCAAGCAATTTACGCCCGACGAGCATTTTGATGCCATCAAAATCGGCATGGCTTCGCCCGAGAAAATTCGTTCCTGGTCTTTTGGCGAGGTCAAAAAACCGGAAACCATCAACTACCGCACCTTCAAACCCGAGCGTGATGGTCTTTTTTGCGCCAAGATTTTTGGCCCCATCAAGGACTACGAATGCCTGTGCGGCAAATACAAGCGCCTCAAGCACCGCGGGGTCATTTGCGAAAAATGCGGCGTTGAAGTCACCCAGACCAAGGTGCGCCGTGAACGCATGGGCCACATTGATCTGGCCGCGCCGTGCGCCCACATCTGGTTCCTGAAGTCCCTGCCCAGCCGTTTGGGCCTGGTGCTGGACATGACCCTGCGTGACATCGAGCGCGTGTTGTACTTTGAAGCCTATGTGGTGACCGACCCCGGCATGACCCCGCTGAAGAAATACAGCATCATGTCGGAAGACGACTTCGACGCCAAGTTCAAGGAATACGGCGACGAGTTCCAGGCCAAGATGGGTGCCGAAGGCGTCAAGGATTTGCTGCAAAACCTCGACATCGACAGCTCCATCGAGAAGCTGCGCAACGATCCCACCGGCTCTGATCTCAAGATCAAGAAGAACACCAAGCGCCTCAAGCTGCTCGAAGCGTTCAAGAAATCCGGCATCAAGCCCGAGTGGATGGTGCTCGATGTGCTGCCGGTGCTGCCGCCTGACCTGCGCCCCCTGGTGCCGCTCGACGGTGGCCGTTTTGCCACCTCCGACCTCAACGACCTGTACCGCCGCGTCATCAACCGCAACAGCCGTCTGCGCCGCCTGCTTGAACTCAAGGCACCGGAAATCATTGCCCGCAATGAAAAGCGCATGCTGCAGGAAGCGGTTGACTCACTGCTCGACAACGGCCGTCGCGGCAAGGCCATGACCGGCGCCAACAAGCGCGCGCTCAAGTCGCTGGCCGACATGATCAAGGGCAAGGGCGGTCGTTTCCGTCAAAACCTGCTGGGCAAGCGCGTCGATTACTCTGGTCGTTCCGTGATTGTGGTCGGCCCCACGCTCAAACTGCACCAGTGCGGTCTGCCCAAGCTGATGGCCCTGGAGTTGTTCAAACCCTTCATCTTTGCGCGCCTGGAAGCCATGGGCATTGCCACCACCATCAAGGCAGCCAAGAAGGAAGTTGAAACCGGCACGCCGGTGGTCTGGGACATCCTCGAAGAGGTCATCAAGGAGCACCCCGTCATGCTCAACCGGGCGCCCACGCTGCACCGTTTGGGTATCCAGGCTTTTGAGCCGATCCTGATCGAAGGCAAGGCCATCCAGCTGCATCCGCTGGTCTGTGCCGCGTTCAACGCCGACTTCGACGGTGACCAGATGGCCGTTCACGTGCCCTTGTCCGTCGAAGCACAGATGGAATGCCGCACCCTGATGCTGGCCTCCAACAACGTGCTGTTTCCGTCCAACGGCGAGCCCTCCATCGTGCCGTCGCAAGACGTGGTTCTGGGCTTGTACTACACCACCCGCGACCGCATCAACAGCAAGGGCGAAGGCCTGGTGTTTGCCGATACCGGTGAAGTGCAACGCGCCTTTGACGCGGGCGAAGTCGAAATGAGCTCGCGCATCAGCGTGCGCCTGACCGAGTACACCAAGGACAAGGAAACCGGCGAACTCACGCCCAGCACCAGCCTGGTCGAAACTTCGGTCGGCCGCGCCCTTTTGTCGGAAATTCTGCCCAAGGGCCTGCCCTTCGCCTTCATCAACAAGGCCCTGAAGAAAAAGGAAATCTCGCGCCTCATCAACGCTTCGTTCCGCAAGTGCGGCCTGAAGGAAACCGTGGTGTTTGCCGACAAACTGCTGCAATACGGCTTCCGCCTGGCCACCCGTGCCGGCATCTCGATCTCGATCGAGGACATGCTGGTGCCCACGGAAAAACCGGGCATCATCGAACGCGCCGAAGCCGAGGTCAAGGAAATTGCCACCCAGTACACCTCCGGTCTGGTGACCGCCGGCGAGCGCTACAACAAGGTGGTGGATATCTGGGGCAAGGCCGGTGACGAAGTCTCCAAGGTGATGATGGGCCAGCTTTCCAAAGAAACCGTCATCGACCGCCACGGCAACCAGGTGCCGCAAGAGTCGTTCAACTCCATCTACATGATGGCCGACTCCGGCGCCCGCGGTTCTGCAGCCCAGATCCGCCAGGTGGCGGGTATGCGCGGTTTGATGGCCAAGCCTGACGGCTCCATCATCGAGACGCCCATTACGGCCAACTTCCGAGAAGGCCTGAACGTGCTGGAATACTTTATTTCCACCCACGGCGCGCGTAAGGGTCTGGCTGACACGGCGTTGAAAACCGCCAACTCGGGTTACCTGACCCGTCGTCTGGTCGACGTGACCCAAGACCTGGTAGTGACCGAACAAGACTGCGGCACCCACGCTGGCTACCTGATGCGCGCCATTGTGGAGGGCGGCGAAACTATCGAATCACTGCGTGACCGCATCCTGGGCCGCACTGCCGCTGACGATATCCTGCACCCCGAGAACCAGTCGGTGCTGGCACCGGCCGGCACCATGCTTGATGAAGACATGATCGACGGGCTGGAACTGGCGGGTGTCGACGAAGTCAAGGTGCGCACCGCGCTCACCTGCGAAACCCGCTTTGGCATTTGCGCCCGTTGCTACGGCCGCGACCTGGGCCGTGGTGGCTTGGTCAACGGCGGTGAGGCAGTGGGTGTGATTGCGGCCCAGTCGATTGGCGAGCCCGGCACCCAGCTGACCATGCGGACCTTCCACATCGGTGGTGCTGCGTCTCGTGCGGCCATTGCTTCCAGTGTCGAAGCCAAGTCCAACGGCAACATCGGTTTTAACACCACGATGCGTTATGTGACCAACGGCAAGGGCGAACTGGTGGTCATTTCCCGCTCTGGCGAGATCGTCATTCATGACGAGCATGGCCGTGAACGTGAGCGCCATAAAGTGCCTTACGGCGCCATCCTGACGATCAAGCCAGACCAGACCATCAAGGCCGGGACCATTCTGGCCAACTGGGATCCGCTGACGCGCCCCATCATCACTGAATACGCGGGACAGGCCCGATTTGAAAACGTCGAAGAAGGACTGACCGTGGCCAAGCAGGTTGATGAGGTGACCGGCTTGTCAACCCTGGTGGTGATCGACCCGAAGCGCCGCGGCTCTGCCAAGGTGGTGCGTCCGCAAGTCAAGCTGATCGATGCTGTAGGCAACGAGGTCAAGATCCCGGGCACCGACCATGCGGTGACGATCGGTTTCCCGATTGGCGCATTGGTGCAGGTGCGTGACGGCCAGGACGTGGGACCCGGCGAGGTGCTGGCCCGGATTCCGGTCGAGGGTCAGAAAACCCGCGACATTACCGGCGGTTTGCCGCGCGTGGCCGAGTTGTTCGAAGCCCGCTCGCCCAAAGACAAGGGTGTGCTGGCCGAGATGACCGGCACCATTTCATTCGGCAAGGAAACCAAGGGCAAGATCCGCCTGCAGATCACCGACCTCGAAGGCAAGGTCTGGGAAGAACTGGTGCCCAAGGAAAAGAACATGTTGGTGCACGAGGGCCAGATCGTTAACAAGGGCGAAGTGGTGGTGGACGGCCCGGCCGACCCGCAGGACATCCTGCGCCTGCTGGGCGCCGAAGAACTGGCGCGCTACATCGTCGATGAAGTGCAGGACGTGTACCGTTTGCAGGGCGTGAAGATCAACGACAAGCACATTGAAGTGATCGTGCGCCAGATGCTTCGCCGCGTGGTGGTCGAGGCCGCGGGGGATTCCAACTACATCGTGGGTGAGCAGGTGGAACGTTCGGAAATGCTCAATACCAACGACGCCTTGCGTTCTGAGGGCAAGATTCCGGCGACATTCACCAACCTGCTGCTCGGTATCACCAAAGCCTCGCTGTCAACCGATAGCTTCATCAGCGCGGCTTCCTTCCAGGAAACCACCCGCGTGTTGACCGAAGCCGCCATCATGGGCAAACGCGACGGCCTGCGCGGCCTGAAGGAAAACGTCATTGTGGGTCGCCTGATCCCGGCCGGTACCGGTCTGGCGTATCACGAAGCCCGCAAGGTGCGTGAAAACATGGACGACGCCGAGCGTCGCGCCATTGCTGAAACCGAAGCGGCCGAACTGGCGCTGGCCAGTGAGCAGGACCAGGATGAAAGTGCCGACGTCAAGTAATTGACCCTCAAGCAAAAAAACGCCTCACGCCCTGTTTTCAAGGGCCTGAGGCGTTTTTTCATACTGAATCATGAACACGCATTCCCAGATTCCCCTTTGGCGACAATTGCAGGCCTGCGCCAGGGTGTTGCAGGCGATCCTCGGCGGCGCTTCTGGCACGGCGGCGATCGGTGCTGTGGATGCAGCGCTGCGCCCCGGCGTGCAGGCGCTCAGCTTTGCGGTGCTGCGCTCGCTGGGGCGGGCACAGGCCCTGCGCTGTCTGCTGGCGCCGCGCAAGCCATCGGCGCCGGTGGATGCCTTGCTGTGCAGTGCGCTGGCCTTGCTGTCGCAGGAATCAGAGGCGCCTTATGACGCGTTTACCCTGGTCAATCAGACGGTGGAAGCGGCCAAGAAAACGCCCAAGTTGAAAGCCCAGGCTCCTTTTATCAATGCTTGCTTGCGGCGTTTCTTGCGTGAGCAGGCGACCCTGCTGGCGCAAGTGGCGCTGGACCCGGTGGCGCGCTGGAACCACCCGGCCTGGTGGCTGGCCCGGACGCAGGCCGAGTGGCCGACGCACTGGCAAGCCCTCCTGGAGGCCAACAACGCCCAGGCGCCGATGGTGTTGCGCGTCAACACTCGGCGCACCAGTGTGGCCGACTACCTCAAAAAGCTCCAGGCGGCTGGCCTGGAGGCACAACCATTGGGTTTGGTGGGCGTGGTGTTGCAGCACGCCAGCGCGGTGGGGCAGATTCCGGGTTTTGCTGACGGACTGGTATCGGTGCAGGACAGCGCAGCGCAATGGGCCGCGCCCCTGCTGTTGACGGGTTTGCGCGGCCAGACGCCACTGCAGGTGCTTGATGCCTGCGCCGCGCCCGGCGGCAAAACGGCGCATTTGCTGGAGTTTGCCGATGTGGCGCTCACCGCGCTCGACATCGACGCCGAGCGTTGCCAGCGCATTTACGACAACCTGCAGCGTCTTGGGCTCGTGGCCCGGATCGTGGCCGCCGATGCGGCTGATCTGCCGTCCTGGTGGACGGGCCAGTTTTTTGATGCGATTTTGCTCGACGCCCCTTGCTCGGGCTCCGGCGTGGTGCGCCGCCACCCCGACATCCGCTGGTTGCGCCGGCCCACCGACATGGCGCAACTGGCCCGGCAGCAGGCCAGGCTGCTCGCGGTACTGTGGCCCTTGCTTAAACCCGGTGGCCGCTTGCTGTATGGCACCTGTTCGGTCTTTCATGCCGAGGGGCAAGATCAGATCAAGGCGTTCCTTGGCAACAACAACAATGCCATATTGTTGCCATCGCCCGGGCATTTGTTGCCGGGGCAGGTCGCGCAATGGCCAGGTGTCGATGACAATCCAAATCGTGAGCATGATGGTTTTTATTACGCGCTGCTGGAAAAGTCTGCTGCCTAGTCTGTTGCTGGGCTGGCTGGCTACGGCTGTGCTTGGTCTCGGCCTGGCGCAGGCGCAGGCGCCGTCTTCTGAGGCACCGCAGTCGTTGCGCCTGGAGCGTGCCGATGACGCGCTCTGGCTTTCCACCCAGCTTGAATTCGAGTTGTCGCAGGCGGTGGTCGATGCGCTGCACAAAGGCATCCCGATCTATTTTGTGGCCGACGCCGATGTGTTGCGGGAGCGCTGGTACTGGACCAACAAAAAAGTGGCCACAGCCAGGCGCCAGTTTCGTCTGGCCTACCAGCCCTTGACGCGCCAGTGGCGGCTCAACATCATCTCCGGCCAGATCGTCGAAGCTGAACTGGGTCTGTCGTTGAACCAGAATTTTGAATCCTGGAGCGAGGCGCTCAACGCCGTGCGCCGCATTTCCAGGTGGAAGATTGCCGATGCCGCAAACCTGGCGGCAGATGCCCGGCACATTGTCGATTTCCGTTTCAGGCTCGATCTGGCCCAATTGCCACGGCCCCTGCAGATTGGCACTCTGGGTCAATCGGACTGGTCAATCGAGCTCAGCAGAGAGCAGATTCTTGAAGGCGAGACGGTCAAATGAGACTGCCGTCGAGCGCCACAGTTCCGTCTGAAAAGCATTCCAGGGCGGTGCGCTGGCTGCTGGTTCTGGGTCTTGTGGTGATGGTGGCCATTGGCCTGATCCTGCTTTTTTTATTGACCCAGGCCACCACCAACCGCGACCTGTACGAGCAAAACTACGCCAAGCTGTTTGCCGTCAACGTGGTGGTGGCGGTGCTGCTGTTGGGGGTCATCAGCTGGATCGCGGTGCGCTTGATCCGGCGGTTGATGAAGAAAAAATTTGGCAGCCGTTTGTTGGTCAAGCTGGCCGCCATTTTTGCCCTGGCCGGTTTTGCCCCGGGCGTGCTGATCTATGTCGTGTCGTACCAGTTTGTGACGCGCTCCATCGAGAGCTGGTTCGATGTCAAGGTGGAGGGCGCGCTGGACGCCGGCCTGAATCTGGGGCGAACCACGCTGGAGGCCTTGTCGGCTGATCTGGCGGGCAAGGCCCGCGCCGGGGCTGCCAGGCTTGCCGACACGCCTGACGTCAGTGCCGCCTTGCCACTGGAGCGTGCGCGTGATGCCATGGGCGCCGATGATCTTATTTTGTGGGGTTCCTCCGGCCGTTTGATTGCGGCGTCCGGTCAGTCGCGCTACCAGCTCAATCCGGAGTTGCCCAACGCCCAGCAGTTTCGCGCCGCGCGGACGCAAGGCGTCATCACCTGGATCGAGGGCCTGGACGATGCCGTGGTGAGCGACCAGAACCCGTCCCGCATCAAAGCCCTGGCGCTGGTCACGAGCAATCAATTGGGCTCATTCAATGAGCCGCGCTACGTGTTGGCGGTCAAGACGCTGCCCGACACCCTGGTGGCCAATGCCATGGCGGTGACACAGGCCAACCGTGAATACCAGGAGCGGGCGCTGGCCCGCGACGGCCTGCGCCGCATGTACATTGGCACGCTCACGCTAAGCCTGTTCATGGCGGTTTTTGGCGCCGTGCTGCTGGCGGTGCTCATTGGCAACCAGTTGGCCCGGCCCTTGCTGCTGCTGGCCGATGGCGTGCGCGAAGTGGCCGCTGGCGACCTGACGCCAAAGGCATTTCTGCGCGGCACCGATGAACTCGACGGGCTGACCCGATCCTTTTCACAAATGACGCAGCAACTCTCCGATGCACGCCAGGCGGTGCAGACCAGCATGGCGCAGGTGAGCGCGGCGCATGCCAATTTGCAAACCATTCTGGACAACCTGACCGCCGGTGTCATGGTGCTCGACGCCAAGGGGGTGATCAGCGCCTCCAACCCCGGTGCCACCCGTATCTTGCGGGTGCCAATGGCAGCGCATCAGGGCCAGCCCCTGGCCGAGGTGGAAGGGCTGCAGAGCTTTGGCCAGCAGGTGCAGGAACAGTTCGACAATTTTTTCAGCACGCACAGCGAACGCACGCTGGACCACTGGCAGCAGTCCTTTGAATTGGGCGGGATAGGCCGGGCCCAAAGCGGCCGTCCGCCCAACGATGTGATCACCCTGGTGACGCGCGGTGCCGCCCTGCCGGGTGAGCAGCGCTTGCTGGTGTTTGACGATATTTCAGAAATCGTTTCTGCCCAACGGGCGCAGGCCTGGGGCGAAGTGGCACGGCGCCTGGCGCACGAGATCAAGAACCCGCTCACCCCCATCCAACTGTCAGCCGAGCGACTGGAAATGAAGCTAACTGGCAAGCTGGGCGCCACCGAGCAGGCCATGCTGACCAAATCGGTCAAAACAATTGTCGATCAGGTCGATGCCATGAAACGCCTGGTCAATGAATTCCGCGATTACGCGCGCTTGCCGGCTGCAGAACTCAAGCCGGTCAAGCTCAACGACCTGGTGGCGGATGTCCTGCACCTGTACGCCAACGACCTGGAGCAGGTGCCTGTCATGACCGAGCTCGACCCCGACTGCCCCGTCATCATGGGCGATGCCCAGCAATTGCGCCAAGTGCTGCACAACCTGCTGCAAAACGCGCAGGATGCCACCTTGAGCGCCGGGCATGCGGATGCCGATCATGCGGTGCTGATCAAGACCCAATGCCAAGCCAGCACACGCCGTGTCCGCCTGGCGGTATTGGACTGCGGCACCGGGTTTCCGGACCACATTCTGAAACGGGCGTTCGAACCCTATGTGACCACCAAGGACAAGGGCACCGGACTGGGCCTGGCGGTGGTCAAGAAAATTGCGGATGAGCACGCCAGCCGTGTGACGATCTCGAACCGGCTGGAGAACGATACGATCGTCGGAGCGCAAGTGTCGTTATCATTCGCGGTAGAGCAGACGCCAAACCCGCAGGTCATTTGATGGGACATGCTGATACCATTTTCAAGGGAAATAAAAGTACATGGCTAACATTCTGGTAGTGGATGACGAACTGGGCATTCGTGATTTGCTCTGTGAGATTCTTAACGACGAAGGACACACCGTCGAGTTGGCCGAAAACGCCGCGCAGGCCCGCGCCGCACGCTTGCGCGAGGCGCCTGATCTGGTGCTGCTCGACATCTGGATGCCCGACACCGACGGCGTCACGCTGCTCAAGGAATGGTCAGCCGCCGGCGCCCTGACCATGCCGGTGATCATGATGAGCGGGCACGCCACCATCGACACTGCGGTCGAAGCCACCCGCATTGGCGCGCTGGCATTTCTGGAAAAACCGATCACCCTGCAAAAGCTGCTCAAGGCGGTTGAACAGGGCCTGACGCGTGGCGCGCTACGCAAATTGACGCAGTCGATGCCTTCGGTGGGCCTGAAAAAAGGCACGGTGGCGCTGGCCGACATGCCCATCAGTGCGGTCGAACTGGCGCCAGAACCAGGCATGCAGGCCACGCAAAATTTCATGCTCGACAAGCCGCTGCGCGAAGGTCGCGATGAATACGAAAAAGCCTATTTTGAATTTCACCTGGCCAAGGAAAATGGCTCCATGACCCGCGTTGCCGAAAAGACCGGCCTCGAGCGCACCCACTTGTACCGCAAGCTCAAGCAACTCGGTGTTGACCTGACGCGCAAACGCGGCTGAAAAATCAAATCTGCGCCTCAAAACGACCCTTTGCGCTGCTAGAATACGCCCCTTAGGCCTGGTAGCTCAGTCGGTAGAGCAGAGGATTGAAAATCCTTGTGTCGGTGGTTCGATTCCGCCCCGGGCCACCAAATAGCAAAATGGTTCGTTACTGTAGAAGCAGTAGCGAACCATTTTTTTTTGCTGGGTTGTAGGCAACCTTTAGGCAACTTGCCCGAATCCAGCGCCAGCGAATGCCACCGTTCAGCAGAGTTTCGTAACGGTCACAAAAACCCAGCAGGCAAAAAAAGCCCAGCGGATTAGGCTGGGTCGTAACTCTTTCGAGCCGCGCTCAGGGAGGTAAAGCGCAGGGGCTTGATGCCCAAATGCACTGTATCACCTGCAACTGGGGCCAGCTCACGGAAAATTTGTAAGTATGGTCAGTGGTTGTAACAACGACCGCATCAAGCCGCCCTCTTCCGTATCTTCTCCGGTCCCTGCGGGCTGATGCCGGTCTATTTTTGCATGGGCGCGTTGATTCTCAGCCCATCGGACGGCAGCCCTGAAGATTTCGCAGACTTGCACTTGGTCCCTATTGCCGATGCTGTGGCCGGTCAAGGCTGGCGCGATTGCGCCTTGGCCTCGGCGTAGCCTGCGTACAACTGCGCGTACACCGGGCCGGGCTGGCCGGTACCGACTGCCTGGCCGTCGAGAAGGGTCACAGGCAGCACTTCCTTGGTGGCCGATGACAGCAGCAGCTCGTCTGCGTGCTTGACTTCGTCGCGGCTGAGGCGGCGCAGTTCAAACGGGATGCCACGGGCGTGACATATTTCTTCGATCAGGCCATAGCGAATGCCTTCGAGCACCAGGTTGTCTTTGGGCGCGCCCAGCACCTTACCGTCCTTGACCACCCAGACGTTGCTGGCGGCGGCTTCGCTTAAAAAACCATCGCGGAACATCACGGTTTCCAGGGCACCGGCGTCATAGCCGATCTGGCGCGCAAACACGGCGCCCAGCAGGCTGGTGCTTTTGATGTGGGCTTTCTCCCAGCGGAAGTCGTCGGCTGTGACGCAGGCCACGCCCTGGCTGCGTTGCGCCTCAGTGGGCAGCGTCATGGCGTTGGTCATGACAAACACGGTGGGCGTGATGTCGGTGGGCATGACATGGTCGCGCAGGGCCACGCCGCGCGTGATCTGGATGTAGATCAGCTGGTCAAGCGCATCAGCGCCAACGCCTTTGGAGGCCGCAAAAGCCGTCATCAATTGCTTGGCGACGTCGGCCCACTGAGTGTGCGTCAGCGGGTTGGCGACGCGGAACTCGGCCAGGTTGCGGTCAAGCCGCGCCATGTGCTGGGCAAAGCGGAACAAGCGGCCACCGTAGGCCGGCACCACTTCATAGACGCCGTCGCCAAAAATGAAGCCACGGTCCATCACGCTGATTTTGGCATTGGGCAGAGTGGTGAATTCACCGTTGAGGTAACAAGGCAGGGAAGGTAAGGTTGTCATGCCTGAATTATGCGTGGACCGGCCGCTTGCCAGCTATTTTTGCAGCGCCTCGTCCAGCACTTCGATCCAGTGCCGCACCGGCGTGTCGGTGCCGCTTTGCAGGTGGGTGATGCAGCCGATGTTGGCCGAAACGATCTGCGCCGGCTGGTCGGCGCCAAAAGTGGTGGCCAGGTTGGCCAGTTTGCGGTCGCGTAATTGGTAGGAAATGCTGGGGTTGAGCACACTGTAGGTGCCCGCCGAGCCGCAGCACAGGTGCGCTTCGCAGCCGGTGGTCTTGACGTTGAAGCCGAGCTCACCCATGTACTTTTCCACGCCGCCGCGCAACTGCATGCCGTGCTGCAACGAGCAGGGCGGGTGAAAGGCAATGCGGCTGGCGCTGCCCTGTACCCGGCTCTTGAGCTTGTCTGCCAGTTCCGGTAGCCATTCGCTGACATCTTTGGTAAGTTCGCTCACGCGCTTGGCCCTGGTGGCGTAATGCGGGTCGTCGCGCAGGATGTGGCCGTATTCCTTCACCGTGACACCGCAGCCCGAGGCGTTGATGACGATGCCCTCCACACCGGTCTCGATGTGCGGCCACCAGGCGTCGATGTTGGCGCGCATCTCGGCCATGCCGCCGTCCTGGTCGTTGAGGTGGAACTTGACGGCGCCGCAGCAACCCGCCTTGGCCGCCACCACGCACTGGATGCCGGCGGCATCGAACACCCGCGCCGTGGCGCTGTTGATGTTCGGGCTCATGGCGGGTTGCACGCAACCTTCGAGCACCAGCACCTTGCGCTTGAGCGCACGCGTGGGCGTAGGGCCGGCGTTCTGCCTGGTCGGCACCTTGTTTTGCAGCGCGTGCGGCAGCAGCGGCCGCACCAGTTGGCCCAGCGCCATGGCCGGGGCGAACAGCGGTGACGGCAGGCCTTCCTTGAGCGCCCAGCGTAGCGCGCGCTCGCCCGCCGGGCGCGGCACCTGCTCATCGACCAGCTTGCGGCCGATGTCGAGCAAATGGCCGTATTGCACGCCACTGGGGCAGGTGGTTTCGCAGTTGCGGCAGGTCAGGCAGCGGTCCAGGTGCTGCTGCGTCTTGCGCGTGGGCACGGTGCCTTCGAGCACCTGTTTCATCAGGTAAATGCGACCGCGCGGACCGTCAAGCTCGTCACCGAGCAGCTGGTAGGTGGGGCAGGTGGCGGTGCAAAAACCGCAGTGCACGCATTTGCGCAGAATGGCTTCAGCCGCTTGGCCGTCGGGCGTGCCCTGGTATTGGGCGCTGAGTTGGGTTTGCATAGTCTGACTCTAAAGTGTTGGGGACAGAGCTGGCTCTGCTTCGCAGTAGCTGCGGTCTTTCCCGCAAGTTACAGGAGTGGGTACATGCGACCCGGATTCAGGATGCCCGCCGGGTCGAATTCGGCTTTGAGGCGGCGGTGGATTTGCTCCAGGGTGGGTTGTAACGGGCTGAAGCGGTTATTGACCCCCGTGCTGCCGCAGGCCATGAAAACGCTGGCCGAACCGCCTGCCGCTGTGGCGGCCTGGCGCAGTTGTTCCATGGCCGACACAGGCGCGCGCAGCCAGCGCTGGCCACCATGCCACTCCACCAACTGGGGCCAGGGCAGGTCGAGCGCCGGGGCGGTTTGCGGCACGCTCAAACGCCATAGGGCAAGCGGCTCGGGGGCATTGGCGGGCGCAGTGAAGAAGGGCAGTTTCAGGTCGCGGCAAGCGGTCCAGTCGGGTCCGGCTTGGGCGATGTCCATGCGATGTCCTGGCACGTCCTTGAGCAATTTGGTGCAGGCTGACTCGACGGCGGCCACGGCGCCACGCAATCGCAGAAACAGCAGTTCGGGGGCGTTGGCGGCGGTGTCATCGTGCACCCAGCAGCTGGCGTTGAGCGGCAGCGGTTGCGCACCCCAGCGCTGCAGTTGCGCCAGCGCGCTGGCCTGGTCGAGTTCGAACACCAGCGTAGCCTCGGCTGGCGCGACCGGCAGCACCTTGAGCGAAATCTCGGTGAGTAGCCCGAGCGTGCCCAGGGCACCCACCATGAGGCGCGACACGTCATAACCGGCCACGTTTTTCATGACCTGGCCGCCAAAAGTGAGGTGCTCACCGAGGCCGTTGACGAGTTGCACGCCCAGCACGTAGTCGCGCACGCCGCCGACGCTGGCACGCGCCGGGCCGCTCAAGCCGGCGGCCACCATGCCGCCGCAGGTGCCGTTGGCAGGGCCAAAGCGGGGTGGCTCAAACGCCAGGCATTGGCCTTTCTCAGTCAAGGCGGCTTCGAGTTCGGCCAAGGGCGTGCCGGCGCGCATCGTGACCACCAGTTCGCTGGGCTCGTAGCTGACGATGCCACGGTAGGGGGTGGTGTCGAGCAGCTCGCCTTGCAGCGTTTCGCCATAAAAGTCTTTGCTGCCACCGCCGCGAATGCGCAACGGCGTGCGTTGCGCCGCAGCGGTCTGGATGTGATCAATAAGGCGGTGCAGGGCGATGTCCATGGGCATTCACAGGTGAAACGGTGACCCCGATGTTAGAGCACAAGCCGACAGTGATGGATTGAATTTTTCGAACGCTTTTTGTTCGAAAAATTGTGCAGACGCGCTGCCTAGGGCCTTCCGCGCTGCGCCAGATAGGCCAGCAGGGTGTCGCGCCAGCGGCGCGCCAGACCGGCCGATTTCCACAGCCACCAGAGCTTGCCGGTCCAGACCAGCGCGCGTCCCGGTTTGAGTACCATCAGCAGCACCAGCACGGCGGCGGGCCAAATCGGGTTTTGATACAGCCACAGCAGAGCCGACTTGACCTGGTCAGCCACGGCCGCAGGGCCTTGCAGGCGTTGCAAGTCTGCGCGGAGTTGCAGGCGCAACTCGGTGCTGCGAATCAGCAGGCTCTGCTGGCGCAGTTGCAACTCATTGAGGTTCATGGGGTGTCGCGGCCGTGAAGCTGTCGCGGTCGCGTTCAAGTTCGGCCAAGCTCACGCTGAACAGGTTGGACCCAGCGCTCAACTGGCGCTGTGCGGCTTTGAGCATAAGCCATCCGCCAGCCAAAAAGAGCAAAGCCAGCACGCCCACGGCAGCCAGCCGGTAACCATCCCACAGCAACAAAATGACAAAGCCGCAGAACAACACGGCAGCCACGGTCAGGCTCAGGAGCGCGCAAGCCCCCCAAAACAGCCCGACGGCCAGGCGCTGCTTTTCCAGCCCAAGTTCGGTGCCCAGCAAGGCCAGTCGAAGCCTCAGCAGCTCGATGACTGTACCCAAGGATTGCTGCAACTGGCCAAACAGACCGGAGTTGGCGCCTGCCATTGGGTTAGCGGCGGCTGATCAGCAGCCCGACCACCAAGCCCATGCCTGCCGCGATACCGATGGATTTCCATGGGTTTTCATGGACAAACACGTCAGTGGCATGGCCTGCGGCCTTGGCCTTTTCTACCGTAGCCTGTTGCAGGTGGACCAACTCGACCTTGGCCTTGCTCATGCGATCACGAACTCGTTCACGCAGTTGGGCGGTGCTTTCACCGGCTTGGTTGGCGGTGAGTTTCAGCATTTCTTCAGCATCGGCAATGCTTTGATGCAGATCGTCCATGAGTTTGTCTTTGGTGTGTTGAAGGGCGTCTGTCATGATAAATCTCCTGAGAGGTTAAAACTGGAAGTTTCAGTTTAGTCCTGGCCGGGGCTGAATGCACGCCATTCAGCTCAATTAGATGCGCCGGACTTGAGAAATATCATGGCAGTCAGTCCGCAAAAAAGTTGACCGGCAAGCCAGCCACCTCGACCCGCATCGACAGCACCTGGCCCGAGTGCGGAAAAGCCGCCAGTTCTGCATCGCTGCGGTGGTGCCGGGCGCTGGTGATGTACAGGGTTTTGAGGTCTTCGCCGCCAAAACAGGGCATGGTGGGGCATTGCAGTGGCACGGCAAATTCGGCCAGCAGACTGCCATCGGGTGCGAACTGGCACACCCGGCGGCCCTCGAACATGGCCACCCAGTAGTTGCCCTGCACATCGACAGCCGCGCCGTCCGGGCGACCCCGGTAGCCGCCGTTGTTCACGTCGGCCGGGTCGGGTTGCCAGCCGTCTGGTTTTCCCAAGAAGCTGGCAAAAGCACGTCGCCCGCTCATTGTGTTGGTGGCCAACTCATGGTTCCAGGCCCACACGGTGTGGCTGGGCGTGTCGGCCCAGTACAAGGTGCGCTGGTCGGGGCTCCAGGCCAGGCCATTGGCGGTGGTGGCAGGCAGGTCGGCCGGGCTGACCATGCAGCGCACTTGCGGCGCTCCGGTTTGCGCCATGTCGAGGGCGTCAATGCAATAAAGTGCCGCGTTCTTTTTGCTGCGCGTTTCGTCGATGGTGCCTACCCAGAAACGCCCCAGCGAGTCGCACTTGCCATCGTTGGCACGCGTGTGCGCGGGGTCATAGTCCAGCGTGGCCAGATGCTGCAACGGCCCCCCCCACGTTGGCGCACGAAAAATGCCGTTGCGTAGCGCCATCACCAGGCCGCCGCTGGCGGCTGGCGCGATGCAACCGGGTTCGCTGGGCGTATCCCAGGTTTCCACCGTGCCCATGTAGATGTTTGCGCGCAGAATCTGTTTGCCCGCAATGTCCACCCAGTAAAGCATCTGTTCATGTGGGTGCCAGAACGGCGATTCACCCAGAGCAGTTAGGTGATCGGTGACGGGTTGCCAGGCTTCTGGCCTGGTGCTTGGGATGTGGGTCATGGGTCGGATCTCATGGGCGACTATTGTGAATTGAAATACTATGTGTGCCGCGCTGGAGCGAATTTTCAGCGAGGACAGCGCATTGACGAGCAGTTGGCAGATGAAGCAAGTGGCAAGATAGCAAGCGTCGCAAATTTAATCAACAAATATGGATCGCAGAATTAATCATGGGAATTCAAGACAGGGATTGGTATCACGAAGCTCAGCGTGAGCGGGAAAAGCAGCGCCAGATTGAAGAAACGCGCGGCAGATTTTCCGCGTTTTCGCGCAAGCATCTGGCTGTGAAAGCCTTGTCGCCGACAAAGACCGGCCTCATCCCGATGATGATCTTTTGGTGTGTTGTCATGGGGCTTCTGTACATGTTGATGACGCACTACCTCAAGCCCAAACAAGCCAGGGTGTTGGCAAATGGTGATCTGGTGATCAATCGGTCGCAGGATGGCCATTTTTACACCACAGGCGCCATTAACGGAAGAGAGGCCAGATTCATGGTCGATACCGGCGCATCCCTGGTGAGCGTGAGTGAAAAATTCGCCCAGAAAGCATTCATTCGCGGCGGCGTGCCCACCATGTTCCATACGGCCAATGGCGATCGCCCCGGGCGCGTTGTTGAGGGCCTGGGTGTGTCTATCGGACCGGTGAGCGTCAGCAACGTCAAAGTGGGCGTGGGCCTGAATCTTGGTGATGAAAACGAGGCTCTATTGGGCCAGTCGTTCCTGTCGAAATTCGACATCACAATGGTCAAAAATCAGATGGTGCTGCGGTCGCGGTAGCTGAGCGGGAAATCAAAAAAACCCACCACAGCCGAAGCTGGGTGGGTTTCAAACCTCAAGGAAATACTGATTTTCTGGCTGCAGGCCCTTGATGCCTGCGGCCCCCTCTCTGATTACCGGCTGTAAGCCGTTTCGCCGTGCGACGTGACATCCAGACCTTCGCGCTCATGCTCTTCGGAGACACGCAGACCAATCGTCAGGTCAACAATCTTGAAGGCAATGAACGACACCACGCCCGACCAGATGATGGTGGTGAGCACGGCTTTGGTTTGAATCCAGACTTGCGAAGCAATGGAGTAGTCGGCCGATGTCACCATCGACGCTGTGACCCAGTCAGCCACGTAGCCAGGGCCACCCAGCGCCGGGCTGTTGAACACGCCGGTCAGGATGGCACCCAGAATGCCGCAGACACCGTGCACGCCGAACACGTCGAGCGAGTCGTCAGCACCCAGCAGTTTTTTCAGGCCATTCACGCCCCACAAGCCGGCAAAGCCAGACAGGAAACCAATGATCAGCGCACCGCCGATGCCCACGTTGCCAGCGGCCGGGGTGATGGCGACCAAGCCCGCCACGCAACCGGAGGCAGCACCCAGCATGGACGCCTTGCCACGCATCAGTGTTTCACCGACACACCAGGCCAACACCGCAGCCGCAGTCGCGCCAAAGGTGTTGATGAAGGCCAGAGCCGCAAAACCGTTGGCTTCCAGCGCCGAGCCAGCATTGAAACCAAACCAGCCTACCCACAGCAGCGATGCACCGACCATCGTCAATGTCAGGCTGTGAGGCGCCATGGATTCCTTGCCGTAGCCGATGCGCTTGCCCACCATGTAGGCGCCGATCAGGCCCGCCACGGCGGCGTTGATGTGCACCACGGTACCGCCGGCAAAATCGAGCGCACCCGATTGCCAGAGGTAACCGGCCTTGGCGTTCATGGCATCGACCACGTCTTTGGCGCCGTAGGCATCCGGGCCCATCCAGAACCACACCATGTGGGCAATCGGGGCGTAGCTGAAGGTGAACCACAGCGCCATGAACATCAGCACCGCAGAGAACTTCATGCGTTCGGCAAAGGCGCCCACGATCAGCGCGCCGGTGATGCCGGCAAACGTGGCCTGGAAGGCGGCGAACACGATTTCGGGGATGACCACGCCCTTGCTGAAGGTGGCGCCGTTGGCAAAGGTGCCGGCAACGTTGTCCCAGACACCGGCCATGAACAGCCGGTCGAAGCCGCCAAAGAACGCGTTGCCCTCGGTGAACGCCAGGCTGTAGCCGTAGATGAACCACAGCACCACGATCATTGAGAAGGTGACCATCACCTGCATCAGCACCGACAGCATGTTCTTGCTGCGCACCAGGCCGCCATAGAACAGCGCCAGGCCGGGCACGGTCATCAAAATCACCAACAGGGTGGAGACCATCATCCACGCAGTATCGCCCTTGTTCGGGACAGGTGCCGGTGCCGCCTCGGCAGCGGCTGGTGCGGCGGGCGCAGCCGCCGGTGCGGCAGCGGGGGCTTCAGCCGGTTTGGCCTCGGCCATGGCCGCCACGGGGGCAGCATCAGACGCGGCTGGCGCCGCGGGGGTTTGGGCGATGGCGGTGCCGCCAAGCAACAGACTCAAACCCAGGGTGAGGGAGGCAAGTAGTTTTTTCATGTTGGTGATCTCATGTCTGGTTTGTTGGTTAGAGCGCTTCCACGCCGGTTTCACCGGTACGAATGCGGATGACCTGCTCGATGGGGCTGACAAAAATCTTGCCGTCGCCGATCTTGCCGGTGCGGGCAGCGCCTTCGATGGTTTCGATCACACTCTCAACCAGCTCGTCGGCCACGGCGGCTTCCACTTTGACTTTGGGCAAAAAGTCAACCACATATTCGGCGCCACGGTAGAGCTCGGTGTGGCCTTTTTGACGACCGAAGCCCTTGACTTCGGTCACGGTGATTCCCTGCACGCCGATGCCGGAGAGCGCTTCGCGCACCTCATCGAGCTTGAAGGGTTTGATGATGGCGGTAACAAGTTTCATGCAGACTCCTTGGATAGGTAAACGTCATTGATGCCGGATGATTGAAGTTTCATAAGCTCTCCAACGGTTAAATGGACAGGCTGGTTAAGCAGGGTTCGTGCCAGATATTTCCGCTCCAAATGATGCAAGACGGTTGTTATTGCGAGTCGCGCAGCGGCGTGGTAATCCATGCAGCTTGGAGGCATGGATTGCTTCACTGCGCTTGCAATGACGATGTTCTTTGATGTGAACAAGGCTGGTGCGCTAAGATGTTCATGAAATAAAACAGCACGCACCATAAGAGTGCATATTTGTTTGTCTGTTGGCGGCAAACGCACTTTTTAAAGCGGAGTATCTCGATGAGTTTGTCTTTGGTGCAAAGCCGGGCCCTGCTGGGGCTGGAGGCCGCGTCCGTCACGGTCGAGGTCCATCTGGCCAACGGCTTGCCCAGTTTCACGCTGGTTGGGCTGGCCGATGTGGAGGTCAAGGAAGCGCGCGAACGGGTGCGCTCGGCGCTGCAAAACTCGGGCCTGGAATTTCCCAGCAACAAAAAAATCACTGTCAATCTGGCGCCGGCCGACCTGCCCAAGGACTCCGGCCGCTTCGACCTGCCGATCGCCCTGGGCATCCTGGCGGCCAGCGGCCAGATCGATGCCGCCCGCCTGGCCGGTTATGAATTTGCCGGTGAATTGTCGCTCTCGGGCGAATTGCGCGCGGTGCGCGGTGCCCTGGCGATGAGCCTGGCACTGCACGCCAGCCATGTCGTGACCCAGCTGGTGTTGCCCCCCGGCAGTGCCGAAGAAGCCGCGCTGGTGCCCGACGCGCAGGTCTATCGGGCGCAGCACCTGCTCGATGTGGTGCAACATTTCCTGCCGCAAGCGGCCGACGCGCCTGCCATTGAGCCCGCCAGCGGCTGGAGCCGCATCAGCGCGTTGACGCAAATGCAACAAGCGCACTACCCCGACATGGCCGATGTGAAAGGCCAACCGGCTGCCAAACGGGCGCTCGAGATCGCCGCCGCCGGTGGCCACAGCCTGTTGCTGATGGGGCCGCCGGGGGCCGGCAAGTCGATGCTGGCGCAGCGCTTTGCCGGTCTGTTGCCGCCCATGACCACCGACGAGGCGCTGGAAAGCGCGGCCATTGCCAGCCTGGGCGGACGCTTTGTGCTGGCGCAATGGGCGCAACGCCCCACCTGCCACCCGCATCACACGGCAAGTGCGGTGGCGCTGGTGGGCGGTGGCTCGCCACCGCGCCCGGGCGAGATCTCGCTGGCGCACCATGGTGTGCTGTTCCTCGACGAGTTTCCCGAGTTTTCGCGCGCCGCGCTGGAAGCCTTGCGCGAGCCGCTGGAGACCGGGCGCATCACCATCTCGCGGGCGGCGCGACGCGCCGACTTCCCGGCCCAGTTTCAGCTGATTGCGGCCATGAATCCCTGCCCGTGCGGTTATTTGGGGTCATCGCAAAAGAGCTGCCGCTGCACACCCGATCAGGTGGCGCGCTACCAGGCCAAGCTCAGTGGGCCGCTGGTGGACCGCATCGACCTGCATGTGGAAGTGCCCGCTGTCGCCAGTGCCGACCTGCTGCAGGCGCCCGCGGGCGAATCCAGCGCCGACATCCGCGCGCGCTGCACTGCGGCACGCAAGCGCGCTGTGGCAAGGCAAGGCGTGGCCAACCAGGCGCTGCAAGGGCGGGAACTCGACACGCACTTGTTGCTGGACGAGGCGGCGGCCAAGTTTTTGAATGTGGCCGCCACCCGCCTGGGCTGGTCGGCGCGCAGCACCCACCGCGCGCTCAAAGTGGCGCGCACCATTGCCGACCTGGCAGGCGCCCGCAGTACCCAGGTCAGCCATGTGGCCGAAGCCATGCAGTACCGGCGGGCGTTGCGCACCAGCTAGCACCAAAGAGCATCGTCATGGCGAATGAGGTGAAGCAATCCATGCCGTCCAATCGTTTTGATGCCGCCTTTGTGTTGCGCCTGTCACTGGCGCAACTTATCAGCTGGGGCAGCGTTTTTTATCTGTTTTCCTTGCTCATCGATCCGCTGGAACGCGACCTGGGACTGAGCCGCGCGCAAGTGTCGCTCGCGTTCAGCCTGGGTCTGCTGGCCGAAGGCTTGTTGGCCTATCCGGTGGGGCGCTGGATCGACCGCGGTCACGAGCGGGCGGTGATGACGGCTGGCTCGGTGCTGGCCGGGACGTGCCTGCTGCTGCACAGCGTGGTCACCAGCCAGACCGGTCTGTATGTTGTCTGGGCGGGCTTGGGCACGGCCATGGCGGCGGTGCTGTATGCGCCGGCTTTTGCCCTGGTGACGCGACGCTTTCCGCACGACTTTCGCCGCGCCATCATCACGCTGACTTTTTTGGGCGGCCTGGCCAGCACGGTGTTTATTCCGCTCACGGCCGCTCTGATGAACGCCTTGGGCTGGCGCGCTGCCCTGGTCGTGCTGGCACTGCTGCACCTGCTGCTGTGTGCGCCGCTGCACTGGTTCACCTTGCAGGGTGCGCCGCAGCGTCAGCGGCGGGTCGCAGGCAGGGAGGCCAGCCGCGATGCGGGCCTGCGACCTTTGCTGCGCAGCGCGCCTTTCGTGCTGATCGGTGTTTTCACCGTGCTGATGATGTCGGTCACCGTCGCCATTCCGGCCCACATGGTGAGTCTGCTGCGTGAAAACGGCTTGCCCGAGCTCTGGGTGATTGCGCTGCCGGCCGCCATTGGCGCGGTGCAGGTGGTGGGGCGTTTGCTGCTGTATTTTTTTGAGCACCATGCCGATCTGCACCGGGTGAACCTGCTGGTGCCGCTGCTGATCCCGCTGGCGGTGGGGGTGCTGCTGCTGGCACCCTTGACGGGTTCATGGCAGGTGGCGGTGGTTGGCCTGTTTGTGCTGCTCTACGGCCTGGGCAATGGCATGCTCACGATTGTCAAGGGCACGGCGATTGCGCAGTATGTGAGCCGTGACCACGTGGCCACGCTCAACGGTGCCCTGGGTGTGCCGCTGGCGCTGGCACGCGCTGCGGCACCGCTGATGCTGGGCGTGGTGTGGTCGCCGCAGGCGGGCTACAGCCACGGCTTGTGGCTGCTGCTGGGCCTGAGCGTGCTGGGCGTGGGCGCACTGATGCTGGCGCAGCGCCGGAGTCTGCGCCAGACCGGCCTGAAGTCGTCAGGAGCCGGCGGCCCGGGTTGATCCAGCCCGGCGTTGCACGGGCAGGGATTACAAATTAGGCGCCAGCAGGCGCTGCAGTTCACGCTCGTTCATGCCGCGTCGTGCGGCCAGGTCCTTGAGCTGGTCGTCGCCAATCTTTCCCACGTTGAAGTACACACTGTCGGGGTGACCAAGGTAGAAGCCACTGACGCTCGCCGCCGGATTCATGGCCAGGCTATCGGTCAGCGTCATGCCGATGTCGGCACATTGCAGCAGCGCGAACATGTCTTTCTTGACGCTGTGGTCGGGGCAGGCCGGGTAGCCCGGCGCCGGGCGGATGCCCCGGTACTTTTCGGCAATCAAGTCGGCCGCTCCCAACGGTTCATTGGGCGCATAACCCCACAGGTCGGTGCGCACTTTTTTGTGCAGGCACTCGGCAAAGGCCTCGGCCAGCCGATCCGCCAGTGATTTGAGCAGGATGGCGCTGTAGTCGTCATGGGCGGCCAAAAACTGCGCTTCCTTCTTGTCGATGCCAAGGCCTGCGGTGACGGCAAAGACGCCGACGTAATCTTTGATGCCCACGTCATCGCGAGGCCACAGGCCGTGGCGATCCATGACTGCGGACGGCAGGGATCGCCGCGCTTCACTCGCAACGACGGTTCGTGGCGCGACAAAATCTGCCAGGCAGCGGCTGGGTCGCATGACGCCGTCGATTTCTTCCTTGGCGGCTTGCTGGCGCAGGCCGTACCAGGTCATGGCCACGGTGCTGCGACTCTCGTCGGTGTAAAGCTCGATGTCATCGTCGTTCACACTGTTGGCGGGGTAAAGCCCGACGATGGCATTGGCGCTGAGCCAGCGGCCTTCGATGATCTTTTTCAGCATGGTCTGGCCATCGGCAAAGATTTTTTTGGCCTCGACGCCGACCACCTCGTCTTCCAGAATGGCGGGAAACGGCCCGGCCAGGTCCCAGGTCTGGAAGAACGGGCCCCAGTCGATGTACTGTGCAATCTCGCTCAGGTCGAAGTTCCTGAAGACACGCTTGCCGATGAACTTCGGCGTGGTCGGCCGGTAACTGGTCCAGTCAATGGGTGTCTTGTTGGCGCGGGCCTTGGCCAGCGGCCACAGCGGTGTGACCTTCTTGTTGGCGTGTTGCTGGCGCACGCGCTCGTAGTCGGCGTCGAGTTCCAGCACAAACGCGCCGACGCCGTCGCCGAGCAGATTTTGCGCCACGCCCACGCTGCGCGAAGCGTCGGGCACATAGACCACCGGGCCGTCGTAATGCGGCGAAATCTTGACCGCAGTGTGCACCCGGCTGGTGGTGGCGCCGCCGATCAGCAGCGGGATTTTTTTGATGCGGAAGTAGTCGTCCTTTTGCATCTCGCCGGCCACATAGGCCATTTCTTCCAGGCTGGGCGTGATCAGGCCCGACAGGCCGATGATGTCGGCGCGCTCGGCCTTGGCGCGCGCCAGAATCTCGTGACACGGCACCATCACGCCCATGTTGACCACGTCGAAGTTGTTGCACTGCAGCACCACGGTGACGATGTTCTTGCCGATGTCATGCACGTCGCCCTTGACCGTGGCGATGATGATCTTGCCCTTGGTCTGCACGTCGCGGCCGGCCGCTTCGTCGCGCAGTTTTTCTTCTTCGATGTATGGGATCAGATGCGCCACTGCCTGCTTCATGACGCGCGCGCTTTTCACCACCTGCGGCAAAAACATCTTGCCTTGGCCGAACAGGTCGCCGACGATGCTCATGCCGGCCATCAGCGGCCCTTCGATCACATGCAGCGGGCGCCCGCCCCGGGCGATGATGGCTTGGTAAGCCTCCTCGGTGTCGGTCACGATGAAATCGGTGATGCCGTGCACCATGGCGTGGCTCAGGCGCTGCTCCACGCTCACGGGCTGCTCGGGTGTGCCGCGCCATTCGAGCTTTTTCGACTCATCTTTCGCGCCGCTTTTGGCGGTTTCGGCAATCTCGACCAGCCGTTCACCGGCATCCGGGCGGCGGTTCAGCACTACGTCTTCGACACGCTCGCGCAGCTCGGGCTCCAGGTCGTCATAGACGCCGACCATGCCGGCGTTGACGATGCCCATGTCCATGCCGGCCTTGATGGCGTGGTACAAAAAGACGGTGTGGATCGCTTCGCGCACCGGGTCGTTGCCGCGGAAGCTGAACGAGACATTGGACACACCGCCGCTGACCTTGGCGCCCGGCAGGTGCTGTTTGATCCAGCGCGTGGCGTTGATGAAATCCACCGCGTAGTTGTTGTGCTCTTCGATGCCGGTGGCAATGGCGAAGATGTTGGGGTCGAAGATGATGTCTTCCGGCGGGAAGTCGACTTCGTCGACCAGGATGCGGTAGGCGCGTTCGCAGATCCCGATCTTGCGCCCGTAGGTGTCGGCCTGGCCCTGCTCGTCGAACGCCATCACCACGGCAGCGGCACCGTAGCGGCGCAGCAATTTGGCCTGCCGCTTGAACGCGTCCACGCCTTCCTTCATGCTGATCGAGTTGACCACCGCCTTGCCCTGCACGCAGCGCAAGCCGGCCTCGATCACGCTCCACTTGCTCGAATCAATCATCACCGGCACACGCGAGATGTCGGGCTCGGAGGCAATCAGGTTCAAGAAGCGCACCATGGCGGCCTGGCTGTCGAGCATGGCCTCGTCCATGTTGATGTCGATGATCTGGGCGCCGTTTTCGACCTGCTGGCGCGCCACGCTTAAGCCCTGGTCAAAGTCGCCGTTGAGGATCATGCGTGCGAAAGCCTTCGAGCCGGTCACATTGGTGCGCTCGCCGATGTTGACAAAAGTCGCCGTCTGAGCCGTTTGAGGGCTTGGGGCAGACGCGTCGGCAAGCGGCGCAACGCCAATCGTCAACGGCTCCAGGCCGGACAACTTCATGGGGGGAACAAGGGTTTCAGACATGCAACTCACCTGTGGATTTCAATTGTGGCAGGTGAGCGTCGTTGGGATGACTCCAAGCCTGACGGGCCGTGTGGTCCGCTGCAACGCTCCTTGGAAGTCCGTGATTTTAAGGGCTGTTCGTGCTGCTCGTTATCGGCTTGCGCAGAGCCAACACGAGTTGGCTGACCACGGTCATACGAAGTTAAAAAGCGCCCATGCAGGCGCTTTTTTGCTTGGGGTATGGAAGGCTTACTTGGTGACCACGCGCACCATTTCCAGGCACTTGTTGGAGTAGCCCCACTCGTTGTCATACCAGCTCACCAGCTTGACGAAAGTGCCGTCCAGCGCAATGCTGGCGTCGGCGTCGAACACACTGGTGCGGGTCTCGCCACGGAAGTCGGTGGCCACCACTTTTTGGTCGGTGTAACCCAGCACGCCTTTCATGGCGCCTTCGGATTGCGCCTTGATCTCGGCGCAGATTTCGGCCATGGTGGCGCTGGTGTTGAGTTCGCAAGTCAGGTCAACCACCGACACGTCGCTGGTCGGCACGCGAAACGACATGCCTGTGAGCTTTTTGTTCAGCTCGGGGATCACCACGCCAACCGCCTTGGCAGCACCAGTGCTGCTGGGGATGATGTTTTCCAGAATGCCGCGGCCGCCGCGCCAGTCCTTGTTGCTCGGGCCATCCACGGTTTTTTGCGTGGCGGTAGCCGCGTGCACCGTGGTCATCAAGCCGCGTTTGATGCCGAACTTGTCGTTGATCACCTTGGCCAGCGGCGCCAGGCAATTGGTGGTGCAGGATGCATTGGAAATGACGGCCTGGCCGGCATAGGTTTTGTCGTTCACGCCAAACACAAACATCGGGGTGTCGTCCTTGGAAGGCGCGGACAGGATGACTTTTTTGGCGCCAGCGTCGAGGTGCTTCTGGGCACCGGCCTTGTCGAGGAAGATGCCAGTGGATTCGATCACCACATCGGCGCCGACCTCGTTCCACTTCAGGTTGGCCGGGTCGCGCTCTTGCGTCAGGCGGATCTTTTTGCCGTTGACCACCAGCGTGTTGCCTTCGACCGAGACCTCGCCCTTGAAGCGGCCATGGACGCTGTCGAATTGCAGCATGTAGGCCAGGTAGTCAGGCTCCAGCAGGTCGTTGATGGCAACAACTTCAATGTCGCTGAAATTCTGTAGGGCAGAGCGCAACACGTTGCGGCCGATGCGGCCGAAGCCGTTGATACCAATCTTGATTGTCATGATTCTTTCCTCGGGTTGAAACAAAAAAACTTACCTCGTTATTTTCGCAGCACTTTTTCCACCGTGTCCGCGACGTTTTCCGGTGTGAAGCCAAAGTGCTTGAACAGCACTGGCGCCGGCGCGGACTCGCCGAAGCTGTCGATGCCGACCACCGCCGCACAGCCGTATTGCCACCAGCCGCCACTGACGCCCATTTCGACCGCAATGCGCGGCACGCCCTTGGGTAGCACTGCCGTCTTGTAGGCAGCATCCTGCTGGTCGAACGTGGTGGTGCTGGGCATGGAAACCACGCGCACGGCAATTTTGCGGGTCGCCAGCAGTTCTTGTGCTTTGAGTGCCAAAGGCACCTCGGAGCCGGTGGCGATGATGACGGCCTGCGCTTTTTTCTTCAGGCCCACCTCGGTCGGTTCGGCCAGCACGTAAGCACCTTTGCTGATATCGCCCAGGCTGGACTTGGGGGCGTAGATAATGTTCTGGCGGCTCAGCAGCAGGGCCGTGGGCTTGGCTTTGTTTTGCAGCGCCACGGCCCAGGCCACGGCCGTCTCAGCCGTGTCACCGGGGCGCCAGACGTCCAGATTCGGGATCAGGCGCAGGCTGGCCGCATGTTCGATCGACTGGTGCGTGGGGCCGTCTTCGCCCAGACCGATGCTGTCGTGCGTGAACACATGCACCACGCGCAGCTTCATCAGCGCGGCCATGCGGATGGCATTGCGGCTGTAGTCGCTGAACGTGAGGAAGGTGCCGCCATAGGGGATGAAGCCACCATGCAGCGCCACACCGTTCATGATGGCGGCCATGCCGAATTCGCGCACGCCGTAGCTGATGTGTCGGCCACCGTTGCCGATGCCGCTCAGGGAATCAAAGCGCAGGCTGGGCGTGCTCTTGGTGTTGGTCAGGTTGGAACCGGTCAGGTCGGCCGAGCCACCGAGCATTTCGGGCAGCGCGGCAGTGAACGCTTCGAGCGCGAGCTGGCTGGCCTTGCGGCTGGCCACGGTCTCGGCCTTGGTGTGCGCGGCCACCGCAGTGTCCACCGCCACCTGGGCAAAGTTCTTGGGCAGCTCGCCCTTCATGCGGCGCACCAGTTCTTTGGCAAGCGCCGGGTGGGCTTTCTTGTAGGCGGCGAATTTGTCGTTCCAGGATTTTTCTGCGACGCTGCCTGCGGCTTTGGCATCCCAGGCGGCGTAGATGGCTTTGGGAACCACAAACGGCGCAGACGTCCAGCCGATGGCGGTACGCGTGAGTTTGATTTCTTCCGCGCCCAGCGGCTCGCCGTGGGCTTTGGCGGTGCCGGCGCGATTCGGCGAGCCCGCACCAATGGCGGTCTTGCAGATGATCAGCGTCGGCTTGTCGGCAGATTTTTTGGCCTCGGCAATGGTCTCGGCGACCAGCGCGGCATTTTGCCCGTCGATGGGGCCGAGCACGTTCCAGCCGTAAGCCACAAAACGCAGCGCGGTGTTGTCGATGAACCATGGGCTGACCTGGCCGTCGATCGAGATGCCGTTGTCGTCGTAGAGGGCGATCAGCTTGTTGAGCCTCCAGGCCCCGGCCAGCGCGCAGGCCTCGTGGCTGATGCCTTCCATCAGGCAGCCGTCGCCCATGAAAGCGTAAGTGTGGTGGTTGACCACGTCCAGGCCGTCACGGTTGAATTCCTGGGCCAACAGCTTCTCGGCCAGCGCCATGCCGACCGCGTTGGTGATGCCCTGGCCCAGCGGGCCGGTGGTGGTTTCCACACCAGGGGTCACGTCCACTTCGGGGTGGCCCGGCGTCTTGCTGTGCAATTGGCGAAACTTTTTCAGCTCAGCCATGGGCAGCTTGTAGCCGGTCAGGTGCAGCACCGAATACAGCAGCATGGAGCCGTGACCGTTGGAAAGCACAAAGCGGTCGCGGTCGAGCCACTTGGGGTTGGCCGGGTTGTGCTTGAGGTGGCTGCCCCACAGCGCCACGGCCATGTCGGCCATGCCCATGGGCGCGCCGGGGTGGCCCGAGTTGGCGGCCTGCACCGCGTCCATGCTCAGCGCGCGGATGGCGTTGGCCATGTCAGCAGGAGTCACGGCAGCGGCGCTTTGGGTTGCCGGAGGGGTTTGGGTGGTTTCAGCCATGGAGGGATGCCTTATCAGATTGAACGAAGTGGATGACTGAATTTTACGAATTCAATTGTTCCGGTTAAAAAAACAATCAACCACCCTGTTGATAAAAATCAGGGTCGATGAAAAAACTTGCAGCTTGTCGTGGCTCATTTCAGCGGTATCGGCTGCGCTGCCGGGACCGGCACGGCCGTCACGCTGTTCTTCGGGCTGCCATCGATCAGCTTGTCGGAGTACACCAGATAGACCAGCGTGTTGCGCTTGCTGTCCACCATACGCACCACGCGCACATGCTTGAACAGGAAGGAGGTGCGGGCATTGAACACTTCGTCCTGCAGGGCGATCTTGCCCTTGAAGGCGATCGGGCCGATCTGGCGGCAAGCCACCGCCGCGTCAGACGTGTCTTCGGCCAAGCCCAGCGCCCCTGCGTAACCGCCTGTTTTGGCGTGCGACAAATAGCAGGCCACCCCGACCACCTCGGGGTCGTCGAACACCTCCACCACCACTTTGTCGTTGGGACTCAACAGTTTGAATGTGGTGCTGACTTCGCCCACAGTTTCGGCAATGGCGCCTGACGATGCCAATAGAACAGCAATGGCCAACAACAATTTTTTCATCGAATGCACTTTCAGCGTGGTCAAGATCACCCGGCCAAAGCGCAAGCGAAAACGCGCCCGGTCGGGTGTTGAGCGCTGATTGTCAACGGCTTTTGATAGTCAGCATCTCTGAGCCCATCCCGCCTAGAACGGCTTGAAGGGAGACAGCTCATGCCAATGGCATTCGTCAACCGCAAAATTGAAAAAGTGCCAACGCATTGGGTCCACGTTCCCATTCTGCAGAGCCGCCGGTCTGCCACACAAAAGCTTTCGGCATGAACAAACAGAACCTCAGCGAAGATGACACCAGCGCAAAATTCATCACACCGGCGCTGTACCGGGCCGGTTGGGCCGAAGCCGCCATTCGCCGTCAGGTGGCTTTTACGTCGGGTCGCATCATCGTGCGGGGCAAGCTGGTCACGCGCGGCAAAGCCAAGCGGGCTGACTATGTGCTGTATATCGGGCACTTTCCATTGCCTTGATCGAGGCCAAGCACAACTTCAAGTGCGTGGGCGACGGCATGCAGCAGGCGCTGGACTACGCCACCACGCTCGACATTCCCTTCGTTTTCTCCAGTAACGGCAACAGTTTTGTGTTGCATGACCGCACCGGCACATCACTGCAACTGAAAATTAGTTAGTGTAGGGGTGAGCAAAGTCTTGCCGGTCCCACCATTTGAAATCAACGGCTTAGATTTATCCGGATTCAAAGTTTTGCCGGTTTTGCAGGCAAAGTCTTGCCGAAAGTTGGACTTCTGAACCCAAAGACTTGCCGTTTGGTTTCCGGCAAAAGTTTGGTGTGAAAAAGTGCTTCAAAACTTTTCAAGTTCGGCTCAAACAATGCACAAGCAGAGTGACAGGCAGACATTCCTGATTCGGCCCTGCGCGAGCAATACGTGCCTTTCGGGCACTCGAATTTCCAGACGATCATTCGTGAAATCAAGGCCTTTGCAGCACAACCTGGTGGCCAGGCCATCGTGGTGATGACCGTGGTGGGTGATTCGGTGCCAGCCATGTTCAAGGAGGCCATCAATCAGGGCGTGAAAGCCACTGACATCCCGATCCTGGGTCTTGACGTTGTTGACAGCGACCTGGAAGGCCTTGACACCACCCCGCTGGTCGGTCATCTGAGTTGCTGGTGCTACTTCCAGAACGTTGACACGCCACTGAACAAACAGTTGAAGACCGAGTGGCGCCAATATGTGGAAGCCAAGAAGCTGAAACATCGCCCCGATATGGTGATTGACCCAATGGTGGGCTATGTCCCCCAAGGCAGGGAGGTGTTTCCGGATCTTACCGCGGACGAAAACTTGCGCATTGGAGCCCTCACTGGGGAGCGACGTCTGGCATCCGCTCAAAAAGTATTTACATATTCGGACGTCAATCAGCTATTCCCAGTGCTCAAAACAATGAGTTCCCGTGTGGCGGGAAACCTTTCAGGCGGACAACAGCAACAACTGGCCATTGCCCGCGCGCTATTGACTAATCCGGCGCTCTTAATTCTGGACGAGCCCACGGAGGGTATCGTTGAACTGACGGGCTTGAGCTACCCGGCAGTGCGCGCCACGATCGATCTGTTCGAGACAGGTGGCTGGACAGCCATACGGCCATCACGTCGTGGACGCCCCAGAGGCGATGGACGGGTATTGAGCCCAGCGCAGGAAGATACCCGCCAGAAGCTCTCCATGATCGCCACCGTCACCAACCAGGGCAAGACCCGCTGAATGATCATTGAGGAAGCCTTTGACGCCGACAAATTCATCGAATTTCTGCAAGCCCTGATCAAGGACGCAGGCAAGAAGTTGTTCCTGATCCTGGACAACCTGCGGGTGCATCACAGCAAGGTCGTCAAGGCCTGGGTGGCTGAACGTAAGGAACAAATTGAACTCTTTTACCTGCCCAGCTACAGCCCGCAGCTCAATCCCGAGGAAAGGCTTAACGCAGACCTGAAACAGGAGATGAGCAAGCGCGTGCCGGTTCGTACCAAGGCCAAGTTACGCCATGCGGCCAACGAGCATATGACGATGCTGGAGCAAAACCCGCAGCGGGTTATCGGTTATTTCCAGGATCGGCATGTGCAATACGCGGATTGAGACTTCATCGGGCCGGATCAATAGTCGGCATAACCTATCACACCACAAAGCAGGAAAACTTTGGTATCGCCAACAAGAACAAATATAAATTAAACAAAGCTATCGCGGAATCTCTTCAATAGCTTTCTCAATTTATGAGCTCAAATTTCTCACCTTATGACCCTATCTACACAAGGCATCAGGTATCGATATTCCCCGCCTGCAGCGCATTCATTTCGATGAACTCGCGGCGCGGTTCCACCTCGTCGCCCATCAACATGGTGAACACCTTGTCGGCTTCGATGGCGTCGTCGATCTGCACCCGCAGCAAAGTGCGCACCGTCGGGTCCATGGTGGTCTCCCAGAGCTGTTCGGGGTTCATTTCACCCAGCCCTTTGTAACGCTGGCGGCTGGTTGAGCCTTCGGCCTGGGCGATGAGCCAGGCCATGGCCTCGCGGAAGTCGCTGACCTTTTGTTCCTTTTGGCGCTCGCCTTCGCCGCGCGTGACCCTGGCCCCCTCGCTGAGCAAGCCCTTGAAGGTTTTGGCGACTTCGTTCAGGGCCGCATAGTCGGCGCCATGGACAAAGTCCTGCGTCAGCACACTGCTCTTGATGTTGCCGTGCAGGCGGCGGCTGATGCGCAAAATGGGTTTGTCACTGCGAACATCGAATTCGCCAGCCACTTCGGCGTCGGGCAATTGCGCTTGCAAGGCGATGGCGGAGGCCTCGGCGTCGGCGACCGTGTCCAGATTCAGCGCCACGCCGTCGGCAATGGCGCGCAAGGCGGACACGTCGAGAAAGTTCGCCAGCCGGGCAATGACGGATTGGGCCTGCTGGTGCTTGCGCGCCAGCTCGGTGAGCGCGTCGCCGGTCAGCACCGTGCTGTTGTCGCCGCCGGTGTAGACCGTGGCATTGACCAGCGCGATGCGCAGCAGGAAGTTGTCGAGGTCGGTGGCGCCCTGCAGGTACAGCTCCTCGCGGCCGGCTTTCACCTTGTAGAGCGGCGGCTGGGCGATGTAGATGTGGCCGCGCTCCACCAGCTCGGGCATCTGGCGGTAGAAGAAGGTGAGCAGCAGGGTGCGGATGTGGGCGCCGTCAACGTCGGCGTCGGTCATGATGATGATGCGGTGGTAGCGCAGCTTGGCCACGTCGAAGTCGTCGTTGCCGGTGCTGCCGCCGGCCTTGCCGATGCCGGTGCCCAGGGCGGTGATGAGCGTCAAAATTTCATTGCTGGTGAGCAGCTTCTCGTACCGCGCCTTTTCCACGTTCAGGATCTTGCCGCGCAGCGGCAGAATGGCCTGGAACTTGCGGTCGCGACCCTGCTTGGCAGAGCCACCGGCGGAGTCGCCCTCGACGATGTAGATTTCGCACAGCGCCGGGTCTTTTTCCTGGCAGTCGGCCAGTTTGCCGGGCAAGCCCATGCCATCAAGCACGCCCTTGCGGCGCGTCATGTCGCGGGCCTTGCGGGCGGCTTCGCGGGCGCGGGCGGCCTCGACGATTTTGCCGACGATGATCTTGGCGTCAGCCGGGCGCTCCTGCAGGTAATCCCACAGCAGTTTTGACACGATGTCTTCGACCGGTCCGCGCACTTCGCTCGACACCAGTTTGTCCTTGGTCTGGCTGCTGAACTTGGGCTCGGGCACCTTGACGCTGAGCACGCAGGTCAGGCCTTCGCGCATGTCGTCGCCGGTCACTTCGACCTTGGCTTTTTTGGCGATCTCGCTGTCGTCGATGTATTTGTTGATGATCCGCGTCATGGCCGCGCGCAGACCGGTGAGGTGGGTGCCACCGTCGCGCTGCGGGATGTTGTTGGTGAAGCACAACACCTGCTCGTTGTAGCCGCTGTTCCACTGCATCGCCACTTCGACGCCGATGTTGGAGTCTTGGTCGCTCTGGCGGTCACCCATGGCGTGAAAGATGTTGGGGTTGAGGACCGTTTTGCCCTTGTTGATGAAGTTCACGAACCCGCGCACGCCGTCAGCGCCGGAAAAGTCGTCTTCCTTGCCGGTGCGCTCGTCTTTCAGGCGAACGCGCACGCCGTTGTTCAAAAAGCTCAGTTCGCGCAAGCGCTTGCTGAGAATTTCATAGTGAAAATCGTTGTTTTCCTTGAAGATGTCGGTGTCGGGCAAAAAATGCACTTCGGTGCCACGGCGCTCGGTTTCGCCGGTGACCCGCATGGGCGACACATCGACGCCATTCACGGTTTCGATCAGGCGGTTCTGCACAAAGCCCTTGCTGAATTCGAGCACATGCACCTTGCCGTCGCGGCGCACCGTGAGGCGCAGCATTTTGCTCAGCGCGTTGACGCAACTCACGCCAACGCCGTGCAGGCCACCCGAGACCTTGTAGCTGTTCTGGTTGAACTTGCCGCCGGCGTGCAGCTCCGTCAGGGCGATCTCGGCGGCGCTGCGCTTGGGCTCGTGCTTGTCATCCATCTTGACGCCGGTCGGGATGCCGCGTCCGTTGTCCACCACTGACACCGAGTTGTCGGTGTGGATGGTGACCAGAATGTCGTCGCAATGACCGGCCAGCGATTCGTCGATGGAGTTGTCCACCACCTCGAACACCAGGTGGTGCAGGCCGGTGCCGTCGGAGGTGTCGCCAATGTACATGCCGGGGCGCTTGCGCACGGCCTCCAGGCCTTCGAGGATCTGGATCGAGCCTTCGCCGTAAGCCTCGGATGCGCCTGCCTGGTGGGCGTCGATGGTGGGCTGAAAGTTGGAGCTGTCAGCCGTGCTTTCGCCCGTGTGAACGCTGTTCTCAGGGGTTTGGGCGGGCGTGTTTTCTTCGGTCATGGCGGAGTCAGTGGGGTTTGAAAGGGGCAGGGCAGCAGGCGCTGCCGTTTAAATGCGCATGGGCATCACCACATACTTGAAGTTGGTGTTTTCGGGGATGGTGAACAGCGCCGAGCTGTTGCCATCGGAGAGTTGCAGCGTCACCATGTCTTGCGACATGTTGCTGAGCGCATCAATGAGGTAGGTCACGTTGAAGCCGATTTCGATGCTGTCACCGCCGTAGTCGATGTCGAGCTCGTCCACCGCTTCTTCCTGCTCGGCGTTGTTGGCCGCCACGCGCAGGGTGCCGGGGTCGATGTTCAGGCGCACGCCCTTGAATTTTTCGCTGGTCAGAATGGCGGTGCGCTGCAGCGTGGCCAGCAGGGCGGCGCGGCCTAGTGTGATGCTGTTTTGGTGGTTGCGGGGAATGACGCGGTTGTAGTCGGGGAACTTGCCCTCGACCAGTTTGCTGACGAATTCCATGCCGTCAAAGCTGAACTTGGCCTGGTTGTTGGCAAATTGCATCTCGATGGCGCCTTCGGCATCGGACAGCAGGCGCTGCAACTCCAGCACGGTCTTGCGCGGCAAAATGACCTCTTGCTTGGGCACTTCGACGTCGAGCGTGGCGCTGGCAAAAGCCAGCCGATGCCCGTCGGTGGCGACCAGGCTCAATTGCAGGCCTTCGGCAACGAACAAAATACCGTTGAGGTAGTAGCGGATGTCATGCACGGCCATGGCAAACGAGACCTGGCTCAGCAGCGCCTTGAGCGTTTTTTGTGGCACGCTGAAGGCCGGGCCGAAGTTGGCCGACTCCTGCACCAGGGGAAAGTCTTCGGCGGGCATGGTCTGTAGCGTGAACTTGCTTTTGCCGCCTTTCAAAATCAATTTGGTGGCGCTGGATTCGAGCGACACCAGCTGATCGTTCGGCATGGTGCGCAGGATGTCGATCAACTTGCGCGCGCCCACCGTGGTGGTGAAATCACCGGTATCGCCGCCCAGCTCGGCCACCGTGCGGATCTGGATTTCGAGGTCGCTGGTGGTGAGTTGCACAGCATCGCCGGTTTTGCGAATCAGCACATTGGCCAGGATGGGCAAGGTATGGCGACGCTCCACAATGCCCGAGACCGCCTGCAAAACCGACAAAACCTTGTCCTGGGTGGCTTTTAAAACAATCATGTCATCCTCTTAAGGTCAATGGCTGATGAGCTCGGCCATGGTATTGGCCCAACCCGGTTTGAAATAACAACGCTATTTTCCCACTCATTTGCTTCAGTCCTGAATTTGCTTCAGCCTTTGAGCGTTTGTTCCAGCACGTGCAGTTGCTGGTTGAGTTCAGTGACCTGCTGGCGCTCGGCACCAATCTTTCGTACCGCATGCAGCACCGTGGTGTGATCGCGCCCGCCAAACATCTCGCCGATTTCGGGCAGGCTTTTTTGCGTTAGCTCCTTGGCCAGGTACATGGCAATCTGCCGCGGCCGGGCAATGCTGGCCGGGCGCTTTTTTGAATACATGTCGGCGATCTTGATTTTGTAATAGTCGGCCACCGTTTTCTGGATGTTTTCCACCGAGATTTGACGGTTCTGGATGGAAAGCAGGTCGCGTAGCGCTTCGCGCGCCAGCAAAATCGAGATTTCTTTTTGGTTGAAGCGCGAATAGGCCAGGATTTTGCGCAAGGCGCCTTCGAGCTCGCGCACGTTGGAGCGCACATTTTTGGCGACAAAAAAGGCCACCTCTTCAGGCATTACGATGCCCTCGGCCTGCGCCTTGTTGATCAGGATGGCGACGCGCATTTCGAGTTCGGGCGGCTCAATGGCCACCGTCAGGCCGGAGTCAAAACGCGACACCAGGCGCTCATGAATATCAGTGAGACCTTTTGGGTAGGTGTCGCTGGTCATGACGATGTGCGACTTTTTGGCCAGCAAGGCCTCGAAGGCGTTAAAAAACTCCTCTTGGGTGCGCTCCTTGTTGGCAAAAAACTGCACGTCATCGATTAGCAGCAGGTCGAGCGAGTGGTAGCGCTCCTTGAATTCGTCAAAGGCCTTGCGCTGGTAGGCCTTGACCACGTCGGTAACGAACTGCTCAGCATGGATGTAGAGCACCTTGGCGCTGGGGTGGTCAGCCATCAGCTGATTGCCCACCGCGTGCATGAGGTGGGTTTTGCCCAGACCAACGCCGCCATAAATGAACAATGGGTTGTACAGGCGACCCGGCATGCCGGCCACGTGCATGGCCGCCGCGCGCGCCATGCGGTTGGCGCTGCCTTCGACCAGGGTGTCGAACGTCAAAGCCGTGTTAAGGCGGCTTTTCAGCGGTTCGGCCGGGCGAAAATGATCGGCTTCGGCCAGCGTCTCTGCGAGCGCGGCAGATGCCGCCACTTTGGGCTCAGACTTGCGGACCACGGCTTCGCGCGGCGCCAAAGCCAGCTCGACCTGCACGGCCTGACCGGTCATGCGCTCCATCAGCAGGGCCAGACGCTGGCTGTACTGGGCCCGGATCCAGTCCATTTTGAAGCGGTTGGCAACAAAGATAGTGACTTTGCCCAAGTCGTCGGCGACCTGGGCCGAAAGCGGCTTGATCCAGGTCTGAAACTGTTGCTCGGGGAGTTCCTGCGCCAGTTGATCGATACAGGATTGCCAGAAATCTGCGCCACTCTGGTCTTGCACGGCTGGGGGTGTGGGGTGGAGTCCCTCGGTCATTTTGCGATTTGTTTCTGTGGATAATTTTGATTTCTGACCCTCTGCATTCTAATTTATCAAATGCTTATCCACACTACGGGTCTTCCCGTGATTTACCGTCCGTTCAAAAGTTTGCGATAATCTGCGGTTCGCCTGAACTGTTCGGGTGAAATTAACGTTGATGCCGTTGGCATATTCAATCAAACGGGGGCAGTCCGCCTCTGAGCTTCTTAGGATTTCCGAAAATGAAACGCACTTACCAACCCTCCAAGATTCGTCGCGCCCGCACGCATGGCTTTTTGGTGCGCATGAAAACCCGTGGCGGTCGTGCCGTGATCAATGCGCGCCGCGCCAAAGGCCGCAAGCGTCTGGCTGTCTGATTTAACAGTGGGCGCAGTCTGCCAACGTTTGCCGCAACGCTCGCCTGATCTTGCAACGGCTCAAAAGTCGGCGCCAGTTTCAAGCCGTGCTCGCGGGATCGACCCTGTCGCGCACCCCGCACTTCGCCCTGCATGCGCTGGCGCTGGATGCTGACCCAGTGGATTTGACGGTGACGCCAATGTTCAACGTGCCCGCGGTTTGGCTCGGTGCCATGGTGCCCAAGCGCTGGGCCAGGCGCGCCGTGACACGCAACGCCCTGAAACGTCAGATTTACGCCGTGAGCGAGTTGTACCAGGCGCAATTGCCAGTCGCCGCCTACGTGGTCCGGCTGCGCAGTGGCTTCGACCGGATGCAGTTTGTGAGCGCTTGTTCTGACGCCCTGAAACTGGCGGCACGCGCCGAGTTGCACCAATTGCTGGCCCGCGCTGCGCGAGCGCTGCCACAGGTTCACACGCCGGCAGACGCATGATGAACCGCTTGCTGATCGGGCTGATCAAGGCCTACCGCTTGTTGTTGAGCCCTTGGCTGGGCTCGTCGTGCCGCTTCGAGCCGACCTGTTCCGTTTATGCACTGCAGGCCCTGCAACGCTTTGGCGCAGCCAAGGGCAGCTACCTCATGTTGCGTCGCATCGGGCGCTGCCATCCCTGGTGTGATGGCGGTCTCGATCCGATTCCCGAGGCCTCTCCTGAGACCTCGCCCTGTTTGTTTACCCGGTTGATACCCTCTTCCATTCCAAAGAAGTCCTCATGAACGATATCCGTCGCACCATTTTGTGGGTGATTTTTGGCTTTTCCATGGTCATGCTGTGGGATCAATGGCAGGTTTACAACGGCCGCAAAGCCACTTTCTTCCCCGGCAACACACCCGCCGTCTTGCAAGCCCAAGACCCAACAGCCGCCGCCAGCGTGCCAGGCAGTCTGCCCAGCAGCGTGCCTTCGGCCAGCAGCAGCGTGGCGGTTGCGGACCAAATCGCCGGTGCTGTGCCCGCCTTGGCGGCGCCTGTTGCAGCGCCCGCCGCCGGGCAGGAACTGGTGCTGGTCGAGACCGACGTTTTCAAACTGACTTTCGGCACCGAAGGCGGCTCGCTGGTCAAGGCCGAAATGCGCAAGCACGCCGACATGGCGGACAAAAGCCGCAATTTTGTGTTGTTCGACGACAGCAAGGATCGTGTTTACCTGGCCCAGTCCGGCCTGATTGCCGGCGCGGGTGGCCCGGCCTTGCCGACCCACAAAACGGTGATGACGCTGGCTCCCGGCGAGCACAGCCTGAAGGAAGGCAGCCAAAGCCTGGAACTGCGCTTTGAGTCGGCAACTGTGGGCGGAGTTCAATTGGTCAAAACCTACACCCTGACACGCGGCAGCTATGTGGTGGCGGTCAAACACGAGGTGGTCAACGTGGGCGCCACCGCGCTGGCACCACAGCTTTACCTGCAATTGGTGCGTGACGGCAACAAGCCGCCGGGCGAATCCTCGTTCTATTTCACCTTTACCGGCCCGGCGGTTTATACCGAAGCCAAGAAGTACCAAAAAGTCAACTTTGAAGACATTGAAAAGAACAAGGTTGACATAGAAAAAACAGCCGAGAACGGTTACGTGGCCATGGTGCAGCACTACTTTGCCAGCGCCTGGTTGCTGGGCGACGGCATCAAGCGCGACCTGTTCATGCGCAAGGTTGACACCAACCTGTACTCGGTGGGCATGATTGCGCCGCTGGAGTCGATTGCACCGGGTGCGCGCAAAACGATCGCAACCACGCTCTACGCCGGCCCGCAAGAAGAAAAAATCCTGGAGGCACTGGCCCCTGGGCTGGAACTGGTCAAGGACTACGGCTGGTTGACCATCCTGGCCAAGCCACTGTACTGGTTGCTCGACAAGCTGTACAGCGTCATCCACAACTGGGGTTGGGCCATTGTGGCGTTGGTTCTGTTGCTCAAGATTGCCTTTTACTGGCTCAACGCCAAAGCCTATTCCAGCATGGCCAAGATGAAGGCGGTGAACCCGCGCATCGTGGAAATGCGCGAGCGCCTGAAAGACAATCCGCAGCAGATGCAGCAGGAAATGATGCGCATCTACCGTGAGGAAAAGGTCAATCCGATGGGTGGCTGCTTCCCGATCATGGTCCAGATTCCGGTGTTCATTGCGCTCTATTGGGTGCTGCTGGCCAGCGTCGAGATGCGCAACGCGCCCTGGTTGGGCTGGATTCAAGACCTCTCCAGCCCCGACCCGTTCTACATCCTGCCGATTGTCATGACGCTCACCACCGTGCTGCAGACTTCACTCAATCCGGCACCGCCTGACCCGATGCAGGCCAAGATGATGTGGTTCATGCCGCTGGCATTCAGCGTGATGTTCTTCTTCTTCCCGGCCGGTCTGGTGCTGTACTGGATCACCAACAACGTGTTGTCGATCGCCCAGCAGTGGGTGATCAACACCCGCATGGGCGTGCCGCCGAAGTTTCATTTGCCGAAGTTCTGAAACCTTGTGGGACAGACCAAAGCGACACGGAGTGCGCGTGCTCTGTCCCCAACATTTTGGCGGCTGTTTCGCAGGCACGCGGCCTGACCTGTCGTGAGTCTGCCGCGCCACAGTGACCCGATCGTGGCCATTGCCACGGCGCCCGGTCGCGGCGCGGTCGGCATGGTGCGGGTCAGCGGTCGCGGCCTTCACTCGCTGGTGCTGGCGCTGTGTGGGCGGGCGCTCAAGCCGCGCGAAGCCACTTACACCCCATTTTTGGACGACCAGGGCCAGGCCATCGACCATGGCCTGGCGCTTTATTTTGTCGCGCCGCATTCTTTCACCGGCGAAGACGTGCTGGAGTTGCAGGCCCACGGCGGGCCGGTGGTGCTGCAATTGCTACTGGCGCGCTGCCTGCAGGCGGCGGCAGAAGCCAACACTGACGGGCAGGAACGGCTGGCGCATTTGCGCGTGGCGCTGCCAGGCGAGTTCTCCGAGCGCGCCTTTCTCAACGACAAGATCGACCTGACACAGGCCGAAGCCATTGCCGATTTGATTGATTCCAGTACCGAGACAGCCGCTCGCAGCGCCAGCCGCTCGCTGGCGGGTGCTTTTTCGAAAGAAATTCACAGCCTGCGCGATGCACTGATCCATTTGCGCATGTTGGTCGAAGCAACGCTCGATTTTCCTGAAGAAGAGATCGACTTTTTGCAAAAGGCCGATGCCCAGGGGCAGCTTTTGAAACTGATTCAGAATTTGACGGCCCTGATGGCGCGCGCGCGGCAGGGCGCGCTGCTGCGCGAAGGCATCAAAGTGGTGATTGCGGGCCAACCCAACGCCGGCAAGTCGTCGCTGCTCAACGCGCTGGCCGGGGCTGAGCTGGCCATCGTCACCGCAGTGCCAGGCACCACTCGCGACAAGGTGCAGCAAACCATCCAGATCGAGGGTGTGCCGGTGCATGTGGTGGACACCGCCGGTCTGCGTGAGAGCGAGGACGAGGTCGAAAAAATTGGCATCGCCCACGCCTGGGATGCCATTGCGCAAGCCGATGCGGTGCTGTTTCTGCGTGACCTGACGCGCATGGATCAGGCCGATTACCGCGCCGATGACGCCGTCATCGCCCGAACCATCGCCCAAAAAATACCCCGGCAGGTGCCGGTGATCGAGGTCTGGAACAAGCTTGATGCCGCGCCAGCGCAAAGCCTGCCGGACGGCGTGCAACTGTCGGCCAAAACCGGCATCGGGCTCGACGCGCTGCGCCATAAGCTTCTCCAAGTGGCCGGCTGGCAGTCTGGTTCGGAAGGCGTCTTCATGGCCCGCGAGCGTCATGTGCAGGCCCTGCGACAGACCCAAGATCATTTGCAGGCGGCACAAGGTCACTTGCAAAGCCAGGCGCAAGCGCTCGATCTGCTGGCAGAGGAATTGCGGCTGGCGCAAAACGCCTTGGGTGAGATCACCGGCGAATTCACCTCGGACGATTTGCTGGGCGTGATTTTTTCAAGTTTTTGTATCGGCAAGTAAGCTCGAAGGCGCGTACAGCGGCTCTTGCAGCAGGGCGCTGGCACGGCGGCCGCGTTCACCCAGAAAAAACTCCTTGATGAACGGGTGCGGGTGCGCCATCACCTCGGCGGCGCTGCCATCGGCCACGATGTGGCGGTCTGCCACTACGGCGATACGGGTGCTGAGTTCCAGCAGCGTGTCGAGGTCATGCGTGACCATCACCACGGTCAGGCCCAACTCCTGGTGCAGCGACTGCAATAGCGCACAAAATTCGTCGGCGCTGCCGGGGTCAAGTCCGGCGGTGGGCTCGTCGAGCAACAACAGCGGCGGGTCCATGATCAGGGCGCGCGCCAGCGCCGCGCGCTTGATCATGCCGCCCGACAACTCGGCGGGCATCTTGTGCGCGGCCGACGGGTCGAGCCCCACCATGCGCAGCTTGACCATGGCCACGTCAACGATGAGGTCGCGCGGCAGGGTATTGAGCTCGCGCAGGGCGAAGGCGATGTTGTCGAGCACGCTGAAGGCTGAAAACAGGGCGCCGTGCTGAAACAGCATACCCACCCGGCTGGCCGCGCCCTCGCGCCCCATGCTGGAAGCAGCCTCGCCCAACACCGTGACGCCGCCGCGCGCGGGCACTTCCAGCCCCAGCATCTGGCGCAGCAGCACGGTTTTGCCACTGCCGGACCCACCCACGATCGACACCAGCTCGCCAGCGTCAATGCGCAGGCTCAGGTCTTGGTGAATCACGACATCGCGCCCGGCCTCGTGAAACACTGACCACAACTTGTCAATCTCGACCACGGGCTGGTTCAGCGGCTGGTTCATAGGCCGACGTTCTTGAAAACCACGGCAAACACTGCATCCACCAGCAGCACCACCGTGATGGCCGTGACGACCGAGGCGGTGGTGCCCCGCCCCAGGCTTTCGGTATTCGGCTTGACGCGCAGGCCATAGTGGCAACCGATCAACGCAATCAGCAGTCCGAACACCACCGACTTGCCCAGCGCCAGCCACAGGTTACTGATCTCGACAGCATCTGGCAGCGTGGCAAAAAAATACGCAGGCGTCACGCCCAGCACCACATCGGCGGCCAGCATGCCGCCCAGTAGCGCGGCCAGCGTGGTCCAGACGCTGATCAGCGGCATGGCAATGGCCATGGCCATTGCGCGTGGCAGCACCAGCCGGTAGCCTTGGGCGATGCCCATGACGCGCATGGCGTCGAGCTCTTCTGTCACGCGCATCACGCCGATCTGCGCGGTGATGGCCGACCCCGAGCGCCCGGCAATCAGGATCGCCGCCAGCATCGGCCCCAGTTCGCGGATGACCGCAAGACCGAGGATGTTGACGATGAAGGTGTCGGCGCCAAACTGGCGCAGTTGGCGCGACATCAGGTAGGCCAGCACCACGCCGATGGTGAAGCCCACCAGGGCAGTGACCGGTAGCGCCGTCGCCCCGATGCGGTACAGGTGACCCGAAACGTCGCGCCACGGACCGCGCCCGGGCGCCCGCAGCAACCTCAAACCATCCAGCAGCAACTGGCCCAGCAAGACCAACATTCCCACCGCATGGTCCCACAGCATCCAGAGCAGCTTGCCCAGGTGCAAGAAAGCTTGCCACGCCGATCGGCGTGCCGGCTTGACGGCTGGTGTCGTGAAGTGCGCCACCCGCTCCAGCATGGTGCGTTGCACAGGGTGCCATTGCAATTGCGCCGGCCACTGGCGGCCCCAGGAATTCCACAGCAATTGCGCGCCGGTGTGGTCCAGCCGGGTGATGGCGCGCAAGTCCCAACTCACGATGCCCTTGGTGACCACATCAGCCAAAACTTGGCTGATGTGGCACCATCTGGCCGGCTCGGCCAGCCGCGCCGCGCTCCAGCTGCCGCCCAGCACGGCACAGTGACCGCCGTCGGGGGTGGCTTGCAAGTTGAGCGTGGGGACGGCTTCGGGCATGGTGCAATCGGGTAGGTCTGGAATCTTAACGGCAACCGGATGGTGGCTGGTCTTTTCGACCCGGTGCGAGCCATGGGGCAAAATATTCGCCGAGACAAGGCCCTTGCAGCGCCATGACCACCACAAAGGAAAGACATTCGCGATGAGCACCCACTTTGACTACATCATCATCGGCGCCGGCACGGCCGGCTGCCTGCTGGCCAACCGCCTGACGCGAGATGCGTCCAAACGCGTCTTGCTCATCGAGGCGGGCCGTCAGGACAACTACCACTGGATTCATATTCCGGTGGGTTACCTGTATTGCATCGGCAACCCGCGCACCGACTGGTTGTACAAGACCGAGCCCGATGCCGGTCTGAACGGGCGCAGCCTGCGCTACCCGCGCGGCAAGGTGCTGGGCGGCTGCAGCAGCATCAACGGCATGATCTACATGCGCGGCCAGGCACGCGACTACGCGCAGTGGGCGCAGCTCACCGGGGACGATGCCTGGGGCTGGCAGAACAACCTGCCGGACTTTACGGCCCATGAAAGCCATTACAGGCTGGATGGCCAGCGGCTTGAAGCGCCTGACAAGCTGGCCCAGTTCAAGCAATTTCACGGTGCGGGCGGCGAGTGGCGGGTGGAGAAACAGCGCCTGCGCTGGGATGTGCTTGACGCCTTTGCCCAGGCTGCGCAGCAAGCCGGTATCGCTGCCACGGATGACTTCAATCAGGGCGACAACGAAGGCGTCGGCTATTTTGAAGTGAACCAAAAAAGCGGCTGGCGCTGGAACACCGCCAAGGCCTTTTTGCGCCCGGTCTGCACCAATCGCCCCAACTTCACGCTCTGGACCTCGGCCCAGGTGGTCAAGCTCACGATTGAGGCGCAAACCAGCGGCGGGTTGCGTTGCACCGGTGTCGAGGTGCAGACGCCCAGCGGCAGGGTCAGCGCGCAGGCCGCAAACGAGGTCGTCTTGAGCGCCGGCAGCATCGGCTCGCCGCAGATTTTGCAGCTCTCCGGCATCGGCCCGGGCGCCTTGCTGCAGCAACACGGCGTCAAAGTGCTGCATGACGCGCCCGGCGTCGGGGCCAACTTGCAGGACCACCTGCAGATTCGCTCGGTGTACAAGGTGCAGGACGTCAAGACCCTCAACGTGCAGGCCAATTCGCTGTGGGGCAAGGCCATGATCGGACTGGAATATGCGCTCAGGCGCAGCGGCCCGATGAGCATGGCGCCGAGCCAGCTGGGGGCGTTTACCCGCAGCGATGCCAGCCAGCCCTACCCCAATGTCGAGTACCACGTGCAGCCGCTGAGCCTGGAGGCGTTTGGCGAGCCGCTGCACAGCTTCCCGGCGTTCACCGCCAGTGTCTGCAACCTGAACCCCACGAGTCGCGGCAGCGTTCAGATCAAGTCGCCGGACTTCACTGCGGCCCCCGCCATCGCGCCCAATTACCTCAGCACCGAGGCTGACCGCAAGGTGGCGGCAGATTCCTTGCGCCTGACGCGCACCATCGTGGCGCAGCCGGCGTTGGTCAAGTACCAGCCCAAAGAGTTCAAACCCGGCGTGCAATACCAGACCGACGACGATCTGGCACGCCTGGCGGGCGACATTGCCACCACCATTTTTCACCCGGTGGGCACCACCAAAATGGGCCGCGCAGAGGACCCGCTGGCGGTGCTGGACGCGCATTTGCGGGTGCGCGGGCCGGGCGGTTTGATTGCCGGGTTGCGCGTGGTTGATGCCGGCGCCATGCCGGTGATCACCAGCGGTAACACCAATTCACCTACCCTGATGATGGCCGAAAAAGCGGTGCGCTGGATTGCGGCGGGATCCTGAATCCGCAGCGCACCAAAGAAGCGCCCGTCAAGGGTAATTCCCGATAGCAAGGCACCCAATTGGCGCATACATTCGCACCATCACCGGGCAAAGCAAAGCTGTGCAAGGTGAAAGGCCCCAGGAGATCAGACCCGTCAGGGTCAGACAACACAATAAAGACAAGGCACCGGCAACCCCGGTGCCTTTTTAATTTTGCATATGCCTAATCCGTGACAATGCCGCCATGGAATTGCTGATTGTCTCTGTTGCCTCCCTGTTTGCCGGTTTTGTCGATTCCATCGTGGGCGGTGGCGGGCTGATTCTGATACCCGCCCTGTTTGCCACTTTTCCCACTGCGCACCCGGCCACCCTGTTCGGCACCAACAAGGGGGCTTCGGTGTGGGGCACGGGCATCGCCACCTGGCAGTACAGCTGCAAGGTGCAGATGCGCTGGGCGGCACTGCTGCCGGCGGCGGGCGCCGGGCTGCTGGCCTCGTGTGCCGGGGCTTGGCTGGTGACAGTGGTATCGCCCGAATTTTTACGCAAGGTGTTGCCCTTTGTGCTGCTGCTGGTGCTGCTCTACACGCTGGCCAAAAAAGAACTTGGCCGCTCCCACGCACCAAAGTTTTCCGGCTTGCAGGAACAATTGATCGCCGCCGGCATTGGCGGCGTGATCGGCTTTTATGATGGTTTTTTTGGTCCCGGCACCGGCAGTTTTCTGGTGTTTTTGTTTGTTCGCCTGTTGGGCTACGACTTTTTGAGCGCCTCGGCCGCGGCCAAGCTGGTCAACACCGCCACCAACCTGTCGGCGCTGGCGCTGTTCATCGCCAAGGGCCACATCTGGTGGCATTTTGTGCTGGCCATGGCGCTGGCCAATGTGCTCGGCAGCCTGGCTGGCACACGGCTGGCGCTCAAGCACGGCACTGGCTTTGTGCGCGTGGTGTTTTTGTTGGTGGTCAGTGCGCTGATCCTGAAAACTAGTTTCGATGCGTTTGTGCACTGACGGCTCGTAAAGCAATAGGCCTACTGAACCGGCATTGACGCTGCTGACGCAGGCGGTTGCGCCGCCACCGGCACCGCGGCCATTGAACCACGCGGCCAGGGAACGTTTGCGGCCGGCAGCGGCTGGCCGACGGGCGCTGAAGCCTGGCCCTTGCGCACCAGGGCCATGTCTTCGTCGTTGGGGTAGTGGCCCAGCAGCCAGTAATCAAACGCCCTGCGCGCGATCGGAGCGGCTGAGGTCGAACCGAAACCGGCGTTTTCGACAATCACGGCCAGCGCAATTTTGGGATCATCGGCGGGCGCGAAGGCGATGTAGAGCGCGTGGTCGCGCTGGCGCTCTTCCATGCGGGCAGCGTTGTATTTCTCGTTTTTTCCAAGCGACACCGCCTGCGCCGTGCCCGTTTTACCGCCACTGAGGTATTGCGCTCCGGCAAACACGCGGCGCGAAGTGCCCTCCTGCGTCACCCCGACCATGGCGCGGCGAATTATGTCCAAGTGTTCAGGCTTGAAGCCCAGGTTTGCAGCGGGTTGCGGCGCTACCGGCACATCTGCCCGGGTGGTGGCATCCTGGGTTGCCACCACCAGTTGGGGCGGGTGTTTGATGCCGTTGTTGGCCAGTATGGCGGTGGCTTGTGCAAGCTGCAGCATGGTGAAGCTGTTGTAGCCCTGGCCAATGCCCAGCGAGATGGTTTCACCGGCATACCATTTCTTTTGCTCCGGGCGCTTGTAGTAGTTCCGCTTCCACTCCTGACTGGGCAGCACGCCGCGCACCTCGCCCTCGACGTCGATGCCGGTGAGCTGGCCAAAACCCAGCGGGGCCATGAAGTCGTGGATGGCGTCGACACCGATCTCGTTGGCCAGCGAGTAAAAGTAGGCGTTGCTCGACTCGACGATGGCGCGGTGCATGTCCATGATGCCGCCGCGCTCGTTCTCTGGGCTGCCAAAGCGGTGGCCGCCGAACATGTAAAAACCGGGGTCGTTGATCTGCGTGCTGGCGGCGCGCTTGCCTGTGGTGAGCGCCGCCAGCGCCATGAAAGGCTTGTAGGTGGAGCCCGCCGGGTAAGTGCCACGCAAAGCCCGGTTCAGCAGCGGTTTGTCAATGGACTCATTGAGCCCCTGCCAGCTTTCCTGGTCAATGCCTTCGACAAAAAGGTTGGGGTCGAACGTGGGCTTGCTGACGAAGGCCAGCACCTCGCCGGTCTTGGGGTCGAGCGCCACCAGCGCGCCGCGGCGCTCGCCAAACATGTCCTCGATGAGTTTCTGCAACTTGATGTCGATCGACAGTTTGACGGTGTTGCCAGGCGTGGAAGGCTGGCTCGACAGGCGCCGGGTGGCGCGGCCACCGGCCGAGGTCTCCATGGCATCGACACCGGTGGTGCCGTGCAGTTGCGTCTCGAAGCTCTGCTCGACGCCGAGTTTGCCGATGTATTCGGTGCCGCGGTAATTGGCGGCATCCTCGGATTCGTCGAGAGCTTCTTTTTCTGCCGTGTTGATACGCCCGATATAGCCGATCACATGGCTGGCCAGCTCGCCATAGGGATAACTGCGAAACAGCCGCGCCTTGATGTCAACCCCGGGAAAGCGGTAGCGCTGCGCCGCAAAGCGGGCCACCTCTTCATCGGTAAGGCGGCTGCGCAGCGGGACGGACTCGAAACTTTTGCCTTCTTCGCGAAGTTTTTTAAAGCGCCGCCGGTCGCGCGGCGTTACCTCGATAACTTGTGCCAGGTCATCGATGGTTTTTGCCAGGTCGGCGACCTTGGAGGGGGTGATTTCCAGCGTGTAGGCCGAGTAGTTGCTGGCCAGCACGATGCCGTTGCGGTCCAGAATCAGGCCGCGGTTGGGCACCATCGGCACGATGGCGGTGCGGTTGTTTTCAGCTTGGGCGCGCAAATCGTCGTGGCGCAGCACCTGCAGGTAGAACAGCCGCGTCACCAACAGGCCAAAACACACCAGCACCAGCAGGCTGGCCACCAGCACCCGCAGGCGAAAGCGGGCCAAGTCGAGTTGTACGTTGCGGATGACCTTCATGAACGCTTCAACAAAGGGGGCAAGACCAGCAGGCTCACAAAGGTCGGTTGGCGTCCGGATCGGGCGCGCGTTTTTGCGGCAGCAGCAGCACCACGCTGACCAACGGCCACAGCAACGCCTCCAAGGCTGGCGCCAGCAGCAGCGACCATCCGGGGAAGTCGTCGCCGGCAAGCAGGCGCAGCGACAGGGTCAGGGCATGGGCCGCCACAAACAGGGGAAACACCTGCGCCGCTTGCGACGGCACGCTGAACCACAGCAGGCGGCGGTGCAAGGCAATCGCCAGAAAGCTCAGCACAGCGTAGGCCAGGGCATGCTGGCCAAGCAGCGCGCTTTGGTGAACGTCCATCGTCAGGCCCAAAAGGAACGCCGCACTCATGCCCACTCGCATCGGCTGATGGATGGTCCAGAACACCAGCACCAGCGCCAGCACGTCGGGCAACCAGGCCGCGCGCCCGAACAAGCCCATATTGACCAGCATGTTGAAGCCCAGGGCGACCAGCAGGCTGCTCCAGATGAAGAGCGAACTGGCAGGCAGCAGCAATTGCTGACCGCGCGGCATGATCATGGCTGACCTCCCTGGGTGCCACGCGCGGACTCGGCTGCTGCAACGGGTTTGGCCGGCACCTGATTCATCAGGGGTTTGAGCACCAGCACATGAAGAGTGCCGTCCAGGCGGGCAACTGGCGCTGCCGTGATGCGGGCAAAAGCCGATTCGGCCCGGCTTTCCGTTTTCAGCACGCGGGCCACCTGCAGGCCGGGCGGGTAGATGCCATCAACGCCGCTTGTGGTCAGCAGGTCGCCGGCCACCATATCGACGTTAGCATCCATGTAGCGCAACTCCAGGGTGCCGTGGCGCAAGCTGGCGTTGCCAAAGGCCAGCCCGCGGGCGCCGGTGCGCGCGTTGAGCACGGGAATGGCCTGGTTGGGATCGGTGATCAGGGTAACTTCGCTGACCGAGGGGTAAACCCGGGTGACCTGGCCCAGCACACCCGACTCGTCCAGCACCGGTGCGCCCGCCGCCACGGCATCGAGGGCACCCTTGTCGAGGATGACTTTGCGGGTGTAGGGGTCGGCGGCGTCGTACAGGACCTGGGCCGCCAACGCCGGCGTGTTGATGCGCGCGCGCATCTCGAGCAAGGCGCGCAGACGAGTGTTCTCGAGCGTGAGCTGCTCGACTTGCTGGGCGCGCTGGGACTGCAAACCCAACTGGTACTGGGCCGCTGCTTCCCTGGCCTGGGAGCGGTTCAGGGATTCAAAATACTGGCTGCCGCCCTGCGCCCAGATGATGGGGCGCAGCACCAGCCATTGCACTGGATAAAGCGCGGTGGCGATCACATCGCGTAGCGGCTGGGTAACCTGAAAACGCACATCGGTCACCATCAGCAGAAGCGCCAGGGTGCTGAAAAAAATCAACTTGGACAGGGCGGACGGACCCTGCCTGAAAAAGGGCGGCGGTGTGCTGTCCAGCGTACCGAGAGGCATCGCTGTGTGGCCCGCTTATTCGCTGGTAAAAATGGAGCCCAGCCGGTCCATCTGCTCCAGCGCCATGCCGCAGCCGCGCACCACGCAGGTCAGCGGGTCCTCGGCCACCAGCACCGGCAGGCCGGTTTCTTCGGCCAGCAAACGGTCCAAGTCGCGCAGCAGCGCGCCGCCGCCAGTGAGCATCATGCCGCGGTCGGCAATGTCGGCGCCCAGCTCAGGGGGGGTTTGTTCCAGCGCATTCTTCACGGCCGACACAATGTTGTTGATCGGGTCGGTCAGGGCTTCGAGGATTTCGTTGCTGGAAATGGTGAAGCTGCGTGGCACACCCTCTGACAAGTTGCGGCCACGCACCTCCATCTCGCGCACTTCGCTGCCCGGAAAGGCCGAGCCGATGTTTTTCTTGATGGCTTCGGCAGTGGGCTCGCCAATCAGCATGCCGTAGTTGCGCCGTATGTAGTTGATGATGGCCTCATCGAAGCGGTCGCCGCCAACGCGGACACTGCCTTTGTACACCATGCCGCCAAGCGAGATCACGCCGACTTCGGTGGTGCCGCCGCCGATATCGACCACCATGGAGCCACTGGCCTCCGATACCGGCAAACCGGCGCCAATGGCGGCTGCCATGGGTTCCTCGATCAGATACACATCGCTGGCACCGGCACCGAGGGCGCTTTCGCGGATGGCGCGGCGCTCGACCTGGGTGGAACCGCAGGGCACGCAGATGATGATGCGCGGGCTGGGGCGAAAGATCGAGCGCGGGTGCACCATCTTGATGAACTGCTTGAGCATTTGCTCCGTGACCGTAAAGTCGGCAATCACGCCGTCTTTCATGGGGCGGATGGCTTCGATGTTGCCAGGGACTTTGCCCAGCATGGCCTTGGCTTCCTTGCCGACCGCCTGAATCGTCTTTTTGCCTTGCGGGCCACCTTCGTGACGAATGGCGACGACCGAGGGTTCGTCGAGCACGATGCCCTTGTCGCGCACGTAAATCAGGGTGTTGGCGGTGCCAAGGTCAATGGCGAGGTCAGTCGAAAAATACTGACGAAATGATCCAAACATGGGTAAATCCTTTGGGCATATGGGGCGCTTCGGCCCGCATATCGCCAAGTAACGAGTTCAAAATGGGTTAACTTTGGGCTTAAAGTCGCGCTGCTGCACGCTGCCGCTCAAGGGATGGATAATACCCTATTGCCTGTGCATAACTTTTTTAAAAACCATGTTTTGGCCTTCACTTACACCCTGTTTCGATTGAACACCCATGTCAATTTCCCTTGCTGATATCGACCGACTGGCGCATTTGGCGCGGCTGGGCCTTAAGCCCGATGAACGCGAGCGCATGTGCTCACAACTCAATGATTTTTTTGGTATTGTGGAAAAAATGCGCGCGGTGGACACCAGCGGCATCACGCCGTTGGCGCATCCCGTGGAAATCATGGGCGATGTCGCGCTGCGCCTGCGCGACGACATCGCCAGCGAGCCCAACCAGCGCGAAGCCAATATGCGCAATGCGCCAGCGCTCGATGCCGGCCTGTTTCTGGTGCCCAGGGTGATTGAATAAACCAAAAAGAATACTTCATCATGACGCAAACCTCCTCCGATCTGCACGATCTGACGGTGGCCCAACTGGCCACGCTCTTACGCGAACGCAAGGTCTCGGCGCTCGAGACGGCCCAGTACTTTCTGAGCCGTGCCGCAGCCCACGCCGAACTCGGCACTTTTCTGGACCTGCAACCCGACACCACGCTGGCCCAAGCCCGTGCCGCCGATGCGCGCCTGGCCGCCGGCAACGCCGGGCCATTGACCGGCGTGCCGCTGGCGCACAAGGACATCTTTGTCACGCGCGACTTCGCCACCACGGCGGGCTCCAAAATGCTCCAGGGCTACCGCTCGCCGTTTGATGCCACGGTCGTGGCCAGGCTGGCCGAGGCCGGGGCCGTGACACTGGGCAAGCTCAATTGCGACGAATTCGCCATGGGTTCGGCCACTGAAAACTCGGCTTATGGTCCGGTCAAAAACCCCTGGGATACCAGCTGCATTCCCGGCGGTTCCTCGGGCGGCAGCGCCGCCGCCGTGGCCGCGCGCCTGACACCGGCCGCCACCGGCACCGACACCGGCGGCTCGATCCGCCAACCCGCCTCGTTCTGTGGCGTCACCGGCATCAAGCCCACCTACGGTCGCGCCTCGCGCTACGGCATGGTGGCCTTTGCCTCCAGCCTCGACCAGGCCGGGCCGCTGGCGCGCAGCGCCGAAGACTGCGCCCTGATGCTCAGCGCCATGTGCGGCCCCGACCCCGACCGCGACTCGACCTCGCTCGACATGCCCGCCGAAGACTTCACGCGCAGCCTCAACACTGACCTGGCCGGGCTGCGCATCGGCATTCCGGCCGAATTTTTTGGCGAAGGCCTGGCCCCCGACGTGCGCGCTGCCATCGATGCGGCCTTGAAGGTATTGGAGCAACTCGGTGCTAGGTTGGTACCCATTTCGCTGCCGCGCACCGAGCTGTCGATTCCGGTGTACTACATCATTGCGCCGGCTGAGGCGTCGAGCAACCTGAGCCGTTTTGACGGTGTCAAGTTCGGCTTTCGGGCCAAACAATACACCGACCTCAACGACATGTACCTGCAAACCCGGGCGCAAGGGTTTGGTGACGAGGTGAAACGCCGCATCATGATCGGCACCTATGTGCTGAGCCACGGCTACTACGATGCCTATTACCTGCAGGCACAAAAAATCCGCCGCATGATTGCCGACGATTTTCAGCAGGCCTTCAAGCAGTGTGACGTGATTGCCGGGCCGGTGACGCCCACCGTGGCCTGGAAACTCGGCGGTCACAGCGACCCCCTGGCCGACTACCTGGCCGACATCTTCACCTTGCCCGGTTCGCTGGCGGGTTTGCCCGGCATGAGTCTGCCGGTGGGTTTTGGCGCCGGGAAGATGCCGGTGGGCATGCAGCTGATCGGCAACTATCTGAGCGAGTCGCGCCTGCTCAACGTCGCCCACCGCTTCCAGCAAGCCACCGATTGGCATACCGCGAAGCCGCAAGGAATCTGAAGATGAACACCACTTTCCAAGATGACAAACCTGTCACCTCATCCCTGCTGATCATGGGTTACGAAGTCGTCATCGGCTTCGAGACCCACGCCCAGCTCTCCACCCAGTCCAAGATTTTCAGCCGCGCGCCGACCGCCTTCGGCGCCGAGCCCAACACCCAGGCCTGCGCCGTGGACTTGGCCCTGCCCGGCACCCTGCCGGTGATGAACAAGGGCGCGGTGGAACGCGCCATCGAGTTCGGCCTGGCCGTGGGTTCGCACATTGCCGAGCGCAGCATTTTTGCCCGCAAAAACTACTTCTACCCCGACCTGCCCAAGGGCTACCAGATCAGCCAGTTCGAGATCCCGGTGGTGCAGGGCGGCGCGGTCGAGTTTTACCTCGGTGACGAGAAAAAATCGGTGCGCCTGGTGCGCGCCCACCTTGAGGAAGACGCGGGCAAGTCGCTGCATGAGGACTTCATCGGCCAGACCGGCATCGACCTGAACCGAGCCGGCACACCGCTGCTCGAGATCGTCACCGAACCTGACATGCGCTCCACTGCAGAGGCCGTGGCCTACGCCAAGGAGCTGCACAAGATCGTGACCTGGATCGGCATTTGCGACGGCAACATGCAGGAAGGCTCGTTCCGCTGCGACGCCAACGTGTCGGTGCGCAAACCCGGCGCGCCATTGGGCACGCGCCGCGAGATCAAGAACCTGAACAGTTTCAAGTTCATGCAACAGGCCATCGACTTTGAGATTCGTTGGCAAATTGAAGAACTTGAAGACGGCCGCGCCATCCAGCAGGCCACGGTGCTGTTCAACCCGGACACGGGTGAGACGCGTGCCATGCGCACCAAGGAAGACGCCGCCGACTACCGCTATTTCCCCGACCCCGATCTGCCACCGCTGGTGATTTCGTCCGAGTGGGTGGAGCGGGTGCGCAGCGAAATGACCGAGCTGCCGCGCGTGATGGCGCAGCGTTTTGTGCGCGACTACGGCCTGTCGGACTACGACGCAACGACGCTCACACAAAGCCGCGAAGTGGCGGCCTATTTTGAAGCCGCGACCCAGGCCTGCGGTCAGCCCAAGATGGTGGGCAACTGGATCATGGGCGAGGTGTCTCGCCGGCTCAACTTGGCCGAGGCCGACATCAGCGCTTGCCCGATCAGCCCGGCCCAGTTGGCGCAGCTGGTCAGTCGCATCCAGGACGGCACCATTTCGAACAACGCCGCGCGCCAGGTGCTCGATGCGCTGTGGTCAGACCCGCAGGCCACAGTCGATGCGGTCATTGAGGCCAAGGGCCTCAAGCAAATGAACGACACCGGCGCGCTGGAAAAAATTGTGGATACCGTGCTGGCCGCGAACCCGAAAAACGTGGAGCAATACCGCGCTGGCAATGCCAAGGCGCTCAACGCGCTGGTGGGGCAGATCATGAAAGGCAGCCAGGGCAAAGCCAATCCGCAACAGGTCAATGCCTTGTTGTTGCAAAAGCTCTCATAAGCACTCACAGCGGGATCGCGCCACGTCGGCGCAGAGTTTTGCGAATTCAGCGCGTGCGCGCTGGTGACCCGCCGTCCAGCCTGGCCTGCCACAGTGGCACCAGGCGTTCGCGTTCCTGATCGAAGCGCGCGTTGACCCGCTCGATTTCGCTGCCCTGATCGGACAGAAAACGCTCTTGCGCTGCCAGAGTTTGCGACAGTTCATTGACCTGTTGTAGCAACTTGGGCGGCGCTCTGCTGGGGTCCTTGGCATAAAACGCCATTTCTTCATCCAGTTTGGCGCGTTCGGCACGCAGCACCGCCACACGCGCTGTTGCTGCCTGCCTGACCAGCATGAGTTGGGCCACTGCATCTGCCCGTTCTTTTTGGTGCGCGTCTTGATTGGGGTAGCGGATCAGCAGGGACCGGTTCAGACTTTTTTCTTCTTCCCTGCGGGCGAGTTCCTTCAGCTCAGCATTTCTTGCTGCCTCAACCTGGCTGCGTTCGGCGGCGGTCAGCACGGGTCCCAGCTTGGCTTTGACGGTACCGCTCGGGTTGAGGATGGTTTGTTCGCGATCCAGACATTGCACGATGGGCCGGTCAGAGGTGAGCTTGCGCCCTTTGACATCCACACAGGTGTAAATCTGGCTGCCCGTCGCGGATTGGGCACATAGTTCTGCGCAGAACGCCGCCAGCGTAAGCCCGGCACAGGCGGCACGAAGCCGGGAGATGCGCGTCGTGCGTGCTGTTATTGGCATGCCGCGTCCTCGCTGGTGCCGTAGCGCTCACGGTAGGCCTGCACCCGCTGGTGGGCGTCGGCCAGGCCGGGCACCCGGTGCTGCGCCAGGTAATGCAGCAGGTCGTCGAGCCGGGCAATGGCACAGACCTGCAGGCCCATTTGCTGCTGCACATATTGCACCGCGCTGTGGTTCACATCCATGCCATTTTCAGTTGCCTTTTCCTGCCGGTCCAGGGCGATGACCACGGCGTGCGCCCTGGCGCCGGCAGACTGGATCAGGTCAATGGATTCGCGCACCGCCGTGCCTGCGGACATGACGTCGTCCACGATCAAAATACGGCCATGCAGCGGCGCGCCCACCAAGCTGCCGCCCTCGCCATGGTCTTTGGCTTCCTTTCGGTTGTAGGCAAACGGCACGTTGCGGCCCATGCGGGCCAGTTCCACCGCCAGCGCTGCCCCCAGCGGAATGCCCTTGTAGGCCGGGCCGAAAATCATGTCGAATTCAAGACCGCTGCCAAGCAGGCGCTGCGCATAAAATTGCGCCAAGCGACCCAGTTTGGCGCCATCGTCGAACAGGCCGGCGTTGAAAAAATAAGGGCTCAACCGCCCCGCCTTGGTCTTGAATTCGCCAAAGCGCAGTACCCCGCAATCCACCGCAAACTGAACGAATTCCAGCGCCAGCGCCTCCTGGCCTGGCCTTTTGACAGCTTGGGGCTCATTTCGTTCAGTCATGGAAAAGTCCTTGTTCAAATTAACCAGCCTCAATCTCAATGGTATCCGCTCGGCCAGCAGCAAAGGCTTGCAAGCCTGGGTCGGGCAGACCGCGCCCGATTGTATTTGCGTGCAGGAAATCAAGGCCCGGGCCGACGATGTGGCGGGGCGCTTTGACCAGCTGGCCAATCTGCGCGGTTACTTTCATTTTGCCGAAAAAAAGGGCTACTCTGGCGTCGGCATCTACAGCCGCCGGGAACCCAGCGACGTCATCACCGGCATGGGCGTGCCAGAGTTCGATGCCGAGGGCCGCTACGTTGAGTTGCGTTTTGACAGCGCTGGCACCAAGCGTTCCATCATCAGTTGCTATTTTCCCAGCGGTTCGTCGGGCGAAGACCGGCAGCGGGTCAAGTTCAGATTTCTTGACGCGATCTACCCGTATTTGCAGCGGCTGAAGACCGAGCGCGAGTTTGTGCTGTGCGGCGATGTCAACATTGCCCACCAGGAAATCGACCTGAAGAACTGGAAGAGCAATCAGAAGAACTCGGGCTTCCTGCCCGAGGAACGTGCCTGGATGAGCAAGCTGCTCAGTGATGGCGGTCTGGTCGATGTATACCGCCGCCTGCATCCCGGCACCACCGACGAGGCATACACCTGGTGGAGCAACCGGGGCCAAGCCTACGCCAAGAACGTCGGCTGGCGCCTCGACTACCACCTGGCGACCAACGGTTTGGCTTCAGGTGCCAGGACGGTTTCAATCTACAAGGCCGAGAAGTTTTCAGACCACGCCCCCATCACGATCGCATACGACTGGACGCTTTGAATGGTGTGCAACCCGTCCGCTACCCGACGCATGCGCTGCAAATTTGTACTTAAGTCCAATAGCCAGCGCGTTTGCCGTGCATTAATCTATGTCCCACACAAATTCATAAATTGAGTGCACCCGCTCAATTTTCATTTTTACTGGAGATCATCATGGCCCAAATCGCTACTGTCGCAGCCATCAAAGGTACTGGCACTGCCTTTGCCGTCAACGAGCAAGGCGTTAGCCGCGCGCTCAAGGCTGGCGACGTCCTGCAAAAAGGCGAAACCATCCGCTCCGTCGGTGATGTGCAAGTTGAACTCCTGATGGGAGACGGCCGCTTGCTGGCCGTGGCCTCAGGCCAAGTCATACGCCTGGACGACAACGTGACTGAGTCAGATCAGCGCCCCACCGCGCAAGACAGTGCTGTGACCGACCCCGGCGCCACCGCCGAATCGGTCATCCAGTCCCTGGAGCGCGGCACTGACCTGAGCACTGAGCTGGAAGCCCCGGCCGCTGGTTTAACCGGCGGCGCTGGTAATGCTGATGGTGGTAGCACTTTTGTGCAACTCGTTCGCATTGTTGAGGGGGTTGACCCATTGGCTTACAACTACAGCTTTGAGCCACGGTCGATAGTTGACCTTCCAAGAAATCTTCAGTTTGAAATTCCTGAGACGACACCGGAAACTACGCCTGAAACGACACCGGAAACGACACCGGAAACGACACCGGAAACGACACCGGAAACGACGCCGGAAACTACGCCTGAGACGACGCCGGAGACGACGCCGGAGACGACGCCGGAAACGACGCCGGAAACGAC
>NZ_JAQTWL010000063.1 GCF_028689295.1 Rhodoferax sp.
TGTCGATTTCGTCCCCCAGGCGACGGATTTTGAGCGTACCCGCCAGCCGTGATTCAATTTCGGCCAGTGCGGCTATGAAACGGATCAAGCTGCGCTCTGCCACACCGGTCTTTTGCGCGCCATCCACAAACAGCATTTCGGTTTTGGCCGCGGCATCAGGGTCTGGGTGCCAGCACAAGACAAGTTTGTAGTCACTTTGAAAGCCAGCCCATTCGCCTTCATGTGCGAGACGGCGACAATCGTCCAGCAGGCGGGTGGTGCGGTCTGGAAATGCGCCGCTTGTTGGGTAACCAGGGGATTGGCGGCGCACGGCATCCACATGCATGCTCCAGCCATCGTCAAGTGCCAGGGCCGCATTGATGCGTGCCGACACCGCCGCCAACTCTTCTTTGGTGGCACTGTCCAGATCCGGACCGCGAAATTCAAAACCCGCCAGCAAACCGCCAGATTTGGTGAGCACCACGCCGTTGTCGATCAGCGCCGCCCAGGGCAGCAGATCGGGAAGCCCTTGGGCATGGCTGCGAAATTCTTTCAAGAACATGGTCAGTCTCCAAAGGTGCGGGGCGAGGCAAATGGGGTGGCTGCACGCTTGTACAGCTTGCGGTATCGCAAACTGCGCCCGAACGTCTTGGAGAGTTGGGGGTCAAAGCTGGCGGCACGCGTCAACACCCAGGCGCCGACGGCCCACAAAGCCAGACCGAAAATGGCTGCCCACAGTTGAAACAAGGAAACAATGAACACGCCGGCCACGATTCCCAGTGCCAGGATCAGTTCGCGCTCAGCACCGAGCAGCAGCATGGGCCTGAGCATGGATTGATGCAGCGGCACTGAAAAATCAGTGCCGTTGTCTGAATTTTGGTCAGCCACGATTTGCGATCAGAAACGACGGACCGTCAGATCAACGCACCGCTGTTGACCAGGCCGATCATGCTCAGGAAGTTGGCGCCAAAAACGATCAGCGCCACACCGAGCACCACGTACAACAGTTTCTTGGCAATGCCACCCAGGTCGTCACCGCCAAAAATCAGCGCTGCACCTGCTGCCAGGAAGGCCACGGTCGAAATGCCGGTGGCCACAGGCCCAGTCAGGTTGTTGACCACCGTGGTGATCGGGCCGTCCCAGGGCAGGGCTGGGCCAGCGTAGGCCATCTGGGATACCAGTGCGGCCATGCCCGAGATGACAGGCGTGACCAGCTTTTTGAGTGATTTGGTAGGCTTGGTTGTTTGGAAGTGCACGATCTACTCCAGTTGGAAAAAAGACACCGGCCTGTTTGGCTGGTGCTTGATACCGCTGGACTGCAAATGAACAAATCGTCGCGTCGCGCTCCCGTGCATACAGCTCAACTACTCGGGTCTGGCGGAGTGAGAGGCCAGCAGCCGGACGGCAAAAGTTATCCACAAAACCACGGCACAGCACATACCGGCGAACACGGCATAGCACATACCGGCACGGCATAGCGCATACCAAACCACGGCATAGCATGTACCGGCGCACGGCATAGCACATACCGCGAGAACGTAAAAATTGTCAAAATCTCAAGGCAAATCAATGGCTTGGGAGTGGAGCAAAAAGCAGCTAATCTGTCTTTAATCTATCTCTAATCTGCGGCGTTCAAAACTGCCCCTGCATCGGGCTGCCCCGGAGCGCCGTGGCACGCACACCCATCGGCTCGCCGGACACCATGATTGCCGCTCACGCCCTGAGCCAACAGGCCCTGCTGGTCACCAACATCACTCGCGAGTTTGCCAAGGTGCCTGGTTTGCAGCTGGACAACTGGGTTACTGTCGTTTGATTTGGGGTTCTGTTTCACGGCAATCCGCGAAATCGACCACGCTTGAGCAGGTGCCTTGATTGACTTGCCGTTGGCATTTTTGACAGGTGCACCAAGTCTGAAGCATCGATTTTCCAAGCCCAGTTGGTGACTTCTTCCAGTTTTTCCAGGGCTGACTTTAGGTCCTGCTTGAACCCCTTGAGGCTGGAATTTTGACTGCCACACAGCCGCTGCAGGGTTTCGACTTTGACGGGGAAGGGCTTGGCATGGGAGCTGTAATAGCCGTGTAGCCACTGGGCAAGCGGCCGCTTTTTCAGCGCCATGCGCTGGCCAAATTCCACACTTGACCAGCCGTCAAGGCCATAGAGCTCGATGATTTTCGGGTTCATCTCAATGACGTAGCGGCCAGTCTGATCATCCCTGCCACCGTGGTGCAGGATTGCGCCGAAATATGCTCGGTGCGCATCCTTGATTTCCACCACGCTGGCCGCCAGCCGTGCGAATGCCCCTTTGAGCCATTCATGCTGACTTTTGCCGTTGCCGCGGTCAATGCACTTCAAGAAGTGTGAGGCAGTGAACTGAATCCGGCACCCAAGCCCACCGGTTCTGGCCAACTGCAGAGCTTGTTCCCAGACATCCAGATCCGCCTGATCCAGTTGCGGCCCGGTGTGAATGATCTTCACACCGTCGACGCTGGCCTTTTGCACGCGTTGCTGGAAAGACCTTGGGCCTCGTCGCACCACGCCAAAAAGTGCCGATCGCAGGACGCTATTGGGAACACCCCGGCAAACCTCCGCCCACAATGGCAACTGCACCTCCAAAGACCTTTCTGCAACAACTGTTTGCAGCGTCGAAGTTCGTTGCCCCCTTGCTTTGGCCAGGGCCAGGTTTTCTTCAAAGGTCCTTTTTTGACGCATCAACCCAGCCTGCCAGGCTGAACCTTGCGAGGCCGACCACGGCCACGCACTGGCTTAGCCAGAACTACCATCGTCATGGCGGGCTGCAACGGTCCAGGCAGTGGGATTCGACCGGTGGTCGTAAGTGACAAACCCGCGATGAAAACCTGGATGTCCGATGACCGCCACCGAACCGAGGCGCCAATTTTTACAGGGGGAGGGAAGCCGACAGGCGGCGTTTTGCGCCCGTATTGCCAATTCCAAATGGATGCTTCACTGATCTTGAGTATTGCTGCAACATCCGCGGCAGCCAGGAGTTCCAAACTTTGCATTCTGATCAACTTTTGAAAGTTGATCCCAGCGAGATTCTTGGAGGTTTTGCGCGCCCACGCAGTCGGCGGACGGGATCGATAACCCGACGACGCTCACGCGCAGGCGGCTGGCGGGCACGGAGAAAGCTTTGGCGTGAGCGTGTCGGTCACCATGCACAGGACCGATTTGACAATGGAACGCACGTGCAGTTCTGCTGCAACGATTGCTTTTATGGCCGACCAAAAAACCGATGATTGCGCCACAACCTGTGCGGTTGCAGCTCGCCGCAGTACTCTGGTAATTTTTTGTCGATGAGCATCTTCAGCCCTGTATTTTTGTTTGATGGCGTTCTCTATTTGAGCCGCCTTGCCGATCCCTGCTTGTGTGGCAACGTGTGCCAATTTGACAAATACCATGCCAACCACAAGACATGCTGCCTGACCATAAAAATTGCCGGCAACAACGTCAAATTGTAA